>CAUDNY010000003.1 GCA_958450865.1 uncultured Collinsella sp. | reverse complement strand
CCGTGCAGGCGCTTGCCCAGGCCGCGCCTTCCGATGTTTTGGACGCTTGGCAGGGCATGGGCTACAATCGACGCGCTCTGGCGCTTCACGGGGCCGCTCAACGGGTCGTAGAGGATTGGGGCGGGGAGTTTCCGCACGAGACGTGCGACTTGGTCGCTCTGCCTGGTATTGGACCGGCAACGGCGCAAGGTATCCGGTCGTTTGCGTTTGATCTTCCGGGCGTGTATCTGGAGACCAACGTGCGCACGGTCTTTCTGCATCACTTCTTTCCCGATGTACCGGCTGTTCCCGATCGCGAGCTGGTGCCGCTGATTCAGGCGGCCTGTCCGGCGGCCCCCGGTGCGGCGACCGACGAGATCGCTCCCTTTGCCGCGCCGCTCGATGATGCCGATACGCCGCGCGCGTGGTATTACGCGTTGCTAGATTACGGCGCATATCTAAAAAAGACGTTGCCCAATCCGTCCAGGCGCTCGGCGGGCTATAGCCGTCAATCAAAGTTTGAGGGCTCACGTCGCCAAAAGCGCGCGCATATCGTGCGCATGTTGCTGGCAGCGCGCGATGGCCAGCCGGCGGGGATTACGCTTGCTGATGCCGTGGTGGGCGTTAACGAGATGGAAGCGGCGGCTGGGCGTGGACCGGTCGAGCGCGAGCTTGTCGCGGGCATTCTGGCCGACCTGGAGCGTGAGGGCTTTTGCCGAGCCGAGGGCGATCGCTGGCTGAGCATCTAGCCCGTGCAAATCTGAAGAACAGGATTGTAAGGTTTAGATTTCCGGTATGAGGGCATCCTAAAGGCGAGGCCGCTCGAAGCCTACGGGTGGCATGCGTTGAAGGGAAGTACACCTATGGATTTTGAGAATTCCCAAACCAAGAAGAACCTCGAGACCGCTTTTGCCGGTGAGTCCCAGGCACACACCAAGTATCGCTACTATGCCTCCAAGGCAAAGAAGGACGGCTACGTTCAGATCTCGAACATCTTTGCCGAGACGGCTGGCAACGAGTCCGAGCACGCCAAACTGTGGTTTAAGTATCTGCACGATGGCGCCGTCCCCGATACCCTGGACAATCTGCGCGATGCCGCCGCGGGTGAGAACTACGAGTGGACCACGATGTACGACGAGTTTGCCAAGACCGCCGAGGAAGAGGGCTTTGCCGAGATTGCCGCAAAGCTCCGTGGTGTTGCCGCCGTCGAGAAGGCCCACGAGGAGCGCTACAACAAGCTCGTCGAGCGCATCGAGTCGGGCGAGGTGTTTGAGCGTGAGGGCGTAAAGGTGTGGAAGTGCCTGAACTGCGGGCACCTGCATGTGGGTGCCGAGGCGCCTGAGGTGTGCCCGGTGTGCAACCACCCCAAGGCGTACTTTGAGGAGCAGGTGGTGAACTACTAGCGCGTGACGCTGGCTGCTGCGGGGCGCAGGGCGGGAGGCCGGATCGCCTTCCCTCAACGCGACCCTGCGGAGCCGTGAGCGGGGAGGGAAGGCGATCCGGCCTCCCGCCCTGCGCCCCGGCTTCGGGTCGTTGCGTGCTCGCTACGGAAGAGCTGATAATTAAGTTTGTGTGCCGCCCCGTTTTGGGGCGGCACGTTTTGTGTGGGGGCCAGTTGGGGCCGCACCATCGCTTAGGGGTAAACTGGGTAGTGTTTTTGTTTATTTACTGCCTGATGTGGGGTGCTTTATGGGTAAGAAGTCTCGGGCTCGGATGGCTGCTGCTGGGACTCGTCGTGATCCTAACCGCGTGGTTAATGAGGACGGTAAGGTTGCCCGTGCCGATAAGGAGAAGAAGGCCGGTGCGCATGCTCATCCTGAGTGGGCGCCTCATTTGAATTCGGCTAGTGAGGATTTGACTGCCAAGTTGTTTACTCTGGTCGAGGTAATTTTGGGCGTGGTGCCCCTTGTGGTTATCGGTTTGTTCTTGGCTTCGAAGGACGCCACGAGTGTCGATAAACTCACCGAGGTCTTTTCGCAGGACCCCTCGATGGTGGTCACGTTTATTTCTGCGTGTTTACAGCCGTTTGTAGCGTACATGCTGTATATGGTCTACCGCAAATACTGCGAGGGCGACGCTGGTTTTGTCGCCGGCAACCTGATCGGTCTTTTGTGCTCCGAGATCCTACTGCTCAATATCCCGGGCGTCATCGGTATGGGCATCTTGCTGTGGCGTGTTTGGCGCAACGTCGCCCCGCACTTTGAGAGCTGGCTGTTTGAGCGTCGCGCAATGGGCGTGCTGGTCGACATCGCGGGCTCACTCGTGATCCTAGTCCTGGCGTTTATGTGTGCCACCGCCTCTCGGGGCCTTGCGGGCATGTAGCCTGCTATCACCGACTGCGAAGCGCGGCCGGGAGGGCCGGATTACCTTCCCTCCCCGCTCACGGCTCCGCAGGGTCGCGTTGAGGGAAGGCAATCCGGCCCTCCCGGCCCGCCTTGGGTCGTCGCTTGCCCGCTGTAGAAAAGCTGATGATTAAGTTTGTGTGCCGCCCCTTTTGGGGCGGCACGTTTTTGTGTGGGGTCCCTGTCTTCACAATTTTCGTCAAGCTTTTGGTTAGATTTTGGTCAGTTGGCGTAAGGGTGGAAGGCCAAAAGATTGCTGGCGAAAAAAGCTCAGAGAAAGTGCTGGTAGGGGAGTTGTTGAGCTTTTCGACGGCTTTTGAGCAAAAGAAACTTTGTGGCTATTGCCGGCGATTGCGTTGTCGCGGTCATGGCGGTGCGGGATGCTGGTCGTAAGCGTCGAATGCTCCGATTTTGGAGGCCAGCATGGATCTGTTTCTTGAGACTCCGCAGCAACAAGCTGAGCGCATGCTGCGTCAGCAGCAACGACTCATGGAGATGCAAATGCAAGGGGCGGCAGCCCAGCCCTTTGCGCAAAATGTCGTGCCCGCTGCTGTACCTGCAGCTGTGCCCGGGTATGAATCGGCACCAGAGGCCTATTCCGTACAGCAAGATTCATATGCGCAGGAGCTCGCGTTCGACAAGCGTCGTGCGCGCCGTCGCCGCGTGGGCCAGCGCCTGCGCACCTTGGCGATGATCGTGCTCATCCCGCTGGGGCTTGCGGCCATCTTTCTGGCGTCGTATGCCCTCACGTGCATCCTCAACGGCGCATCGCCCAACGAGGTGCTCCAACATCTGTCAGCCCTCGGCCAGCGCCTAGGTGACGTCATAACAACCATCCAGGTCGGTTGGGAAGACTGACGTTCGCCACCATTGGTCTTCTTGGATGCAAGGATTATCGCCACGAGTGGAATCCTTGCATCTTGCGGGTCATGTCGTGCGACTAAATAGTATTATTGAAGATAAATAATAATAGCAAATGAACGGAGGTGCGCGGTTGAATCTGACCTTTGAGGGATTCTTAAAAGGCTATTGCCGAGAGCTATCCGGACAGCAGTCACTGAGTTTTAGAAAGCTGGTTGAGCAGGCGACGACGGTTGCGCCGCGCGTGGCGGAGCCTCTGTTTTTGCTTGCTTTGGCGCAAGGAAAAGCCGAATACGTTCTGGGTTTATCCGAGGGCTCGTGGATGGAAGAGGATTACCGAGACGTTTTGTCCTTGTACGGTCAAGCGGGTAACATAATATCTTTATGCGCCAAAAGTGAGCTTCCTAATCGTTATGCCAACGTTTGGCGTGCGTATAGAGCGGTGAAGGAAAAGCCGGTGGCGAACAGAAGGATCAACGCCCTGATGCGAAAAAGAATACTGGAAGCATTGGAGGAATCGGGCGTAACGCGCTATGGCCTCTGCCGTGCTCTGCACCTGAATAAAGGAAACGTATACGCATACTTGGCCGGCGATGACTCAAAGGTGAGCAGGGAGACGGCGCGTCGCATTATGGAATATGCGGAGGAGAGGGGCACCCAAGAAGGGGCCGGCCGCCCGGTGCGTGTGGCGGGGTAAGATTGATCGCGGTTTTGATTGGTGCTCGATTGGGTTTGTTGGGCGGAGTTTATGTCTGCTATTGATATTGTGCTTGTTGTGATCGCCTTGGTGGCGGTGGGGGTTGCTGTGGCTTGCGCCCTCCAGCTCAAGAGCCTGCGTGCCGAGTTGCGGGAGCGTGGCGACAGTAGCGCGGAAACGCTGGCAGCGCTCGAGCAGGCCAACAGCACGCTCGACACCCTGAACGTCGCGTTGGCCGAAACCCGCCGCACGGCCAATGCCATCGCGCAGCAGCAGACGACCGACGCCGCCGTAGAGCAGCAGCGCTACCTGACCATTGCGCGCGAGTTCTCGCAGGCGGGTGACCGTATGGATGACCTGCGCCGCGAGACGGCCCAACAGCTTGGCGCCAACCGCGAAGGCATCGAGCACCGCCTGGACAAGGTGCGCGAGACGGTCGATGCCCAGTTGGGCGCCATCCGCAAAGACAACAACGTGCAGCTCGATCAGATGCGTGCGACGGTGGACGAGAAGCTCTCCCGTACGCTCAACGATCGCCTGTCGGCATCGTTTAAGCAGGTGAGCGACCAGCTCGAGGCCGTGTACAAGGGCCTGGGCGACATGCAGTCTATCGCCACCGGCGTGGGCGACCTTAAGCGCGTGCTGGGCAACGTCAAAGCGCGTGGCATTTTGGGCGAGGTGCAGCTGGGCGCGATCCTGGCGGACATCCTCACGCCCGACCAGTATCTGGAAAACGTCGCCACCAAGCCCGGCGCCTCGGAACGCGTTGAGTTTGCCGTCAAGCTGCCGGTGGACGAGGGCGACCCCGTGCTGTTGCCGATTGACTCCAAGTTTCCGGGCGACGCGTACGAGCACCTGCTCGACGCGCAGGAGTCGGGCGACGCGGAGGCCGTTGCCGCTGCGCGCAAGGCGCTCGATATGATGGTGAAGCGCGAGGCAAAGGACATCTGCGAAAAGTACCTGAGCGTACCCGCGACCACCAACTTTGGCATTATGTTCGTGCCGTTTGAGGGCCTGTATGCCGAGGTCGTCAGTCGCCCCGGGCTTATCGAGACCCTGGGCCGCGACTATCACGTCAACGTTGCCGGCCCCAGCACCATGGCCGCCATTCTCAACAGCCTGCAGATGAGCTACCAGACGTTTAGGCTGCAAAAACGTACCGACGACGTACTGCGCGTGCTCTCCGCCGTCAAGGCCGAGCTGCCGCGTTATCAGGCGGCGCTGCGCCGCGCCCAGCAGCAGATCGAGACCGCGGGCAAAACGGTCGAGGGCATCATTACCACGCGCACCAACGTCATGGAGCGCAAACTCAAGGACATCGACGCGCTGGAAGACGCGCGGGAGGCCGACGCGATTTTGGGCTTGGAGTCCGCAGACCTGCCCGCAGACCAAAAAGACGAGGACTAGCTGCATCTGACGGCGGGGCGCCTGCGCAAGCACGGCGCGGGCGCTTTTCGCATCGCGCTTGCCTGAAGTGCGCTTCAATGTGCAACAATGGCGTTTCGCCCTATCAGATGCGAAAGGAAGCCCATGTCTCAGAGAAGCACCAGCCCGCTCAGCCGCTCCACCGTGCGCCGCACGTTGCAGCGGTTTTGGGGTGTCACGCGCACGCAGCCGCTGATTGTCTTTCTCTCGGTGCTCTCGTCGGCGGGCTACATCTTTTTGCTCACGTTTGCCAACACCTACGTGATGGCCCTCATCGTCGACCGCGTCCAGGCCGGCCCCGTGGCGGGCGATCAAGTATTCGAGGTCTTCGGCCCCTATATCCTGGCGCTCGTACTCGTTAACCTGGTGGGTCAGATCCTCTCCAAGCTGCAGGACTACACCGTCTACAAGCTCGAGATCGCAGGCAACTACCACCTGGCGCGCCTGTGCTTCGACACGCTCTCCAACCAATCCATGACATTCCATACCAGCCGCTTTGGCGGATCGCTTGTGAGCCAGACAAGCCGTTTTATGAGCGGCTACACGGGTCTGGTCGACGTGACGGTGTATTCGCTCATCCCCACCATCACCTCGGTCATCTGCACCGTGGCCGCACTCGCCCCGGTGGTACCGACGTTTACCGTGATCCTGGTGGGCATCATGGTCGTCTACATCGCGTTTGTCTGGCTTATGTACAAGCGCATCATGCCGCTTTCGGCCGCGACGTCCGCCGCACAGAACAAGCTCTCGGGCGTGCTCTCCGACGCGGTCACGAACATCTTGGCCGTCAAGACCTGCGGACGCGAGGACTTCGAACGCGATCTGTTCGACGCCGCCGATCGTGCCGCGCGCGACGCCGAGACGGTCTCGATGCACGCCATGATGCAGCGCAACTTTACGACCTCGGGCCTTATCGTCATCACCATGGCCGTGGTGAGTGCGTTCGTGGCGGGCGGCAACGCGTGGTTTGGCATCTCGGCCGGCTCGCTCGTCATGATTTTTACCTACACCTATAACCTCACCATGCGCCTGAACTACGTGAGTTCCATGATGCAGCGCATCAACCGCGCGCTGGGCGATGCGGCCGAGATGACGCGCGTGCTGGACGAGCCACGTTTGGTGGCAGACGACCCGGACGCCCCTGAGCTCAAAGTAACCGAGGGCGCGATTGATTTTGAGCACCTGAGCTTTGCGTACCGTGACGCTGCGGCGGGCGAGAACGTGTTCGATGACCTGACACTTCATGTGGCGGCGGGCCAGCGCGTGGGCCTGGTGGGCAAATCGGGCTCGGGTAAGACGACGCTCACCAAGCTGCTGCTGCGTCTGGACGATGTTCAGGGCGGCCGCGTGCTCGTGGACGGTCAGGATGTCTCGCACTGCACGCAGCAGAGCCTGCGCCGCCAGGTTGCCTACGTGCCGCAGGAGGCGCTGCTGTTCCACCGCTCCATTCGCGAGAATATCGCCTACGGCCGCCCCGACGCCACCGACGAGCAGATTCGCGAGGCCGCGCGCCTGGCCAATGCGACTGAGTTTATCGATCGCCTGCCCCATGGCTTTGACACCATGGTGGGCGAGCGCGGCGTTAAGCTTTCGGGTGGTCAGCGCCAGCGCGTGGCCATCGCCCGTGCCATCCTCACCGACGCGCCGATTCTGGTGCTCGACGAGGCGACCTCTGCCCTCGACAGCGAGTCCGAGGCGCTGGTGCAGGAGGCGCTCGAAAACCTGATGCATGGACGTACCTCCATTGTGGTGGCGCATCGCCTGTCCACCGTGGCGGCGCTCGACCGCATTGTGGTGTTGGCCGATGGTGAGATTGTCGAGGACGGCACGCATGCGCGGCTCGTCGAGGCGGGTGGCGAGTACGCGAGTCTGTGGAGCCGTCAGACCGGCGCATTCTTGGAGGCGTAAGCGTCTCGGACGTGGGACAATTGTGCCCATAAGTTTATTGTGCCGTTGAGCCGAGGAGTCGTTATGCCACGCGAGACCAATGCCGCCAAGCGCGAGCGCGCCATCGAGGTGTGTGAGCGCCTCAACCGTCGCTATGGCCCGGTCGAGTGCTTTTTGGACCACGAGAATCCCTTCCGCCTGCTGATCGCGGTGCTACTCTCGGCGCAAACGACCGACGCGCAGGTCAACAAGGTGACGCCGCGGCTGTTTGCCCAGTGGCCCACGCCCGAGGCCATGGCCGGGGCGAGCGTGGCTGACGTGGCGGACACCATTAAGTCACTCGGCTTTTATAAGAGTAAGGCCAAGCATGCCGTGGAGGCCGCCCAGATGATCGTTGCTGACTACGGCGGCGAGGTACCGGCCGACATGAAGGAGCTTGTAAAGCTGCCGGGCGTGGGGCGCAAGACGGCGAACATCGTACTCAACGTGGGGTACGGCATCGTGGAAGGCATCGCAGTGGATACGCACGTCAACCGCATTGCGCACCGCCTGATGCTGAGTCCCAAGACGCATGCCAAGGAGCCGCTCAAGACCGAGCAGGATCTGCTCAAGATTTTGCCGCACGAGTATTGGGAGTCGGTCAACCATCAGTGGATCACCTTCGGTCGCGAGATCTGCGATGCCCGCAAACCCAAGTGCGACGAGTGTCCGCTGGCAGATTTGTGCCCCAGCGTGCGCGTAGCGGGGTAGGGCGGAATGCATCTTCGTCTGGCGTTTTTTGCAGGGCCGGGTTTGCCCTTGAGCAGGAGTCCTCTCCATGCGCTACCATGACAAACAATGATCTTTGACGTACGACCCGCCGAGCTTGCCCCGGCGGGCTTTTGGCGTTGCGATGCCGGAGGAACAGCATGCTCATTCACCGTATAGCCGCGCAGCTCTACACTGCCGAGGCCTTGCAGACCGTCGAGGCCGGACTCGATGCCGGCGAGGACGTGACGCTGGCCGTGTCGCAGTCGGGCCGTACGCTTATGGCGGCCGCCCAGTTTGCGCGCCGTCCGCGCCCGACGGTCTACATCGTGAGCGGCGAGGATGCGGCCGATCGCGCTGCGCGCAGCCTTGCCGCCTATGTGGGGCTGGCGCGCGTGTGCCGCTTTCCCGAGCGCAAGGACTATCCGTGGCGCGAGCAGGCGCCCGACGATGCCGTGGTGGCGCAGCGCTGCGAGGCCCTGGGACGCATCGTGCGCGGCGACAACTGCATCATGGTCGCCTCGGCCCGCGCGCTGCTGCGTTGCGTGCCGCCAGTCGAGAGCCGCTACTGGGAGTCGACAACCTTTGCGGTGGGCGAGGAGATTCCCTTCGATGAGGTGCCGCAGCGCCTGGTGGGCATGGGCTATACCAATGCCGGTGCCGCCGACGCGCCCGGCCTGTTCCGCGTGCACGGTGATACCGTCGAGGTGTTCCCCGCGCAGGAGAAGGCACCCGTGCGCATTGAGTTCTTTGGCGACGAGATTGATCGCATCCGCCGCATGGTGAGTTCCACGGGGCAGACCATCGGCAACGAGGACAGCATCGAAATCTTCCCCTGCCGCGAGCTGGCGCTCACCGACGAGGCCGTTCACAACATGCACGTGGCGCTCTACCGCGCCAGCCAGGACGACAGTAAGCTGGCGGCGCTGCTCGAGATGGTGGATGCACGCATCGTCACGCCCGAGCTCGACCGCTTTTTGCCGGTGATGTACGGCCAGACCGTGAGCCCGCTGTCGCATGTGAGCGACAAGGCGCTCGTGGTGCTGTCCGAGCCGCGCTCGCTGTTCGATGACTGCCTGCGCGCTTACGAGGATATCGAGGCGCGCGCCGGCGAGGCGGGGATTGACCGCTTGGACGGTCTGTACGTGCGCGCCCAGCAGCTCGACTTTGGTGCCCAGCAGCGCTTGAACTACGTGAGCTTGATTCGTGCCGGCGGTGCGGTTACGGCGGAGCTCAAGATTGAGCAGCCGGCTATCGCGGGCTCGGACAATCGCTTTATGACGCGCATTCAGGAAGTCGTGGGCAAGCGCTATGCCTGCGTGTTTGCCATCCCCGACCGCGGTGCGCGCGAGTCGATGGAGCTCACCTTTGGCGATGAGGGTATTACCTTTGAGGAGTCGCTGACGGCCGCGCCCGAAAACGCGGGCGCTATTGGCGACCGTGTGCGCGTGGCAGCGGCGGATTCTGCCGATCGTGCTGTCCGCCAGGATGCTCATGCTGCAATTCGCGAGCGCAAGGCCGACGCGCTCAACGCCCGCTCGCTCGAGGCAGGTGCCGCCCAGGCTGCCGCCGGCGCCGCCGTGCCCACCATCTCGCGCGGACGCGTGACCTTTGTCGATGCCGCCTTGCCGCAGGGCGTGGTGGTGCCCGATGCCAACCTGGCCGTGTTCTCGATCGCCGACCTCAACGCCCGCATGGACGCCAACCGCGCGCGTAGCCGCCGCAAGGTTGACATTACACAGATCACCTTCCCGTTTAAGCCGGGCGACTACGTGGTGCACGCAACGCATGGCATCGCGCTCTTTAGCGAGATCGCGCGCCAGGAGGTGGGCGGCAAGGAACGCGACTACTTTTTGCTGGAATATGCCGACGGCGACAAGCTCTACGTGCCGCTGGAGCAGGTCGACCGCATTACGCGCTACGTTGGTCCCGACGGCGACAAGCCGCGCCTGACCAGGCTCAACACCGCCGACTGGACGCGTGCCACCAACAAGGCGCGCAAGAACGCCAAAAAGCTGGCGTTTGACCTGGTCGATCTGTATACGCGACGCTCGTCGATTACCGGTATCGCCTGCCCGCCCGACACGCCCGAGCAGATCGAGATGGAGGAGAGCTTCCCTTACGACGAGACGCGCGACCAGTTGGAGGCCATCGCCGACATTAAGGCCGACATGGAGGCGCCCAAGCCCATGGACCGCCTGCTGTGCGGCGACGTGGGCTTTGGCAAGACCGAGGTCGCCCTGCGCGCGGCGTTTAAGTGCGTGGACTCCGGCCGTCAGGTCATGGTGCTTTGCCCCACGACCATTCTGGCCCAGCAGCACTACGAGACGTTCTTTGAACGCTTTGCCCCGTTTGGCCTTGAGGTCGAGGTGCTCAGCCGCTTTCGCACGCCGGCGCAGCAAAAGCGCGCACTCAAGGCGTTTGCCGAGGGCACGATTGATGTGCTCATCGGCACGCATCGCCTGCTTTCGGCCGATGTGAACCCCAAGAACCTGGGCCTGGTGATTATTGACGAGGAGCAGCGCTTTGGCGTGCAGCACAAGGAGCAGCTCAAGAACCTGCGCGAGCAGATTGACGTGCTCACGCTTTCGGCCACGCCCATCCCGCGTACCATGCAGATGGCCACGAGCGGCGTGCGCGATATGAGCCTGATTACCACGCCGCCGACTGGGCGCCGCCCCGTGATCGTGCACGTGGGGGAGTACGACCCCGACGTGGTGAGCGCGGCGATTCGCCTGGAGGTGGGCCGCGGCGGCCAGGTGTACTACGTGTCAAACCGCGTCAAGACCATCGACGACGCCGTGGCGCGCGTGCACGAGGCCGCGCCCGAGGCGCGCGTGGGCGTGGCGCACGGCAAGATGAGCCCGCGCGAGGTCGAGGACGTGATGATCGAGTTCGCGACCAAAAAGATCGACGTGCTCATCGCCACGACCATCGTGGAGAGCGGCATCGACAACGCGACCGCCAACACGCTCATCATCGAGGACTCGCAGCGCCTGGGTCTGGCACAGCTTTACCAGCTCAAGGGCCGTGTGGGCCGTTCTGTCACGCAGGCCTACGCGTACTTTATGTTCCCGGGCGAGCTGCCTCTCACCGAGGAGGCCACGGCGCGCCTGACTGCACTTTCCGAGTTCCAGGACCTGGGCAGCGGCATGCGCATCGCCATGCGCGACCTGGAGATCCGCGGCGCCGGTTCGCTGATGGGCGCTGAGCAGCACGGCAACCTGTCGAGCGTGGGCTTTGACCTGTTTACGCAGATGTTGGGCCAGGCCGTGGCCGAGGCGCGCGGCGATGACGATGCCGGCGTGGAGGCGGCGAGCGTGGGTATTAATCTGCCGGCCGATTACTTCTTGTCCGAGGAGTACCTGCCGGCGGTGGACCAGCGCGTGCTCGTGTACCGCAAGCTCGCAGCGGCCGAGGACCTGGAGAGCATCGACGAGGTGCAGGAAGAGACCGAGGCCGCGCATGGCGAGCTGCCGTTGGCGGGACTCAATCTGTTCAACCGCGCGCGTATCCGTATCCGCGGCGAGCGCTTGGGGCTCGAGAGCGTCACGCTCAGCGGCGGACGCATCACGTTTTTGGGCGTCGACGTGCCCAAGAAGGTGGCCTTTGAGTTTAAGAATCGGTACGGCGCGGTGAACTTCCCCAAGAGCCGCAAGCTGTCGGTGCCCTATAAGGCGGGCGCCGGTGCGGGCAGCGGCCTGGGTCGCGGTCTCGATGCCAACGACGGCACCGGCCCCGTGGCAGCCGCCCTCATGCTGCTGCAGCAGCTGGGCGCCAGCGATGACGACTAATGGGTCGACGCTGCAAACGCCCCATTTGGGCAATCTGACCTCATCGAAAGGAAAGCATGTTCGGATACATCTATAAGAAAGATGTCGCCATGATCGCGGTTGTCCTGTGCCTTTGTCTGGGCGTGGGCAGTTTCTTCGATTATCAGATCTCGAGCGCGCTCTTCAATATCGGCAGCATGTACGGTCGCTTTATCGAGGCCGCTGGCGAGCTGCCGTTCGAGCTGACGGCGAGTATCGCGGGCGTCATGCTCGTGCGCGCGGTGCGTCCCGACTCCAGGGGGAGCAAATGGCTCGCCGTGCTCGGCATCCTCGTCAACGTTGGCCTGGCCGGCTACGAGATCGTCTCGTCCCTGAAGGTTGGCGGCAAACTCATCGCTGTCCAGTTGGTGCTGACGTTTGTGCTGGTCATCGCTGCCAACCTTGTCGTCTATCGCCTCACGCGCGACACCGACTCCGACGAGCTCACGCGCTGGGCGCTGATGGTGCTTGCCGTGTGGGTCGCTCAGGCCATCATCCTCAACGTGGTTGTCAAGCCGCTGTGGTCGCGCCCGCGCATGCGCGTGATCGAGGTCACGCCGGGGCTCAATTTTCAGCCGTGGTGGGTGATTGGCAACCCCGACAAGTGGAGCTATATTGCGGCCGGCGTAATCAAGGACGGCTTTAAGTCGTTTGCGAGCGGACACACGGCGCACGCGGCGATCGGTCTTATGCTTGCCGGGCTTCCTGCGGCGTCCTTTAAAGAAAAGCCGTCGCGCCGTCGCGTGGTCTTTTGGACGGCGGCTGCGGTTGCGGCGCTCGTCGCCTTTGGCCGCATTGTGATCGGTGCGCACTTTTTGACTGACGTGAGCTGCGGCTTTGCCCTGGTGCTGGCACTTGAGTGCCTTGCCGCGCGCATTGCCTATCCGGGCGGCGTACAATAGCGGCGTTTAAATCATCGGGCCCATGCCCGGCTAGAGAGGATTGCCATGCTCGCGTTCAACAACGACTATTCCCACGGTGCTCATCCGGCAGTGCTGCAGGCGCTCGTCGATACCAACATGGAGCCACAGCCCGGCTACGGTACCGATGCGCACACCGAGCGTGCCAAGCAGCTGATTCGCGAGGCCTGTCAGGCCCCCGATGCCGACGTGTTCTTGCTGGTGGGCGGCACGCAGGCCAACGCGACGGTGATTGACATGCTGCTCGCGCCCTACGAGGGCGTCGTTGCCGCCGAGACCGGCCATGTCGCTTGCCACGAGGCGGGCGCCATCGAGTTTGGCGGCCACAAGGTGCTCACCATCCCCGGCTACGAGGGCAAGATGCACGCCGAGGATCTCGAAAACTATATCCAAGTGTTCTACGAAAACGAGAGCTGTGAGCACATGGTGTTTCCGGGCGCCGTGTATGTGAGCCTGTCGACCGAGTACGGCACGCTGTACTCCAAGGCTGAGCTCGCGGCAATCCATGCGGTGTGCCAGAAGCGCGAGATTCCGCTGTTTGTGGATGGCGCCCGCCTGGCCTATGCGCTGGCGGCCGATGAGTGCGACATTACCCTGCCCGAGCTGGCGCAGCTGTGCGACGCGTTCTACATCGGCGGCACCAAGTGCGGCGCGCTTTGCGGCGAGGCCGTGGTGTTTTGCGGCATGCACGCTCCGGCGCATCCCATTCCGCGCATTAAGCAGCACGGCGCGCTGTTGGCCAAGGGTCGCCTGACGGGCGTGCAGTTTGAGGCGCTCTTTACCGACGGCCTGTATTTTGAGATTGGTCGCCAGGCGATCGAGACGGCTCAGGCGCTTCGTCGAGTGCTGCACGAGCGCGGCTACCAGTTCTTCTTGGAGACGCCCACAAACCAGCAGTTTGTGATTCTGCCCAACGAGGATATGGCCCGCATTCGTGAGCATGCTTCGATCGAGTACTGGGAAAAGTACGACGAGACCCATACGGTGGTGCGCTTTTGCACCAGCTGGGCCACGACGCAGGAGGACATCGACGCGTTGGCGGCTGTCCTGTAGCTTGATGCAATGACGAGGGCCGTCCTACGCCTGGGTTTGGCGCAGGGCGGCCTTTGCTTTTGAGGGAGAAGGGTTGTATGACCGAGATGTCCGAGCCGACGATTCGCCTGGCGACGCCCGACGATGCGCCGGCGTTGCTTGCCATCTATGAGCCATATGTGCGCCAGACGGCGATTACCTGCGAATACGAGGTGCCGAGCGTTGAGGAGTTCACCGGGCGTATCGAGCGTACACTCAAGCGCTATCCGTATCTGGTGATGGAGCTGGATGGGCGTCCGGTAGGCTATGCCTATGTGAGCGCGCTTAACAGCCGCGAGGCATACGACTGGTCGGTCGAGACGTCGATCTACCTGGCACGCGATGTGCGCCATGGCGGGCTGGGCCGCAAGCTGCACGATGCGCTCAAGCAGTGCCTGGTCGCGATGGGCATCACCAACATGTGCGCCCTCATCGCCGTGCCGCACGACAAGGACGACGAGTACCTGACGCACAACAGCCAGGACTTCCATGCCCATATGGGGTATCGCCTGGTGGGCGCCTTCGATCGCTGCGCCCAAAAGTTCGGCCGCTGGTACGACATGTGCTGGATGGAGCTGGTCCTGGCCGAACGCGTCCCCAACCAACCCAAACCAACCTGGTTCCCCGACCTCCCCAAACCTACCATTTAGGGACAGGTTTATTTTGGCAGGTTAGCCGATGGGCTCGGTGTATTTGGCGCGGTCGGTTCGTTGGATGCGCTTGGAGACGTGGAGCGGGCGGCCGTCGGTGTCGTAGACGTAGTCGGTGATTAGGATCAGCGCCTGCCCGCGCTCGACGTTGAGCAAAAACGCCTCGTTTTGCGAGGCATAGCACACCTCAAAGGTCTTATGCCCCTGCGCCGGTGCGCGATGGAACTCCTGTCGCAGCGTGGCGTAGAGCGAACCGTTGATATCGCGATCGATGAGCGTCTCGAAGCTTGGCGGCAGGTAGGTGGTCTCCAGGCACAGCGGCGCGTCGTCCAGGTAGCGCAGGCGGACAAGTTTGACGAGCTTGCTGCCCGCGGCGGCATCGAAGAACTTGGCCACATTGCCCGCGGCCTTGGCAAAGCCCGAGTCCACGGTGCGCGTGGTGGGCTTCATGCCTTGGTCCTGGACCTGTGCCGTGTAGCTCGAAAACACCAGGTTGTTCTCGTGAAGCGCCGGCGTGTCGGCCACAAAGGCACCGCGCCCGCGCTCGGTGCGAACCAGGCCCTCATCGACGAGCACCTTAAGCGCGTGGCGCACGGTGCTGCGCGACAGGCCCGATTCGTCCATGAGCTCCATCTCGGACGGCAGCTTGTCTCCACGAGCGTAGGTGCCGGCGGCGATGCGGTCGCGCAGCGTACCCGCCAAGCGTTCGTATTGGGCCAAGTTCTTTTTCGACGAAGTGCTCATTCGATCAACCTGTATCTAACCTGTATGCTTACCGAACCAAGCATGTATCCAACATGACAACAAAACCGCTGGTAATGGATTGCCGAAAACCTTACCAGCAAAATTTCTAAGACAAATATAGCATACAACTAGTCGACATAACTAAAACATGTATGTAACTTGTATGCCTGTGATGAGCATCAAACGAGAAGAAAGGCTGATGCGCGATGACTACTCAGGAACAGGTTAAGGATGTCGTCTCCCAGGTTTTGGCTGACAAGGCAGACAAGGGCGGCATCAAGCGCGTCGTGTGGATTGGCGCCGGTGGATCCAACGGCGGCAACTATCCTGCCCAGTACTTTATGGAGCACGAGGCCACGCAGGTCGTGAGTTCCAGCTACACCAGCAACGAGTTCGTGCACGCAACCCCTGCCTACGTCAACGAGAACACCCTGGCCGTCGTCGTGTCCATGCGCGGCACCAAGGAGACCATCGTCGCCGCCCAGGTCGCCAAGGACCACGGCGCCAGCACCATCGCCATCTATGTTGACGAGTCCGGCCTCACCGAGGTCTGCGACTACAAGATCCAGTACGACAGCCTGGCCGTCGACGAGTCCTGCATGGGTCGTACCAACTCCGCCGTCGTGACCATGATCGCCATGGAGCTTACGCAGCAGACTGAGGGCTATGCCGAGTACGAGACCGCTATGGCCGCTTTCGACTTGGTCGACCCCATCTATCGAAAGGCCGTCGAGTACACCCGTCCGCTTGCTGCCAAGTGGGCCGAGCAGAACGCCGACAAGCCCTGCATCAACGTCATGGCTCAGGGCCCGCTTTTTGGTGCCGCCTACGTCTTTAGCATCTGCAACGTGCAGGAGATGCTGCAGATCGACTCCTGCACCATCAACACCTGCGACTTCTTCCACGGCCCCTTCGAGATCCTGGACAAGCGCACCTCGCTGTTCCAGCTCATCAGCGTCGGCCGTAGCCGCTGCAACGACGAGCGCGGCATCCGCTTCGTCAACCAGTACGGTGGCGAGCGCGTCTACCAGCTCGACGCCAAGGAGCTCGGCCTCAACGACATCAAGGACAGCGTGAGCGAGTACTTCAACCACCTGATCTTCGCCCCGATCCTCAACAACGTCTACATGCGCGCGCTCTCTGCCGTCACCCACAAGGACTACATGACGCGCCGCTACATGTGGAAGCTTGATTACTAAGGGATAGAGTGGCCTAACAGCCCAATATCCCTCATAAGTTGCGGTGGAATAGTTCCTGTTTGGGGGTGTGAGGCCTCTATTTGAGAACTATTTCACCGCAACTGCTAGAGCGGCACTTGGGGACGTTCCCTTTCTGCTGGCAGTTTGGGACACTCCTTGTTTCAAGAGATTTCCCGTTCGCCGATTTGTGTCTTGATAAATGTATATAACGACTATAACGTAGCATGAAACATATTGGAAATAATACCGAGGAGGCTGCGTTGAAGAGAAGTAATGTGGGCTATGTGCTGGTGCTGATCGCCGCGCTTATGTGGGGCACCATCGGAATCTTTGTTAACGGAATATCGGCCCTGGGCGTTTCGTCTCAGAGCATGGCGGCCTTTCGTCTGTTGTCGGGTGCCGTCTTAATGGCTCCGGTTTTGGCATTTATGGGTTGCCAGGGAGGTGCTCGTGAGGGAAAAGCCTCGGGTCCCATGACGCTGTTCAAGGCAAGCCCTAAAGAGCTTGTTCCCTGCGCGCTTGTCGGTATCGTCGGTTTAGCCGTCGCCAACACCTGCTATTACGAGTGCATGGGCGAGGTGGGCATGTCCACGGCCTCGGTGCTGCTCTACACCTCGCCGGTGTTTGGCGTCATGTTCGGCCGCGTGCTTTATCGCGAGGACGTGACCCCCAACAAGCTCGTCGCCATCGTCTTTAACATTGTGGGTTGTGTGCTCGCGGTGACGAGTGGCGACCTGTCCGGTTTCCATTTCTCGGCTTGGGGCGTCGCGTCGGGTGTGATTGCAGGCCTTTGCGGTGCGCTGCTGGCGGTGTTCAGCCGCATGGCCACCAAGACGCTGCACCCGCTGGCGGTGACGTTTTGGGGCTTTGTCTTTGGCGGATGCTTTATGGCAGTGCTTTCGGCTCCGTGGTCCGATATGGCCGCGGCAATGTCCCCGCAGCTCATTCTGCTGTTCGCGGGCTTTGGCTTTATTCCGACGGCTCTTGCGTACATCTTCTATATGCAGGGCCTTTCGATGGATCTTGAGACGTCGAAGGTGCCAGTCGTGGCTTCGTTCGAAACCGTGGCGACCGTTCTGGTCGGCATTGGTGTCTATGCCGAGCCGGCCGGCGCGATCAAAGTCCTGGGCATCGTTTTGGTGCTCGCGTCCATCCTGATCATGAACACCGACTTCTCCAAGCTGCGCAACAGTGTGTTTGTCGGTCATGTCGTTGAGAGCATGACCTTTAAGCCCAACGCGTGGTGGACGGAGAAATCGCAGGACATGGATCTGTTCCGCGAGCGCACGGGCATTGCACTGGAGCCCACCGTGCAGGAAAGCCCCTGGTACTTCGTGCGATAGGGGATTGCGCGCGGCGGTTGACCTGGGGTTATCCAGCCAGCGCTGGCCTGCTCGGCTCCAACGTTTCAAGTACGTTAAACCCGTCAACGGTCGATTTTCACCCGCGAACGGTCTTTATACTAATTAGCAATATAAGCAACGTATAAGACGTTATAATGACCATAACGAAAAGGAGGAGGCAAGATGAATCAGATCATTCTCGCATCTCATGGCGGCCTGGCCGCAGGCGCCAAAGACACGCTCGAGATGGTTCTCGGCGACGTGTCGAACGTCCACGTCGTGTCGCTTGCTCGTGACGACAAGGAGCCCATCACCAATAAGGTTGAGGCTATGATCGCCACGTTCAACGCGGACGACACCGTGTATGTGCTAACCGA
This sequence comes from uncultured Collinsella sp., assembly GCA_958450865.1. Taxonomy (GTDB): domain Bacteria; phylum Actinomycetota; class Coriobacteriia; order Coriobacteriales; family Coriobacteriaceae; genus Collinsella. Next base: position 236,795 of record CAUDNY010000003.1, on the reverse strand, counting down.
TATGCTCGGTAGCTCGGTCAACAACAACATGGTCGAGCTTTCCAAGAACGGCACGAAGTTCACGGTTGTCAGCGGTTTCAACATCCCGCTGGCGCTCACGCTCGCTATGAGCCCCGCCCCCGTCAAGGGCGCCGAGCTCGCGGCCCTCATCAACGAGGCCCGCACCGGTCTGACCAACCCCAACGCACCGGTCGAGGTCGCCGCGGCTCCCGCCAAGAAGGCTAAGGCGTCCCGTCACAGCTCCGGTCCCGCCAAGATCGTCCTCGCACGTCTTGACTACCGTCTGCTGCACGGCCAGGTCGTCTTTACCTGGACCACCAAGGTCCAGGCCGAGCGCATCATCGTCGTCGACAACGCTGCCGCCAACGATGACATCAAGAAGGGCGCTCTTAAGCTGGCCAAGCCCCAGGGCGTGCGCCTGAACGTCTTCACCGTCGAGCGTGCCCTCGCCAAGATGGACAAGCTCAACACCCTCGGCGAGCGCGTCATGTTCGTCTTTGGCAACACGGCCGAGATGCTGCAGTTCTGCCAGGGCTACAAGCTCGACGCCATCAACCTGGGCGCCACCGCCAACCACGACGGTGCCGAGCAGGTCGGCGGCAAGGACAGCTCCGTCTTCCTCGACGCCACCCAGAAGGCCGACGTCAACCAGCTGCTCGACATGGGCATCAAGCTCTACGTCCAGCAGACCCCTACGTATCAGAGCGTCGACATCGACGCCAAGCTGTAATCAACCAGGCATTTGCCTGACTGAAAGGAGAAGGGTATGAATACGTTCATCAGTGCGGTGCTCGTCGGCCTCGTCGGCGTGTTCTGCATGTGGGACTCCCGCCTGCTCGGTCGTCTTAACTTCGAGCAGCCCCTCGTTGGCGCTACGCTCGTCGGTCTGCTGCTGGGCGATGTGCCCACCGGCCTTGCCGTCGGTGCCGCCGTCGAGCTCGTGTCCATGGGCCTGGTGCAGGTCGGCGCCGCCGTTCCGCCCGATATGGTCCTGGGCGGTATCGTGGCCGCTGCCTTCGCGTGCCTGACCGATGCTTCCGCCGAGACCGCCATGACGATCGCCATCCCGGTCGCCGTCCTGGGTCAGCTCCTCGGCATCGTGTTCCGTTCCATCATCGCCGCCCTCACCCATGTGGCCGATAACGCGATCGATAACGGTAACTTCAAGACCGCCTACCGTATGCACATCTGCGCCGGCTCCGGTCTGTACGCCATCATGTACTTCCTGCCGATCTTCCTCGCCGTCTTTGTTGGCACCGACCTGGTTCAGGCCATCGTCAACATGGTTCCCGAGTGGCTGTCCACCGGTCTTAACGTTTCGACCAAGATCATGACCGCCTACGGCTTGGCCCTGCTGCTCACCATGATGATCAAGAAGGGTATGACTCCGTTCCTGTTCATCGGTTTCCTGCTCGCCGCTTACCTCAACCTGTCCGTCATCGCGGTCGCTCTGATCGGTGTGTGCCTGGCTGTCGTCTTCATGGGCTTCAAGTTCAACGGTTCCCATGCAGCCGCCGGTGTCGATTCCGACTACGATCCGCTCGAAGACGACGAAGACTAAGGAGGAACACACTATGGCAACCGCAACCAAGGACGTGTCCCTGAACAAGAAGGTCAGCCAGTTCTTCTGGCGCTCCTGGGCCATCCAGGCCTCTTGGAACTACGAGCGTCAGATGAACATGGGCTTCCTCTACGGCATGGTCCCCACGCTCGATCGCCTCTATCCGGATGAGTCCGACCCCAAGCAGCTCGCTGCTAAGAAAGAGGCTTACCACCGTCACATGGCGTTCTACAACTGCACCCCGCAGACGAGCGCTTTCATCCTGGGCCTCTCCGCCTCCATGGAGGAGGAGTACGCCAAGGATCCCGAGAACTTCGACCCCGATTCGATCAACGCGGTCAAGACCTCCCTCATGGGTCCGCTTTCCGGCATCGGTGACTCCTTCTTCCAAGGCACCATCCGCGTTATCGCCTTTGGTCTGGGCGTTCAGCTGGCTCAGCAGGGCTCCATCATGGGCCCGATCCTGGCCATGCTCATCTCCATCGTCCCCTCCGTGCTGATCACTTGGTTCGCAGCCAAGATGGGCTATCAGGGCGGCCACGAGTACCTGAGCAAGCTTCAGGGCGGCGACCTCATGGAGAAGCTCATGTATGTCTGCGGCATCGTGGGTCTTATGTCCGTGGGCGGCATGATCGCCACACTGATCGGCGCCACCACCCCGCTGCAGTTCGCTGAGGGCACCGTCGTGATCCAGGACATCCTGGACGGCATGATGCCCCAGATGATCTCCCTTGGCCTCACCGGCCTTATGTACTGGCTCATCAAGAAGAACGTCAACACCGGTTGGCTTCTCGTGATCGCCATCGTGGGCGGCATCGCCCTCTCCGCGGCCGGCATCCTGGCCTAGTCGCGACCAAGCGTCTAACCGCTTTCCCCCGGGGGCCTGCCTGGCATCCCATACCCCAGGCAGGCTTCCATCCCCAAATGTGTCAAAGGGACAGTCCCTTTGTCGCATCCTCAACGGGCCGGCGACTCGGTCCAAATTACGGTAACCCTGCGTGCGTCCGGCAATGTGGCGCCGCAAAAAATCGAAAGGAATGTGTCAGATGTACGAGATCGACCTTAACCTCCCTAAGCAGATCGTCGCTGACGTCCTGTCCAACCACGAGATCCACAGCGTCGCCTTCGTCGGCTGCGGCGCTTCCATGTCCGACCTTTACCCCGCCAAGTACTTCCTGGCCAACAACACGGACAAGCTGAACGTTCAGATCTTCACCGCTAACGAGTTCAACTACGACACGCCTTCCTGGGTCAACGAGCACACCTTCGTGATCACCTGCTCCCTCGGTGGCTCCACGCCCGAGACCGTCGAGGCCAACAAGACCGCCAAGAAGCACAACTGCCCGGTCGTCTCCCTCACCAACAAGGCTGGCTCCGCTCTGACCGTCGATGCCGACCACGTCATCGTTCACGGCTTCCACGCCAACTACGCTGCCAAGTGCGAGAAGCCCGGCTATGCCATCGCTCTTGCTCTCGAGATCCTTCAGCAGACCGAGGGCTATGACCACTACGAGGACATGATCACCGGCCTCACCAACGTCTTTGATCTCTGCGAGAACGCCGCTCAGCACTGCAAGAAGCTCGCCAAGAAGTTCGCCGAGGACTTCAAGGACGACAAGATGATCTACTTCATGGCTTCCGGTGCCTCCGAGAAGATGGCTTATTCTCACGCCGCCTTCCTGTTCACCGAGATGCAGTGGATCGACGCCGCCGCCTACAACACCGGCGAGTACTTCCACGGCCCGTTCGAGGTTTCCACCGAGGGTAAGCCCTACGTCTTCTTCATGTCCGATGGCGCCACCCGTCCGATGGACGCCCGCGCCCTCACCTTCCTTGAGCGCATGGGCGCCAAGGTCGCTCTGATCGACGCCAAGGACTACGGCCTGGCCGACGCCGTGCCCGCGAGCGTCGTCACCTACTTCAACCCGCTGCTGCACCTCGCCGTTATGCGCGAGTACGGCAACCAGATCGCCGAGGCCCGTCAGCACCCGCTGACCATGCGTCGCTACATGTGGAAGCTTTCCTACTAATCACAAGTAAGTAGACCTTACGGGTTGATTGAGAGGGGATGGGGTTTTCGCCCCATCCCCTTTTTTGCTCTGGGGAGGGCGTGTTTGTCGCTCCGCAAAACCCCAGATAAAACCTACCAAAAAAAACCTGTCCCTTTTTGGCAGGTGGAAGGAGATGCGTATGATCAAGGCAGTGCTGTTTGACATGGACGGCGTGCTGGTCGATACCGAGTGGTTCTACAACCGTCGTCGCGTGGCGTTTATGGAAGAAAAGGGCTTCCACTTTGACGAGATCCCCGATCTTTCGGGGTCTAACGAGCCTGCCATTTGGGAGGCGCTGGTGCCCGACGATATTGAGCTACGCGAGCGCCTGCGCGTGGAGTACAAGCAAGTCTACAGCCCGGACCATCCCGTTCCGTATGCTGAGCTGCTCAACGAGCAGACGGAGCCGGTGATGCGTGAGCTGCACGAGCGCGGCGTGAAGTGCGCCATCGCGAGCTCGTCCTATCGTGAGCTGATCGACGAGCTGGTGGAGATTGCCGGTATCGCCGACGTGCTGAACTATACCATCAGCGGCCACGAGTGCAGTGCGTTTAAGCCCGACCCCGAGATCTACCTGCGTGCCATGGAGGCGCTGGGGGTGGAGCCTGCCGAGTGCCTGGTTATCGAGGACTCGCCGATGGGCATCGAAGCCGGCAAGCGCTCCGGCGCCCGCGTCCTGGCACTGCGTCCGCACGAGGGCGTCAACCTCGATCAATCGCGAGCCGATGCCGTTATCGACAATCTGACCGACATTTTGGCCGCTTTGTAGCGTCAATCCGCCGCGAGAAGTGCCGATTCGCGCATTTATCGCGGCGGATTGGCCCATTTTGGCTTCAATTTGGATCAGTTTGGCTTCGACTCAGACTAAGTGAGTAGACTTTTTGGCGCATGCCGAGCACAAAGCGTTTCTGCCTTAGTAAAACCGCAGGTCACAGAGGTGGCTGTTATTGGCTATGCTCGGCAGGTTGCGAAAAGTCTACTCACTTAGAATTTGGGCCTTTGGTTGTGGGGTTACCGGTCCCGTTTTGGTTGTCGAGAGAGGGTGAATTGAAGCGCCCCCGCATGCTCCATGCTACAATCGCGGCCACGCCCCACAACTACATCTGCCTTCGAAAGGAGCCTACGTGGCGAACGCCATCGATCAGCTCACGGACCGCGTGCTCGTGCTCGGCCGCCTTACCATCGTCCGCCGTGCCATCACCGCCGTGGCGGTCACCATTTCTGCCGTTCTCCAGACATTCCTGATCCAGGCGTTCATTCAACCCGCCGACCTGCTTCCGAGCGGTCTTACCGGCGTCGCGGTCCTGCTCGATCGCGTTACCTCGCTGGGTGGCGTTCATATCGACATCTCACTCGGCATGCTCGCGCTCAACATCCCCGTGGCGCTCCTATGCTGGAGCGGCATTAGCAAGCGCTTCGTCATCTTCTCGATGATGCAGGTCGTGCTCTCATCGCTGTTCCTCAACGTCTTTCACTTCGCGCCGTTTTTGGGCGACAAGATCATGCTCATCATTTTTGGCGGCGTGGTCTCGGGCCTGGGCGCTGCCATCGCGCTTAAGTCCGGCGCATCCACCGGCGGCACCGACTTTATCGCGTTATGGGTCTCCAACCACACGGGCAAGACCATCTGGGGCGTCATCTTTGGTTTCAACTGCTTTATTCTGGCGATCTTTGGTTTTATGTTTGGCTGGGACAATGCGGCGTACTCCATCGTGTTCCAATTTATTTCGACCAAGACCATCGACAGCTTCTATCATCGCTACGACCGCGTGACGCTGCAGATCACGACGCGCAAGGCAGACGAGGTCATGACCGCCTATATTGACCATTTTCAGCACGGCATTAGTTGCGCCGAGGTCATCGGCGGATACAGCCGTGAAAAGATGTACCTGCTGCACGCCGTTGTCTCGACCTACGAGAGCCAGGACATTATCAAGCTGGTGTGCGACATTGATCCCGGTGCCGTGATCAACGTGTTCCACACGCTCAGCTTTGTGGGCGGCTGGTGGGGTGGCCATGTCGACGAGCCCATGCCCACGGCCGTTCCCGATCCCGACAAGCCCGCACGCATGGCCAGCAGGCAGGCGCGCCTCAGCGAGCAGGACAGTCTGCAACAGGACGACGGCAAGTAAGGTTTTGCTGTATGTGGTGTATCGTTTTATCCAACTGAGGTAACATATAAAAAGACGTTATATACGTATTAGTTATTTTGATATTTCGATAAGAGTGATCAGATATGCCTGCGCCCAAAAATGCACCGCTTTACCAGCAGATTTACGACGAAATCAAGGATGCGATCGAGAAAGGTATTTATGCACCAAAGGGGCGTATTCCTTCCGAGCTTGAGCTAGCCGAGCAGTACGAGGTGAGCCGCATTACGGTGCGCCGCGCCGTCGAGGAGTTGTGCTCCGATGGCTACCTGGTTAAGCAGCAGGGCCGTGGCACCTTTGTCTCCACGCCGCACATCAATCGCCAGTTTCACGCCTCGACGCTGCAGACGTTTACCGCGCTGTGTGCCGACAATGGCATGAAGGCGGGCGCGCATGTGGTCGATCGCCAGATTGTGCCGGCACGTCAAAACGAGATGGAGTTCTTTGGTTTGCAGAAGGATGCGCTCCTGCTGCATATTAAGCGCGTGCGTACGGCCGATGGCGAGCCCATCTTTGAGGAGAACATCTTTGTGCCCTTTGACGCCTACCGTGAGCTGTTGACGGCTGATCTTGAGGACAAGTCGATTTTTGCCGAGGTCGAGCGTGTTGGCGGAACGCCGATTGTCTCGGTTGGCTACCGCACGGTCGAGGCCGTTCGTGCCAATACCGAGCAGGCGGCCGAGCTGGGCATCGCTCCGCACGATCCACTGCTCAATCTGCGTGCCGGCTTCACGGGCCCCAATGGCGAGCCGGTCCTGATGGGTAAGCAGTACTACGTGGGATCGCGCTACGTCATGGTCATGTAGCTCTAGTTGCGCGGTTTTCCAAACCGCGCAACGGCTCGACGCTGCAAGCCCGCCAGAGCGGCAATCTGCCTTTCAACTTCGGCGGCATGATCAGAAGATCGATGCCGCCTTGTTTCAAGGCACCTTGCTCGCTCTGGCGGGTTTTCGCTGACATTGCCAAAACATCGACTACCCATAGAATGAGCGTGGATAATCTCCCATTTTTGGCTTGGTGACGGGTTCAAAGTGGGAGATTATCCACTCTCATTCTGAAAGTGTCCAAAAATCTACTCTCGTTCGCCTTGGATCACGTTGCCCGTGGCCGGCGGCCGTGCGGCACCGGTCCGCGTGGCGGCGTATAATCGGCGGCAGATGACCTGGACGTTAGGAAACCATGATCGATAGCATGCAGCAGATGGCGCTCGACACGCTCGGCGACTATTTTGGCTACACCTCGTTTCGCCCGGGGCAGGACCGCATGGTCGATGCGATCCTTGCCGGTCGCGACGCGCTGGGCGTTATGCCCACGGGCGCCGGCAAGTCCATTTGCTACCAGGTACCCGCGCTCATGCTGTCCGGCATCACCTTTGTGGTGAGTCCGCTGCTGTCGCTTATGGAGGATCAGACCCGCGCGTTGCTCGCGGCGGGTGCGCGACCCAGCTATCTCAACTCCAGCCTTACTCCGGCCCAGCAAAACACCGTGCTCAAGCGGGCGCGCGAGGGCCGCTACCAGCTTATGTACGTGGCACCCGAGCGCCTGCTCGAGCCGCGCTTTTTAGCCTTTGCGCAGGAGGCCGCGGCGGACGGCGGCCTTGGCGTGCCGCTCGTGGCCATTGACGAGGCCCACTGCGTAAGCCAATGGGGCCAGGATTTCCGTCCCGCCTACCTGCAGATTCGCGAGTTCATCAATTCCCTGCCGCAGCGCCCTATCGTGGCGGCCTTTACCGCCACGGCGACTGAGCGCGTGCGTGCGGATATTCAGCAGATGCTCGGCCTGCAAAACCCCGCGACGGTGGTGACGGGCTTCGATCGCAAGAACCTCTACTTTGGTTGCGAAGAGATGGGCGACAAGGCCAAGACCGCCTGGGTGCGCGACTACGTGATCGCGCATTCGAGCGAGAGCGGCATCGTGTATTGCTCGACCCGCAAGACGGTCGATGCGCTGGCAGGCGAGCTTGCCGAGGCGCTGGGCCCCAGCGGCATTCGCGTTGGCCGCTACCATGCCGGCATGGGCAATGACGCCCGCCGCCAAAGCCAGCGCGCCTTTATCGACGACGACATCCAGGTGATGGTTGCCACCAACGCCTTTGGTATGGGCATCGACAAGCCCAACGTGCGCTACGTGATTCACAACAACGTGCCCGAGAGCATCGAGGCCTACTACCAGGAGGCGGGCCGCGCCGGCCGCGATGGCGACCCGGCCAGCTGCCACCTGCTGTGGAACGGCAACGATTTTCGCATGCGCCGCTTTTTGATCGACCGCGGAGATGCTGCCGACGAGGCACTTGACGACGAACAACGCGCGTGGGCGCTCCAGAATCGATATCGTCTGCTCAGCCAGATGGAGGGCTACTGCAATACCACCGGCTGCCTGCGCGAATACATGTTGCGCTACTTTGGCGACGAGGCCGCGGCCGAGCACGCGGCAGCCGCCGCGGGCGGCACCGCCACGGACGAAGCCGAGGGCTGCGGCAACTGCAGCAACTGCCTCACGCAGTTCGAGGTCGAGGACGTCACCGATATGGCCCGCGCTGCCGTGCGCTATGTGGCCACGCGTCCCATGCGTTTTGGCAAGTCGCTGATCGCCGACGTGCTCCACGGCGGCAACACTGAGCGCATTCGCCAGATGCATCTGGACGAGGACCGCGGCTACGGTGAGCTGTCGAGTGAATCGGTCGGGCGCATTAAGGACATCATCGGGCAGCTGTGCGGCCGCGGTTATTTGGCCACCTCGCAGGGACAGTACCCGGTCGTGGGGCTGGGCCCGCGTGCCGGCGAGGTCGAGGACGAGGCGTTCGCCTTTACCGTTAAGCGTCGCGCGTCCAAGCGCAAGGCCTCTGCCCGCGCCCGTCGTGCGGTGGATCTGCTGCGCGAGGAGGCCGAGATGGATCAGCGCCCGCACGTGGGCGACGATGCCGAGCTGTTCGAGCGCCTGCGCGCCCTGCGCAAGGAAATCTCGACCGAGCTGGAGATGGCGCCGTATATGGTCTTCTCCGACAAGGCCCTGCGCGGCCTGTGCCGCCTGCGCCCGCAGACGCGCGACGAGCTTATCCAGGTCAACGGCATCGGCGAGAAAAAGGCCGACGCCTTTGGCGAGCAGTTTATGGCGGCGATTGAAGAGTTTGAGTCCGAGCATGCGCGGGATGGAGCGTAACGATGGCATCCGATAGCAAGACCGAACGTTCCGAGCGCGCCGAGGTTTCCGCCGTGCCGCTGTATCAGCAGGTTATGGACGACCTGAAGGGCGAGATCGCGCGCGGCGTGTACGCGGCCGGCTCGCGCATTCCTTCCGAGATGGAGCTCGCGAAGTCCTACGGCGTGGGGCGCATCACCGTACGCCGTGCCATCGAGGAGCTGTCGCGCGCGGGCTACCTCAACCGCCAGCAGGGGAGGGGCACCTTTGTATGCGCTCCCAAGCTCAAGCGCAAGATTCGCCAGAAGGGCGACGTCCAGAGCTTTACTGAGGGTTGTGCTGCCAACGACATGGTGCCCGGAGCGCGCCTGGTATCGCGCACGGTGGTCGCGGCGACGCACGAGGATGCGGCGTTCTTTGGCGTGGAGCCCGGCTGCGAGCTTATCGTGGTCGAGCGCGTGCGCACGGCCGACGGCATCCCCGTCATGCTTGAGAACAACGCCTTTGTGCTCGCCGACCATCCCTACTTGCAGACGCTGGCCGATAAGGACCTCACCGATAACTCAATCTTTGCGCTCGTTGCCGAGCACTCGGGCCGCGCGCCGCTCAAGTCCGACCCCTGCACCGTGGAGATTGCGCTTGCCGATGCTCAGGTGGCCCCGCTGTTGGAGGTGCCGGTCGGCGAGCCGCTCTTTTATATGGAGGCGTACTTTACCGATGCGGACGAGCGGCCCTTGCTGCTCGGGCGCCAGAAGATAGTGGGCTCGCGCTACGTGTTCGACATCTAGCGTCCACAGATAGAACAACATAGAACAAATTTGCTGTAATGACTTCACCGGTGACTGCTTGCGTGCTATAAATAGAACAACATAGAACGACTGCAGGTACGAACAGCCGTCGCCGAAAGCCGCCACACAAGGAGGAGCATCAGCATGAACGCACATGATCTGGTTCAGGAAATCATCGAGCGCAAGGGCAAGATTGAGAATGTCTTTTGGATCGCTTGTGGCGGTTCGATGATCGACCTGATGCCGGCCAACGAGCTGCTCAAGCGCGAGGCCACCACGTTTACCTCGACGGTCTACACGGCGCGCGAGTTTTGCCTGATGGCCCCCAAGAGCCTAGGGCCGAAGTCGCTCGTTATTGCCTGCAGCCACAGCGGCAACACGCAGGAGGTCGTCGACGGCTGCGAGATGGCGCTGGCCGCCGGCGCCGAGGTCGTCGCCCTCACCGACTGCGAGGGCTCCAAGATCGACAACGGCAAGTGGACCATCTGGGTCTACCCCTGGGGCGAGGGCGTGTCGCAGGCCGAGGTGCCGCAAGGCATCGGCGCTCTGATCGCCGCCGAGCTGCTCGACCAGCAGGAAGGCTACGAGGCGCTCGCCGACATGTACGAGGGCCTCAAGCAGATGGATGTGCTGCTGCCCGCCGCCCGCGAGAAGGTCAACGCCGAGCTGGGCGCCCGCTTTGCCGAGCTCTGCCAGCAGCACAAGTTCTTCTATATCCTGGGGTCCGGCCCCAACTTTAGCCAGACCTACGCCATGGCCATCTGCTCGCTCATGGAGATGCAGTGGCAGCACTGCTGCTACATCCACTCTGGCGAGTACTTCCACGGTCCCTTCGAGGCCACCGAGCCCGGCGTGTTCTACTTTGTGCAGCTTGGCGCCGGCGAGTGCCGCCCCATGGAGGAGCGCGCTCTTGCGTTCCTCAACACGCACACCGATACGATTATGGTGCTCGACGCGCTTGACTACGGCGTTGGCGAGGTGCCCGCCAGCGTGCGTTCGTTCCTGGAGCCGATCTTCTTCTACGCGATGAGCTGCGAGCTGCGTGCCGCCCGCGGCAAGGTGTTCGACCACAGCCCCGAGTTCCGCCGCTACATGGGCATCGAGCAGTACTAGGTACCGGGAATTATCTTTTACGACGGGGCCTGCGCCATGCGCGAGACCCTTTTTGCGTTGCGGCGGCCGGATTCGTGTCTGCGCGAAAACGAAGGTGAATACTTTTCCGCGAAGTGAACGACCTATTTTGGACCCCCGAAGCATCCACACTTTTTGGTACCAAAACTGCAGGAAAAACTCGGCGAAACCGCAGGAAACGGCGCCTTAAAAGTGTCGATGCTTCGAGGGCTCGTTTTTGCTCGTTCACTTCGCGGAAAAGTATTCACCTTCGATTCGCAAGGGCACTGCGTGAGCCAAAAAAGCGGGCCGCGCCGGGGATTTCCGGCGCGGCCCGCTTGGCGTCGCGCTTAGATTCGCAAGGTTGCGGCAGCCAGCGGCCTACTTTGCGTCGTAGGCCTCGGCGTCCCACCAGTCGAGCTGGGAGATGTTGTCGCGGATGTGCTGACAACTCTTGTGGAAGCCCTCGAGCTCGTGCTCGGAAAGGTCGAGCGTGTAGACCTCCTCGACGCCCTCGGCGCCGATCACGCACGGCAGAGAGGTAAAGATACCCTCCTCGCCATACTGGCCGGTCATGAGCGTGGAGGCGGAAAGCACGGCGTGCTCGTTGTGCAGCACGGCGGCGCAGACCCGCGCGGCGGAGTTGGCGACGGCGTACTCGGTGCATTGCTTGCCCTGGTAGGTTACATAGCCGCCCTTGCGCGCGAGCTCCTCGATCTCCATGTGGTCGAAGGCGTACTTGTCGGGGTTCTCGGCCTGAAGCTCGTTGAGGCTCTTGCCGGCGATGGTCGCGGCCTTAAAGGCGGCCAGCTGGCTAAAGCCGTGCTCGCCGATCATGTAGGCGTCGATGGATTTGGGGCTCACGCCGACCTTCTTGGAGATCTCGGTGCGCAGGCGGGCGGAGTCCAGGCCGCAGCCCGAGCCGATGATCTTCTTGGGATCGTAGCCGGTCAGGTGCCACAGCTCGGTGCACACGACGTCGCAGGGGTTGGAGATGCTCACGAAGATGCCGTCGAAGCCGGCGTCGACGATGCGCTTGGCAAAGGTGCGGGCGGCGTCGGTGGTAAAGAACAGCTCGCCGTCGCGGTTGCCGGCGGCCAGCGCGACCTTGCCGGCGGCGTTGACGATGACGTCGCAGCAGGCCAGCTCCTCGTAGTGGTCGTAGCAGTTGACGATTTTGGTGTTGTACGGAACAAACGAAAGGGAGTCGCGCAGGTCCTGGACCTCGGACGTCACCTTGGCCTCGTTGATATCGCACAGGTACAGCTCGTCGGCAATGCCCTGCATGAGCAGGCTGTTGGCGACATGTGCTCCTACGTGGCCCTGGCCGACCACACCGATCTTACGCGTCTGGTACATATATGTATCCTTCCGGCCGAGTTTTTCGCGTCGAACCATTGTAGCGTCCTGCTGCCACTTTGCTAGACTAAAGCGCCGTAGATTTTTGGGACATGCCGTAATCTCTACTTTTGGAGTGATTTGGGCCGCTGGCGGCATCGCTGGGCGATGTACTCGCGCGGATGGGGCCGCTCGTTGTACCATAGCTGCAACTGACTCGTAAGGAGCATCCATGCCCATTCGCATTCCCGACGCCCTCCCTGCCGCCGCGCAGCTCGAGAGCGAGAACATCTTTGTCATGACCGAGTACCGCGCGCTGCACCAGGACATCCGTCCGCTGCGCGTGCTCATCCTCAACCTCATGCCCACCAAGATCGCCACCGAGACGCAGATCATGCGCAAACTCTCCAACACGCCGCTGCAGGTGGAGGTGGACCTGCTGCGCACCAAGACGCACGAGGCCACGCACGTGAGCGCCGGCCACCTGGAGACGTTCTACCGCACGTTCGACGACATCCGCGATATCCACTACGACGGCCTGATCATCACGGGCGCGCCGGTGGAGCAGATGCCATTCGAGGAGGTCGACTACTGGCCCGAACTCTGCCAGATCATGGACTGGTCCACCACGCACGTGCACTCTACGTTGCATATTTGTTGGGGCGCACAGGCCGGTCTGTACCATCATTACGGCATCCAGAAGCACGACCTGTCGGCAAAGGCGAGCGGCGTGTTCGAGCATTATCTGGTGAAGCCGCAAAGCCCGCTGGTCCGCGGCTTCGACGACCGCTTTTATGCCGTGCATTCGCGCAACACCGATGTGCGCCGCGAGGACGTGGAGGCCGAGCCGCAGCTTGAGGTCGTGGCCGTGTCCGACGAGGTAGGCCTGTACATCGTCAAGTCGACCGACAGCCGCCGCTTCTTTGTCTTTGGCCACCCCGAGTACGACACCGACGCGCTGCGCCTGGAGTACGAGCGCGACGTGAAGCGTGGGCTTAACCCTCAGGTGCCGGCGCATTACTTCCCAAACGACGACCCCGCCGCCGAGCCGCGCAACGTCTGGCGCAGCCAGGCTCAGCTGCTCTACACCAACTGGCTCAACTACTACGTCTACCAGACCACGCCCTACGACCTGGCCCGCGCCGGCGAGGAGCATTAGACTGCGATGGTGCTGCTGTAGCCGTGGCTGATGTGGCGGCGATTAGGCGCTGATGATGTTGGGCAGCGACAGGTCGTGGGCATCGGTGGGGATGTGGTCGACGCGCTGTTCGTCAAAGGCGATGCCGACGATTTGACATACGGGCGAGAGCATGGGCAGGTAGCGGTCATAGCAGCCGCCGCCGTAGCCCAGGCGTGCGCCGGCGCGGTCGAAGGCTACGAGCGGCACGACGATCATGTCGAGAGCTTCGGCAGGCACGATAGGGAAGCGGCTGCTATCGATGTCCGTGGCTGCGAAGGCCCGCGTGGGGTGGGCAATAAACGGGGCCGCGGATGCGTCGCCAGCAGCGGCCGCACGCATGCACATACGCTGGCCGCAGGCAGCAGCTTCGGTTGCCGAGAGCAAGCACGGATAGGCCACGCGCCAGCCGCGTTTGGCGGTCGCGGCGGCAAAGGCGGCAGGGTCTGCCTCGGAACCCATGGCGGCATAGACGGCAACGGTGTGTGGTGCCGCGGGATCTGAGCTGCCCAACAGCTCAACAAGCCGCGCACAGATAGCGGCAGACTTCGCCGCCCGCAAGTCCAAATCAAGAGCATCACGCCGAGCAATCACCGCCCGCCGCAACTCGGCCTTGTCCATCCCGGCTTCCTCTCCCAAACCTACCAAAAAGGGACAGGTTTATTTTGGCAGGTTTTATCTGGGCAAATGTCGAAACCACCACAAAGGTGCCTGTCCCCTTTGTGGTGGTTTTGGCCCATGCGTTAACGCTATAACGCCGCGGCGATTGCTTCGGTCACAAACTTATTGAGTGACTCGCCCTTCTTTGCCGCCGCCAGTGCTGCCTGCTTGTGAAGCTCGGAGCCTGTTCTCACATTGAACGAGCCCTTAAAAGCCCGCTCTGGTTCCTTGCCCTTTTCGGCACAAAACTCAAGGTAATCGTCGACGGCGTCGTGGAAGCATTGCTCCACTTCTTCAGCCGTGGAGCCTTCAAATACAATTGCGTCCCTAATGCCGGCGACCATACCTGTTAGTACATGCTGCTCGGCATCGAACTCGACTGGGGCGAAATAGCCCTTGTATGCCAAAACGTTACTCATGACTGCCTCCGACATCCTGCAGAAATCGAACGATGTTTCGAATTGTCCCCGCTGTCAATTCGTCAGATGGATGAGGCGCGTGCATCACGAACATCCTGCCATCTGAGGGCCTGTAGAAGCGAATGCGCGATCCGGATGTCTTGCCTTTGCTGTCCATTTCAAAGCCATATGAGGCCATGACTTTTAAAAAATCGGCATACCGATACGTCGAAGGGCAGCTAAACAGTTGGGCGATGAGTTTATCGGCTCGAGTCATCCCGCCTCACATTCTGCAACTATATTCTAGTTGCAATTTAGATCCGATGCAATCACCAATACTATAGAACATGTGTACGTATAGAACAAGTGTTCGAACCACTACAAAGGGGCCTGTCCCCTTTGTAGTGGTTTTGCTTGCTGTGGCTAGCCCAGCAGGTCGACTACGTTGAAGTTGGCGTTGCTCTTGGCGATGACGTCTCGGCCGCCAAAGACGCAGGTTGGCGACTCGGCTGCGATGCGCGTTACATCGGCGCCGAGCGAGCGCAGCTCACCGGGCGTGGCGGCGAGCATCTGGGCGCGACGCTCCTCGCGCGCGTGCGGATCGAGCCCGGCCAGGTAGGTCGTGTTGCGGCGCTTGGTGAGCGCGTACGGCTTCACCGGCGCGTCCATGCCACTTACGCAGCTCACAATAAAGCCCTCAAAGGCGGCTTCGTCGGGCTCAAAGCTGCCGAGCCATGCGCCTGCGCGCGCCACGCGCTCAATCGAGGGGTCGATCGCCGGGTCGCGGTAGGTGTAGAACGCCGTCTGGCGCTCGCCGGCCGCGCGGAACCCACAGCCGTACGCACCGCCCTTCACGCGGATCTCGTTCCACAGGTAGTCGTAGGAGAGCGCGTTGGCGGCAACCGCCCAAGCGCCCGTCACGTCGAGCCCCAAGCGACGCGGGTCGCACGCGCTCGCCGCAAAGCAGATGTCGCTGGGGATGACGAAAGCCTCGTGACGGTCGCGCGGCGTCGGCACCACGAGCGCGTTGCGGTCGGCATCGGCGCCGTCGTCCGCGCCTAACCCCAGGTCGCCCGCGGCATCCCAGTACGCGTCAAAGTCCTCATCGCTGCCGGTAAAGCTCGCCAGGCAGCCGCCGGCCACAAAGATACGACCTGCCAGCTCGGCAAGCTTGGCGCGCAGGCCGTCCAGGCGCTCGTCAAAGTGCTCGAGCAGATCGCGCAGGAACAGGTAGAAGTCCATGCCCGAAAGCTGCTCGCGCACCACGGCCGAAGGCGAGCTGTAACTCATCGCGCGACCGAGCGCCGCCGAGTGACCGTTGTTGATAAAGCCCTGCTCGAGCCCAATGCGAATCTGCGTGAGCACGTCGCGAACGCGGTCGGCGTCAGCATCGAGCAACAGCGTGCTCGACCACACCTCGCGCGGCAACCTCGCCAGCGCATCGATCTTTTCGGACAGGGCGCCGGCGCTCACCAGCAGGTAGGGGCGTACGCCGTCCACGTCGGGCTGGGTCATGACCTCGGTCGTAAAGCTCAAAAAGCCCAGCTTGCCGGCGAGCAGGTTGTCGAGTTCCTCGGCCGAGTGCTCGCTCGTGGGCAGCTGCTTGAGCAGGCGGCAGAGCAGCGTCACATAGGGCAGGTCCTCAAATGCGACGCAGCTCAGGTCGAAGTACTGCATGGCGTAGGCCAGGCGGTTGGTGGGGATGCCGTGGCGCAGGCAGGGGATGGGCGCGGTCGTGTCTACAACGAGCGGCGGCTCGGGGCGTGCCTCGCCAATGTCGGATACACGCAGGCGCGGCAGCGTGGCCTTGGCCTCGGGCGTGTCCTCGGCCTCCTGCGCGGCGCGCAGCACGGCCGTGCGCTCGACCACATCGGCCAGCTCGGTATCGGTCATGGTGTCACGCTTGGCTGCCAGCTCGGCAGCTTCGGCGCCCTCCGAACCCTCGGCGGCGTCCACCGGCACCAGCTCGACGAGCGCCATATGGTCGTTCTGCAGCACCAGCTCGCGCAGCAGGTCCTCAAAGTAGCTGCCGTCCAGCTCGCCGCGCAGCTCCTCGTACACCGGGCCATACTTGAGCGCCAGCGTCGCGGCGTCGTCATCGTAGAGCCAGGTGCTCAGCGCGTCGCACGCAATGGCCACGCCGTCGGCGATACCGTAGTCGCGCTGGCGTAGGTCGTATTCGTTGCTGCTGATGATAGCTTCCAGGCGCTCACGCGGAACGCCGTGTTTGCACAGGTCGCGGCAGGCGTCCTGGAACACGCGACGCAGCTCGCACGCCACGCCGGGCTGCGCGTTTTGCAGCATGATGAGCTCGTAGGGCTGCAGGCTCTCGGCCGCGGTGTAGCTCACCACGTTGCCGCCCAGGCCGGCGGCCAGAATGGCCTTCTTAACCGGTGCCTCGTTGGAACCCAGCAGCGCCTCGAACAAGATGTCCGCCGCGATCGTGCGCTTGCGGTCGAGTGCGCTGCCCAGCACAAGGCCCAGGCCCACCAGGGCGTTCTCGGGTGTAGTGGCCATCTCGATGGGCTTATACTCGCAGGTCACAGGCTCCTGCACGTCCAGCGGATTGGGCGCCAGCGCAGACGGGTCCTCGCCGGCGGCAACGGCGGCGTCCATGCGGCGGCTCGCGGCACTCGACTGCGACAGATAACGCTCGTCCAAAAACGCCAGCGCGCGGTCCACATCTAGGTCGCCGTAGAGCGTTATATAAGAGTTGGAAGGATTGTAGTGGCGCGCGTGCGTGTCCAGGAACTGCTCGTAGGTGAGCGCGGGAATCGCGCGCGGGTCGCCGCCACTCTCGTGCGCATAGGCGGTGTCGGGATAGAGCGCGGCGTTGACGGCGTCATCCAGCACGCTCATGGGGTCGGACAGTGCGCCCTTCATCTCGTTGAACACCACGCCGTTATAGCGCAGCGTGCCCTCGCGCAGGCTCGCGGAGCTGCCGTCGCCCTCGTCCTCGGCGCCCTCCGGCAGGTCCAGCTCGTAGTGCCAGCCCTCCTGCTCAAAAATGGTGGGCTTGGTATAGATGGCCGGGTTGAACACCGCGTCCAGGTACACGTCCATCAGGTTGTACAGGTCCTGCTCGTTGGTGGTGGCAACGGGGTAGATGGTTTTGTCTGGGTAGGTCATGGCATTGAGGAACGTCTGCATGGAGCTCTTGATTAGGTCGACAAAGGGCTCCTTGACGGGAAACTTGGCTGACCCGCACAGCACCGAGTGCTCAAGAATATGGAACACGCCGGTGGAATCGGCCGGCGGCGTCTTAAAGCCAATGGCAAAGGCCTTGTTCTCGTCGTCGCACGCCAGGTACAGCAGGCGAGCGCCCGAGGCGGTGTGGCGCAGCACGTAGGCGTCCGAATCGAGCTCGGGCACGGTCTCGCAGCGCTCGACGGCAAAACCGTGGCAGGTGGCACCGGGCACCAGCAGCGAGGCGGCAGCGGCGCGCGGGTCGGTTGAGGTGGTGGACATATGCAGTCTCCTTTGACGCCCCAGCGGGGGCGAATCGAGTCGAATCCCCGAGAGTATACCCATATGGGGCCGCGGCTCTGCAGCGAACTGAAGACGATGTGGGTGGACTAGCCTAGCTAGGTTGATAACGAATGCCGCGGGTAGCCGCTGCACCCCGATAAAGTGAAACAACACCCCGTTTACCGAATCATTTAGGAAATATATGGACTCCTAAAAAGTTCTAATACAATATAAGTCATCTATCTATAAACTGCTGATCCCTTGTAAAGGTATGGTTGATATGGTTGAAGCAAATAGCGTTATCCCCCTCTACAAACAGATTGTCCGTGCGCTTTCTGATTCAATCGCCAACGGCACGTACCGCCCGGGAGATAAGCTCCCGACCGAGGCGGAGCTTATCGAGCAATTTGGCGTGAGCCGAATAACGGTTCGCTCCGCAATTAAAGAAATGGAAGATGCTGGGCTTGTTGAGAGGGCCCGCGGCAAGGGCACGTTCGTTTCGTCGGACACTCAGATGTATGCCGCGGACGACCGTGAGAGCTTTACCCATTCGTGCCAACTTGCGGGCAAACAGGCGTCTACCAGGGTTCTCGAAATGGGCTGGGACTTCCCAAGCCTGCGAGACGCGAAGTTCCTGGGCGTAGACGATACCCAAAAGGTATTGCGTAGTCGTCGTCTGCGCCTTGTGGATGGCAAGCCCACGATGCTGGAAACCAATAGCTATTCCGCTGCGCTTTCTTTTTTGGAGCATGAGTCCCTCGAGGATTCGCTGATGGCGGTACTCGATCGCCAGGGGATCAAGATGGGTCCCAACACGCGTACGCTCGAGGTCTGCTATGCGAGCGAGCTCGAGGCGGCATACCTTAACGTGGAACTGGACTCTCCGCTGCTTCTGTTTGTCGACAGACGTTATGCTCCAAGCGGCGAGCCGCTTTTCATCTCCCGTCAGGTGTACTGCACTGAGCGACTGAAGTTCTACTTGTAAATTAGAGATAGATTGGTCGATTTACCGACTAATTGTTACCGTTCGCGGATTTGGAAAATAGACACGCCGCGTAGGGTAGATTGCTAATATACTTTGTTATGACAATATAGTACGTCCTATTGGTATTGGAGAACTATGAATAAGATATTGCTAGCGAGTCATGGTTATCTCGCCCAAGGCATGAAAAGCTCTCTGGAGATTCTGATGGGCGCCAACGACCGAATCGAGTGCCTGTGCGCCTATGTCGATGACGATTCAAGGGACGTCGCGGCGTTGATTGATGCATGGATGGAGACGAGTGACCCTGCCGACTCTTGGTTTGTCGTGACTGACATCTTTGGCGGCTCTGTAAACAACGAATTCATTCAGAGGCAGACCGCCGGATCGTTTACGTTGATCACCGGAATGAACTTGCCGCTGCTGGTGGAAATGGTTACACAGTTGGACTCCCTGGATGCGGGCAAGGCCAAAGCCGCGGTCGAGGGATCGCGTTCGTTTATTCAGCTTTGCGAGGCGGCGGATATGCTTGCCGGCGTCGAGGAAGAAGATTTCTAGTTAGTTCTGGTTCGAGCCCTAGCTAGGGGTCGCACCTGTCATTCCCTTTATCACGTGCGGAGATGATAACGATGATTAAGCTTACGAGAGTTGATTACCGACTGATTCACGGCCAAGTTGCCATGTCCTGGACTCACGCTTTGGATGTAGATTGCATCCTGCTTGCCAGCGATGCTGTGGCAAAAGACGACATGAGGAAGGCGGCCTTGAGGCTCGCCCGTCCCGACGGCGTTAAACTCGTCATCAAGGATGTTGACGCTGCTATCGAGGCGCTCAACAGCGGCGTTACCGACAAGTATTCGCTGTTTATCATCGCTGAGACGATTGAAGATGCCTATCGTCTCGCTAAGGGTTGCAAAGACATCAAAGAGATCAATCTGGGTGGAACCCGAAAGACCCCTGAGACCACGCTTCATCCGACCCCTGCAATCTTCGCGACCGAGAAAGATGCCGAGCATATCCAAGAGCTCCTGGGCGATGGCGTGGCCATCGAAATCCGTCAGGTTCCCAATGACGCTAAGGTGTTTGCCAAGGACGTTTTTTAGCCGAAAACATGCTGGTGTTCGGTATTTATTGAACCGATACCCTATGTCCATGCCCGTCGATCATTTGATCGGCGGGCTTTTTATTAAAGAAAAATCAAAAAAATCCGAAATAGTTCTTGCATAGTTAGTTATATAAAGTATTATAACGTTATGGGATGAACGAAGGGTTCATCTAAGTGAGTTAGGAGTAAGGGATGTTCAATTTCGATGAGCCTCGTTACGAGAAGGTTGTGAGCGATGCCCTCGCTCTCCGTCCTCAGATTGAGGCTGCCGTGGACGAGGTCTGCGAGCAGGGTTATTCCAACATCTTCTTCATCGGCTGCGGCGGCACCTGGGCCCACACGCTCCCGATGAAGTATTGGGTCGAGACCACCACGGCCGACGTCGACGTCCACTGCGAGATCGCCGCTGAGTTCCTCGCGTGCCCGCCCAAGGCCTTCAACAAGGACTCGGTCTGCGTCTTCTCCACCCGTACCGGCACCACCCCCGAGATCATCGAGGCCGCCAAGTTCTGCCAGGAGCAGGGCGCCCGCACGCTGATGTATGTCTCCAACGACAACACCCCGGCCACCGAGTACGCCGACTACAAGTTCTTCAGCTTCGCCGAGGACGACGTCCTGTGCGAGGCCATCTACACCTACCAGATCACGCTGGTCGCCCGCTTCCTCAAGAACGCCGGCGCCTTCCCCAAGTACGACACCTTCATGGAGGAGTTCGGCAACATCGCCCCGTACCTCATCAAGGCCAAGGACGCCCAGGACGAGCGCTGCGCCGCCATGGCCGAGGACTTCAAGGACACCGACTACCACATGGTGATCGGCTCCGGCATGCTCTGGGGCGAGGCCTACGACTACGCCATGTGCATCCTCGAGGAGATGCAGTGGATCAAGACCAAGTCCATCCACGCCGCCGAGTTCTTCCACGGCACCATCGAGCTGTGCGAGGAGGGCACGAGCCTCATCATGCTCTACGGCGAGGACGACACCCGTAAGCTCATGGACCGCGTGGACAACTTCACTCACATGCTCGCCGACGAGAAGGGCGTCAACGTCCGCGTGAACAAGTTCGACACCGCCGAGGTCGAGCTGCCGTTCAGCGACCCCGAGTTCCGCAAGATCGTCTCCCCGATGGTCACCTACACCATCACCGAGCGCCTGAGCTGCCATCTCGAGCACGTCCGCAACCACCCGCTCACCACGCGTCGTTACTATCACCAGATGAACTACTAATCCTCTCAAATTGCTGCGGTTGTCTGCAGGCGAGCTGCGCAGAATGCCTCGCCTGCAGACCTATTTCTGGGGTTGATCGAAATGGTTGTCCAGTATCTTCTAGTTGCACTGGTCGCATTTATTGCGTCCATGGACGAGCAATTATTTGGCATTACGATGCTTGGTCGTCCGCTGTTTACGAGCCTGTTTGTCGGCTTGATCCTTGGCGATGTCCAGCAGGGCGTTATCGTCGGCGCTGCTTTGGAGTCCATGTTCATGGGCGCCATCATGGTCGGCGCGGCGGTTCCTCCCGAGGTCTATGCCTCCGGCGTACTTGGCTGCGCGTTTGCCGTCATTACGGGTACGGGCACGGCAACTGCCGTCGCGCTCGCCCTTCCCGTCTCCGTCTTCCTTCAGGTGTGGCGCAACTTCTGCTACGCCGTTCCGGGTGCCTTTGCCTGCAAGAAGATTGAGACCGCTCTGGCAAATCGCGATCTTGCCAAGGCGAATCTGTACCATCTGACCATCGTGCCGCTGTCGATTGGCATTCCGTCTGCACTGCTGGTGTTTGGCTCACTGTTCTTTGGTGCCGACCTCATCAACAATGCGCTCAACGCGATTCCGCAGTTTGTGATGGACGGCCTCAACGTTGCATCCGGCGTCATGGTCTGCATCGGCTTCGCACTTCTTATCAGGACCATGGGCGACAACAAGCTTCTTCCCTGGCTGTTCCTGGGATTCATTATGGTCATCTACCTCAAGATGGACGTTGTCGGTGTCGCCGCAGCTGCCATTTGCGTCGCGCTGCTCCTGGCCTTCCGCGAGGGCTCGTCCGGTCCGCAGGCGGTTGCTGCAGATGAAGAGGAGGACTTCTAATGGCTACCCAGAACACCGACCTCAAAGAGGCCAAGAAGGACGCGATTATGAGCCCCGATATGTATCGGAGCATGTTCCTTCGCCAGTTTACGAGCCAGTGCTCGCAGTCGTACGACAAGATGATGGCAATGGGCTTCATGTACACCATTCAGAAGCCCCTGCGAAAGATCTATCCTAACGACGACGATTACTATGCGGCGCTCGATCGCCATACCGAGTTCTTTAACATCACGCCTCATGTGCTTCCGTTTGTAGCCGGCCTAACGGTTTCGATGGAAGAGCAGGCGGCTGCCGATAAGAACTTTGACACGTCCTCGATCAACGCCATGAAGGTTGGTCTCATGGGGCCGCTTTCCGGCATCGGCGATTCGTTCTACTGGGGTACGTTCCGCGTGGTCGCCGCCGGCATTGGTATCGGTATCGCTTCGACGGGCAACCCGCTCGGCCCCATCGTGTATGCGCTCATCTACTCGGTGATTAACTTTGCAACGCGTATCGTCGCCGCCCATCTGGGATACGACCTGGGAACCAAGTTCCTGCAGCAGTCCGAAGAGAACAACCTTATGTCTCGCATGACGCATGCAGCCGGTGTCCTCGGAATGACCGTTATCGGCGCGATGATTGCGGCGCAGGTCTCGCTGTCCACGGCTTTGACCTTTGACGTGGGTGGTTCGGAGATTGTCCTGCAGGATCTGTTCGATTCGATCTTCCCCGGTCTGCTGCCCTTGCTGGCAACGTTCGCTTGCGTTGCCCTGTACAAAAAGGGCGTCAAGACCATTTGGGTTATTATTGGTATCTTCGCGATCTGCATCATCGGAACGGGTTTGGGAGTGTTCGCGGCGGCGTAATATTGACTGCTATGCTCGCGCGTTGGATAACTAACTGACCGTTTGAAAACGGGGCTCGGCGTAAGGCCGGCCCCGTTTTTTATTTGAGGGATTTTCCGACCGTCCAATAGTCCAGGTCCATGCATCACTCACATATCTCTCATCTCTCATTCATCACTAATACGAGAGATAACAGAAAGATGAGAGATAATTACGAGAGATAATTGAGAGACGAAGGAAATCTATTCGCGGCATTCTTCGCAGAACCGAGCGAAAGGACGTGCAGATGAACGAAAACGAACTGACCGGTCTGCTCGAGTCTTTAAGGCGCATGGGCTCGGACGATCTTAACGTTGAGGTCAAGGAGAGCGCCACGACGCTTTCCCGCGACGTATGGGAAACGGTCAGCGCTTTCGCAAACACCGCCGGCGGCATCATCGTACTCGGAGTGAGCGAGCGCGCGGGTTTTGTCCCAGTTGCAAACTTTGAGACCGAGAAAGTGCTCAACCAATTCGTGGCGGGCATGGGCGATGCCGGCGGTCGCGGAAAGCTGGCCAATCCGCCCAAATACACCATTGAGCGCGTGGAGCTCCAGGGCACCGTGGTTCTGGTCATCGCGATTGAGGAGCTCGACCCGTCGAGCAAGCCTTGCTATGTCATAGAGCGGGGCGCTCAAGGTGGCAGCTACAAACGCATCGATGACAAAGATGTCCCGCTTTCGTCGACCGAGGTTTTGGCACTGTCGTCATATGAACGGACGAGTCCTAGCGATCGCGATGCGGTGCTCGGCACGAGTGTGGGCGATCTCGACGAGTCGCTGGTCGACCGCACGATAGAGCGTGCCTATTCGTTGACACCTCGAGCGATGCACGGTGCGACGGACAGGAAGACAAAGATGGAGCGTCTGAATTTCCTCGACCCCCAGGGCAATGTTACCAAGGCTGGCCTCCTTGCCGCGGGCGTTTACCCTCAGCAGTTCTATCCCAAGTTCTTCATTGATGTAGCTGTCCATGCGGGAACTCAAAAGGGCGCTGCGGGACCGCTAAGGTTTATGGACCGCACAGTCTGCGAGGGCACCCTGGGCGAGATGATTTCGGATGCTGTCGCGGCTGTCGCCAAAAACCTGCGTCGCACCTCGACCGTTCAAGGCGTCTCGCGTATCGACTCGCTGGAGATCCCCGAGGAGGTCCTGCGCGAGGCAATCGCCAACGCCGTAATCCACCGAGAATACGGAGATCGGTTCTGTGGACAGTCGATCGCTGTTGACGTCTTTGATGACCGTATCGAGGTGACGAACCCTGGCGGTCTTTATGGCGGAAAAACTCGTGAGAACTTGTTTGATGGCAGCTCGCGGTGCCGCAACGCGACGCTCATGAAGCTCATGTTGCTTGTCCCGTTGCCCGATGGCGCGGGCTCGCCTGCCGAGGGTAACGGTTCGGGTATTCCGATGATGGTCGATGCTATGCGTGCGCACGGTCTGGCTGAGCCCCTGTTTTGCCCTGGTTTTGACCGGTTTAAGGTTGTCCTCTATCGCTCCAAGGTTGAGCAGGTCGATCATGGTGGGGACCTGATCATGGCGGCCCTCAAGCGCTATGACGAGTTGGGAACGCGCGAGCTGGCAGAGCACACGGGGCTTACCGTCTCTCAAGTTAGGACGCGCGTTAATGCGCTTATTGCTCAGGGCGAGATTGAGCCTACGGCAGCGGCGACGAGCCGCAATCGCAAGTATCGACTAACGGAGCGTGCAGGGCAGATGCGCTAGCGAATGTCGATGGCCGTAGTTGCGCCCGCCGCATGAGCGTGGATTTTCGGACACACGAGCGTGGAAATTCGGACGCACGCCGAATGACAGTGGATTTTCGGACGAAATCGGCCGCCAAAAGCCCAAAAACCGTCCAAATATCCACGCTCATTTTCCAACCGTCCAATAATCCACGCTCGTGTGGTGCCCACTGCCGAGCCGCTCTCGCGCACGTTCACCCGCGCTCCCCATCCCGCCATTTCACGCACCGCACATCGAAACCTGCGGCAAAGCAGTTACAATAGCCCAATGTGCATCGCGCACGACGATGATATCGGCGCCCGCGACTGGGGGAGACAACATGGCAGAGCAACAGATAACGCCGGGGACTAAGCTTCAGGTGGCATTCGACGTGCCCATGGGCCAAAAAACCGACTTCAACATGCTCGCCACGTACAAAGAGGACCTGGACGAGGCGTACTTTCTTATGAGCGCGCCCATGCTCGCCGGCAAGCCGCTGCTCATGGACGAAAACCAAAAGCTGCTGCTGCAGTACAAAGTGGGCGAGGAGACGTTCGTGCTCGCCGGCTATCCCGAGGAAGTCGAGAAAAAGGGCATCCGCACCTACTGGAAAATGCGCAAAGTCGCCGAGCAGCGCAGCTTTGTCAAGCGCCGCGACGAGCGTTTTAAGGTCGCCATGCGCCTGACCTACCAGCGCGACAACGCGCCGACCCCCGAGCCCGAGGACGCCATGACCATCGACGTCTCGGCCGGCGGCCTGGCCGTCTACCTCAACGACTACCCCGACGTGGGCGAGGCCCTGGCCGTACAAATGCCCACGATCCGCCTGCAGGGCGAGCGCCACGAGCTGCCCGAGCAGCTGGGCATCGTGTGCTGGGTGCGCCGCGCGCCCAAGGGCAGCCTGTATCGCAACGTCTGCGGCCTGCAGTTCCGCTGCGCCGACGACATGGAGCGCGAGCTCGTCAAAGAATACGTCGGCTACATCCGCACCAAATATAAGATCTGATCGCCATGGCACTGTTCAAGCGTAACGACAACAAAGATCAAGCCGCCGAGGATTTGGCCGAGGACGTGGCCGAGGGCATGACTGAGGATTTGACCGAGAGTCAGCCCGAGGACACCCCCAGCACCGACCCCGCCCCGCGCAAGCGCTTCGGCAAACGCAAGCCCAAACCCAAGCGCGACCTTCGCGGCGTGGTGCGCATCGAGGAGCTGGAGCAGGCGCTGGCCGACCAGGACCTCGACGACATCGACCCCGACGCGGTCGTGTCCATGTACATGCCCAAGCGCCGCATGGAGCGCATCGGCGCGGCGCTGCTGCGCATGGACAAACTGCAAAAGGCCCTCGTGGTGCTAGCGCTTGCCTTTGGCGTGCTCTTCGCCCTGTCGTTTATGCAGGAAAACATGGGTAACTTCACTATCAACCTCAACCGCCTTGAGCTGTTCCGCCGCGGCGTGGCCATTGCCGACAACGGCGACTTTAACAACGCCACCGCGCGCCTGGCCGCCGACGCCTTGGACAACGGCACCAATATCGCTGCTGAGGACCTGCCCGACAATCTGGACGACATCGACGGCAGCCACAACGGAAAAAACTACGTGGCGTACACCTTCTATATCCGCAACGCCGGCAAGACCGATCTGGGCTATAGCGCCAAGCTCAAGGTGGTTAACGCCAGCAAGGGCGTGGAGAAGGCGGCGCGCGTGAGGGTGTATCGCAACGGCGAGCCCACCACCTATGCGGCTGCCGCGACCGACGGCAATCCCGAGCCCAACACCGAGCCGTTTGCGTCCAAAGACGTGGTGACGACCATTAGCCATGCGAACTTCCGCGTGGGCGACGTGGATAAGTACACGGTGGTCATTTGGCTGGACGGCGACGACCCGGAGTGCGTGGACAAGATTATCGGCGGTGCGGTGGAGTTCGGTTTTGACTTTGATTCGTCCGAGACCGACGATTCGAGCCTGTTCATAAAGTTTGTGCAGGATATTGCTGACACCCTGACCGGCAACGATCCCATTAGCGCGAGCGGCAACGATGCGCCCGATTACTACAAGGAGCACAACGTGACTTGGAGTAACCGTCGCAACCAAAAGAACTCGCCCGCAGGAGATGGGGACAAGTAGAACGAACAAGCGCCGGGCCGGAATCGATTTTCCGGCCCGGCGCTTTTGTTATGCGGAGGCGTTGTCTGCGGAGGTAGCGCCGTTGCCGGCGGCGCCGTCCAGCAAGAACAACCGCAGCGCGAGCTTGATCGCGTAGCCCGGTTTGACCTGCGCCGCGTCTCCCATGCGTTCGCCCAGGTCATTACAGTAGGCGTAAACGTCGCGGATGAGGCCCGCGCCCGAGAGGGTGAACATGTAGCCCGCGTCCGAAAGCGCGTTGGGCGCTGCGGGCAGCCCCGCGGCCGCACAAAAGCTCGCGAGGTCGGAGCCCATGACGGCCTTGTAGTCGATCGCGGCGCCACGGTCCCGGGCGGCCTGCTCCTGCTCGCGGGCATATGACAGCGCCGCGGCCAGCACAAAGCTGGGCGTGGGCGCGTTGACGTCGTCGGTGGTGGCGACGAGCTTACCGGCCGCTTGCGTGACCAGCCAGGCGACTTCGCGCTGGCAACGAACGGCCTTGCGCGTCACCGGCTTGATCGATCCGGTAGAAACGCTTCCCTTGGGTTGATTGGCGGCAGCCATAGAGCCCTCCCGGCAAATAGCCCGCACAAGCAGGCAGAAATTACACGTGCTACATCAGTATAGCGGGTGGGGAAGGGCTAGGGCGAAGCTCGGCGGAGGGTGAATGTGTGCGTTGGCATGGCGCTGCGGTCGCAAGGCTTAAGAGGGGCTTATGACTGCGCGGGAGAGAGATCAAATAAGGTAAACGATGTTCACATAGCATCACATATAACCCGAGGTAAACCTATGAATCTGCCGGAATGTAGGCTGTCGAAAACTCATAAGGAAATCGTAAGAATTGTGGTATTCTCAATTCCATGTCTAAAGGATGGGCAAGCAACATCCAACACGAAAGCGCGGGCTCCCCTTCCGGGCTTCTCGAGGGTCATCTGGGATGAATGGGGAAAGAAAGGGGTCCGTATGGATACCAAGGCATTAAAGAAGCAGATGGGCGCCGCCATCGCCATGGTGCTGGTAGCAGCCGTAGCGCTGGGCTCTGCCACGTTCGCATGGTTTGTGACGAACAATACCGTTAAGGCGACGACGAGCAGCATCAGCGCACAGTCGAACGCGTCGTATATGACGATTAAGTACAACGCCACTGCTGTGGGAGTGGACAGTACATTTGACGTTGCCGGCGATACAGAAGCAACCAAACTGTATCCCGCCACCTTTGGTGAGCAGAAGGGTTCTACCGAGGGTCAGTTTATGACGGGTTACGGCAATACTGTGGACGATGGAACTCTGTACGGAACATTGAACACTGTTGGCACTGCAGGTACGCCCGATGAGGCCGTTACCAATGGCTTTGCTAAGAAGAATGTTTTCAATATCAGTTCCCGCGGCCAGAACCTCTCCAACTTGAAGGTCGCTTCTGTCGAGGCGAAATCTGCTGACGGTAATGCGACGAACCTTGCTACCACATCTGACATCAACTCTGCGCTTCGTCTTTTGGTGAAGTGCAGGGACAGGTGGGTTGTTCTTGACAAGGATGGTACGTTCAAGCTTGGTTCCAATGGCATCACTGCTGCCGATGGCATTCTTGCTGACACTATTACTGCCGACAAGGATACCGAGGTCGATATTTACGTCTTCTTCGAGGGCAGCGATGCAAAGGTTTATACGAACAACCTCAAGAAGCTGACCGATTCTTCCAAACTGACCGTAACTTTTACTGCTGATAATCAGAATAAGAAATAAAGTAGTTCCATACACAGCTTGCGAAGGGCAGGTTCCCGGCCCGGGACCCTGCCCTTTTCCTTAACGAGGGGAGGCGACGGAGATGCACGATTCAGTTAAGAGGCTTAAGGTTCAGCTTGTTGGGGCGGCGTTGACCGTCGTCGTCTCGGCTGTGGCGCTTTCTGCAACTACCTACGCATGGTTTGCCGCCAATAATAAGGTTCGCGCAACGACGAGTACCATATCTGCCCAGGCAAACGGTATGGTTCTGCAGATTGCCAAAGATAAAAATGTTAACCATGACGGTTCGGATAAACAGACCACTGCTAGCTCCACTGGTCACGAAATCAGCCCTTCGTCGACGAATGATGCGCAGTCTTGGTTTGTTCCCAAGTCCTGGCAGGGCACCGATGTCTCCGGTTATCAGAAGGCCAACACAGACGCTGGCGGCAAGTACACGCTGACGAGTGGCACCGATTCCTACTATGCCTACGTCGCCGCCGACTACACCCTCTACACCGTGACGAATACGGGCATCGCGGATGTTTATCTAGATGGTACGAATCCTGTCACCATCAAGCCTTCCGGCAATGTAACGGATGAATGGTTCAACAAGATTAAGGGTAGCCTGCGCGTCGGCATTGTCATTAATGACGAGCTTAAGGTTGTTTACGCCCCCGTCAAACCCTCGGCTACTGAGAGTGGCAACGACGTCTCATCAACGATCGGTTGGAGTTGCGTCGCATCCGAAGGAACGACAACGCAAGCGCCGACATACGCGCATGTTGCCGGTGCGACCCTAATTGACCAGAATGGCGGCGATTGGGCCGCCACCGGATCGGGCGGTTCTTATTCCAAGCCTGCTGGGGCTAACCCGCAAGCTATCGCAAAGGGTGTTGGCTACAACGGCACGAACATGAAGATTGTTATCTGGATGGAAGGCACCGACTCCGACTGTCAAAACTGGTCTGAGCAGGACAAGAACACCGCTGCTCCGACCTTCGATGTAACGGTTAGCTTGGTCGGTATTGTTCCTGATTCTAAGTAGGGCTAAGCCATTAACTAAATTTGCCTGATAGGGGCCGCTTCAATCGAAGCAGCCCCTATTTTGTGCAATGGCTTTGCGCAAAACGGTTGCACGCGAGCCCGCGTAGATCAGCGATAATGTGGGGAACTGTTCTTCCTTGAGGTTCCTTATGGACGGCATCGCTTCTTGTGTTCCGCTGATTGCCCGGCCGAGTTACGACCGCGCTTGCAGCCTTGTGCCGCCTGAGTGTGTTTTGGCTTGGGAGTGGTTCTTGCGCGAGGAACAGCGTGGCGAGATTTGGGAAAAACTTCCTCATAACATTAAAGCTGATAGCCCCCAGTATCCTTATCGCATGACGATTGGCTCTGAGACCTTTTGCGTTTCGCGTCGTGCAGGTATTTATTGGCCGGGTCGTGGACGCATCAAGCATCCTGTGGAAAAGACCTTTGCGCTTTCGGTGCATAACTCTACAAGTGGTAGCTATTCCGATGTTCCCCCGCTCTATCTTGAGGACGGCACGTGGGTGCTCAAGTACTCGTCGCAAAGCACTTCGGTCGAAAACTGGCGCGACCAGGACTACAACCAAAAGATGATCAACTGCATGGAATGCGGCGTTCCCGTTGGTGTGTTCTTTGCGACGAGCGCTGGCTACAAGGTGCTAGGCCTAGCATTCGTTGAACGCTACGAGCCGGAGAACAACTGGTTTGTGTTGCATGGCCCCGTCCATAAGGGTGGGCCCGACGCGCGTTTCTACCCCGATATGAGCTACATGAAGGATGCTCCGCTTGCGGCGGAGTTTTCTGGCGCTCCGGCGAGCGATGATGAAGAGGTTCGCTACGCGCTGCGTCGCGAGCGAATCGGGCAGCAGCGCTTTCGCGCTCAGCTCCTTGAGGCCTATACCGGTCAATGCGCCGTCTCGGGTTGCAGCGTCAACGAAGCGCTCGAAGCTGCACATATTGAGAACTACTCGGGCCCCAAGTCGCAGGTTGTCAGCAACGGTATTCTGCTGCGCCGCGACCTGCATTCGCTGTTCGATGCCCACCTGATTTCGTTTGAGCTGGTGCGCGGCGGCTATCAACTTTGCGAGTCGTACCTTCTGGAGTATACGGAATATGCGACGTTTGCAGGGTTGGTATTACGCGAGCCGGATGAGCGTCGCCTGCGTCCCAATGCCCGATTCCTCGAAGCTCACCGCGCCGAGTTTGATTTCTCGGAATCGCGCCGTCATGCGGAAGCCGTTGCTCCGTATTAGTTAGGTGCAGCCCATCGCTGTCTAATCATGTCGATTGATCGGATCGCGCTGCGCCGCATCGAGGACTGCACGATCCTGCCATCCTCTCCTCAACGGTTAAAACGGGAAAGGGGAGACCATGGGATGGCAAAGCGATATCGCGCGCGGCGCATACGGAAACTTGTCACGAGCGTTAATGGACCGGAGCTTATTTCCGCTCGTCAAGGCCAGCTGCAGCCAAATATGCCTGCCCTGTCCCCGCTGCGGCGCAGACTTTCCATGCCTAGACATCAGTTTCGTTGACGTCCGCGACAAACACGCCGCCGACTCACGCGCTCGAACAGGCCTGCGTCTCCCAATCTATCCTCAACAATGTCCAACCTGCGAATGCGCCATTACCTATGACGAGACGGATAGCTAGTTGCCTGCTGACGAGCGAGGATTTTTGGACGATTGAAAAATGAGCGTGGATTATCGGACGATTTTGGGCTGGAAGGCCGTCAAAAACGGGAGATTATCCACGCTCGAGCGAAGCCATCGACTGCTTAAGCAACTTAACTACCTGCGCATACTCGATTTTCGAGGAATTCCACACTCGATTTTCGAGGAAATCTGGACTCGATTTTCGAGTTTTGCCTTACAGGTAAATTCCCTCGCATAGGGCCTTATGGAACTGGGTGTGGTGGTCGCGTGCCCAGGTGAAGAGTGCCTGGTCAAAGTTGTCCTGACTGTCGGGGATGCCAAAGACGCCGGCGACTTCCACGCGCACGAACTCCAGCGCAGGCAGCTTGTTGATGGCCGTGAGCGCAAACGGCGACGTGGGCTCCTCGAACAGGTAATGGCTGCCTTGCAGCGCGCCGCAGCCGGTGCAGGTGCTGGCGAGCGATACGGTCTTGGTGGTGCGCGAAGTTACGGGCTTGTAGCCGCAGCGCTCGCGCAGGTAGTCGCGGATCTCGGCCGGCACGCAGCCCAGCGCGGGGACGATGGCTATGGCGTTGGCGCGGGCGGTGTCGATCGCGATGTGGCCCGCGTCGTCCATGGCGGGCGTGGCGCTGGGCGCAGCCTTGCTGCCCGAGTCCTCGGTCGCCCAATACGGAATGCCAAAGGCCGCGACCGTTGTCTGCTCGTGGCACTTCCAACATTGGCGCTTGCCCAGCACCAGGTAGATGTAGGGCGCGCTGGGGTCGGAGCGATCCACGCCGGGCAGCCACGCGGCAAAGGGCTCGGGGTTGACGCCATCGGGCACGTACCAGATCTTCTTGACCCGGTCCCACTTGGCTCCCAGGGCCTTGGCCTTGTCTTTGTGTGAAAAAGGAACATCGAGCTCGGTGCGCATGGCGGCTCCTTTGTGCGGCTTGCGTTGCGTGTGCCCCAAGGATACCCCAGCGGTGGGTGCTCGATGCACGCGGCTGGGGCAGGCGGTGTTTGAGCTGGTGGCCGGTAGTGTCTGCTGCCTTAACGGGGCGATTGCGGCGTGGCGTGCGGTCGCTGGATGGATGCTTCGACTGTCCAAGAAGTCGCGGGGTGTTTTGGCGGGGGCGCGTCGTCAAGCAAATGGGCAAGTGCGTGGTCAGCTTTTGGTCAGTTGAGCGGCAACCTTGCCAAAAGCTTGACGGATTTGCAGCTAGACGTCGACGAATGAGCACTTTGGACGCGCCGCGGCAAAAAGCCGCCGGTCGTTTGCCGAAAACTTAGCAGGACCGCCAATGGCCAACGAAGTGCGTGCTATCTTCGCGCCATGAGGTACTTTATCGTTTCACATAACGCTGCGCTGGCGCTCTTGGCGCACATCCCGAACCCGCGCTTTGGGGATTCGGGACCAGAGGTCGTGTCGATCGCGGGCGCCTGTGCGCTCTGTGACCAGGAGGCGCAGGAGGTTATCGATCGCTATGACCTGGGGATTGACGTGCTGGATCTGATGGTGCCGTCGCGCGCCGATCGTCGGCGGAGCAAGCACGTTAAGACGCACCTGTGCACCAACGAGCTCCCCGCGGGTTCGTTTATCTCGCTGGGCCACTGGAGGGGCGACCTGGATGCATATGTGTGCTCTCCCGAGCTGGCGTTTTTGCAGGCCGCGCACGATGGCGATGCGGCGGCGGCCATCTACGCCGGCTATGCCATGACATCGGACTACCGGCTGGATAACCTTGCTCCCGGTGGGGTAACAAGCAGGGATGCGGGCATGCGCGATGGCAGGCTCACGACTAAGGAGCTCATCGCGGCGTACCTTGACCGGGCATCAAAGGTGAGAGGCGCCGCTAAGGCGAAGGCGTTGCTTCCGTACGTGGAAGAGGGCTCACGGTCTCCAAGGGAGTCGGGGCTTTGCATGTTTATGTCGCTGCCTGCGCATTACGGCGGGCTTGCACTGGGCAAGGCCGAGCTGAACAAGAAGTACTTCATTCGCGACGGTTACAACGATGGGCGCAACCGCAAACTGCGCGTGTTGGAGCGCACGCCCGACATCACGCTTACGGCGAAAGCAGAGGTGGGCCTGGATAAAGTAAGGGCTGGCTTGCTGCCCGAAGTACTGACCGCGCTGGTCGATTACGACAGCGACGCCATTCATGATGGAAGCGAGAAAATCCACAAGGATGCCGAGCGCCGCAACGAGCTGCAGATGCTCAATGGGGTCGCGTACTTTACGGTGACGACCGATCAGGCAAGCGACTACGAAAAGCTCGTTCGCCTGTGCGAGCGCATCCGGCGCAAGCTGCATCGGAATAAGCGACCCATTTTTAACAAGCCCATGAGCGAGGAGCAGCGATTTTTTGCCCTCAAGCGTGTCGAAACGAAGCGGTTTAAGCTTTGGCAAACGGTTATCGAGGCGCGTCAACATTGGTAGGGGCGGTTGCTGGCGGTGGGGCCAGGGGTCTTATTTTCAGGTCTAATACTTTTTCGCGAAGTGAACGAGTCAAAATGGACCCCCGAAGCATCGACACTTTTGGCGGCTCATTTCCTGCGGTTTTGACGTTAGAATCCTGCGGTTTTGGCTTCAAAAAGTGTGCATGCTTCGGGGGCCCAAATAAGCTCGTTCACTTCGCGGAAAAGTATTAGACCTGACTATAGGAAGGTTGTCCGGATGCGGTATCGAGGCCCATCCAAGCCCGATTGAGGCGGTCGCCAAGACTGTTTGGGCGACTGTGGGCTTGGTTGGGGTGGTTGCTGGCGTTGTTGAGGCGGCTTTGGGCGCCGCGGCGTCCGCTTGACTTGGTGGCGTAAAACAAAACAGCTCAGAGGCGAAGCCTCTGAGCTGCGAACATTTGGTGGGCGTTAGAAGATTTGAACTTCTGACCTCTTCCGTGTCAGGGAAGCGCTCTCCCCCTGAGCTAAACGCCCGATCAAGGGTGCGCGAGTGCGCAGGGAATAATATAACGGAGCTCCCGCCCAGTGGCAAGAACTATTTTTTAAAAAGCGGCGATTTGCGACCCTATCCGCCCCGATGCAGCGCGAAGGGCACGCGAAATATTCCGTTTGTACCCTCGATGAACTGCACGTTCGCGTAAAATAACTCTATTATGGGCAAATGGTGTCCAGGCTGTTTACAACACGGCATCTGGGGGAGGGGCATGTCGGACGCGCGTTCGCTGCAAAAACAGTTCAATCGCATGCTCGCCATGTTGCTGGTAGCCCTTGCTGTTGCCGGAGCCGTAACGTATGCTTGGTACATCTACAACGCCAACCGCCATATCACCGACGTCAAGATGGCCGCGGGCACGGGCGTGACCTTCCTTATCTCCAACGAGTACGACGGCGAATACAAGACCAACGCCGGTTTGAGCTTTGCGGGCCTGCTCGATCCCGTCTCGACCGACAACGTGCTCAACGGCTTTCAAAAGGTAACGGGCTTTACCGGCGGAACCACGCAGGACTCGCTGTTTGCCAGCATGTTTGGCGCGGCCGAGCATTCCGACTACTACAAGACCTCCCTGTACCTGGCCACCAACTCGGCCGCAACCGACGTGTACCTGTCGGGCATCGACTTTACCGAGCAGGATCCGGCAAACCCCATCTCCACCGCCCTGCGCGTGGGGCTGGTCGCCTATGCTCCAGGGCAGGGCGATGCCGTTACGGGCCAGTACGTCTTTGAGGTCTCGGGCGAGCACAATCCCCAGGCGCGCTACAACACGCTCGACGGCAAGGATGCCGACGAAAACGAGCAGAACCACCTGGTGCTCGACAACAGCCGCTCCGACGGTGCCACGGTCCATTTTGACCAGCTGACCAGCGCAAACTTCTGCGACTACAACGAAGACACCGGCATCGTGAGTCTCAAGGAGGCCACGACCAAGATTTGCAGCCTACCCGCTGCCGCCAAGGGCGCCAGCCGCAGCACGCCCGTGCGCGTGGACGTGTACGTGTGGCTGGAAGGCTGCGACCCCGACTGCACCAACAACCTTGCCGCCACCAGCCTGCAATCGCTGGCGCTGCGCTTTGCCGGCAAACGTTCGTAGGGGGACCAGGGATGAGTGCATCGAACATCAAAGACATCCTAGGCTCGCGCCGTCGCATGGTTGCCGCGGCCGCATGGATGTTGGTGCTGGTAGCCGCCCTGAGTGCGGCTACCTATGCCTGGTTTAGCAACTCGCGCTACACCAACGTGACACCTGTGGCACACGCGGTAAGCGACGAGAGCTCCGACCTGCAGATTGGCCTTTCGTCCAACGGGCCCTGGGACACAACGACCACACTTGCCGCCGCCGACAAGACGCTCTATCCCATCTCGACGTCAGACCTTTCCCGCTTTTGGCGCGGCACGTTCCAAAACGCCGCGGGCATTACGACCGACTACGCCGACTGCACCGCGCAGCTGGATGACTACGCCCTTTCGGGCGCGCTGTACCTTAAGAGCAGCGACAGTGCGCTCAACGTGTACCTGTACCAGGGCCAGATGGGCATGACGAGCGACCCGCAGCTGCTGGCCGCGTTGCGTTTGGGTCTGGTAATTACGACCCAGTCGGGCACGCAGACGCATATCTTTACCTGTGACGACTTGGGCAACACCGCAGGCGCCACCAACAGGCGCACCACGGCGCAGGGCGGCGTGGTCGTAGCGGGCGCCGCCTCGGGCTGGAGCTACACTGCCGACCCGGCCCGCGCCATAAGCGCTTACAGCATGGATGGCACCGGCGACACGCCCACGGCGCGCGCGGGCGCCACGCCCATCTGCACGCTGGCCGCCAACGAGGTGGCAAGCGTTCGCTACGTTGTGTACATGGAAGGCTGCGACGCCAATTGCATCGACGAGGCCCAGGCCCGCGATGTGGTGCTGCAGCTTGCCTTTGCTGCGGCCAAGGCGTAAGGGGGCGAGCGACGTGAAAGATCAGAAGCGCATGCCAGCAGATAGCTGCGAGGCCAAAACCCAGAGCGAGAGCCCCGCGGTTCCCTCCAGCGTAGCCGCCGAGTGCCAGGTCCTCGAGGGCGCCGCCGCCCGCCGCCACGCTCGCCACGCGCGTGCCTACATCGCGCTCGTTATGGTGGCGCTTGCCGCCACTTTGGGCGCCGCGACCTACGCCTGGTTTACCAACAACATGAAGGTCAATACCAACTCGGTGAGCGTGCACAGCGACACGTCCAAGCTGGTGCTGGAGCTGGGCGACGCCGATCGCGGCAGCTGGTCGCAGCAGGGCGATGTTTCCCTGACTTCCAATGCGACTGGCGCCGTGACGCTCTATCCGGTCTCGACCTTCGATCTCAACGGCTTTGCTGCCTGCGCGCAAAACAACTCCGCCGGCGATGCCACGGTGTTTGAGCAGGCAAAAGACAACGGTTCCGCGTTCTACCACGGCTGGATCAATCTGCGCCCCACCATTACCGGAACGGGCGCCAGCAAAGTAAAGGGTAAGGTCAGCTTGTATCTGGCCGAATCGCTGGTCCCGCAGGGCGCCGATGCTGAGCTGCTGCGCGCGGCCCGCGTGGGCATAAAGATCTCGAGCGGCAACCAGGTGCTTGCCACCGACATCTTTGAGCTCGACAGCTCCGATAGCGGCCATCGCGACGAGCATCCCGCGACCGTGCCTGTGGGCCTGGCGGGCTACACCGAGGGCATGCTCCTGGGCTGGCAAAACGGTCAACTCACCTGCGGCGCCAACGTGACGCAGGACCCGGCCACCTTTACGCTGGACACGAGCGAGACGGCTGCGCGTCCGCAAAACACGCTTGCCACGCTGGGGCTTGACCAGACCTATCGTTTGGATATCTATTACTACATCGAGGGCACCGATCCCGATAGCGCCGACTACCTGCATCAAGACCCGGGCACCTTGCACCTGGCGCTCTTTGCGACCTTGGACGGTGAGTAGCCATGACGCGTAAGCAACCCGCCGCCAACTGCACGCCCGCCACCGGCAAGCCCGACGCCGCCGCGCCCGCCGACACCGACCTGCGCCGCAAGCTCACCACCACCGTGGTGCTGGTCCTGTTTGCCCTGGTGGCGATAGCCATGGCAACGTTCGCCTGGTTCTCCATCGCCGATAGCGCCAAGACCCGCATGCTCATGATCGACGCCAACGCCGACGGCTCGCTGCGCTTTGACCTGGACGGGCACGCCGCGTTCGACGAATACGTGCACAGCCTGGGCTTTGATCAGATCTCGGCGCGCATAGCTAGCGAAAAGGGCGTGGACATCGATGCGTCTAAGCTCAAGCCCGTCACCACGAGCGACTACCAGACCTTCACCTTCGAGGACGGCTCCACCGCCGATCCCGCCACCGGCGCCTACCTGGAGTTTACGCTGCACTTTATGAGCAGTACGGACCTGCGCGTTCGCCTGACCGGGCAGGATGGCGACGGCGGCGTGTCCGGCACGCGGTTTAGCTCCGACACGCAGGGCATGGCCAGCGCCATGCGCATGAGCTTTACCGCCGACGGCCATACCTGGGTCTACAACCCCAACGGGGGCGGGGGCTCGTCCGGCGCGGCCACCGTCTTTGGGCTCGACTCGGGTGCTGCCACCGCGGCCAGCGACATGTTCGACCTGATAACAGAAACGGACAAGCCGGTAACCGTTCGCATATGGCTCGAGGGAACGGACCCAAATTGCACTAATATGCTAAAGGGAGCTAACTATTCGGTATCGATGCGCTTCGAGGGCATCGAGGAACAGTAGATATGCACGGCGGCCATCGGGCCGCGCACGGCCTAGACAGACACGGTAGTAAGGGACATCATGCAATCTGTTAAAAAAGTCGCATCCATCGCGCTGAGCGTCGTCATGTGGATCATCATCCTGGTGGCGGCCCTGTATGCGTTTACCACGCTCGCCACGCGCGAGGACGGCAGCGTTTCTGACATCGCCGGCTTCACCCCGCTCGCCGTGCAGTCCGACTCCATGGCGCCCACGTTTAACAAGGGCGACCTCATCTTCATCAAAAAGTGCGACACCTCCAAGCTCGAGGTGGGCGACATCGTGACGTTCCACACCATTATCGACAACGAGTACGCGCTCAACACGCACCGCATCGCCGCCATCGACGAGGTCAACGGCATGCGCAGCTTTACCACCAAGGGCGACAACAACGACGTGGCCGATACGCACATCATTAGTGACGGCGACATCGTGGGCAAGTACGTGTTTTCGTTGCCGCAGATGGGCAAGGTCATGGACTTCCTGTCCAGCTCCATGGGCTTCCTCATTGTGATCGTGCTGCCCATGCTGCTGTTCTTTATCTACCAGGTGTATCACCTCATCGTGGTGGGCATGAACCTCAAGCGCGCTATGGCCGAGGAGGACCGCCTGGCCGCCGCGGCTGCCATCGTGGACGCCGAGGGCAAGGGTGACACTACCGTCACGGCCGATAACGCCGCCGAGCAGCTTGCCCAGGCCGAGGCCAAGCTCGAGGAAGCTCGTCGTTTAAAGGCCGAGGCCGAGGCGGCGATGAACGCGACCAAGCAGGAGGGTACCGACGGTGAGTGAGTTTCTGGGATTTGCCTGGGAGCTGCTGGCAAAGGTTGTCTACAACGTCGTTGCCGTTGTGAGCTCCATCCTTAACCTGCTGGTGTTTGGCTGGGTTGAGTACTTCAACATCTTTATGACCTACTTCACCACGTTTGACCTGGTGGGCAAGATCGGCGCGGTCATTCTGTTTGCCATGCTCATCGCAGTCCCCGTGCTGATTGTGGCCATTCTGATCCACCACTACCGCATCAACCGTCGCCTGCATCGAGACGACACGTCCAACAAGGCGCTCTATCGCGAGATCGGACGCCTGAACAAGCAGGTGCTCGACCTCATGGACGAGAAGAACAAGCTGCTGGCGCTCAAGGTCAATGCCATGGGCGGCACCAAGCAGATTCCGTACGTGGGTGCCTCGGCCCTGGCCGACGACCACCTGCCCACGGTGGGCAACGTGGTGGGCGCCGCTGCGGGCGCGGGCACGGTCGCAGGCGCGGCACCGGGCGAGGGCGTCACGGCCGCCGTGGTGTCGGGCAACGCATCGCTCGCGCTCG
This sequence comes from uncultured Collinsella sp., assembly GCA_958450865.1. Lineage (GTDB taxonomy): Bacteria > Actinomycetota > Coriobacteriia > Coriobacteriales > Coriobacteriaceae > Collinsella. The sequence goes on along the minus strand of CAUDNY010000003.1, from coordinate 197,649 downwards.
ATGGCGAGGGCGTCAAGGACGCCGCGGCCGCCATGGCCAAGGCCACCGTCGAGGCCAAGACCCTTGCCGAGGAAAAAGAGATCGCCCAGGCCAACCGCTTCCCTAAGCTGTCCCTTGTGGACCTTAAGTACCGCGACTGGGAATCGCCGGTTTACGACGATGCCATCTCGCTGGAGGACTTTGTCGACAGCTTCCGCGCGTTCGCCTGCAGCCAGATGAAGCTCTACTACACGCCCGAGGTCATCCGCCGCTTTGTGGCCGGCATGGCCGCCTCCAAGCTACTGATCCTGGAGGGTATCTCGGGTACCGGTAAGACCTCGCTGCCCTACAGCTTTAGCCGCTATTTGGACAACCCCGCGACCATCGTGTCGGTGCAGCCGAGTTTTCGCGATCGCACCGAGGTACTGGGCTACTTTAACGAGTTTTCCAAGCGCTTTAACGAGACCGAGTTCCTCCGCGCCGTGTACGAGGCGGGCCTTCGCCAGGACCCGTCCATGATCGTGCTCGACGAGATGAACCTCGCCCGCGTGGAGTACTACTTTGCCGAGATCCTGTCGGTGCTCGAGATGCCCAGCCACGACGAGTGGGTGCTCGATCTGGTGCCCACCCAGTGGGCCGCCGACCCCAAGGGCCTGCACGACGGCAAGCTCACCATTCCCGACAGCCTGTGGTTCATCGGCACGGCCAACAACGACGACTCCACCTTTACCATCACGGACAAGGTGTACGACCGCGCGATCCCCATCGAGCTCAACGAGCGTGCCGACGCGTTTGAGTGCGAGCCGCACGAGCGCGTGCACGTGACGGCCGACCACCTGCAGTATCTGTTCCAAAAGGCCAAGGTCGAGTACGTGATCGACGACGGACTGCTTCAGAAGATGCACAAGCTGGACCAGTACCTGCAGACCCGCTTTAAGCTGGCCTTTGGTAACCGTATCATCAAGCAGATGTACGACTTTATCCCCGTGTACGTGGCGTGTGGCGGCACCGAGCTGGGCGGCATGGACTACATCATCGCCCGCAAGGTGCTCAAGAAGTTTGAGTCCATGAACGTGAGCTTTGTGCGCGACGAGATGAAGGGCCTGATCGAGTACATCGAGAAGACCTTTGGCGAGGGCGGCCTGCCCGATTCCGTCATGTACCTGCAGCGGATCCAGAACTTCTACTAATGGCGTAAGTGCGGGGCGGCGTGATGTCGCCCCGCCCCTTTCCGATCGATCCAACCTATGGAGTAACCCATGTCCGAGACCATTCAGGACCTCTATACCAGCTTCTCCGAGCAGATGGAGCCCATCCAGGAGGACAGCCGCTACTTTCGCTATCTGTTTGAGATGGCTCAGGCCTCGGGCACCACGATCGAGCAGCAGCGCGAGGAGCTCGTCAAGGTGGTGGACGAGGAATGGATCAGCATGATCGAGGACTCGCTCGACGCCATCAACACCATTATCGAAAAGCCGCGCCGCTTTATCACCACCGAGGAAGAGGTGGTGCCGGTCTCGCTTGCCAAAAAGATCAGCGCCGACAGTGTCCGTCACCTGAGCCAGAACACACAGTTCTTGGCGCCGAGCGACGATGGCGGCGTTCACCCCACGCGCATCCTCAACGTCAATACCGTCGAGACGTACGACCTGTACGAGAATCGCTTTATCTACCACCTGATTCAGCGCCTGCTGACGTTTGTGGACAAGCGTACCGACGTGATCTTTTGGTCGACGGGCAACGAGATCCGCAACCGCTTTAAGATGCACAGCAAGATCGACGATGCGTACGAGGAGATCGAGTACAACGTCGAGATGACGGTCAAGAACCGCCAGAGCTTTGCCGAGAACGACGCCGACAACATGGACGTCTTTATGCGCATCGACCGCGTGCGCCGTCTGGTCATGGCGCTGCGCGGCGCGTCGTTCTGCCAGATCATGAACGGTTGCAGCGCGGTCCGCAGCCCCATCCAGCGCACCAACCTCATCATGAAGGATCCCAACTACCGCAAGTGCTACCAGCTGTGGCAGTTTATGGAGCGTTACGACAAGGTGGGCTACAACATCGACGTGCAGCAGCAGTCGCTGGCGTTCGATGACGAGTACATGGTGCAGATGTACACCAACCTCATTAACAACTACACCGTCTTTAAGAGCCTGACCGATGACGAGCGCAACCTGCAGGAGCTCGAGAGCGTGCAACACGCGCCGGTGGCGCCCAAGTTTATTAAGGAGATTAAGGAGGTGCAGGTCGATAGCCCCGACCTGCCCGACGTCGAGGTCCGCCGCGTGTTTGTGGAGGAGGTCACGCAGGCCCAGCTCGACGCCGAGCAGGCGCTGGCCGAGGCGCGCGAGCAGATCGAGGAGCTCCAGGGGCAGCTTACGTCCTGGAAGGTGCAGGCCCATGCGCTGACCGACGAGCGCGATGACCTGGCCGACGAGCTGGACGAGGCCAGGACGCGCGAGCTGGCGTTGACGCAGCGCGCGCAGATTGCCGAGGCGGATGCCGAGGAGCTGCGCGGCTCTCTGGAGGATGTCGAGGCCGGCAAGAAGGCCGCCGAGGATGCCGCCGCCGAGGCGCGCTCGACCGCCGCAGCCCAGCTTGAGCAGATGCGCGCCGAGACCGATGCCGAGGTCGCGGCTGCTCACGCTGATGCCGATGCGAAGGTTGCCGCCGCCGAGCAGGCGGCCTCCGAGCAGGTCGCGCAGGTCAAGAGCGACGCTACTGCAGCCTTGGCCGCCAAGACAGCCGCCGATGCCGCTGAGCTGCAGGCCGCCAAGGACGCAGCCGCGGCCGAGCTTGCCGCCGTGCGCGAGGTATCTGCCAAGGAGGCCGCCGAGCTGCATGCCAAGCTGGACGCCGCTCAGCTGCAGATTGAGGAAGTGCAGCTGACGGCCGAGCGCGATGCCCGCGCCGCCCAGCAGGCGGCAGACGCCGCCGCGGCCGAGGCGGAGCAGGCGCTTGCCGACACCGTTGCCGCTGCCGAGGAGAAGGTTTCCGCCGCTCAGCAGGCGGCCGATGCCGCAATCGATGCCGCCCGCGCGGCCGCCGATTCTGCGGTGGAGCGGGCCGCGGTGGATGCCAGCGAGAAGGTCGCCGCTGCCGCTGCCGAGCGCGATGCCGCGACGCGTGCTGCCGAGGAGGCTCATGCCGACGCCGATGCGCGCATCGCCGCAGCCGAGCTCGAGGCAGGGGAGCGTATTGAGCAGGAACTCGCCGCCGCCAAGGCTGCGCACGAGCGCGAGCTCGAGGCCGCCCGCGCGGAGATGCAGCAACGCTTGGACTCGTTGGCACACGAGCTGGAGCAGTCCGAGCGCGATCGCGCCCGCGCCGAGCGCCGTGCCGAGGGCAACAGCCTGTCGCGCTATCTGCTGGCTCGCTTGCGCGGAGAGGCTGGCGAGCTGGCTGCGGGTGCCGAGACGGCCGCGGGCGCCGAGGGCGACACTACGGCTTCTGCAGAGGACGCCGCCGAGGCCGCTGACGCTACCGACGCCGCACCTTCCGCAAAGGACGCCGACAAGTGATGAAGCACGTGCTCCGCGTGATCAACGTGTTGGCGACCGTGGTGATCCTGGTCGCCTTTGTGGTGCTGCTGCGCACGGTGTTCACGCCCGCTGGTGAGATCCCCACCATCATGGGCTATGGCTTTATGCGTACGCTGACCGGCTCGATGGAGCCGGCGATTCCCGTGCATTCGTTTATCGTCGTCGATACCGACAACAGCCAGGCCTACCAGGTCGGCGACATCATCACCTTCCATTCGTCCGATGACGCGCTGGAGGGTTCGCTCAACACGCATCGCATCGTTGCCGTGGAGGATGCGGCCGACGGCACGCCGGTCTACCACACCAAGGGCGATGCCAATCCGGTCGAGGATGCTGCGCCCGTGCCCGCCGCCGACGTGGTGGGGCGCGTGGTCTTTGTCTCGGCGGGGCTGGGCGTGGTGGTCTCGTTGCTCACCAATCCGCTGCTGTTCTTTCCGCTTATCGTGGTGCCGCTGATCGTGCTGCTGGTGCTCGAGATTCGCCATATGGTCAAGACAACGCAAGAGGTGGCACGCGCCGAGGACGAGGCCGCCCTGCGCGCAGCCGTGGAGCAGATTCGCGAAAAACGTCGCCGCGAGCAGGAAGGCCGGGACGGCGTCAAGGAGCAGAACGACGGCGACCATACCGATGAAAGTGCGGAAGCCGATCCCGGCGCCCCAGGCGATTCCAACCGCTCGGCATAGCTCATCGGTGCCTTTCGTCCCTGTAATTTGGACGCTCGCAGATGCTCCGCATCATCTGCTATTTCATACCAATATTCGTGCTACAGTTTGGACGCTTTATTGCCATATGTTTTTGGGGAGTGGAATGAAACGGGAGCGCTCGGCAGAACATGCTAATGCGAAGGCATCGGTGCCGATGACGGCTGCGTCCGATTTTGTCGTTCCGGAGGGAACCGACGAGTTCAGCCGCAACACCCGTCGCGCATGGCGCGACCGCCTGAACAACGCTTCGACGCGCAAGATGATCACGGGCGTCTTGGCTACGCTGGTGGGCGGTTCGTTTTGGGGCTTCTCGGGCACCAGCGCGAGCTTTCTGTTCGATACCTATCACGTCGACACCTTGTGGCTTATGAGCGTACGTCAGATTCTCGCCGGTCTACTCTTTATGGCCGTGGTTGTTACGCGCGACCGCGAGCGCCTGGTTAAGCTCTGGACCACACCCGCCGATCGCAAGCAGCTGCTGCTCTTTACCGCCTTTGGCCTGCTGTTCAACCAGTTTTGCTATCTATCGGCCGTGCGCCTGACGAACGCCGGAACCGCGACGGTGCTCCAGTGCCTGCAGCTCGTTATCATCATGGGCTACACCTGCGTGACCGATCGCCGCATGCCGCGTACTCGCGAAGTCATCGGCATTGGCTTGGCTCTGGGTGGAACCTTTTTAATCGCCACCGGTGGCGACCCCACCAGCCTGAATATCTCGCCGCTCGGTCTGATCGCGGGTCTCATGTGTGCGGTCAGCGCTACATGCATGGCGGTGATTCCCGCCAAGATCCTGCCCGAATACGGCAGCCCTATCGTCACGGGCTCGGCAATGCTCACGGCGGGCGTGGTCTCGTGCGTCTTCGTGCAGCCCTGGGCGCATATGCCGGCGCTCGACGCTGCCGGCGTCGAGGCGCTAGCGGTGTTCGTGGTTATCGGCTCGTTTTTTGCTTACATGCTCTATATGCAGGGCGTTAAGGACATCGGCTCGGTGCGTGCGAGCCTCATCGGAACTGTGGAGCCGGTTTCGGCGACCATCACCAGCGCCGTTATGCTGGGCACGGTGTTTTTGCCGACCGACCTTATCGGCTTTGCCATGATCATCGTGATGATGTTCCTCACGGTGTAGCTGGCGCCGCCGCCAAGACAGAAAAGGTGTTGTGCCGCATTTTCGCCAATTGACGTCCGTGTCTGGAGTTTAGCTGTCGATGCTCAAAATGCCATAAACTAGTAACGTTATGGATTTTTTCATTGCGACTCAATTGCGAGGATTTCTTTATGGCTGGTAATCACTTTAAGGGCAGCGATAGCGGCCGTCCTGCAGTTCCGCCGCGTCCGAACGGGGCTGGTAAGGCCGGTACGCCGGGCGGCGCTGGACAGGGCGGTTCCGGTAAGCGCGTGTCCCCGGGCGAGACGGCGATGTTTACCGCTCTGTACGAGCAGTCTCAAAAGGCAAAAAAGACCGGCCGTGCAAGAGGGAATGTCTTTGCGGGCGGTGCAACCTCCACGTCGCAGCCGAGCGGGGCTCCTTCGGTACCTGCGAACAACGCAGGTGCTGCCAACGCCGCGAATGCCGCCGGCAACGTTAATGCCGGCAAGGCCGCCAACAATACTCCCTCTGCCGGTGGCGCGGGGCTTACGGGTAACCTTGGCACGATTTACACCGGCGCCTCCGAGACTGGCACGTTCGCCCGCCTGGATGATAGCGGTGCCGAGTTTGCGGGCTCGGGTTCCAAGGAAGATTATTACGATTTTGGCTTGAACTACGGTAGCGACGCTTCGTCGAGTTCGACCTCTGACGGTCTGGTCCGTCATCGCCATCGCAAGGGCGAGCGCAAAAAGCGTCACACTGGCGCCATTATTGCCGCTGTAGTCGCGGTGCTTCTCGTTGCGCTTGGCGCAAGCGGCTTTATGCTGCTTAACTCGGCAAAGACCGTAAAGAGCGAAGCGAAGGAGGCTGTCGAGATCGTCGGTGGCCTTAAGGACAAGGTCACGTCGGGCGATTTTTCGACGCTGCCTGACGACGCGAAAAAGATCGATGAGCTCTGCGACAGCATGAAGGCGGAGACCTCGAGCCCGCTGTGGACGGCGGCTTCGTTTATCCCGGTGTATGGCAGCGACATCAATGCGGCCCGCACCATGATCGACGTCCTGTCCGATGTCTCGAGCAATGCACTGGTTCCCATGGCCGATAACCTTTCGCAGGCCACGCCCGGCAAGCTGTTCCAGGACGGCATGATTAACGTGTCCGCGCTGCAGGCCGTTGCCGATTCGCTTTCCGATAGCTCGAAGGTGTTCAAGAGCGCCAACGAGAAGATCCAGGGCATTGGCGATACTCATATTTCCCAGGTGACCGAGCTGGTCGATAAGGCCAAGGACGGCTTTGCCACCCTCAACGGCGCGGTTGACGCGGCGGAGAAGGTCGCCCCCGTCCTTCCCCAGATGCTCGGCGCCAACGGCCAGACGCGCAACTATCTTGTGTACGCCATGAACAACGTCGAGATTCGTGCCTGCGGCGGCTTTGGCGGTTCGCAGGGCCTGATTTCGGTCACCGACGGCCAGATGTCGATTGGCGAGTTTGTTCCATGTATTGCGCTTGGCAAAGACGAGGCGGTTGAGAGCGTCGACGAAGAGGACGAGGCACTGTTTGGTGACCACAGTAACCTGTACAACTCTGGTAACGCATATTCGCCCGATTGGCCCCGCAACTCGCAGCGTGTCGCCGCGCTGTGGAAGTCCCAGTATGGGCAGGACGTTGACGGCGTCGTGGGTATCGACCCGGTGTTCCTGCAGTATCTGCTGGGCCTCGTCGGTAATGTCTCGCTGCCCGACGGAACGGTTGTCGACGGCACCAACGCCGCAAAGGTCCTCATGCACGATGTGTACTGGAACTATCCGGTCGAGGAGTCGGACGGCATCTTTGCATCCGTCGCCAGCGCTGCCTTCGACAAGATTCTCGGTGGCATCGGTGACGTCGACGTTACAAAGCTTGTCGGTGCATTCGAGCGCGGTGCCGAAGAGGGCCGTCTGATTGCTTGGATGAGAAACGATGATGAGCAGAATGCCATCAAAGAGACGGGCATTGACGCTTCGCTACCCGATCCGGATGATCCGAGTGCCGATCCCGTTGCCGGCGTTTACTTTAACAACCTGAGCTTCTCCAAGCTCGACTGGTACCTGAACGCTGATACGCAGATTGGCCAGGGCGTCAAGAACGGAGACGGCACGTGCTCGTATCGCATCACCGTTACCCTGACGAACATCATGACGCAGGAGGAGGCAGGCAAGCTGCCCGATTACGTCGCGGCGAGCGCGCCCGATGCCGCGCGCGACGACGAGCGTCTGAATGTCTCGCTGTTTGCCCCGACGGGCGGCAACATCAGTGACCTTACGGTTGAGGGCACCCAGTTTGGTCTTGGCGCCGCTACGTGGCATGGAATTCCCTTCTATTCGGGCACCGTTGACCTGCATGCTGGCGAGACGACGACGATCACGTATACGCTGACCACGTCGGCCGAGGCGGGGGACAAGCCGCTTACGCTGCGTCAGACTCCTACATGCCAGGCGGCTCGCGACAGCGCGTCGGCGTAGGGTTTTTCTGGTAGCGCAGATAATCGAGTAACATTTTGGGGCGGACAGGCAATCTGTTCGCCCCTATTTTGTAAGGAGAGCGCATGAAGTACTTTGGCACCGACGGCTTTCGCGGTGAGGCTAACGTTGGGCTGACGGTAGAGCACGCTTATAAGATTGGCCGTTTTGTGGGCTGGTATTACGGCGCCAACCGCGAGCGCAAAGCGCGCGTCATCGTGGGTAAGGACACGCGTCGCTCGAGTTATATGTTCGAGGCGGCGCTGGTGAGTGGCCTGGTCGCGAGCGGTGCGGACGCCTATATGCTGCACGTGATCCCCACGCCGGGCGTAGCGCATCAGACCGTGGAAGGCTGCTTCGATTGCGGCATCATGATCAGCGCGAGCCACAACCCGTTTTGCGATAACGGCATTAAGCTCGTCAATAGCGACGGTTTTAAGATGGACGAGGACGTACTGGAGCTCATCGAGGACTACGTCGATGGCAAGAGCGAGGTGCCGCTGGCCACGGGCAACCACATCGGCGCCACGGTGGACTACATGCAGGGCCGCAACCGCTACATTGCCTCGCTCATCGCCAGCGCGAACTTTTCGCTGCAGGGCGTCAAGATCGGCATCGACTGCGCCAACGGCTCGGCGTCCTCGGTGGCCAAGCCGGTGTTCGACGCGCTGGGCGCCGACGTGCGCGTGATCAATGCCGCGCCTGATGGTTTTAACATCAACGTCGACTGCGGCTCCACGCATATGGAGCGTCTGCAGCGCCACGTGGTGGAGCAGGGCCTGGACGTGGGCTTTGCCTACGACGGCGATGCCGACCGCTGCCTGGCCGTGGACGAGCGCGGCCGCGTGGTCGATGGCGACCAGATCCTGTACGTGTGCGGCGTGTACCTGAACAAGCACGGTCGCCTTTCGGGCGGTACCGTGGTTCCGACGATTGCCAGCAACTTTGGCCTGATCAAGTCGTTGGAGCTTGCCGGCCTAAGTGCCGTGACCAGCGGTGTGGGCGACCGTCACGTGTATGCCAAGATGCGCGAGGGCGGTTACAGCCTGGGCGGCGAGCAGACGGGCCATACGATCTTTGGCGATATCGAGCGCACAGGCGACGGCATTATGACCTCGCTGCGCGTGATGGAAGTGATCCGCGCCGAGCGCGAGACGCTCTCGCAGCTCACGGCTCCGTGCAAGCTGCTACCGCAGGCGCAGGTGGCCGTGCGCGTGGCGGACAAGGACGCCGCGCTCGAGAACATGGGCGTGCAGAACGCCATCGCCGAGGCCGAGGCTGCGCTGGCAGGCGAGGGCCGCGTGCTCGTACGCAAGAGCGGAACCGAGTCGGTTATCCGCGTGCTGGCCGAGGCGCCCGACCAAGCATCCGCCGATGCTGCCATGAAGCGCATCGCCAACGCACTCAAGGCTCTATAAGGTGCCTTCTGGGCTGTCTGACGGGGGGGGGTTATAAAAGGCTGTGGTCAAAAAAGGGCAAATATGAGTACTGTTACTAAATAAGTAACAGCAAATTTTGCCCTAAGAGGCTATTTTGGCAACGCCTGGACGTCATATCAAAGAGCATTGCTCCTCACATGTCCAATAAACAGGGTCCCAAATGAGAATAAATCTCATTTGGGACCCTGTTTTAGCCCAAAATAATGCTATCAACCAGACAGCAGTACTCATTTTTGCCCTTTTTTGCCCACAGCCTCTCCGGAGCAGTCATCCGGCACCTGGGGACGTTCCTAAACTGCCGGCAAAAAAGGAACGTCCCTAGGTGCCGGGCCGGGAGGTAGTCATTGGGGACGTTCTTAAATGACTGGTCATTAAGGAACGTCCCCAATGACTAGGGGGCGCCGTGGGATTGATCCCGCGGCGCCCCCTTTGCGTCGGCGTGTCGGTTATGCCTTACAACTCGTACAGTGTGGTGAACTTGTCCTGCAGGTAGCTGCAGTAGTAGCGGGCGTCAAAGGCCATGCCGCAGGCGCCCTTGATGAGTTCCGGCGCGTCTTTGGCGCGGCCCCACTGCCAAATGTGCTCGCCCAGCCAGGCGCGGACGGGCGCCAGATCGCCGCTCGCGCAGGCACCGGTAAGGTCGACGCCGTCGCGGCACATGGCCGGCACAAACATGGCATCGTAGGCGCTACCCAGCGCATACGTGGGGAAGTAGCCAAACGAACCGCCGCTCCAATGCGTATCCTGCAGGCAGCCGTGCGTGTCGTCGGGAACGGGAATGCCCAGGTACTCGTCCATAAAGCGGTTCCAAAGCGCGGGGATGTCCTTGGCCGCAGCCTCGCCGGCAAACAGCATACGCTCAATCTGGTAGCGCACCATAATATGCAGCGGATAGGTGAGCTCGTCGGCCTCGGTGCGGATCAACGACGGCTGCGCGATGTTCACGGCGCGGTAGAGCGTGTCTTCGTCGACGTCGCCGTAGACCTCGGGCGCGTGACGACGCAGCACCTCGAGCAGCGGGCCCATAAAGGCGCGGCTGCGACCCACGGTGTTCTCGAAAAAGCGGCTCTGGCTCTCGTGGATGCCCATGGAGGTGCCGCCCTCCAGGCAGGTGCGCGCGTAGGCGGGATTGACGCCCAGCTCGTACATGGTGTGCCCCGCCTCGTGGATGATGCTGTAGACGTTGGAGATGCAGTCGTCCTCGTAGATGTGCGTCGCGATGCGCGCATCACCCACGGCAAAGCCCTCGCTAAACGGATGCTCGGTAAAGGCAAGCGTGGTGTCGTCCAGGTCCAGGCCGACAAGCTTCATAAGGTCGAAGCTCATGGCGCGCTGGGCAGCCTCGGGCACGTGGGCGTGCAAAAAGTCGGCAGCCGGCTGCTGGCCGCGCTCGCCGATGGCGTGCACGAGCGGCACGACCGTGGCCTTGACCTCGTCGCAAAACGCGTCGAAGCTCTTGGCGGAAAGGCCGCGCTCGTACTGGTCGAGCCAAACGTCGTATGGATCGCGCTTGGGGTCCATGAGCTCGGCCTGATGCTTAAGTTGGGCGACGATTCTATCCACATAGGTCTCAAAGCTCGCCCAGTCGTTGGCTGCCTTGGCCTTGCGCCACACGGCGTCTGCCTCGCAGGTGAGCCTGGTCCAGGCCTCGGCTTCTTCGGTGGGGATGGCACTGGCCTCACGTTGATCGAGGCCGAGCACACGGATCTCGTCGAGCAGCTGAGGGTCGTCGATTTTGCCGCCGGCGACGGTCTCGCGCGCTAACGAGCGTACGAGCTCAACGGACTTCTCGCTGGTCAGCAGCTTGTGATGCTCGCCGGCAAGCGTGCCCATGGCGTCGGCACGCGCTGCTGCGCCGTTGGCGGGGGCAATGGTCGCGCCGTCAAACTCGGCAATCTTGAGCAGGTACTCACGAGTCCACAGCTTGCCCTCGAGTTTGCGGAACTTTTTGACGGCCTTGTCGACTTTAGCAGCCTTGACGCCCTTGACAGTCTTAGCCACGGCGGCCTTGGCCTTCTTATCGAGTTTCTTTCCCATACCGTATCCTTGATCTCGCAGACCGGACGCCACGGGTGGGCGCGCGGCCAGTTTGCACAGCTACCTGCCTTGTACCCAGTGCGAACAAAACGGAACGCGGCGATGCACACGCAGAATGTGTTATCCTATAGCCCAATGCGTTGACGGAGAGGGTTTTGCCCGCCGCGTCGCCGGCAAGAGAGGGAAGGTCATGGGCTGCGAGCCTTCCTGCGGTGACAAGGGCCAAGCGTTCACTCCCGAGCAGCGACCTCAACGGGCACGCGGCCAGCGGCGGCGAAGCCCCAGTAGGGAAGCCGTGAGCCTCGCGACAAGGGGCACAGAGTGGGCGCGGCGGGCCAGACATCCGCCGGGTCAAACAAGGTGGTACCGCGGAATTCAACCGTCCTTGGGCAATGCACATGCCCGAGGGCGGTTTTTTTGTTACCGAACCGGGCCGCACATCCGCAGCTCCGGGTGGCTCCAGCCGCCGCGGCAAGTGGATGCGCGAGAGACGAAAGGGAAGACATGAGTCTGATTGATGATCTGGTCAAACTCGAGGAAGAGGCCAAGGAGCTCGTCGCAGGCGCCGATGACGCCGCCAAGCTCGAGGCTGCGCGTGTTGAGCTGCTCGGTCGCAAGGGTCGTATCACCGGCTTGATGCGCATGATGGGCAAGCTCGCCCCCGAGGATCGTCCCGTGATGGGCAAGCGCGCCAACGAGATGCGCCAGCTGATCGAGGGCATGCTCGACGAGCGAAACACCGAGATGAAGGCCGCCGCCCTCAAGCGCGCACTCGAGCACGACGCCGTCGACATCACGCTGCCGGGCATCCGTCCGCAGATCGGCCACCAGCACCTGATCAAGCAAATCATCGAGGAGGCCGAGGACATCTTCTGCGGCATCGGCTACACCGTCGAGTCCGGCCCCATGGTCGACACCTCTTACTACAACTTCACCGCGCTCAACGCTCCCATGGATCACCCGAGCCGCTCGGCCCGCGATACCTTCTACGTGGTCGACAACAACCCCGGCAGCGTCGCGCACCCCGAGGCTCACGCCCACGGCGAGTCCGACGTGCTGCTGCGCACCCAGACTTCGGGCGTGCAGATCCACACTATGGAGTCGCAGAAGCCGCCCATCTACATGATCTGCCCGGGCACCGTCTACCGTCCCGACACGGCCGATGCCTGCCACCTGCCGCAGTTCAACCAGATCGAGGGCCTGGTCGTCGACGAGGGCATCACCTTTGGCGACCTGAAGGGCACGCTCGACTACTTTGTTAAGTGCATGTTTGGCGAGGACCGCAAGACGCGCTACCGTCCGCACTTCTTCCCCTTCACCGAGCCTTCCTGCGAGGTGGACGTGAGCTGCCACGTGTGCGGCGGCAAGGGCTGCAACTTCTGCAAGCACAGCGGCTGGATCGAGATCTTGGGCTGCGGCATGGTCGACCCCAACGTCCTCATCAACTGCGGCATCGACCCCGAGAAGTACACCGGCTTCGCCTTTGGCATTGGCGCCGAGCGCGTCGCGGCCCTGCGCTACGACCTGCCCGACCTCAGAACGCTCATGACTGGCGATATGCGCTTCTTGAACCAATTTTAGGCTTGCCCAGGCACCCCATCTTGGCGTTCAAACCGTCGCTCGCGTACCTTTAGTACGCGTCGCTCCTCTTTCACGCCAACCTGGGGCACCTGGACAACCCTAAGGCGAACGTCTTCATTTGATACCCCTCCCCTTTGCGGAGATTAAGAACTAGGAGAGCTACATGCGCGTTTCTTACGACTGGCTCAAGACCATGATCGATATTCCGGAGGATCCCAAGACCCTTTCGGACGAATATATCCGTACCGGCACCGAGGTCGAGGCGATCGACACCGTGGGCGAGTCCTTCGACCACGTGGTGACCGCCAAGGTGCTCACCAAGACCCCGCACCCCGATAGCGACCACATGTATGTGTGCTCGGTCGACGTGGGCGACAAGAATCTCGATGCCGACGGTAACCCCGCTCCGCTGCAGATCGTCTGCGGCGCGCAGAACTTCGAGGCCGGCGACCATATCGTCACGGCCATGATTGGCGCTGTCCTGCCCGGCGACGTCAAGATCAAGAAGAGCAAGCTTCGCGGCGTCGTGTCCATGGGCATGAACTGCTCTGCGCGCGAGCTCGGCCTGGGCGGCGACCACTCCGGCATCATGATCCTGCCCGAGGATACGCCCTGCGGCATGCCGTTTGCCGAGTATGTGGGCTCGAGCGACACCGTGCTCGACTGCGAGATCACGCCCAACCGTCCCGATTGCCTGTCCATGATCGGCATGGCCCGCGAGACCGGCGCCATCTTCGACCGCGATTTCCACGTTGAGCTGCCCGCCATCAAGGCGGAGACCGGCCGCGCGACCGACGACGAGCTTTCGGTCGAGATTGCCGACGAGGGCCTGTGCGACCGCTACGTCGCCCGCATCGTGCGCAATGTGAAGGTTGGCCCGTCGCCCGACTGGATGGTCAAGCGCCTTAACGCCCTGGGCGTGCGCCCGCACAACAATATCGTCGACATCACCAACTACGTGATGATGCTTACCGGTCAGCCGTTGCACGCTTTTGATCTGGACACCTTTGTCGAGCGCGATGGCCACCGTCGCGTGGTGGTTCGCGCTGCCCAGCAGGATGAGAAGTTCACGACGCTCGACGGCGAGGAGCGCGTGCTCGACGCCGGCATGGGCCTTATCACTGACGGCGAGCGCCCCGTGGCGTTGGCCGGCGTTATGGGCGGCATGGATTCCGAGATCGAGGACGATACCGTCGACGTGATGGTCGAGAGCGCCTGCTTCAACGCCGGTCGCACCTCGCACACCAGCCGCGACCTGTCGCTGATCTCCGACGCCTCCATCCGCTTTGAGCGCCAGGTCGATGAGACCGGCTGCGTGGATGTCGCCAACGTCACGTGCGCGCTCATCGAGGAGATCGCCGGCGGCGAGGTCGCTCCCGGCTATGTCGACGTGTTCCCCGCGCCCAAGACCATCGACAGCATTAAGCTGCGTCTGGCCCGCGTGCACGCCATCTGCGGCGCCGACATCGAGCCCGACTTTATTGAGCGTTCGCTCGCCCGTCTGGGCTGCACCGTCGAGCGCGACGGCGAGGACTTTATGGTCACCCCGCCGAGCTTCCGTCCCGACCTGCCGCGCGAGATTGACCTGATCGAGGAGGTCCTGCGCCTGTGGGGCATGGGCCGTGTGACGGCGACCATCCCGGCTGCCAAGAACCACATCGGCGGCCTGACCCGCGAGCAGAAGCTCACCCGCAAGGTCGGCGAGATCCTGCGCGCCTGCGGCCTCAACGAGACCACGACCTTTGGCTTTGCCGCCCCGGGCGACCTGGAGAAGATCGGTATGTCCACCGAGGGCCGCGGTTGCCCCGTGGTGCTCATGAACCCGCTGGTGGCCGAGCAGACCGAGATGCGCCGCTCGCTGCTGCCGGGCCTGCTGCAGTCCGTTGCCTACAACGAGGCCCACGGCACGCCCAACGTGCATCTGTACGAGGTCGGCAGCCTGTTCCACGGTCGCGAGAACGCCAGCCTGCCCAAGGAGACCAAGTCCGTGGCGGGTGTGCTCTCGGGCCAGTGGAGCGAGCAGTCCTGGAACATGAAGTACCGCAAGCTGCGCTTCTTCTTTGGCAAGGGCATTGTCGAGGAGCTGCTCGCCCAGCTGCGCATCGAGAAGGTTCGCTTCCGTCCCGTCGAGGGCGAGGGCTACGCTTTCTTGCAGCCGGGTCGTGCGGCCGAGGTTCTGTCCGGCGGAACCGTGCTGGGCTGGGTCGGCGAGATTCACCCCGAGGCGCGCGAGGCGATGGGCATCGATGAGGTCGTCGTTGCCTTTGAGCTTGACTTGGACAAGCTGATCAAGGGCGCCCGCAACCAGGAGAACTATCGCGAGTTCTCGCAGTACCCGGCCGTTGAGCACGACCTTGCTATCGTGGTTGACAACTCCGTGACCTGCGAGGATCTTGAGCGTCGTATTACCAGTGCCGGCGGCAAGCTGCTCGAGGGCGTGCGTCTGTTCGACGTCTACCGCGATCCGGTCCGTATCGGCAAGGGCAAGAAGTCCATGGCCTTTGCGCTTACGTATCGCTCCGACGACCACACGCTCACCAGCGAAGAGGTCGAGAAGGCGCACCAGAAGATCGTCACCAAGGTGTGCAAGGGCGTAAACGGCGAGGTCCGCGGCTAGGGCTTGCGATGGGAGCGTAGGGCTTGATGGCGGTTGCTGCGGAGCCCTGCGCGACCGCGGTGTTCGGAATAAGGCACCGTTGACCCTGCATATATGACACGCGCATTACATAACGGCGTGCTGCTTTTGTGGCGGCGCGCCGTTTTGCTATCATAGCCTGCGGCGTGTTACGAATATGACATTACGTAACACTGGCAAGGTGATTCAAGCGGCGTTGCAATTCCGTGCGCCGATACCGGGAGGCGTATATGCACATTCCAGACAACTACCTGTCCCCGCAGACCGATGCCGTTATGGCGGTGGTGATGGTGCCCGTATGGGTTCACTGCATCAAAAAGGTGCGCGCCACGCTCGATCGCGAGCATATGGCCTTTCTGGGTATTTGCGCTGCGTTCTCCTTTTTGCTCATGATGTTTAACGTTCCGCTGCCCGGCGGCACCACAGGCCACGCCGTCGGCGGCGCACTCATCGCGCTGCTGCTGGGCCCCGAGGCCGCGGCTATCGCTGTCTCGGTCGCGCTGGCGCTGCAGGCGCTGCTGTTTGGCGACGGCGGCGTTCTGTCGTTTGGCGCCAACTGCTTTAACATGGCCTTTGTGCTGCCGTTTGTCGCTGCTATCGTGTTCCGTGCGCTCAACAGCCGTCTGCACGACAAGAGCTGGGGCACCTCGGTTTCTGCCATCGTGAGCGGTTGGGTCGGTCTGTGTCTGGCGGCCCTGTGCGCGGCGATCGAGTTTGGTATTCAGCCGATGCTCTTTACCAACGCTTCGGGCGCGCCGCTGTACTGCCCCTTCCCGCTGTCCGTGGCTATTCCGGCCATGTTGATCCCGCATATGCTGGTTGCCGGTGTGGTCGAGGGCGTGGCGACGGCCGCCATCTACGGCTTCATTAAGAAGACGGCGCCGAGCATTATCGTCGGCCCCGAAGCCGCCGATGGTCAGCTTGCCGCCGAGGGCGCTGCCGCCAAGAAGACCTCGCTGGTCCCCACGCTCATCTTGGTCGCCGTGCTTATCGTGGCCACGCCTCTGGGGCTGCTGGCCACGGGTGACGCCTGGGGCGAGTGGGACGCTGAGGGCGCCGCGACTGCCGTTCAGGAGGCTGGTGACGACAGTCTGCAGGCTTCGGTCGGTCTCGACACTCCGACCTTTGCCGATGCCCTGCCCACGGGCGATTATCTGCAGGCCTATTCCGAGGAGCAGGGCCTTGGCTTTGCCGGCCAGGCCGCGATGTATATTCTTTCGGGCGTGATTGGCGTGGCGGTGCTCACCATCGCATTCCGCCTGGTCTCGCTGACGGTCAAAGAAAGCGGTGCTCATGGCAATAGCCGAGCTGCCTAGTTGGCTTGCGGCCGAGGAGCGATACGAGCCCGCGGGGGCTCGGCATCGTGTGATGCAAAAGAACGTCCTGCACCTGGCGAGCCTGCTTGAGCGGGTTCGCCTGGGTGGAGGCGCGAACGAGGGCGGGTCGATGGTCGACCGCGCCCTTTCTTGCGTTTCGGCTCCGGTGCGCCTGTTAGGGATGTTCGTTTGCGTCCTGTGCGTGTGTCTGACGCAAAGCCCGCTGTACCTGATGTTGATGGCGGCGATCGCGTTGGTGCTGGTCGCGGTGCGCCCCGTACGCGGGCTGCGCGCTACCTTTGTGCCGGCGTTGGCTGCCGCGGGGTTTGCCGTGGTTCTGGCGCTGCCTGCCCTGCTGCTGGGTGCTTCTGCCACGGGCGCCATGCTCAAGATTGCACTCAAGACGTTCATTAACGTGTCGCTGGTGCTGGGTGTTTCGTGGACGCTCACCTGGAGCCGCATGTCGGCGGCGCTCAAGATGCTGCACCTGCCCGACGAGGTCATCTTTGCTTTCGATATGGCGCTCAAGCATATCGAGGTGCTGGGACGCACGGCGCACGATCTGTGCGAATCGGTCATGCTGCGCAGCGTCGGTTCCGCGCCTGCGGGTTTTTCGCGCACCGACTCGCTGGCGGGTATCATGGGCATGACGTTTATCAAGGCGATGGAGTGCAGCCGCGCGATGGATGAGGCTATGCTTTGCCGCGGCTTTGCCGGCGTGTATCCGGCGCCTGCACGCGCCGGGTTTGGCTGGCGCGATGCGGTCTATGCGGCCGGCGTGGTTCTGCTCGCCGTGTTGTGCGCGGTGCTGTAGACGCTGCTGGTTCCGGCTGGGGATACAAATAGGGAAGGGCGACGTTTTGACGATCGATATGAATAGTGCGGCGGGCACGAACGGTGCGGGCAGCGCCGAGGCCACGCCGCTCATCGAGCTGCGCGACGTGGTGTTCTCCTATGCGGGGCATACGGTGGTCGACGGCGTTTCGCTGCAGGTCGATCGTGGTGAACTCGTTGCCCTGCTCGGTCCCAACGGCTGCGGTAAGACGACGATCATGCGCCTTATTAACGGTCTTGAACTTGCCGACGCAGGAGCATACCTGTTTGACGGGGACGTAATCGATGCGGCATATCTCAAGGATTCCGCGACGGCCCAGCGGTTCCATCAGCGTGTGGGCTTTGTGTTCCAGAATGCCGACGCCCAGCTGTTCTGCTCTACGGTGGGCGAGGAGGTCGCATTTGGTCCCGCGCAGATGGGGCTGCCGGCAGACGAGCTCGAGCGCCGCGTGCGCGATGCCATGGGGCTGTTCCAGGTTGCCGACCTTGCCGACGCCTCTCCCTATCAGCTCTCGGGCGGGCAAAAGAAGCGCGTTGCGCTGGCTGCGGTGGTGTCGATGAACCCGGATATCTTGGTCCTCGACGAGCCTACTAATGGGCTCGACGAGGATTCATGCGACATCGTGGTCAACTTTTTGCTGGCCTACGTTGCGGCGGGTAAGACGGTCTTGATGAGCACGCATCACCAGGATTTGGTGCGACGCCTGGGTGCCCGCGCCATCTATATCGATCGATATCACCATGTGGTCGAGGCGCCTTCGCCGTCGTATGGAACCGAAAGCGGTGCTACGGACTAGTTGCTGCGTAGAGCGTGCGTAGCCGCCCGCGCGGCTTTGCCGTGATGGTATAGTTATCCAGGTTTTTATGGGGGTGGCTATGCCAAGCTGGAACATTCATATTGCTCAGACGGAGCGTTTGCTGGAGCGCACCGGTGCGCTTGCCAGTAGCGTGCGCGACCGCAATGCCTTTTTGTTTGGCTGCGTGGTCCCGGATATCTTCGTGGGCTATATGGTCCCTGGCATCGCCGATCCCATCCCGTACCGCATTACGCACTTTGCCAAGCCTGAGCCCATCCCTAAGCCTCGTGAGCATGAGTTCTGGGATACCTATGTGGCACCGTTGCTTAAAAGTTCGCCCACCGGTGCGCCGGCCGCGGCGACCTCGATTATCGAGGAACGCGAGCGACTGAACCGCGTGCACTATCCCCAGTGCTACAATGATGCCGAGCCGGTTGCCGGTCCCGGCGCCTGTGAGTTCTCGCTTGCGTCCGAAGATGTGGCGCAGTCGCTGCTCGATTTAACGCTGGGCGTCTGGTCGCATCTGGTGGCCGACACGGTATGGAACACGCGTGTGAACCAGTATCTGGAAGCACACGGCGGCAAGCCGTGCGAGGAGTTCCGCATTAAAAAGCAGGGCGATTTTGACTGGTTTGGCAAGACGCTGGGCATTGTTTCCATCCCGCGTGCGACCGATCGCCTGTATACCGCTGCGACGCGTTTTGGGCAGTATCCCATCCATAAGGAGTATGTGCTCAAGACCATCGGCGTCATGCACGAGATTGTACGCGAAAACCCCGGCGAGCCCGATCATCCGCCGTATCGCCTGCTAACCGAGGAGTTCTTCGACGCAACGTTTACCGAGGTCATCGAGCTGACCGAGGCGGGATTTGCAGCCCGCGTTGCTGCTTCTGATGTTCCCGCAGTCTCTCTGATCGCTAGCTGCTAGCCGGCCGGCTTAACGGCGAACAGCTCATCCCAATCGACCAATAGCTCCCGCCGCAGGGTGTAAACACGGCAAACGAGCTGCACATTTCGTAGCATGCCATAAGTAGCTGGTTGCGTGTCATGCCGTGTAAGAGGTATTTGCGCACAGAAAAAGGGCCCGGAAGGCAATGCCTTCCGGGCCCTTTGCAATGCAAATCTGCTTGCAAGTACGATTTAGCGCACCTGAGCGACGTAAGCGACGTTGGTCGAGGAGACCTTGTCCTCGAGCTGGACGCTCATGCGGGGATCGCCGGCGGTAGCGACGGTCAGATCGCCGGCCTCGACGTAGCCGAGCTCCTTAGCGGTCTCGATCGCCTTGACGATCGTGCCGTTGACGGTGCCCTGGGTAATCTCGGCCTGGTGCGGGATAACGCCCCAGTACATAATCATCTGCTGGACGGCCCACTCGTGGCGGGAGAACGCGCAGATCGGCATGTTGGGACGGAAGTGCGAGATCAAGCGAGCGGTACGACCGGTGGTCGTCGGCACGGTGATGCACTTGGCGCCAACGGTGGTAGCCATGTTCACAGCGGACATACCCACAACGTTGTTGACAACGCGGGTGCCGTGAGCATCGGCCGGAACCTCGAGCGGAGCGTGGGCCGGGAGATACTTCTCGGTCTCGAGAGCAATGCTGGCCTGCATCTTAACGGCCTCGACCGGGTACTTGCCGGCAGCGGACTCGCCAGAGAGCATAACGGCGTCGGTGCCGTCGTAGATGGCGTTAGCAACGTCGGCAACCTCGGCGCGCGTCGGGCGCGGGTTCTGCTGCATGGAGTCGAGCATCTGCGTAGCGGTGATGACGGGCTTGTAGGCCGCGTTGCACTTGGCGATGATCTCCTTCTGGATGTGGGGAACGAGCTCGGGCTTGATCTCGATGCCCAGGTCGCCACGGGCGACCATGATGCCGTCGGAAGCCTCGAGGATCTCGTCGAAGTTCTCGACGCCCAGGGCGCACTCGATCTTCGGGAAGATCGTCACGTGCTCGCCACCGTTCTCGCGGCAAAGCTCGCGGATGCCGCGGACGGACTCGCCGTCACGGATGAAGGAAGCGGCGATGTAGTCGATGTTCTCGGTCAGGCCAAAGAGGATGTCCTGACGATCGCGCTCGGTGATGGCGGGCAGCGAGATGTTGACGTTGGGCATGTTGACGCCCTTGCGCTCGCCGATCAGGCCGTCGTTCTTGACGACGCAGGTCATGTCCTGGCCGTCGACGGACTCGACCTCGAGGGCAACCAGGCCGTCATCGATCAGGATGAGGGAGCCCTTCTCGACCTCGGAGGGCAGAGCCAGGTAGTCGAGGGAGATGTGCTCGGCGGTGCCGTGGAAATCCTCGGACGTGGGCTGAGCAGTGACGACGATCTTGTCGCCGGTCTTGACGGCAACCTTCTTGCCGTCGACCAGAAGACCGGTGCGGACCTCGGGGCCCTTGGTGTCGAGCAGGATGCCGACAGGCAGACCGAGCTCCTTGGAAATACGACGGACGCGCTCGATGCGACCGTGGTGCTCGTCGTAGGAGCCGTGCGAGAAGTTAAAACGGGCGACGTTCATGCCCGCCTTGATCATCTCGCGGATGGTCTCGTCGCTATCGCAGGCGGGACCCATGGTGCATACAATCTTAGTGCGCTTGTACATTCAGACCTCCATCTGACATCGTCTTGCGCTGATAGATAAAGCATAAGAAATAAAATCGAGTTGATTATAACGAAATACCGACCGAATACCCCAAAAAAACGACCGTATGCCGATTAAGAAGTTCATTTTTTGCGGGAAAACGGTATATGCAAAAATTTTACCAACTGCTCTTACCGCTGCTATCTGGGCGATATTTCAGTTTGACGAAGTGCCGAAGAAAAAACGTTTTACCAACATTGAGCATCACACGGTCTGCACCGTTGCACTCGAGCCGTGTTTCCAATTGGAATGTTTTGGCTAGACGCGCCGCTTTGGGGTACCATAGCTCCACTATCAACTGCCGCTCAGCACGGCAGCCTTGATGAGCCCTTGCCCTTCTCCTGGGAATTATGATCGGGCATCAATCTGCTGAGTGGCCCGAATCCCAGGAGGGGACTCTATATGCAAAAGGAATACCTGTCCGCCGCGGCGGAGGTACTCAGCGACCAGGGCGTCGATGAGAACCTCGGCCTGAGCAACGACGAGGCGTCGTCGCGCCTCGCCAAGACAGGCCCTAACAAGCTCGAGGAAGCCGAGAAGACC
This sequence comes from uncultured Collinsella sp., assembly GCA_958450865.1. Classification (GTDB taxonomy): domain Bacteria; phylum Actinomycetota; class Coriobacteriia; order Coriobacteriales; family Coriobacteriaceae; genus Collinsella. Next base: position 176,014 of record CAUDNY010000003.1, on the reverse strand, counting down.
CCGTTGTGGAAGCGCTTCTTTGAGCAGATGGCCGACCCCATGGTCATCATGCTGATCGTTGCCGCCGTCATCAGCGCGCTCACGGGCATGGTCAAGGGCGAGGCGGACTTTGCCGATGTCGCCATCATCATGTTCGTCGTTATCGTCAACTCGGTGCTGGGCGTGGTCCAGGAGGCTAAAAGCGAGGAGGCTCTCGAGGCCCTGCAGGAGATGAGCGCGGCGCAGTCCAAGGTGCTGCGCGACGGCAAGCTCGTGCACCTGCCGAGCGCCGAGCTCGTGCCCGGTGACGTGATCATGCTCGAGGCGGGTGACTCCGTCCCGGCCGACTGCCGCGTGCTCGAGAGCGCCACGATGAAGATCGAGGAGGCCGCCCTTACCGGCGAGTCCGTGCCCGTCGAGAAGCATGCCAACGTGATCGAGCTCGCCGCCGGCACCGACGACGTGCCGCTCGGCGACCGCAAGAACATGTGCTACATGGGTTCCACCGTGGTATACGGCCGCGGCCGCGCCGTCGTGGTCGGCACCGGTATGAACACCGAGATGGGCAAGATTGCCGGCGCCCTGGCCGAGGCCAAGGAAGAGCTCACGCCGCTGCAGGTGAAGCTTGCCGAGCTCAGCCGCATCCTCACCATCATGGTTATCGTCATCTGCGTCGTCATCTTTGGCGTCGACATCATCCGCCACGGCGTGGGCAACGTCCTTACCGACCCGACTGCCTTGCTCGACACCTTTATGGTCGCCGTCTCGCTCGCCGTCGCTGCCATTCCCGAGGGCCTGGTCGCCGTCGTGACCATCGTGCTGTCGCTTGGTGTGACCAAGATGGCCAAGCGCCAGGCAATCATCCGCAAGCTCTCTGCCGTCGAGACCCTCGGCTGCACACAGACCATCTGCTCCGACAAGACCGGCACCCTTACCCAAAACAAGATGACCGTCGTCAAGCACGAGCTCGCTGCGCCTAAGGAGAAGTTCCTGGCCGGCATGGCTCTGTGCTCCGATGCCCAGTGGGACGAGGAGCTGGGCGAGGCCGTTGGTGAGCCGACTGAGTGCGCGCTCGTCAACGACGCCGGCAAGGCGGGGCTCACCGGCCTGACCGCCGAGCACCCGCGCGTGGGCGAGGCCCCGTTTGACTCGGGCCGCAAGATGATGTCCGTGGTCGTCGAGACCCTGGACGGCGAGTACGAGCAGTACACCAAGGGCGCGCCCGACGTGGTGATCGGCCTGTGCACCCATATCTACGACGGCGATAAGGTCGTCCCCCTAACCGAGGAGCGTCGCGCCGAGCTCGTGGCCGCCAACAAGGCCATGGCCGACGAGGCCCTGCGCGTACTGGCGCTGGCAAGCCGCACCTACACCGAGGTCCCGAGCGACTGCGGCCCCGCTGCGCTCGAGCACGACCTGGTCTTCTGCGGCCTGTCCGGCATGATTGACCCGGTCCGCCCCGAGGTGGCCGACGCTATCCGCGAGGCGCACGACGCCGGCATCCGCACCGTCATGATCACGGGCGACCACATCGACACCGCCGTGGCCATCGCCAAGCAGCTGGGCATCGTCGCCGATCGCAGCCAGGCCATCACCGGTGCCGACCTCGATCGCATGAGCGACGAGGAGCTCGACGCGCACATCGAGGATTACGGCGTGTACGCCCGCGTCCAGCCCGAGCACAAGACCCGCATCGTCGAGGCTTGGAAGTCGCGCGACCAGATCGTGGCCATGACGGGCGACGGCGTCAACGACGCTCCGTCCATCAAGCGCGCCGACATCGGCGTGGGCATGGGCATCACCGGTACCGATGTCACCAAGAACGTCGCCGACATGGTGCTCGCCGACGACAACTTCGCCACCATCATCGGTGCCTGCGAAGAGGGCCGTCGCATCTACGACAACATCCGCAAGGTCATCCAGTTCCTGCTTTCGGCCAACCTTGCCGAGGTGTTCTCGGTGTTTATCGCCACGCTCATCGGCTTTACCATCTTCCAGCCGGTGCAGCTGCTGTGGGTGAACCTAGTTACCGACTGCTTCCCCGCGCTCGCGTTGGGCATGGAGGACGCCGAGGGCGACATCATGAAGCGCAAGCCGCGCAACGCCAAGGACGGTGTCTTTGCCGGACATATGGGCCTGGACTGTGTGGTCCAGGGCCTAATCATCACCGTGCTGGTGCTGGCGAGCTTCTTTGTGGGCGTGTACTTTGACATGGGCTACATCCACATCGCCGATATGATCGCCGGCAATGCCGACGAGGAAGGCGTGATGATGGCGTTCATCACGCTCAACATGGTCGAGATTTTCCACTGCTTCAATATGCGCAGCCGTCGTGCGTCGCTGTTCACCATGAAGAAGCAGAACAAGTGGCTGTGGGCTTCCGCCGCGCTGGCGCTGGTGCTGACGGTGATCGTAACCGTGCAGCCGACGCTTGCCGAGATGTTCTTTGGCCCCGTGACGCTTGAGCTCAAGGGCGTTCTTGCCGCGCTGGGCCTGGCCTTCCTGATCATCCCGCTGATGGAGATCTACAAGGCGATCATGCGCGCCGTGGAAAAGGAGTAAGTTAACCTGCCCGGGCCTGCCCGCCTACGGGGTTTCCACGGGCACGTCCTCGCCGCGTTGCGGCTGCGGGATGTGCCCTTAGGAAACCCCTCTCGGCGGGCGGGCCCTGCGGTGACGTTGCTGGCTTTTCTCTCGTGCGGATGAAAAGGGCTGAGGGAAAGTGTGTGAGTCGGTCGAGCGTTTGCTCGACCGACTCTTTTTTTGTGGGTAAAATACCTGCTCAGTTGTGTGGTTTTGTGCTGGGAGGCATCTGTGGGCAAGGCTAAGGCTAAAGCGAAGAAAAAGACGACGGGGGCGCGGGCTAAGCGCGATCGTCGTCGGAAGCTCGCGACCGAGGCTCCCGCATCTGCTGAGGAGCTGCTGGCAAGCGTGCCGGGACTCGACGCGCTGCAGGACGTTCCGGCGTTTGATGACCTGCCGGTCGATGAAGCTCAGCAGACTGCCTTTGATGATTTCTGCGCACATGCCGAGGAGCCCGAGCAGATGCAGCTTGGCGCCGTGGTGCGCTTGGATCGCGGGTTTCCGCTGGTGGCGACTGCCGACGATACCTTCCGCGCCGAGCATGCCGTGGGGTTTGCCAAGTCGCGCGGTGAGGACGAGGTCCTGCTGCCTGCCGTGGGCGATCGTGTGGCGGTGCGCCGCGCTCCCGGGCACGATATGGGCGTGATTGAGTGCGTGCTGCCGCGCCGTACGAGCTTTGAGCGTTGGCGCGGCCGTGCCCGCGGAGAGCGCCAGGTGCTCTGCTCCAACGTGGATAGCGTGCTAATCGTGCAGGCGCTCGGTGCCGGTGAGGTGCTGCTCGACCGCGTGGCGCGCTCGCTGGTGTTGGCGCTCGACTGCGATGCCGAGCCGGTGGTGGTACTCACCAAAGCTGATCGCTGCGATACCGAGGAGCTCGAGCGCGATCTGGACCGCGTGTGCCGCCTGGTGGGTCCGGACGTGCGCGTGATCGTGACGTCCTCTGCCGAGGGCCGCGGCCTGGACGAGGTCCGTGCCTGCGTGCCTGTCGGGAGCTGCGCCATGATTCTGGGCGAGTCGGGTGCCGGCAAGTCGACGCTGCTCAATGCACTGCTGGGCCACGATACGTTGGCGACCGGCGGTGTGCGCGAACGCGACGACCAGGGCCGTCACACTACCGTCGCGCGCGTGATGGTGACGCTGCCGGGCGACGCCGGCGTGATCGCCGATGCCCCGGGCCTGCGCAGCCTACCGCTCGTGGGTCACGAGCGGGGTCTGGCGCGCGCCTTCCCCGAGATTGTCGAGGCATCGCGTGCGTGCCGGTTTGGCGATTGCACGCATGTCCATGAGCCGGGTTGCGCCGTTCGCGAGGCCGAAGACGCCGGGCAGATTGACAGCCTGCGTCTGGAAACGTTCCAAAACCTGGCGTCATCCATGCGCGTGAGCGCTCAAATGCTCGATCCCGATGTCCATCTGTAATTGATTTTTCCTATGACAGCCGTCTCCCAACTGTTCGGGAGACGGCTTTTTTGCTGCGGAAAAGCCTCGAAACATGCAGTTTGCTGACGTGCCGACCAAAACCTTGCCACGAGCTTGACGGGCTGGTCAGCTTTTGGTCAGCGATTGGTTTGACATCGAAAACCAAGATCGCGATTGCGCCGCTTTGCGCTCTGACCGCCCAGACAATGGTGGTACGGGCATTCGCCCGGCACTGCCATGAGAGGAGCGGCCGTGAACAAGAGCAAGCGCATCGCCATCAGTCTGGTCGCGGGCGTGCTCGCTGCTCTGCTCTGCATGGTTTACGGCTCGTCGATCCGCTCGCAAGCCGAACAGGTCCAGGCTGAGACCTTGGCCAAGTACGGTGGCGATCGCGTCGAGGTTTGCGTCGCGGCGCGCGATATCGATGTGGGCGAGACCCTTGATGAGACCAATGTCATAACCCAGGAATGGCTGACGAGCCTGCTGCCGCGTGACGCGGCGACCGAGCTGCGCCAGGTGCGCGGCGACGTGACGACTTCGCGTATTCCCAAAAACGCCGTGATCTGCAATGTCTACACCAAGGCCGAGAGCCGCAAGCTCGAGGTGCCTAAGGGCAAGGTCGCCGTTTCGGTGGCGGTCGATGCCGAGCACTCGGTCGGCGGTGCTGCGGGCGTGGGCAGCTACGTGGATGTGTATGTGCAAAAAGACGGCGTAACCGATCGGCTGTGCGGCGCGTACGTGATCGATACCAGTGAGGATTCCGGTGCCACGCGCGAGGGCAAGATCGAATGGGTGACGCTGGCGGCTGACCCCGAAGACGTCAAGGAACTGCTGGGAGCCTCGGGCAAGGGAACGGTCAGCTTGACGATTCCCGCCACGGCGCGCGGCAAAAAGAGCGGAGGCGACGAGTGATGAAGGCGATCTGGCTTGCGTGCTGCGCGTGCGGCGATTACGGACTGTTGCAGCGGGAAGTCGAGGGCCGTGATGTGGGTGCACAGGTGCTTCGCGTGGGTGACCTGGACGGGCTGGTTTCCATGGCGCGGGCGTTTCCGCCACGCCGCGGGGCTGCCATCATCGCGGCGCCTCTGTTTGATACCGAAGATGTGCGCAAGACTGTTGCGCGCCTGACGGCCGAAGGCCGCGTGAGTCGCGTGGTCGTGTTGATAGAAGCGCTCGATCCGTCGGATATCGAGGGGCTGTTTCGCGCGGGGGCGACCGAGGTCATCGCTGCACACAGTATATGCGGCAACGGGCGCGCGGGCGAGGGAGCGGTTGATTCCGATCGGCGCATGACGATTGAGCCCGATGCTTTTGTTGATAGGGAACCCGGGGCGCCTCGCGCTACAAGAGGCCCGCGTGTTGATGATTATGGAAAAGCGGAAGCCGAGCATGGTCGGCGCCCCCGGAACCCTCTTGTATACGATGACGCTGGAGGGCCGGCGCAGCATGCTGGCGATTCCCCGGTTGTAGATATGGGATACGTGCACGGCGTGAATCTGGCGGATGAACTCGATGAAGTTGAGGGCTTTGCCGGGTGCGGCGAGTTGTCGCTGATGCAGCATGAGCAGATTGCACAGAACGAGCCTGCCTCGCAGACCGAACAAGCTGCCATGCCGGCTTGGACGCAGCATGCGGTTGCGGCGGGGGAGACGGGGACGCTGTCACCGACGCCCGCCCCGCCGCCTCCGATGCCGCCGGCAGACGCTGCCGCTTCGCCGCATCGAGCTCCGGTCATCTGCGCCATTTCGGGTTCGGGCGGTTGCGGCAAGTCGACGATCGTTGCCACCATGGCACACACATCGTCGCTGTTGGGCTTGCGTGCCGCCGTGCTCGACCTGGACCTGATGTTTGGAAACCTTTACGACTTGTTAGGCGTCGATGCTCCGCGCGATATGGCGGCACTTATCGAGCCGTCGGCGGCGGGCGCGCTCACCGAGCCGGATATCGTAGCCACATCGATGCGCGTGGCGCCGGGCGTTACGCTCTGGGGTCCCGTCGCGGCGCCCGAGCAAGCCGAGCTCATGGCACGTCCGGTGGAGCTACTGCTTGATGTCCTGCGTCGCGAATCCGACGTGGTCTTTATCGATACCTCGGTCTTTTGGGGCGACGCCGTGGCGGCTGCGGTGGCGGCGAGCGACCGTTGCCTGGTCGTTGGCGATGCTGCGGTGTCGTCCGCGACATCGGCGTCGCGCGTCATTGAACTGGCAAGTCGAGTAGGTGTGCCGCGCACGCGTATGAGCGCCGTGTTCAACCGGTTCGGTGCGCGCGGGGCAGACGAGGATGTCGCTATGCGCTTTGAGATTGCCTGTGCGTTGAGCTCCAAGATTCGTATCGCCGATGGCGGGCAGGATCTCGCCGCGCTCATGGCGTTTGGGCGTGCTGACGAGGCGGTGGGGCAGACCAGCGCTTTTGCGACCAGCGTGCGCGAGGCCACGCGCGAGATGCTCGTGGAACTGGGGTGCGCCGTCGGCCCTTGGAGCGATATGGTCGCCGACCGTGCAATGCGCACCGAACGCCCGCGTATTCGCCTTCCCTGGTCGCGCGAGGGTGATCAGCGATGAGCCTGCAAACGAGGATTAAGGCTGCCGGCGCTGCGGCGGCGGCAGCGCCTGTAGATGCGGGGCGTCGCCGCGCGGTGAAACGACGCACCAAGCGCGCCGTGATGGACCGCATGGGTTACGACGAAGTGGCGCGTATCAGCGCCTATATCGACCCGGCACTTGCCCGCTCGGAATTGCGTCCTGCGGTGGAGGCGGCGCTCAATGTTGAGGAGCCGACCGATCTCGCGACGCCCGAGCGCGAGACTATCATCGACGAGATTTTGGATGACGTGGTGGGTTTGGGGCCGTTGCAGCCGCTCATCGAGGACGACACCGTTACCGAGATCATGATCAACGGCTGCCGCTCGGCTTTCTTTGAACGCGGCGGCGTCTTGTACCCCATCGAGCATGCGTTTGAGGATGATGAGCAGATCCGTGTGCTTATCGACCGCATTATCTCGCCACTTGGCCGCCGTATCGACGAGCGCAGCCCCATCGTCAACGCTCGCCTCAAAACGGGCTATCGCGTCAACGCGGTGATTCCGCCTGTGGCGATTGACGGACCGATTCTCACCATCCGAAAGTTCTCGGACCGTATCTGCTCGCTGGACGAGCTTGTGGGGCTGGGGTCGCTGCCGCTTTGGTATGCGCAGCTGCTGTCGTGCGCGGTGTCGCTGCGACAGGACCTGGCGGTTGCGGGAGGCACGGGATCTGGTAAGACCACCCTGCTCAACGCGTTGTCATGCGAGATTTCCACCGGCGAGCGCATCGTGACGATCGAGGACTCTGCCGAGCTCAAGTTTGCGCATCATCCGCACGTGGTGCGTCTAGAGGCGCGCGAGGCTTCAATTGAGGGCGAGGGCGCGGTGACGATCCGCGACCTGGTGACCAATGCCCTGCGCATGCGCCCCGACCGCATCGTGGTGGGCGAGGTGCGCGGTGCCGAGTGCTGCGACATGTTGCAGGCCATGAACACGGGCCACGACGGGTCGCTCACCACACTTCATGCGGGCTCAGAACAGGAGACCGTGGTGCGTCTGACGTTGCTTGCACGTTATGGCATCGATCTGCCGAGCGAGCTCATCGAGGAGCAGATTGCCATGGCGCTCGACGGCATCGTGATGTCCGAGCGCCACGCCGATGGCAGGCGTTTCGTCTCCTCGTATTCGGGGGTGCGACGCGCCGCATCGGGCGGCGTAGAGCTCGAGCGCTATGTGACGTTCGATGCCGCCGAGCGCACCTGGACGCTTGACCGCGAGCCGCCGTTTATCGCAGAAGGCCTGCGGTCGGGGACGCTCACACAAGAGGAGGTGGACGAATGGAGATCACTGTGCCCCTCGTCGTAGGGGGCTTGGCAGGGCTTTCTGTCGCGACGGCGTGCGGGGCGGAACCTCGTGTGCCGCAGGTACCGCCGGCGGAGCTGGCACGTCAGGCGCTCGAGACGGTGGCAGAGAAGCTGCCGCGTGAGCTGGTGGAAAACGATCTGCTGAAAAAGATCGCCCGTTCGTGGGCATCGCTGGCTCCGGCGCATCGCCTTGGCCTCGTGATCGAAGATGCTTCGGGACGTTTGACGTTTCTGCTGCTATCGAGCGGTGTCTGCTGCGTTTTACTAACGATGGTGTCGTTATCGCCCCTCGGATTTGCCTTGGGACTTGTTGCTCCGTTTGCCGTTGGTGCCGCTCGGGATGGCTTTGAGAGCCGGCGCGAGCAACACGATGCAGAAGAGGCAATGCCCGAGGCGTTTACCGCACTTTCCATGTCGCTTGCCTCGGGACATTCGCTGGCCCAGGGCATGCGCTTTGTGGGCGCTCATGCGCAAGAGCCAGTGCATACCGAGTTTTTGCGGGTGGCGGCGGCGATCGATTGCGGCATCTCGGCGACCGACGCGCTCGATGACTTGCTCGTGCGTATCGACGCCCCCGGTCTTTCGCTTGTGACCTTGGCGCTTAAGGTGTCTCAGCGCACCGGCGCTCCGCTTGCCGACTTACTGTCCGAGGCGTCGAGCATGGTGGGGGAGCGCATTGAGCTCAAGCGCCGCCTGGATGTTAAGACGTCGCAGGCTCGCATGTCTGCGCATATGGTCGCGGCGATGCCGGCGGGCATGTGCGCGGTGTTGGCGCTGCTTTCGGCAGATTTTCGTCGCGGTCTTGCGACGCCTGCCGGCGCGGGCGCTGTGGTGCTGGGTCTTGCCCTCAACGCCGTTGCCCTGGTGGTTATCCGGCGCATTATGCGGGTGGAGCTATGAGCGCCCCGGTTGCAGTTGCGGCTTGCCTGTGCGCCCTGAGTGTATTTGTCGCGACGGGTTTGGATCGGGCGGATGCACGCAAGATCGCAGGGGCCTGCAAGCGCGAGGCGGTGCTGGTCGCTGCCGCGGGTCGCTCGGTGGTCGATGCTCTGACCGCGCAAGTGAAGGGCGCGGTTGGAGCGGGCGGCCCGGCGCGAGTGTCGCTCGGCGAAGTGTCCGAGATGATCGATGTTGTGCGCTTGGGTCTTTCGGCCGGTCTTTCGTTTGATGCGGCGCTTGAGATTTTCTGCGCCAACCGCCGGTCAGTGCTGGCTCTTCGCCTTGAGCGCGCCTGCATGGCGTGGCAGGTGGGCGTGGGCACGCGTGAGGACGAGTTGTTGGCCGCCGCGCGCGACCTGGACGTGCGAGCGCTCGAGACCTTTGCCATCACGGTGGGGCAGGCGCTCGCCCTGGGTGCCCCACTTGCCGAGACGCTGGCCGCTCAAAGTCGCGAGATCCGTGCGGCTCATCGCGCCGCGGTCGAGCGCGAGATCGAGCGTGCGCCCGTCAAGCTGCTGATTCCCACCGGCACGCTCATCTTGCCGGCGTTGCTTCTGTCCATATTGGGCCCGCTGCTGGGAGCAGGCGGGATGATGTAGGGAGGAATACATGAACACGATGACTGACGCTGCTGGCAAGGTCCAGGGCTGGGCGTTTTGCCGGGCGGCACATGTTCGTCAGTGCGCCAAGGAGCTATTGCAGGAGGAGAGCGCACAGGGTACCACCGAGTATGCCATCTTGGTCGGCGTGCTCGTGGTGATCGCGATTATCGCCATCGTCGCATTTAAGGGCAAGGTCCAAGATCTATGGAACGCTATCAGCGAGGGCATCAACAGCCTGTAAAGGGCGAGCGCCCCATCGGGGTGCTGCTGGTGTTTGCTTGCCTGACCGTGGCGATAGCGGCGGTGCTTTGGGGGCTTAACGCCGCGCGGCAGCAGCGTCCTGGGATCGCCCCCGATTCGGGCTTAGATTCGGCGGTGGCGTCTCAAAAAGATGAGATGCGAGATGCGGACGATTCGGATGTCGCTGTCACGGCGCAAACCTTTCTGCGGACGCTCGACAAGCGGTCTGCCACTGCGACGGATTCGCCTGAGGGCAACGCGATTGCGGTCCGGCTTGCATGGTCCGAGGACCGACCGATGACCGAGGCAGCGGCGGATATGTTACGCGCCTACCGCGAGGTGCCAACGGCCCAGCTCGCCCTGAGCGGCTATCTCGATATTAAGGGCAACGTATGGGGCGCCATCGTGCGCGATGGATGTGGCTGGGTCGATATGGTGACGGTTGCTGCGGATGCCGGCGATGCCTCGTGCCGCCTGCGCGTGATCCGCCTGAGCCCGCAGGCATCGAACTCAAAGGAGGGGTCGTGAAATGCATGACGTCCTGCGCGAGGAGTCTGCCCAGGCAACGGTCGAATACGCCATCGTCACGGTGGCGCTGTTATCGATCGTGCTGGCGATCGCGGGGCTTTGGCGTGCTGGCACCGATGGGCGCTTGGCGGCGCTGGTTGAGCGGGCGGCATCCCATGGCGTTGCCTCGATGTCGGTTATCGACGCCGCTGCGGGCGCTAAGGACATCGCGTTGTATTGATATCGCGCGCGAGGACCGGGCGCAGTCTACGGTCGAGGCCGCTTTTTTGCTGCCGACGTTTCTGACACTCATCCTTCTCGCACTGCAACCGGTGTGCCTGCTCTATACGCGCGCGGTCATGGAGTCTGCCGCCGCCGAGACCGCGCGGCTCATGACCACGACGACGGCGGAGGACGATGATCTTAAGGAGTTCACCCGCCGCCGGCTTGCCGCAGTGCCCAACGTTTCGATCTTTCATGCCGGCGGGCCGTTGTCGTGGGATATCGAGCTTGGCCGGGCCGGTGCGGGTGGCGTCTCGTCCGTGTCCGTTTCCGGCGAGGTCAAGCCGTTGCCTGTGATCGGTGCGTTTGCGCAGGCTATGGGTGGTACCGCCGAGGGCGGCTACGTTGAGCTCAAGGTCGATGTCTCGTATCAATCGCGTCCCGAATGGCTGGAGGGAGATTATGATTCGTGGATTGCTGCATGGGATTAAGCGCTTCTGGTCTAGACGCGTTTTGACACGCCGTTCGAGCTGCCATCGCAAACGAGGCGGCTTTATGGGTCGAGCCGGTATCGACCTGTTTATCGAAGACGGTGCCTACACCACGCTTTCCTCTGCCGTGGTCATCCTAGTGGTGCTCACGTTGTTGTTTTCGTCGACCGCGGCGATATGGAGCATGTCGCGCGCGGGGGATACCCAGGTGGCAGCCGATAGCGGCGCGCTGGCGGGTGCCAACGTAGTGTCGTCCTATCACACGGCTGCCACGGTGGTTGATGCGAGCATTTTGAGTCTGGGGCTGGCGGGGTTTGCCACGATCGGGACGGGTCTGGTCGCCATCCTCATCCCGGGTGCCGAGCCGGTTGCCGGCAATATGGTCGACACCGGGATTGAGATCATTAAAACGCGCAACAAGTTTGCCAAAAGCGCATCGGAAGGCTTACAGAAAATCGAGACGGCTCTGCCGTATCTGATCGCCGCGCGTGCCACGCAGGCGGTGTCGGCGCAGGATACCGATAGTGTGACCTATACCGGTACGGCGCTTGCCGTGCCCAGGACATCCGAGTCTGACTTCGCTGCGCTCAAAGGATCAGAGATCTCGACCGATAGCATTAAAGACACATCAGATGATTTAGAGTGTGCGGCCGAGGAGCTGCGGAAGGCTTCTGAGGACACGGCGAAGGCTAAAGAGCGTGCTTGGCTGGCGGATTGTGGTGGGTCTGACAAGGGCTCGGTCGGCAGCTGTTCTTGCATGTGGGAGCGTGCGAAAAGCCTAACGGATCTCTCCGGTGTTCAAAATCCGCATTACTCATCGAGCGTTACGTGGGAGCCCCAAGTTGCCCTTGATCGCGCGAAGGACTACTACCATTGGCGTCTGACAAATGAGAAGCCCCACGGCTCGAGTGTCGAGATGAAGGCAGAGTCTGCGGCGCGTAAGGCGTTTTATACCTATGCGAGCGCGGAGGTCGATCGGGCACATATAACCGAGAACGGAGACAGGGTTTCCTCCTATATTCCGCTGCTGCCGCGCAACTCTGATGAGGTTCGGGCGACGGAGCTCTATACCGATGCGGTGTGGCCGACGAGCGTGAACGATGACAAGGCGTATCTGCATTACGGGACGACCTGCCCTAACTATAAGAAAGGGACGCCGAGCGGATTTGCTTCGGTTGCCGATTACGATGGACAGGATAAATGCAGCAAATGCCATTTTGGCGTTTCGTCGCTTGGTGCTGTTGCGGCGCCTTCAACCTCTATCGAAAACGGCTTCGAGTATCACTTCGACGAGTTTAAAGACGCCCTGGAGGACTACGTCGACTGTCGCAACAAGGAGCTCGAGCTCGAGCGTCAGACCGAGGACGAAGCCGACCGTGCGGGCAATGCGTTTGACCAGGCCATTAAAGCGCTTTCGGGCGAGCGTCCGCGTATCGCTCCGCCCGGTCGCAACGGCGTGGTTGCCTTTGCGGTTTCGGGTGCCATCTCGAGCCCCGATGAGCTCAACTCTTCGTTTAACACGGCAGTCGGGCTTGGCGATCGCGGTGCCATCTCTGCCGCGGTGCTGGCGCCCGATGAGGCGACGGCGCAAAACAACGTGCTTTCGCGATTTTTCTCGACATTGAAGGAACGCTCGGGTGGCGTTGCCGGCGTACTCGATGGCGTCATGGATGTCTGGGGACGGCTGCTTGTGGGATACGGAGACATCCAAGGTTCGGCCGACGAACTTATGGACGAGATGATTAAAGGCCTAGGAGGGGGCAGCGGCGCGTTGGGCTCCATTGCATCGTGGCTCGGCGATACCGTTTCGGCGTCCGTGGCGGCGCTGGGTTTGGAACCGTGCGACTTGCGCCTGCGAAAGCCGGTGCTGACTGATTCCGCCAACGTCATTAAGAGCCCGGGGTCTGACATTGCTGGCCTCTCTCAAGCGCAAGACAAACTGCGAAGTATTCCGTTGGGCGTGACCGATCCCAAGGCGCTTTGCGAGGCGTTGGAATATCAAGTCGAACGCACCATCAGCGGTACGGTGTTCACGCTTGCAGAGATTCCTCTGCCCGGCGGCGGTTCCATCCCGCTCACCGTCGATGTCGCCACGCTGGTTGGCGCTCTGGGCGGTGGGTCGTAATGAGTATCCGCATGCGTCTGCGCGAGGAGCGCGCCCAAGCGACGGTGGAGATGGCAGTGGTTACGCCCGTTTTGCTGGTGCTGGCACTCATTGTGTACAACGTCATGATCTTTGCCAGCGCTGTCGCGCGCTTCGACCGCGTGGTGCCCGACATCGTGTTGGCGCACGCCGTGGCGTCGGAGGGGGAGGGCGACGAAAGCTCTGTCGATGCCTCGGCGACGGTCCAGACTCAAATTCTGAATGCCATGGAAGGCTATGACTTGCAGATCGAAGTGTCGAGCGAGCAAGGCGCGGAGGCATCGGATGGTGGTCTGCTCTCCCTATCCGGTACGTTTAGGACCTACACCTGCACCATGCACTATGAGCCGTGGCCGACTTCTCTCAGCATCGCTGGCGTTCCGCTGGGGGCGCCGACAACGTTGTCGCACGAGCGCGCGGTGACGGTCGATCCATGGCGTCCGGGGGTGGTCATGTGACCGCGGTCTCGTCCTACATCGCCTACGCGCGGGCACTCAATAGGCTGGGCTGGACGCCGGCCGAGTTTGCGGTGGCGGAGTCGTTTGCCGTGCGCCTGCGCGGCATGCTGGGACGGTGTCCGGTTGCCGCCAACGGTCTGCCGCTCGTCATGGCATTTCCACGCTGCTCTTCGGTCCATACGTGTTTTATGGCCTATCCCATCGACATCGCCTTCATCGATCGCGACGGCAATATCCTCGCGCGCTACGAAAACGTACGTCCCTGGCGTATGTGCTCCTGCCCCGGCGCCTGGGCCGCACTAGAGCGCCCTTCAATCATTGTTTCGACCCCTGCTCTCCAACGCGTGCCGGCTTAAGAATTGGCGACAGCGGACTTTCGTCATACGAAATTGGGTAAGATGGAGGAGAAGATGCATGGATGTTGAGATCCATCCCAACGCTAAAAAGCACCTGACAGAAAAGCAGGTGCTTAGCGCTTGGCTTGCGGTTACTGAGTGCGTTCGTCGCGAGTCGAAGGACGAGCCGCCGAGATGGCTTGCGATTGGATGGCTCCCAGACGGACGAAGCGTGGAGTTTGTCGCGGTCGAGCTTGTCCGTGGGTGGCTTATCATTCATGCCTTGTCTCCAGTCCAGAAGAAATTTTGGCAGGAGATTGAACGGGCTCGGCAAAGGGGTCGATGATGGGCAAGACGTATACGGCCGCTAATGGTCAGGTTGTAACGGATGAAATGATTGACGCGTGGTGCGAGTCGTACGAGCGCGGAGAGTTTCCGGATGGCGAACACACCGTTGGTGGGATCGTGCATGGACGGCCCCCACTCTCAGGTGAGGGGACGGCAACGCTGTCGGTCAAGATTCCTCTGGGAATGAAGGAGGCCATTCGTCGACGGGCGGCTGCCGAGGGGATGACGCCAAGTGAGTTTGCCCGTGCGGCTCTGAGCGAAAAACTTCTTGCTGCCGGCTGATGCCTCTGACGTGCTGATTTAAAGAACCGAGGCTGTGCTCAAAAACTTTTTTGAAATTCTCGGTTGACCGGAACGCGTCCTTGGTTATACTAATCAAGCCTTGAAACAAGGCACACCTCAAATGGCTGGGTAGCTCAGTTGGTAGAGCAGAGGACTGAAAATCCTCGTGTCAGGGGTTCGATTCCCTTCCCCGCCACCTTGAATTGACTAGGACCTCTGCAAAGGGGTCCTTTTCTTTTATGCAGCCCCCACATGGAATCGAACCCCGTGAGGGCGCGGAGCTGAGTAAACGCGTAAGCGTTTGCCAGCGCAGCTCGCAAGGCGCGTAAGCGCCGCAGCGGTCCGTCCGCGCAGCGCGCGGACGCGATTCCCTTCCCCGCCACCTTGAATTGACTAGGACCTCTGCAAAGGGGTCCTTTTCTTTTATGTAGGGTTCTGCGGAAAATGCGCCCCATTATTGAGCGATAGAACGGGACGCGATTTCCGGTGCCTGCCTCCGGCGCGCGTACACACCTCGTCGCACCATTCCGAGCCCGTCTGCTCCCAGACATTCCTCCCACTTTCGCGTCACTTTACAGACCGTTCGGTCGCCTGTCCGCACACGCGGGTATACTCAGAACGATACTTATCCTATGCAATACGATGCGGGTTCGACCTGCATGATCCGAAGGGGGCAGTGATGGAGAGGATACTCGGCGTTAATCTCTCTGGCTGGTTTATTCCCGAGCCTTGGGTGACCCCGTCGCTGTACGCGGCGACCGGTGCATCCAACGCGGCCGAGCTACAGGAGGCCATGGGTACCGCCGCCTATAACGAGCGCATGCGCCGCCATTACGAGACGTTTGTGAGCGAGGACGATTTTCGCCGCATGGCGCAGATCGGTCTCAACGCCGTGCGTCTGCCGGTGCCCTGGTATGCCTTTGGTTCGCAGGAGTCCGATGCGTCCTACATCTCGGTTGTCGACTACATTGACCGTGCAATTGAGTGGGCTGCCAAGTACGACATCCGCGTGCTGCTCGATCTGGCAACCGTGCCCGGTGGCCAGGGCGATTCCAACGATTCACCCACCACGCCGGAGGCTGTCGCCGAGTGGCATTCGTCCACCAACGGCCGTCATGTCGCACTCGACGTGCTCGAGCGCTTGGCCGATCGCTATGGCGAGGCCGAGAGCCTGCTGGGCATTGAGCTGCTGGATACGCCGCAGATGAGCGTTCGCAAGAGCCTCTTCACCATGACGGATGGCATTCCCGCTCACTACCTGCGCAATTTCTATCGCGATGCCTACGAGCTCGTCCGTTCGTATATGCCCGAGGATAAGATCGTCGTCTTCTCGTCGTCGGGGCATCCCAGCGAGTGGAAGCATTTTATGCGCGGCGCCAAGTACAAGAACGTCTACATGGACCTTCACCTGTACCATTACCGCGACGAGTATGCGCTCGACATCACGAGCCCTCGCGGGCTGACGACGGCGATTTCGCGTAACAAGCGCGAGCTCAAAGAAGCGATTTCGACTGGGTTCCCCGTGCTGGTGGGCGAATGGTCGGGTGCGGCGATTTTTGCCAACTCGTCGGTTACGCCCGAGGGCCGCAATGCCTACGAGCGCGTGTTCATCGCCAACCAGCTGGCTTCGTTTGCGCCGGCTGCCGGTTGGTTCTTCCAAACGTGGAAGACCGAGAAGCGCATTGCAGCATGGGACGCCCGCGCGGCGCTCGGTACGCTCGAGCGCGGCATGATTGAATAGGTTGATATGACGCAAAACAGCGCCCATACGGGCAAACTCTATGTGGTCGGCACGCCCATCGGCAACCTGGGCGACCTGTCCCCGCGCGTTGGTGAGGCTTTTGCCGCCGCTGATGCCATCTGCTGCGAAGACACGCGTGTGACGTCAAAGCTGCTGATGCACCTGGGCATTTCCAAGCCGCTTGTCCGTTGCGACGAGAATGTGATCGCTAGCCGCGCTGCCGGCCTGGTCGACCGTCTGCTGGCGGGGGAGACCCTCGCCTTTGCCTCGGACGCCGGCATGCCGAGCGTGTCCGATCCCGGCCAGGCGCTGGTCGAGGCGGCGCGTGAGGCCGATTTGCCCGTCGAAGTTATTCCCGGGCCCTCTGCTTGCGTCACGGCGCTTGTTTCGTCTGGCATTCCCTGCGAGCATTTTTTCTTCGAGGGCTTTTTGGGCCGAAAGCACGGCGACCGTGTGCGCCGTTTGCAGCGCCTTGCCGTGGTGCCCGGCGCACTCATCTTCTACGAGTCTCCACATCGCATCGTGGCGACGCTCGAGGCCGTGGCGGAGGTCTTTCCCCAGCGTGAGGTTGCCGTCTGCCGCGAACTCACCAAGCTGCACGAGGAGGTCTTGCGCGGGCCCGCTGACCAGCTTGCCGAGGAGCTGCGTGCTCGCGGCGAGGTAAAGGGCGAGATTGCGCTGGTCATCGCGCCGCCGAGCGAGGATGAGGAGGCCGGCATCGCGCCGGTTGGCGCTGCGGTAGCGGATCCCGACGAGGCCCTGCGCGAGGATATCCGCACCGCGCTCGAGGAGGGGGAGCCCGCCTCTGCGGTGGCCAAGCGCCTGTCTCAGAAGTATTCGCGCCGCAAGCGCGATGTCTATGCCATGGTGCTCGATATGCAATAGATGGAGGATATCCAGCCCTTGCGCTAGAATCATCCCCTGTATGCAACGTTTTTCTGGAGGACAAACCCCATGGATCAAAGCAAGCCTTCGTTCTTTATCACGACGCCCATCTACTACGTCAACGCCGATCCGCACCTGGGCACGGCTTATTCCACCATCATCGCCGACGTTCAGGCTCGCTATCGTCGCTCTGCCGGCTATAACGTCAAGTTCCTGACCGGCATGGACGAGCACGGCGAGAAGGTCGCCGAGGCCGCTGCCAAGCACAACATGACGCCGCAGGAGTGGACCGACAGCCAGGCTCCGCACTTCAAGGAGCTTTGGAGCAAGCTCGAGATCTCCAACGACGACTTCATTCGCACCACCGAGCCGCGCCAGCATCACGCCGTGCAGTATCTGTGGGAGCGCATGAAGGAGTCCGGCTACCTGTATAAGGGCAGCTATGACGGCTGGTACTGCGTGCCCGACGAGACCTACTTTACCGATACGCAGGTCCAGAAGGGTGACGAAGAGTACGGTAGCGTCGGCCAGCACCTGTGCCCCGATTGCCACCGTCCGCTCGAGCGCGTGCAGGAGGAGTCCTACTTCTTTAAGCTCTCCGCCTTCCAGGACAAGCTGCTCAAGCTCTATGACGAGCACCCCGACTTTGTCGAGCCTGCGTTCCGTATGAACGAGGTGCGCAGCTTTGTCGAGGGCGGCCTTAACGACCTTTCCGTGAGCCGCACGAGCTTTGACTGGGGCATTCAGGTCCCGTTTGACGAGGGTCACGTGACCTACGTGTGGTTCGATGCGCTGCTCAACTATATGACGGCCGTTGGCTACGGTGTCGACACCGATGAGGCGCGTGCCGAGCTGGCCTATCGCTGGCCCGCGCAGTTCCACATCGTGGGTAAGGACATCATCCGCTTCCACTGCGTCATTTGGCCCGCCATGCTCATGGCCATCGGCGAGGCCCTGCCCGAGCACGTCTTTGCCCACGGCTTCCTGACCGTGCGCAATGCCGAGACCGGCAAGGCCGAGAAGATGTCCAAGAGCCGCGGTAACGCCATCGCTCCGCAGGATGTTATCGACATGCTGGGTGTCGAGGGCTATCGCTACTACTTCATGACCGACGTCGTCCCCGGCACCGACGGCGCCATCAGCTTCGAGCGCATGGAGCAGGTCTACAACGCCGACCTGGCCAACAGCTGGGGCAACCTCATTTCGCGCTCGCTCAACATGAGTGCAAAGTACTTTGACGGCTGCGCCCCGGCTAAACCGGCGTCTGCCGACGCGTTCGATAACCCGCTGGCAAAGATCGCCGACGGCCTGGTCGAGCGCTACATGGCCAAGATGGACGTGCTCGATTACGGCGGAGCCAAGGACGAGGTCATGGAACTCATCCATGCCGCTAACCACTACATCGAGGACTCCGAGCCTTGGGCGCTTGCCAAGGACGAGGCTAAGGCCGACGAGCTGGCATTTGTGATCTACAACCTGCTCGAGGCCATCCGCATCGCCGCTCACCTGCTGATGCCGCTCATGCCCCAGACTTCTGCCGAGGCTCTGCGTCGCCTGTCTTGTGAGGACGAGGCCGCGAGCGACGACCTCAAGGGCATCTGCGCCTGGGGCCTGCTTGCCGGCGGTCAGCCCGTCGAGAAGGGCGACCCGCTGTTCCCGCGCCTGGGCTAAGACGTCGCGCGAGTGCCATATCGGCAATTTGCTGTGTAACGGTAAGGGCATGGCCGCAACGGTCCATGCCCTTTTACTTTACGATGCAGCCACCATGTTAAGGAGGCAACCATGACAACTTCGCCTTTGGCAAACCCCACGGCAACTAGGGAGCTGCTAGAGGAGTTTGGCCTTGCGACCAAGCATCGCCTGGGCCAAAACTTCCTGATCGACAACCATGTGATCGAACGTATCTGTGAGCTCGCTGAGCTTGCGGGCGATGAGCGCGTGCTCGAGGTCGGCCCGGGTTGCGGCACGCTGACGTTGGCCCTGCTGCAGGAGGCGGCGTGCGTTACGTCGATTGAGGCCGATCCTGAGCTTGAGCCGGTGCTCGATGCCCACGCCGCCGACTATGCCAACTTCCGCTTTATCATGGGCGATGCGCTCAAGGTGACGCCGGAGCAGATTGAGCAGGCCGCCGGTGGTGAACCCACGGTGTTTGTCGCGAATCTGCCCTATAACGTGGCGGCGACGATCATCCTTCAGTTCTTCCAGACGATGCCCGCGCTTAAGCGCGCTGTCGTCATGGTGCAAAAGGAAGTTGCAGATCGTATTGCCGCAACGCCGGGCAACAAGACCTATGGCGGCTATACGGCAAAGCTTGGCCTGTATGCGCAGGTGACGGGTCGCTTTGAGGTGCCGCCGCGTTGCTTTATGCCGGCGCCACACGTGGACTCGGCCGTCGTGCGTATCGACCGTGTTGACGGTGTGGTGCCCGAAGGACTCGATCGCGAATTTGTGGCCCGTGTGATTGACGCTGCATTCGCTCAGCGTCGCAAGACCATCCGCAATTCCATGAGCACCAACGGCTTTGCCAAGGACGTGCTCGATGCCGCCTTTGAGGCCTGCGGTATCGCACCCACTACGCGCGCCGAGACGCTCGACGTCGCCGCCTTTGTGTGCCTGGCTCGGGAGCTTTCCCATGACGCCTAATACCGACCGCGTGACGTTTACCAAGAAAAAGAAGACGGTTGCTTGTCCCGTGCCCTTGGCACCGCTTGCCGACACACATGCGCATCTGCTTTCGTTCTGGGGCAAGGATGTGCCCGAGACACTCGTGCGTGCCAAGGCGGCGGGCATCGACCTGTTGGTGACGGTCTTCGATCCCATTGCCGATAAGCGCGGCGTGACGGACTATAGCGACTGGCTGACGCGCGAGATTCTGCCGATGCAGGATATCCCGCAGATCAAGTATCTTGCCGGCGTGCACCCGTATGGCGCGCCGGACTATACCGACGACGTTCACGCGCAGGTTGTTGCTGC
Organism: uncultured Collinsella sp.; assembly: GCA_958450865.1. Classification (GTDB taxonomy): domain Bacteria; phylum Actinomycetota; class Coriobacteriia; order Coriobacteriales; family Coriobacteriaceae; genus Collinsella. Next base: position 155,985 of record CAUDNY010000003.1, on the reverse strand, counting down.
GCTTGATGACCCTTTGTGCGCCGGTATTGGCGAAATCGGTCTGGACTACCACATGGATTACGACGACGACATCACGCCGGCGCCCCACAGCGTGCAGATTGATTGCATGGCACGTCAGCTCGAAGTCGCCGTGCGCTGCAATGTGCCGGTGGAGTTGCACCTGCGGCACGAGGACTCGGATGGGGAGCGCACCTCGCATATGGATGCGTACAACGTGCTTCGTGAGGTGGGCGTGCCCCAGGCCGGTTGTGTGCTGCACTGTTTTGGCGAGGACCGCGCCACGATGGAGCGCTTTGTGGAGCTGGGCTGCTATATCGCCTATGGTGGTGCGGCCACCTTTAAGCGCAACGACGACGTGCGCGAGGCATTTGCGGCAACCCCACTCGATCGCATTTTGTTCGAGACGGATTGCCCGTATATGGCTCCGGAGCCCATCCGCGGTCTTGAATGCGAGCCCGCAATGATCTCCATTACGGCAAACGCGCTGGTTAACGACCGTGTCGATCGCACTGGTGAGGACGCCGAAACAATCGCGCATGCCGCTTGGGAAAATGCCTGCAAACTTTTTCAAAAATAGTTCTTGCGTTCGCGGTGGCGCTCCGTTATTCTAATTCCTGCACGCGGGCGTGGCGGAATTGGCAGACGCGTACGGTTCAGGTCCGTATGGGGGCAACCCCATGAAGGTTCAAGTCCTTTCGCCCGCACCATTAAATGAAAGAGCTCCCAGCAATGGGAGCTTTTTTGTTATGTGCCCATCGCAGGGACTTGAACCTGCGAAGGAGCGAGCGTCAAGAAAACGCGGAGCGTTTTTAGCGAGCTGGCGAGGACGCCGGCAGGCGGCCGATGCCGGTGCGGATCCGCGAAGCGGATACGCGGACGTCCTTTCGCCCGCACCATTGATTGAAAGAGCTCCCAGCAATGGGGGCTTTTTTGTTATGCACGATCTCCTTGGACGGGTATCCTAATGGCAACGTGTGCCTATCAGAGGAGAGACCATGCTGTTTTCCGGTATCATCGCTGCCCTTACGAGCCTTTTGATTCCCATCATCATCCTGCTGCTGTTGCTTCCCAACGCCTGCTACGTCGTTGAGCAGCAGCACGCTGTGATCATCGAGCGCTTGGGTAAGTTCAATCGTATCGTCAACGCGGGCTTCCACGTGAAGGTGCCCGTGATCGACCGCAAGGCCGCCACGGTGAGCCTGCGCACCATGAAAAACGGTTTTGGCATCGACGTTAAGACCCAGGACAACGTGACCATCGGCCTTGAGGTCTCCGCTCAGTACCACGTGAGCTACGACATGGGCGCCGGCCCGGCAGATTCGGGCATCTACAAGAGCTACTACATGCTGCAGGAGCCCGTCGACCAGATGCGTGACTTCATCACCGACGCCCTGCGCTCTTCGATTCCTGTCTACACACTCGATGAGGTCTTTGCCAAGAAGGATGACATCGCCAAGGATGTCAACGCTACCGTTTCCGAGCAGATGGCCGCCTACGGCTTCACCCTCGTGTCGACGCTCATCACCAAAATCGCACTGCCGACCGAGGTTGAGAACTCCATGAACGACATCAACGCCGCCCAGCGCAAGCGCGCTGCGGCACAGGAGCTCGCCGAGGCAGACCGCATCAAGCGCGTTACCGAGGCGACCGCCGAGGCCGAGGCAATGGAAAAGGCGGGCGAGGGCATCGCCAACCAGCGCAAGGCCATCGCACTGGGTATCAAAGATTCGCTCGAGATCATCCAGGAGACGGGTGTCGGCAATGACGAGGCCAACCAACTGTTCATGTTTACGCAGTGGTCCGAGATGATGACGGAGTTCGCTCGCACGGGTAAAACCTCGACGGTCGTGCTGCCGAGCGACTTTTCGCAGTCGGCCTCGATGTTCGAGCAGATGCTGGCCGCCGGCAAAGTTCAAAACGATTCGAAGGAGTAGACGCGCGTGAAATACACCGTCGTTTGCGTCGGTAAGCTCAAGGAGCGCTTTTGGAAGGACGCGTGCGCTGAGTACACCAAGCGCCTAGGTGCCTATGCCAAGGTGGATATCCGCGAGGTGGCCGATATCGACCCGGCTAAGGCGGGCGGCGTGGATGCCGCGCGCGACAAGGAGGGGGCGGCGATTCTTGCCGCCTTGCCATCTCGAGCGCATGTGATCCTGCTGGCTATCGAGGGCAAGGAGCGCTCGAGCGAGGAGTTTTCGGCGAGGCTCGACGATCTTATGCTGCGAGGCAGCAGCGACATTGCCTTTGTAATCGGCGGTTCGGACGGCGTGAGTGATGACGTGCGCGCACGAGCCGACGAGATGCTCAGCTTTGGACGCATTACCTTGCCGCATAACCTGGCGCGTGTGGTGCTGCTGGAGCAGATTTACCGTGCCTGCAAGATCAGTCGTGGCGAGCCGTATCACAAATAGGTCGGCAATACGAAACAATGGCGTGGGACAATACCTTTCGTTTTGAGGAATGTGTCTGAAAGGACTATGCGATATGAAGATTGGATTTGTCGGTTTTGGCAATATGGCGAGCGCTATGGCCGATGGCTGGATCGCTGCCGGTGTAGCTGCGAGCGACATGTGCGCCTGCGCGGGTCGCTACGACGCACTGGTTGAGCGCTGCGAGGCGCGCGGCATGGTCGCCTGCCACGATGCCGCCGAGGTTGTCGCCGCATCCGATATCGTGGTCGCTGCGGCCAAACCGTACATGATCGAGAAGGTATTCGCCCCGCTCAAGGACGCTCTTGCCAAAAAGGTCGTTCTGTCGGTTGCCTGGACCTGGGACAGTGCCAAGTGGGAGCAGGTCCTGCCGGGCGTCGCGCATATCTCGACGGTGCCCAACACGCCGGTTTCGGTGGGCGAGGGCGTCATCGCCTGCGAGAAGGCTTCGACGCTTAACGACGAGCAGCGTGCTGTGGTGCTCGACCTGCTCGGTAAGCTTGGCGCTGTCGTCGAGCTCGACACAAGCCTGCTGTTTGTGGGCGGCACGGTGGGTGGTTGCGCTCCGGCGTTTGTCGCCATGGCAATCGAGGCCCTGGGCGATGCGGCGGTCAAGCACGGTATCCCGCGTGCGGATGCTTATCGCATTGTGAGCCAGATGGTGCTGGGTACGGCAAAGCTGCAGCTTGCAACTGGCCAGCATCCTGCGGCGATGAAGGATGCCGTATGCTCGCCCGGTGGTGCCACCATCAAGGGCGTCGTTGCGCTCGAGGACGCCGGCATGCGCAGCGCCCTGGTCAAGGCAATCGACGCAACCCTCCAGTAAAACCGACCAAAAAAGGGACAGGTTTATGTTGGCAGGTTTTTCCTGCGGTTTTGTCCTTTTAGCGAAAAGTGCCCCGCAACTGGCTCAATTCCAGTTGCGGGGCACTTGCGTTTGCCCAGATAAAACCGACCATAATAAACCTGTCCCTTTTTGGCAGGTTAGTCCCAGAAGCTGTCTTCTTTGTCCTCGGACTTGGGGCCGCGGTCGACATACATCTTATGGGTGCGCTTCTCCATTACAAAGGCAATAATCGCAAACAGCAGGATGCCGCCGGCGAAAAGGATGGCAAAACCGGTGCGGGTGCCAAACAAAAAGGAAAAAACTGCGTCCATTGGGTGCCTTCTTGCGTAGTTGAGTTGGGTCGTAAACGCTCATAAGTATATACTTGCCCATACATGTACAAGGTTGCAACCTAAATGGAATGTATATCGCCGGAGGATCTAATGCTTGATATCAAGTTTGTTCGCGAGAACCCCGATGCCATCGATGTCGCCATGGCTAACCGCCAGACGTCTTGGGATCGCGAGAAGTTCTTTGAGCTCGACGACGAGCGTCGTGCCGTCATCACCGAGGTCGAGGAACTTCAAGCCACGCGCAACGCCGAGTCCAAGAAGATCGGCGCCCTGATGAAGGAGGGCAAGAAGGACGAGGCCGAGGCCGCCAAGGAGGCCGTGCGCGCCGTCAACGAGAAGATTGACGGTCTGGCCGAGCGCCGCACCGCCCTCGAGCAGGAGCAGTACGACTTCATGGCTCACCTGCCCAACATTCCGTGCGATGCCACCCCGTACGGTAAGGACGAGGACGAGAACATCGAGCGTCGCCGCTGGGGCACCCCGCGCGAGTTCGACTTCGACTTTAAGCCGCACTGGGACCTGGGCACCGATCTGGACATCCTCGACTTCGAGCGCGGCAACAAGCTCTCCGGCAGCCGCTTCACCGTTCTCGGTGGCGCCGGCGCCCGCCTGGAGCGCGCCCTTATCAACTTCTTCCTGGACACGCACACGAGCCGTGGCTTCAAGGAGTGGTGGCCGCCCATCGTCGTCAAGCGTCAGACCATGTTCGGTACGGGTCAGCTGCCCAAGTTCGAGGACGACGCCTATCACGTCTCGGGCGACAACTTCCTGATTCCTACCGCCGAGGTCGTGCTCACCAACCTGCACGCCGGCGAGGTTCTCGACGCCGACACCCTGCCGCGCCGCTACACTGCCTTCACTCCCTGCTTCCGCGAGGAGGCCGGTTCCGCCGGTCGCGACACCCGCGGCATCATCCGTCAGCACGAGTTCGACAAGGTCGAGATGGTCAAGTTCGCTAAGCCGGAGGAGTCCGACGAGGAGCTCGAGAGCATGACCGCCGAGGCCGAGTACCTGCTGCAGCAGCTGGGCCTTCCGTATCGCGTGATTAGCCTGTGCACCGGCGACTTGGGCTTCTCTGCCCGTCAGACCTACGACATCGAGGTCTGGCTGCCGAGCTACAACGCCTACAAGGAGATCAGCTCCTGCTCCAACTGCGGCGACTTCCAAGCCCGTCGCGCCAACATCAAGTATCGCGACCCCGAGAACTTCAAGGGTTCGCGCTACCTGCACACCCTCAACGGTTCCGGCCTGCCGGCTGGTCGTACCATGGCTGCCATTCTGGAGAACTACCAGAACGCCGACGGCACCATCACGATCCCCGAGGTCCTGCGTCCCTACATGGGCGGCCTCGAGAAGATTGAGCCGGTCGCGTAACTTGGCTGCATAGGCGATATGCAAGGGCGCTCCTTCGGGGGCGCCCTATTTCGTGCGCAGGTCCATACCATGCCGTGCGGACAGCTCAATAGAAAATACACGAACAACTGTTCTGTATACAGTCATCTACCTGCTATGCTTTTACTAGATAAGAGCGAGAGAAAGGGGATGCGATGGAGTTGTTTGATGATCGGGTGGTTTTGTTTGGGAGCGACGAGGGCGGGGAGTACCTGCTTGTAACGTGTGAGCCGTCTGGCATGGGTGGCCTGGTGGTTCGACAGACGAGCGAGGGTCCGTTGACCCAATGGTGTTTTGAGGAATCGCCGCATGTGGTCGAGACCTTTGTGGCGCACGAAGGGCTTGTGGCCCTGGAGCACTTCTATGGGGTCCGGACATCTAACCAGGTTGCTCGCATGTTGAGCATCTCGTTTGCCGATTATGATTGTGCCCAGCGGGTGAGATCGCTCCTGAGGGAACTTGATGCTAAGTTTGACGTGATCGAAAAGCCAATCGATCGTACGGGGAACGGCGGTATATGCGGAGCAGCATGACAAGACTGCGTTCCACAAAAAAGTTTGAAATTGTGCTTGACTCCAATAAGCTAAAGTGGTTTTATATGTCTTGCGCTGCGGCGTTACCTCAGCTGGATAGAGGGTCTGACTACGAATCAGAACGTCATAGGTTCGAATCCTATACGCCGCACCAATTGAAATTGAAAGCCTCCGGCAACGGGGGCTTTTCTTTTATGGCAACACCGCATGGATCCGAACCTCGGTCGAGGCGCGGGCGTCAAGAAAACGCGGAGCGTTTTTAGCCCGCGGGCGAGCACGCCGGCAGGCGGGCGAAGCCGGTGCGGATCCGCGCAGCGGATGCGCGGAATCCTATACGCCGCACCAATTGAAATTGAAAGCCTCCGGCAACGGGGGCTTTTCTTTTATGGCAACACCGCATGGATCCGAACCTCGGTCGAGGCGCGAGCGTCTTAATCATCACTTCGTATAATTTTTCCAAATTGTCGCTTGACCCATCGAGGGGTCACGTGCATAATAATCCGTGCGTTGCGGCGTTACCTCAGCTGGATAGAGGGTCTGACTACGAATCAGAACGTCATAGGTTCGAATCCTATACGCCGCACCAACTGAACTTTAAAGCCTTCGGTAACGGAGGCTTTTCTTATATGTCGACATACTTGAGGAGTTGCTTTCGCCGTGTTTGAAAGTATCGAGTCGATCGACTGCATCAAATGAGTAAAAATCAACTTCGATAACTTTTTTTGAAAAAATGCTTGACCATTATTCAGTCTCTGTGCATAATAATCAACAAGTCGCGGCGTTACCTCAGCTGGATAGAGGGTCTGACTACGAATCAGAACGTCATAGGTTCGAATCCTATACGCCGCACCATTTGAGATTAAAGCTCCCGGCAACGGGGGCTTTTCTTTTACGTAAACACCGCATTGATTCGAACCTCGGTCGAGGCGCGGGCGTAAAGCGGACGATTTCCTGTCGACTCGTGTAAGATTCCGAGTAGATGTCGCGACTTATTCGCGACCACTCCTTCTCTCAACGACCGATCAGGGTGATACTTCGTGGCAGAGCGTCCGACATACAAGCTCAGGTTTCTCGATCCCAAGAAGCGCTTTCCGGCGATGCCCGAGCAGCCTGCGGGACGCTCATATGGCGTGGTCTGGAAACTCTTTGGCGAGGATCAGCATGAATCTTGCTATGTCGTCGAATTCGTTGGCAAAAGTCATGTGTCGCTTTTGGGTTACGTAAGCGTTTCGGGCGAGGTGTACAAGGTGGACCGCCCCGTTAGCGAGACTCCGCTGCCCAACGATCCCGACATGGAACTGGTCCTTGACGAGTCGGACTCCGGTATTGGTGAGATTGTGGTACGGGGAGCCAACGGCACAATGCGCGCTTGCGCGCGAACCGTCGGCTCTCCCGAAGGCCCCATGCGCGAGCAGTCCGACCACGAGACATGGAATTCGACCCGCTCCCTTCCTTACGGCGAGTTCATGGCATCGATGTTCCTGCGCTACGTGATATTCGCTGACTCCGAAAATGCCATTGCGAGCACGGCGGACGCCGGCGGACTCGACGAGGGTATGCAAAATGTTATCGACAAGATCAAGCTCGTAAAGTTGCCCGAGCCGGTCGAGGTGTTTTTGGGCTTTAACACGGCACCGCTCCCTGATGCTATCGAGACGCTGCTTTACCGCGTTGACCATGCCGAGAATCCGAGCGGTATCGAGCGCTATGCCGCCGCCCTTATGAGTGAAATTGACTTGCCCCGCTTGCGCACCATCGCCGCTAAGTCCGAGATGAGCCTGGCTCGCATCGATCGCTCAAAGCTTTTCTATCTCAATTTTGATCGTAGTCTGCTGGAGCAGGACGAGATTGACACGCTGCTCGCCATCGAGTGCCGTCTCAACCGCCTCTCCGGCATCCTTGAGCGCATCGGGGCTGGATTGGTCCCCGCGGCCTCGTCGCCGAGCCTTGAGGGCTGCGCGCTCTTTGATGCGTGGCATATCGCTAAGACGACCAACGATGTTCCCCGACTGCTCGATACGGCCTCGAGCGATAACCCGTGGGGCGAACCGGGTACGGTGGCTTGCCAACCGGGCGGTGAGTGGGATGTGCGTACCCGCTTCGCGCGTATTGTCGAGGCGCTTAACGTGGTCACGCGGCTCGACTATACCTATCGGGCAAACGTTGCCGAGGGGATCATGCTCGTTCGGTTTGGGCAGTCTGTCGTTGATGCTATGCCACAACGTGAATACGACGCTCAAGATGACGCCTGGCGCGAGTTGGACGAGGACACGCGCGCGATCTGGGCCGCGGAGCACGATGCGCGCGTGGCGCTCACGCTTGCGGCAGCGTGTTTTGCCGCGGGCACCTGCATCACGCGCTGCTATGTGCAGATTGCTGCTCCCGACAGTGAGCAGGGCGAGTGCGTTGTCGCAACGTATTTCTTTGGGCGCGCGGCCTATCTGGCCGATTGCGTGCCTGTCGCCAAGGATCTTGAGAGCATGGACATGGACGATATGCCGTGCAAGCGTGTGCTTGAGGCATATGAGTCAACCGCTCCGGAGACGATTGAACCTGCGGAGGTTCATGCTCGTCCGCGTGATGACCATCGCATGCTGCCGCCGGCGCTGCGCGATCTGCTGCTTGCCGATACGGCTGACGAGCTGGAGGTCATGGAAGAGGACGACGACCCATACGTGGCCCGTGTTGTTGAATTGCGCGAGCAGGCAAAAGTCGACCGTACAGGTGCTTTTGAAGGCTTTTCCCGTCTTGTTGAGGAGTTGGAGGCTAAGTGCGCCGTCGCCGAGCTTTTGGCGACAGGTCCGGTTCAAACGCAGTTTTGCGATAACCAGCTGGTGCGCATGGTGCTACCGGTGTTGGAAGAAGACCGCTCTGTGCGAATCCTTCGTGCGCCCGATGCGCTGTACTTTGCCCAGCACGAGATCTGCAGCTTTTACGCCGAGCAAGAGGACTTTGAACGAGCACTGCCCGAGGTGCGCCATCTTTACGATCTGGCGCGCTCGTCCATGCAGTCGCACTTTGCGCTCATCAACGTGCTTGCGCGTCTGGAGCGCTTTGACGAGATTATCGAGGTGGCGCGCCACGGCCTACGTATTGCCAGCGATCGTTCTGCAATCGGCTACCTGTTCTATCGCTTGGCGTTTGCCTATTGGAATTGCGATCAGCTCGACCTGGCGCTGGCTTGTTACCGTCTGGTGCCGCGCGGCGAGGAGTCGGGCAGCAGCGCGCTGGAAGAAATGCAGGGCCTTATGAACGAGATGGGTGTCAGCGAGCCTCCGACGTTCGAGGAAGCGGTCGAGACCATCCGCAGGGCTGGACTCGAATTGCCGCCCGTGCCCGCGGTGGCCAACCAGCTTGCGGATGCCGCCGTGCAGCTGGTCGATAACGGCTTCTTTTTCCTGGCGCGCGGTTGCATCTTCCAAATGTGGCGCACCATGGGCAACGACGAGCTCGGCTCCCTCAACCGCTCGCTGGGGTAGGGGCGAAAACTGCAAGGAGGAAAGGCCGCTGGGCAATTAGAAAATTCCCTCTTGCCCAACTTCGACTGTTTGGTTACTATAGAACGGCTGTTACGGAGAGCTGACCGAGAGGCCGAAGGTGCTCGCCTGCTAAGCGAGTATGCCCCAAAAGGGCATCTGGGGTTCGAATCCCCAGCTCTCCGCCAGTAAGACTTTAAAGAAGGGTTCCGAAAGGGGCCCTTTTTTAGTTGAACTACGTTAGCTGGGGATTCGAACCCTCAAAAAAAGGAGGCATCCTTTCGGACGCCTCCTTTCAGTGGGCTTATTATTCTTGCGCCCTACACCTCAGGAGCCTTGGCGACGGTCTCGCTTTCTGCCGTGAGCGGGCGGTTGTCGATGCGACGGCCCAAGCGATCGAGCTTCACGAGCAGCCATTCAATGGGATTCGGCCCTGCGCCTTCCTCGTCGGCAACCAGGTCCATGACGGCGATCTTGGTGCCGCCCTGCTTGAGCGTAACGCTGCCCACCTTGTCGCCCACATGCACCGTGCCCGAAAGATCGTCGTAGCTAACCTTTTCGGTCACCTCGCCAGCAAGGGAAAACACGGTCGCTTGCGCCGTGGGATCGGCGAGCGTGGCGTCGATCGTCTTATCCGTCCAGTCGGTTTGACCGATGCGCGCCATAAGCGGGTTGCCGTTGGCGGTCTTTTCCTGCGTGTTGGCGATCGCGACCGTCACCTTATGACCGTAATACCAATTGGCAAGGGTTGCGGTATCGGTAAAGCGCTGGTCGGTGGTGGTGGAGTTCAAAACGACGGTGTAGATCTCGTCGCCGTCACGGTTGTAGGCGCTCGTGAAGCAATAGCCCGCGTCGTCGGTGGTGCCGGTCTTGCCACCGATGTTGCTATCTTGGCCCAGCAAATAGTTATGCGTGTCCATGGAATGCGAATGGTCGGTGCCGTCGGCGCCCGTGACCTCGATCCAGGAATCCTCGCTCGCTACGACCTCGCGGATCGTGTCGTTTTTCATGGCCTCCTGCATCATCAGCGCTACGTCGTGTGCGGTTGAGTGCATATCGCCAGCCCACTCATCAAAGTCCAGACCATGCGGGTTTTCAAAAAGCGTACCGGTGCAGCCGAGCTTCTTGGCGCGCTCGTTCATGGCCTTCACAAATGTGGCCTCGGCGTCTTTGGTCTTAGGGTCGATCTTCTTGCCCACATATTCGGCGAGCACGATGGCGGCGTCGTTGCCCGAGGGAATCATCAGGCCGCGCAGTGCCTGCTTCACGGTGAGCTCGTCGCCTTCGAGTAGGCCGGCTGTTGAATTGCCCACGGTGGCTGCGGCGTTGCTCACCGTGACCTTCTCGTCCATCTTGCAATTCTCGACGGTTAGGATTGCGGTCATGACCTTGGTGATCGAGGCAATCTTGACCTGCTCATCGGCGCTGCGGGCATAGTAGACGGTGCCGTCTTTGCCCATGACGAGGGCATTGGTCGCATCGATATCGGGCAGGTTTTCGGCCGTGATGCCGCGCGCATCGGCGGTTTTGCCGCAAACATTGTCGGTTGTGAGCACTTTGGCGCCGGCGACGGTGGGCACGCCAGCGGCAAGGGCGATAGCGCAGACAAAGCCGGCGGCAAGCTGGGCTGAGCGCTTTGCAAAAGAGGTGAGGGACTTCACGGATTTCGCTTTCGACGGGATGGTCTCTTCTGGAACTAGAGTATATCGTTTGCCGGCGTCGGCGATCATCGCGTGCGTGCGTGGCCCACATCCGCGCCCGAACGGGCACAAGGGTGCTTAAGGCCGACTTAATCACCCACGCTTGTTGTGTGTGGCGTGCGTCGCCTCGGGCATAATGGAGCGCGAGAGGAGCACGCATGAACGAGCGCATTTTGGTAGTTGATGACGAGAAGGCCATCGCCGACTTGGTTGGTATCTACCTTACAAAAGAGGGCTTTGATGTCCAGATTGCCTATAGCGGGGCCGATGCTGCCAAGGCAATCCTGGAGCAGGAGTTCGATCTGGCACTGTTGGATGTCATGCTGCCCGATATCGATGGCTTTGAGCTACTGCGTACGATCCGTTCCAGCCATACCTATCCTGTGATCATGCTGACGGCGCGCGATGCTCAGCAAGACAAGATCGAGGGCCTTTCGCTTGGCGCGGACGATTACGTGGTTAAGCCGTTCCGTCCGCTGGAGCTCATCGCGCGCGTGCACGCTCAGCTTCGCCGCTACACCAGCTACGGTAGCCGCTCGCAGGCGGCCGAGTCGCCGACCATCCAGCTCGACGGACTGGAGATCAACCGCGATGCTCGTTCCGTAACGGTGGACGGTGCGCCGGTGCGCCTCACGCCCATCGAGTATTCCATCTTGCTGTATCTGGTTGAGCATCGCGGCAGCGTGGTAGCCGTGGAGGATCTGTTCCGCGCGGTGTGGAACGAGGATTTTATGCCCGGCTCCAACAATACGGTGATGGTGCACATTCGCCACTTGCGCGAAAAGATCGGCGACGACGCTCAAAAGCCGCGCTTTATCAAAAACGTCTGGGGCGTCGGCTACATCATCGAATAACGCTGTTCGCTTGTGAGGATCTTGATATGACAAAAGACGATAGACAGGCGTTCGAGGTGCCCGATCGACTCTTTGAATACGTGAGGTCGGTCGTCGACAACCGCGCGCTTGCAACGGTGCTGCTCTTTTTGCTGAGCCTGCTGCTGATTGGCATCGACAACATCGTCGGAATCTTGGCGGTTCTGCTCATTGGCTTTTTGCTGATCGATCGATTCGAAATCGTTCGCCGCTGCGTGGTGATTGGCGGTGCCGCGTGGGCCATGACGTTGGCGATTGGCGCCATGGCGCTCGGCGGCATCGAAGGGCCGGTGCTGTTCGATGCCGGCTTTGTATTCAACATGCTTGGCTTTGTGCTGGCGCTTGCCGTGTGCGTGCTGTTCTTTTGCGGCCGCGCCCTGTACTACCAGGGCTACGAGCAGGGCGAGCAGCATGCCGATTGTGTGCTGGCCGCTCGTATTCAAGATCGCCTGATCGATCACCCCAACACCTGGGACAACATTGACGGCGACTTCTTGGAGGTCGAGGGCGCACTCAACCGTGTGCGCGATCGCGAGCGCAAGGTGCAACAGGCCTTGCGTGACGAGTCGCATCGCAAGGACGATCTGGTCACGTACTTGGCACATGACCTACGCACCCCGCTTGCCAGTGTGGTGGGCTATCTTTCGCTGCTGCAAGAGGCTCCTGAGCTGCCGGTTGAGCAACGTGCACACTTTACGGGCGTGGCGCTCGACAAGGCGCACCGGCTCGATGCACTCATCGAAGAGTTCTTCGATATCACGCGCTTTGACTTCCACGATATCGTGCTCACGCGCGGCTATGTTGATCTGGGGTTGCTGCTGGCTCAGGTGGCTGACGAGTTCTATCCCATCCTCAACGAGCAGCATAAGGAAGCCCAAGTTGATATTCGCGATGACCTGACGGTGCTCGTGGATGGCGACAAGATGGCTCGCGTGTTCAACAACATCATGAAAAACGCTGTCGCCTATAGCTATGAGGGTTCAGCTATCACGATTGAGGCCAGGCGCCAAGACGATGGCGGCGTGCGCGTGCGCTTTATCAATCAGGGCGATCCTATCCCTGCGGCTAAGCTCAAGGTGATCTTTGAGAAGTTCTATCGCCTGGATGCGGCGCGTGCGACCAATCGCGGTGGTGCCGGTTTGGGCCTTGCTATTGCCAAGGAGATCATCGCGGCACACGGCGGTACCGTTGCATGTGAATCGACGCCCGAACACACGATATTCACCATCGAGCTGCCCGCCGCATAGCCAGTGCGCCCTTACAAACACTTGACAATGTGCTCACGTGCGTATGAGCCGCGATTCCTACTATCGATACTGCTGAATTGATATCGATATGGAGGTGTGCGGTATGACGGCTGCTGCGGCTGTGGAGCCCACGGAGCTTGAAGAACTCATGGAAGCGCAGGCCGAGGCCGCGCACGAGCGCGAGGTTGGGGATGCGACTCGCCCCACGGCAGAGGAACTTGCCGCCTCGCCGACGCGCATCGATGTCGTGGGCCTCGACCTGTTCTATAGCGACCACCATGCGCTCAAGGACGTGAATATCAAGATCCGCGACAAGCAGATCACCTCGTTCATCGGGCCTTCGGGCTGCGGAAAGTCCACGTTGCTGCGCTGCTTTAACCGCATGAACGACGGCATCAAGGATTGCCGAATCGAGGGCAAGATCGCGTTCGATGGTCAAGATATCCTGGGCGATTACGACATCTGCCGTTTGCGCCAGCGCGTGGGCATGGTGTTCCAGCGCCCCAACCCGTTTCCCATGAGCATCTACGACAACGTCGCCTATGGGCCGCGCGGTATGGGTGTGCGCGATCGCGCCGTGCTCGATGACCTGGTCGAGGACTCCCTGCGTCGCGCTGCCCTGTGGGACGAGGTCAAGGACAAGCTCAAGGAGTCGGGCCTGGGTCTTTCGGGTGGACAGCAGCAGCGCCTGTGCATCGCCCGCGCACTTGCCGTGCAGCCCGACATTCTGCTGATGGACGAACCGACCTCGGCGCTCGATCCCGTATCGACGCTGGTGGTGGAGCAGCTGGCCTGCGAGCTCAGGGGGACCTGCACGCTGGTGGTCGTGACGCACAACATGCAGCAGGCTGCGCGCATCTCCGACTCGGTCGCGTTCTTTTTGCTGGGCGAGCTGGTGGAGCATGCGCCCACTGCCCAGCTCTTCAAAAACCCGATCGATCCGCGCACGGCGGATTATTTGACGGGCCGTTTTGGCTGATACCATCTAGTATAGGCACCTTTAGGGTTAAGATGCGGTCATGTCGGCCGCAAAGGGGTTCAACATGATCTACTACGTCGAGGACGATGACAACATCAGGGATTTGACGGTCTATGCGCTGCGCAAGCAGGGAATCGAGGCCGAGGGCTTTTCGTGCGATGGCGAGTTTAAAGCTGCCGTGGCGCGACGGGTGCCCGATGCTGTGCTGCTCGATATCATGCTGCCCGACACCGATGGCTTGGCGATTATGCGTCGCCTGCGTGCCGATCGCCTGACGGCGACGGTGCCCATCATGATGCTTACCGCCAAGGACACCGAACTCGACAAGGTGATGGCGCTCGATGGCGGTGCCGACGATTACCTGACTAAGCCGTTTTCGCTCATGGAGCTTGCGAGCCGCTGCCGCGCACTGCTGCGTCGCGGCGGCATGGTCAAGCAAGCGAGCGATGTGCTCAGCGTGGGCGACATCGTGCTTTCGCCCAGCCATCGCGAGGTGACCGTGGCCGGCGAGCTGCTTAAGCTCACCCTGCGCGAGTTCGACCTGCTCGAGTACCTCATGCGCAAGCCCGGCGTGGTCTTTACCCGCGAGTCGTTGCTGCAGAGCGTGTGGGGCTGGGACTTCGACGGCGGTTCGCGCACCGTCGACGTGCACGTGCAGACGCTTCGCCAAAAACTGGGCGAGCATGCTAGCGCCATCGAGACCGTGCGCGGCGTGGGCTACCGCTTGGCCGAGCCTTCTGCCGGTGATGGTGCCGAAGGCGACGACACCGCAGCCACCGCATCGGAGGAGTAACCCGTGGTCTTCGCCCCCCAGGGAAAACATACGCTGTCGCACCGCGTTTTTGTGACGATCTTTGTCTGCGCCATGGCAGTTATCGTGGCGTTTACGGTGCTGGGTGCGTTCTTTGTGCAAAACACTTTGGCGGATGCCACGAGTGCCAATCTGGCGCAGGAAACCGAGCTCATTGCTGCCGCCCTCGACGAGCAGCAGGAGCCCATTCCGTTCTTGCGAAGCCTCGATCGCGAGGATCTTCGTATCACGCTGATCAATAAGGACGGATCTGTTGCCTACGACAACGAGGCGTCGCCTTCCACACTGCCCAACCATGGCGATCGCCCCGAGGTCATCGAGGCCTTTGAGAGTGGTTCGGGTTCCGCGGAGCGCGCAAGCTCTACACTCGACGAGATTATGCTGTATCGCGCCGTCACCCTTGATAACGGCCAGGTCGTTCGCTTGGCGCAGGCCCAGCCTGGCGTTGCGGCGATTTTGCTGTCGATGCTGGCGCCGATGCTGCTTATCGCAGCAGCGGGTGCGGTACTCTCGTTTTTTATGGCGCGCCGTGAGTCCCGTGCCATCATCGCGCCGTTGCAAGAGGTGGATTTGGATCACCCACGCCGTAGCTATGAGCACGCCTATGCCGAGATGGTCCCCATGCTTGAGCGTATCGAGTCGCAGCGCCAGGAACTCAAGCGCCAAATGGCGGTGCTAGCGGACAATGACCGTATGCGCCGCGAGTTCACGGCGAATATCACCCATGAGCTCAAGACGCCGCTTACGGCGATTTCGGGCTATGCCGAGCTCATCGCAAATGGCATGGTCGAGGGCGAGGACGACCTGCGCAACTTTGGCGGTCGCATCTATCGTGAGGCGGGCCGCTTGGCAGCGCTTGTCAACGACATCCTTACGCTGTCTAACTTGGACGAGGCCGAGCGTGCGACTGAGGGCGAGGCGGTGCCCATTGGGTCCACGGAGCCTATTGAGCTCTCTCGTGCCATCTATGCGGTTGAGCAGCGTCTTGAACAGGTTGCCCGTCAGGCGAATGTGACGATAAGTCATGAGACCAAGCCTGTGGTCATCGAAGGCGTGTCGCGCTTGATCGACGAGCTCATCTATAATCTGGCAAGCAACGCCATCCGCTACAATCGACCCGGCGGTACGGTTACGTTGCAGTGCGGCACCAACGACGAAGGCCATCCGTTCCTCGCTGTCGCCGACACGGGAATCGGTATCGCGCCTGAAGAACAGGGCAAGGTATTTGAGCGGTTTTATCGCGTGGACAAGAGTAGGTCCAAGGCACGCGGCGGAACCGGCTTGGGGCTTGCCATTGTCAAGCATGCGGCCCTGTATCATCACGCCACGCTCGATCTGTCGAGCGAGTTGGGCGTGGGAACCACCATTACGGTGACGTTTCCCATACAGCAGGACGAGCCATTCGCATAGCGATACAACATAGATATTGATGTAGACGCCGCATTTGACTTTCGGGTGCGGCGTTGTTGTGCAATTTTACGATTGCTTCCGACATTTTTACAGGAGAGCCTGTTTCTTATGTATAGAGTTTGGTCTCGGTAAAAAGATGCGATAACATACGGACAGTTTTGTCAATCCGAACTGGGGAAATGAAAGGCAAGCTGCATGACCCTTCTCGAACTGTTCCAGCTGCTGAAGAAGCACCTCAAGCTGGTCATCACCCTTCCGGTGGTCTGCGCGATCGCCATGGGCATCGTGTCCTTCGTTGCGATGGACAACACCTATACCGCGACGACGAGCATGTACATTCTCGCCAAGACCGACGATAGCGGTAAGATGAGCTACAACGATCTCTCGGCGAGCCAGATGCTTTCCAACGATATCGCCACGCTGCTGGATAGCGATAGCGTTAAGAGCGGCGCCGCCAAAGAACTGGGCCTCACCGATCTGGATGACTACAAGGTGTCTGTTTCCTCCGAGACCACCACGCGTGTCATTACGCTTTCGGTTACCGGCACCGATGCCAAGGAGACGGCTGAGGTCGCAAAGGCCATTGCCAGCTCGGTGAGTACGGTCGCTCAGAACGTCGGCGCTGCCCAGAGCATCAACGTTATCGACGAGGCTAAGACCCCCGAAGCCCCCAGCGGCCCCAAGCGCACGCTGTATATTGCCGTCGCGTTCCTCGCCGGTATCTTTATCGCAGTTGCCTATGTCGTTTTGGCAGACATGCTCAATACCCGCATCCGCGGTGCCGAAGAGGCAGAAGAGCTCCTGGGTATTCCCGTTGTTGGCCGAATTCCGGCTATGAAAGGTGGTAAATAGGCATGGCTAAGGCAAAGAACACCGATAAGCTCGTTGTACAGAATGCCGCCAAGACCCTTCTGGCCAACATCCGCTTTGCGAGCGTGGACGACCCCATTCGCACCATCACCGTTACCTCCTCGATTCCCAACGAGGGCAAGTCTACGGTTTCCATTAACCTTGCTCAGGCAATCGCCACGAGCGGCAAGTCCGTGCTCCTGGTCGAGGCCGATATGCGCCGCAGGTCCCTTTCCGATATGCTCGGCGTTCGTTCGCGCGGCGGACTCTATGCGGTCCTTTCCGAGCAGATTTCCATTGACCAGGCAATTGTCGAGACGGGTCAGAAGAACTTCTACTTCCTCGATGCCGAGCCGCACATTCCCAATCCTGCCGACATCATCGTCTCCCATCGCTTTGCCAAGCTGGTAAAGGCACTGTCCGCCAAGTTCCAGTACGTCATCTTCGATGCTCCTCCGGTCGGCACCTTCATCGATGCTGCCGAGATTGCCAGCCTGACCGACGGCACGCTGTTCGTGGTGCGCGAGGACTTTACCAAGCGCGAAGAGGCGCTCAACGCCATCGGTCAGCTTAAGAAGTCCGAGAAGGTCAAGCTCATCGGTACCGTTATGAACTACTGCGAGACCGAGACCAGCGAGTACTACTATTCTTACTACACCAAGGACGGTAAGAAGGTTAAGAAGGGCTCCGACGATCAGGGCACTTCAAAAAAGGGCATCTTCACCAACCGAGCAAACGTTTAGTTGATTGAGGCCGACCTATGCGTGACATTCATTGCCATATCTTGCCGGGTGTAGACGACGGCGCCGCCGATCTCGAAGAGAGCTTGGCGATGCTCGAGGCTGCCAAGCGGGCCGGTGTAACCAGAATCGTTTGCACTCCTCACTGCCGTGATCCCTATTTTGATTACGACAAGATGTGGGATGCCTTTGAGCTGCTGCGCGATAACGCTGACGGTTTTCCGCTCCAAATGGGCTTCGAGGTCAACCATCGAAAGCTCGTTGAGCTTGGTATCGATGCCGCGGATCACTTGCATTTCGATGGGACCAACGAGTTTCTGCTCGAGCTTTCGACTCATGCCGATGCGTATGCGTTTAGAGAGTACGAGAACACGATTTACGATTTGCAGTGCCGTGGCTACCAGGTGATCATCGCTCATCCTGAGCGCTATCGTGCGGTTCAAAAGGATGTAAGCGTGGCGGAGCGCCTGGTCGATATGGGCTGCAAGCTGCAGGCTTCGGCGGACTTTATTGCCGGCGGTCGCTTTGGTCGCGAGAAAAAGCCGGCACAGCGCCTGTTCGATCAGAACCTGTACAGCTTCATCGCGAGCGATGCCCATAACGTGGGTCATTACGACTGCCTGGCGAAGGCTCGCGCGAAGTTTAGCGTGCGCGGAGCTCATTTTCGCTAAAATCTGTCCCTAACGTTCGCATTGAATGAAAGGGCAGCCATGGATATCCAACTTAAGACGGGATGCTTTGATGACGCGGCGTTGGTGCGCCGCGTCGTTTTTATGGACGAGCAGGGCTACGAGAACGAGTTTGACGCTATCGACGAGGATCCGAACTGCATTCATGTGACGCTCTATGTAGACGGCGAGCTTACCGGTTGCTCGCGCGTGTTTCCCGAAGAGCTTGAGCGCGCGGCTGACGCAGAGGCTCCGGTGTCGCCGGCGTGCGACTTGGGCGAAGGCGTCGCGGCGGGGGAGACCTACATTATGGGGCGCGTGGCTGTGCTGCCGAGCATGCGCCGTCGCGGTTTGGCGATCAAGATTGTCGAGGCCAGTGATACGTGCGCGCGTGATGCCGGCGCCAAGCTCATTAAGCTGCACGCGCAGGAATACGTGCTACCACTCTATGCCAAGGCGGGTTACACGCAGATTGCCCCGGTGGACTACGAAGACGAGGGCCAGCCCCATGTTTGGATGGCCAAGCGCGTAGATGGCAGATAGGGACGTTCCTTTCCTGCCGGCAGTTTGGGACACTCCTTGGCAATTGGCGCATCAGAGCGTTTGGACATACAGTTTTTCGATTCCGTATGTATATATGCGCGCTAATGGGTTATAAAATCTAAGTCTGGACATAGCAGGTCTGCGATGCGGCTCGGGCAACCGGGCCGTTTTTGCGGACGGGGGTAGCGCGAAAGGACTGCACATGCGTCAATTTAAGACTGAGAGCAAAAAACTGCTCGACCTCATGATCAACTCCATCTACACCAATAAGGAAATCTTCCTGCGCGAGCTTATCTCTAACGCGAGCGACGCCGTCGACAAGCTCAACTTTAAGAGCCTGCAGGATCCGAACGTCAAGCTCGACCAAGGCGACTTGGCCATTCGTGTCTCCTTTGATAAGGACGCCCGCACCATTACCATCTCGGATAACGGTATTGGCATGACCGCCGAGGAGCTCGAGCGCAATCTGGGCACCATCGCCCATTCCGGCTCCGAGGAGTTTAAGACCGAGAACGCCGAGCAACAGGGCTCCGATGTCGACATCATCGGCCAGTTTGGCGTGGGCTTCTACTCTGCCTTTATGGTTGCCAGCCACGTAAAGGTTGTCAGCCGCGCCTATGGGGAGGACACCGCTCACGTGTGGGAGTCTGATGGTCTTGAGGGTTACACCATCGAGGACGGCGAGCGCGCCGAGCACGGTACCGATGTTATCCTGACGTTGCGCGAGAACGAGAAGCTCGATGCCGACGGCGAGGCCGAGACCTACGATCGCTTCCTGACCGAGTGGGGCCTCAAGAGCCTGATTCAGCAGTACAGCAACTATGTGCGTTACCCGATCCAGATGATGGTGTCCAAGAGCCGCCAGAAGCCCAAGCCCGAGGATGCTGGCGATGACTACACGCCCGAGTACGAGGACTACCAGGAGCTCGAGACCGTCAACTCAATGACGCCGATCTGGAAGAAGCACAGCTCCGATGTTGAGCAGAAGGACTATGACGAGTTCTACAAGTCCACGTTCCACGACTTTGACGATCCGGCACGTACTATCAGCTTCCATGCCGAGGGTACGCTCGAGTACGACGCCCTGCTGTTTGTGCCGGGCCGCGCCCCGTTCGATCTGTACAGCAAGGACTACGAGAAGGGCCTGGCGCTCTACAGCTCCAACGTGCTGATTATGGAGAAGTGCGACGACCTGCTGCCCGACTACTACAACTTTGTCCGTGGTGTCGTGGATTCCGCCGACGTGTCGCTCAACATCTCGCGCGAGACGCTGCAGCAGAACCGTCAGCTCAAGGCCATCGCCAAGCGTGTGGAAAAGAAGATTACCGCCGACCTTGAGGATATGCGTGACAACGACCGCGAGGCCTACGAGAAGTTCTTTGAGAACTTTGGCCGCGGCCTTAAGTACGGCATCTACTCGAGCTATGGCATGAAGGCCGATGAGCTCGCCGACCTGCTACTGTTCTGGTCTGCCAAGGAGCAGAAGATGATTACCCTGGCCGAGTATGCCAAGGGTATGCCCGAGGACCAGAAGGCCATCTACTACGCCGCCGGCGACTCGCGTGAGCGCTTGGCCAAGATGCCCGTGGTGAAGGGCGTGCTCGACCGCGGTTACGACGTGCTGCTTCTGACGCAGGACGTGGATGAGTTCACCTTCCAGGCTATGCGTGAGTACGTTGCCGCCGATATGCCTAAAATCTACGAGGACGACGCCGCCCGCGAGGCTGCCGAGAAGGCCGTTGCCGACGGTGCTGAGCCCGAGGTCGAGGATCGTCATCTAGAGCTCAAGAACGTTGCGACCGGTGATCTTGACCTGGCGACCGAGGACGAGAAGAAGGAGGCCGAGGACGCCACCAAGGAGAACGAGGACCTCTTTAGCGCTATGAAGGAGGCGCTCGGTGACAAGGTCGAGAAAGTCGCCGTCTCCGCGCGCCTGACCGATGCCCCCGCTTGTATCACCACCGAGGGCCCACTTTCGCTCGAGATGGAGAAGGTGCTCCAGAAGGGACCCGAGGGCGCGCCCGACGGCATGCCCAAGAGCCAACGCGTGCTCGAGCTCAACGCCAAGCACCCGGTCTTTGACAAGCTTGTCGCTGCCCAGAAGGCAGGCGACGCCGACAAGATCAAGCAGTACTCTGGTCTGCTCTACGATCAGGCCCTGCTGGTCGAGGGCATCCTCCCCGAGGACCCCGTTGCCTTCGCGGCGGCTGTTTGCAACTTGATGTAGTTAGGTAGTTACGCGGTTTTACCAAACCGCGTAACGGCTCGACGCTGCCCTCAGTTCCGCCGTTCTAACGAACGGCGGACCAGTCGACGCTGCGCGGGCGCCAGAGCGACAACTTGTCATTCAAAGAGGAC
This sequence comes from uncultured Collinsella sp., assembly GCA_958450865.1. Taxonomy (GTDB): domain Bacteria; phylum Actinomycetota; class Coriobacteriia; order Coriobacteriales; family Coriobacteriaceae; genus Collinsella. The sequence goes on along the minus strand of CAUDNY010000003.1, from coordinate 134,799 downwards.
GGCATGACCAGAAGGTCTATGCCGTCCTCTTTTCATGCCAATTTGTTCGCTCTGGCGCCCGCTCGCTGGCATTGCTAAAACATCGATGTTACCGTGGTCCAAACTAGTCGTTGGGGGCGTTCTTGTTTGACCAGTCGTTTAAGAACGTCCCCGATGACTATTTGAATTGCTAATTTGTGCGGGTTGTGGTTTTGTGACCTGCTGAAATTAAAGATACTGTACAACTGTACGTTAATTCGTCTTCGTAGTATATTGCTACCCGCAAAACTCAATACCATTGTGCTCTGAGACGCTAAAGCGCTTACGTACAATGGTTATCGATAGTACGATTCGATTCAACGACAGGATGGATGGTCCAAGCGTGAGTCTCGGCAGCAAACTATCCAATGCAAAGGTCTCCTTTGCGATATTTAAGCGCGACATTAAGCGACTGCTTGTGAACCCCGTCGCCTTAGTGGTTACCCTTGGCGTGTGCGTTATTCCCTCGCTGTATGCCTGGTACAACATCGTGGCCAACTGGGATCCGTACGGAAACACCCAGGGCATCAAGATTGCCATCGCCAACAACGATCGGGGCACCCAAAACGACCTGGTGGGCGAGCTCAATGCGGGCGACAAGGTTGTCGACCAGCTCAAAGAGAACGATCAGCTGGGCTGGACCTTCGTCGATTCGGCCGCCGATGCTAAAGAGGGCGTCGAGAGCGGTGAATATTACGCTGCCATCGTGATCCCCAAGAACTTCTCTGACAATCTTGTCTCAATGCTCGACGGCAATTACCATCAGCCCAAGCTCACGTACTACGTCAATGAGAAGAAGAGCGCTATTGCGCCCAAGGTCACCGACACTGGCGCCAATACCATCGAGGAGCAGATCAACTCGGAATTTGTCTCTACGGTGGGCGAGACTGTTGCCGGAATCGCGAAAGATGCCGGAGTCGATTTAAAGGACAAAGCGACCCAGACCCAGGATTCGCTGGCTGGTTCGGTGTCCGAAGCGTCTGATACCCTGGGCGAAGTACGTGATTCCATCGGCGACATGAACACCGCCATCGACAAGACAAGCAGCTCGATTGCTTCGGCCGATGCTGCGTTGGCGGGCCTGCAGGGACAGGCGCCTTCGCTAACGCAGGCAATCGCTCAGGGTAATGATTTGCTGGGCGAAGCTCGCACCACGGCTGGCAAGTCCATCACCTCGCTCTCCAAGGCACTTTCGGAGGGCAGCCTTGCGCTCACCAAGACGTCAGCCTCCGCGAACGCTGCGATTGGCAAGCTGACGGGTACGGTCACATCTACGACCACCCGCATCTACAACTCGCTCGACTCTCTCCAAGCGACGATCGATCACAATAAGGCCGTTATCGGGCACTTGGAGATTCTCGTCAATGACACGTCGACAGGTTCCGAGGAAATTGACGCGCGCATTGTATCGACCATCGATTCGCTTCGCGAGCAAAACCAGAAGCTGCAGAGCATCAAGGATGGCCTTTCTGCACAGTCGCGCGCCATGGCAAACGACGCTACGCTAATCTCGAACGCGAGCAACGCACTCAACACGGCAATTAAGACCGGTACGGCTAACCTCGGTCAGGCTCAGACCGATCTGGGGCAGAACGCGCTGCCGAAGGCTTCGAGCGCGCTTGACTCCTTTGCCGCCGTTTCGGGCGATTTGACCGGCATTGTATCGGGTATGACCCCCACGATAGCGAGCGCGCGCGGCACGCTGGCGCAGCTCGACGCCACGCTCAAGCAGGCAAAGACCACGCTGTCCCAGACCGATGCCTCCCTTGCCAAGGTTCAGGACAAGCTCGCGACCGCCGCTAATGACATTGCGGCGCTGCAGACCTCTGAGTCTATGGGCGAGTTAGCCGACCTCATGGACGTCGACGTCAATGACGTGGCAGATTTCATGGCATCTCCGGTTGAGCTGACGTCCAAGTCAATCTATCCGGTCAAGAGCTTTGGCTCGGGCATCGCGCCCTTCTACACCAATCTGGCGCTGTGGGTAGGCGGCTATGTGCTCATCGCTATCTACAAGCTCGAGGTCGACCGCGAGGGCATCGGTAGCTTTACGGCGCGTCAGGGCTACTTTGGCCGCTGGCTGCTGATGGTGATCCTGGGTGCGTTCCAGGCCATTATCGTTACGGTGGGCGACCTGGTCATTGGCGTTCAGTGCGTCAATCCGCTGCTCTTTGTGCTGGGCGGCATCGCTATCTCGTTCACTTACGTCAACATCATCTATGCGCTGTCCACCACCTTTAAGCATATCGGCAAGGCAATCGGCGTCATCCTCGTCATTGTGCAGATCCCCGGTTCGTCGGGCATGTATCCCATTGAGATGATGCCCGGCTTCTTCCAATGGCTGCATCCGCTGCTGCCCTTCACCTATGGCATCAACCTGCTGCGCGAGACCGTCGGTGGCATGTATTCGTTCAACTACCTGTTCAACCTGTGCATCCTGGGCGTGTTCCTGATCGTGGCGCTCTTTATCGGTCTGCAGCTGCGCCCGTTGCTGCTCAACCTCAATCTGCTCTTTGATAAGCAGCTTTCCACGACCGGTCTGATGATTTGCGAGTCCAACGACCTGCCGCGTGAGCGCTACTCCCTGCGTACGGCCATGCGTGTCGTGCTCGATTCCGATTCGTACCGTCGTGAGGTGCTCGACCATGCGGTGACCTTTGAGCACCGTTACCCCTACTACATCAAGGGCGGTTTTGCAGCCGTGGTGGGCGTCCAGGTCCTGCTCTTTGTACTTTCGACGGTGCTCGATATCGACAATAACGGCAAGATCATCCTGCTTGTTATCTGGATCATTTCGGTCATCGCCATCTGTGGCTGGCTCATCAACATCGAGTACATCCGTGCGAGCCTCAATACCCAGATGCGTATCTCGGCGCTTTCGGATGAGGACCTGCGTCGCGAGATGCGCGAGCACACGGCCGCCATTCCTGCTGCCCGTCGCATGTTTGGTCTCAACGCCAGCGAGCGGGGCACCAAGGACAGCGAACAGCCCACGAGCCGTCTGCCGCATACCGGTGCGCATCGTAAAGCTCATGATGCCGACGGCGTTGACAACGTAAACGGAAACGACGGGGACACCACCCCGCTTGGCAAGCACTCCAAAGGAGGTGAGGCATAAATGAAAAACATCCTGCACCTGTTTAAGCGCGATGTCCAAAACGTGTCTCGCTCCGTGATTGGCTTGATTGTCGTGATGGGTCTCATTATCGTGCCGTGCCTGTACGCGTGGTTTAACATCGCCGGAAGCTGGGATCCGTATGGCAACACCGGCAATCTCAAGATCGCCGTGGTCAACACCGACGAGGGCTACGAGAGCGATCTGATTCCCGTCGAGGTCAACGTGGGCGAAAACGTAACCTCCACCCTGCGCGGCAACGAGAACTTCGACTGGGTCGTCCTCAACGACCGCGATAAGGCGATTGAGGGCGTTAAGTCGGGCGCGTACTACGCTGCCGTCGTTATCCCTAAAACGTTTAGCGCCGACATGATGACGCTTTTCTCGACCGAGGTGAAGCACGCCGATATCGAGTTCTATGAGAATCAGAAGGCCAACGCCATCGCGCAGATCGTGACTGAAAAGGGTTCGAGCGCCGTCCAGAGTCAGGTCAACGAGACCTTTACCAAGACCATCACGACCATCGGCCTTAAGACCGTGTCCAGCCTGCTCGACTATATGAGCACCGACCAGGTGAGCAACTTTATCGCCAATCTGTCCTCGACGCTGGGCGATTCGGTCCAGGACCTGCAGGACGTTCAGGCCAGTGCAACGTCGCTTGCGGGCATTTTGAGTTCTACGTCCGATTCACTGACATCGGCGGGCGGCATGCTCAAACAGTCCGGATCGACCGAGGAGTCGGTGAAGCAGCTCATGCAGCATGCCGAGAGCGGTATTGCCGATTCCGAGCAAGCGCTCAAGTCCGCCAGCGATGCGATCGATGCCGCTATTGATGGGAGCGCAGGTTCGTTCGATAACGTTTCTACCGAGCTCGCAAAGGCATTCGACGCTGCAAACCTGCATGTCAATCTTACGGTGCGTCAGCTCAACGATGGCGCAGCGTCACTCAAGAACCGTGCCGACGAGATTGATGCCACGGCGAATGAGCTCCGTAGTCTTGCTGGCCAGGTGAGTAACGATAAGCTCAAGGCAGGGCTTGAGGACGCGGCTGCTGAGCTTGACAAAACCGCGGCGGAGTACCGCAACAATGCCAATGAGCTGACGAACATCGCGACGTCGCTCACGAACAGCATGGCCGAGGTCAACAGCTCGCGTGCCGAGGTCGACCAGGCCATCGCCGATGCCAAGGCGGGTATCTCGGGTGCCAAGTCCGACTACGATTCTACGTTCTCGGTTAAGGCCAAGGAGCTCAAGAAGACCATTTCGGGCGTTCTGGATTCCCTGAACGGTATCTCGGGTGACCTAGATGGCGCCGTGAGCGGTCTGACCGACGCCTCTGGTTCGCTCGCGAAGGGTCTCTCCAAGGCTGCAAGGCTCGTCAACAAGGCTTCCGATCAGCTGGGTGAGGCATCGGACAAGATTAGCGCGTTCAAGGACGAGCTCGACGGTGCCCTTATGTCGGACGATCTGGCCACGATCAAGACGATGATCGGCAACGACCCCGATGGCCTCGCCGTGTCGCTTTCCGGCCCCGTTGCGCTCGATCGCAAGCCGGTCTATCCGATCCGCAACTACGGCTCGGCCATGGCGCCGTTCTACACGATTTTGTCGCTGTGGGTGGGCTCGATTGTTCTGGCGGCCATGATGAAGGTCTCGGTTGACGATGAGCTCATCAACGAACTCATCCCCGTGCGCCTGCACGAGATCTACCTGGGCCGTTATCTGTTCTTTGGCGGTCTGGCCTTGCTGCAGGCAACGCTCGTGTGCGCGGGCGACATTCTGTTCTTTGGCATCCAGTGCGACAACCCCCTGCAGTTTGTGCTTGCCGGCTGGGTCGCGAGCCTCGTGTTCTCCAATATCGTCTACACGCTCACGGTTTCGTTTGGAGATATCGGCAAGGCCCTCGCCGTCGTGCTGCTGGTCATGCAGGTCGGCGGTTCGGGCGGTACGTTCCCCATCGAGATGACCGGTCCCGTGTTCCAGGCGATCTATCCGTTCCTGCCGTTTACCCACGGCATCAACGCCATGCACGCCGCCATGGCCGGTGCCTACCATATGGAGTACTGGATTGAGCTGGGTATCTTGGCGAGCTACCTGATTCCGTCGCTGGCCCTGGGCGTCGTCTTCCGCCGCCCGGTTATCAAAGCCAACGACTGGATCATCGAAAAGCTGGAGTCAACCAAATTGATTTAATGCAGCGACGTAAACGCCGTCGGAACATCGAGGCCTTCCAACCCGATGCTTTAGCGTAGTGAATTGCACGGGTTGCTTGGTTGTTGTTACAGTAGCGGGGCGTGCCGGGGGTCCGGTGCGCTCCGTTTTTATTTGACCATGAGGCGGCACGCAGCCATATGCGTGCGGACACCACGCCCAGATTGAGTGCGAGGATGTTCCATGGCCCAATACGCTGCCAACGAAATCGAAAACTTGCCCGATAGCCCTGTTGCTCGCGAGGACCTGGGCGCGGGCGGCACCTTCCGTGGTGCTGGTGCTCGTTCGCCGTTGTTCTGGAAAGTTCTACTGCTTTCGGTGGCGATTATCTGGGGCTACTCCTTTACCACTATGAAGGACGCGCTCGACACCATTCCGGTGTTCGAACTGCTCTATATTCGTTTTCTTCCTGCGGCGCTGGTCATGCTTGTTATCTTTCGCAAGCGCATCGCCGCCCACCTTAACGCTCGCAATCTGATTGTTGGTCTGAGCATGGGCGCGCTCATGTGGGCAGCCTATGCCTTGCAGACGGTCGGTCTGGCATATACTACGGCGGGCAAGAATGCTTTTTTGACGGGCACCTATTGCATTTTGGTCCCGTTCGCGAGCTATTTCCTAAGCGGCGAAAAGCTCACTCGTTACAACTTGGGCGCCGCATTGCTCTGCCTGGCGGGCATTGGCCTGGTGGCGCTCGATAGCGTCGAGTTCAACATCGGTGATGCCATCACGCTGGGCGGTGCGGTTTTCTTTGCCATCCAGATGGCGGTGACCGCCAAGTACGGTCGCAAAATGGATATCAACGTCATTACGTTTTGGATGTTTGTGGGCAATGGCGTCTTGAGCCTTATCTCGTCGCTGTTGTTCGAGACCCAAGCGCCCACGTCCGTGTGGACGCCGAGCTTTATCGGCGTGATGGCCTTTCTCTCGGTGGGCTGCACGTGCGTGGCGCTGCTCATCCAAAACGTCGGCTTGGCGCACGTCCCGGCCTCGACGGGCTCATTGCTCCTATCGATGGAGTCCCCCTCGGGCGTGTTGTTTTCGGTGCTGCTGATGGGGGAGGCGCTCACTTCGCGTCTGCTCGCCGGCTTCGTCCTCATCTTCTTGTCGATCATCTTGAGCGAGACACATTTCGATTTTTTGCGCCGAAATAATTGAGCGCAATTGTAAACAACTTGTTGCGCCGCCCTCCTGGGGCGGCGTTTTTTATGTAACGCCCTTACAGTTATGCCTTGCACTTTAGACTATCAAAGTGTTTGCTGCACAAATAATACTGGAGGGCATCTATGGCACCAGCTCAGTCCGATTTTCAACCGCAACCAGCGCCCAAGGCCACCCAGGCAGCGCAAGCCGCTATCGGTGACGGTCTTGTTGCCGAGGCTCAAGCTTTTGCAGACAAGCTTGCTGCGTGGCGCCACGACCTGCACCAGACGCCCGAGTTGGGTAATCGCCTTCCGCAAACCTCTGCGTATATCCAGGCACGGCTGATCGAGATGGGCATCCCGTTTGCCACACTCGTCGACGGCTCCTGTGTTGTGGGCCTCATCGGTGCCGGTGCGGCCGTGGCGGCCCAGGGCAACGGTACGTGCACGGACGATCAGGCCGGCACGGTCATCATGCTGCGCGGTGACATGGATGCCCTTCCCGTCGCGGAAGAGTCGGGCGAGCCTTTCGCCTCTGTCAACGGCTGCATGCATGCTTGCGGCCACGATATGCATGCGACGGCCCTGCTTGGTGCCGCCCGCCTGCTCAAGGCTCGCGAGGCCGAGCTTGTCGATGCCAATGCCACGGTTAAGCTGCTGTTTCAGCCGGGCGAGGAAACCTTTGAGGGTGCCCGCGCCGCCATCGCCGACGGTCTGCTGCAGAACCCGCGCCCTCAGGTCGCCTTTGCCATGCATGTCAATAGCCAGTCGCCGCTTGGCCTGGTGCTTTACGGCAGTCCGGCGCTCTCGGGCGTGTACGGTTTCCGCATCACGCTGCAGGGCAAGGGCGGTCATGGCTCGAGCCCCGAGATCTGCATCGACCCCATTACGGCGGGTGTGCACGTGCATCTGGCACTTCAGGAGCTTATCGCTCGCGAAGTGCCGGCGGCCAAGGAGGTCGCGCTTACCGTTGGCAAGTTCGCCGGCGGTCAGGCCGCAAATGTCATCCCTGATACTTGTGTGCTCGAGGGAACGCTGCGTGGCTTCGATGTCGAGCTCATGGAGCACCTCAAGGCCCGCATCGCGGAGGTCGTCAAAGGCGTTGCCACGACCTATCGTACGCCGGCGACTATTGAGACGCTCTCGGATGTTCCCCCGCTCGTACTCGATGACGATATGACGCAGGCGTCGCTTGGCTACGTGGGCGCGGTGCTGCCCAAGTCCGCCTTCCTGCCGTTGTTCCACGCCATGGCGAGCGAGGACTTTGCGCTTATCTCGAGCGAGATCCCGAGCGCGTACTTTACCGTGGGCGCCGCTGTAACCGATACGGATGAGCATTTTGCCCAGCACCATCCCAAGGCGCGCTTTAACGATGCCGAGCTGCCGCTCGGTGCCGCGGCCTATACCGCCGTCGCTTTGGGCTATATCGCCGACCACCGGTAGCACCCAACCTTGCCTTTCAAGCCTGCGGGCATGGCCGTAAGGCCTATGCCCTTGTCTTTCAAGGCAATCTTGGGCACTACCGGCGCCCGGCGCCGGCTATTCGTTTGTTAAATAAGGAGCAGTATGTCCCAGCAGCGTAAGTTCTTCCCCGGCTGGCTCGTGGTGGCCTCTGGCTTCGTGATCATGGCCACGTGCTACACGATTTTCGTCAACTGCATGAGCCTGTTCCAGCCGTTGATCGTCAGCGACCTGGGCATTTCCCTTGCGCAGTACAACATCTCCAATGCCATCTCCACCGTGGTGAGCGTTGTGGGTTCGCTTGTGATCGGCCATGTTGCCGATAAGGTGAGCGGCCGCGTCCTGGGCTCCCTCACCGTTATCGCCACCTCTGCCGTGCTTGTCGGCATGAGCTTTGTGGGCGAGCTTTGGCAGGTCTACGTGCTCTTTGCCGTCTCGGGCTGCTTCGCCGTGGCCTCGACCCGCCTGCTCATTAGCCTCGTCACTGCCAACTGGTTTACGGCCAAGCGCGGTCTTGCTATCTCCATTGCGCTTTCGGGCTCGGGCTTTGGCGGTGCCATTCTCTCGCCGATCGTAAGCTCGCTGATCGTGAGCGTGGGTTGGCGTTCCGCCTTCTTGGTGCTTGCCGCCGTCTGCATTGTGGCGGCGCTGCCCATCACGGCGTATTCCTTCCGCACCAAACCTTCCGAGATTGGCCTGAAGCCGCTCGGCGAGAACCCGGGCGATCCGTCTGTTTCCACCGCGGGCGATAAGGACGAGCATACGGCCCCCGAGGTCAGCGTCGGTTGGTCGCGCATTAAGAAGAGCCCGGCATTCTGGCTGCTCGTCGCGGCATTCCTCTTTATGGGCCTTGTCAATGGCGCCATCCTGCCCAACCAGGTTACGAATATGACGAGCGTCACCGTCAACGGCACCAAGATCGTCACGGGCGGCCACGACCCCATGTGGGCAGGCACCGTGCTTTCGGCCTACATGGTTACCGTCGTTATCGCCAAGATCTCCCTTGGCGCCATCTATGATCGATTTGGCCTGCGTTTCGGCAATGTGTTGGGGTCCGTTGCGTGCATCGTCGCCTGCGTCGCCCTGTGCTTCCCCGCAACCGACCTCGGCCCCATCGTGGCTGCCATTAGCTTTGGTATCGGAACGTGCATGGGCACCATTACGCCCACGATCGCTGCGTCTAAGCAGTTTGGCATGGCCGACCTGGGTAAGGTCACGGGCACCATTACCTCGCTCGAGATGGTCGGTGGCACCGTGGGCGCTATCGTCTCGGGTGTGCTGTTCGACGCTACGGGCTCCTTTGCGAGCACCTGGATCGTGTGCCTGGTGTGCTCCGTGGTTATGCTCGTGTTCCTGTTGGCGTCCGAACCCATCGCTGCCAAGCTGCGCGCGAGCGTGGCGGGGGAGTAGATAGGCCAAAGCGCATTGCCGCTTGTCCGCTTCGTCCGTGGCTACCGCGGCGGCGTGTCTGGCCGAACGAGTCCCCATACCCTCGTTCGGTCAGACACGCCGCCGCGTTGCTGCTTTGTGCCGTATAATGTCCACTACCTATGACGCGATACAAAAGAAAGGTGTTTGCCCATGCAGGCACAGAAGGCGGAGGGAACCCGCGACCTTATCGGCGCCGAGATGCGCGCTTGGCAAAAGATGCAGCAGATCGCTGCCGGCGTGTTCGAGCCGTTTGGTTTTAAACCCATCGAGACGCCCGCGATCGAGCAGGTGGACGTCTTTGTCCACGGCATCGGCCAGTCGACCGACGTCGTGCGCAAGGAGATGTTCCGCGTCTTTAGCGGCGCCAACCTGGAGCGCGTCTTTACCGAGGGCACCGACACAAAACTCAAGCCCAAGCAGCGCCTGGCGCTTCGTCCCGAGGGCACGGCCGGTGTGGTGCGCGCAGTCGTGGAGAACAACCTGGTGCCCCAGGGCTCCACGCCGTTTAAGGCTTACTACGCCGAGGCCATGTTCCGCGGCGAGCGTCCCCAGAAGGGCCGCCTGCGTCAGTTCCACCAGGTGGGTATCGAGTGGCTCGGCGCTCCCGATCCGGCGGCAGACGCCGAGTGCATCATCATGCTCATGGAGTTCTACAAGCGCCTGGGCTTCGATCTTTCCAAGCTCCGTTTGCTCATTAACTCGATGGGCGACGCTCAGTGCCGTCCGACTTACCGCGAGCAGGTCAAGCAGTTTATCCTCGATCACGCTGACGAGATGTGTGACGAGTGCCGCGAGCGCGCCGAGCTCAACCCGCTGCGTGCCTTCGACTGCAAGAACGACCACTGCCGCGAGATCATGGCCGACGCGCCGCTGATGGGCGACAACCTGTGCGACGAGTGCCGCGAGCACTACGAGCAGGTCAAGCGCTATCTGGATGCCGCCGGTATCGAGTATGTCGAGGATCCCACCCTGGTGCGTGGTCTGGACTACTACACCCGCACCGTCTTTGAGGTCGAGGCTCCCGGTGCCGGCGTCGGCTCCATCGGTGGCGGCGGCCGCTACGACGGCTTGGTCGAGCTCGAGGGCGGCAAGCCCACGGCCGGCGTCGGCTTCGCCGTCGGTTTTGAGCGCGCCCTGCTGGCCCTGCAGGCCTTTGGCAGCGACCTGGGTGCCGATGAGGCCCCGTGCGTCTACGTCGCCAATGCCGGCAAGGAGTTGCGCCAGAACGTCTTTGTCATTACGCAGGAGCTTCGCGCCGCGGGCATCGTGACCGAGGCAGACTATCAGGGCCGTTCGCTCAAGGCTCAGTTTAAGCAGGCCGACAAGGTGGGCGCTAAGCTCATCCTGGTCCTGGGTGGCGACGAGCTTGCCGCCGGCAAGGTCAAGGTACGCGACATGCAGAGCCATGACGAGGTTCTCGTCGATCTGGCCAACGTGGTCGAGGCGGTTCGCGAGCGCCTGTAGCGCATCTTTTTGAGCTGCGGACCCGCTTGAGTGTCCCGTCCATTGCGAGCGATTGTTACGGGGGTGTTTCGCATTTATGCGGAATGCCCCCGTTTGTGTATGCCGTCCACCGAGAAATACGACCATTTAGAGCAAAAACCCTTGCAATGCAGAAAATACTTTTGTGTGGTAAAGCGCAATCAGTATCGAAAGTATTTCGCAAGCGCCTATAATGAATACCGCATGTTACGTGCATAGAAGGAGGAATGGGAGGAAACGTGGCTGAGAACCTAAGCAACCAGTCTGTACCCGAAGCCGCGGCGCGCGTCGCTGCCGTGGTCAACCGCCTCGTTAACCGAATCGGCTCGAATGCCGAGTCCAGGGAGCGTCTCGCCGAGATCGAGATCCCCGAGGAGCTGCGCGACAATCTGGCGCTGTTCCTGCGCCTGGAGCGTCGTGTGCTTAGCGAGTATGATCCTGAGATCGCGGACCTGTTCGACAAGATCCTGTCGGCCGAGATTGTGGCCAATGCCGGCAACCCCGGTACCCGCGCTGCCGACGAGGCCGTCGACGAGCAGGGCGTGCCCACCGCCGACGAGCCCACCGCCGTGGCATTCCGTGAGGTCGTCGATCTGATCGACAGCCTGCCGCTCGATAAGCAGCAGGTCATCGTTCGCGCCTTTACGAGCTTCTTCCACTTGGCAAACCTGTCGGAGGAGAACTACCGTGTGGCGCAGCTGCGCGAGCGCGAGGCCGGCGCATCGACCGATACCGAGGTCGATCCCGCCAACGAGCTCACCGTCGCCTATCACCAGTTGGTAAACGAGATGGGTGTCGAGGGCGCCAACGAGCTGCTCGGCAAGCTCGAGTTCCACCCTGTCTTTACCGCACATCCCACCGAGGCCCGTCGCAAGGCCGTCGAGGGCAAGATTCGCCGTATCTCCAATCTGCTGGAGGAGCGTCCGCGTCTGGGCGGCTCCGACCTGGTGGAGAACGAGCGCCATATGCTGCAGGAGATCGACGCCCTGGTGCGTACGAGCCCCATCGCGCTCAAGAAGCCCACGCCGGTCGAGGAAGCCGATACCATCATCGACATCTTCGATAACACGCTGTTCGACGTCATCCCCGTCATCTATCGTCGCTTTGACGACTGGGTGCTGGGCGACAAGGCCGGTACCGTGCCGCCGCTGTGCCCGGCGTTCTTCCATCCCGGCAGCTGGATCGGTTCCGACCGCGACGGTAACCCCAACGTCACCGCCAAGGTGAGCCGTGAGGTCGCCGCCAAGTACTTCACTCACATGGTGCTCAAGCTCGAGGACAAGTGCCGCCGCATCGGCCGCAACCTCACGCTCGAGGCCACCTACAGCAAGCCTTCTGCTGAACTCATCAACCTGTGGAACCATCAGGTCGAGATGAGCCCTCGGTACACGGCCCGCGCCGAGCTGATCTCCGAGCACGAGCCGCATCGCGCCGTTATGCTCGTCATGGCAGATCGTCTGAACGCCACCGTTCGTCGCATCACCGACACCATGTATCACAGCGCCGATGAGTTCCTGGATGACCTGCGTGTCGTTCAGCGCTCCCTGGCCGCCTGCGGTGCCGTCCGTGCTGCCTACGGCCCGGTCCAGACCATCATCTGGCAGGTCGAGTCCTTCGGCTTCCATATGGTCGAGATGGAGTTCCGTCAGCACTCCGTGGTGCATGCCCGCGCCCTCAAGGATATCCACGAGAACGGTATCCATGGCGACCTGCAGCCCATGACGCGCGAGGTCATCGATACCTTCCGTGCCATCGGTTCCATCCAAAAGCGCTACGGCAAGAAGATGGCGCACCGCTACATCATCTCGTTCACCAAGAGCGCCCAGCATGTGGCCGACGTCTTTGAGCTTGCCCACCTGTCCTTTGCACACGAGGAGGATGTCCCCGAGCTCGACGTGATCCCGCTGTTTGAGCAGCTCGAGGACCTCGAGGGCTGCGTCGACGTGCTCGACCAGATGCTTACGCTGCCCGTGGTGCAGAAGCGCCTTGCCCAGACCAACCGCCGCATGGAGGTCATGCTGGGCTATTCCGACTCCTCCAAGGATGCCGGTCCTACCACGGCCATGCTCGCGCTGCACTCCGCGCAGGAGCGCATTGCCAAGTGGGCCGAGAAGAACGATATCGACCTGGTGCTCATGCACGGTCGCGGCGGTGCCGTGGGCCGTGGCGGCGGTCCGGCCAACAAGGCCGTGCTGGCGCAGCCCAAGGGTTCGGTCAACTGCTTCTTTAAGCTCACCGAGCAGGGCGAGGTCATCTTTGCCCGTTACGGCAACCGCACGCTGGCTCAGCGCCATGTTGAGTCCGTTGCCGCCGCAACGCTTTTGCAGTCGGCTCCGAGCGTCGAGAAGACCAACACCGAGACCACGCAGAAGTTCTGGGATATGGCCGAGAAGCTCAACGCCGTAAGCCACGAGCGCTATCTGGACCTGCTGAACACCGAGGACTTTACACCGTGGTTCTCGACCGTGACGCCGCTGACCGAGGTCGGTCTGCTGCCGATTGGCTCGCGCCCGGCCAAGCGCGGTCTGGGTGCCAAGTCGCTCGATGACCTGCGTACCATTCCGTGGATCTTCAGCTGGAGCCAGGCGCGCATTAACCTGGCCGCTTGGTACGGCCTGGGCACCGCCTGCGAGCAGTTTGGCGACCTTGACCAGCTCAAGGCTGCCTACCAGGAGTGGCCGTTCTTCCGCACCTTTATCGACAACATCGAGATGTCGATCGCCAAGACCGACCAGCGCATCGCCAAGATGTACCTGCACCTAGGCGATCGCCAGGATTTGTCCGAGAAGGTCTTCACCGAGATGCAGCTCACGCGTAAGTGGGTTCTTGCCATCGTCGGTGACGAATGGCCGCTGCAGCGCCGCCGTGTGCTCGGCTGCGCCGTCCGTGTGCGTAATCCCTACGTCGACGCCCTGTCCATCGCCCAGGTCCGCGCCCTTCGCGAGGTGCGTATGAACCAGGACGAGATGGCCGAGGAGAAGAAGGCCGAGTACATGAGCCTGATTCTTTCGACTGTGACCGGCGTCTCGGCAGGATTGCAGAACACGGGGTAATCGATAGCCCTGTAGTCGCTGTCCGGGGCCGCCGTATGTTTGCTTTCCGGCGCGTCCTCGGACATGCAAGAAGCCCTCGCTGCGCACTTCGTGCGGCGAGGGCTTCTTGCGTCCTGCGGAGTGCGCCGGAAAGCAAACATACGGCGGCCCCTGCGATGTCCGGTCTTCGGCGGATTACTGGCTGGGGGAATAATGGCGCGCTTCGCGCGTTTTGGATGGGGTTTGTCCCGGCGGCGCGTTTGGCGCTTCGCGCCTCGCGTCTTATCGATCGGGATTGAGGTGCATGTGGCGCTTCTCGATTTACGACTGTAGCGGCCGCGGTTCCGTTTGGGATCGTGGCCGTTTTGTTGTGGGTCAAATATGAACGTTGTGTTAATGAGTCGGTGGACGGTGGTGTTTTTCGGTGAGCGGCGTATCCTTCCAACGGTTTATCTAGTGTGTCAGTTGAAAGGAAGAGGGCGCTCATCATTGTTTGAATGTGAACTGCCGTTTGACCACAAAACGTTGCATCTGGAGCTCGAGGATAAGAACTTCGCGGGTGTGATGGAAGGTCATCAAAACGAGTTTAAGACTACAAAATCTCAGGAAGAGCTGGTAGAGGAGTCACTTGCCAACCCTTATGGCTCGCCTTCGCTCGAGGAGCTTTGTGCTGGCAAGAAGGATATCGTCATCATTAGCTCCGACCATACGCGTCCCGTTCCCTCGCGTGTGACGATGCCTATTCTGCTGCATCACATCCACGCTGCCGCTCCCGAGGCACGTGTGCGCATCCTGGTCGCGACCGGCATGCATCGCCCCTCGACGCACGAGGAGCTCGTTAACAAGTACGGCGAGGAGATCGTCGCTAACGAGGAGATCGTCATGCACGTCGCGACCGACGACAGCATGATGAAAAAGATCGGTACCCTGCCTTCTGGTGGCGAGTGCATCATCAACAAGATTGCTGCCGATTGCGATCTGCTGCTTGCCGAGGGCTTCATTGAGCCGCATTTCTTTGCCGGTTTCTCTGGTAGCCGCAAGTCCGTCCTGCCTGGCATCGCCAGCTACAAGACCATCATGTACAACCACAACGGTCAGTTTGTGAACGATTCCCACTCGCGTGCCGGCAACCTGTGCCACAACCACGTGAGCGAGGACATGTTCGCCGCCGCCGAGATGGCTCACCTTGCCTTTGTGCTTAACGTGGTGCTTAACGGCAAGCACGAGGTCATCGGCTCCTTTGCCGGCGATATCCACAAGGCGCACGAGGCCGGCTGCGAGTTCGTGAAGAGCCTTGCCGGCGTTGAGCCCGTCGAGTGCGAGATTGCCATCACCACCAACGGTGGCTACCCCCTCGATCAGAACATCTATCAGGCCGTGAAGGGCATGTGCGCTGCCGAGGCCACGCTTCCTGAGGGCGGCGTGATCATCGACGTCGCCGGTTGTGCCGACGGCCACGGTGGCGAGGGCTTCTATCACAACATCGCCGACAACGATCCGGCGGAGTTTGAGCGCGCCTGCATCGACCGTCCTAAGGACGAGACCCTGCCCGACCAGTGGACGAGCCAGATCTTTGCCCGCATCCTGGCGCATCACCCTGTGATCATGGTCACCGATCTGTGCGATCACCAGATGCTCAAGGATATGCACATGACGCCGGTCAACACTATCGAGGAGGCGCTCAAGCTCGCCTTTGAGATGAAGGGTGCCGATGCCAAGGTTGCCGTCATTCCCGATGGCCTGGGCGTTGTCGTCGCGCAGCACTAGTGCGCGGCCTAAACAAATCGTTTTTAACCGACAAGAAAGATAAGGTTTTATGCTTACCAAACTCCTCTGCGAATTCGGCGCAACGGCCCTCATGATCATCTTTGGCGTGGGCGTGCACTGCGATACCGTGCTTAAGGGCACTAAGTATCAGGGCTCCGGCCATATGTTTGCCATCACCACCTGGTCTTTTGGCATCTCGGTCTGCTTGTTTGTCTTTGGCGGTGCCGTGTGCATGAACCCCGCCATGGTGCTTGCCCAGTGCATCGTCGGCCTGGTGCCGTGGAGCAGCTGCATCCCCTTCATGATTGCCGATATGCTCGGCGGCTTTGTGGGTGCCGTAATCGCTTGGCTTATGTATGCCGATGAGTTCAAGGCTTCCGAGGGCGTCGTCGACCCCATTGCCCAGCGCAACATCTTCTCGACCAACCCCACCACCGAGGGTACGAACTATGTCCGTAACTTCTTCTGCGAGGCTATCTGCACCTTTGTGTTCATCAGCGCCATCCTTGCTGCCGCTAGCCGCGCCGGCGAGAACGTTCTGATGCTCGCCATCTGCGTCGGTCTGATCGTTTGGGCCGTTGGCATGGGCATGGGCGGCATCACTGGCTTCGCCATGAACCAGGCTCGTGACCTTGGTCCTCGCATGGCCTATCAGGTGCTGCCGATTAAGAACAAGGCTGACAACAACTGGAAGTACGGTCTGCTCGTTCCTGGCATCGCGCCGTTTGTCGGTGCCGCTCTGGCCGCGCTGTTTGTGCACGGTTTCTTGGGCATGTTCTAGTCCGAGGCTACATAGTTGTCCGCTGGCCGCATGGGGTAACTTCCCAGCGCGTCCTCGGACATGAAAGAACCCCCGCTGCGCACTTCGTGCGGCGGGGGTTCTTTCGTCCTGCGGAATGCGGCGGGAAGTTAACTTGTGCCGTGACCTGCGGGAATCCGGGTTCGTTCGTGCAAGCAACCCAACATATATATCTGAATTTGGATGGGAGGGGCTTGTTGCTGGTAGGGGCGTTGAGTAGCTGTTGACACTTTGGGATGCGTGGCGCCCTGGGTTGGGGCGATGCTTTGGGATGAGCTTCTTACTTAGTTGAAGAGGGGTTTTATGGCTGATAGGTAGTCTTTGGCTACGTCCTCTTTTGGGGCTTGGAAGTTATGCCAGGCCCACCATTGGACCATTCCTACGAAGCTTGAGGCTATGTGGTGTAGTAGGAAGCTTCGGTCCATGGTGCCGGCGGGCCCTTGGGGGCCGTTGGGGACGGTTTCGGCTGCTCGTGACATGATGGTCTTGCGTAAGCAGTCGGCGAAGACGCGTGAGCCGGCGCCGGCTACGAGGGCTCGTACGCCCTGGCGGCGTTCCCAGAGGTTGTTGAGGATATGCTCGACTTGTACGAGCGGATCATCGAGCGGTGTGCCATCGTCGTCGAGGGCGTGGGTGCAGATGTCGCTCACGAGTTCGGACAGTAGGTCATCCTTGCTCTTGAAGAGGCCGTAGAATGTCGCGCGGCCTACGTGAGCGCGCGCGATGATGTCGCCGACGGTGATCTTGCCGTAGTCCTCTTCGCGCAGCAGCTCGGAGAACGCCGCAACGATGGCAGCGCGGCTTTTTGCCTTGCGGGCATCCATGGCTATGCGTCCGCGTCAACGAGCAGGCAACGGAGCGTGCCGGAGCAACCCTCGTAGGGGCGCTTACCGGCGCCGTAGCCGACGGCCTCGATGCGGTAGCGGGCCGGCAGGTGCTCGGACGTGCGCAGTGCGGCGACGATGGCGGCACCCGTGGGCGTCACGAGCTCGCCGGTGACCGGTGCGGGCGTGAGGGCGATATTGCCCGCCTGGCACAGGTTGACGACAGCGGGGACGGGAATGGGCATGAGACCGTGGGCACAGCGGATGGTACCGTGACCCTCAGAGAGCGACTCGACCACGATGTCCTCAATACCCAGGTCATCGAGGCAGATGGCGACAGAGCAGACGTCGACGATGGAGTCGACGGCGCCCACCTCGTGGAACATGACGGTCTCGGGCGTTTTGCCGTGAGCCTTGGCCTCGGCAGCGGCGAGTACGGAAAAAATGGCGAGGGCGCGACGCTTGGCGCCATCGCTTAACTGCGAGCCATCGATGATGGCGGTGACGTCAGCCAAAGAACGGTGGTGATGGTGGTGGGCGTGATGGTGACCCTCGTGGTCGTGGTCGTGGTCATGCTCGTGGTCGTGGTCATGCTCGTGGCAGTGCTCGTGTTCGTGCTCGCCATGATCATGATGGTGGTGCTCATGCTCGTGCGTGTGCTCGGCAGCTGCTTCGTTGCCGTAGAGCCAGGCCATATCGTGATCGTGGTTCTCGAGCTCCTCTGCAAGCTGGACGTCGAAATCGCAGGCGTCGATGCCATGCTTGCTTACGCGTGTGACGGCGATCGTAAAGCCGTCGACCGGCAGCGTGGCGAGCTGCTCGCGCAGGTGCTCCTCGCTGGCGCCTAGGTCGAGCAGGGCCGCGACGGTCATATCGCCGCTGATGCCCGAGGTGCCGTCGATGATAAGCGTGTGCTGATGATTGGACATGGAATGCTCCTTAACGGGCGCAGGGCGTGCCGGCGCTCAGATGATTGATAAGACTTGCCTGGTAGGCGGCACCAAAGCCGTTGTCGATATTGACGACCGAAACGCCGCTGGCGCAGGAGTTGAGCATGGCGAGCAGCGCGGCTACGCCACCAAAGCTCGCGCCGTAACCCACGCTGGTGGGAACGGCTATGACCGGACAGCTTACCAGGCCGCCGACAACGCTCGCCAGTGCGCCCTCCATGCCGGCGATGGCGATGACCACCTGCGCCTGAGCAAGCTCCTCGGCATGCGCGAGTAGGCGGTGCAGGCCGGCGACACCTACGTCGTAGAGGCGGTCGACCTCGTTGCCATAGAACTCGGCCGTCAACGCGGCTTCTTCGGCGACGGGCAGGTCGCTCGTGCCGGCGCAGGCGACGACGATGCGTCCGTTGCCGGTGGGGGAGGGCTTGCCGCCCACGAGGGCGAGCTGTGCGTCCGGGACATACCCCAGGTCGATGCCGTTGCCAAGAAGCTCAGCGGTGCGCGCGGCTTTTTCGGCATCCAGGCGCGTGACCAGGATGCGCTCCTGGCCGGCATCGCGCAGTGCTTCGATAATGGCGGCAATCTGATCGGCGGTTTTACCGGCCCCGTAGACAACCTCGCCGGCTCCTTGGCGCACCCCGCGCGAAAGATCGAGCTGCGCAAAGCCCAAATCGGCGGTCGGAGCCGTCTGGATGCGCGTGAGGGCGTCGGCAGGGGTGACTGCTCCGCCGGCAACATCGCTCAGCAATTGCTCAAGATCTCGCTTATCCATATATGTTCCCTTCGACGGCGCAAAGTCTAGCACTCAAAGGGTATATTTCCGAACACTAAGACAAAATTGTTCGGAAACTATAGGACAGACTGATTCAACTGTTAGACGGATCGACTAGTCGCGCAGGATGATGTCCATGGCGAGCATCAGGTTGCGCTCGTCGATGGTAAACGGGGCGGCCTCGCGCGTCTTGGGCTTGGCACAAAACGCGATGCCCGTGCCTGCGGCCTGGATCATGGGGATGTCGTTGGCGCCGTCGCCGATCGCGACCGTATGGGCCATGTCGACGCCGCACTCAACTGCCCAGTCCAGCAGCTGGATAAGCTTGGACTCCTTGGTCACGATGTCTGCCGCCAGCTTACCCGTGAGCTTGCCGTCCACGACCTCCAGGCGGTTAGCCAGGCAAAAGTCGATGCCCGCGGCGGCCACGATCTTATCGGCGACCTCGTGAAAGCCGCCGCTTACCACGCCGACCTTCCAGCCCTTGCTGTGCGCCGAGCGCACAAGCTCCAGCGCGCCGGGGGTAAACGTCACGCGCTCAAAGGTGCGCTCGAACACGCTCTCGTCCAAGCCGGCAAGCAGCCCCACGCGCTCCTCGAGCGCCTGCTTAAAGTCGAGCTCGCCGCGCATGGCGCGCTCAGTGATCTGCGCCACTTGCTCGCCTACGCCGGCCTCCTCGCCCAACAGGTCGATGACCTCCTGGTTGATGAGCGTGGAATCGATATCCATAACGATGAGGCGTGCAGTCATGGCGGGCCTTTCCGAGTGCAGCTGTATTGGGGCACATTGTCGCACGTGACGAGCGCGGGCGGGTGCCGCGGCGCGTCAATTGTTTCGTCTCCGTCAAGTCTTTGGGCAGGAGCTACTTTTCCGCGGCACATCGACACGGGTGCGATAAGATAGAACGCCATGTCTGGCTGCGCGGTTTACGCAGGCCGGGCAAATCTGTACGACGCCGCCCGGAACGACACGGGGCGGCACAGATCCATAAAGGAGGATCACTGGTATGAGCCAGACCCGTCCCATCGACGAGCATTCCATGCACACCCGTACCTGCGGCGAGCTTCGCAGCGAGAACGTGG
Organism: uncultured Collinsella sp.; assembly: GCA_958450865.1. Classification (GTDB taxonomy): domain Bacteria; phylum Actinomycetota; class Coriobacteriia; order Coriobacteriales; family Coriobacteriaceae; genus Collinsella. The sequence goes on along the minus strand of CAUDNY010000003.1, from coordinate 114,716 downwards.
GCGAAGAGGTCACCCTCACCGGTTGGGTGAGCCGTCGCCGCGACCACGGCGGCCTTATCTTCTGCGACCTTCGCGACCGCGAGGGTATCACGCAGCTCACCTTCGACCCCGAGCACTCCGACGGCGACGCCTTTAAGATCGCCGAGACCATGCGTCCCGAGTGGCCCATCAAGATCCACGGCGTCGTGCGCGCCCGTGGCGAGGAGACCACCAACACCAAGCTCGCGACCGGCGAGGTCGAGGTCCTGACCGACCACGCCGAGGTGCTTAACACGTCCGTCACCCCGCCGTTCCAGATCGAGGATGGCATCGAGACCAGCGAGGACACCCGTCTGCGCTATCGCTATCTGGACCTTCGTCGTCCCGAGATGATGGCCAACCTCAAGCTGCGCTCCGACTTTACCTTTGCCATTCGCGAGGCGCTGCACAACCGTGAGTTTATGGAGGTCGAGACGCCCTCCCTGTTTAAGTCCACGCCCGAGGGCGCCCGCGACTTCATCGTTCCCAGCCGTATTCAGCCGGGCAACTTCTACGCCCTGCCGCAGTCCCCGCAGCTTCTGAAGCAGCTGCTTATGGTCGGTGGCGTCGAGCGCTACTATCAGGTTGCCAAGTGCTTCCGCGACGAGGACTTGCGTGCCGACCGTCAGCCCGAGTTCACCCAGGTCGATATCGAGATGTCCTTCGTGGACCAGAACGACGTTATGAGCGCGCTCGAAGAGGTCCTGGCCGACGCCTTCGGCCGCATGGGTGTCGAGATGCCCACGCCGCTGCGTCGCATGGACTATTGGGAGGCCATGGACACCTATGGCTCCGACAAGCCCGATACCCGCTATGGCATGCACCTGGTCGACCTGACCGACATCTTTGCCAACTCCAAGTTCAAGGTCTTTGCGACTGCCGCAAACGAGGAGGGCTCTGTCGTCAAGGCCATCAACGCCAAGGGTGCCGGTGCCTGGGCTCGCGCCAAGATCGATAAGCTTGCCGGCGTGGCCTCCACGTTTGGCGCCAAGGGCTTGGCCTGGATCGCATTCCGCGAGGATGGCTCCATCAACAGCCCCATCGTCAAGTTCTTCTCGGACGAGGAGATGGCGGCTCTGCGTGAGCGCATGAACGTCGAGCCCGGCGACCTTGTGATGTTCGCCGCCGGTCCGCGCCTGCTCTCTGACGAGATCCTGGGCGGCATGCGTTCCCACATGGCTAACGCGCTCGAGATCAAGCGCGAGGGCCACGACTTCCTGTGGGTCGTCAACTTCCCGCTGTTCCACTGGGACGAGGATCGCAAGGCCTATGCTGCCGAGCACCAGCCCTTTACCCTGCCGACCGAGACCGACATCGCCAAGATCGAGGCCGACCCGCTGGCAGCCGGTTCCTGCACCTACGACTTTGTCATGGACGGCTTTGAGGCCGGCGGCGGCGGTATGCGTATCCACAACGCCGAGATGCAGATGTCCATGCTCAAGCTCCTGGGCTTTACCGAGGAGCGCGCCGAGTCTCAGTTTGGCTTCCTCATGGAGGCCCTCAGGTTTGGTGCGCCCCCGATGGGCGGCTTCGCCCTGGGCCTGGACCGCGTGTGCATGCTGCTCACCGGCTCCGACTCTATCCGCGACGTCATGGCGTTCCCCAAGACGGCCAGCGGCTCCGACCTCATGTCGGGCGCTCCGAGTGCCGTTTCCGGCGCCCAGCTCAAGGACGTCAGCCTGCGCTTGATGTAGGCAAGCGGCTACATAGTGCCCGCAACGAGGGAAGGACGTGTGCCTTCCCTCGTTTTTTATGCGCCGAGGTTGCGAGGGCATAGGGTGACTGGGCGTCGCGGAAACTGCGACCCGGAATTTGCGCCCAAAACGGGTCACAGTTTCCCAAACAGGGCCCTTTGGGAAACTGCGACCCAGACTCCAGCCAAATAACGGGACGCACTTTCCAGTCGAGCTTCTGGCGGGTCTCGACAAGCATCTAACGCTACAATAACTACCACGTGCCTGGGTTTGCCGGCCGAATGTGCGATGCCGCGGGAGGGGACATGGTCGAGTTTACAAAGACGATTAAAGATCCGTTGGGACTGCATGCCCGCCCGGTTGCGCTGCTTTACGACATCATTGCCAAGCATCGTAGCAACGTATCGGTCAGTATCGGCGATCGCCATACCGACGGCCGCGATGTAATGGGGCTCATGGCTCTCTACGGCGAGTGCGGCGAGGACATCATCTTCCGCGTTTCGGGCGTAGACGAGGCTTCCTGCGTCACGTCGATCAGAAACCTCTCGCTCTAAGCATGACAGGGCGCGGCAAAGGACAGCTCTTTGCCGCGCCTTTTTGTTTCGTATAGGAAACTTTTTCGAAATCTAAATGGGGACCCTTTCCAAAAAGTTAACCACGTGCTAGTTTACTAAAGCGAACATAGATGTGGTTAACTTTTACCGCGTCGATGTTGAGGACGAACTGACGTTAGGAGCTCACTCATGTCTTGCGGACCGCAGATGCCGGCAATGCCGCTTTCGATGGTAAAAGCGGGCGAAACCGTGCGCGTGTCTCGTGTAAAGGGCAATGAGGATATGAAGCACCACCTCAAGGACCTCGGCTTTGTCGAGGGCAGCGAAATTCACGTGGTGAGTTCGAGTGGCGCCAACATCATCGTCACGGTGCTGGGCGCTCGCTTTGGCATCGATTCCAAGGTTGCCATGCACATCATGACCGTCGGTTAGTCCGCAGCATTTAAAAACTGAAAGGGGGACAAGTAAATGAAGACGTTGGGTGACGTTAAGGTGGGCGAGAGCTCCACGATCGTCAAGCTTCACGGTGAGGGTGCGCTGCGCCGCCACCTTATGGACCTGGGCCTCATCAAGGGCACTTCGTTCAAGGTCGTGAAGGTTGCACCGCTCGGTGATCCGGTCGAGATCAACGTGCGCGGCTACGAGCTTTCCATCCGTAAGGAGGAGGCCGCCGTCGTCGAGGTCCAGTAAGGGATCTTTGCGCGGTTATTTCTGCAGATAAAGTTAGGTTTTTCTAACTTAATGCAGCATCTTTGAAGCACATTATCCAGCCCGCGCGGAGAAAGCAGCGCAGGCACACAAGGAAGAAGGATTGAATGGCGGATTCTCAGATCCATGTCGCGCTGGCGGGTAACCCCAACTGCGGCAAGACCACGCTTTTCAACCTGATCACCGGCGCCAACGGCTACGTTGGCAACTGGCCCGGTGTCACGGTTGAGAAAAAGGAAGCCAAGCTCCTGAGCGACAAGAACGTTACCATCACGGACCTCCCCGGCATCTACTCGCTTTCCCCCTACAGCCCCGAGGAGCAGTGCTCGCGCGATTACCTCATGAGCGGCGAGCCCGATGTCGTCGTCCAGGTGGTCGACGCCACCAACCTCGAGCGCAACCTGTACCTGGCGCTTCAGGTTATCGAGACCGGCCTGCCCGTGGTCGTCGCCCTCAACATGGCCGACTTGGTCGAGAAGAACGGCGACAAGATCGACACGGACAAGCTCTCCAAGAAGCTCGGCTGCCCGGTCATGATGATCTCGGCCCTTAAGAACAAGGGCATCAACGAGCTGTTCGAGCAGGTCAAGAAGTCTGCCGCTTCCAAGGGCCAGGTGCCGGAGCACAAGTTCGATTCCTCCATCGAGGACGTTCTGGACCACATCGAGAACAACCTGCCGGCGAGCGTTCCCGCCAACAAGCGTCGCTACTACGCCGTCAAGCTGTTCGAGCGCGACGCGGACGCCTGCAAGCTCATCAACCTCACTAAGGAGAAGGCCGCTCGCGTCGAGCAGCTGGTCGCCCAGTGCGAGCAGGATTGCGACGACGACGCCGAGTCCATCATTACCGGCGAGCGCTACGGCGTGATTGCCCACATCATCGACGAGTGCCTCACCAAGGCTCCTGCCAAGATGAGCACTTCCGAGAAGATCGACCGTGTGGTTACCAACCGCATCCTGGGCCTGCCGATCTTTGTGGTCATCATGTTCTGCGTGTACTACATCGCCGTTTCCACCCTGGGCGGCACGGTGACCGACTTCACCAACGACCAGCTCTTCGGCACCGACGGCTGGTACGTGCTCGGTCAGGGTCGTGACGCCTATGACGCAGCTGTTGAGGCTGCGGGCGACAACGCCGACTCGGTCGACCCGGCGCAGTACGGCCCCTATGTCCCGGGTATTACCACCGTGGTGCACGACGCCCTTGTGGCGGGTGGTACCGAGGACGGCGGCCTGGTTGATTCGCTGGTCTGCGACGGTATCGTCGGCGGCTTAGGCGCCATCTTCGGCTTCGTTCCGCAGATGTTCCTGCTCTTTGTGATGCTGTCCTTCCTGGAGGACTGCGGCTACATGGCCCGTGTCGCCTTCATCATGGACCGCGTGTTCCGCCGGTTTGGCCTGTCCGGTAAGTCCTTTATCCCCATGCTCGTGTCCTCGGGCTGCGGCGTCCCCGGCGTCATGGCCACCAAGACCATCGAGAACGAGAAGGACCGCCGCATGACGGTCATGACCACCACGTTCATTCCCTGTGGCGCTAAGCTGCCGATCATCGCCCTGCTCATGGGCTCCATCATCGGCGATTCTTCCACCACCGCCGCATGGATCAGCCCGCTCTTCTACTTCTTGGGCGTCTTTGCCGTCATCGCCTCGGGCCTCATGCTCAAGAAGACCAAGCTCTTCGCCGGTCGCCCGACGCCGTTCGTTATGGAGCTTCCCGCCTACCACTTCCCGGCGATCCGCTCTTGGGCGCTGCACGTGTGGGAGCGCTGCTGGGCCTTTATCAAGAAGGCCGGCACGGTCATCTTCGCGTCCACCGTCGTCGTTTGGTTCCTCTCCAACTTTGGTAGCTACAACGGTTCCTTTGGCTTCCTGCCCGCGATGGACGGCATCCCCGAGGAGTTCATGGACTACTCTGTGCTTGCCATGCTCGGCAACCTGGTCGCTTGGATCTTCGCCCCGCTCGGCTTTAGCACCTGGCAGGCAACTGCGCTGACTGTCTCTGGCCTTGTCGCTAAGGAGAACGTCGTCGCCACCGCCGGCTCGCTGCTGTCGGTTGCTGACGCCGCCGAGACCGACCCGAGCCTGTGGACCGCGTTCGCCGGCATGTTCCCGACCATGGGTGCTTGCGTTGCCTTTGGTGCCTTTAACCTGCTGTGCGCTCCGTGCTTTGCCGCCATGGGCACCATTCGCAATCAGATGGACTCCGGCAAGTGGACCGCGATTGCCATCGGCTACGAGTGCGCCTTCGCTTGGGTCATCGGCCTGTTCATCAACCAGTTCTACAACCTGTTTGTCCTTGGCCAGTTTGGTATTTGGACGGTTGTAGCCATCGTTCTGCTGGTTGCGATGCTCTTCCAGATCTTCCGTCCCATGCCCAAGCACGCTTGGACCGACGAGGACGAGACCAACACCGCTTCCGCTGCAGTTTCCGCTTAAGTCCGAATAAGGATCAGCCCCTTTCCACGAGCCCGGGTGTCCCAGCGACACTCGGGCTTTTTGGTGAGGGAGATGTGGCGTTTCCGCAGATAAAACCGACCATAATATACCTGTCCCTTTTTGGCAGGTGGAGAATGGGGTAAAGTAAGTGGTGGTTAACTAGAGGAGGCTTGCTATGGCACCTATCGATATTGTTGTACTGGCTGTTATCGGCATCGCGTTTGTCGCCGTGTGCGTGCGCATTTATCGCAAGGGCACCTGCGCCGACTGCGCTCAAGGTGGCGTTTGCACGGGACATTGTTCCAATAAAAAAACCTGCGCCGCGCTTAAGGGCGTGGACAAAATTGCCGAAGACCTGAGCCGCGGTATCAAATAAGGTCCAGGCATCCAGGCGCCCCGCGAGCATCCGTTCGCGGGGCGCTTTGCACATTTGGCGGCGAGCGCGGCGAGTTGAAGAGTGATTTTGGGGTATCGTTACCTGTACTGTTAATTGGCAACTTATCTATAACGGAGTAACCCCATGAGCGCTCGCGTAACCATGAAGGACATTGCCGCCGAGCTTGGCGTTTCCATCAATACCGTGCACAAGGCCCTGACGGGTAAGGCTGGCGTGAGCGAATCCGTGCGCTCCAAGGTGAATGCCAAGGCCGAGGCCATGGGCTACCATCGCAACACAAGTGCCTCGAGCCTGCGCCGCAAGGATATCAACCTGGTGTTTTGCCTGCCCCGCGCATCGCGCGAGGGGGCGTACTTTTTCCGTTACCTTTGGGAAGGCTGCAACCGCTTTGAGCAGGAGGTCATCGACCGGGGCATTACGGTTGAGCGCGTTGAATTTGGCGTGGGTGGCTACGCCGATGCGCTCGAGCAGATCGATGAGCGTCTGCAGGTAGGCGAGAAGATCGATGGTCTGCTTGCCTATGTTCCGGGTGATGACCGCGCGACCGAGCTCTTGAGGCAGATTGCCGAGGCGGGCGTGACAATCGAGCTCGTAGACGGCGACCGCCCGCACCTCGATCGCCTGGGTGCCAGTCTGGCGGACTATTCCGCGGCGGGCAGTCTTATGGCAGAGCAGGCGGCAAATCTGGTCCACGCTTCTGGGGCTGACGCCCGCGTGCTCTTGTTGGCGGGCGACCCCTATACCGATTCCCACTACCTGACCGCCCGCGCCTTTCATAATTACCTGCGCGAACACGATATTCCATGGCAGGTTGAGGACCTTGCCGGCGCCCATGCGCAAGTCAAACAGCTCGAGCGCGAGCTTGAGCAGCGCTTGAGTGCGCCGGATGCTCCCGAGCTCATCTGTAGCGTTTTTGCCGTTGGTTCCGAGGTGGTCGCCGACGCGCTTGTTTCAAGCGGCAAGGCCGGCAAGGTCATGGTAATCGGCAACGACCTGTTCCCCGAGAGCGCCTTGGCCTTGCGCCGTGGCATCTTTACCAATATTGTCTATAAGGACCCGGTGAGCCTGGCCTACCGTGGTGCCAAGACCTTGGGCGAGTATCTGCTGTGGGGTAAAACTCCGGCGGAGCCCGTGCAGAAGGGTGCTGTGGAGATGGTGTTTGCCAGCAACGTCGACCGCTACTGCGAGCTTGCGGGAATTTAGCCGTTTGGTCAGGTACCCCCTCTTGCGACGTGCATTTTTTGGAGTATTCAGCAATGGCGTGTCCCGAAAGAGGCTAGGACGACTGTTTTAAGTGCCCCCGATGGCGTAATTCGCCATCGGGGGCACTTATTTATGCCGATTGGGCGCAATATGAGCATCAGATAGGGCTTCGAAGACGGTGCGCGGTGCGCTCCGATGCTGAATACTCCCAAAAATGCACGGCGGAACATGACCCACCTGGCCAAAGCGCTCAAGTTCGGTATTCGGGGACGCCTGCCAATTCGCAATACATACAAGTCACGGCTCCAGTAACCGTTGAACGGGCAAAATCGACCGTTCACCCCATGGTGGTTAGGTGAACGTTCACCTTTTAAGGCGCAATGAATTAGTATAGTGAACGTTCACCTAGAGGATAACGAGCGCATTGTGCGCCCGCTCCGCCAACAAAGGGGTTGTTTGATGAAAAACTTCATGGACGATCAGGATTTCCTGCTGAGCACCAAAACCGGTGAGGAGCTGTTCCACAACTTTGCCGAGGGCATGCCCATCGTTGACTACCACTGCCACATTTCTCCCAAGGAGATCTGGGACGACAAGCGTTTTGAGAACATCACCGAGGTTTGGCTGGGCGGTGACCACTACAAATGGCGCCTGATGCGTGCCAACGGCGTCGACGAGCGCTTCATTACCGGCGATGCCCCTGCTCGCGAGAAGTTTCAGAAGTGGGCCGAGACCCTGGGCCGTTGCGTGGGCAACCCCGTCTTTGAGTGGAGCCACCTGGAGCTTAAGCGTTACTTTGGCTACGAGGGCGTCCTGAACGGCAAAACCGCTCAGGAGGTCTGGGACCTTGCCAACGCCAAGCTCGCCGAGGCCAGCTTTACCTGCCGCAACCTCATCAAGCAGTCCAACGTTCGCATGATCTGCACTACCGACGACCCCGCCGACAGCTTTGAGTGGCACAAGAAGATTGCCGCCGACGACAGTTTTGACGTTCAGGTCGTTCCCGCCATGCGCCCCGATGCCGCCCTGCGCATCGAGCGTGGCCAGGAGTTCGCCGACTACTGCAAGCATCTCTCCGAGGTTGCTGGCGTTGAGATCAGCGACTTCGAGGGCATGAAGGCTGCCATCTCCAAGCGCTACGACGTTGCCCACGAGTTGGGCTGCCGCGCTTCCGACCACGCGCTCGACTACGTTATGTACGTTCCGGCTACCGCCGACGAGATCGAGACTATCTTTGCCAAGGGCCTTGCCGCCGAGCCGCTTACCGAGGACGAGGTCCTCAAGTACAAGACGGCCTTTATGCAGTTCGTCGCCGGCGAGTATGTCCGCCTTGGCTGGGCCATGCAGCTGCACTTTGCCTGCAAGCGTGACAACAACCGCGCTATGTTCGCCAAGCTCGGTCCCGATACCGGCTACGACTGCATCTCCAACTACACGCCGTCCGACCAGCTGGCCGATTTCCTCAACTCCATCCAGGAGTCCACGGGTCTGCCCAAGACCATCCTGTACAGCCTGAACCCCATCGACAACACCATGATCGATACCGTGATGGGCTGCTTCCAGGAGGCTCCGACCGCCGGCAAGATCCAGAACGGCTCTGCCTGGTGGTTCAACGACAACGAGATCGGTATGCGCGAGCAGCTTACGGCTCTGGCTAACGAGGGCGTGCTGGGCAACTTTGTGGGCATGCTTACCGATTCCCGCTCCTTCCTGTCCTACCCGCGTCACGAGTACTTCCGTCGCGTGCTGTGCGGCGTGATCGGCGAGTGGGTCGAGCAGGGCAAGTATCCGGCCGACATGGAGCTGCTGGGAGCCATCGTGCGCGACATTAGCTACAACAACGCGGTCCGCTACTTTGGCTTTGACCTGGATACCGTCGAGGCCTAAACCTGCATCGAATCACACCGAACTCGGGAGCGCCGTTGCCACACGCGGCGCCCCCGTTTTGCCTGCACGCTAACAGCAATCTAAGGAGAGACATCGATGGAGAACATCAGCTACGAGACGCTCGAGAAGATCGGCTACAAGGGCTACCTGCTGCCCAAGGACGCGCCCGAGAAGGTTCTGCAGTTTGGCGAGGGCAATTTCCTGCGCGCCTTTGTCGACCGCTTCTTTGACATGGGCAACGAGGCAACCGACTGGAACGGCAAGGTTGTCATGGTGCAGCCCATCAGCGGCGCCTTTGGCTTTGCCGACGGTATCAATGCCCAGGACGACCTGTACACCGTGCTGGTGCGCGGCAAGGAGAACGGCAACACGGTTGACGAGTCCCGCGTGATCAGCGCCTGCAGCCGCTGCCTCAATCCGTATCGCGAGGACGACTACCACGCCATGATGGAGGTCGCCGTCTCCGACGATTTGGAGATTATCGTCTCCAACACCACCGAGGCCGGTATTGCCTACGATCCGTCCTGCAAGGCCGACGACATGCCGCCCGCGAGCTTCCCCGCCAAGCTTGTCCAGGTCCTTCACACTCGCTGGGCCGCCGGCAAGCCGGGCGTCATTGTGCTCGCCTGCGAACTCATCGATCACAACGGCGAGGAGCTGCTGCGCATCATGAACCAGTACGTGAGCGACTGGGGCTGGGAGGACGAGTTTGCGCAGTGGATGGCCAACGACTGCACCGTCTGCACCACGCTCGTCGACACTATCGTCCCCGGCCGCATCCGCGACCCCAAGGAGGCCGCTGCCGTGGCCGAGCGCCTGGGCTACGAGGATCCCTTCCTGGCCGTGCGCGAGCCCTTCCAGATGTGGGGTATCCAGGGCGACGAGTCGCTTGCCGAGAAGCTGCCCTTCGTGAAGGCCGGCCTGCCGGGCGTCTTTGTGACCCCCGATGTCACCCCGTACAAGAAGCGCAAGGTCCGCATCCTCAACGGCGCCCACACTGCCTTTGTTCCGGGCTCCTGGGTTGCCGGCTTTGACATCGTGCGCGATTGCATGCACGACGAGACCGTCCGTGGCTTCATGAACACCATGCTCTACGACGAGGTCATCCCGACGCTTGCCGCCGACCTGGACGTCGAGGACTGCAAGGCCTTTGCTGCCGCCGTCGAGAACCGCTTCGACAACCCGTTTATCGACCACGCGCTGCTCTCCATTTGCCTCAACTCCACGGCCAAGTGGCGCGCTCGCGATCTGCCCACGCTCAAGGACTATGTTGCCGAGACCGGCAGCCTACCCAAGTGCCTGGCGACGAGCCTCGCTACGCTCATTGCCTTCTATACGCAGGAGCTTGTGTCCCGCGAGGGCGATGGCCTGCACCTGCGCCGTGCCGACGGCACCGAGTACACCGCTCAGGACGACGCCTTCGTGCTCGATTTCTACGCTGCCCACGCCGGTGCAGACGATGCCGAGCTGGTGCACGACGTGCTCAGTAACGAGCAGATGTGGGGCGAGGACCTTACGCAGATCACCGGCCTCGAGGAGTTTGTCGTCAACGCGCTCACCGTCGTGCGCGTCGAGGGCGCCAAGCAGGCCTTCGCCAACGCTCAGGCGTAAATTCCCGGTGCGGGCGCCAGACGGCTTGCTCACGCCTCGACTTCTGCTCAACCTGTAGGGTTAGGACTCTTTGTAATGAATACTATCCAGATCAATCCGGCCGACAACGTGATCGTCGCGCTGTCGCCGCTTGCCAAGGGCACCGCCGTCGCGGTTCCCGGGGTGGGCGAGGTCGTTGCCGCGGAGGATATTCCGCAGGGCCACAAGATGGCCGTGCGTGCCATTGCGGCGGGGGAGGACGTCGTCAAGTACGGTCTTCCTATCGGTCACGTGACGGGCGACATCCAGCCCGGTCAGTGGCTTCATACGCATAACGTCAAGACCAACCTTTCGGGCGAGGTCGAGTACGCTTACAACCCGACGCATCCGGTCGTTGAGCCGGTTGAGCCCGAGACCTTTATGGGCTTCCGCCGCGCTGACGGCCGCGCCGCCACGCGCAACGAGCTGTGGATCATCCCCACGGTCGGCTGCGTCAACGAGGTCGCACGTGCCATGTGCGAGCAGGCTCAGGATCTGGTCGAGGGCTCGCTGGAGGGCGTTTACTACTTCCCGCATCCCTTTGGCTGCTCGCAGACCGGTGCCGACCATGCCCAGACGCGCCGTCTGCTGGTGGCGCTCTCGCGTCACGCAAACGCTGCGGGTGTGCTGTTCCTGTCCCTCGGTTGCGAAAACTGCACGCACCAGCAGGTGCTCGACGAGCTCGGTGACTTCGATCGCGAGCGCGTTCGATTCCTCGCCTGCCAGGATGTAGCCGACGAGCAGGTCGAGGGTCACAAGATCCTGTCCGAGCTTGCCGACCTGGCCAAGCAGGCCAAGCGTGAGCCCATTCCTGCCTCCGAGCTGGTCATTGGCCTTAAGTGCGGCGGCTCTGACGGTCTTTCGGGCATTACCGCCAACCCCACGATCGGTCGCGTGAGCGATATGGTTGTCGCCCGCGGCGGCACGTCGGTGCTCACCGAGGTTCCCGAGATGTTTGGCGCGGAGAGCATTCTGCTCGATCGCTGTGAGAGCCAGGACGTCTTTAACGCAGCTGCCGACATGCTCAACGGCTTTAAGGACTACTTTATCAGCCACGGCGAGGTCGTCTATGAGAACCCGAGCCCCGGCAACAAGGACGGCGGCATTACCACGCTCGAGGACAAGAGCTGCGGCTGCGTGCAAAAGGGCGGATCTGCCCCCATCGTCGACGTACTGCCGTATGCCGGTCAGGCTACCAAGCATGGCCTGAACATGCTGTGCGGTCCGGGCAACGACATGGTATCCACCACGGCCCTGACGGCTGCCGGCTGCCACGTAATCCTGTTCTCGACCGGCCGCGGCACGCCGTTTGGCGCACCGGCGCCTACCCTCAAGGTGTTCACCAACCAGCGTCTGTGCGACCACAAGGCCAACTGGATGGACTTTAACGCCGGCGTGGTGGCTACGGGCGAGCGCACGCTCGATGAGGCTGCCGACGACCTGTATCAGATGGTGCTGGACACGGCGAGCGGCAAGCTTACGAGTGCCGAGCGTCGCGGCTGTCACGAGATCAGCATCTGGAAGGATGGCGTCTGCCTGTAGCGGTAAATGGGTTCGCATAGGGCGCTATTGACCATGGCCCCGTCGGGAGTGTTCCCGGCGGGGCCATGTTTGTTCTGTCTGTTCGGGCGTGTCTTTCTGAGAGTACGGGAGCGGCGAAAACAATAAACGTTCACCTAATCGACCTCAAATTTAAACCCACTCAATACCCATGTAATCGTGATTTTTTTTCAAGTCAGATGTCCGTTTAACGGCAAAAAACGACCGTTCAAGGATAATATACAAGTGAACGTTCACCTATCATATGCAATCGCGCATAATCTAGCTAAACGTTCACCCTACGAGTGGGCGATATGCAGACAGACATCGGTATGGACTCCAATGTCTTGTTACAAGACAATCGAGAAAAAGAGAGGGAGCTCGATGACTAACAAGATCGGTAAAAAGCGCAAGATCACATTCTGGACGCGCTTGGGCTTTGGTATGGGCGGCATGCTCAACTCCGGTGCCCTGAGCTTTACGCACAGCTACATGGTGCTGTTCCTGTCCACGGAGTGCGGTCTGTCCGCAGGCGAGGCTGCGCTGATCAGCTCGTTCGCCATCTATCTCAACGCCATTCTGTGCCCGCTCATGGGCTTTGTGGCCGATAACTTCTACGCTACTAAGATCGGCCGCATCTTTGGCCGCCGCCGTTTCTGGATCTTGCTGGCTATCCCGATGATGGTCGCCGAGCCGCTCATCTTTGTGGCTACGCCGTTTGGTTTCCCGTACTACTTTGTGTTGTACCTGATCTACAACGTCGCGTACACGTTCTGCACCGCCAACCTGTCGCCGCTTACCATCGAGATGACCGATGACTTCAAGGAGCGTACGTACCTCACCGGCTACAAGCACCTCTTTGGTAACGCCGCCGGCTTCCTGATGGCAGCACTCGTCGGCTTTGGCTTTGGCACCTTCGGCGAGACCAACCCGTTCAGCTACTTCATTATTGCTACGATTAACGCTTCGGTCATGGCAATCTCGCTGCTGTGCGTGTACCTGTCCACGTGGGAGCACACCCCCGAGGAGGTCGCTCAGGAGAAGATCGAGAGCGTCGGCGAGGGTATCAAGAAGTTTTTCATCGACGTTATCTCTACCTTCCGCAACAAGTCCTTCCGCAAGGTCCTGTATGCGCAGGTCTCCACGAAGCTCGCCGCTGCCTGCTGGTCTGCGTGCCTGTCCTTCTTCATCGTCTACTGTCTGCAGATTCCTAAGTCCTACGAGTCCGTGATGGAGATGCCCGGCAAGGTCGTCGCTATCGTCTGCACCGCCATCTGGGTCGCCCTCATGGCCAAGAAGGGCTTCCACAAGTCTTGGTACCTGGCAAACGTCGGTTGCGCCGCATGCATCATCGCCTACAACTACTTCGCCTTTGGTCAGATCAACGGCACCTCCACGGTCGCCATCGCCATGATCGCCTACCCCATCATCTTCGCCATCTGGAAGTTCTTCTACGTTGGTTTCCAGTATCTGCCCGATGTTCTGCTCAACTACATCCCCGATGTCGATGAGCTCATCACCCTGCGTCGTCGCGAGGGCATCTACAGCTCCGCACAGCAGCTCTGCCAGCAGATCGCCCAGGCTGTTGCCGTCAACGTATGGGCTATCGTCCTTGCTGCCTCCGGCTTCATTCAGACCGCCGGCAACAGCGACGCCGTGACCCAGCCCGCCACCGTGCCTCTGTACATCTGCGGCTACATGCTCATCGGCTGCGCCGGCTTCTTCCTGCTCGCGGCCGTCCTTGCCCGCGGCATCAAGATTGACAAGGAGCAGTGCGACATCCTTTGCGACGAGATCCACCGTGTCAAGGAGGGTGGCAAGATGGCCGACGTCAAGCCCGAGGTCAAGGCGCTTTGCGAGGAGCTCTCCGGCTTTAAGTACGAGGACTGCTTCGCCCACAACAATGTTGGCTTCCAGGACGGCAGCGTAATTCCCGCCGAGTAGGGCAGGCGCATCGTCCAAACCACAGGGCCGTGCCACCGGAGATCCACCGGCGGGTACGGCCCTTTTTTAAAAACGAGTAGTATGAACTTCTGATTACATTTGAGGGAGAGACCCATGGAGACGAACGTTATCTGGCGCAACGCCCGCGCGGCCGTTATCGAGCTCGACGATGGCGGCTACTTTACCTGTGCCGATACGTGGGAGATTTTTGTCAACGATGAGCCCGCCGGTACCACGAATACGGTCGAGACCTATGTCGATGGCCTGGTTCCCGGCAAGCGCAACCTGGTTCGTTTTGTCTGTGGCGAGCGCGAGCTGAGCGTGGGCGTCACCACGCCGGCGGAGCCCTTTACCATCAACGTTCGCGACTGCGGAGCCAAGGGCGATGCCGAGCACGATGACACCACCAACATTCAGGCTGCCATCATGGCCTGCCCCAAGGGCGGGCGCGTGCTGATCCCCGCCGGCAACTACCGCATCAAGTCCCTCTTCCTTAAGAGCAATATCAACATCGAGCTTGCCGAGGGCGCGGTGCTGCTGGCCCGTCACGACCGCGCGGCGCTTGCCTACATTCCGGGCACGGTCACGGGCGACGAGGGCGCCGGGTATGCCGGCACCGACATGCTGCCCCTGGGCCGCTGGGAAGGCGAGAGCTTTTCGACCTACTGTTCGACCTTTACGGGCCTGAGCGTGCACGACGTGTGCATCTATGGCCGCGGCGCCATCGACGGCCAGACCGATTTTGCCGAGGACAACTGGTGGAACAAGGACTTTAAGAACATCTTCCGTCCCGAGGAGGGCCGCGAGGTCGCCCGCCCGCGCATGATTTTCCTGTCCGAGTGCGAAAACGTGAGCCTTGCCGGCTTTACCGTGCGCAACAGCCCGGCGTGGAATATCCATCCCATTCTGTGCGAGCACGTCGATGCCCTGTGCCTGTCCATCGAGGGTCCCAAGAACTCCCACAACACCGACGGTTTCGATCCCGAGAGCTGCGGTTTTGTCCGCATCCTTGGCTGTCAGTTCTCGGTGGGGGACGACTGCATCGCCATCAAGAGCGGCAAACTGGGCATTGAACCCGAGCTCCGTCCCGCCACGCACGACGTGCTGATCTCGCACTGCTACATGCACGACGGCCACGGCGCCGTGGTGCTGGGATCCGAGGCCGCCGGCGGCATCAAGGACCTCACCGTGAGCAAGTGCCTCTTTGAGCGCACCGACCGCGGCCTGCGCGTCAAGACACGCCGCGGACGCGGCAAGGACGCCGTCAACGAGGGCATCACCTTCGAGCACATTCGCATGGATAAGGTGCTCACGCCCTTCGTGGTCAACTCGTTCTACTTCTGCGACAAGGACGGCAAGACCGACTACGTGCAGTCTCGCGAGGCGCTGCCCGTCGACGACCGTACGCCCGGCTTTGGCGCCACGACGTTTTGCGATATCGAGGCCACCAACTGCCATGCGGCCGCGGCCTATATCACGGGCCTTCCCGAGAGCAAGGTGACGCGCCTGACGTTCCAGGATGTCCATGTGACCTTTGCCGCCGATGCCGAGCCCTTTGTGCCGGCCATGGCCTGCGGCGTGGAGCCCATGGTGCGCCAGGGCATCATCGCGCAGAACGTGAAAGTCCTCGACCTGCAGAACGTGCGCATCGAGGGTCAGGATGGCGACGAGCTGCAGCTGCAAAACGTCGACAAGGTTATCCGCGCGTAGGGTAGTGCTCCTGCACAAGTGAATACGGCATGTTGAGGCGTGCGACGGTCGGGTCTGCCCGGCTGTCGCACGCAATCTATAGGTGCCGGTATTGCATGGTGGGTGTTCTGTGACAGAAAGCGTAATGACAGATGAGTGGTAAAGAACAGCTCTTTGAGGTATCGCTCGAACGCGAAGGCGCGTATCGCAGCATTTCGGCGGCGCTCGAGGCGGCGGAGCGGTGTGTGCCCGATGTGACCGTGCCGGTGCGCGTGCTGGTGGCGCCGGGTGAGTACCGCGAACGGGTCGAAATTCGTCGTCCGCATGTGACGCTCGAGGGCGAGACGGCCGACAGCGTGCGTATCGTGGGGGGCCTGGGTGCCAAGATGCCTTCGGAAGATGGTAGCGGCCAGGATGGAAGACTCGGCACCTTCCGTACGTACACGGTGCTGGTCGATGCCGACGACGTGACGCTTGCGGGTCTAACAATCGAAAACAACGCCGGTGATGGGCGCGAGGTCGGCCAGGCGATTGCCCTGTATGCCGATGGTGACCGCCTGGTTGTCGATGCCTGCTGCATTAAGGGACACCAGGACACGCTCTTTTTGGGGCCGCTGCCGCCGCGCGAGGCCAAGCCGGGCGGCTTTATAGGCCCCAAGCAGTTCGCCCCGCGCCGCGTGGGGCGGCAGTATTTTCGACGTTGCCGGATCGAGGGCGATGTCGACTTTATCTTTGGCGGCGCGCGTGCCTACTTTGAGGGGTGTGAGATTCGCTCGCTCAACCGCGGTATGGATGTCAACGGGTATGTAACGGCAGCCTCCACGCCTCAGGGCGAGCCGTACGGATTTGTGTTTCATGGCTGTTCGTTTACAGCCGATGAGGGCATTGCCCCCGGATCGGTCTATCTGGGTCGTCCATGGCGCGAGTGGGCCCAGACCGTTTTGCTCGAATGCTGGCTGGGCCCCCATATTTCACTCGAGGGTTGGTGGGATTGGAATAAGCCAGCGGCACATGACGGCACCCTGTATGCCGGCGGTGCCCTGTTTGGCCCGGCGGGTGATACTGCCGCTTGGGTGCCGTGGGCGCATTGCCTGACCGGTCAGGATTCCGAACGCTATGCGCGTGACCGAGTGCTTGCCGGCACGGATGGTTGGGATCCCGAGGGCGGCGACGGTGATGCGGTAGAGACGGCCGGGCTATCTGCCAATGGCCGCACCGTGCACATCGAGACGTACTACGAGGACGAACCTGCGCTGCGCGCCCGACTGAAGCGCGAGGGGCGCTCGGCCGCATTTACGGGCAAGACTCCCACAGACTTTGAGGCATGGAAGGCTGCGACCAGGACTCGTCTGTACGATATTTTGGGTCTTTCGCTTATGGACCGCGCCCCGATTGAGATTCGTGAGCTCAATCGCGTGCGGGTTGCCGGCAGCATCGTACGTACTCATGCGGTGTTGCAGGTTGAGCACGATGTGTGGATGCCGTTTTACCTGTTGGAGCCGTCCCGCCCCAAGCTTGACGAGCGGGGACTCAAGCGCTGCTATATCTGCCCGCATGGTCACCAGGGGGCGGGTGCTGCAAGCATAGCCGGCGTTGCGGGCGTGCCGGCGGTCGACGATGCCGTGCGTAAGTTCAATTACGACTACGGTCTGCGTTTGGCGCGCATGGGTTACGTGACCGTCTGCCCCGATGCGCGTGGTTGGGGATACCGTCGTGACTGGAAGGGTCAGGGCGACGACGAGAACAGCTACCTGCGCGGTACGTGTCTGAATCAAGCACGTATGGCCGAGCCGCTGGGTCTTACGGTCGCGGGCCTCAACGCCTGGGACAACATGCGCTTGATTGATTACTTGGAGACACGCGGTGACATTGCCATGGACGACCTGGGCTGCTTTGGTTTTTCGGGCGGCGGTTACATGACGTTGTACCTGTCCGCGCTCGACACGCGCGTGCGCAAGGCGTTTGTCTCGGGCTATCTGTACGGCGTTGATGATTCGCTACTGCACCTCAACGGCAATTGCAGCTGCAATTACACGCCTGGACTCTGGCGTCTGCTCGACATGGGCGACATTGCATCGCTTGTCGCGCCACGGCCGCTCTTGGTTCAGAGCTGCGAGAAAGACCATCTCAACGGCGCCCGCGGGCTTGCGAACGTAGACGAGCAGCTCGATATCGTTCGCGACGCCTACGCGCTGCTGGGCAAGGACGAAAACCTTCTGCACGAGGTCTGCCCGGGTGGACACCACCTGGGCGTGGCGCATCTTGCCGAGGATATCGAATGGCTCGATTCGCAAGTTGCGGAATGCGCCCACGCATAGCCCCTCGGATGTTGCGAATGAACGGTATGTACCTGTAAGACCGCCGATGTGCGGGTGAGGAGAAGAATATGGAAACGAAAAACTTGAGCGAATCGACCATTTGCTGCTTTGGCGACTCGACGACCTGGGGCGATAACGGATGCGGCGGGGGAGGCAACGATATCTCCTGGACTTCGCACCTGGGTGCGCTGCTGGGCGGCGCTACGATCGAGAACTTTGGTATTAAGGGTTCGCGTATTGCCGTCAAGGCCGACCGTAGCGATTCGTTTGTTGAGCGCTTGGACGGCATCGATCACACGGCAGATATCTGCATCGTCTTTGGCGGCGTTAACGACTTTAGCCGTAACGTGCCGCTGGGAGAGCTGGGCAGCACGGACGTGCACGAGTTCTACGGTGCGCTCGACTACCTGATCCGCACCATCACGGCGCGCTCGCCTCAGGCAAAGCTGATGTTTATGACGCCGTGCAAGACGAGCGGCAAACACGAGAAGGATATCCCGGCAAGCAACGAGGCCAACCATCTGGGCCTGACGCAAGACGCCTATGTGCGCGCGATGCTGGAGGTTTGCGATCGCTACTCGGTGCCGGTGATCGACCTGTATGCGCAAAGCGGCATCAGCCCGTTTTTGCCGGAGCACCGCGAGCTCTACATGCCGGACGGTCTGCATTACAGCCCTGCCGGCTATGAGCGCCTGGCGCATCGCATCGCTGCGGGCCTCACCGCCGTTTGCCGTTAAAAGTTTGCCGTTCACGGGGATTATAGGGTTAACGTTCACCCTATAATCCCCGTTCGCGTTACACTAGGGGAAACGTTCACCCATCAATAACGTCAGAGGGGACAGCAATGGGTTGCAATCAGATTCTGGACCGTTATATCGAGCAGTTGATCGAGACCTCTACGCCTCAGGCGCCGGCCTGGAATATCGAAAAGCTTCGCGCCGGCAAGGAAAACACCTGGAATTATATTGACGGCTGCATGATCAAGGCACTCATCGAGCTGTACGAGATCACCGGCGAGCAGCGCTACCTGACCTTCGCCGACGACTACATCGACTTCTTTGTCCAGGACGACGGCACCATCAAGCATTACAATCCCCAGGAGTACAACCTCGATAACGTCAACGCGGGCAAAACCCTCTACAAACTCTACGACCTGGTGGGCAAGCCCAAGTACCGTGCCGCCATGGATACCATCTATCGTCAGCTCGAGACCCAGCCGCGCACCAAAGAGGGCGTGTTTTGGCACAAGGCTGTCTATCCTAACCAGATCTGGCTCGACGGTATGTATATGGCCCAGCCGTTCTACATGCAATACGAGCTGAGCTTCCACAACCGTCGCGCCTGTTCGGACAGCTTCCATATGTTCCAGGTCGTGCATGACCTGATGCGCAACCCCCTCAACGGTCTGTACTATCACGCTTACGACGCGAGCCGCAAGCAGTTCTGGTGCGACCCGGTCACCGGTCTTTCGGCCAACTTCTGGCTGCGCGCCGAGGGCTGGTTTGCCATGGCGCTCATCGATACCTGGGAGCTCATGCCGCCCTCGATGTCGGCCGAGAAGGACGAGATCCGCAAGATGTTCCACGACCTGATCGACGCCATGCTGCCGTATCAGGACGAGAAGACCGGCATGTGGCACCAGGTCATCAACCTGCCCAACATCGCCCCCAACTATCTGGAGGAGTCGGGCAGCGCCATCTTTGCCAACGCCATCATGAAGGGCGTGCGCCTGGGCGTGCTGGGCGAGCGCTACTACCAGTACGGCCGTCGCGCTTTTGATGGCATCTGCGATACGTGCCTGTCCGAGCGCGACGGGCAGTTGGCGCTCGACAACATCTGCCTGGTGGCGGGTCTTGGCAACACCGCGCACCGCGAGGGCACGTTTGGCTACTACATGAGCGAGCCCGTCGTCAAAAACGACGCGAAGGGCGTGGCGCCGCTGGTGCTCGCCTATATCGAGACCATGCATCATGACAAGCTTGCCGGTAAGCGCGATCCGCTTGCCCCTTCGGGCGTGTGCTCCATCGACGACCCGTTTGGCGGCTACACGCCGGGCATCAATGCGTGCAAGGAGGTCTAGGCATGGCGCAGTCAAAAGGCGCACTGAGCGTCGGCGTGCGCCTGCACGACCTGCCCGAGGGTACGGTCGAGGAGCGCATTCGCATGGCAGGCAAACTGGGTTTCTCGTGCATTCAGCTGCCGAGCAAAGTACTCTACAAGTCCTTTGGCATTAACCGTTCCGGCCTTACGCACGAACTCGCCGACCATCTGCGCGAGGTGCTCGACACCAACGGCGTGCAGGTGGCGGTGCTCGGCTGCTATAAAAACCTGGCAACGCCCGATCAGAATCAACTGGTGGATACCTATGCCGAGTACGAGGCGTGCCTGAGGTTCGCGCGCTGGCTTGGGGGCTGTCCGGTGGGGACCGAGACGGGGCGCCCTAACGCGCAGAACAAGATGGCCGATGACCGTTTTTCGGCCGCTGCGCTCGATGCGTTTTGCAAAGGACTCGCACGCGTGTGCTCGATGGCCGAAAAGGAGGGCGGCGAGCTTCTGATCGAGCCCGGTTGGAACGAGATCGTCAATACGCCCGGGCGCTGCCGCGAGGTTCTGGAGCGCGTCCCGAGCCCGGCGCTCGGCGTGATCTACGACCCGGTGTCGCTGCTGCATCCCACGATCGTCGGTGAGGCTTCCGAGCAGGTGTCGCGTATGTTGCACCTGTGCGGCAGCAAGATTCGCGTGCTGCATGCAAAGGACTACGAGATCGTAGACAACGAGGACCAGGATGGCTGGTGTGATGGCTCGGGCTCTCGTTTGGTATGCCACGGCGCCTGCACGTGCGGAAACTTTGATTTTGAGGCTATTGCCGCTTGGGCCGCGGCCGCGCGACCGGGCATTATGACCGTTATCGAGAACAGCACACCGTCCACGGTCGAGCGCTCACGCGACGAGCTGCTGCGCATGGGGCGCAGCGTGATGTGCGAGCACGTGATTCTGTAACGAAACAGGCTGGGCGAAAGAGATTGCCGTAGAGGTTCAAGAGGGGTACCGATGGCTATTCATATTGTTGAGGAAGCGAACCGCTGTCTTGGGTGCAAAAAGGCGTTCTGCCAGCTTAAAGGCTGTCCGGTGCAGACGCCTATTCCGCAGGTCATTGACTTGTTCAAGCAGCGTCGTCTGGAAGAGGCAGGTGAGCTGCTGTTCCAGAACAACCCCATGAGCGCGGTCTGCTCCATGATCTGCAACCATTCGGGTCAGTGCGAGGGCGCGTGCATCCAGGGCCGCAAGGGTGCGCCGGTGCATTTTTCGAGTATCGAGAACTATATCTCGACTGCGTATTTGGATCGTAAGGAGTGGAAGCCCGCGCCGTCGTGCGGCAAGCAGGTTGCCGTGGTCGGTTCCGGTCCTGCCGGCATTACCGTGGCCATTAAGATGGCCCAGCTGGGCTGTGCCGTCACGGTGTTTGAACAGCGCCCCGAGATCGGCGGCGTGCTGGAGTACGGCATCCCCGAGTTTCGCCTGCCCCGTGCTCTCGTGCAAAAGTACCGTCACGTGATGTGCTCGCTTGGCGTGCGCGTCCGTCCCTCGACCACCATCGGTGGCGCGCTGCATATCGACGACCTGCTGCGCGACGGCTACGATGCGGTCTTTGTCGGTACCGGTACCTGGCGCGCCCGCAAGCTGGGTATTCCCGGCGAGTCGCGTGGCAACGTACTGTTTGGTATCGATTACCTGGTCGATCCCACGAGCGTGGCGATCGGTCAGAACGTGGCGGTTATCGGCGCTGGCAACGTGGCCATGGATGTTGCCCGTACGGCCCTGCGCTCGGGCGCTCGCAAGGTTACCGTGTATGCCCGATCGCGCCATATCTCGGCCATCGATGACGAGGTGGAGCTGACCGAGCTTGACGGTGCCGAGATCGTGCGCGGCAAGGCGATCTGCGCCATCGACGATAACGGTCCGGTGTTCGAGACGGCTATCTTTGACGAGGACGACAACGTGGTGGGCTACGAGGAAGAACTTGACCATGTGCCCGCCGACACGGTTGTGATTGCGGCCTCGCAAGTGCCTAAGGACAAGCTGGTGCTTACGACGGGCGGTCTGGAGACCGACCATCGCGGTCTTCTTTCGGTCGATGAGTGCGGCATGACCACCGTGCCTGGCGTCTTTGCCGCCGGCGACGTGGTCAACGGCCCGCTCACCGTGGTCCATGCCGTAGCCGGCGCCAAGCTCGCCGTCGAAGGCATGACCAGCTACCTGGGCCTCTAACCCATCCCATCCATCAGTTGCGGTGGAATACGGACTGTTTTGGCTGTCAAAGGCCTCATCTACTCCGTATTCCACCGCAACTTTTTGTGGGCTGAGTAAAGGCCGGGGGAGCGTGTACGGTCGGGTACAGCGCGGTTACTGATACGATAAGTACGTTAGCAACTGCCGCCGAGCGGCTCAAACGAAAGGAACCCTGTATGGAGTCTTCCGCCTACCCGATGCTCTTTAGCCCGATCAAGGTCGGTACGACCGAGGTCAAGAACCGCGTCTTTATGCCGCCGGTATCTACCAACCTGGCCGATCACGGCTATGTGACCGACGACTTGGTCGATCATTACCGTGCCCGCGCCAAGGGCGGCGTTGGCCTGATCATCACCGAGGTCGTGACGGTCGAGCCTACCTATACCTATCTGCCGGGTGACATGTGCTGCTACGACGACACGTTTATCCCTGGCTGGGAAAAGCTCGCCGCCGCCGTCCACGAGTACGGCTGCAAGATCATGCCGCAGCTCTTCCACCCCGCCTACATGGCCTTTAACATTCCGGGCACGCCGCGCCTGATCGCTCCGTCCTTTGTGGGCCCGTCCTATGCCCGCGAGGCGCCGCGCCCTATCACGGTCGATGAGATCCACGAGCTCACGCATCAGTTCGGTGACGCTGCCGTGCGTATGCAGAAGGCCGGTGTCGACGGCGTCGAGGTCCATGCGGCGCATGCCCACGGCATGCTCGGCGGTTTTTTGACTCCGCTCTACAACAAGCGCACCGACGAGTACGGCGGCTCGCTCGACGCCCGCATGCGCTTCCTGCTCGAGGTCATCGCCGAGATTCGCGAGCGCTGCGGCAAGGACTTCATCATCGACGTCCGTATCTCGGGCGACGAGTACACCGATGGCGGTCTGACCCTCAACGACATGATCTACGTCTCGCGTCGCCTGGAGAAGGCCGGCGTCGACATGATCCACGTGTCGGGCGGCACTACCATCAAGCGCGGCTCCGCCATTCCCGCCGCCGGTACGCAGCAGGCCTCGCACGCCGCCTGCTCGCGCGAGATCAAAAAGCACGTCAACATTCCCGTTGCCACGGTCGGCCGCATTAACGAGGCATGGATCGCCGAGGAGCTGATCGAGGACGGCGCTGCCGACATCTGCATGATGGGCCGCGCCAATCTGTGCGATGCCGAGTTCTGCAACAAGGCTGCTGCCGGCAACGCCGACGACATCCGCCCCTGCATCGGTTGCCTGCGCTGCCTGAACGGCATCATGTTCGGCAAGCGCATCTCCTGCACCGTCAACCCGGATGTGGAGCGCGATGAGGCTGGCTACGAGCCTGCCGCCGAGGCAAAGAACGTGCTCGTTGTGGGTGCCGGTCCCGCGGGCATGGAGGCAGCCTACATTGCCGCCAAGCGCGGTCATAACGTGGTGCTCGTGGATAAGCAGGACGAGCCGGGCGGCGAGATGCGCATTGCGGCCGTTCCGCCGGCAAAGCAGGAGCTCACGCGCGTGATCAAGTATCAGTACCGTCGCCTGGCCGAGGCCGGCGTCACGTGCGTCTTCGGTACCGAGCTTTCGGCCGAGGACATCCAGCACGACTACGCGGGCTACGAGGTTGTCCTGGCTTATGGCGCCGAACCCATCGCCCCGGCCTTTATGCAGGGCTTTAAGCAGGTCATGACGGCTGACGACCTGCTGGGTGGCAAGGCTTTCCCGGGCAAGAAGATCGTCATTGTGGGCGGCGGCACCGTTGGTTGCGAGACGGCCGATTACCTGGCCCCGTTGGTCAACGACCTGTCGCCGGCCAACCGCGATGTCACCGTCATCGAGATGACCAAGACGCTTGCCGCCAACGAGGGTGGCGCCGGTCGCGCGGTGCTCATCACGCGCATGCTCTCCAAGGGCGTTCACGTGCTGACCGAGGCCAAGGTGACCGAGATTACCGAGGACGCCATCAGCTACGAGAAGGACGGCGAGGTCCACACCATCGCCGACGCCGATACGCTGGTGCTTGCCATGGGTTACCGTCCCAACACCAAGCTGGCCGATGATCTTGCCGCTGCCGGCGTTGTCACCCACGTGCTGGGCGATGCCCAGAAGTGCGGCAACATCCGCGACGCCATCGGCGACGGCTACAAGGTCGCCTGCGAGCTGTAGGCTCTTGGCAAATAGGGGAGCGGCCGCCTTGCGGTGGCTCAAGCGATAGCCAATCAAATAAGGCGCCGCGACACATAGATTGTCGCGGCGCCTTTTGTCTGGCGGCTTGTTGGGGGTCGGTGCGCCCCGTGGGCCTTATTACAGGCCCAAGAGCTCCTTGACCTTGGCGATGATGGCTTCGTCGGTAGCGTTGGCAAAGAAGTACTCCTGGAAGTGCTCGCCGGCAAGTGCGCCCTTCACCAGGTCCTGATCGATCTCGCCCAGGACGTCGACGAGCGGGCGCATGGTCACAGCGCGCACGCCGTCGAGGATCTTCTTGTTGCGCTGCTCGGGCTCAACGCGCTCGGCGGGGTAGCCGTTACCCGAACCAAAGCCAAAGAGCTTCTCGAAGGTGTACTCGAGGTTGAGCTCCTGGCCCCAGCCGTTCTTGAGGGCGAAGGGCATGGCGACGGCGTTGCCATCGTTGACCTGGGCAAAGGTGTAGGCATCCAGCGGGTCGGCAACATGGCCGCACAGCACGCCGGGGAAGGAGTTGCAGGCGAGCATGGCGCCCTCGCCGGTGCCGCAACCGGTCACGACGTAGTCGGCAGCGCCGGAGTTGAGCAGCGCGGCGGCAAGAATGCCGTTCTGCACGTAGGTGAGGGGCTTGGAGTCGGCGTCGGCATACATGCCATAGTTAAAGACGGTGTGCCCCATGGGCTCGACAACCTTCTTAAGGGCAGCCTCGATCATAGGGTTCTTGGAGTTCTGAGAATTCTCATTAATCAGAGCGATCTTCATTTGAGTTAACCTTTCAACTTAATCTTCCAGTTTTTTGTTTCTGTGCGCGGGCGGCGGCAAAGCCAACCCGCGATGAGCTATGCGGGCGGTCGGCAGTTAAGTCTGTCGCGAGTTCCGCACGCAAAGGAAAGCACTTAATGTGCTTTCCGTCTTGCGCAGGACTGTCCGAGCAGCAGACTTAACTGCCGACCGCCTCGCCCAGTTTCCTTATTGCGGCTGTTTGCCGATGTACGCGAGGATGCCGCCGTCCACGTACAGAATGTGCCCGTTGACGAAGTTCGATGCGTCGGAAGCCAGGAACACGGCGGGGCCCTTCAGGTCCTCGGGCGTGCCCCAACGGGCTGCCGGCGTCTTGGCGATGATGAACTGGTCAAACGGGTGACGGCTGCCATCGGGCTGCGTCTCGCGCAGCGGTGCGGTCTGCGGGGTGGCGATGTAGCCGGGCCCAATGCCGTTACACTGGATATTGGCCTCGCCAAACTCGGAGCAGATGTTCTTGGTGAGCATCTTGAGTCCGCCCTTGGCGGCGGCATAGCCGGCGATGGTCTCGCGGCCCAGCTCGCTCATCATGGAGCAGATGTTGATGATCTTGCCGTGGTCCTTGGCGATCATGCCCGGCAGACAGGCCTTGGACACGATAAACGGGGCGTTGAGGTCGATGTCGACGACGCGACGGAAGTCCTCGGCACTCATGTCGAGCATCGGCGTGCGCTGGATGACGCCGGCGTTGTTGACCAGGATGTCGGGCGTGGTGCCAAAATCGGCCTCGATCTTGGCGATGAGCTCGGCGACGACGGCCTCGTCGGTGACGTCGGCAACATAGCCGTGAGCATCAAAGCCCAGCTCGCGGTAGTGCTTCTCGGCCTCGGCAACCTTGTCGGCGTGACGGGCGTTGAAGGCAACCTTGGCGCCTGCCTCTCCGAGCGCCTCGGCAATGGCCATACCGATGCCATAGGTGGCGCCGGTCACGAGCGCGACCTTGCCGTCCAGGCGGAAGCTGTCCATAAGATCAGACATAGCAATCCTTCCAAAAGAAACGTTCATCTATATAAGTCTTGCTTTTCGTACAAGCTCAGTATATGTGAAGTAGGGTAATAAACCCTCCCATTCTCCGAAAAATAGGTGAACGTTCACTTTTAAATGGTAAACGGTGAACTCGCACTGCTGCGCGGGCGGCTCGATTGTCCTGATCGAGGAGGGCAAGCTCGAGAGACAAGTGGGCACGGGCTGCCCGTTGGCCCCGTGCGTAGTGCTACTTTTCAAACGCGGCGCGCGCAAAGTGCCGGGTGAACAACTTACTGGCGATGCCGGCGACGTTGCCTAAGATCAGCGCCGAGATAGCGGTGGTCACGTCTGGTCACGTCAAAGCCGCCTAAGTTGTGCATGGGTGCCAGCGGCCCTTATTTCACCGCAACTGAGGGTATGGGGGATGCGATAGTATTACGTGGTGAGATTCGACAAACCGTGAGCTTCATCCGAGGGCTTTATGGAACAACATCAGCTTTATCAGAGCCTGCAAGATCAGGCATACAACGCATTGCGCTCCAAGATCATCTATGCCGAGCTCAAACCCGGCACACGTCTTTCGGCGATTGGTCTGGAAAAGGAGACGGGAATCGGGCGCACGCCCATTCGCGAGTCCTTTGTACGCCTGCGCGAGCAAGAGCTGGTGGAAACGCGTCCCAAAAGCGGCACCTATGTCTCAAAAATCAGCATGGAGCGCGCTGAGAACGCCTGTTTCTTGCGCGAGAAACTCGAGAGAAGTGTGCTCATTAAATGCTGCTCTGCCGCCACGCCCGAGCAAAAGCATCGGCTCGAGCAGATTCTTGCCGAGTCCGAGTCACTCGATCATCGTGAAACGCGTCGCTTTTTCGATCTGGACAACCTGTTCCATGAGACATGTTTTGAGATTGCTGGCCGCCACATGTTGTGGGATTGGATGAAGAGCGTCAACACGCATTTTGAGCGATACAACTGGTTGCGTATGGTGTCGCAGGATCTGGATTGGGAGCCGATTCGTCGGCAGCATCGCCGGATTCTCGAGGCCATTAAAAAGGGCGATACCGACACGGCGAGCTACCTGGCAGAGACGCACCTGCATCTGATGCCCGAGGAGCAGGGCCCGGTTATCGTCTTGCATCCCGACTATTTCGAGCTGTCCAAAGACTCTGCCATCTAACTCGTTCCCTACATTAGTTGCGGTGAAATAAGGACTGTTTTGCGGTTTTGGCGGCGTAAACAGTCCGTATTTCACCGCAAGTGCCGGGGCGCTGCTGGAGCACGAAAAGGCTGCGGCGCCGTTTGGAGGAAAAGACCGGAAGCAAGGGTCCATTCCTCCAGACGGTGCCGCAGCTGTTTTGGTGGACTGGATTATGTTGAGTCGGTTGATTGACCGGGAAAGCAAAGCGGCTCGGGCGCGTGTCGCTTCCGTCACGTTCTATCAGCATACAAGACGGTTTTGGTTCTTGTTCGTGACGGAAACGGCGCGCTTCCGAGCCGCTTTAAAAGAAAGGGGGCGAGGTCTAGGGCACGCCCCCTTTCACGATAGAGAGCTAAACCTAGCCGCGGACCTTCTTGACGACGTCCATGGCCTCGCGGGCAATCTGCTCGACCTTGGAGAAGTTGCCATCGGCGAACAGGGCGGGCTTGACCATCCAGGTGCCACCGCAGGCGATGATGGCGGAGGAGCTCAGGTACTCCTCGACGTTGGCAGTGCTCACGCCGCCGGTGGGCATAAAGCGATGGCCGACAAACGGAGCGGCGAGGGCCTTGATGGTGTTCAGGCCACCATACTGAGCCGCGGGGAAGAACTTGGTGACCTTGAGGCCCAGGTTCTCGGCGGCGGTAACCTCGGAGGGGGTCACGGTGCCGGGCAGCACGGGCAGGTCGATGTCGATGCAGTGCTTCACGACGTCCTCGTTGTAACCCGGGGAGACGATGAACTTGGCACCGGCGGCGCGGGCCTGTTCAACCTGCTCGACAGTCAGGACGGTGCCAGCGCCGACGCACATCTCGGGCTCGGCCTCGGCCATGGCGGCGATGCACTCGGCGGCGCAGGCGGTGCGGAAGGTGACCTCGGCGGACTTCATGCCGGCTGCCATAAGGGCGTGGGCGAGCGGTGCGGCGTCCTCGACCTTGTCGAGCACGACGACCGGCACGATGCCCAGGGACTCAAGCGTGGTGTAGAACTGATCGAACATGATGTTCCTTTCGATGTACGGCGCGCGCTGGCGCGTGATTGCCAAATATGCTGGTCATGAGCCGGTTTTGGATTGGTTATCGGAGGCACTGCTTGGGGTCACAAGCAATTTCAAAACCGGCTGCGCGACCAGTCGTATAGGAAGTGCCAGGCAAAACCGGAATGGGACTGGTGGTTTTGCCCGACCGGAGGAATCGGGGAGCGGGCTGCAGAGGTATGGGTATGGAAAGCTGCAGTCCGCGGAATGGGGAACGAATTAACGGGCGACGCGTGTGCCACCGTCGGCGGCGGATGCCACGGCTGCGATCTCGTCTGCGGTCACCAGGTTGGAATCGCCCTTGATGGTGAGCTTGAGGATCGAGGCGGCGATGGCGTAGTTGACGGCGTCCTGCGGATCGAAGTCGTTGATGAGGGCATGGACCAGGCCGGCGTTGAAAGCGTCGCCGGCGGCAACGCCCTCGAGCACGTGCACGTCGTGGGCGGGGGAGAACCAGTGCTCGCCGCTCTCGGCGTCATAGAGCATGCCCATCCAGATGGAGCGCTCGACGCAGGAGATGTTGCGGACGACCGAGGCGACCTTCTTGCAACCGTACTCGGCGCAGATCTGACGGGCCATCTCGACGTAGGTGTCGCGCTCCTCGATGCCGTGGGCAAGGGAGCCGGAGACGCAGGTCATACCGAGGCCGGCAGGAGCGTCCTCGTCGTTGGCAATGCAGATGTCAACGAGCGGCAGGAGTTCCTTCATGGTGGCCTGCGACTTCTCGGGCGACCACATCTTGCCGCGATAGTTCACGTCGCACACGGTGGTGATGCCTTTGGCGCGGCAGGCGGTGAGGGCATCCTTGCAGGCGGCGGCCATCTCGTCGGAGACGGCGGGCGTCACGCCGGAGAAGTAGAAGACATCGACACCCTTGAGGATCTCGTCCCAGTCAAAGACGTCGCGCTTGGCCATGTTGATGGCAGAGTACTTGCGGTCGTAGACGCAGCCGTTGCCGCGCTGCGAGGCGCCGACCTCAAACACATAGGAGCCAAGACGGTCGCCCTGGCGCACGACGCGTGAGGTATCGACGTCGTAGACCTTCAGCGAACGCAGGGCGCACTCGCCCAGACGGTTGGCCGGGACAACGGAGACGTAAGCTGCCTTGTCACCCTGGTAGGCCAGGGAAAGCGCGGTGTTGGCCTCGGCGCCGCCGTAGCGGACATCAAACTCGGTCGCCTGCTCAATGCGCAGATGATCTTTGGGCGAGAGCCTCATCATGATCTCGCCGAAGGTAAGAACCGTTTTACCCATGGTCGCGCAGCTCCTTCTTGCTCGTGCGTACACCTTTGATATGGCGTTGGCACGGAGGTGCCAAGACGGTAGGGTACATCTTTGCACCTCCGTGCCAACACTTGCCGAAATCGGTTTACGAAATCGGTTTCGTTTCGAGTTGTAGTATACTCATCTACAACGTTTTGCAAGCGAGATTTTTAAAAAAATGCCTAAAATGGCTCAGACTGCCGACAATTGGGAAACGGGGTGCGCTATGGCGCAGATGAGAATCAAGGACATTGCCGCCGAGGCGGGCGTGAGCCCGGCCACGGTCTCGCGCTATCTCAACAACCGCCCCGGGCAGATGACCGAGGAAACCCGCGCTCGCATCGCGGCGGTTATCGAGCGCACCGGCTATCGTCCACGTGCCGCCGCGCGCAATCTGCGCAGCTCGCGCACCAACCTCATCGGCGTGATCTTGGCCGACATTGCTAACCCGTTCTCCAGCGCCATGCTCGAAGGGCTTTCCGCTAGTGCCGCCGCGCGCGGCTGCTCGCTTATGACTGCCATTAGCGGCAATGATTCCGCCAAGGAAGCAGAGTCGCTCACCAGACTTATCGATGCCGGTGTGGACGGCCTGGTCGTCAATACCTGTGGCGGCAATGACGAGGCGATTGCCGCGGCTGCGGGGCGCCTGCCCGTCGTGCTGCTCGACCGCGATGTTGCCGACGGTGGCATCGATCTGGTGACCTCTAACAACCGCGAGCTGGTTGCCGGCCTGGTAGACGCCTTGGCCGCTGCTGGCAGCGAGCGCCTGTGCCTGCTCACCGAGGCAAGCGATGACAGCCCCGTGCGTCGCGAGCGCGCCGAGGCCTTTGCCGATGAGCTTTCGCGCCGCGGTCTTGCGGGCGAGGTCGTCACCCTGGCCGACGGTGGCGCCACGGGTGTCAGTCGCCTGGACGAGACCATCCGCGGCTATGCGGGTAAAAAGCTCGGCCTCATTGCCGTCAACGGTCTGGTCTTCCTGCGCCTGACCGAGGCGCTGGCACAGTTGGGACCTTCGTTGCCGGCGGGTCTCAAGATCGCAACGTTTGACGACTATCCCTGGAACCACGTGCTCTTTGGCGGTGTGACCACGGCCGCGCAGGACACCCTCACCATTGCCGAGCGCGTGGTCGAGCGCCTGTCCGAGCGCATCGACGTCGTTACCACTACGGTGGGCGACGCCGCAAAGCTCGCCCCCAAGCGCATCGAGGTCCCCGGCCACATCGAACACCGCGCTTCGACCTCGCGCTAACTACTCGTTCGCAACTGCCTGTTCGCGCACGTTTTTTGAGCGCTTGATACGCTTTAACCCTGCGGAAACATTTTTCTGCGATAGTATCTGCGATATAGACCAGTCGAAACCCGCCCGAAAGAAAGGGGAGCGACATGAACCAGCAGAACATCGATTACGTACTCCGCTCCGTAGAGCAGCGTGACATCCGCTTTGTGCGTCTGTGGTTTGTCGACATTCTCGGCCGCCTCAAGAACTTTGCCATTAGCCCCGAGGACCTCGAGGTCGCTTTTGAGGAGGGTATTGGCTTTGACGGCTCCGCTATCGAGGGCTTTGCCACGCCCGAGGAAGCCGACATGCTCGCATTCCCCGATGCTTCGACCTTCCAAATCCTGCCGTGGCGCCCGAGCCACAACGGCGTCGCCCGCGTGTTCTGCGATGTGTGCACTCCCGATCGCAAACCGTTCGCCGGCGACCCGCGCGATGCCCTGCGCCGCATGTTCCGCAAGGCCGAGAAGGCCGGCTATCTGCTCAACGTGGGCGCCGAGCTGGAGTATTACTACTTCCCCGACGAGCACACCCCCGAGCCGCTCGACAACGTGGGCTACTTCGATCTTTCGGTGAGTGATGCTGCCCGCGACCTGCGTCGCAACACGGTCCTCACGCTCGAGAAGATGTCCGTGCCCGTGGAGTACACCTTCCACGCCGCCGGTCGCTCGCAGCATGGCATGAGCCTGCGTCACGCCGAGGCCCTGAGCATGTCCGACGCTATCACCACGGCCAAACTCATCATTAAGCAGCAGGCCTACGAGAGCGGTTGCCACGCCTCCTTTATGCCCAAGCCGTTGGCGGGCGAGGACGGCAGCGCCATGTTTTTGCATCAGTCGCTGTTCGACCACGACGGCAACAACGTCTTTTGGGGCGAGGACGACGAGAAGTACCACCTCTCCGAAATCGCCAAGCACTACATGGCCGGCATCTTAGCGCACGCGCGCGAGATTAGCGCCATCACCAACCCCACGGTCAACTCGTACAAGCGCATCACCACGGGTGGCGACTCCGTGCCGCAGTACGCCACGTGGGGCCTGCGCAACCGCGCGAGTATGGTCCGCATCCCGGTCTACAAGCCCGGCAAGCCGCTGTCCACGCGCATCGAGCTGCGCAGTCCCGACCCCATGGCCAACCCGTATCTGGTCAACGCCGTCACGCTGGCGGCTGGTCTGGACGGCATCGAGCGCAAGCTGGAACTCCCGCCCGAGGCCACGGCCGAGACGCTCAAGCTTACCGACCGTCAGATGGTCGAGGCCGGCTACGCGCCGCTGCCTCGCTCGCTCAAAGAGGCGCTCGACGTGTTTGAGGACTCGCAGTTTATGAAGGATGCCCTCGGCGAGCACATCCACAGCTTCTTCCTCAAAAAGAAGCGCGACGAGTGGCATAAGTTTGAGTCTACGATTACCGAGTGGGAGATCAAGCACTACCTGGCGAACTCCTAATCGCGCTGGTTTGTTCCAGTACGATTGAGCTCATTTCTTTGGAGGCCGATATGTCCGAAAAGAGTGCCCTGTTCATGGCGCGCACGACGCGCTTCCACGAGTTTGCCCGCAGCCTGACGACCACCCTGGGTGTCGAGGTGAGCCTGGCCACTCCCGATTCGCCGACTGCGGCGCATGACTTTGACCTGCTGATCCTCGATTCCGATGGCATCCGCAGCGACCGCATCGATCAGATTGCCAAGTGGCTTGACGATCGCGGCGGTGTCCCCATGCTGGTGATCGTCGACGACGAGGCGCTCGGCACCCTGCGCCTGCCGAATCACGCGCATGCCGACTTTGTATGCCCCACGGCGACGCCCAATGAGCTCAAGGCTCGCGCGCAGCGCCTGATGGGCGAGGAGGAGACCGTCACCGCCGACGATGTGCTCAATATCGATAACCTCGAGATTAACCTGGCTACCTACCAGGTGACACTCGATAACGAGCCCATCGACCTGACGCTGATGGAGTACTCGCTGCTGAGCTTTTTGGCGACGCACCCCAACCGCGCCTACAGCCGCGAAGTGCTGCTGCACCGCGTGTGGGGCTTTGAGTACTGCGGCGGCACGCGTACCGTCGACGTGCACATCCGACGCATCCGCTCCAAGGTGGGCCCGCAGATCGCGGCACACATCACCACCGTCCGCGGCGTGGGCTATCTGTTTAAGGACTAGATTTCCACCACAAAGGGGACAGGCACTTTTGTGGTGGTTTTGACGCAGGTGCGGGTTCCTTTTTGGGCCTGCAACAGAACTTAAGCCTTCCTAAAAGATTGCGTTCTCATACACTTGCGCCCGCATATTGGGGTACAACTCAACGTGAACAATGATGGCCCACCACGTGTTTGGCGGGCCTTTGGTTATTTGACGAAAGGATCGCAGCTATGAGCGAGAACGATTCCCAGCGTCCCCAGGATGTTGGCAATGCCGGCGAGACTCAGCAGCAGCCGCGCGTGCAGGTGGAGTCGACGCCTGCCGACGGCAACATTCCCTACGTGCAGGCCTATGACACACAGACCGGCCAGCCGCTGGGCGGTCAGCAGGTCGTGAACAAGCACACGGTGGTCAAGACCAAGACCAAAAAGCTGCCGATCTTTATTACGGCGCTTGCCGGCTGTGCCTGCGGCGCCCTGCTGGTCATTGCGCTCATTATGAGCGGCACGCTCGATATCGGTGGCGGCAAGAATGCCGTGACGGCGGGTGCTTCGGGTTCATCGACGCAAAAGATCACCATCGATTCCGAGGACACTACGCTGGCCGAGGCCGTTTCTGCCAAGGCCCTGCCCTCCGTGGTTTCCATTACCGCCACTTCGAGCGGCAGCCAGAATGGCTCGCTTTCGCAGTCTGCCGACGAGTCGGACAACTCGGGCAGCGTCGGCTCGGGCGTTGTGCTCGATACCGAGGGCCACATCCTCACCAACAATCATGTGGTCGATGGCTACGATCAGTACGTGGTTACCATGGACGACGGAACCACGTACGAGGCCGAGTTCGTGGGCAACGATGCCTCGAGCGACCTCGCCGTCATCAAGCTCAAGGACGCCGACGCCTCCAAGCTCACGCCGATCGAGATCGGCGACTCCTCCAAGCTCAACGTGGGCGAGTGGGTCATGGCGATCGGTTCGCCGTTTGGCAACGAGCAGTCTGTCTCCACCGGTATCGTCTCGGCGCTGTATCGCTCCACGGCCATGAGCTCTACCAACGGTAACACCATCTATGCCAACATGATTCAGACCGATGCCGCCATCAACCCGGGCAACTCCGGCGGCGCGCTCGTCAACGACAACGGCGAGCTCGTGGGTATTAACTCGCTCATCGAGAGCTACTCGGGCTCTAGCTCGGGCGTGGGCTTTGCTATTCCCGTTAACTACGCCAAGAACATTGCCGACCAGATCATCGGCGGTAAGACACCGGTGCATCCGTACCTGGGCGCCACGCTTTCGAGCGTCAATGCACTTAACGCCCGCACCAACAAGCTGAGCACCGATAGCGGCGCGTATGTGGCAAGTGTCGTCGAAGACGGTCCTGCCGCCAAGGCCGGCATTCAGGAGGGCGACGTCATCACCAAGCTGGGTGACGACGAGATTACGAGCGCCGATGGCCTGATCATCGCACTGCGCAGCCACGAGGTGGGTGAGAAGGTCGAGATCACGCTCATGCGCGGCAAGGAAGAGAAGAAGGTCACGGTTGAGCTGGGCTCCGACGAGGAGCTGCAGAACCAGCAGCAGAACGACAGCTCGACCGACACTGGCAACGGCGGTATTACCGACGAGCAGCTGCGCCAGTATCTGGAGGAGCTGCTGGGCCAGCAGGGCCAGGGTCAGGGCTACGGTCAGGGTTTCTAACGAGTCGTATCGCACATATCGAGGCCAGAGGGGGCTGTCCCATCAACGTGGGACAGCCCCTTTTTTTCTTATTGATCCGTTGGAGGCGGAGGAAAACGGATCATTTAGAAATGGCAAGGGCATGGTTTGATCGCGCGATCCACCCCGGTCTGACGGCTGCCGATTCGGTGCGGTTCGAAAGGGTTATTCGGCCCCATTGCGACCGGTGGTACTCTAGTATCCGTTTGAAATCGAGCGAAGGAGTGCCGCTATGGAGCAATCGAGCCTGTTTGGTGACGGCGTGGACATCGATACCAAAACGCCCGCGAGCGCGGATGCCGCCGCACCGGCCGATGCCCGTGCCCAGGCCGCCGCGCGCGCGGCTGAGTTGCGCCACGAGCTCGATTACCACGCCTATCGCTACTACATGCTCGACGCGCCCGAGATCACGGACGCTGCCTTTGACAAAATGCTCGTTGAGCTGCAGGAAATCGAGGCGGCCTACCCCGATCTGGTGACGCCCGACAGCTATACCCAGCGCGTGGGCGGCTACGTGAGCGAGCAGTTTACGCCGGTCACGCACATGGCGCGCATGTATTCCATGGACGATGCCATGGACCTGGACGAGCTCGACGCGTGGCTCCAACGCACTGAGGATGCGCTCGGTGCCGGCAGCGTCACCTATACCTGCGAGCTTAAGATCGACGGCCTGGGCGTGGCGCTTACCTACCAAAACGGCACCTTCGTGCGTGCGGCCACACGTGGCGATGGCGCCACGGGCGAGGACGTGTCGCTTAACGTGCGCACTATCAAGGATGTGCCCATGCACCTGTCCGAGCCGGCGCTCGCCCACATGGGTGCCGACCGCGAGCGCACCATCGAGGTACGCGGCGAGGTTTACATGCCTAAGGGCAGCTTTGTGCGCCTAAACGACGAGGCCGATGCCGAGGGCCGCGACCCCTTCGCCAACCCGCGCAACGCCGCCGCCGGCAGCCTGCGCCAAAAGGATCCCAAGGTCACGGCGCGCCGCGACCTGGCCACCTTTATCTATGCCATCGCCGATACCGACCCGCTGCACGTCCACAGCCAGCGCGAATTTCTCGACTGGCTGCGCAGCGCCGGCTTCAGCGTCAACCCCAACGTGGCCCGCTGCGCCACGCCGGCCGAGGTCCACGAGTTCTGTGCCCAGGCGCTCGAGCATCGCGGTGACCTGGACTACGACATCGACGGCGTGGTTGTAAAGGTCGATAGCTTCCAGCAGCAGCTCGACCTGGGCTTTACCGCCCGCGCGCCGCGCTGGGCCATTGCCTTTAAGTTCCCACCCGAGGAAAAGCAGACCGTTCTGCGCGAAATTCGCATCCAGGTGGGCCGCACTGGTGTGCTCACGCCGGTCGCCGAGTTCGACCCGGTGACGGTTGCCGGCTCCACCATCGCGCGCGCCACGCTGCACAACATCGACGAGATTCGCCGCAAAAACGTGCGCGAGGGCGACACTATCATCGTGCACAAGGCAGGCGACGTAATCCCCGAGGTCGTGGGCCCGGTGCTCGACAAGCGCCCGGCCGATTCGGTCGACTGGCACATGCCCGAGGTCTGCCCCGTGTGCGGCAGCCCTGTGGTCCATGAGGACGGCGAGGTGGCCTACCGCTGCGTGTCGATTGACTGCCCCGCGCAGCTCAAGGAGCGCCTGCTTCACTGGGTGAGTCGCGGCTGCATGGACGTTGATGGCCTAGGCGACGAGATCGTCGACAAGATGATCGCCGCCGGCCTGATTCACGACGTCGCGGACTTCTACCAGCTCACGGTCGACGACATCGCCGGACTGGACACGGGGCGCGTGTACGCGAGTTCCAACAGCAAAAAGGGCGTCAAGAAGGGCGATTCCATTCCGGTGGGCCTCAAGACGGCCGAGAAAATCATCGCCGAGCTCAACAAGTCCAAGAGCCAGCCGCTCGGTCGCGTGCTGTTTGCCCTGGGCATCCGCCACGTGGGCAAGAGCGTGGGCGAGGTCATCGCCGAGCGATTCCTGTCGATCGACAAGCTCATCTTGGCGAGCGAAGAGGACATCGCCGAGTGCGAGGGCATCGGTCCCAAGATTGCGGCGAGCGTCAAGCAGTTCCTGGCCGTGCCCGAGAACCTTGCCGTGCTGGAGCGCCTGCGCCAGGCGGGCCTGTCGCTCGAGGTCGACTTGGGCGCCGCGCACGCGCAAGCCGCGGCCGACGCTGGCGTGGCAGGCGAGCTTGCCGACGCACAGCCGCTTGCGGGTCTGACCTTCGTGCTCACCGGCACGCTCGTCAACCGCACGCGCGACGAGGCGGGTGCGGCGCTCAAGGTGCTCGGCGCCAAGGTCTCGGGCAGCGTGTCCAAGAAGACGAGCTATCTGGTCGCCGGTCCCAAAGCGGGCTCCAAGCTCACCAAGGCCGAGCAGTTGGGTGTGCCCGTGCTGGACGAGGACGCGCTCGAGCAGATCTTGGCTACTGGTCAGGTGCCCCAGGCTTAGCACATCGATAAACAAATAAAAACCTCTCGGAAACGCTTTCCGGGAGGTTCTTATTTGGACGGGGCAACCGGCACCGTGATCTGCGTCACGTAGGTTGCTGGGTCGTCGCTGATGATGCCGTCAATGAGAGCGATCTCGCGTTGCCCCGCTACGTTGCCAACTTGTCAAAAGCCCCGCGTCGGTTGAGCACGGTAAACGCGACAACACAGATGACTGCCGACAAAATCGAACCGCACGGCGAGGCGATGCCCATGGGAAACAACGTATCGGAATAGGCGTTCGACAGCAGCCACGCGCCGGGCACGCGAATGAGCGCCACGGCCAGCACGTTGTGCGCAAAGCCGATGTAGCTCTTGCCGTATGCAGCGAAAAAGCCGCTAAAGCAAATGTGGATGCCGGCAAAAATCGCGTCGAAAATGTAGCTGCGCATATAGCCGGTACCGGCGGCGACTACCGCAGCGTCCTTGGCAAAAAAGCCGATAAACGCCGGCGCCACCAGCCACATCAGCACCGTGATCAGGCAGCCGTACACCACCGAGATGGTCATGGCATCCTTGAGCACCTGACGTGCGCGGTCGCCCTTGCCCGCGCCGGCGTTTTGCGCCGTGAGTGCGCTGACGGTGGCGCCCATGGAACTCGGCACAATGAACAAAAAGCTGATCATCTTTTCGACCAGGCCCACGGCGGCAGCGTCGACCAGGCCGCGGTGGTTGGCGATGACGGTGATGAACATAAACGCCACCTGGATGCAGCCGTCCTGTACGGCCACGGGCACGCCGATCTTAAGAATGCTGCCGAGCACCTCGGGCTGGGGGCGCAGGTCGCTGCGCTTAACGTGGATGTTCGTACGGCGGCTCTTAAGCCACACGAGCGCGAGCGCAACGCTGGCCGTCTGCGCGGTTACCGTGCCGAGCGCCGCGCCCACGGGGCCGAGCCCCATGTGGCCGATGAACAGAAAGTCGAGCGCGATGTTGATGATGCACGCCACGCCGATCACGTACATGGGCGAGCGCGAATCGCCCAGCCCGCGAAAGATGGCCGAAAGAATGTTGTACGCGGCGATAAAGGGAATGCCGATAAAGCAGATACGCAGGTAGGCGGCAGTGCCTTCGACCGCTTCGGCCGGCGTGCCAATGAGTGCCACGATCTGCGGACACAGTGCGAGCAGGACAGCGGCCAGCACCACCGAGACACCCATAAAGAGCGTGATGGTGTTGCCGATGGCGGTCTCGGCGCGGTCGAAGCGGCGCGAGCCCACGGCGTGGCCGACGATGACCGTCGTGCCCATGGCCAGACCCACGAGCGTCACGGTAATGATATAGAGCGTCTGCGCGCCGTTGCCCACAGCGGTGATGCCGGCAGCGCCGCTAAACTGCCCCATCATGTACAGATCGGCCATGCCGTAGAGCATCTGCAAAAAGTAGGAGAGCATATAGGGCAGGGCAAAGACCGCGATGGTCTTGAGGACATTGCCGCGTGTGAGGTCGTGTTCCATGGGCGGGGCACTTTCTGGCTTGGGTCGTTTACGTACCAGTGTAGTGAAAACCCTACAACGATTGTAGAGTCAAGGTTTGTGTCGGCAGTGGGGCGAAAAAGTCACGCTCGCGTTCATTTCTAATTGAATACGGACGTGCGCCCTGTGAGCATGGCGCCTGCGCTAGCCTTGCAGAAATCGATTTCGGAACACTTGACACCGCCGCACGGCGCGCCATAATACGTGGGTTTGCGAACAACGTTTGATGGGGGATGAACCTGCGTGCGCAATCTCAAGATTTTGTTTTCCTATCTGGGGACATACCGCCGCGATGCCATACTTGGCGTGCTCTTTGTGACGGCCGAGACGGCGCTCGAGCTGTTTATCCCGGTCATCATGGCAAATATCATCGATGTGGGCGTGCCCGCGGGCGACATCAACTACATGCTGTTGCAGGGCACGTATATGTTGGTGTGCGCCGCATGTTCGCTGGTACTTGGCTTGGGCTATGCACGCACGTCTGCCCGCGTCGCCTCGGGGCTGGGCGCTAACCTGCGCGAGGCGGAGTATCGCAAGATCCAGACGCTCGCTTTTGGCAATCTGGACAACTACGACGCCAGCTCGCTTGTCACTCGCATGACCACCGACATCACCGTGATTCAAAACGCCGTAGGTAACGGCTTCCGCCCCATGGTGCGCGGGCCGGTAAATCTGGTCATGGGCCTCGTCTACGCTTTTGCGCTCTCGCGCGAGCTCGCGGCGGTCTTTGCCGTCATTCTGCCGATGCTCGCCATCGTGCTCGGTATCATTACCGTGCGCGTGAGCCCGCTCTACCGCCAACTCCAGACCTCGATGGACCACCTCAACGGCGTGGTGCAAGAGGACCTTACCGCCGTGCGCGCCGTGAAGGCTTACGTGCGCGCCGAGCACGAGTGCGACAAGTTCGACACCGTCAATACCGAGCTCTCCGGCACGGCGACCAAGACCTTCGGCACCGCCGTGCTCAACCTGCCGGTGTTCCAGCTCTCGATGTACGTGGCGGCGCTTTCCATTCTGTGGATTGGCGGCCGCATGATCATCGAAGGTCGCTTGGGCGTGGGCTCGCTCACGGGCTTTATGAGCTACGTGCTGCTGATCATGAACTCGCTCATGATGATTTCCAACGTGTTTTTGCTGCTCACGCGCGCTCTCACGAGTGTGGGCCGTATCGCAGAGGTGCTCGATGAGGAGCCCTTTATCGCCAACCCTGCGGGAGACCACGCGACTGCGGCGCCAGCGGACGGCAGTATCGAGCTTCGCGACGTTTCCTTTAAATACCGCGCGGATGCAGCCGAGGATGTGCTCGAGCATATCGACCTTCGCATCGAGAGCGGCTCGACGGTGGGCATCCTCGGCGGCACGGGCTCGGGCAAGAGCTCGCTTGTGCAGCTGATTGCGCGCCTGTACGACGCCACCGAGGGCGCCGTGCTTGTGGGCGGACACGACGTGCGCGACTACGACCTCGCGACCCTACGCGATGCCGTGGGCATTGTGTTGCAAAAGAATGTGCTGTTCACGGGCACCGTGCGCGAGAACCTGCAGTGGGGCAATCCGCAGGCGTCGGACGATGAGCTCCTCGCGGCTTGCCGCGCGGCGTGCGTGGACGAGTTCCTTGATCGCATCGGCGGGCTGGACGGAGAGCTGGGCCAAGGCGGCGCCGGTGTTTCGGGTGGCCAGAAGCAACGCCTGTGCATCGCGCGCACGCTACTCAAGCATCCGCGCGTGCTCATTTTTGATGACTCCACCAGCGCGGTCGATATGGCGACCGACGCTAAGATTCGCGAGCACATCGCTCGGATTCCCGATACGACCGTGCTCATCATCGCCCAGCGCATCGCGAGCGTCATGGATGCCGATCGCATTGTGGTGTTGGACGACGGTCGTGTCCACGGCGTGGGCACGCACGAGGAACTGCTGGCGGGCGACAACATCTACCAGGAGATTTACGCCTCGCAGATGGAGTTTGCGGGGAACGCGGACGCCGGTGACGGCAGCGACGATGGCTGCGCGAATGATCCGTTTTCCTCCGTCCCCAGCGGATCGACCTTGGAAGGGGGTGAGCGCCATGCCTAAGACCGCAGCCCAAGCACGCCCGGCCGACCTCAAGCGCACGGTGCGCCGCCTGCTCTCCTACATGGGGCATGCCAAGTTCTCGTTGCTCGCGGTGGGCGTGCTCGCCTCCGTCGCCGCCATCGCGAGCCTCGCCGGCACCTACATGGTGCGCCCCATCGTTAACGGTTTGGCCACGGGCGGGGAGGAACTGCTCGCCAAGCAAGTTATCCTGACGGCGATCATCTACGCCGCGGGCGTGCTCTCGGCCCTGGGCTACTCGCAGATTATGGTGCGCGCGGCCCAGCGCGTGGTTTCCGATATCCGCCGCGACCTGTTCGCGCACATCCAGACGCTGCCGCTCAGCTATTTTGACAGCACGCGCTCGGGCGACATCATGAGCTTTTTCACCAACGACGTCGACACCGTCTCCGAGGCGCTCAACAACAGCTTTGCCAACGTGATTCAGGCCGCCATTCAGGTTGTGGGCACCACGGCCATGCTCATCATCCTTAACTGGCAGCTCACGATTATCACGCTCGTGTGCGATGCGGCCATTGTGCTGTATGCGCGCTACTCGGGCGCGCGCTCTAAGCGCTTCTTTGCCGCCCAGCAGGCATCGCTTGGCGACCTGGACGGATATATCGAGGAGATGGTCTCGGGCCAAAAGGTCATCAAGGTCTTTAACCGCGAGGCAGCGAATGTCGCCGGCTTCACCTGCCGCAACGACGAGCTTCGCCGCACCGGCACCGCCGCCGTGAGCTACGCCAACTCCATGGTGCCCATGACCGTCGTGATTGGCTACGTCAATTATGCTATCGTCGCCGTGGCGGGCGGCATGCTCTGCATCAAGGGGCTCGCCGACGTGGGCGCGCTTGCAAGTTACCTGGTCTTTGTGCGCCAGGCGGCCATGCCCATCAACCAGTTTACGCAGCTGGGCAACTTCTTGCTCAACGCGTTGGCCGGCGCTGAGCGCCTGTTTGCCGCCATGGATCTTGAACCCGAGGTGGACGAGGGCTGCGTGGAGCTGGTACAGACGGGCGACGCCGCGTGGGCGTGGAAGATTCCCGAGGGCCAGGGCGTGGGCGCGTACGGGCGCCTGCATGACGTGGCTGCCGTTGATGATTCGGGTCGCGCGGTGGCCGCCGACGGTACCGAGCTAACGTGCGGTTTGGTCCCGCTTGCCGGCGACGTACGCTTCCATGCCGTGGACTTTTCCTACGTGCCGGGCACCCGCGTGCTCACGGATCTCAACCTGTTTGCTAAGCCGGGGCAAAAAATCGCGTTTGTGGGCTCGACGGGTGCCGGAAAGACGACCATCACTAACCTCATCAACCGCTTCTACGAGGTCGATGACGGCGAGATCACGTACGACGGCATCGACGTCAAGCACATTGCCAAGGCCAGCCTGCGCGGATCGCTCGGCATTGTGCTGCAGGACACGCACCTGTTTAGCGGCACCATTGCGCAGAACATTCGCTTTGGCAAGCTCGACGCGACCGACGAGGAGGTGCGCGCCGCCGCCGAGGCCGCCTGCGCGGATTCGTTTATTCGCCGCCTGCCTAGAGGGTACGACACGCCTGTCACGGCCGACGGCGCCAACCTGTCGCAGGGCCAGCGCCAGCTGCTCGCCATCGCGCGCGTGGCCGTCGCCGACCCGCCGGTGCTCATCCTGGACGAGGCCACGAGCTCCATCGACACGCGTACCGAAAAGCTCATCGAGCGCGGTATGGACCGCATCATGCGCGGACGCACCACGTTTATGATCGCGCACCGCCTGTCCACCGTCCGCGACGCCGATGCCATCATGGTCCTCGAACACGGCCGCATCATCGAGCGCGGTACCCACGAAGAGCTGCTCGCCCAGCACGGCGAGTACTGGCAGCTGGCACATGGCTTAAAAGAGTTGGATTAACCTGTCCGAGCATGATGCTTTGACCTCTCCGTGCTCTTCACCTCGCCTCAAACCATCACAACATTCGACGTTTTTTGCCAAAAACGGGAAAAGCATCGAATGTTGTGATGGTCTGTGTGTTGAGGATGGGCTTGGAAAGTCCGTTTTGCTTGAAGTGACCTGTCCTGTCGTACGGGTGTCGGCATGATTCTCCCGTGGGGTATTATGTTTTCCGAAGAATAAAACGCCGCATGAGGGGAGGGCTGCGTGGACGGGCACGTGCAACATGACGGCTTTGGCCGCGATATCAACTACCTGCGCATTGCCGTTACCGACAAGTGCAATTTCCGCTGCATTTACTGCATGCCGGCCGATGGCGTGGCGCCCCGTGC
The DNA here is from genome assembly GCA_958450865.1 of uncultured Collinsella sp. Classification (GTDB taxonomy): domain Bacteria; phylum Actinomycetota; class Coriobacteriia; order Coriobacteriales; family Coriobacteriaceae; genus Collinsella. The sequence continues at coordinate 71,575 of CAUDNY010000003.1, read as the reverse complement.
ACACGACGAGCTACTCAGTGCCGAGGAAATCGCCCGCTTTGTGCGCCTGGTGGCGGGGGAGGGCATTCGCCGCGTACGCCTGACGGGCGGCGAGCCGCTGGTCAGCCGCCGTATCATTCCGCTTATTCGCGACATCCGCGCGATTCCGCAGATCGAGGACATCTCTCTTACCACCAACGGCGCTCTGCTGCCCAAGCTGGCGCCGCAGCTCAAAGATGCCGGGCTTAACCGTGTCAACATCTCGCTCGACACGCTCGACCCTACGCTCTTTGGAAAGATCACGCGCCTGGGCCGGCTCGAGCAGACCATGGCCGGCATCGACGCGGCGCTGGCTTGGGACTTTGAGCCCGTTAAGGTCAATTGCGTTGTTGTGCGCCGGCTCAACCAGGATGTGGCGGCCCTCGCGCGGCTCACGCTCGACCGCCCCATCCACCTGCGCTTTATCGAATACATGCCCATTGGCGACGAGCGCACGAGCTCGCATTGCGCCGTGGACCCGCACGCGCCCGCGCTCAATCCCGAGCTGTGGGATGCGAGCGACACCGTGCCGAGTGACGAGCTGCGGGAGCGCATCAATGCCGGGGCCACCGCGGCGGGACTGGGCGAGCTCGAGCCGCTCGACATCAACGACGCTCCTGCCGGCGCGGGCCCTGCGCGCTATTGGCACTTTCCGGGCGCGGCGGGAACGGTCGGCTTCATCAGTGCCATGTCCAACCATTTTTGCGCGAACTGCAACCGTCTGCGCTTGACGGCCGATGGCAACGTGCGTCCGTGCCTGTTCAGTGATGCCGAGTATTCGGTGCGCGAGGCGCTGCGCCGTGGTGATGATATGCAGGTAGTTTCGATTTGGCGCGATGCCGTGGCCCACAAACCGCAGGAACACGCGATAATTGAGGGCACGCAACGATTTATGTCCCAAATCGGAGGATGATCATATGGCCAAGAGCAGGTACGCCGATGCCACCAAGGCCGCTCGCAGGGCCGCGATGTCTGCCCACAAAGTCACGGCTGCGGCGAATACAGGCAACGCCGCCGTGCCCGCGCAGCCGATTGCCAGCGCTGCCACCGAGTCCGCCCGCGACGCCCGCCGCGACGAGCTGACGCACGTGGACGCCAAGGGCGAGGTACGCATGGTCGACGTGTCCGACAAGGCCGAGACCCATCGCATCGCCATTGCCGAGGGCACCATCCTCATGCACCCCGAGACGCAGACCATGGTGCTGCAGGATCGCGCCAAAAAGGGCGATGTGCTTGCCTGCGCGCGTGTGGCGGGCATCATGGCCATCAAGCGCACGAGCGACATCATCCCCATGTGCCATCCGCTGCTCATTACCAAGAGCAAGTGCGACATTGCGCCCATCGCTCCGGCTGGGACGCCGGCCGAGGACGTGCCCGAGGGCTGGGCGCCGGCGCGCGCAGACGGGCAGGTTGGCTTTCACGTATTGGTTACGGCCGGCGTAACGGGCAAGACCGGCATTGAGATGGAGGCGCTGACCGGCGCGAGCGCCGCGTGCCTAACGATCTACGACATGTGCAAGGCCGTCGATCGCGGCATGGAGATCGTCGACGTGCGCCTGCTGCACAAGGAAGGCGGCCGCTCGGGCGTATGGGATCGCGCAGAGCGTCAGGCCGCTGCCGTTGAGGCCGTGGCCGCTGACGGTGCCGCGCCCGCGAGTGCACCCGTCGCCGTCGCGTCCGCAGTTCCGGCCCCGGCCGTCCCCGCGATTGCGTTTATCGGCTACCAGAACTCGGGCAAGACCACGCTTGTCGAGAAGGTTATTGCCGAGCTCACCCGCCGCGGCCTGCGCGTGGGTTCGCTCAAGCATCACGGGCATCACGGCTTTGATATCGATGTGCCTGCTAAGGACACCTGGCGCCATCACCAAGCCGGATCCAAACACGTGGGCCTCATCTGCGCCACGCGCTGGGCGGAGTACGCCGACACGCGCGAGGAGGACGAGATGCCTGCGCGCGAACTGCTGTCGCGCTACAACGATGTCGACGTGGTGATCATCGAGGGCTACAAGACCGAGGGCTTCGACAATATCGTGGTCGCGCGCTCCGGTGTCGACCGTCTGCGCGGCAAGAGCTCGCTCGACCTGGTCGACGGTCACACGCTGGCCCTTGCCTGCAACGAGGCCCTGGCGCGTCAGGCCTTCGACGCCGGCTTTGCGACCCGAGCCATCAACATCAACGACGCCCGAGCCATCTGCGACCTTATCCAAGACCACTTGACCTAAAACCTGCCAAGAAGGGACAGGTTTGTTTTGGCAGGTTTTATCTGGGCAAACGTCATTTCCACCACAAAGGTGCCGGCACCTTTGTGGTGGATTTTGCTTTGGTAGATGTGCGGGGCATGCCTTACAATCTACCAAGTAGTTCATGACGGGCGAAAAACGGAGAAAAGGGGCTTGATGCGTCCTTAATGTTTCATGCGGATAGATTGATTTGACAGACGGTGGCGAATGCCCGCCGTCCGCATTCGTATGAAACAAGGAGTCTCCATGCTCGCATCTCTTCTCTCAAAACCTCAACCTTCGCTGTCCGCGCAGGCTAAACGCCTGGTGGCGATGCGCTTTCTCATTTACACCGGCTTTCAGACTAGTTATTTTATCGGCGTCATCGGAACGCTCACTTATGCAGATGACGCCTCGGTCGTCGCGACATCGCTGGCCGTCCTGTTCATGAACGTTTTCGTGATCCTGGGATCCTTTGCGGGCGGCGCTGCGCTCGACGCATGGGGTCCGCGCCGCCATTTCTTGCTGAGCATCGTCGGCACGCTCGCAACTGGCACGACAATCATCGCCTTTGGTAGCGCGACCGGCGTCGTCCTGCTCGGCGCGGTGTTTCTGGGCTTTACGATGGGATTCGCCCAGCCCATCGCCACATCCTATCCGGCCTACCTCACCGACGATCCTGTCGAGCTCAAAGACATCAACTCCGCCATCGCCATGTTCTCAAATGTGAGTATTATCGTTGGCCCCACTCTGGGCGGCTTTGTCGCGGCGGCTGCATCGTCACGCGCGGTGTTCGTGCTCATGATGATCTTTACCGTACTGGCGCTCGTTGCCGGTTGGGGCTTTAGGCCGCCGACCAGCCATGTCGCCGGGGATGCGGATGCCGATTCGGCAGAGGAAGGGGAGCGTGCGGGACAAAGCTCCAACCCCGGCACGTCCGCCCGCGCCACCTTCGCAGCCAGCATCAAGACGGTCTTTACCAATAGCGTTCTCGCCCTACTGTTCTGCATTATCTTTCTTTCGAACTTTGGCTACGGAGCCTTCGATCCGCTCGAGTCGTTTTTCTACCGCGATGTCCTGCACGTCGGCGTTGAGTGGATGGGTTGGCTCTCGTCTGCCTCGGGCGTGGGCGCGGTGCTGGGTGCCGTGCTTGCGCTCCGCTTGCCGCCGCACCTGGTCAACCTTAAAACGCTACTCGTGGCGCTCATGTCCGTGGGCCTGGGAAGTCTGCTCTATGTGGGGACGCCGTACGTGGGTGTGGCCCTCGTCGGCCAGATCGCCCTGGGCATAGCCTGGGGTGTCGTCAATCCGCTCCACAACACCATCGTGCAAACGACGGCTCCGCTCGAGCAGCTTGGTCGCGTCAATTCGGTCATGGGCTTTGGCAATATGTTTGCCGGCGTGGCCCCGCTGGCGATTGCCCCGTGGCTGGCGGCGACGTTTGGCGTGCAGCAGACGCTCATCGGAGCAGGCATGGTCGTGACGGCAGTCCCCGCGGCGTTGTTGCTGCTTGGACGCAATCACTTGGAACGTGCCGGAAAGCGGTAAGAAACCATCACAACATTCGATGAAAATCGCGATTTTGCCGAAAAACGTCGAATGTTGTGATGGTTTGGCCCGCAAACGTCGCAACCACCACAAAGGGGCCAGGCACCTTTGTGGTGGTTTTTGCTTTGGCGGGCCGCGCCTGTGCCTTGGTATACCATGTACGCCGTTTGCGAATGCACCCCACACCGCCGCACAACCCAGAAAGGCCCCCATGGACACCACCTTCAGCCACATCAAAGCCGTGTTCTGCGATATCGACGGCACGCTGCTCACGAGCCAGCACACGGTGTCCCCGCGCACCGTGGCGGCGATCCGCGCCCTGCGCGAGCGCGGCGTGCTCTTTGGCCTGTGCACCGGGCGCGACGCCCACGCGACCGAGGCCATGTACGAGCTCTGGGGCATCGAAGGCTTGGTGGACGTGCTGGTGGGCTGCGGCGGCGCCGAGGTCATCGACCGCGCGCACAACATCAACGAGCTGAGCTATCCGCTGCCGGGCGAGACAATCGCGCGTATCTGCAAGCACATGGCGGACCTTCCGGCAACGCCCGTTTGCCCCCGAGACGGCGTGTTCTACGTGCCCGAGAGCAACGCGTGCGTCGAGCACCTGTCGCGCGTCGACGGCGTGCCCTACCAGGTGGTCGATTTTGCCGAGTTTTTGCGCGAGCCGCAGCCCAAGGTGATGTTTACCATGGCGCCCGAGGTAATGCCGCGGGTGATTGAGCGGGCGTCGACGTTTGCCGATAACACTGTTAAGGCGGCGGCTCTGCAAACCACGCAGCGGCTCTACGAGTTCATGGATCCGCGCGTGTCCAAGACGCGCGGCCTTGTGCGCGTGGCGGAGCTCAACGACATGGAGCTCCAGAACATCTGCGTGTTTGGCGATGCCGATAACGACACCTGCATGGTGGCTGACGCCGGCGTGGGTGTGGCCATGGCAAATGGCAGCGAGGCCACCCGCTCCGCCGCCGACTTTGTAACCGTCAGCAACGACAAAGACGGCATCGCTATCTTTATCCAGGAGCATCTGCTGTAGCGCCTGGGGGCAGCCACAAAGAGGGCAGAGCGCCTTTGTGGTGGTTTTCCAAGCGTCCCAACAGTCGATTGTTGGGACGCTTTTTTGTAGCGAGGAGATTTGCAGCCGGTAACATGCAATGTCATTCAAGTTTCGATGTATGAACATGTCGGCACACGCTGGTTGTGCAGTAATTGACCAATTAGCTTATAACTAATATTTGCAGGTAAATATACTGCCATTCACGGCGCAATTTTGGTCGTTCACAGATTGAGCGGGTTAAAACAAAATGTTGTACAAACAATGGTAAAGTGTCATTTATCTAGATTTGCTAACGAGTTCACCAGCGTCTTTCCGAAATTTAACCCTCGAAAAACAATGCATAGTTTGAATAATTGTCAAGAAGTTAAGGCAACGCGAAGCAAAACTGACATTGTTAGGCTTGCGTTGTTTAAACAAAGAGTAATAATATGCATATCGAGCGCGAGCAATTATAAGTCGCGCGCCCAAGTTTGATGGTGAAAGAGCAAGATCGCGGTCTCTTGGGGAGGAGACATCGATGAAAGCGAATTCGGACAAATCTAAGCAGAGTAATAAAGCGACGCGCCGTGTACTGGCAGGCGTTTTGTGCGGAGCTTCCGTATTGAGTCTGGTGCTGTCGCTCGTCATGCCCCCGATCTCGCAGGCCATTGCCAACGATGTCCAGACGGTTTCTGCCGAGGAAACTGTGATGGGGGGGGGTTCCTCAACTGAGTCTACTGATGTAGAAAACACCAACAACGGGGATACCGAAAACCAGAATAGTGACGAGACCGAGGGTGGCGAGCTTGGCGACGATGCTCTCAGGACGGCCCCGTCGTCTGATGACACGGGAGCAAAAAGTGCCGAGCAGCCTGCGGATGATGGCGCCAATGATGAGAATGATGTCATGCCGACCGCAGCGGACGGCTTTACCGAGCTAAATCAAAGCAACATACATAATCAATTCGGAAATGGCGGAACGCCTGGTAACTACCGTCTCATTGGGGATCTTGAGTACGCGGACACTATTACGCTCGACCATGGCGAAACCGTAATTGACCTTAACGGCCACAAGATTACACATGCAAGTGATAATCAATCCCTGTTCAATATCACCGGCGATGCAACGTTAACCGTCATGGACAGTCAGCAAGCTCCAGTGGACAATCCGATCGCCAGCGGCTTTGAATGCTCTGACAGCACACTCAGCAAAAATGCCAACCTTGCCTCTGTGGGTTACGATGAGACTTCTAAAATTCCGGACAAGCTAATTTATTACGTAACTGGATCGTCTGTTAATGCAGACGGTATCAGCACTACTGAGGCTCTTTATAAACACGAAGTGACTATCGGTGGTGCCATCGTGGCGTGCAACAGCAGCAACAGAGTGAGTCTCATCAATCTCAATGGTGAGGGCTGTACGTTTAACCTTCAGAGTGGCGTGCTTACTCAAGAGGAAAATCGCAACGTTGGTCACCTTATCCATGCCGAGAATCGCTCTATCGTCAAGATGAGTGGCGGATACGTTTGTGGTGCTTCTGTGGGCAGAGATGGTGCTGGTGCTGGAATTGCTGTCATTGGCAACTCAACCCTGGAGATCTCTGACGGCGTAATCGCTGGTAACTATGCCCCCAGTGGCGGCGGCGTTTATGCCATGAATTCTACGGTAAACATGGTTGGCGGTATTATCTCCGGCAACGGTACAAATAAGGATCAACGCGGTTATGGCGCGGGAATTTGTGCTGAGAACTCTAGTGTGACCATTACGAATGGTTACATCACCAATAACAAATATCAGTTCTACCAGGACACTGATTCGACGGGGTGGAAGCATCTCGGTAACGGTTGCCACGGTGGTGGCGGCATTGCTGCCTTTAGCCAGTCTGAAGGACAGAAAATAGGCAGTTTGGTTATTAGCGGCGGCTACATCACGGGCAACTACTCTGCCGAGGCTGGCGGCGGCGTTTATGCTGGCGCTTGGAATAGAGCTCTTTCCGGGTTTACGTTTTCTGGTGGAATCATCGCTAGCAATGTGGCGCAAAACTCAGAGGGTGGCGGCATCCGTATCGCTGCGCCTACAGTTGGCGAATTTAATGTGAGCGGCAAGAAAGCCTACATCACTAACAATACGACCAATACCACCAACGACTGGGGTGGCGGCGGCGTGTTCGTTCAGGGTAGTAGTGACCAAGGCATTAAATCGGCGAGCTTCTATATATATAACGCGCTGATTACCAACAATCATGCCAATGGCTTTGGCGGCGGGTTTGCCGCTTGCCCGACTGGTAAGACTGCCATTACCGATACCAATGGCATCGCGATTTTCGGTAATTCTGACGGTAGACCTGACGGTAGTGGTTATAACCGATCGGGTGGCACACACGAAAAGACCGATGACAAGGATTGGCGCCCTAACCACGAAGGCGGCGAAATAACTGAAGACTTTAAAAAAGCCGGTCACCAGGATCTTTTTCTTATTCGCGATAGTGCTAACGCTGAATCGCTGCCGTATATCGCTGCCGTAACGGGACAGATGCTTGGTGGCGGAGCTGCTAACTGGTCGGGCACGATCGACAAAACACCAACGTCTATCGGCAAGTACGAGGGCGCCCAAGCTAAGTACATGATTGGCCTTAAATCTGAGCCGATTCAGGAAGATATGAATGCTGCTACCGCGGCTGCGTCCCTCTTCATCACGGGCAACAGATCCAACATTCACGGTGGCGGAATCATGACCAACGGAGACGTTGTCGCCGGCTCCACCGCGCAGGTGAGTGTGTATCCCAAGATGAAGCTCAACGGCATTAAGAAACTGACGGGCCGCGCGCTCGAGAAAGACGAGTTTGAGTTCGAGCTGCTCAAGCAGAATCCGATTGTTGACGAGAATGGCAAGCCGATTGTTGACGAGAATGGCAAGCCTTTATACACAGTTCCGAGCTTTGACTCCAAAGATAAGCTTCAGCTCAATGGCTGCTCGGTTGTCGGTACGGTGAGAAACGACATAGATGGAAATTTCACCTTTGATCTGGGTGAAGTTTATGCCGATGACGCTCTTGTTTACTACTTGGTAGAGGTTCCGGACGCGAAAAAGGGCGTGGATTACGACAAAACAATCTACAAAATTGATCCTGAGGTTGAGAAGGATGAGAACAAGTCGCACAACGTGCTTGACATTGAATACACGTATTACAAAGTCACGAACGTTTCAGTAACAACGGTAAAAAATGACGGCACTGGCGCAAGAACGTCAGAAACAGAATCGGCAGCCATCGCAGCTGCTGAGGGCGAAAACGTTGCCATCATTACGCTTACCAAGGGTGCAACCTTCACCAACACGTACACCTCCAGCGGCTCTTGGACACCTCAGGTGACCAAGAAGGTCGATGGCGGCGAGATGAAGAGGTTTAAGTTCGAGCTGTATACCAAGAATTCGGACAACACGGAGACATCCCCTCAGACCAAATATACTTCCGCTGAGTCGGGAAACCCTCAGACAGTAACGTTCGATCCGGTACCAATCGGTCCACTGGGCATCAATGATCTTACCAATGGTAAAGCAACGTTCACCTACTACATCCGTGAATGCGCCGCCAGCGAGGGCGATGGCACCAAACACGAGGGCTATACCAACGACACCAAGACTTTCAAGGTCGTGGTGACGGCAACGGACAACCATAATGGCACGCTGACCTGCAAGCCGGCCTACTACGAGGTCGACGCCAACGGTCATGAGAACGAGAAACCGACTGACAACCCCACCTTCACCAACACCTACTCCACCTCTTTGCCCCTTTCTGGTATGTCGGGCGTCACGCTGACGTACCTTGCCGGCGCGGCGGTGCTTTGCGCTGCTGCGGCCTGGATGCACATTCGTCGCAAGGCGAATGCGAAGGGAGGCGAGCGTCGTGAATAAGAAAGTTTGCTCCTTCCCGATCTTGTTTGCGCTGCTTGCCCTCCTAATCGGCACCTGCGCGGTTGTGTTCCCCGCATCCGCGCAGGCCGCGCCGACCTCGACCGGTTCCATCACGGTGGGCGGTACCGTGGCGAGCAGCTACGACGCCTACCAGATCTTTAGCGTTAACGTCGTCGACGGCGGCAGCGACGCCAAGACCTTCACCGACCTTGCCTGGGCAAGCGACGCCGTGCGCGACGCCGCACTGCCTGTGCTGCACAGCGCCGGCATGCCCAATTCCCAGACCACCGCGCAGGAAGCTGCCGAGTGGCTCAACACCGATTCCCACCTTACGAGCGCGCTGAGCGCACAGCTCGCTCGTTCCCTCCAGAGCTCTGGCGCCGTGTCTGTGGCCCTTAACGTGGGCACGGCGGCCGAGCTGCCCTGCGGCTACTGGCTCATCGTCGCCGACGACGACGCCATCGCCCAGGGCGAGGCCGGCACCGCGCCGATCATGGCCCTGGTGGGCGGCAGCGCCGTCACCGTCAAGCCCAAGGCCGCGACGCCCAAGGTCCAAAAGCACGTGCTGGAGGACAGCACCGCCGCCTGGCAAAAGGCCGCCGACGCCACGGTCGCCGACAACCTGTACTGGCGCCTCTCTGCCACGGTCCCGGCGGGCCTCACGGCCTACGACACCTACACGGTACGGTTCGTCGACACCATGAGCGCGGGGCTCGACCCCTCCAAGGTGGCCGCGAGCATGCGCGTGTACGTGGCGGCGGGCGCGGACGGCGGCTTCGGCGCCGTCTCGACCGGCAAGGACGGCCGCGCCGGCACCGACCCCGCGAAGGGCTGGACCGATATCACGGCCCAGTGCGCCACCAAGGTAGCGGCCGACGGCAAGACCTTCACCGTGCGCACCGGCGACCTGGTCGCCGCGCTCGGCGGGGCCGACGCCTTCACCGCGGGCGCCCGCGTGGTCGCCGTGTACAACGCGCCGCTCGGCAGCGCATGCAACCACGGCATCGCGAAGGGCAACCCCAACGAGGTCTACCTGCGCTACCCGCGCTCTCCCTTTGCCGACCAGTCCGGCGATGCCGGCTTCACCCGCACGCCGAGCGATGACGCGTGCGCCTACACCTGGGATCTCGCGCTCACCAAGCGCGGCAGCGACGGCGACAAGCCGCTTGCTGGGGCGGTCCTGAGCATCGCCGACGACCGCGGCCGTACGCTGGCGGCCGACGGCACGTGGGATGCAGAGGGCAAGGCCACCGTCACCACGGGCGAGGACGGCCGCGTGACCGTCTCGGGTGTGGACTCGGGCAAGCTGGAGGTCCGCGAGCTCAAGGCGCCCAAGGGCTACACCGCCTTTGAGGGCACGCGCTCCGTGACGGTCAAGGCCGAGGGCCTGGACGTCGACCAGGTGGCCGCCGCCAAGCCCAAGCTCACCATCACGGCCGAGTCGCCCCTGCGCGCCGACAGCGCGGACGGGTCGACGGGCAGCCTGGAGGCGTCGCTCATCAACACGCCCACCGGCGCACCCCCTAGCATTACCACCGGAGGCTTTATGCCCTCGACTGGCGATATGGCAATGTACGCCGCGGCCGCCGCAGCGGTCGCCGGAGCCGCGCTCATCGTGGTCGCGCTCCTGGTCAAGCGGGGAGGTGGCAGCCATAAAGAGTAGCTGGCAGCCCCACAGAGAGCGGGGCGAGACGTAGCGAAGTAAATGCTAAGACACAGACAGATGATGACCGATCGAATGAGAATCAAACGGAAAACGGAGGAAAAGAAGATGAGCATGAGCAAGAACATCGCACGCTTGGCAGTAACCGCCGGCCTCACGGCAGCGCTGAGCTTCGGTGGCGTCATGGCCCCGGTGACCATGGCGTTTGCAGCGGGCAACACGACCGTTACGTTCGATTACGGTGACTACGCTGGATCAACGACTTATAAGGGCATTCAAATCTTCGCTGCTGACGTAAATGGCTCCACTGTAAAGAACATTCAGTGGGCGGGCACAAACGTGACAGAGCAACAGGCAATTCAGGACGCAGTTGTTCGTGCAATTCAGAAAAAAGAGCCTGCCTACAACAAAACGACTGCCCAGGATGCCGCTGATTGGCTGAACGAGAAGTCAGGCGTGACTGGGAGCACTTCTCAGGTCGCAAGCGATAATGTTCTGAGCATGATCGCCGACAATTTGAAGAACAATGCAACGTGGCAGAAGACGTCTGCCGCACAGCCGTCTCTTTCCAATCTTGACGCCGGCTACTGGCTGTTCCTCACTGATACGACGGTAAAGCCCCAGGACAAGTCGACCGATGCTTATTCAGCTCCGGTGTACGCTCTTATTGACGGTACGGACACAACTGTGAATATTACCCCTAAGAAGAGCGTCCCCACGGTTGAAAAGAAGATTCTTGATGATAACAAGGCGGAGGATGACCTCACGACCGTGCCTGTGAAAGATTGGGATGACGTCGCCGATTCGCAGATCGGCCAGGAGGTCAATTACAAGCTCACCGGCACGATCGCCAGCAACTACGCTACTTACGATAGCTATACCTATAAGTTCACTGACACCCTTTCCAAGGGCCTCAGCTATGTTGGTGGCCAAACTCAAGTTTTTGCTGTAAACAAAGATCAGAACAACATTGATCAATATACCGACATTACAGAGAACTTTACTGTGACGCCAACCACCAATGCTGATGGAACTACCACCTTGGCTATTAACGCTAATGCGGGAGAGCACGGTAAGTATCTCAAGGAGATTTTAAAGGTAGACGCCAGCACTCAGATAGTCGTCTTCTACAAGGCGGTGCTCAACGGCAATGCCGTGTTTGGTAACACTACTGACAATACTCAGAAGGGCGGCAACCCCAACACCGTTAAGCTTGAGTACTCCAACAACCCGTATGGCGTTGGCACGGGCACGACGATCGAGGACACCGTCGCCGACTTTGCGTTCAAGCTCAACCTCAAGAAGGTCGACCAGGGCACCGAGCAGGGCCTTGAGAATGCCGTCTTCACCATCCAGTCCGCGGACAAGAATACCGAAAACCAGTATATTGCCTCGACGGAGGGTACTGTTGATGGCGTCAATGTCGTCGCGGGTCAGCTCGTGACCGTCACCAATACTGAAAACCTTCCCGAGTGTGTGAAGTTCACGTCCGACAAAGAAGGCAAGATCTCCGTTTCCGGCCTCGACGCCGGCTCCTACAAGGTGACTGAGGTCCAGACCCCCGACCCTGCCAAGTACCCCACCAAGGCCGACCCCTTCACCTTCATCATCACCGCGACGTATAACAAAGACACGATGAAGGTGAAGACCCTTGAGGCAAAGGTGTCTGAGGCAGACGAGAAGCGCACCGACATCGCCTTCGGCAAGCTTGACGGTAATGTCGGCGACAATGCTCTTCATGGTCAAGAAAACACCGGCACCAACGCTGATGCCGGCGAGGTCACCATCAATGTCGGCAACACCAAGTCCGTGGGCCTCCCGCTGACCGGCCTTAACGGCGTGACTTTCACTTGGATCGCCGGTGGCGCGGTGCTGTGCATTGGCGTGGCGCACCTCATCCGCAGCCGTAAGCAGGCTGAGGAGTCCGAGCAGGAGTAACGCTCGCTCATCCATCCCTTTGGCAGGTGGGATGTGTTGGCCATGAGACTTGCGGACACTTTTCTCGTCCATCCACGTTCTTGCTTTGCCATTCTCTTTTCGGGGCAGACTCCGCACTGGAGTCTGCCCCGTTTTTTTGGACATAGCAGCCAGCCTCCATCGTCCGATGCGGGCTCGTTCGTCATCGCGTTTCTCGACTCGTATGAGGTTCGGTTTAAGGTCCGTAGGCGCACGCGCGGTGCGGACGGTAGAAAGCATTTGCGCCGCAACAAGCGCAAATAAGAATGCCCGGGGGTCGGATCCCGGGCATTTAACAAAAACTGAAAACTAGGCCGCCCGCGCTTTCGTACACTTACGCGGGGTGCGTCGTTTCCTGTAGCTATTCTATCCCGAATCGTTTCGCCGATTCGGGACATTTTGAAAACGCAAACACGTCGGGCAAATCCGGACAATGCGGCCAGGCTCCGCTGGGCGAGGAACCGTGTGTGTAACTATCGAACAAATGTTTGTCAAAATCGCGTTTACCAGGCGTGGTTGCATACACTCGCAGTAAAATATCCTTGCGACGCATCCCGTGCGCGGGCGGCCGACGACTCGATCGGAGGTCCCCAAATGCTGAAATTCCTTAACGCGCTCGCCGCCCTCGCGGCGGTTGGCACGTTCGTCATCGCGTTTCTCGACTCGTATGAGGTTCGGTTTAAGGTCCGTAGGCGCACGCGCGGTGCGGACGGTAGAAGGCATTTGCGCCGCAACAAGCGCAAATAAGAATGCCCGGGGTTAGAGGCCCGGGCATTTAACAAAACCAGAAAACTAGGCCGCCCGCGCTTTCGAACACTTACGCGGGGTGCGTCGCTTTCTATTGACATTGTATCCCGAATCGCCCCGCCGATTCGGGACATTTTGAAAACTCAAATGCTGGCTTATCCTCGACTGGACGGTGCGGTCTAGCCGTGTTGTCGGGCGGAGGAGCCTGCTAATCGGCTATTATTTGTTTAGACAACCTGAGCTGTAGAGGAGTGACCGGCGATGGTGCAGGGCGCCAAACATATGAAGAGCAATAACGCCGCGGCCAACGGTGGCTCAAGCCCTCAGCCCAAACCTCAACCAAAGCCCAAGCGCCGCCGCAAGCGACTGCCGCGCTGGGCCGACCGGCTCATCACCATCGTCATCATTCTTATTGGCGTGGGCCTTATGACCTGGCCGTGGATCTTGGACCGGCTCGAGGCCTCGGGCGTGTTCAACCAGATCAGCACCGTGTCCAGCACCGTGGATGCGCTCTCCGAAGAGGAGCGCGAGCGCATCCTGCTCCAGGCTCGCTCCTTTAACGAGCAGCTGGCGGGCGAGGCCACCGAGCTTCCCGCCGACCAGATCGAGCCTTACGCCCAGCAGCTCATCTTTGACCGCGACCCTATGATGAGCTGGGTCGAGATTCCCTCCATCGACGTGAGCATGCCAATCTACCACGGCACGAGCGAGGAAGTCCTTATGGCGGGCGTCGGCCACCTGGAGGGCACGAGCCTGCCGGTGGGCGGCACCTCGACGCACTGCGTGCTCACCGCGCACTCGGGCATGCGCAACCTGAGCATGTTCGACGACATCCATTCGCTGAAGCCCGGCGACCTGGTGCTGCTGCACACCATGAACAAGACGCTCGCCTACAAGATGGTGGACTCCGAGGTCGTGCTGCCCGAGGAGATGGAGTCGCTGACCATCGAGCCCGGCGCCGACAAGGTGACGCTTGTTACCTGCACGCCCTACGGCGTGAACGACCATCGCCTGCTGGTGCATTGCGTGCGCACCAAGTACAACAAGAAGGACGTCGACAAGCAAAAGTCGCTGGCCGGCCGCCACTGGGGCAAGCGCGAGTTTGCCGTGCTCATCGTGGTCGTGGCCATTGTGCTGTTGCTGCTGGACATCGTGATTCACGCGGTCCGCAAGCGCCGCAAGGTCAAAGCCTCGGCATAAGACATCGTTCAGAACCACCACAATGGGGACAGGCACCTTTGTGGTGGTCGGGGCTTTCAAACCATCACAACATTCGATGAAAATCGCGATTTTGACGAAAAGCGTCGAATGTTGTGATGGTCTTCGTTGCGGGCGGGACGGTTTTCGCTATGGACGGTGCGGTTTCGCTGCAGAACCGCCAGCCCGCCGCCTGCCAGCCCGCCGCCCTCGTTACGTTTTCGCTGCATTTGGGTAAAGCGCCTGCTCCAAGCCGGCGTTGCCCTGTATACTAGAGCGGTTTAACTGTTATGCGGAAGGGAGCGCCTATGGCACTCAGCGAGAAAGACGTGCGCGGCATCGCCGAGTACGCAAAGATCGCACTGACCGATGACGAGCTCACCAAGATGACGTCCTACATGAACGACGCCGTCCAGATGCTCGAGCCCGTCTTGCAATATGACTTGCCCGACGTGGAGCCCACGTTCCATCCTATCGGAAGTCTGTCCAACGTGATGGGCGATGACCTGCGCGAGCCCGAACGCGACCTGCCGCTCGACGTTGCGCTCGAAAACGCCGGCAGCGCGCGCGACCGCTACTTCCGCGTGCCGTCCATTTTGGGAGAGGGGGAGAGCGAGTAATGGCGCAGAGCTTCGATTCCCTTACCGCCGCCCAGATTGCCGCGGGCGTTGCCGCCGGCGACTTTACCGCTACCGAGGTGGCCCAGGCCTCCCTTGCCGCCATCGAGGCGCGCGAGGGTGGGGTCCAGGCATTCCTGCAGGTGGCGCCCGAGCTTGCGCTCGAGGCCGCTGCGCGCGTGGATGCCGACCGTGCCGCAGGCAAGCCGCTGCCCCCGCTCGCGGGCGTGCCACTGGCCATCAAGGACAACATGAACCTCGTGGGCACGCGCACCACCTGCGCTTCCCGCATGCTCGGGGACTACCAGAGCGTCTACACCGCCACCTGCGTCCAGCGCATGCTCGACGCCGGCTGCCTGCCCATGGGCAAGGCCAACATGGACGAGTTCGCCTTCGGCAGCTCTACCGAGAGCTCGGCCTTCCACCGCACCAACAACCCTTGGGATACCGAGCGCGTACCCGGCGGCTCTTCGGGCGGCTCCGCTGCAGCCGTCGCCGCGGGCGAGGTCGCGCTCTCGCTGGGCTCGGACACCGGCGGCTCCATTCGCCAGCCGGCGTCGCTGTGCGGCGTGGTGGGCTTTAAGCCCACGTACGGCGCCGTGAGCCGTTACGGCGTGGTTGCCTTTGGCTCGTCGCTCGACCAGGTGGGCCCCTTTGGCCGCACGGTCGAGGATGTCGCGCTGGCCATGAACGCGCTTACCGGCGCGGGCCACGATCCGTACGACTGCACCAGCCAGGATTGCGCCGTTGACTTTACCGAGCACCTCAACGACAGTATCGAGGGCAAGCGCGTGGGCATCATCCCCGCGTTTATGGAGGCCGAGGGCCTGACGCCCGAGGTCAAGGCCGCTGTTCAGCGCGCCGCCCAGGAGCTGCAGAACCAGGGCGCCGAGCTGGTCGAGGTCGACCTGCCGCACCTGGACGCCGCCATCGCCGCCTACTACGTCATCGGCCCGGCCGAGGCGTTCTCCAACCTGGCCCGTTTTGACGGCATTCGCTACGGCTATCAGGAGGAGGGCTGCGCCAACCTGTCCGACCAGAGCTCGCTGTCGCGCGCCCACGGCTTTGGCGCCGAGGCCAAGCGCCGTCAGATGCTCGGCGCCTACCTGCTGAGCTCGGGCGTGTACGACAAGTACTACTACGCCGCGCAAAAGGCCCGCACGCTCATCACGCAGGACTACGACGCCGCGTATGCCAAGGTGGACACCATCCTCATGCCCGCCTCGCCGCGCACGGCCTTTAAGTTTGGCGAGATCAGCGACCCCACGCAGATGTACCTCTCCGACCTATACACCATCTCGCTCAACATCTGCGGCAACGGTGGTATCTCGGTGCCGCTGGGCCTGGGCGAGGATACTCAGCTGCCCGTTTCTGCCCAGCTGGTTGGTCCGGCGTTTAAGGACCGTCAGCTGCTCACGTTTGCCCGCGCCCTGGAGCGCGGCTTTGCCGATGCCGCCACGGGTGCGCCCGCGCTTTCCGTCGCGCCCGATTTTGCCGGGAAGGGAGGCGAGCTGTAATGAAGGAGCTTTCCGAGGTCCTGCAGGATTGGGAGGCTGTGATCGGCCTGGAGATCCATACCGAGCTCACCGCACTCGATACCAAGATGTTCTGCAACTGCAAGCTCAGCCACGATGACGAGCCCAACGCCAACGTGTGCCCGGTGTGCCTGGGGCTGCCCGGCGCCCTGCCGGTGCCCAATAAGCGCGCCATCGAGAGCATCGTCAAGGCCGGTCTCGCCACCAACTGCGAAATCCAACGCCACTCGATGTTCTACCGCAAGCACTACTTCTATCCCGATATGGCCAAGAACTTCCAGACTACGCAGGGTCCGGTCGCTTTTGCCATGTACGGTCACCTGGACCTGGACGTGACCGGTCGCGGTGCCGCCGAGCGCCCCGACTGCGCGTTTGGTGAGGCCGAGGCTCAGAGTCTGGCGAGCGCCTCGGCCAACGCCGAGGGCCTGTCCACGTCCATGACGTCGACCATGCGCGAGGGCAACCAGCGCGCCGGCCACCTGGCCAGCTATGATGCGTCCAACTTGCAGATGCCCGAGCGTCGCGAGGACGGTTCCTACACGGTGCCCATCCGCATCCTGCGCATCCACATGGAGGAGGACGCCGCCAAGATGGTGCACGTGGGCGGTGCCGAGGGCCGCATTACCGCCGCGGCCGAGTCGCTCGTCGACTACAACCGCTGCGGCACGCCGCTCATCGAGCTTGTCACTGAGCCCGACTTGCGTACGCCCGAGGAGGCTCGCCTGTTTATGGAGAAGCTCCGTCGCATCTTTGTGACGCTGGGCATTTCGGACTGCTCCATGGAGAAGGGCTCCATGCGCTGCGACGGCAACGTGTCGCTGCGTCGCCGCGGCGAGACCAAGCTGGGAACCAAGACCGAGCTCAAGAACCTCAACTCGTTTAAGAGCCTGCACGATGGCCTTGCCTACGAGATCTGCCGTCAGGCCGAGGTGCTCGAGGAGGGCGGCATCATCTATCAGGAGACCCGCCACTGGGAGCCCAGCCGCAAGCGAACCGTGGTTATGCGCGTCAAGGAGACGGCCGACGACTATCGTCTGTTCCCCGACCCCGACCTGGCGCCGTTCGATCTGGACGACGAGTTTATCGACCGCTGCCGTGGCGAGATTCCCGAGCTGCCCGATGCCAAGCGCGCCCGTTTTGAGGCCGACTTTGGCATTAAGACGGCCGATGCCGAGCAGATCGCCGGCGACCCCGAGTTTGCCGAGTTCTTTGAGGCCGCCGCTGCCGGTATGGCTGGCAAGGAGGCCCAGACGGTCGCAAACTTGCTGGTGAACGAGATGATCGCCTACCTTAAGAGCGCAGGCGTGTCGCTCGCCGAGTCCGGCATCGCGCCGGCTCAGGTAGCAGCGCTGGCCAAGCTGCTGGTGACCGATGCCATCAGCTCCAACCAGGCGCACGAGGTCTTTGAGGCCATGGCCCAGACCGGCGACGACCCCAACAAGATCGTCGACGAGCGTGGTATGCGTCAGGTGAGCGATGCCGGTGCGTTGCAGCCGATCGTGGACGAGGTGCTGGCTAACTGTGCCGATCAGGCGCAGCAGTATCGTGACGGCAACCAGAAGGTTATCGGCTTTTTGGTGGGCCAGTGCATGAAGGCGAGCCGCGGCAAGGGCAACCCGAAACTCTTCAACGAGTTGCTGAGAACGTCGCTCTCGTAAACGGGAACCGAGGGGCCGGGCGCAGGGCCTTGCCTCTCAATTTCGGACAGTCCTGACTCACGACGGAGGCGCCACTGGCGCCTCCTGTTCGTGCGGAACTCATTGAGAGGCAAGGCCCTGCGCCCGGCCCCTCGGTTCCGTAACGACTCGGCCGTTCGGGTCAGGCGGGGCTGAATGGAATAGAGTGAATGGGCGCGCCGTTGGCGCGCCCATTGTTTTGGAGGGAACTCATTTTGAGCAAGCACCCGCCCTGCCGGGGCTCCCGGGTTCTGCAACGACTCGGCCGTTCGGGTCAGGCGGGCTGAATGAAATTGAGTGAATGGGCGCGCCGTTGGCGCGCCCATTTTTGTAAATGTGACAAAGGGACAGTCCCTTTGTCACATTGCGTGTGGAACTCATGGGGCTGTCCCTTTGCCGTCTTTTTATTGATGTTGGGAGCGCCAAGCGGTGGGGGTGGTGCCGGTGTGTTGCTTGAAGGCTTGGGCGAAGGCGGCCTGCTGAGGGTAGCCTAGACGCTCTGCCACCTGCGCTATCGTGAGCGAGCTATCAGCCAAAAGGTCCTGTGCTCGCTCCATACGGCGTCTGCGAATGTAGGCGCCCAGGGACTCGTCAGTTTGGGCCTTAAAGGTGGCGCATAGCTTGGAGCGGCTTGTGTAGAGCCTCTCGGCCACCTCGTTGATACCCACACGCCTGCCTTTGTCGAGCGCGCGCTCAATCATTGCCGTTGCTTCTTCGGCAATGGTTATGCTGACGCGTGTGTCTGCCGCCTGCCGCGCCTGCTTGTGGGCCGCGCGCGAACAGGCGAGCTCCGCGACCATGGTCTCCACGATGCCCTGCATATAGACGTGTCCGCCTGCGGTGCGGGCGCGGTCCTCGTTAATCCTGCGCAACGTGTGGCAGATGGCAGACGTCGCCTCCTCGTGCCATGGCTCGGCAAACGCCTCAAAGACCCCTGCGAACTCGGTGGGATAGCGGTGCTCCAGTTCGTCAAAATATCCAGGCAAAAAGAGCACCGAGCGCGAGTGATAGAGCCGCCCTGCAAACAGTGGGCTTAACTCCTCGCCACAGTTATCTTGGATAAAGCTGCACACGGCATTGTTTGGCCACGGTCCATGCAAGGGTTTAAGGTTCGCAGGCGTTATGCCAGCCTCGGGCATGCACATGAGCGTGGGCGCGCTGACTTCGCTCACGCATGCGTACGGTTCGGGTGTGTATTCGGCTAGGTACATATCGTGCGTCGGGGTAATGAAATGCTCCATGACGATGCAGGTGGGGGAGAGGGGCATGATCCATGCGCGTCCGTGCGCCCGATCGTTTGCCACCTCACCGGTAAAGACGGCGCCCTTGCCGGAGAACTCCAAGCCAAACTGCTCAAACTGCGGTGCGTAGAGCTCGGTTATATCGGTTGCCGCCCGCCGCATTTTCAAAAGCGTCCCCTTCATTTGCGAAAACGTCCACGCCTGGCCCAACTGTGTGCCTTGGCTAACACGCCCATGATAAGTTTCTTACGGTTAACTCTCAAGCCGTTAGAAAGGAATCTCATGGCAAAGGGATCAAAAAAGGAAGGTGGCGGCATCGGCGAGCTGCTTGCATATGCCGGTGAACGTAAATTCCTAACGTATTTGGGCATGGCCCTCTCGGCGCTCTCGCAGCTGCTGAGCTTTGGCCCGTACGTGTGCATCTGGCTTGTTGCGCGAGATCTTATCGCCGTGGCGCCCAACTGGAGCGAGGCCGCCAATATCGCGATGTATGGTTGGTGGGCTGTGGGCTTTGCCCTGGCGAGCATTGTGGTCTATTTTGTGGGACTCATGTGCACGCACCTGTCCGCGTTTCGCTGCGCATCCAATATCCGCAAGGCTACGAGCGAGCATCTGCTTAAGCTGCCGCTCGGCTACTTTGACACGCACGCCACCGGTGAGCTGCGCCGTATCGTAGACGGATGCGCCGCCTCCACCGAGACCCTGCTCGCGCACATGCTACCCGATATCGCCGGCGCCACCGCCATGGTCGCAGGTCTGCTCGTGCTGCTTTTCGCCCTCGATTGGCGCTTGGGCGCGGCATGCCTTATCTCGGTGGCCATTTCGCTTGGCGCCATGGCCACCATGATGAGCGGCAAGGGCGCCGAGTTCATGAAGGCCTACATGGGCGCGCTGGTCAAGATGAACAAGACCGGTACCGAATACGTACGCGGCATTCCCGTGGTCAAGGTGTTTCAGCAGACGGTCTATTCCTTTAAGGCGTTCCACGACGCGATCGCCGAATACGCCGACATGGCACAAAGCTATGCGGGCACGTTTTGCCGAGGTCCGCAGGTACTCAACCTTACCGCGCTCAATGGTCTTGTGACATTCCTGTTGCCCGTGGCGTTGCTGTTGGCGCCGGGCGAGACGGACTTCGCGCATTTTATGGCCAACTTCACGTTTTACGCGATATTTTCGGCCGTGGTACCGACGGCCATGACCAAGCTCATGTTTGTGGGCGAGGCCTCTCAGATGAGTGCCGATTCGCTGGCTCGCATTCGAAGCGTCATGGATTCCAAACGGCTCTCCGTGCCCGCGCAACCCAAGCACCCTGCCGGCGGCGACGTGCGATTTGAGGACGTGAGCTTTACGTACGAGGGTGCCGAAGCACCTGCCGTTAGCCATGTAAGTTTCAGCGTTCCCGCTGGTAGTGCCCTTGCGCTTGTGGGTCCTTCGGGCGGCGGCAAGTCAACCTGCGCAAGCCTGATTCCTCGTTTTTGGGATGTTTCCTCGGGTCGAGTGCTCGTAGGTGGTGTGGACGTTCGCGATATGGATCCGCACGAGCTTATGGACCAGGTCGCCTTCGTGTTCCAGACCAACCAGCTGTTCCGGCAAACACTTGCCGATAACGTGCGCGCTTCCAAGCCTACGGCCACTGACGACGAAGTGCGTGCGGCCCTCTCCGCAGCTCAGTGCGACGACATTGTGGCCAAGCTTCCACAGGGCATCAATACCATGCTCGGTGCCGGCGGAGCATATCTTTCGGGCGGCGAGGTCCAGCGCGTGGCACTCGCCCGCGCGATCCTTAAAGACGCGCCTATCGTGGTGCTCGATGAGGCCACGGCGTTTGCCGACCCCGAGAACGAGGCGCTCATCCAGCGCGCCTTTAGCAAGCTGGCGGCGGGTCGCACGGTCATTATGATCGCACACCGGCTTTCGACCGTGGTGGGGGCCGACAAGATCGTGGTGCTCAATCAAGGTAGCGTGCAGGAGGCCGGCACCCATGCCGAGTTGCTGTCCCAAGAGGGTCTGTATGCCAAGATGTGGGCCGAATACGAACAGGCCGCGAGCTGGAAAATCACTGCAGCGACCGCGGATGCCGCCGTCACGAAGGGAGGCGAGGCCTAAATGTTCGCCTCATTCCAAAAGAAGTATTTCCTATCCGATAAAGGCGTCGCCGGCGTAAAACGCGGCATTTTCTGGACCGCGCTCACCAATCTCATTACCATGGCCGGCATGGGCTTATTGTTCCTGGTCATGGCCGGTTTTGCCGAACATCTCGCCACCGGTGCCGACCTGCCGGATGCCCTGCCGATTGTGGGCGGCCTCCTGGTCTTTTTCGTGTTGCTCTTTGCCTCTAACTGGCAGCAGTATTACTACACCTACTGCATCTTTTACGAGGAGTGCGGCAAGCAGCGTATGGAGATTGCCGAGCGCTTGCGCAAGCTGCCGCTGTCGTTTTTTGGCCGTCGTGATCTGGCCGATTTAACCGAGACCATCATGGGCGACGTCCAGGCCATGGAGCACGCCTACAGCCACGTGCTGGGAGAGCTTTGGGGTGCCATCATCGCAAGCGCCATTGTGTTCGTGGCGTCGCTGTTCTTTTGCTGGCAGCTGGCGATCGCGGCGTTTTGGAGCGTGCCCGTGGCCTTTGCCGTGCTGTATCTGACACGCGGCCCCATGACCCCGGTGTTCGACCATGTGCGTGCCGAGAAGGTCAAGGTTACCGAGGCGATCCAGGAGACGCTCGACTGCGTGCGCGAGATCCGCGCCACCAACCAGGAGGCTCATTATCTTGAGGGGCTCAACGCCGTGATCGATGCCGAGGAGCGCGAGACCACCAGAGGCGAGCTCGCCAATGGGCTTTTGGTCAACTCCGCCTTTGCCATCCTGCGCCTGGGGATTGCCACCACGTTGGTCACGGGCGCTGCGATGGTCGCCTCCGGCCAGGCCGACTTTTTGATGATGTTTGCCTTCCTGCTTATGGTGAGCCGCATCTATGCGCCCTTTGATCAGGCGCTGATGCTGATGTCCGAGCTGTTTGCCGCCGAGTCGTCGGCCAAGCGCATGCGTTCCATCATGGAAGAGCCCGTGGCGCGGGGCAGCGAGCAGTTTGAGCCCGTAGGCCACGATGTGGTGTTCGATCACGTGGCATTTGGCTATGGTGCGGGCGAGGACGGCCGCGCCGGCGAGAAAGTTCTTACCGATGTGAGCTTTACCGCCAAGGAAGGCGAGGTCACGGCACTGGTCGGTCCTTCGGGCTCCGGTAAGTCCACGGTGAGCCGCCTGGCCGCGCGCTTTTGGGATGCCACCGCGGGCACGGTCACCGTGGGCGGCGTGGATGTTGCGAGCGTGGACCCCGAGGTACTGCTGCGCGACTACGCCATTGTGTTCCAAGACGTGCTGCTCTTTGACGACACGGTGATGGGAAACATCCGTCTTGGACGTCGCGATGCCACCGATGAGGAAGTGCTTGCTGCCGCGCGTGCCGCCAACTGCGACGAGTTTGTGAGCCGCATGCCGCAGGGCTATGACACCATGATTGGCGAGAACGGCTCCAAGCTGTCCGGCGGCGAGCGCCAGCGCATCTCCATCGCCCGCGCGCTGCTCAAAGACGCGCCGATCGTGTTGCTGGACGAGGCGACGGCGAGTTTGGATGTGGAGAACGAGACCGTGGTGCAGCAGGCGCTCTCCCGCCTGCTCGCAGGCAAGACAATTATCGTGATCGCCCACCGTATGCGCACGGTAGAAAATGCCGATAAGATCGTTGTGCTCAAGGATGGTGTGGTTGCCGAGCAGGGCACTCCGGCGCAGCTCAAGGCGGCAGGTGGAGAATTCGCCCGCATGGTGGCGCTGCAAAAGGAAGCAGCTACCTGGCAGTTGTAAGAAGGGGCAAAGGGACAGTCCCTTTCTCACATTGACAATCGGTTACTCCGCATCGTTAATTTTCAAAAGGTTAGCCATGGCTGACCTAGATAGTTAGATAAAATTGAGATATTTCAAAAGCGTGCTCGAGCAAACTTGTTTACTCGGGTGCTGAGGCACCATGCCGCGTCCAATGCGGCAAAAGGGAGAAGCAACATGAAGAAGTCGACGTTCAATACCCTGCTTGTCGGTGGCGGTTTTCTGCTTGGCACGGCCGGCATCAAGCTGCTTACCAGCGCTCCGGTCAAGAATGCCTGCGTGCAGGGTATTGCGTGCGGTATGCGCATCAAGAACGGTTACCAGGACATGGTCGAGCAGGCCAAGGCTAATGTCGACGACATGGTTGCCGAGGCTGCTTACATCACCCAGAGCGAGGCCGCTGCTGACGAGGCAGCCGAGTAACGCCCCCCAGGCACAAACTATGAGATTCTCGATTATTAGCGAGATCCCCGGCAGGACCCGTCTTCAATTGGCGGGTCCTGTGCCAGAGAGCGATCTCGATGCACTTCTTAAGCTTGGCGGCGACATCGACGGCGTGCGCAAGGTGCGCGTGTATGGCCGCATTGGCCAGATGGCGCTGGAGTACGACGAGCCGCGACGCGATGCCGTGCTGGCCGCCGTCGGTGCGCTCGACGCTCAGGCCATTGCCGACGCAAAGACGGGTTACGTGATGCAGCTTGAGCCGCGCAAGCACAAGCTCGTTATGGATCTTGCCACACTTGTCGGCGCTCACTATGCACGCCGATGGTTTTTGCCCACGCCGCTGCGTGCGGTGTTTGTCGTGGCCGGTTACATGGCATTTTTGCGCGCTGCCCTCCATGAGCTCGCGCAGCCGCGCCTGACCGTTCCCGTGCTCGACGCTTCGGCCATCGGCATTTCGTTCGTCAAGCGTGACGTCGACACCGCGGGTCAGACAATGTTCCTGCTCAACGTGGGCGAGCTGCTCGAGGAGTACACGCGCGCCATGAGCGAAAACGAGCTCATCAACTCGCTGCTCGACGTGCCCGATAAGGCACAAAAAGTGGTCGGTGACACCGAGGTAAGCGTTGCCGCCACCGAGCTTGAGCCCGGCGACTTGGTAGCCGTGCGCACCGGCATGTCCATCTGTATCGACGGCGTGGTCGAGCAAGGGAGCGCCATGGTCAACCAAGCGACCCTGACCGGCGAGCCGCTGGCCGTCGAGCGCAGCGTGGGCGACGATGTGTTCGCCGGCACCGTCGTGGAAGACGGCAGCATCTTGGTGCGCGTGCGCGCTAACACAGCTCAGACCAAGCTGCGCTCGATCGTCTCGCTCGTGCAGACGGCCGACTCGCTCAAGTCCGAGGGCCAGTCGCATATGGAGGACCTCGCCAACAAGATCGTCCCGTGGAACTTCCTGCTCGCGGGCCTGGTTGCGCTTACCACGCGCAGCCTCATCAAGACCTCCGCGGCACTGATGGTCGACTACTCGTGCGCGCTTAAGCTCACGGGTTCGGTCGCCGTCATGACCGCCATGAGCGATGCTGCCAAGATGGGCGTGATGGTCAAGGGCGCCAAGTACTTTGAGTCGTTTGCCAAGGCCGACACCATTGTGTTTGACAAGACCGGTACGCTGACCGAGGCGCAGCCGCGTCTTGCCTGTGTGCTCACCACCGATGGTTGGAGCGAGGATGAGGTCCTGCGCCTTTCCGCTTGTCTGGAGGAGCATTTCCCGCATCCGGTGGCGCGCGCCGTGGTCAATGCGGCACGCGAGCGCGAGCTCGAGCACCGCGAGCGCCATGCCGCCGTCGAGTACATCGTGGCGCACGGCATCGCTTCGTCCATTGAAGGGCGTCGCGCCATCATCGGTTCGGCGCATTTTGTATTTGAGGACGAGGGCGCACAGCTCGAATCCGACATTAAGGAGCGCGTTGAGTCCCAGATGCAGGGCCTGTCGCCGCTGTACCTGGCGGTCGACGGCGCGGTTGTCGGCGTGCTCGGTATCGAGGACCCGCTCAAACCCGGCGTGCGCGAGGCCATTGCCGACCTGCACGCGTTGGGCGTCAAGCATGTCGTTATGCTCACGGGCGACTCCGAGCGCACGGCCGAGCGCATTGCGCGCGAGGCAGGTGTCGACGAGTTTAAGGCCGAACTGCTGCCCGAGGACAAGTACGCGTATGTGGAGCGCATTAAGGGCGAGGGGCGCCACGTTGCCATGGTGGGCGACGGCGTCAACGATTCGCCGGCGCTCGGTTTGGCCGACGTGGGCTTGGCGATGGGTGGCGGAAGCGACATCGCCAAGGAGGTCGCCGATATCATCCTGACTGACACGGATCTCGCCGCGATCGTTCGCCTGCGCCGCATGAGCCAGGGCCTCGTTGATCGTCTGACGAGCTCCTATTCTAAGGTGATGCTCACTAACTCAGCGCTGTTGGCACTGGGCATTACCGGCATGATCACTCCGCAGACGTCGTCACTGCTGCACAACGGCTCAACGATCGCCTACAGCCTGGGCAACGCGAAGGCTTACCTGCGTTAGCAGACGTGTTCGCCCGCATTATCTGGCCTGCGCCCAGACGGCATCGGTGTCGTCCGCGCGCAGGCCTTTTGCGTTTGACCATGTGCTAGCTTCTCTATATAGTGTTGCTAGCAGGGCTAGCAATTGAAGGGAGCGGGATCGACGTGGGTGCTGTTAGCGGCATGGCGCAGGTGAACGTTCGCGTGGATCGTCAGGTCAAGAACCGTGCCGAGGAGGCGCTGCAGCTTTCGGGCGCCTCGCTGCCCGAGCTCATCAAAAAGGTGGTGGCCAAGGTCGCGCAGGGTGGCGGGCAGTGCGAGGAAGTGCTTGCGGCCGTCGACGACCGGCGGCAGACCGTCGCGCCCGATACACCGTTCGCCGCGTCGTGGGCAGCGGCAGACCGGCTTTATGCAGATTTGGGCATCGCTGCGTCGCCCGCATCCGACGATCGCGGTTGGGACGCAATCTATTCCGAAGCCATGGATGAGCATTATCGCCAAAAGGGGATGATCCAGTGAGTGGGGCGCCTCTCAAGATCATGGTAGACGCCAACGTATGGGTCGATTCGTTTTGCGTCGACCATGCCGAGTCGCTTGCCGCGCGTGCGTTTATTGGGCAGGCGACGGAGGCGGGGGCATTGCTGTTCTTTCCGGTGCATATCGCCAAGGACGTGCTGTATGTTGTACAGCACGAACTGAAGCGTAGCGTTCTTGCCAGCGGGGGAGCGCTCGACGAGGCTTCTGCCCGTGCAATTGGCGATGCGGCGCTGGCGTTTGTTCGGAACATGACCGAAAACGCCACAGCCGTGGGTGCAGATGCGTCGGACCTTTGGCTGGCCGACAAATACTTAGCGCTCCATCGCGATTACGAGGACAACTTGGTGCTCGCCGCGTGCAAGCGCGCGCAGGTTGATTTCTTGGTGACCAACGATCGCAAGCTGCTCGAACATGCCGATCTTGCAGCAAAGACACCTCGTCAAATGATGCCGATTCTTGCTTTGGCCGAACGCGGCGGCACGGCTATCGGTTGACGCGAACTGTTCGCGGGCCTCTTGGACGACGATGCGCCAAGGGGCCCGCGTCTGCTATTTACAAAAGCTCGGCCTTGATGGCGGGACTTTCTGCGAGCTGCTCGGCTGCCTTTTCGTCGGAGCCGTCGAGTGCTGCCAGACTGCGGTAGACCCACTCGTTGACCTGGGTGTTCTTGACGCCTGCGGTCTGCATAAGGGCGCCTACCTCGCGGATTGCTGCGAGCAGATCGGCTTTGGGACCCGCGAGCTCGACCTCGATGCCGTGGTAGGCGGCCACGCTGCGGTTCTCACTCACGTGGTCGATAAAGCCCTCGACGGTCTCAAGCTGCTGGGCGAGAGCTGCATCATCGTCAACGTCCAGCGCAACGAGTGCGTTCGATACCGTGAGGGCGGGATGTCCGCAGGGGACAAAGCCCTCGATGACATCCATAGCTTCGGTAATGGTTGAGCCCAGGCCTGCGAGGGCATTGACGAGTTGCTGCTTGGTATCCATAACGGTCCTTTCGACGGGTCAATTTTGCTTGGCGAAAATATACGTGACGAGATCGGTAGCAAAAGTGCGAAGTGTGGCGCACATTGGGGTCTTCACAGCTCGTGCATAGAACAGCTGTCCGCTTTCAGAACGTGGTAAGATAACACTCCACAAGCGGGGTTCGCCCCGCATGTTCCTTGAAAAGTCGACGCGTGTTGGGTGCTCGTGCCCAATGCCATCCAGACTTTCCCGACATTCGGGGGCGACTGGTTTCGACACGATAGCTCTGAGAGAGGAAGCAAGCCGAGGTCTCCTCGCCTCGTTAAACAGGGGTACCGTCAAATTGAATTGACAACAACTCTTCTTTTGAGCCTATGGCTCTCGCTGCTTAGTTTATAGCGGCGCGTCAACCCGGTGATTTCCCCGACACCGGCGCGACGTCATTTTAGGGGAATGCTCCTGCGCACGTAATCGGTATGGCGCGGGCTAAGACCGAACCGGTTAGGACGCCGCGAGCGTGTCGCTGCGCGCAAAGCGTCCGAGACTAAACTAGCGACTGAGCTTGGAGATGCCAATCAGGGGGCTTTCGTGGACCGGAGTTCGATTCTCCGCGCCTCCACCAATAGTTACAAGCAGGTAGAGAAGCGTCTCTACCTGCCTTTTTATTACTTACAGATACCGCGGAGAATCGAACTCTATGCAGGGCGCGAAGCGTTTGTAGCGAGCGGGCGAGGACGCCGGCAGGCGGCCGAAGCCGGTGCGGATTTGCGAAGCAAATACGCGGATTCTCCGCGCAAAGCCTCAACCCAAAACGGATGTGCTGCCGATGGTATTTCCGCTTGCCATGCCCCGCTTCAATGCAAGCCCCGTACCGCGGAGAATCGAACTCTGCTCCAAAACCCATGCGCCCTCCATCCCAAAACTGGGTAGAAGAAAGCCAAAACGCAATCGCAGGAGGTCAATATGACTGCAGAAGATAAGGCAAAGAACGCCGGCAAGGTCGCGCTCGTCTTGGAGGGTGGCAGTTTTCGTGGGCAGTTTACCGCCGGCGTGCTCGACGTTCTCATGGAGGCCGGTGTCGAGATTCCGGCGGTGTACGGCGTCTCGGCCGGTGCGCTCAATGGCGTCAACTACAAGTCGCACCAGATCGGTCGCACCAACCGAGTCAATTTGACCTTCTGCAACGACAGCCGCTACATGGGCGCCGCGTCGTTTGCGTCCACGGGTTCCATCGTGGGTTACGACTTTATCTTCAACGACGTCCAGGACCGCCTGGATCCTTTTGATAACGAGACGTTCGACGCCAGCCCTATCGAGATGTACGCCGTCGCGACGGACATGCTGTTTGGAACCGCTGCCTACCTGCCGGTCAAAAGCGCCGTGCTCGACCTCGACGCCGTGCGCGCCTCGACGTCGCTGCCGCTGGTGACGCCGCCGGTCGAGATCGACGGGCACAAATACGTCGACGGCGGCGTAGCCGATTCGGTTCCTATCGAGCATGTGCTGGAGGAGGCCGGCTTCGAGCGCGCGGTTGTCATTGTCACGCAGGACCGCTCGTACGAGAAAAAGCCCTACGAGTTTATGCCTGCCGCGCGCGCCCGCTATGCCGACTACCCCTACCTGCTCGAGGCTATCGAGACGCGCCACGACCGCTATAACCTCCAGCGCATGCACCTGTGGAAGTATGAGCGCGAGGGCCGCGCGCTGGTCATTGCTCCGCAAAAGCCGGTCGAGGTCGGCCATGTCGAGCACGATCCGGCAAAGCTTTTGGACCTGTATATCCAGGGCCGTCAGGAGGCAAAGCGTTTGCTCGCGGAGATCCAGGAGTTTGTTGAGCGCTAGCGCTGCAACGTCACGGCTCGTGGATGACATGTGCAGAAACTCTGGTCGGAGCCAAAATACCTGTTGACTCGTACGGCGAGCGGGGTAATATGGACGGGTTACTTGCAGAGCCCCGTGAATCTCTGTAACAACACGTACTGTACATGGAGGAGTCTAAGTGATTTCGAAATCGACTCACTACGCCAAGCAGGGCGAGGTCCAGCGCAACTGGGTTCTCGTCGACGCCGATGGTGCTGTCCTGGGCCGTCTTGCCACCCAGATCGCAATGATCCTGCGCGGTAAGAACAAGCCCCAGTTCACGCCCAACAGCGACTGCGGCGACTTCGTTGTCGTCATCAACGCCGATAAGGTCCAGCTTACCGGTAACAAGGCCGACACGAAGACCTATTATCGCCACAGCGGCTACAACGGCGGCCTCAAGGCTGAGAGCTTCCGCCAGGCTATGGAGAAGCACCCGGAGAAGGTCATCGAGCGCGCCGTTCGCGGTATGCTGCCCAAGACCACCCTCGGCCGTGCTCAGATGACCAAGCTTAAGGTCTACGCTGGTGCCGAGCATCCGCATGCTGCCCAGAACCCCACGAAGATTGAGCTGGAGGCTTAAAGATGGCTGAGAACACCGTTGTCTACCAGGGTACCGGCCGTCGTAAGAACGCCGTCGCCCGCGTCCGTCTCGTCCCCGGCACCGGCAAGGTGACCATCAACAAGCGTGACGCCGAGCAGTATTTCGGCCGTCATCAGCTCGTTGAGAACGCCCTTGCTCCTTTCAAGGTGACCGACACCGCCGGTCAGTTCGACGTTATCGCTCTGTGCGATGGCGGCGGCATCTCCGGTCAGTCCGGCGCTCTGCGTCTGGGCATCGCTCGCGCTCTTCTGAACGCTGGCGACTACCGTGCTGACCTCAAGAAGGCCGGTTTCCTTACGCGCGATGCTCGCGTGGTCGAGCGCAAGAAGTACGGCCTCAAGAAGGCCCGCCGCGCTCCCCAGTTCTCCAAGCGCTAAGGTTTTATCTCCTTTCGAGATACAATGTACAAGCGGGGCCTGCCGATTCCTCGGCGGGTCCCGCTTTTCTTTTTCGACTAGGGTGGGCGGTTGTATATCGCCTGCTAGGGAAGGAGCGATCCTATGCCCCAGAACATCTTCGGTACCGACGGCGTCCGTGGCGTCGCCAATGCCGACCTCTCGTGCGACCTCGCGTTTCGCCTGGGCCGCGCGGCGACCAAGTTCCTTGGCCCGGACATCTGCATCGGCCGCGACACGCGTCTTTCGGGTACCATGCTCGAGAGTGCTCTGACCGCTGGCATTATGGCAGAGGGCGGCCGTCCGCATTGCTGCGGCGTTATCCCCACGCCTGCCGTGGCGCTGCTCACCGTCCAAAACGAGCTTGACGGCGGCATCGTCATCTCCGCTTCGCATAATCCGCCGGAGTTCAACGGCATCAAGTTCTTTAGCCGCAAGGGCATGAAGCTTCCCGATGCGGTCGAGGAAGAGATCAGCGCCTGGGTCATGTCCGAGGAGGCCATGGCTGCCGACACGCTGCCGACCGGCGCCGGTGTGGGTCACATCATCAAGATGAAGGACGCTCGCAAGGCATACGTCGACCACGCCATCGATACGCTTGATGGCCTGAGGCTCGATGGCCTGGTCGTTGCCGTCGACTGCGGTCACGGTGCTTCCTGCCAGACTACGCCCGCCGCGCTGCAGCGCCTGGGTGCCACGGTCCATGCCATCAACACCGATTACTGCGGCACCGACATCAATGTCGAGTGCGGCTCCACTCACCTTGAGCCCCTGCGCGAGCTCGTGCTGCGCACCCATGCTGACATCGGCCTGGCCCACGACGGCGACGCCGACCGCGTACTGTTCGTGGACAGTGAGGGCAATGAGATCGACGGTGACTACATCCTGGCTATCTGCGGTTCTGACCTCGCCGCCCGCGGCAAGCTCGCCAACTCCGAGATCGTCTCGACCGTCATGTGCAACCTGGGCTTCTCCATCGCTATGAAGGAGCAGGGCTTCGAGATGGTTCAGACCGCTGTGGGCGACCGTTATGTTCTTGAGCGTATGCTCGCGGACGGTGCCGTCATCGGCGGCGAACAGTCCGGCCACATCATCTTCCTGGAGCACAACACCACCGGTGACGGCCTGGTGACGGCTCTGCAGCTGCTGGCCGTGCTCAAGCGCACCGGTCGTACCCTCACCGATCTTGCCGGCATCATGAAGAAGTACCCGCAGGTACTCGTCAACGTGCATTCCGACAACAAGGCTGGTCTGGATGATTGCCAGCCCATCTGGGATGCCGTCGCTGCTGCCGAGAAGGAGCTTGACGGCCGTGGCCGCATTCTGGTGCGTCCGAGCGGTACCGAGCCGCTGGTCCGCGTTATGGCCGAGGCCGAGACGCACGAGCTGACCCAGCGCGTTGTCGACGACATCGTCGAGGTTGTCAAGCGCGAACTTCCCTAATGGTCAAAAACGAGTGCCAAGTGGTAAACTGTTAAGGCTATTTTGGTCGATTGGTATGTCCGAGGGGGAGCATGTTCACTAAAGTCCTAAGGTCTTTTGGTATGCGTGGTCGAGTCCTTACGCTGGATGCTCCCATCTCGGGCGACGTCATTCCGCTTTCCGAGGTAAACGACCAGACATTTGCCACCGGCCTTTTGGGCCAGGGCGTGGCGATTCGGCCTACCGGAACGCGTGTGATTGCACCGGCTGATGCCAAGGTCGAGGCCATTTTTCCTACGGGACACGCTGTTGCGCTTAACACGGTCGATGGCTTGGACGTGCTCATCCACGTTGGTTTGGACACTGTTCAGCTTGAGGGCAAGCACTTTACCGTACATGCGCAAGTGGGTGACATCGTCCATAAGGGCGATGTGCTCATTGAGTTCGATCGCGAGGCAATTGCTGCCGAGGGCTACGATGTGACGGTTCCCATCTTGGTGTGCAACTCTGTTGAGTTCTCGAGCATCAAGGGCTCCGTTGGCGTGCATGTCGAAGAGATGGACCAGCTCATCGTTGCTCGCGAGCGCTAGCAAGTGCACGTGGCCATTAGCCTACAATTCAAACACGTTTACGGAGGGCGCCCTTGAAAGAGGACGCCCTCCGTGGCAAGATGGGATTTGTCCGAAGCTAAAAGGCTTCGGGTCACCGTGGACGGGCAGGGGCCTCGACGCGGCTAGACACGAGACACATACATTACGCGACCTCGCCCTGGTGGCCGCACACGTTGGTTGCGGCCGACGCGGGCCGCGGGCAAGTGCTTGTAAGGGGAGCCTTGCCTCTCTTGTACGAGAAAGGACGCGTAATGAAGATCATTAAAGCTAAAGACTACGAGGATATGAGCCGCAAGGCAGCCAATATCATCTCGGCGCAGGTTATTCTCAAGCCCGACTGCGTGCTGGGCCTTGCCACCGGCTCCACCCCGATCGGTGCCTACAAGCAGCTCGCTGCTTGGTACGAGAAGGGCGACGTCGACTTTGCCGAGGTCAGCACCTACAACCTGGACGAGTATCGCGGCCTTTCGCACGACGATCCCCAGAGCTATCACTATTTCATGCGTGAGAACTTCTTCGATCACATCAACATCGACCTGAACAACACGCATGTGCCCGACGGTTCCAACCCCGACGCCGCCGCTGCCTGCTCCGAGTACGACAAGATCGTCGCCGCCGCCGGTTACCCGGATCTGCAGCTGCTCGGCATTGGCAACAACGGCCACATCGGCTTCAACGAGCCCGATGACCACTTCTCCAAGGGCACGCACTGTGTCGACCTCACCGAGAGCACCATTCAGGCCAACAGCCGCCTGTTCGACAGCATCGACGACGTTCCCCGTCAGGCCTACACCATGGGCACCCAGACCATCATGTATGCCCGCATGATCCTGGTCGTCGCCAACGGCGAGGCCAAGGCTCAGGCCGTGCATGACATGTGCTATGGCCCGGTTACGCCCGCGTGCCCGGCTTCGATCCTGCAGCTGCACACCAACTGCGTTGTCGTTGCCGACGAGGCTGCCCTTTCGCTCTGCGAGTAGCGCGAATCCTGCACCTCGACATAGCCTTGCCTAAGGCCTCCGCTTTGCGGGGGCCTTTTTGTTATCCCTTTCCGCCCGCTTGACCAAAATCTTGCCGCAAGCTTGGCGAATGCCGGATGTCAAACAGCTTGATTCATTCCTTACCAGATTCTATGCAAAAATGCCACTAAAAGGTCGTAGACGGTAGCGGGTGCTAGGCGAGTTGAATGACATGGCTGAACCTTGTTCATTTGCGTTACACTGCCGCTTAGATGGGACAAGCTGACAAGCTCATTTACCTGCTTAAAGACCGATTAGTCGGGGGATTAATAAGAATCGGCCCTCGCTGTACAAAAACTTGCCGCTTGCGTACCAAAAGACAACCTAAAACACAAGGTCGCTCTATTCATAGCGCGGCTTGTATGGTCTTGCGGCTACAGTGTCCATACGGTCGAGTTGAGGAGCGGGCATGGTAAACGATTTGGGCAGTATGGACGACCTCGAGCTGATGCCGCTGGGCGGTGGCTATATGGTGCGACGCGAACGCTTGATGAATGAGCTTCTCGCCAAGGGCCGAAAGGCCGGCATCGTGGTTCTTTATGCGCCCGACGGGTTTGGGAAGACCTCGGTGCTGCTGCAGTACACCCATGAGGTTAAATGCGACCCGACGCGAGGCCCCGTGCGGATTATCGAGGCCGATCGCGCCATTGGGCGCGAGGTGTTTATGCAGCTCGAGGTGGTTACCGAAGAACTCAAAGACAAACCGCACTCCCTTATCGCGATTGATAATGTGCCAAACCTCGATCAGCGCGATACCGAAGACCTCATCGACAGGATTCGCGGCCTGCGCGCCATGGGGGTAGGGGTCTTTATCTCCTGCCGTCCTTCAAATCGTCAGCTGATTCATGGGCTGGGCGATTCGGTTAAGATCAATGCGCAGATGCTCAAGGTGCATGCCTATGAGTATTCGGCGTGGGCATCGGCGTTTTCGATCAGCACATCGCTCGACTTTTATCAGCTCACGCAGGGTGTGCCCGAGCTCGTCTCGGCATTGCAGACGGGTCTGTATGGCCAAGGCGACGTAGCCGGTCTGCTCGAAAACGAGATTGTCAACGTATATGGCTCGGCACTTGTCGATCTGGCTTCGCTCGACAATAATGCGCTGTTTTGCGTGGCATGTCTCATGGTTTTGATGGGCGAGGGCAATATCGCAGAACTCGAGGCTTGTGGGGTGAGGTTGTCGATGGTCGACCAGTCCTACTTTGTACGCGACTACCCGA
This sequence comes from uncultured Collinsella sp., assembly GCA_958450865.1. Lineage (GTDB taxonomy): Bacteria > Actinomycetota > Coriobacteriia > Coriobacteriales > Coriobacteriaceae > Collinsella. The sequence continues at coordinate 37,197 of CAUDNY010000003.1, read as the reverse complement.
TCTTTGGCTTGGACCCCGCCGAGCGGAGTTTTACGTGTCTGGGCACGGAGGATAACGGACGCTTGCGCTTGCGTAAGTTGGTGGCCGAGGTTCGCCCCGAACTTGTTCCGAGGGCGGCCCGGATTTTGCTTAAGGCGGGCCGATGCGATGCGGCGATGGGCCTGGCGGACGCCTTTTTGGACCGTGATGCGGTCCTTGAACTTGCTGGGCAGTATGGGGTCGATCTGGCTCTGACGGGGCACGGGGCCGATATCTGCCGAGCAGCGCTGGGCACGATCGATGCCGAGGATCCGGCTCCAGAGCCAACGCCTGCCGAGGCGCTTGGCGTATATCTGGCAGCGGTCAGCGTGTCCAATACAAAGCTCGCTCGCTATATGGCATCGGTCATCGAGCGCGGGGGCGAACGGGCGGCCTGCGAAATAGACCCTGTTTCATGGAGGGTGGCCCAGACACTGACGGCTGTTTGCTATGGGGACAACGGGCTTGGGCTTCCTACGAACCTGACCGTGCCAGAAATCGAGACATCCCATACCGCACTCGATATGTTGTCCGCGCATATCGAGGTCAAGCGCTGCCTGACCGAGCGGGGAGATGACGGCGGCGTTCTACAGCAGCTCAAAACGAGCAAGGCCTACGACTGTGAGCTCGACATCGCGGGGATTGTTATACGGGCCGACAGCATGCTGGTGGAGCTTTTTGACGGGTCGTTTGCGGGAACCGACGAGCGCGACGACGAGATGACGGTGGTGCGGGAGGCGCTCGACGTACGTGGGCTTAAGGCGATGGCTATCTGGGTGCGCATGGTGTTGGCGGCACGGCGGCTCCTTTCCGGCTTGCCGGTAACCGACGACGCGGCATTCAACGAGCTCGATCGTTTTGCCGTGCGCATGCGCGACAACCAGATTCAGCTGTTTGGCCTGTTGCTAGAAGGCTGGCAGTCGCTGGCAGAGGGACGGCCGGTTAATGCAAAGTTCCGTGCGGTCCAAGTGCTCAAACTTGCCGAGGAGTCGATTGCGTACATGCGCGATAACGCATTGCTGTTGGAGCGCGCGGCGTATCTGCGTAACACCTCGATGGTTTCGGTGCGCGAGGAAGCGGAGCTACTCGATATAAGCCAGACGCAGGTTGGTGGAGCGGAGGCCTGGATGGTGGCGCTGCATTTGGCCTGTGCGGGCCGAGACAGCGATCTTGCGGCCTGGATGTCCATGAATCGTGCGGGGATTCTGGAGCCATCGTATCGGCTCTTTGCGCGCCTTGCCATGCATTGTCTGGGCGAGCCGGCGACCAGGATTCGCAAGAAGCTTCCCGTGCGCGAGCTGTCGCGGTACTCGCTGCGCGACGATTTGGAAGGGGAGGGCGAGCGCCTGTTCCAGGCCGGCGAGGTTGAAGCCGTTGATACCATCGACCATATCGAGATTCGCATGTTTGGTGCGTTTCGCGCCGAGCGCGACGGGTTTCCCATCACGGACAAAATGTGGCGCCGCAAGAAGGCGGCGACACTTGCCGAGCGGCTTGCACTGGGCATGGATGCGCTCGTCGATCGTGAGACGCTGGCCATGGAGCTGTGGCCCCATGCCGAGTTCAATAGCGCCCGCAATAACCTGTACTCGACGATATCGCGCTTGCGGTCGGCTTTGGGACCGACGCCGGATGGCAAGTCGTGTGTGCTCATCCAAAATGAATGCATCGGACTCAACGGCGACTACGTCAAGACCGATGTACGGCTGTTTGACCAGATAAGCCGCGAGGTTTTGGGAAATCGCACGGGTGCGCGCGGGCCCCATTTAGTTGAGCTGTGCCTTAAGATTGAGCAGCTTTATGCCGGACCGTTGTATGTTCCCAATGGCTGTAACCCCACCTACTTTTTGCGTATGCGACGCATTATGCAGTCAAAGTACATCGATTGCATGATTAAGGGAGCAAATGCCGCCCTAGAAGAAAACGACCTGCAGTCGGCGATTTGGCTGGCGGAGTCGGGGCTTCGGCAGGAAACGGCGCGTGAGGATATGGTGCGCTGCGCCATGCGCGTCTACAGTGCGGCGGGGCGGCGGCGCGATATCGTCGAGCTGTACAGCGGGCATATGCACCACCTGAGGGAGCAGGTCAATGGCGTGCCCGAGCCCGAGACGCGGCGTCTATACGAGCGCTTGGTGGAGGGGCGGCTCAATCGCGTGCTGGTCGAGCGATAAAAAACGGGCGCCCGAAGTACTTGGGCACCCGTAAGCTTGCTATGTGTTGGCTCGCTGGATCATTGGCTCTTAGACGAGCTTGATCTTCTCGATGTCCTTGCGCGAGGACTCGCGATACAGCGAGAACTTGCGGCCGATGACCTGGACGACCTCGGCGTGGCAACGCTCAGCGAGCTCTTCGGCGGCCTCGCGGGCGGAAAGACTGGAGCCATCGAGCACGGAGCACTTAACGAGTTCGTGCTTCTCCAGGTAGGCGACCGTCTGCTCGACGGTGCCCTCGTTGACATCGGACTTACCGATGATGATGGCGGGGTTGAGGTGATGGGCCATGCTGCGAAGCTGCTTGACCTGGGCTCCTGTCAGTGCCATGGGTTCTCGCTTTCTATGTAAGGGGCGCCCCGCGACGGGGCCTTAATCTACGTGAGCTGTCCCACGATAGCGCAGGAACGGCGCGGTGTGGAGCGTGTTTGCCCAGTTCAAAAAGAATGCGGATGCCGAGTGAGTGGGCGGTGCGGGCTGCGAACAGGCTATGAGCTGGGCGCAGAGACCGGATCCCATGCAATAAACGCCCAACGAACCTTGCGGACATGATCGAGCATATAGCGCCCCTGCGGCACGCCCTTGGAGCCCGGCTCGCCGGCATGGGGATTCTCAATCATGTGTTGGGCGATGTAGTCGCGCAAACGGTCGATCTTATCCTCGTTGCCATGCTCAAGCATGCGGGAAAAGTCCGCCACGCCCGCTTCAAGGCTGTCGAAGGTATCGCGACGCGGCGATTCAAAGTATGTAACCTGCGGCAGGGCACCCATCTGAATGAGGATGTTGAAGGCGTACACAAAGCCATTACTGCAGGTAACCGAGGCACCGATAGCGTTCATCAAGTGCAGATCATAGCGCGGGCTGGAGTTAGCGACCATCGTGACAGCACAACGCCGACGAGCCGTTCGATCAAGCTTGGCAAGCGCATCTTTTAGATTGGTCGTCGTAACCGACCGACTGGCAAAGGCAACATCCACCGCTTTCGCGACCGGTCCAACCAAATCCCAATCATCATCCCAAGCAAGCTCAAGCGGCGTAATGCGATCCTCGAGCCCATAGTACTCAATGCCAGCATCAAGCGTGCCCAACATGGCAGGGGAGAAGTCAGCCGCAATCACAGGATGCCCAGCCTGAGCAAGCGGAATAGCAATAGACCCAGCCCCACACCCCATATCCAGCACCGATTCACCAGGCTTTAACGCCAACAGCTTCATAAAGTCCCGAGCATAAGGGGCAGTCTCCAGCGGCCGAAAATGCCGAGCCCGCTTATCCCATTCAAAAGAATCATCAGCCCGCCGCCGACCAGCCTGCAAGCGCATCCATTCCTCATTCCAATCCGCAGAAAGCAGCTCGGAACGAATCAAATCATCAGCCACGGGCTATCCCCCTCACAACAAAAAAGCGGCCCCTCCCAAAAGAAGAGCCGCAACAAGCATATATCAGAAAAAGAACCGTTCCAACGCCAAACCGCCGCACCAGCCAAGTGGTGCAGGAGCGAAGCAACTGCAACATGGGACAGAACTCAGCCAAGGTTGAGATGTGCGGGAGCCCCGGGGAGGGCAAATATATAAGGTCGATCGCGAGTTCCGCACGAGCCGGAGAGCACTTAATGTGCTCTCCGTGCGAGCCAGGACTGTCCGAGCAGGCGACCTTATATATTTGCCCTCCCCGGGGCTCCTCGCCAGTCCCCCTCAGCTAGTTCTTGAGCGAGTTCAGCGGCGCCGGGAAGCGTCCACCGCGATGGGCAAGCACGGTGCCGGCGTTGGGGTTCACCGGCATGATGGGCGCACGGCCGAACAGGCCTCCGTACTCGACGCAGTCGCCCACGCCCTTGCCGATGGCGGGAATCACGCGGACGGCCGTGGTCTTGTTGTTGATAACGCCGATGGCCATTTCGTCGGCGATGATGCCAGCGATGGTCTCGACCGGGGTGTCGCCGGGGATGGCGATCATGTCCAGGCCAACGGAGCACACGCAGGTCATGGCCTCGAGCTTCTCGAGCGAAAGCGCGCCGGCTTCGACGGCGGCGATCATGCCGGCATCCTCGGACACGGGGATAAAGGCGCCCGAGAGACCGCCCACGCTGGAGCTGGCCATGACGCCGCCCTTCTTGACGGCATCGTTGAGCATGGCGAGCGCGCAGGTCGTGCCCGGGCCACCGCAGGTGCCCACGCCGATGATCTCGAGGATGCGGGCAACGGAGTCGCCGATGGCAGGCGTGGGAGCCAGCGACAGGTCGACAATGCCCTTCTCGACCCCCAGACGATGGGCGGCCTCGCGGCTCATGAGCTCGCCGGCACGGGTGATCTTAAAGGCGGTCTGCTTGATCTTCTCGGCAACCTCCATCATCGAGGCGGAGTCGGGGAGCGTCTCCAAGGCAGCAGCCATAACGCCGGGGCCCGAGACACCAACGTTGATGACGGCGTCGGCCTCGCCGCCGCCGTGGACGGCGCCCGCCATAAACGGGGAGTCCTCGACCATGTTGGCAAAGCAGACAAACTTGGAAGCGCCGACGGAATCCTGGTCGGCCGTGAGTTTAGCGGCATCGATGATGGTCTGGGCGGCCATGAGCACGGCGTCCATGTTGATGCCGGCACGCAGGCTGGCGACGTTGACGCTGGAGCAGACACGGCTGGTGGTAGCGAGCGCCTGCGGAATGGACTGGATAACGCGGCGATCGGCGTCACCGATGCCCTTCTGGACGAGTGCGGAGAAGCCGCCCAGGTAGTCGATGCCGAGCGTCTCGGCCGCGCGGTCGAGGGCGTGCGCGATGGGGGTGAGGTCCTCATCCTTGCAGCAAGCGGCAATCTGCGCCACCGGGGTGACGGAAACGCGCTTGTTGACGATGGGGATACCGTACTCGCGCTCGAGGTTCTCGGCAGTCTCGACCAGATGCTCAGCCGTGTGCGTCACGTGGTCGTAGATCTTCGTGCACATGCGGTCGAGGTTCTCGTCACCGCAACCCATGAGCGAAACACCCATGGTGATGGTCCTGATGTCGAGGTTCTGCTCCTCAACCATGCCGCGGGTTTCCGCGATTTCTGCGGGCGTGATCGCCATCCTTGCGCTCCTATCTGCCAAAACGAGCATAGCCTTTTCTATTCTAACGTGCCGCACGTGCCAAGTGGCGCGTGCGGCACGTTTTGGTGCTCGGTTGTTTCCGTTGTGTTACTGCCCAAAGACCTCTTCGGCGATGCGTGCGCTTTCGGCGGCATCCTTGGCGTAGTAGTCCGCGCCGATCTGCTTGGCGTATTCGGGGGTGAGCACGGCGCCGCCCACGATGATCTTGACGCCCGGAACCTCGGCATGGAGCAACTTGATGGTCTCTTCCATGGCCACGACGGTGGTGGTCATAAGCGCCGAGAGGCCGACGAGTTTGATATCGCGCTCCTTGACGGTCTTGAGTACCTCCTGCGGATCGACATCGCGGCCCAGGTCAAAGACGGTGTAGCCGTAGTTGTCGAGCAGCATTTTGACGATGTTCTTGCCAATATCGTGGATGTCGCCCTTGACGGTGGCCACGCAGATCTTGCCCTTGTCGGCGATCTCGCCGGCGGGCATCAGGCGCTTGATGGTGTCGAAGCCCACACGTGCGGCTTCGGCCGAGGCCATAAGCTGCGGCAAGAAGAACTTGCCCTGGTCAAAGAGGACGCCAACCTCGTCGAGGGCTGGGATAAAGTGATTGTTGATGAGGTCCATGGCGTCGTGGTCTGCCAGCAGACGCTCGGTCTCGGCCGCAATTTCGCCCTTGCGGCCCGAGACGACCATGCGACGAATCGGGTCGTCGTTGCCGTCGGTGCCGGCGGTGCCAGCAGCGGGCACGGTGTCGGTCGATGCGGCCTGAGCCGCTGCCGGGTTGGCGGCGATCTTGTACGGATCGGTCCAGCCGGCGTAGCGCTCGATGTATCCGGTCGAGCCCTCGTCCTCAACACTCAACACGCGATAGCTGTAGACGGTATCCATAAAGCGCTTGGAGCCCGGGTTCATGATGGGGGCGTCGAGGCCCGCGCCAAAGGCGGCGGCCAAAAAGACCGAGCCCAGCAGCGGGCGAGCGGGCAGGCCAAAGCTGATGTTCGACACACCGAGCGCGCATTTGACGCCCAGGCGCTCCTTGCACAGGGACATGGCGCGCAGGATCTGCTCGGCTTGGCGCTGGTTGGTCGAGGCGGTCATGACCAGGCAGTCGATGAGGATGCGGTCCGGGCCGATGCCGTAGCGGGCAGCCTCGGCCACGATGCGCTCGGCGATGGCAAAGCGGGCCTCGGCGGTATCGGGGATGCCGCCTTCGTCGAGCGTAAGGCCGACAACGTTGGTGCCGTAGTGGGCGACCAGTGGAAAGATCTCGTCCATGATCTGCTGCTTGCCGTTGACCGAGTTGATGATGGGCTTGCCGGCGTAGCGACGTACGGCGGCCTCGACGGCGGCGGGGTCGGTGGAGTCGATCTGCAGCGGCAGCAGCGTGGAGCCCTGGAGCTGCTCGGTCGCTTGCTGGATGACCTTGACCTCGTCGATCTCGGGCAGGCCCACGTTGACGTCCAGGATGTCGGCGCCCTGTTCCTGCTGGCTGATGCCCTGGCTCACGACGTAGTCCAGGTCGCCGTCACGCAGGGCCTGCTGCAGGCGCTTTTTGCCGGTGGGGTTGATGCGCTCGCCGATGACGGCAATCTTGTGGCCGTCGCAGGGAAGGTCCACGACCGTTTGGGCGCTCGTGACCGACATGCTGGGCTTGCGGCGGCGCGGGCTGGGCGTGTGGTTGTCGATAAGCGTGCGCAAGGCCGCCATGTGCGCCGGCGTGGTGCCGCAGCAACCGCCCACGACGCTCACGCCGTCCTCGATCATGCCGGCGACGGCCTCGGCGTATTCGGGGGCTTGGATATCAAAGACGGTGTTGCCGTCGTCGTCCACGCGGGGCAGTCCTGCGTTGGCCTGCACCATGATGGGCTTGTCGGTAACGGTGAGCATGCGAGCGGCGAGCCCTCGGAGCTCGGCCGGTCCCTGGCTGCAGTTGATGCCCAAAACGTCGGCGCCGATGGCGTCGAGGGTGATGGCGGCGACCTCAGGGCTCGTGCCCAAGAAGGTGCGACCGTCTTCCTCAAAGGTCATGGTGGCAAAGACGGGCAGGTCGGAGTTCTCGCGGCAGGCGAGGACGGCCGCCTTGATCTCGGCCAGGTCGGTCATGGTCTCGATAATAAAGAGGTCGACGCCCGCAGCGACGCCGGCGCGCACCTCCTCGGCAAAGAGGCCGTAGGCCTCGTCAAAGCTGAGGGTGCCCAGGGGACGCAGCAGGGCGCCGATGGGGCCGATGTCGCCGGCGACGTAGCGGGCGCCGGCCTCGCGGGCGCAGGTGACGGCCGCGGCAAAGACGTCTGCCACGGTGGCGGCGCCATCGAGCTTGTGAGCGTTGGCGCCAAAGGTGTTGGCGGTGATCACGTCGCAGCCAGCCTCGACGTACTGACGCTGGATATCGGTGATGACCTGGGGCTCTTCAAAGTTGAGCAGTTCGGGCAGGGCGCCTGCCTTCATGCCGGCGGCCTGCAACATGGTGCCCATGCCGCCGTCGAACAGCAGGTGCCCCGTGCCCTCGATGGCCGCACGCAGGCGTTCATCCTTAATGCGCAGATCGTCGATCGTGCGCGTCTTGTACGCGGCACCGTTGCAGCGCGCAGTATTGACAGGTGCCGCCAGCGCAGCACCGTCAGAATCATGAGTGATAAGCGGAGTAAACATCGAGGGCTCCTAATGGCTGGAATAGCAGGTGGTGTGGGCGGCGCGGAAGCGGCAGTGCTCGCGCATGCGGCAGATATTGCAGGTGGGGCGACTCTGGGCGTCGTGAACCTCGCCGTCAAACAGACCGATCACCGCGGTCACGCTCTTGGTGGGCATGAGCAGGCTGGTGGGCGTGACGGTAAGTCCAATGAGGCGCGTGGCGTTGAGTGCATCCACGATCGAGCGCTGGGCCGAGAGTGGGCAGTCGCCATAGCCGGGACTGAAGCGCCAGTTGCCGGCGAGTCCGTGTGCGGCGGCCGCAGCCTTGGCCTGCTGGTCCATTTGCTCAACGGCGGCTTCTACATAGGCAGAGCATGCGGCGTCGAGCACGGCTCCCTCCAGGGGCTGCTGGGCTCCCGTGGTGCGCAGGCGACGCTCGGCGTCCATGCCGAGGGTGCAGGCCATCAGCGCGGCCATGCGGGCGTCCTTAAGATGTCGATAGATATCGCGACCTCGCAGCTCAACGTTAGTGCCGACCAGACGGATGCTGGGCTCTCCCTGCTCGTCCACGCCTGTAGCATCGACGGTAAACACGCGCCGCACGCCACGGGGCTCAATGTCCAGTTCCAGACGTTCAACGACAAGCTCAATACGCTGCGACAGCTCGGGCTCAATTTGCTGACCGCTGTAGCCCAGGTAGCGCAGCATCTCGGCACGATCGACGCGGGGATGGTGGGCAGCATCGATACGATAAAGCACCGGCGACGCAAGGTCGGCCGGCACTTCGACAGCGGTTGTATCGATGTGCGGTTTTTCCATTACCCCAGGCGCTCCATAATGGTTGCGGCGATTGCAGGACGATTCATAGTGTACAGGTGCAGACCGTCGGCGCCGTGCTCCTTGAGGTCGCAAAGCTGACGGGCGGCATAATCTACACCGGCTGCCTGCAGGCTCTCGGGGTCGTTCTCGTACTTGGCGAGAATCTTGATGACGGGGGAGGGCAGCGATGCGCCGCACATAAAGACCATGCGGCTGATCTGCGACTTGCCCATAAACGGCATGATGCCTGCGGTAATGGGCACGGTGATACCGGCCTTGTCGGCAAGCTCGCGAAAACGGTAGAAGCACTCGTTGTCAAAGAAGAGCTGCGTCACAAAGAAGCTCGCGCCGGCATCTTGCTTTTGCTTGAGGTATTCGACCGAAGCGTTGAGGTCCTCACAGGCAATGTGGCCCTCGGGGTAGGCTGCGGCGCCCACACAAAAGCCGGCGTCGACAAGCTCGGGGATGAGGTCGCGGGCGTAGGCATAGTCCGAGGCGGGCTTGTCGTCTTCGGTCGCGCCAGCGGGCAGATCACCGCGCAGGGCCAGGATGTTTTCTACGCCGGCGGTGCGGTATTCGTCGATCTTGGCGGCGATATCGGCATGCGTGCGGCCAACGCAGGTGAGGTGCGCCACCGAGGGCGTATCGAATTCGCTCGTAATCATATGCGCGATGGGGGCGGTGGTGGCGCCGTTGCCAGAGCCGCCGGCCGAGCAGGTGACCGAGACAAAGCTCGGCGAAAGCTTGCACAGATTGCCTGCCACCTCGCGAGCCGTGTCGAGGGAAAGCTCGCCCTTAGGCGGGAACATCTCAAACGAAACGGGTGCGGTGCCCTGGGATGCTGCCTGCTTAAAAACCTCGTCGACGCGCATATCGTGCTCCTTTAGATACTTAAATAGTGTGATGTGTTGTAAGGATTCTACAGCACCACTGTGCCACGGCGGAGTTTCACTCGCTATTTGGGGATACCAATCAAAGATGCCTTGCTATCGACATTCCCTATAGCAGAGCGGCCAATCTAGGATGGGGCTATAAAGACTGGTATCTGATGCGAAATACCAGTTAATAGAGCCCCATCCCAAATTGACTACCCTTAAACCATGGGGAGAGGTCTGCAATTTATACAGTTGATTGGCTGTTGAGGGCGGCAACGCCGCCGCGATGCGGTAACCTCATTGATTGGTTTCGTGACAGCAACATAACGGTAATGTTGCGGAAACACGACGAGTCTAATCTGTGACTCGTTCGTTAGTAATCAACACCGCTTCTCACGCGGTGCCGATACGAAGGGAGTTCCGTATGGCCGAACTTACTGACCGCTTCGGGACCATGGTGTTCTCGGAGGAAGTCATGAAGGACTACCTCCCCAAGGACATTTGGAAGCGCCTTGCTGCAACCCTCGAGGACGGTGAGCCGCTCGACCTGGATGTGGCCAACGCCGTTGCCCACGCCATGAAGGTCTGGGCCATCTCCAAGGGCGCGACGCACTACGCGCACTGGTTCCAGCCGCTTTCGGGCATTACTTCCGAGAAGCACGACAGCTTCCTCGAGCCCAACCACGACGGCACCGCCATTACCAAGTTTACGGGCAAGAACCTCATCCAGGGCGAGCCCGATGCTTCCAGCTTCCCCAACGGCGGCCTGCGCGCCACCTTCGAGGCCCGTGGCTACACCGCCTGGGATCCCACCAGCCCCGCCTTTATCAAGGACGATGTCCTGTGCATCCCCACGGCTTTCTGCTCCTACACGGGCGAGGCCCTGGACAAGAAGACCCCGCTGCTGCGCTCCATGACCGCGCTCTCGCGTGAGTCCAAGCGCGTTTTGGCGCTGTTTGGCAAGACCCCCAAGAAGGTCGTTCCTTCCGTGGGCGATGAGCAGGAGTACTTCCTGATCAAGAAGGACGCTTACCGCAAGCGCAGGGACCTGGTCATCACCGGCCGCACCCTCTTTGGCGCTGCTCCCTGCAAGGGCCAGGAGCTCGAGGAACACTACTTTGGCGCTATCCGCCCCACTGTCTCGTCCTATATGAAGGACCTGGACGATGAACTGTGGGCGCTTGGCATTCCTGCCAAGACCAAGCACAACGAGGTCGCTCCCTGCCAGCATGAGCTCGCCCCTGTCTACGGCGAGGTCAACGAGGCCATCGACCAGAATCTGGTCATGATGGAGAAGATGAAGCTCATCGCCTCCCGCCACGACTTGGTCTGCCTGCTGCACGAGAAGCCCTTCGAGGGCATCAACGGTTCGGGCAAGCACAACAACTGGTCGCTTGGCACCGAGTCCGAGAACCTGCTCGACCCGGGCGACACCCCGCTCGACAACCTGCAGTTCATCGTCTTCCTCACCGCGGTGATCGAAGCCGTCGATAACTATCAGGAACTCCTGCGTGCCTCCGTTGCCTCGGCCGGCAACGATCATCGTCTGGGCGCCAACGAGGCTCCTCCGGCGATTATGTCCATCTTCCTGGGCGACCAGCTCACCGAGGTTGTCGAGAAGATCATCGATGGCAAGGCTTCCGTCCATGCCACGCGTGGCGTGCTCGATCTGGGCGCCGATACCCTGCCCAAGCTGATGCAGGACAACACTGACCGCAACCGCACCTCCCCGTTTGCCTTCACCGGCAACAAGTTCGAGTTCCGTGCCTGCGGCTCCGAGCAGAACGTCTCCGACTCCAACCTGGTGCTCGATGCCGCCGTGGCCAAGTCGCTCAAGTCCTTCGCCGACGCACTCGAGGGTACGCCCGAGGATAAGTTCCAGGACGCCGCGCTCGAGTACTGCAAGAAGGTGCTGACCGATCACCAGCGCATCCTGTTCTCCGGCGACGGTTACTCCGACGAGTGGCCCATCGAGGCCGAGAAGCGCGGCCTTGCCAACAACAAGACCACGGCCGACGCTCTTCCCGCCTTTGTTTCCGATAAGGCCATTGCGCTCTTTGAGGAGACGGGTGTCCTGACCAAGGCCGAGGCCCAGTGCCGCTACGACTGCAAGCTCGAGAAGTACAACAAGCTCATGAACATCGAGGCTACCACGATGATTCGCGAGGCACGTCGTACCTATCGCCCGGTCATCACCGCCTATGCCACCAAGGTCGCTAAGGGCCTGGAGGCAATCCGCGCTGCCGGTGCCGATGCTGCCATGCAGTGCGAGCAGAACACGCTCAACAAGCTCTGCAACGGCATCACCGCCATCAACGACTCCATCAAGGCGCTCGACGCCGTACATCAGAAGGCCGAGGCTCTCGATGGCCAGGAGCAGGCCAACGTGTACGCGCACGAGGTCGTTCCCGCTATGGATACGCTGCGTGCTGCCGTGGACGCCATGGAGGAGATCGTGGCCGCCGACTACTGGCCTGTTCCGACCTACGACGACATCCTGTTCTACGTGTAGGACTGGGACAGCATACCGTCACGGTTGAAAGCCGGGGTCCGCATCGCGCGGGCTCCGGCTTTCTTGTTGAACAAATTTATTAGGGAAGAGTCTGCTCCGTGCCGTTTGCTAGGGTAGGGGTGTGCGCGTTGCCGTGTCGTGAAAATGGAAGATGCTCGGAATATAACGCGCCTCGACATACTCAAATTGAGTTCCGGTTGAGTCGAATGTCTGGCTGGTTACGACCGCCAGATACGAAGAAGAATCGACGTCAAGCAACCGGCAGTCCTCAGTGTCGGGCTGGGCGAGTGTTATCGTTCGTTTGCTCACGGCAATGGTGAGCCCTAGCTCATCCTCGATGTAATGGAAGAGCGACAGGGTGGCATTCTGCTCGTTTAGGCCGGGGACGGAGGAAGTTAGGAAGTAGTGGCGGTCGACAGCGACCGGTTTATCGTCGAGCATGCGGACGAGCTTCAAATGCGTAAGGTCTTCTCCTTCGGGAAATCCCGTCAACTGAGCTAGATACTTATTGGTGCTTACGTGTTCGAAATAGACGATTTTTGACGTTGGAATTGCTCCGATCGCGTGTGCCGATTCGCTGAACGAAGAAAGGTCATTTACGGTGAATGCGCCCTCTTTGCTGGCGCCTGCAAGTGACGTCTCGATTACGAGGACTCCCTTGCCTTTAATGGACTGAACTAGACCTTCATTTGCGAGAAGTGAAATGGCCTTGCGCACCGTCATTCGAGAACAGGAGAACTCTTTGGACAGATTTTGTTCGGAAGGAAGGAGCGATCCCACGGGATGCTTACCTTCGACAATCCGCTCTCGAAGGCTGCGGTAAATTTCACTGTACAGGATCCTTGCCAAAATGCTCTCCTTATAGAGGTGGTGCGGAATGCGTCAAATCGGCGCGATAGTCTGTTTCTACCAATTATAGGAAGTGAAGACGCTTAAAGTTACCGCTTACCGTCATAAATCAACCGTTCACCCGTGTGTTTAACATGTCTAGACAGATAGCAAATCACTGAGGATATAATTCAAGTTGTCAAGTACATGTCTAGACAGGAGGATTTGCAATGGCAAAACAGAGCTATGCGGTTACTATCGCGGGAGGCGGAAGCACTTATACGCCGGGCGTTGTTCTGACACTTCTCGCGAAGCGTGATGTGTTCCCCATCAATAGGATTACGCTCTATGACAACGATGCCGAGCGTCAGGGGACAATTGCCAAGGCATGTGCCATCTACATCAGGGAGAATGCTCCAGAGGTAACCTTCAGCTATACGACCGACCCTGAGGAGGCCTTCACAGGCATCGACTTTGTACTTGCCCAGATTCGCGTTGGCAAGTACGCTATGCGCGATAAGGACGAGAAGATCCCCCTGCGCTATGGCGTTCTTGGCCAAGAGACCTGCGGTCCTGGTGGCATTGCTTATGGCTTGCGCTCCATTGGCGGCGTACTCGAGATCCTTGACTACATGGAGAAATATAGTCCCAACGCATGGATGCTCAACTACTCCAACCCCGCGGCGATCGTTGCTGAGGCGACACGCCGCCTTCGCCCGGATTCAAAGATCATCAACATTTGCGACATGCCAATAGCCCTGATGGATATCATGGCTCAGATGTGTGGTCTCAAGGACCACAACGACCTCGTCGTCGGCTACTACGGCCTCAACCACTTTGGCTGGTGGACAAAGATTCACGACCGTGCAGGCAATGACCTTATGCCCACTATCAAGGCCCAAATGGCTAAAAACGGTTATGCTGGCGAGGATTCTGGCCTTGAATTCGTCGATGCGTCTTGGGACCAGACGTTCCGTAAGGCTAAGGATGTTTACGCGCTCGATCCGAATACCATTCCGAACACCTACCTCAAGTACTATCTCTTCCCGGACTATGTGGTTGAGCACACCGACCCCAACCACACCCGCACCGACGAGGTCCGTGAGGGTCGCGAGAAACGCGTTTTCGGTACCGCTCGCCAGATTATCGAAAAGGGCACGTCTGAGGGCTTCGGCCTTAAGCCAGATACCCACGCTGAGTACATTGTCGATCTCGCTCGCGCTTTGGCAGAGAACACCCGTGAACGTTTCTCGCTGATTGTTCCCAACGACGGGGCTGTGTCCAATTTTGACCCAACGGCTATGGTCGAGATCCCCTGCATCGTCGGCAGCGACGGCTACGAGAAAATTTGCCAAGGTGAGATTCCGCAATTCCAGAAAGGACTTATGGAGGAACAGGTCTCGGTCGAAAAGCTTGCAGTGTCTGCTTGGGTCGACCATTCCTATCAGGAGCTTTGGCAGGCGCTGACGCTTTCGAAGACGGTCCCCTCTGCCTCCGTTGCAAAGAAGATCCTTGACGATCTCATTGAGGCGAATAAGGAGTTCTGGCCAGAGCTTCACTAGTATCGGAAATCAATTTAGCGAATGATGGCGGGCGGCCGACCTTGGATAGGCCGCATGGGAGGAAAACCATGAGCGAAAGCAAAGAGCTTGCAAATCGCAAGCTCGGCGAGGACGTAGTTGGCCTCGTCGGCGGTAAGGAAAACATCCTGAGCATCTCGCACTGCATGACGCGTCTACGTTTCAAGCTGCGAGACGATGCGAAGGCCGATACTAAGGCAATTGAATCTCATAAAGGCGTCATTCAAGTAATCAACGCGAATGGCCAGTATCAGGTTGTTGTCGGCATCAATGTGATTGAGGATGTTTACGATGCCGCGGTTGCCGCTTCTGGTGTCGAGGGGCTGGGCGAGGTTAATCTTGATGGTGAGCCCGTCAAGAAAGGAAACGTTGTTAGTGCCCTTATCGATACTATTTCGGGCGTAATCCAGCCGATTCTTGCGGTTCTGTGTGCCGCGGGCATGATCAAGGGTGTTTTGAGTATTCTCGTCGCCCTTGGATGGATTACGGCGACAGATGGCTTGTACCAGATTCTATATGCGGCTGGTGACGGCTTCTTCTACTTCCTGCCGATTATCCTTGGCTATACCGCGGCAAAGAAGTTTGGCTGTAGTGAGTTCGTTGGCATGACGCTCGGTATCGCACTTACGTATCCGGCGATGGTCAACATCACATCTGGCGATGTTTTGGGAACGGTGTTTGCCGGCACTCCCTTTGCCATGAACTACTACACGACTTTCCTCGGCATACCCGTCATCATGCCGTCTTCGGGTTATACGAGCTCTGTCATTCCGATTATCATCTCTGTTTGGTTCGCGGCAAAGCTGGAGAAGTGGTGCCGCAAGCATTTCTCTGAGTATGTAAAGTTCTTCTTTGTGCCTACGTGCGTGCTCGTTGTGATGGTCCCCGCTACCTATTTGATTATTGGCCCGATTGCCACCCTGATCACGAACCTCATGAGCCTGCTGTTTAACTCCCTCTACAGCTTGCCTGTCATCGGCGGCGCGCTCGGCGGCATCGTGCTTACTGCCATTTGGCAGCCTATGGTCATCTTCGGATTCCACTGGAGTGTCATTGCCCTCATGCTGGTGAACATTGCCTCCCAGGGCTGGGATATTGTCATGGCGCCGTACATGGTTTGTTCATACGCTCAGTCCCTTGCCGTCCTCGCTATCCTTCTGAAGACTAAGGACGTAAAGCTCAAGCAGCTTGCATGGCCGGCGTTCATCTCGGGCTTCTTCTTCGGCATCACCGAACCCTGCATCTACGGCGTGACCCTTCCGCGCAAGAAGCCTTTTATCATGAGCTGCATCGCCTCTGTGCCCGGCGGCCTAATCATCGGCGCTCTTGGCACCAAGATGTTCGCCTTCACCGGCGGCGGCTTCTGCGCCTTCCCGGGCTTCATTGACCCGTCCGGTGCAATGGGCGCGAACTACCTGATTTACGTAATCATAGCCATCGTGGTTTCCAGCGTGATTTCGTTCCTGCTTACGTATGCGACGTACAAGGAGGACGTGCCGGCGGTAGAGGCTGCAAAGTAGCCAAAGAAGTGGAGCTGCGGGACAAGTATTTCCCCGCGCGCCAGCAATTAGACGAGGTCGTCCTTGAATAAGCGTCGAGGGCGACCTCATCTTGTACTGATTTCGTTCGAGAGGCAGTGGTTGAGGGTGCCTAATATTATCTTTGACAATAAGATGGGTGAGGCGTGCCTTGCGGCGTGGAAGTCCGCGGGTGTGGAAGTCCGCTCAGTCGTGGTCCGACAAGATGGTGAAGTCGTCTTCGAGCATGCGGCTGCGCCGTTCGCCCTCGAACACGTTCACCCGCTCTATTCTGTGACTAAGTCCTTCACTTCGGTTGCTGTTGGGATGTTGGTGAATGAAGGACGGCTGTCGCTGGCCGATCGCTGGATTTCATACTTCCCGGAATATGAAGGCGAGATTGCGGATGAGCGCTTTCGCAATGTGACGGTTCGCAATTTGCTGACTATGACGATGGGGCAGGAGAGTGACCTTTCGTATATTGGCGCGGGAGACGACTGGGCACATGAGGTTCTTCATCGTGAGTTTGACTGGAAGCCGGGCGAGGTCTTTCACTACGATTCGCTGTGTTCACATTTATTGAGCATGCTCGTGCAACGCATAAGTGGAACGAAAGAATCCGATTATCTCGCTGAACGTTTGTTTACGCCGTTAGGCATTAGAAATTGGTGGTGGGAAGAGGATCAAGCCGGTCATACGACCGGAGGTTTTGGTCTTCACCTTTCGACACCGGATTTGGCTAAGTTTGGTCAATGTTTGCTGGATGGCGGCAAGTGGCGTGGGGAACAGATCATTCCCGCGGAATGGGTTGCCGAGGCGACGAAGATTCAGATGGAAACGAGCCCCTTTTATCCGTCTGAGGCGACTGAAGACAGCAATGGCTATGGATACCAGTTCTGGATGTGCCGGCGTGGCGGGTTCAGATGCTCCGGCCTTTTTGGGCAGCTGTGCTACATACGGCCCACAGATGGCCTTGTCATCGCTTGCTCGAGTTCCACGACAGGAAGTAAGGCGCTGCTTGATCCGCTGTATAAGGTATTGTTCAAAGAGTCTAGTGTTCGGGAAACGGTGGCTTCCGAACGTGACTTCGATAGTATTCCCGTGCCAGTTGGGTTGGCTTCTGGCGGACGTTTGAGCTCATTACGCCTCGAGGGCATTCATCATTGCATTTTCGGGGATTTTGAAGAGATCGATATTCGATTTTATGAGAATGAGCTGGATTTATCTCTGTTGCGCGATGGTCGTGAGTACGGCGTGAGGGCCGGCTACAAGTCTTGGGTTTGCAAATCGGGCGATGGGGCCGGCGTTGGAGACCTCTTTCCTTTCGTGACTCATGAAGCTGAGAGGGACGATGCCCCCGCATGGGATGTTCGCAAGTTGTTTGCAGCGTATGCCTGGACTTCGCCAACAAATTTACAAATCGAGACCAGGGAACTGGACTACACGCGGCGCTGTTTTATCGATGTACGGATTGGAGGTATTTATGCTGTGTGCAGGGTGCGAGTTGAGGGAATGTGCTGTTTCCCGACACCCTCGGAACTCACAGCGATTTTGAAGTTGGGATAATTTTTCAAGACGTGCGATTGATAAGAAAGCTTGTCAACATCATGGCTAATGGAGACGGAGCTGTCTCCAGGCAATGTTTTTCGATACGGACGTTTCAGATATCGTATTGCTAGGGACTAAGTTAATCACTTGTTAGGGTCAAAGCGTAGGTGCATTTTCTCGGCTTCGCACCCTGTTGGGCTCGAATCCCGGCGCATGGCAGCAAAAAGCCCGCTATCGTGAGGATAACGGGCTTCTCATTTCAAATGGTGCCCCACCCAACGGGATATTCGCGTGCGGCTGGCATTGCCCGCTTCCGCTGCGTCGCTTCGCTCCTTGCGCGACGTCGTGGATGCCTTGGAGGAGATCGTGGCCGCCGACTGCTGGCCGGTCCCGACCTACGACGAGATTCTGTTCTATCTGTAACAGACACGTTTGATTTTGCGTGTGAAGGGGTCTCGCCTGTGCGAGGCCCCTTCTGTTTATGTTGCTCGGACCTGCTTTGAACTTGCAGCTGAGCGAGCGTTTCGCGCGGGGCATCTTGAAAGTTGTAACCTATTTTGGGCATGCGGACGTTTCGGGCGTTTGTTCATATAGGGGAGGATTATCCGATGAGGGTATTCGATATCGTGTTTAGCCCGACGGGTGGAACAGAAAAGGTGTCTGGCTACATCGCCAATGCGTTGGATGGAGAAACCGTTGCTGTGGATCTGGCCGATAGCGGGCTGGGGTTTCGCACGGTTGCGATGACAAAAGAGGATGTAGCCGTAATCGCGGTGCCCTCGTATGGCGGGCGAGTCCCAGCTGTGGCCGTGGAGCGCTTGGGTATGGTGCGAGGGAACGATGCACGAGCGGTTCTGGTTTGTGTTTACGGAAATCGCGCGTATGAGGACACGCTGGTCGAGCTTGAGGACGCGGCAAAGGGCGCGGGTTTTCGGGTGATCGCGGCGGTTTCTGCCATCGCCGAGCATTCTATTGTTCGCCAGTTTGCCGCCGGCAGACCAGATGCGCAGGACGCGGCACAGCTCGCTGGGTTTGCGGATCAGATTCAGCAAAAGATATCTGCAGGAGATGCTTCTGAGCCGGCTATTCCGGGTAATCGTCCCTATAAGAAGACCGGGGGCGCCGGTATGGTACCTAAGACCACAAAGGAGTGCACCGCCTGCGGGGCTTGTGCCACAGCGTGTCCCGTTGGCGCTATCGACAAAGACGATCCCAAGCGGGTGGACAAAAAGGCCTGTATCTCTTGCATGCGTTGCGTTGCCGTGTGTCCGCATTCCGCTCGCGCGGTAAGCCCCATCATGCTCTCTGCGGCTACCAAGATGTTGAGTAAAGCCTGCTCTGATCGAAAAGTTTGCGAGCTGTTTATCTAGCGCAAGGGCATTGAGTACTTTTCATTTTATAACGGCAAAAAGAACGAACCCGTCGGACCTTACATCCGGCGGGTTCGAACATTTTTGAGTTGGTGCCCCCAGCGGGATTCGAACCCGCGATATCCACCTTGAAAGGGTGGCGTCCTTGGCCGCTAGACGATGGGGACAGCGGGAAAGAGTATAGCAGACTTTTTTGCCGGCGCGTATATCGTTGGCAAACTGGAAAACCACCACACAGGAGCGGGCTTCTATCCCGATTTTCAAATATCTCAATCTGTAACATCTGAGCGGGTAAATCAGCTCTACCTGTTACAGATCGAGACAAAAGGCAGACGTCGGGACGAATATCTCAATCTGTAACAGCAAGACGACTTTTAACGGTCTAGATGTTACAGATTGAGACAAACGCTGTGACGGGTCAAAACCACCACAAAGGTGCCTGTCCCCTTTGTGGTGGTGGGGTGTTAGGGGAGGAGCTTCATCGCGGCGTCGTGGGCGGCGTGCTCGTAGGTGTCGTCGAGGGGTTTGAGCGGCAGCAGCGCCATGGCCTGTGCGTCGCCACGGCGCTCGAGGGCGTGGGCGATGAGCCAGTCGGCGAGCTCGGGGTTCTTGGGCAGTGCCGGTCCGTGCAGGTACGTACCGATGACGCCCTTGTAGATGAGGCCCTCAAAGCCGTCGTCGCCGTTGTTGCCGGTACCCGTGACAACGGACGTTCCGAGCGGCGTGGCCTCTGCATCGAGCAGGGTGCGGCCGCCGTGGTTCTCGAATCCCACAAAGGGCTCGGGTGCCAGGTCGGTCTTGACGGCGACGTTGCCGATCAGGCGGTCGGAGCCGCGCACGGTATCGGCGGCAATGACGCCCAGACCCTCGATGCGATCCTCGCCCATATAGTACGAACGGCCGAGCAGCTGATAGCTGCCACAGATGGCAAGCAGCGAACCGCCGTCTTCAACATAGGCCGCGACCTTGTCTTTTTGAGCGAGCAGTTCGTGTGCCACGGCCAGCTGATCGCGGTCGGCACCGCCGCCCATCATGACGATATCGGCATCGTGCAGATCGAGCGTGTCGCCCATGCGGACCTCGTCCACGCGCACGGGAATGCCGCGCCAGGCGCAGCGGCGCTCGAGGACGATGACGTTGCCGCCGTCGCCGTAGAGGTTGAGGGCATCGGGGTACAGATAGACGATGCGCAGCGGGCGCAAGAGCTCGACCGGCGCGACGCCGACGGGGACGGCACTGCCATCGGCGCACGTTGCAGCGTGGGCGGCAACCGTGGTTGCATCGGCACCCTTCAGCCCGTCGAGCTCCTTGACCAGCGGCGGAAAGGCCGTGTAGTTGGCGACGGCGTAGAAGGTGTCATCGGCGGCCTCATCTGCCACGGCGCCGATCGCCTGCGCGACGTCCGAGATAATCGCGGCATCGATGCCGGCGTACTTGAGGCGTACCTGCATGTCGTGCGCACGCGTGCCTCCGGCAAAGGCGACAAGACCCGGCGTGTCGGCGATGCGCTCGAAGTCGACATCGTAGATCCACGAGACATCGTGGCCGTCGGCATCGTTATCGTTTAGGAAGAAGGCGCAGAGTCTGCCGCCTGCCGTCTTGATGGACTGGATTTGTCGATCGAAGCCTACGGGATTCTTAGCCAGGTTGGCCTCGACGGTGCGGCCGGCGATATCCCAGCGCCCCATACGACCACCGGCGGGCACATAGGCATCGAGCGTAGGCTGTAGAAGCGCCGTGTCCACGCCTAACTCATGTGCGGCAAAGAATGCAGCGGCAACGTTGTAGACCATGTACAGGCCGTTGTAGCGCGTGGCGATGTGTACGGCAGCCGCGTCGGACGCAGATCCAAAGACCAGGTCAAAGCCGTAGCCGTCGCAGCCGAGCTCCACGCCCGTCACGCGACGGACCAGCGCAGGGCGGGCCCAGCCGCACGAGGGACAATGGTAGGCGCCGAGCTGGCCGTATTGCACGTAGTCATACTCCAGCGGCGCGTTGCACTGCGAGCAAAAACGCGAGTCGCTAATGCGGTCGGACTCGGTGCCCGTGGCGCCGTCGATGCCAAAGGCGATGCTCGTGTTGGGGACGCGCGCGGCAATCGAGGCACACAACGGGTCGTCGGCGTTGTAGATGAGCGTTGTTGCCGGAGAGAGCTCCAACGCATGGGCGATGACGTCTTGGGTATGGTCAATTTCGCCGTAGCGGTCTAGCTGGTCGCGGAACAGGTTGAGCAGCACGAAGTACGTCGGCTTGAGCTTGGGCAGGACGCGCACGGTGTAGAGCTCATCGCATTCAAAAACGCCCACGCGCTTGCCGCTGCTGGTGTGCTTAAGGCCGCTGCGCGCCTCGAGCAGTGCGCCCACCACGCCCGGCTCCATGTTGTTGCCGGCGCGGTTGCATACCACGGTGGCGCCGCTGGCGGCAACGGCGTCGGCGATGAGGTTCGAAGTGGTGGTCTTACCGTTGGTGCCGGTGATCACCACGCTGCGGTCGACAAGGCCGGCGAGGTCGCTCAGCAGCTCGGGGTCGATCTTCATGGCGATGCGGCCGGGGAGTACGCCGCCCTGGCGCTTAAGGACGGAGCGCAGCCCCCAGCGGGCGATATCGCTCGAGGTGCAAGCAAGAGATGAGCGGAGATTCATGAAGCCGTTCCTAACGTGAATGACATGGTCGTGGCGTTTGCGCCGTTAAAAGCCGTAACGGCGCGCAAATTCCTGGGCAAGCTGCGACACGTCTTCGCAGGCATTGGCCCAGGGGGCAAAGTCGGGAGTGTCCGAGATAATACCGTCCGCTTCCCAAACGGCCTGGTGCGAAAGATCCCAGGGATCGTGTGGCTCGGGCCGGCAGGGAAGGTACGGTGTCTGGTACATGGGGTTCAGTAAGAAGAACGCACCGCCCTCGCAACGGTTGGCAAACTCACGCAGCGCGCGTGTCGCCGGGCGCATCTTGTTTGTTTTGAACAGCAGAATCGTGCGGGCGAGCAGATACCAAGGAGAGTTCTCGAGCGCGTCAGCCCCGATCTCTTCCTCGAGCTGGTGGGCCAGGGCAAAAAAGCCGTCCTGGTCTTCCAGACGAGCGAGGGCGAGCAACACGGTGCCTGCGGCTCGGGTGGGGTAGCCTTCCGCCTTAAGGACGCGGCGGGCGTAGTTGGCGGCAGCACGGTAGCGGGCGCTCGCCATGCACAGCTGCGAGATGGCCTCGAGCGTGTGGAGCCACCCGATAAGAGCCGGCTCGCTCACGGTAAGGTCTGCTGCGGTGACACCGTCGGCCAAAACATTATTGGCCCAGTAGTGCGGGGCTTCCATGTCGAACCCGGGCACGCTTTGCTGCAGGTAATCGGCCGTGGTCGCCTCGAGCTTCATCAGGTCGCCCAGGCAGGCGTCAACGGGCGTGTCGGCCAGGATGATGGCGAGCAGCTGGGCATCGAGGACATGCGCATCGACGCGGACGATCTTGAGCAGCTCATCGCGCATGTCGTCGAACAGACGATTGCGCGTCTGCTCGAACTCCTCGTCGCTGCCCATGTCCTCGATGCGATGGAGCTCGTCGAGCAGGTGGCGATGAACACCGGCGTAGGACAGCAGCGCCTGGGCATGCTCGGACTGCGCATACTTTTGGGGATTCGCGCTAATGTCGTTATGGACAAGCTCGCGTGCTGCATCGGTGAGCTCGGGGTGCGACGCCAGATAGGTGCGCTCCAGGTAGGCGGGGATGTAGACGCTCGGATCCATTAGAGGTCTCCTCCCTTAAACGGCAAACCCTGCTCGGCCGCCTGCAGGATGCGCTCATCGATTTGGGAACGCACGATATCGTTGGTGGCGACCCAGGCGGCAAAGCTGGCGTTGTCGGGGGCGCCCAGGCCCTCCTGCAGTACCGGCGTCGCCTCGGACAGCGCAAGGACGAGCTCGTCGGTGGAGCCCACACCCACGTTGACGCGGGCATAGACGCCATCGGGAAACTCGGTTTGGAAGTAGAGTGCCTCGGCCGCGTGCGGGCACGAGCGTGCGAGGATGCGCAAATAGTGTTCGGCACCCTCGTAGTCCAGCTCGCGCCAGGCCGCGCTCATCAGTGCGATGAGCGTCCACGGGTCCAAGTCGCGCTCCGCATCTTTGGGGCGGCGGCGCAGCGGCGTGTTGGCAAGATAGGGCACGGAGTGAGCGGAGCGAAAGCGTTTGAGCTCCTCGGCGGGGTATTCGAGCTTTGCCATGGCGAGCATCGCGGTGTGGCGGACACCGGCGGGGTCGTTGGGCGCAAAGTCCAAGCTGCGATTTGCGGCTTCGAGCGACATGCGATAGCGGCCGCTAATGAGGGCGCGCGATGCCAAGGCGGCAAGCCAGCGCAGATAGGGGCGGCGCGTAAGGTCGCCTGCGGCCTCGCGCTCGTAGGGGTCCTGCGCCGAGGCGATCTTGAGCGCCAGATCGTGCTCCACCTCGTCGCACTTGGACACCAGATACTGCACGTATTCCTCGTTGGATTCGGCGGTGAGTGCGCACAGCATGCGCTGGGCATCCCAGTTGGCCGGATCGAGCGCGGCTGCCTCGCGGAGCATGTTCTCGGCTGCGGCTTCTTCTTGCTCTGCCTGGGCGTCGTCGGGGATAAAGGGGATGCGGTAGTCGACAGCCTCGACCACCTTGGCAATGAGGTGCCCGGCGCGGTCGCGGTCGTGCACGATGAGCGGTGCGGGGTTGCGGGTGAATTGTTCCATCAAACGCTCTACGGCGGCACCGTCGGTGAGCGGGATATTGTCGCGGCGCAAGGCCTCAAGAACGAGGCGATGGCAATCCTCTTGAATGGGATCGAATGCCATGGGGCCTCCTTTGCTGCGGTTAGGGTTCAAATGTCTCTATATAAAGTTCTAGTTTACCCGCATGTGGCACACCGGGGATGCCGCACTTGGACTTGCACCTTTGCACCACGAAGACGGATGTCGCACAAATGTCGGCATCTTGGACGACTGAGTGGTATCACGGTGCCGCAAACGGTCGATTTTTGGCGGCGAACGGGGTGCATTTTGGAGGGGCACAGTCCTGCCCGGGATATGTGGTCAACCTTGATAAAACGTTTGCCCAGCTTGGGAGTATGAATGCCCCACAAGGGTCTTCAGGGATAGAAAAAACGTTTCATCATTGTCGGCTTTAGGTGAATAACTGACCAACCAGAACGGTAAAATAGTGTTTGTCTGAGCGTTGAGACGTTTAGACATCGCGCATTGTCATCGCCGGCAACGCGCAAAACGGTCCTAACGGAGCCAATCGGGTGCTCCGTTATATACGCAAGTCTAAGAGGGGCTTGTTTAGGAGGCACAGTATGGGACGTTTTACCAATCCTCGCGATCTGTACTTTGGTGAGGGCGCTCGCCACGAGGTGAAGAACCTCAAGGGCAAGAAGGCCATCATCGTTTCTGGCGGCAGCTCTATGCGCCGCGGCGGGTTCCTGCAGGACGTTGAGGCCGACCTCAAAGAGGGCGGCCTCGAGGTCAAGCTGTTCGAGGGCGTCGAGTCCGACCCGTCCATCGAGACGGTCATGAAGGGCGCCGAGGCCATGCGCGAGTTCGAGCCCGACTGGATTATCGCCATCGGCGGCGGCTCGCCCATCGATGCCGCTAAGGCCATGTGGGTCTTCTACGAGTATCCCGAGGAGTCCTTCGATAACATCATCCAGCCGTTCAGCTTCCCCGAGCTGCGTCAGAAGGCTCATTTCTGCGCCATCTCCTCTACCTCCGGCACCGCTACCGAGGTCACCGCGTTCTCCGTCATTACCGACTACGCCAAGGGCATCAAGTACCCGCTGGCCGACTTCAACATCACCCCTGATGTCGCCATCGTCGACCCCGAGCTCACCTACACCATGCCCGCCAAGCTGTGCGCTCACACCGGCATGGATGCTCTGACCCACTGCATGGAGGCCTACGTTTCCACCTGCGCCTCTATGTTCACCGACGCCAACGCTCTGCACGGCATCCGCGAGATCGTCGAGTGGCTGCCCAAGTCCTATGCTGGCGACCATGAGGCCCGTCAGCACATGCATGAGGCTCAGTGCATCGCCGGTATCGCCTTCTCCTCGGGCCTGCTCGGCATCGTTCACTCCATGGCTCACAAGACCGGTGCTGCCTTCGAGAACGGCCACATCATCCACGGTGCCGCTAACGCCATGTACCTGGGCAAGGTCATCCAGTGGAACTCCAAGGACCCGCGTGCTGCTGAGCGTTACGCTTACGTGGCCAAGGAGATCCTGCACCTTCCCGGCGAGACCAACGAGGAGCTCATCGCTGCGCTCGTCCAGAAGATTCGCGACCTCAACGACCAGCTCAACATTCCGCAGTCCATCAAGGATTACGCGAATGGTGGCGTGAAGGTCGACGCCGAGAACCCGCAGATGGTCTCCGAGGAGGAGTTCCTCGCCAAGCTCCCCGAGATCGCCGCGAACGCCGAGCAGGACGCCTGCACGCCCGAGAACCCGCGTGAGACCAAGGCTGCCGACTTCGAGAAGATTCTCAAGGCCTGCTACTACGACACCGACATCGATTTCTAATCGACTCTTGTTATCGTAATGAGGGGCTCCGCACGTATCCGTACGGAGCCCCTTTCTTTTTAATTATTAGAGAATGGTGGGATAAAAATGGCTGCAATCTTCAATAGCCCCAGCAAGTACATTCAGGGCCCAGACGAGCTGGCCAAGCTCGGCTCTTATGTCGAGCCGCTTGGCGCTAAGGCCCTCGTCATCGTGACGCCTTCGGGCAAGAAGCGCGTCGGTGCCAAGATCGAGGGCGGTTTTGCCGAGGCTAAGGCCGAGCTGCTGTTTGAGGACTTTAACGGCGAGTGCTCCAAGGGCGAGGTCGATCGTCTGGTTGCGCTCGCTCGCGACAACGGTTGCGACATCATCGTCGGCGTCGGTGGCGGCAAGATCCTCGACACCGCGAAGGCCGTCGCCTATTACCTGGAGTCCCCGGTTATCATTTGCCCCACCATTGCTTCGACCGATGCTCCGTGTTCGGCGCTTTCGGTGCTCTATACCGATGACGGCCAGTTCGATAAATATCTCTTCCTTAAGGCAAACCCCAACATTGTCCTGATGGATACGACGGTTATCGCGGCGAGCCCGGTGCGCCTGACGGTTTCCGGTATGGGCGATGCGCTCGCAACCTACTTTGAGGCCCAGGCGACGCACGATGCCGACGGCAGCACTTGCGCTGGCGGCAAGGGCGGCATGGCCGGTCTGGCGCTCGCCAAGCTCTGCTACGAGACGCTTATGGCCGATGGCGTCAAGGCCAAGGTCGCGCTGGAGAAGGGTGCGCTCACGCCTGCCGTCGAGCATATCATCGAGGCCAATACGCTGCTTTCGGGCATTGGCTTTGAGAGCTCGGGCCTTGCTGCTGCTCATGCCATCCACAATGGCCTGACGATGCTGCCCGAGTGCCACGGCATGTATCACGGCGAGAAGGTCGCCTTTGGCACCATCGTCCAGCTGGTACTCGAGGATGCCCCGACTGAGAAACTCGAGGAAGTCTTGGGCTTCTGCATTGAGCTGGGCCTGCCGGTTACGATGAAGGAACTTGGCGTTGCCGAGGTTACGCGCGAGAAGGCTATGATTGTTGCCGAGGCCGCATGCGCGCCCGATGACACCATGTGCAATATGCCGTTTGAGGTGACGCCCGAGATGGTCGCAAACGCCATCCTGGGTGCCGACGCGCTGGGTCATTACTATCTCATGGATGAGTAAATCAAGCTAAGGAAGGGGCAAAGCAAGCAGATGGCTTTGCCCCTTTTTGCTATGGTGCAAAGGGGTCAGGTTACTTTGCACCAATCGTTGTTTGATGAAGGGCGGATTCTCGTATGGCGCTTCCTATGGTTTACGGCGGTCCCGGCCGGTATGTTCAGGGGCCGGGGGAGCTTTCGCGCCAGGGCAGGTATTTGTCATGGTTGGGCTGCGCTGCCTATGTCTTGTTTGACCAGGGCACCGAGGATCGGCTGTGCAGGCAGATCGTCGATGGATTTCTGGACGACGATCTGAGTGAGCCGTTCTTTAAGATTTATGACGGTCCGTGTACGGAAGAGACCGTTGTCGAAATGGCTAAGGAAGCCCAGGCTGAGTATTGCGACATGGTGGTGGGTATTGGCGGCGGCAAGATGCTCGATATCGCCAAGGCCGTTGCGTTTTATGCCGAGTTGCCGTTGTGCGTATGCCCCACGGCGGCTTCGATGGACGGTCCGTGCAGCGCGATTTCGGTGCTGTATCACGAGGACGGATCGTTCGACCGCTACCTGATGCTTGAGAAGAATCCAGACCTAGTTGTGGTCGATACCAACGTGCTCGCGGCAGCCCCGCTGCGTATGACGGTCGCCGGCATGGGCGACGCGCTGGCAACGTACTTCGAGGCACGTTCGTGCGCCGCGGCGCATGGCGCCAACGAGCACGGTGGCGCGCCGGGACACTTGGCCTTGGTTGCGGCTCGTGCCTGCTATGACACGCTTATGGAGTGCGGCGTCGCTGCCAAGCGCGATCTCAAGAAGGGGCGTATATCGCCGGCGGTTGAGCGTCTGATCGAGTGCAATATTCTGCTCTCGGGCGTCGGCTTTGAGAGCGGTGGCTTGGCGTTGGCACATGCCATCGCCAACGGTCTGACGATTCTGCCCGAGTGCAAGGCCATGCACGGCGAGGCCGTGGCATTTGGCCTGGTGGTCCAGCTGCGCCTGGAGCGTGCGCCCGAGCTTGATCAGGTGCTCGAGTTTTGCCAGCGCGTTGGTCTGCCGACGACGCTCGAGGAGCTGGGTCTTGGTGAGATTTCCGATGCTGATCTGCAAGGTGTTGCAAATGCGGTCTTTAGAAACGAGCGCAATATGGCTAACGAACACGCCAAGGTGACCAAACAACAGCTCGTGCAGCTCATGTGCGAGGCATAGTTTGGCGCTTGATTGGCCTTGTGCAATCGAGGCGGCGATAGACCATGGGCTATTTGCCGCAAAGATGCTCCGCGTGTAATTTGCCCGAGGCGTGGGCCGATAGCGTATCATTATCTCTTGCTTGTTTGCACTGCTCAGGGAGGGGCCGCGCATGGCGCAGGAACACGATCTGTTTGATGACATTATCGAGATCAGCAAGGGTTTCGACTTTCTTAAAAACCCGCTTGGCGGTGTGACCGATGCACTCGATCCGTCGGCGCCGCAGTGGAATCCTGCCGACTACAAGGAGCGCCCGCGCGGCAACACCATTCCGTGCCTGACCTGCAAAAACGAAAAGAGCGGCTGCACCGCGTGCATGGACGTGTGCCCGGTCAACGCTATCGAGGTCGAGGAAGACGCCATCGAGATCCTCGACTCCTGTCGCAAGTGCGGCCTGTGCGCCGCTGCCTGTCCGACCGAGGCGATCATCTCGCCGCGCCTGGCGCCCAAAAACCTTTACGACGACATTGTCTCGGCAGCTACGAGCCACGAGACCGCCTACGTTACCTGCACGCGCGCCCTTAAGCGCATGCCGCGCGAGAACGAGGTCGTCGTCGCCTGCGTGGGCGATATTACGGCCGAGACCTGGTTCTCGGTGCTGGCCGACTATCCCAACGTGAGCGTCTACCTGCCACTGGGCGTGTGCGATAAGTGCCGCAACACCGGTGGCGAGGATATTCTGGGCGAGGCAATCGCTACCGCCGAGGAGTGGTCTGGCACGGGTATGGGTCTGGAGGTCGACCCCAAGAGCCTCAAGTGCCATAAGCTTCGCGAGTACGAGCGCAAGGAGTACATGGAAAAGATCGCACGCACGACGGGCCTGACGGTGACCAAGCTCAACCCGGCGACGGCGGCGCTGGCCTCGGTGACGCAGAAACTCAAAGCCCACCGCCATCAGATTACCCAGCTGGAGCGCACGCTCAACACCATGTGCGGCACCACGACGACTAAGCGTCGCCGTTCGCTCACGCACGGACGCCAACTGGTGCTCTCGACGTTGCAAAACCACCCCGAGCTTGCCAAGAACATACAGGTGAGCACGCCGGAATGCGATTTTGACAAGTGCACGTCGTGCGGTGAGTGCGTCAATGCGTGTCCCACATCTGCCTGCGACCTGGTGGGAAGCGGCCGCTTTGCACTGGAATCCACGTATTGCCTGGGTTGCGGAGCCTGCGTCAAGGTGTGCCCCGAGCATGCACTCAAGCTTGTTGAGCACGACGCGTCCAATCTGGTCGTCGTCGACCCCGAGGCCGAGGAAAAGGCCGCCCAGAAGGCTAAGGCCCACGAAGAAGCTGAGAAGGTCAAGGCCGAGGCAAAGGCCAAGCTCGACAAGATGCTCGATCAGGTGGAGAAGCTCGCGGACTAGTCAGCGACCCCTATCTCTGCTTCATTTGCGCCGCCATGGTGTCCGGATTCGCCCGGATGCTGCGACGGCGCTATACTTATGAAGTTTGAAGTACCTGTACCAAAAGGAGCTGTCGTGTCCCTTTCCATCGGTATCGTGGGCCTGCCTAACGTGGGCAAGTCGACGTTGTTCACCGCGCTTACCAAAAAGACCGGCCTTGCCGCCAACTATCCGTTTGCCACGATCGACCCCAACGTGGGTATCGTCGATGTGCCCGATAGCCGCTTGCAAAAGCTCGCCGACATCGTTAACCCGGGCCGCATTGTGCCGGCTACGGTCGAGTTTGTCGACATCGCAGGTCTGGTGAAGGGCGCTAACGAGGGCGAGGGTCTGGGCAACCAGTTCCTGGCCAACATTCGCGAGACCGATGCCATCTGCGAGGTCGTGCGCTACTTTAAGGACCCCAACGTCATGCGCGAGGTGGGCCGCACCGGCGAGTTCGTCGATCCCGCCGGCGATGCCGACACCATCATGACCGAGCTCATCCTGGCCGACATGGGCACGCTCGAGAAACAGCTGCCCAAGCTCGAGAAGGAGGCCAAGCGCGACAAGGAGCTCATGCCCAAGTTTGAGGTCGCCAAGCGCCTGCTTGCCTGGCTCAACGAGGGCAAGCGCGCCGCGTCCATGGAGATGACCGACGAGGAGCGCGCCGCTGCCAAGGGTCTGTTCCTGCTCACCATGAAGCCCATCCTGTATGTGGCCAACGTAGACGAGGACATGCTCAACGAGGACCTGGCGCCCATCGACGGCGTCAAGCCGCTGCCCATCTGCGCCAAGATCGAGGCCGAGCTTTCCGAGCTCGATCCCGAGGACGCTGCCGACTACCTGGAGAGCCTGGGCCTGGAGCAGCCCGGCCTGGACGTGCTCGCGCAGGCCGCCTACAAGCTGCTTGGCCTGCAGTCGTTCTTTACGGCTGGTGAGATGGAGGTCAAGGCCTGGACGGTGCGTCAGGGCGCGACCGCCCCGCAGGCCGCCGGTGTCATCCACACCGACTTTGAGCGCGGCTTTATTAAGGCCGAGGTCATTGGCTACGACGACTACATCGAGCTTGGCGGCGAGCAGGGCGCCAAGGCCGCCGGCAAGCTGCGTATCGAGGGCAAGGACTATGTCATGGCCGATGGCGACGTCGTGCACTTCCGCTTTAACGTGTAAGGACGACGCATATGTTTAAATATGGCAAAAAAGCTGGCTACATGGGTATTGCGCTGCTCGTACTTGCGGTGATTCCGCTGGTGGTCGCAGCGTGTGTTATCCCCAACATTGGTCCCGAGGTGGCAACAAAGTTTAATGCCGCCGGCGAGGCGACGCGCTGGGGCAAGAGCTACGAGTTGCTGGCGCTGCCGGTGCTCAACTTGCTGCTGAGCGTGGCGACGTACTTTACGGCGGGACGCCAGGCAAAGAACAATGATGACTCCGCCGCCATGGCGCGCATCGTGTGCGAGCGCTACCTGCGTAACGGTTGCATCACGGGTGTGTTCCTCAACGTGATCAACGTCTACTTTATGTATTCGGCGATTACCGGTATGGGCTTTGGCCTGGGCTTTTAGCTTGCGCCTTTAGGCAACGAGCCTGCAAGCATATTCGATGGCTGCTGCGAGGCCGCCGCTCGATCGTGGTTTAAAGACCATGTCGGCGGCGGCCTCGTTTTCGTATCCGGTGCCGCGAAGGGTGAGCGCGGTACCGGCTTCTAAAAGAAGGGGCAGGCCGCGTTGGCTGGTTGCGATTACGGCAGCCTGATTGAGCGAGCAGCTGTGCGTTTGGCATTGGATGGCAAGTTCACCTTGCGCCGGGCAAGGGACCAGAATGGCGGCGACGCGACTTGATAGCAATGCAAATGCTGTGCGCTCATCGGGCGAAAGACATTCTGCTTCAACGACGACGAGCTTGGGCGGTGCGCTGTTTGTGCGAAGCGTGGCTCGGTACGTGCGGACCGAAGAACCCGACATAGAAAACTCCTGTGTATTCGGCAAAACGTAAACTATAGTTTACGTTTATGTTCGGCTCCATTTCAAACTCGTCTGCATGGACGAACGTGCTAAACAGATTCTTGGCAGGCGGGTCGAAGAGACACGCAGGGACCTTGGTATCTCCAAGGTTGATTTTTGTGTGGCGACAGGAATCAGCCGACCCTATCTCGACAGAATCGAAGATGGGACGGCAAATTTCACGCTCAAGGTTCTATTTAAGATCGCGCCTGCACTCGGCATGACGGTGTCAGAGCTTCTCGAGGGTATCGAATAGGGGATACCCGTCGACAACTGAATTACGCCATCGGGACGCGGTCGTGGTTGACTTGGCTGTAGAACAGGCGCTGAATCTCGGCGGCATCGCGTGACTGACCGAGTGCCCACATGGTTTTGGCCACGAGCGTCTCGGTGGTCATGTCGTCGCCGCGCAAAATTCCCGGATGATCGGCGTAGGCACGGCCGACCTCATAAACACCCAGGTCAAGGCCCTCTTCGGGGACCTGCGTGGTCATAACGACGGTGCGGCCCGAATCGACCCAGCGGAAAATCGCCTCTTGGAACGACTCGCCCGACTCCCCAAACTCGGGGATACCGCCAATGCCAAAGGTCTCAAGGATTACAGCGCCGTAGCTATCGGCAAGGGCGTCGAGGATGCCCGGGTTTACGCCGGGCGTGAGCTTGAGTACAAATACGCGCGGGTCGATGCTGTCGTAGAAACGCACCGGGTTTTCGCCCTGATGCGTGCCGTGAAGCCCGTTGCGCACGATGCGGTCGTTGCGGATATAGGCGATGGGCGGATAGTTGACGCTAATGAACGCGTTAAAGCTCATGGTGCGCTGTTTGCGGGCGCGCGTGCCGGCAATGGCTACGCCGCCAAACACGATTGAGACGTCGTGCGAGTGCTCGTCGAGCGCATAGAGCAGGCTCTGGTACAGGTTGAGCTTGGCGTCGGTAAAGGGATTGCCCATGGGCTTTTGCGAGCCGGTGAGTACGATAGGCTTGGGGCTGTCCTGAATCAGATAGGAAAGCGCCGCCGCGGTGTAGCTCATGGTGTCGGTGCCGTGCAGAATCACGAAGCCGTCGTGGTCGGCATAACCCTCGACGATGACGTCGCGGATACGCATCCAGTCGCTGGGGCGCATGTTGGTGCTGTCGATGTTCATGGGCTGCACCACGTCGAGCTTGCAGAGGCCCGAGATCTCGGGGACGCTCTGGGCGAGTTCCTCACCGGTCAGGGCGGGGGAGAGGCCGTTGCCGTCCTCGGTCGATGCGATGGTGCCGCCCGTGGCGATGAGAAGGATGCGCTTCATTCTGGTATTCCTATCGTATTTGCCGCCGCAGAGGCGGAGTCGTTCGGCAGTATTGTGGCACAGGGCATCCAATGTTCAAACGTATTACATCATCTGTAACGTTTGGTAACACTTCAATCGCCGTCAAATAGGGCCCAGGTCGTGCGTTTGCCGTGCGCTGATGGCTGCGAGGGACGAGAAACCCCATATAACGTGTACACTATGAAAGTTATTTTCGTTCATTCACGCGGGTGGGCACCGGCTCCCCGCCAACAGGAGGGGGAAACCATGGATCAAAAGGCTTCCGCAAAGGTCCTCGTACTCGACTTTGGTGCGCAGTACGGTCAGCTCATTGCCCGTCGCGTCCGCGACCTCAACGTGTATTCCGAGATTGTCCCCTGCGACATCTCGGCCGACGAGATTCGCGAGATGAACGCCTCTGCGCTCATCCTTTCTGGCGGCCCGGCTTCTGTGTATGCCGAGGACGCTCCGTCCATCGACCCCGCCATCTTTGACCTGGGCCTTCCCGTCCTGGGCTTTTGCTACGGCCATCAGATCACGGCCGTGACGCTCGGCGGCAAGGTTGGCCACTCCGAGGTGGGCGAGTACGGCCGCGCCACCATCACGCGCGCGGCTGGTGCCAAGCTCTTTAACTCCACGCCTATGGAGCAGACCGTGTGGATGAGCCACCGCGACGCCGTGTCCGAGGTGCCTGAGGGCTTTACCGTTACCGCCAGCACCGACGTGTGCCCGGTTGCCGCTATGGAGTGCGTCGAGCGCAAGATTTTCACCACGCAGTTCCACCCCGAGGTCAAGCACTCCGAGTACGGTCAGCAGCTGCTGAGCAACTTCCTGTTTGAGATCTGCGGCCTGGAGCCCAACTGGAGCATGGACAACCTGGTCGAGACCATGACGGCCGAGTTTCGCGAGAAGGTCGGCGACGACCGCGTGATTCTGGCCCTGTCCGGTGGCGTCGACTCCTCCGTCGTGGCTGCGCTGGGCGCTCGCGCCGTGGGCAAGCAGATGACCTGCGTGTTCATCAACCACGGCCTGCTGCGCAAGGGCGAGCCCGAGCAGGTGGAGGAGGTCTTCACCAAGCAGTTCGATGTCGACTTTATCCACGTTCACGCCGAGGACCGCTATGCCGAGCTTCTGGCCGGCGTGACCGAGCCCGAGGAGAAGCGCCGCATCATCGGTACGCAGTTCTGGAAAGAGTTCTTCGCCGTGGCGCAGCAGCTCGAGACCGATGGCAAGCCGGTCAAGTATCTGGCTCAGGGCACCATCTACCCCGACATCATCGAGTCCGGCGCTCGCAAGACGGGCGGCAAGACGGCCACCATCAAGAGCCACCACAACCTGATCCCGTTCCCCGAGGGCGTGCACTTCGACCTCATCGAGCCGCTCGACCACTTCTTTAAGGACGAGGTCCGTGCGCTTGGTCTGGCGCTCGGCCTGCCGGGTCACATCGTGTTCCGCCAGCCCTTCCCGGGCCCGGGTCTTGCCATCCGCATCATCGGCGCGGTCGACAAGGAGAAGCTCGAGATCCTCAAGAACGCCGACGCCATCGTGCGCGAGGAGCTCGATGCCTACAACCAGCGTCTGTTTGAGCAGACCGGTGAGCGCAACTCCGAGCACAGCTGCTGGCAGTATTTCGCGGTTCTGCCCGACATTAAGTCCGTCGGCGTTATGGGCGACGAGCGCACTTACCAGCGCCCGATCATCCTGCGCGCGGTCGAGTCCAGCGACGCCATGACCGCCGACTGGGCCAAGCTGCCCTACGACGTCCTGGCCCGCATCTCCGGCCGCATCGTGGCCGAGGTCCCCGGTGCTAACCGCGTGTGCTACGACATCACGTCCAAGCCGCCCGCGACCATTGAGTGGGAGTAGGCTGATAGGGTTCTGACCTGCATTTTTGAGTGCCGCACTGTGCCGCTGAGTTTCGTTTTGTACGAGAGTCACGGCAAAGCCGCCAGCGATGTTGGTGAGTAAATACGATAACCGAGCCTCCGTTCCCGCGTTGGGACGGAGGCTTTTTCTTTGTCGTTTTACTCCCTTTCACCTGCGATTTCGCAATTTACTCCCCCGTGTTTCAAGACGGCAAGGCACGGTGCGGCATTCGGAGGAACGGGAGTAAGGATTCATCCCAAGTGAGTAGACGCGCGATTTTTGTCTCCGAGAGCCAAACGGGGCCGTTTCGGGGCCTGTGAAACTCAAATCGAACTCAATAGGCTTTTCGGCGGTCTTCTCACAGCGTTTTCCCAGGTGGTTAATGGGGAGTAAAGAATCTCGCCGCCTCAATGAAAACGGGAGTAACCAGGGGAAATGCCGCGGCGTACTGCCGCGTGCCGCCGTGTAAGCCACCGCGTCATTTACTCCCCAGGTGCGCCGGAAATGCCTTGGCATGCAATGGGGAGTAAAAGCTCAGCTTACGCAGGCCCGAGCGGCGCTCGCCGCCTGGTCCACCGTCCTGATTCGGTTGCGTTGATCGCGAAATGCGGAGAGCCGCTACAGCGAGGCTTTCCAGTCCTCGTATTCGTCGGCGTCGATCTTGCCGTTTTCGAGCTGCGCGCGCTTCTCTGCCCACAGTTCGATCGCCATCGCGGCTTTGGGCGCGTGC
The DNA here is from genome assembly GCA_958450865.1 of uncultured Collinsella sp. Classification (GTDB taxonomy): domain Bacteria; phylum Actinomycetota; class Coriobacteriia; order Coriobacteriales; family Coriobacteriaceae; genus Collinsella. The sequence goes on along the minus strand of CAUDNY010000003.1, from coordinate 1,997 downwards.
GGCGCCTTGGGGTTCAGGGAGAGGCCCGTGCCGTCGGCTGCGGGCACGATGCCGAAGGAGTCCTCGAGCCGCACGAGCAGCGACATGAGGTCGCCCGCAGTCTCGACGCCGTAATCCTTGAGGGCGTTGACGGACACGCCGAGCGCCGCGGAGATGGACTCGAGCAGCTCGGGCTTGACGGCGCGGATGCCGCTCTCGTAGTGGCGCACGGCCCCCTCGGTCAGGCCGACCGCCTCGGCGAGCTGCGCCTGCGTCATGCCGCGCGACTTGCGGTACCGCCTTATGTTCTCGCCTACGGACATGAGCCCTCCTCCTGGAATTACGTACCAGCACATCTTATCAGCGTACGCAAATGTACGCAATTCTATTGACAGTACAGATATGTACGTTTACTCTGAATCTGTGAACCGTACGTATCCGTACGCCATTGATTGGAGGAGCCATGGACGAGAAGGTGGCGAAGACGCCGAGGCCGCACATGCTGGACGCCGACGAGGTCGCGGAGCTGCTGAGGATCAAGAAAGGCAGCGCCTACGAGGTGATCAGGAAGATAAACGCCGAGCAGGAGGCGCGCGGGCGCGTGGTCATCCGCGGGCGCGTTCGAAGCGACGTCTTCGACGCCCTGTACTTCCCGGAGGTGGACTGACATGCCCGTGTACAAGGACGACGGCAACGGCACGTTCTACGTGCAGTGCTACTACCGCGACGCCCGCGGCTCGAAGCGCCACAAGACGAAGCGCGGCTTCTCCTCCGAGGTGGAGGCCGCAGTGTGGGAGAGCCAGTTCAAGAGCCTTAACGGCGGGGCCATGGACATGACGTTCTCCGAGTTCGTCGAGGTGTACGCCTCCGAGGTGAAGCCGCGCATACGCGAGCACACGTGGATCACCAAGGAGTACATCATCAACGACAAGCTCGTGCCGTTCTTCGGGGACATGCGCATGTGCGACGTGAGGCCGATCGACGTCATCAGGTGGCAAAACGAGCTCACCGAGCACCGGGACGCCGACGGGAAGCCCTGGGCACCGACGTACCTGCGCACAGTGAACAACCAGCTCAACGCCATCTTCAACCACGCCGAGCGCTACTACGGCCTCAGCGACAACCCGGTGCGCAGGGTCGACAAGATAGGCTCGAAGAAGGGCGGCGAGATGCAGTTCTGGACCAAGGACGAGTACCTGAGGTTCAGCGAGGCCGTCATGGACAAGCCTCTCTCATTCCACGCCTTCGAGCTGCTGTACTGGACGGGCATACGCTGCGGCGAGCTCCTGGCGCTCACGCCGTCCGACTTCATGCTGGATAGCTCGCGGCTGCGCATCAACAAGTCGTACCAGAGCCTCCACGGCGTGGACACCGTGACCGACCCCAAGACGCCCAAGTCCGTGCGCACGATCGTCATGCCCGCCTTCCTTCGCGACGAGATGGCGGACTTCATCGAGATGCGCGACGACGTCGCCCCCGACGAGCGCCTGTTCGCCGTGACCAAGCACTTCCTGGCCCACGAGATGGAGCGCGGGTGCAAGGCGTCGGGCGTGAAGCGCATCCGCATACACGACATACGCCACAGCCACGTGAGCCTGCTGATCGAGATGGGCTTCTCCGCGCTGGCCATCGCCGAGCGCATGGGCCACGAGGCGGTGGACATCACCTACCGCTACGCGCACCTGTTCCCCACGAAGCAGGACGAGATGGCCGCCGCGCTCGATGGAGCGAGGGGGTAAGCAAGATGCCGTGCGAGAACAGCGCCCGCAAGCGCAGCAAGACGATGGCGTTTCGCTGCACGCCCGAGGAGCACAAGCTCATATGCGAGATGGCAGCCTGGAGCGGCATGAGCAGGCAGGACTACATCATCGCCAAGCTCACCGATACCCAGGTCGAGGTGAGGCCCTCTGTAAGCGTGCAGAAGGCGTTGAAGGACTCGATGGCGGAGTTGTCCAAGGAAGTACGGCTGGCGGCCTCCTACGGCGAGCTGAGCGAGTCCCTGCAGCAGAGGATCGAGC
>CAUDNY010000002.1 GCA_958450865.1 uncultured Collinsella sp. | reverse complement strand
GCGACCTTGCGGGCGCTTATGGCATGGTGGAGCCCAGCGAGAGCGTTACACTTGACTTTTCGCAGGATGCAGCCGCGGGCGCCAACGCGACCGCGACCGCTCAGTAGCAAGACGGTAGCTGAGTATGACAAATGACTATCGCCGCGGTTCCGATGGGGGCCGCGGTTCTGGACGTCCCTCGTCGCGGGGACGTTCTGGTTATCAAGGAACGGGTCGGCAATCTTACAACGCCGGGCAGTCCCGTGGCAACGACCCGGCGTCGCGACTTCGCGGCTCGGGCGGCCCTCAAGTGCATAACACCAGGTCGCGCAAGAGTTCGTCGACCGAATGGCTCACGGGCACGCCTCTGCCTCGCCGCAAAGCCGTCATGGGCTTCATTGGGCTTGGCTTGGGCTTGGGCGTCTTTCGCCTTGCCGACTATCAAATTGTCGAAGCCGATAAACTGCGCGAGCGTGCCGATGCGCGCCGCCTGCTTGCGCAGACCCTCTATGCCAAACGTGGCACCATCTACGACCGCAACGGTAACGTGCTGGCGTCGTCGGTCGAATGTCGCAACATCGCCGTGAACCCCCAGCTTGTCGAGGATGTTGACAAGACGGTGTCGGCGCTGGTCAAGGCAACTGGAATCGATAAAAAGACCTGCCGCAAGCTCGTTGAGTCCGATGGAACCTGGGTGTATATCAAGCGCCAGGTGGACGAAGACGACGCTGCGGCGCTGGAGAAGAAGAACCTGCCCGGCGTGCTTTTTGAGCAGGCCATGAAGCGCGTATATCCATACGGCAATCTGGCATCGCAGGTGCTGGGTGTAGTGAATGTAGACAACGACGGCTTGACGGGTCTCGAAAAGCAATACAACAAGCTTCTGACCGGCACGAACGGTTCTCTCGTACGCGAGCGCGCGAGGGACGGCAGCTATATCGCGGGCGGTGCCTATAAAAAGGTGGCTGCGGTCGACGGCGTTGATATCGTGACGACGCTCGACGTCAATATCCAGCGTGCGGCCGAGGATGCCCTGGCAGAGGCTGTCGAGAAGACAAAGGCCAAGAACGGCTCGGCGCTGGTCACCGATCCTACGACAGGCGAGATCTTGGCAGCCTGCTCGTATCCGACTTACGACCAGACCAATTTGGAAAACGCCAAGACCGAGGATATGAACCTGCGCCTGGTCACCGACGCCTACGAGCCCGGCTCGGTCTTTAAGACGCTCGTGGCGGGCGCCGGCTTCGACTTGGGTGTCGTGCGGTCGAGTACGTCGTTTGAGGTGCCGGCGAGCATCAAGGTGGGCGACGATACCGTCACCGATGCCGACAAGCGCGACTATGCCATGACCATGGATGTGCGCGAGATGATGCGCCGTTCGTCCAACGTAGGCTTTGTCCTGGTGGGGCGCAAGATCGGTGCCGACGACTTTGCCGCCTATGTGGACAAGTGGGGCATCGGTCACAGCTCTGGTGTCGATTTTCCGGGCGAGAGCCTGGGCATCGTCAAGGAGCGTGACCAGTATGACGGCGCCACGCTGGGCTCGATGAGCTTTGGACAGGCGCTGTCTGTCTCGCCGATTGAGATCGCACGTGCCGTGGGCGGCATCGCCAACGGCGGTGTGATGATGACCCCGCACTTCTATAAGTCCAGCAAAGGCGACGAGAAGGACTGGGGCGAAGGCGAGCGCGCGATTTCGGAGGACGCCGCATCCCAGGTGACATCGTGCATGCAGACGGTCGTGTCGGAGGGAACGGGCGTTGGCGGCGCGGTTGACGGCTATGACGTGGCGGGTAAGACCGGTACGGCCGAACGTGCCGACGAGAACGGCGGCTACCTCAAGGAGAACTACATGTCGTCCTTTATGGGCTTTGCACCGGCACAATCGCCCAAGGTGCTGTGCTATATCACGCTCGACGGAACGCCGAGCGGCTCAGATGCCGCTGCGGTGCCGTTCCAGTCCATTATGGCCAACGCGCTCGACGTGCTGGGTATCCCGCACACGAAGTAGGGGGTTACAATCTTTGGGGCGTGGTTTGTTGTCCCATATGAGGGGTGTTCACATGCCCTGCACCACGCATGCGCGGCGCTGGGATACAATACGCCGATAGCATTATTTAGGTTTACAGGGGAGCTGCAATGATAGAGATCGCCGTCAACAACCTCGCGGCCGCAACAGGGGCCCGAACCGTGACGGGAGAAGTCGATCGGGTATGCCGCGGGTGCGTTATCGACTCGCGCCAGGTCGAGGAAGGGACGATTTTCGTCGCCTTTCCCGGTGAAAACGTCGACGGCAATGATTTTGCTTCCCGTGCCGTCCAGTCGGGTGCCGGCGCCGTCGTGATGACGCGTGAGCCCGAGGCCGAGCTGGTCTCGCTGGCGCAGGACAAGGGCTGTGCCATCTTGCTGACCGATGATCCCGAGGAGTTTCTGCTGCGTTTGGCGCACGTGTATCGCCTGGAGCTTGGCTGCCTGGTCGTTGGCATTACCGGTTCCATCGGCAAGACGACGACCAAGGACGTTCTCGCCGCTGTGCTCGCCAAGCGCTATCGTGTCTGGGCCACCAAGGGCAATTTCAATAACCTGATCGGCATGCCGCTCACGGTGCTTTCCGCTCCGGCCGATACCGAGGTCCTGGTGCTCGAGATGGGCATGAACCATTTCCACGAGATCGAGCGCCTGTCCCAGTCCGCCAATCCCAACCTTGCCATCGTGAGCAAGATCGGCACCTCTCATATCGGCATTTTGGGCAGCCGCGAGAACATCGCCCGCGCTAAAGCCGAGATTGTCCAGGGCATGTGCGCCGCCGGCGACTATTTGCCGCTGCTGGTTTTGGGCGGCGAGGACGATTTTACGCCGTTCATTCGCGATACGTTCGCCCAGCCTGCTGGTATCGACGTGATGCTGGCCGGTGTCTCTGACGATGATGAGGTCCGCGCCCGCGACGTTCGCGTTGATGACGAGGGCCGTCCGGTCTTTACGCTCGATTTTGGTCAGGGCGAGACAATCGATACCATGCTTGCCATCCCCGGCGTGCAGTCCGTTCCTAATGCCGTTAAGGCCGCCGCGGTTGCCTATCGCCTGGGCGTGACGCCCGAGCAGATCGATGCTGCCTTTAGGGGCCTCACGATCACCGGGCACCGCCAGGAGATCAAGCGCGCCAAGAGCGGCGCCCGCGTCATCGACGATTCCTATAACGCCAGCGCCGAATCGATGGCAGCCGGCCTCGATCTGCTGTGCTCGCTTTCGTGCACGGGGTCTCGCATGGCGATCCTGGGCGAGATGGGCGAGATGGGCGATGAGGCTCCTCGCATGCATGAGCTCGTGGGCGCCTATGCCGCCGCCAAGAAGCTCGACATGCTGGCGTGCGTGGGTGGTGAGCTGGCCCAGCTTATGGCCGATGCCGCGCGCATGATGGGCATGGACGAGGACCGCATCCAGGTGTTCTCCGATTATCAGCAGGTGCTCGACCGCATGGGCGGCGCGCTTGAAAAACATGATGTTGTACTGGTCAAGGGTTCCCGCTTTGTTGAGCTCGACCGCTTTGTGGAAGGTGTGTGCTAGCCCATGTTCGGCAATCCCTCGTATCCAACGTATCAGGCTTTTTTGGGGCTTGGCATCGCCGCAGCCATTGCGCTGCTGCTCATGCCGTGGTGGATCAAGCTGCTCAAGGTCGAGGGTATCGGCCAGCAGGTTCGTGCCGACGGCCCCAAGCGTCATTTGGTTAAGCAGGGAACGCCCACCATGGGTGGCGTTGTCATCCTCGTCGCGATCTCGCTGACCTGCCTGCTGATGGGCAAGCTCACCACCGAGCTCGTACTCGTGCTGCTCGCCACGCTGGCGACCGGCGTGCTGGGCCTGATCGACGACCTGACCTCCGTTACGCATGGGCGCTCGCTCGGTCTGACGCCCCATGCCAAGATGATCGGCCTAACCATTATCTGTGTCACCTTTACGGTACTTGCCGTCAACTGGTGCGGTGTCGCCCCCGAGATTCGTTTTCCCGGTGGGTTGACGATCGACCTTGGCGTGCTTTCGACCACCATCTGCGGCTATTCGTTCCCGTGGCTCTATATTGTCTTTTGCTGGCTGATGATTGCCGGTCTTTCTAATGCCGTGAACCTGACCGATGGCCTTGACGGTCTTGCTGGCGGCACCTCCATGATCGCCATGCTCGCCATGGCTGCCATGGCGTTTTTGCACGGAGACGTGAACCTGTCCATCTTCTGCACCGCGTGTGCCGGTGCCTGCTTGGGCTTTCTGTGGTTCAACTGCTATCCGGCGAGCATCTTTATGGGTGATACCGGCTCGCTTGCTCTGGGCGCCGCGTTTGCCTGTACGTCCATCATGACTAACACCGAGGTCGTCTCCCTCATCATCGGCGGCCTGTTTATCGTTGAGACCCTGTCGGTCATGATTCAGGTTGTCTACTTCCACTTTACGCACAAGCGCGTCTTCCTTATGGCGCCCATCCATCATCATTTCGAAAAGAAGGGTTGGGCCGAGACCAAGGTCGTCATCCGTTTTTGGATTATCGCTGCGGCATTTGGTGCCGTTGGCCTTGCTCTGTTCTTCCAGTTGGGATAGTGGTCTTTCATGCCTCTTGCTGATGTCTTTAGCCTGCTCGTTTTGGGTCAGGGCAAATCCGGCCTCGATGTCGCCCGCTGGGCGCTGGCACATCCAGAGCGCGTAAGCGCCGTTACCGTGTATGGCGGCGGCACCTCTGAGCCCAATGACGCCACGCGTGCGCTCGAGGCTGCTGGTGCGTCGTTTGTCTATGGGACCGAACAGGTCGAGGGCGCCTATGACGTATGCGTGACGTGCCCGGGCATCTCGGAGTTCTCGGGCTTCTTTAAGGCCGGGCGCGAACATGCCGCTCAGATTATGGGTGAGCCAGAGTTTGCCTATCGCCTGTCGCCCGATAACTGGATTGCCATCACGGGCACCAACGGTAAGACGACCACCACGTCGCTGACTGATTATCTGCTCAAGGCTGCCGGCGAGGCCAGCGTAGCTGTCGGCAACATCGGCGAGCCGCCGGTCAACGAGATTGACGGCCGAGCCCACAACGAGTGGTTTGTGGCTGAGCTCTCGAGCTATCAGATTGCTACGACCACCGAGCTCCACCCTCGCGTGGCAGTGCTGCTCAACATCACTCCCGACCACTTGGGCTGGCATAAGAGCCATAAGAACTATGCGCTTGCCAAGATCAAGCTGTTTGACAATATGGTCGATGACGATCTGGTGGTTGTCGACGTCGAAGACGCCGGCATTCACGAGTTCGATGAGTACATCTATACGCCGGGTCGCCGCATCTGCAAGGTCGCTTTTGACGAGCCCGAGGGTGCAGACGCCGCCTTTGTGCGCGACGGCAAAATGGTCGTGCGCCTGAAGGGCGTCGAGACTCAGCTTGTCGCCACGTCCGAGCTCAAGATCTCGGGCCACCACAATGTCATCAATGCCTTATGTGCCGCCACGGCTGCTCTGGCCGTCGGTGCCGATGTCGATGGTGTCCGCCGCGGTCTGGCCTCGTTCCAGCCGCTCGAGCATCGCGTGGAGCCGTGCGGCGAGATTGACGGTGTGCGCTACGTCAACGATTCCAAGGCGACCAACACCGACGCGGTCGAGAAGGCACTGACGGCATTTCCCGATGCCGACGTGATCTTGCTGCTCGGCGGCCACGATAAGGGCACGCCGCTCACGGACTTCGCGCGCGTTGTTATGGATAACGTGCGCTCGGTCGTCTGCTTTGGCGATGCGCGCGAGCGCTTCACCGCCGCTATGGACGAGGCCGATGTCGATGGCGATGTGGATATCGCCCAGGCGGATGACCTACGCGATGCCGTGGACGTTGCCCGTTCGCTGTCTAGCCGTGGCGACGTGATCTTACTTTCTCCTGCCTGCTCTTCGTTCGATGAGTTCTCGGGCTATGAGGAGCGCGGCCGCGTGTTTAAGGACTATGTGGCGCAGCTTGCCGCTGCGGCGAAATCGCAAATGGAATAGGGGTTGCCGGTGAGAGAGGAGAGCCCCCGACAAGGTATGAGGAGGCCCGACTCGGACCGTGCTTCCTCGCGGCGCAGCACACCGCGTTCCGGTCGCGGCGGGCAGACGTTTAGCGAACGCTATATTGCCGGCGTTCCCGCCCGTATCATGCGCCCCCGTCTGATATTCATGGCCTGCCTGTTTACCTTGGTGTGCTTTGGCCTGCTGATGGTGTACTCGGCGTCTTCGGTCGAGGCGCTGCACGAGAATGGCTCGGCGACGTTTTTTCTGTTTCGGCAAGCCGCGTTTGCCGGAGTTGGCGTGCTGGCTATGGTTGCCATCGTGCGCATCTTGCCGGACAGTTGGTTTGGGGAAGACGTGCTCAGGATCTTCCTCATAGGCATGATAGGGCTACTGTTTCTGGTGTTCTTGGTGGGCAGCGGCAGCCGTGGCGCCACGCGCTGGCTCAACATCGCCGGCATTCAGTTCCAGCCTTCCGAGTTTTTAAAGCCATTTGCCATTGCGTATTCGGCCATCATGCTCGATCGCTTCTTTTCGCCCGGTGGCAACATCAACGAATTCCTTCGCAAGATGGGCATCTACCTGGGCATTTCGCTCTTTCTGATCTTTATCCAGCCCGATTTCGGTACCGTCCTGATCATCCTGTTGACCCTCATGTGCATGGCGTTGTTTGCGGGTCTCGACCCCAGATTTATCATCGGCGTGCTAATCTTCGGCATTCTCGTGATCGTGATTGCGCTTGTCGCAGAGCCATACCGTATGGTGCGTATTCAGGTTGCCTTGAACCCTTGGGCCGACGAGTATGGTGACGGCTATCAGGCCACGCTTGCCATCATGGCCTTTGCCTCGGGCGGTCTGTTCGGCCGTGGCATCGGCAACTCAACCATGAAGTACTCGTATCTGCCCGAGGCGCACAATGACTACATCCTGGCCATCATTGGCGAGGAAGTCGGTTTTGTCGGAACCGTGCTGTTCTTCTTGGTGTTTGCGATGCTGATCTACTCGGCGTTTCGCATTGCCGAGCAGGCGACCGATCGTCGGGGCGCGCTCATGGCGTCTGGCTCCGCGGTCATTCTCGCGGTGCAGTTTTTGATCAATGCGCTGGGCATCCTCAACGTGTTTCCCATGACGGGCAAACCGTTGCCGTTTATTAGCTACGGCGGTTCGTCGATTATTGTGTCGCTTATGCTTGCCGGTCTGATCCTGCGCGTTTCGTACGAGAGCGCCCGTCGCGATGAGTACGACCGTCGCCGCGAGAGCTTTGCCGTTATGGATGAGAGTACCGCCGGCGTGCCCCACGTACGCGGCGAGCGATCTTCGCGTAACGGCTTTACCGTTCTGGATGGCTCTGCGACCGAGCCGGCAGCTCGTCCACGTCCGCGGACGGCGCAGCAAGGTCGTCCGCAGCGCACCAGCCCTCGCAGCGCGGGCGGCGGATATAATCGAATCGATTTGAACTCGGACCCGTCGGCGCGTTTGCGCACCGACGACCAGGGACCGCGTGTACGAAGGGACTACCATGACCGATAAGATGACCGTTGCTATTGCAGCCGGCGGCACGGCAGGACACATTAACCCCGCGCTCGCTTTGGCCGAGGAGCTGCATGACCGTGGCCACCACGTTGTGTTCGTGGGCCAGTCGCGCAAGCTCGAGGGTCGTCTGGTCCCCGAGGCTGGGTTTGATTTTGTGCCCATTACGGTCACGGGCTTCGACCGCTCCCGTCCCTGGACGGCGCTGACCTCGCTGTGGCGTGTCAACAAGGCCAAGCGTGCGCTCGCCAGTCATTTCTCAAAGGTCGGCAAGCCCGATGCTGCCATCGGTTTTGGTGCCTATGTCGAGGTTCCGCTGCTGGGGTGGTGCAAGGGCGCAGGCGTTCCGTATCTGCTACATGAGCAGAACTCTGTTCCGGGCCTGGCCAACAAGATGATGAACTCCCACGCCGCTCGCGTGTGCATCTCGGTGCCGGCAGCGCGCTCGGTCTTTGAGCGCGAAGGTGACCCTGACCACGTGCTCATGACCGGCAACCCCGTACGTCGCTCGGTGATCGAGGGCGATCGCGCTCGCGGCCGCAAGGCACTTGGCGTTCCCGAGGACGCTACGCTGCTGCTCGTCTTTGGCGGTTCACTTGGCGCCCAGCACCTCAACGAGCGCGTGGCTTCGCTCAAAAACGAGCTGCTTTCGCGCAAGAACCTCTATGTGTTGCATTCGACGGGTGCCGACGGCTTTGAGGAGACCGAGCGCGCTTTGGCGCTGACGCCCGAGGAGGCGAAGCGTTACCGCGTCCAGCCTTACATCGACAACATGGGCGACATGCTGGCTGCTGCCGATTTGGTGCTCTCGCGTTCGGGCGCATCGAGCGTGGCCGAGATCGCTGCGCTCGCCGTGCCTTCGGTGCTCGTGCCGTACCCGCATGCGACGGCCGACCACCAAACCACCAATGCCCGTTATCTGGTCGACGCCGGGGCTGGCGTGCTCTGCGCCGATGCCGATATCGACGGTTCTGCCTTTGCCGATGAGCTGCTGCACCTGGTCGATGACGCGGCGGCACGCGACGCCATGCGTCAGGCGGCGCGCGGTCTGGCTCAGGATAGGGCCGCCGCTCTTCTGGCGGATGCGGTAGAGGGTTTGCGTTAGTTAGACGGGATATCGTCGGTCGCCCTCGCGCTGATGCGGTAGGTGCGGTACAGTTAACGGGTTACAGGCAGTGTTTACGCAAGGAGTACACGAGCACATGGCTGATTCCCAGACTGCAACCTCCGCGCCCGAGTTTAAGAGCGCCCACTTTATCGGTATCGGCGGCGCCGGCATGAGTGGCATCGCCCTCGTTCTGCACGAGCGCGGTTATGCCGTTACCGGCTCCGACCTTAAGACGTCACGTTATATCCGCCAGCTTACCCGCGCTGGTGTGAAGGTGCATGTGGGCCATGAGGCCGCCACGATTGACGAGGTCAAGCCCGACGTGGTTGTTGTCTCCACCGCTATTCCGGAGTCCAACCCTGAGCTCGTGCGCGCTCGCGAGCTGGGCATTCCCGTGTGGCCCCGTGCCAAGATGCTCTCTGCTTTGGGCCACGGCTACACTACCGTCGCTGTTGCCGGCACGCATGGCAAGACCACCACGTCTTCGATGTGCGCCACCATGCTCGACCGCATGGGTCTGGATCCGAGCTTCTTGATCGGCGGCATCGTCGAGGGCTATGACACGAACGGCAAGAACGGCTCGGGCGACTACTTTGTCGCCGAGGCCGACGAGTCCGACAGCTCCTTCCTGTTCCTGAACCCCAACGTAGTCATTGTGACCAACGTCGAGGCCGACCACCTCGATCACTACTCGGGTATCGAGGAGATCGAGGCAACTTTCGCCAAATTCATGAGCCTGGTGGGCGAGGACGGCACCGTCATCGCCTGTGGTGAGGACCCGCATCTGGTCGAGCTCGCCAAGTCGACGGGCCGTCACGTGCTTTCCTACGGCTTTGCCGAGAGCAACGACATCGTCTGCGTGCACCCGGATGTCAAGGGCATCCAGAGTGACTTTATCGTTCGCTTTGAGGACGGCACTGAGCACGCTGTGGAGATCAAGAGCAACCCCGGTCGCCACAACATGCTCAACGCCACGGCGGTGCTCACCGTCGCCCATGTCCTGGGCCTTGACATCGACGCCGCCGCCAAGGCGCTCTCGAGCTTTGAGGGCGTCCGCCGTCGCTTTACCCACGTGGGCGATATCGATGGCATCACCGTGGTCGATGATTACGGCCATCACCCCACCGAGATCAAGGCGACGCTTGCTGCCGCTTCCTCGCTGGGCTACAAGCACGTCGATGTCGTGTTCCAGCCGCACCGCTATTCGCGCCTGCAGGCCCTGTGCGACGACTTTGCCGATGCATTTGCCAATGCCGATAAACTGCTGCTGATTGATGTGTTCTCGGCTGGCGAGATGCCCATTCCGGGTGTCACCTCTAAGATGCTCGCCGATACCGTGCGCGCCAAGCATCCTGGCAAGGAGGTCGTGTACTGCTCCAGCCGTCTTGAGCTCAATCAGGAGCTCGAGCAGATGGTGGGCGAGGGCGACCTGCTGCTCACCATGGGTGCCGGCGACGTTACGACCGTCGGTCCCGAGTTCATTGAGTATCTGACTGCCAAGAAAGACGCTTAAGTCTAATGGGTCTGTTTAACGCCGTCATGGCGCTCTCGGGCATGATCGACACGGATGTGATCGAGGACGAGCGCCTTGCGCGTCATACGAGCTATCGTATCGGCGGCAAGGCCGACCTCTTTGTGACGTGCCATAGCTATCATGCCCTCCGCCGCGCCGTGGCGGTGCTCGATCGCGAGCAGGTGCCGTGGGTCATCATCGGCAAGGGCTCCAATCTGCTGGTTGCCGATGGCGGTTATCGCGGTGCCGTCATTTCGCTCGGACGTGAGTTTCAGCGCACGGTTGTTGCCGATGACGGTTGTACGCTGACGGTCGGTGCGGGCGTGATGTTTGCGCGCCTGGTCAACGATGCCCTGTCGCGTAGCCTCTCGGGCCTTGAGTTTGCCGTTGGCATTCCTGGTTCGGTCGGCGGTGCGATATCTATGAATGCCGGCACACGGACCGAGTGGATTGGCTCGCTGGTTGAGGATGTCGTAACGTTTGACCCGGCATCCGGTATCAAGCATTATGCGGGGTCCGAGATCACTTGGGGCTACCGCGAATGTAGCCTTCCCCGCAATGAGATCATCCTCGAGTGCGTGCTCAAGCTTAAACCGGCGCCCAAGGCCGACATTCGCGAGCGCATGGAGCGGTACCTTACAAGGCGCAAGCGTACGCAGCCCATGGGTCGCGCATCCTGCGGGTCTGTCTTTCGCAACCCGCCCGATGCGAGTGTGGGCAAGCTTATCGAGGATTGTGGATTAAAGGGTTTTTCGATTGGCGGCGCGGAAGTTTCGCCCGTTCACGCTAATTTTATCGTTAATAACGGAACTGCCTCGGCCGATGACGTTGCCGCGGTTATTAGACATGTGCACGGAAAGGTGAGGGAGGCGTATGGCATCGAGCTCAGACCGGAAGTTAAATTCCTCGGCTTCTAGAGCATCGAAACCCACCTTCCGCCGCGCCGGAGGGCGTTCCGGCGCGCCTGCCAAACCTCAACGCAATACCGTCGCGCACTCTAAGTCTGTCGGGCATGCTCGACAGACCAGTCGTCCGGTCGTCGGCTCGCAGCTCGGTAATCGTCCGGCCGCAAAAAAGTCCTCGCGTCCCTCGACGACGTCAAAGCCTGTTATGGGCGCCAAGCCTGCCCGTCCCATGGCAGCTCCCAAGCCCTCGACGGGAACTAAAGCGGCGCGTCCAGGTCGCACGCTGGGCGCATCGAAACCGCGCTCGCTGACATCGGTGCCGGCTACCGCCAAGAAGCCTTCGAGTAAAAAAGGTTTCAACCCGTTATCTTCACTTGGAGCGATGGCAAATAAAACATCAGACGCCGCTTCTGTCGTTACAGGCAAAGGCAAAATCGTGGGCGGCGTTCTGGCCGTCTTGGCCGTGCTCGTCGTCGTTGCCATCGTGGTGATCAACTCTGGACTGTTTACTGCCACTGATATTCAGATTCAAGGCAGCGAGCATGTGACGAAGCACGATGCTATCCAGCTGATCGACTTGCCCGAGGGAACGTCGCTTTTTAACGTCGATCCCGACCAGATTACCGAGGATCTCAAGCAGAACCCGTGGGTTTCGGGCGTGGATGTCCAGCGCCAGTTTCCCCATACGCTTATCATCACGCCGACGGAGCGTAAAGTTATCGCCATTGCGTATATCAGCTCCGACGACCTTGCCTGGGCTATCGGAGACGATGACACCTGGATCGCCCCGCTGTCGACGTCGGTCGAAGTGGACGACCAGGGCAACGTCATCACGACAGGGCAGGGCTCAAATACCTTGACCGGAATCGATGCCGCGCTGGCGCTCGCCAAGCATTATGGCGCGGTGCTGTTGACTGATGTCTCGGCGGATGTCGCTCCGGTTTCCGGCCAGGCGGTGAACTCCAAGGCCGTTAAGGCCGGCCTGGATTATGTGCGTGGTTTTTCGAGCGAGTTCTTGGGACAAGTCAAGGATATTTCTACGCCTTCGGTCGAAGCCATCTCGGCAAACCTCAATAACGGCATTGAGGTGTCGCTGGGCGATTCGGACGATATCGCCAAGAAGGAACGCGTAGTCACCAAGTTGCTTTCGCAGGTAGAGGGCGTAACGTATATCAATGTGCGCTCTCCAGGCAACTACACATTTAGGAATGCTCCGACCTCGTAGCGCTGGTTGATGCTTTGTTGAGGGGCCATACCACGCCGTTTATCTGGTTTGTTTGGTTTTCACGGTCAATTATTTGACTGATACGTTCATAATGTGCAAACATAATACGGTTTACCTTTGCATTTACTTTCAACCTGAAGGTTAATGTGCGCAGGGGTCGACCCATGCTATGGCTATAACCTTTGTTCGGAGGACCGACATGCACGAGACAGAGATCAACAACTACCTTGCCGTCATTAAGGTGGTCGGCGTCGGCGGCGGCGGTACCAACGCGGTCAATCGAATGATCGAAGAGGGCATCCGCGGCGTCGAGTTTGTTGCCATCAACACCGATGCTCAGGCACTCGCGATCTCTGATGCCGATATCAAGGTGCACATCGGCACCGACCTTACCCGCGGCTTGGGCGCCGGCGCCAACCCCGAGGTTGGCCGCAAGGCTGCCGATGAGTCCCGCGACGACATTGCCGAGGCGCTTGCTGGCGCCGACATGGTGTTTATCACCTGCGGTGAGGGCGGTGGCACCGGTACCGGCGCTGCTCCCATCGTTGCCGATATCGCGATGAACGAGGTCGGCGCACTGACCGTCGCCGTCGTGACCAAGCCCTTCACCTTCGAGGGCCGCAAGCGCAAGAAGAGCGCCGAGGAGGGCATCAAGACCCTCTCCGATTGCGTCGACACCATGATCGTCATCCCTAACGATAAGCTGCTCGACATCGCCGAGAAGAAGACCACCATGCTCGAGGCCTTCGCGATTGCCGATGGCGTCCTTTCCCAGGGCACCCAGGGCATCACCGACCTCATCACCGTCCCCGGTATCATCAACCTGGACTTCGCCGATGTTAAGACCATCATGAAGCAGGCCGGTACCGCCATGATGGGTATCGGTACCTCTTCTGGGGATACTCGTGCCGTCGACGCTGCCCAGCAGGCCATCTCCAGCCCGCTGCTCGAGAGCTCCATCGATGGTGCCACGCGCGTGCTGCTCTCCATCGCCGGTTCCAAGGACCTGGGCATCCAGGAGATCAGCGACGCCGCCGACGTTGTCGCCAACGCCGTCGACCCCGAGGCCAACATCATCTTCGGTACCGTTGTCGACGAGTCCCTGGGCGATCAGGTGCGTATCACCGTCATCGCTACGGGCTTCTCCGACTCCAACGTCAACCGTCAGGATGAGCTCTTTGCTGCTCAGCAGTCTCAGAGCAAGGCCGCTGCCTCCGCTGAGCCGCAGCGCACCGCTCCGGCTGCCAGCCCGGCTCAGGCCGCTCCGACCCGCAACGTCGGTGGTACCGAGCTGCCCAACTTTGGCAACGACCAGTTCGAGCTTCCCGACTTCCTGAAGCGCGGTAGCTTCTAGTTCGTTTTTCTCAACGACCTGCACGGGGTGTGTCCATTTGGATGCACCCCGTTTTGTTTCTCGTTTGTAAACGAAAGCCTCCAATCTCCTTACGTTCCCTTTACGTTTGGTCCCTACCGCTGCGGGTATCCTTTTATGGAAGTATGACAGCCGTATAAACGCGGACTGCGCGGCGACGCCGCGGTACTTGTGTTATTAGGAGGCTTTAGTATGGCAGCACGTGCGGACAGGGTTTCGCGTGTCGACCATGATGGAGTTACGTTGGTGGAGGGCGCGACATCCGATGTCCGCTTTGCCTTTACCGAGCGCACCGGTGGTGTTTCCGAAGATGCGTACTCCTCGCTCAACCTGGGCTCGCATGTAGGCGATGACCCCTTTGCAGTTCAAGAAAATCGTCGTCGAGCGCTCGAAGCTATGGGCGCCACTGAGTGCGAGCATAATCTGCTCGTGCCCAATCAGGTACATGGTGACCATATCGTTACGGTGACTTCGAACGGCGCCGACGATCTTGAGGCTGTTCGCGAGCAGATTGCCGAGGGCTGCGACGCCATCGTCTGTACGGCCCATGACGTGCCCGTGCTGCTCTGCTTTGCCGACTGCGTTCCCGTGGTGCTGGTGGCCCCCGGCGGATTTGCCGTGGTGCACTCCGGTTGGAAGGGCACGATTGCACGTATTTCTGCCAAGGCGTGCCAGGCGCTTTGCGATGCTGCCGGCTGCGATGCGAGCGACGTTTCCGCCTATATCGGGCCCCATATCCTGGGTGACGAGTACGAGGTTTCCCAGGAGCTCATGGATCGCTTTGCCGCCGAGTTCTCTTGCATCGATGCGAGTGCCTCTCGCATGCTCGATCTTTCCGCTGCCATTTGCGAGGCGCTGGTAGATGTCGGTGTCGACGCGGATAATATCGTGAATACCCAGCTTTCGACCGTGCGTCAGAACGACCGCTTTTATTCCTACCGTAACGAGGACGGCACCTGTGGGCGCCATGCCGCGATCGGCGTGATGCTATGAGAAAGATCGTATCGGTCCTGAGCGCCGCTGTGCTTACGCTTACGCTGTGCGCCTGTTCTTCGGGATCTTCTACCTCTTCCATTACCGTGGCCGGCTCCACGACCTGCCTTCCTATCGCCGAGATTGCGGCAGAGGGCTTTAAGGAGGAGACCGGCATCGACGTGCTCGTTTCCGGTTTGGGCTCTTCCGCTGGCATCGAAGCCGTCAGCGCTGGCACGGCCGATATCGCCAGCTCCTCCCGTGGACTCAATGCCGACGAACGGGATCTGGGCCTGACTCCCATCGTCATTGCCCACGACGGTATCGCGGTCATCGTGAACGAAGACAACCCCGTCGATAACCTCTCGACCGAGCAGCTCCGCGATATCTATGCCGGCAAGATCACCAACTGGAAAGAAGTCGGTGGCGAGGACCTGAGGATTCAGGTTATCAACCGAGATGAGGCGTCTGGCACGCGTGAAGCCTTCCGCACCATCGTGATGGACGGCACCCCGTTCGATCGCCGCTCCGCCGTTCTTTCGGGCACGGGCCAGGTGCGCGACGTGGTATCTCGTTCGCGCGGGGCTATCGGCTACATTTCGCTGGGCTTCGTCGATAGCCTCAACGCCAAGACCTCGGTCAAGGCCGTCTCGGTCAATCATGTTGAGGCGTCCGAGAAGACGGTCGCGAGTGGCGGCTATCCCATCTCGCGCGACCTTTACTTCTTTGTGAAGGGTGCGCCTTCGCAGCAGGCGCAGGATTACATCGACTACGTGACGTCCGAAAAGATGGACAAGCAGATTCGCGAGGCGGGCTTTATTCCCGTCACCAACGACGAGAAGGGGAGTGAGTAGCATGGAAGCACAGGAAAACTCCCAGACTGAGCAGAATGCTCAGGCGCCCAAGAAGCGCGAGCTGGCGCTCGTATCGCGCAGCACCTATATCAAGGAGAAGGCGCTGCAGTGGATTTTCTTTGCCTGCGCGTTCTTGGCGGTTGTTACCGTCATCCTGATTTTTGTCTTTACCACGTACTCGGCGCTGCCCGTCTTTACCGACATCGGTCTGGCGGACTTCTTTAGCTTTACGTGGGCGCCCTCTGAGGGTCACTACGGCATCGTGTCGCTGCTTGCCGGCTCGGGTCTGGTGACCGTCGGTGCGCTCGCCATGGGTGTGCCCCTAGGCGTGGGCACGGCCGTGTATCTGGTCGAGATCGCCAGCAAGCGCGTGCGCAAGCTCATCAGCCCTGCCGTTGACCTGTTGGCCGGCATCCCTTCTATCATCTATGGCTTCTTTGGCATGATCATCATCCGCCCGTTTATCGCACAACTGACCGGCGGTCTTGGTTTTGGCGCGCTGACGGCGTGGTTCGTGCTCGCCATTATGATCGTGCCCACCATCACGACGCTTACCATCGATGCTCTCAATTCCATTCCCATGGGCATTCGCGAGGCATCGTATGCCATGGGCGCCACCAAGTGGCAGACTATCTATAAGGTCGTGTTACCTGCCGCCAAGCTGGGTATCGTGGATGCCATCGTGCTGGGTATGGGCCGTGCCATCGGCGAGACCATGGCCGTGCTCATGGTCGTGGGTAACGCCCCGGTTATTCCCGACAGCATTGCGAGCCCCATCTCGACGCTCACGAGCCAGATTGCGCTCGACATGAGCTATTCCTCGGGTCTGCATCGCTCGGCGCTGTTCGGCATGGGCGTGGTCCTGTTTATCATTTCCGCCACGCTGGTGGGCGTCGTCCGTCTGGTTTCCAAGAAGAAGAGGGGGTAGGCTATGTCCGATTCCGTTGACACGACGGTCGATACGACCTCGTCGCGCGAGCGCATCAAGCGTGCCCTTTCCCACGGCAAGAAGGGCCGCATCAACAAGGACCTGTCCAACAAGATCATGCTTGGCGTGTTCCGTGCCGCGGCATACATCACCACGCTGGTGCTGGTCGCTATCATCGCCTACGTGGTCATCAACGGCCTGCCACACATCTCGCTCGACTTTATCTTCGGTTGGCCCCAGGGCGTCAACGCCGAGGGCGGTATTTGGCCCACGATCGTCTCGACCGTCTATGTGACGGCGCTCGCCATGCTTATCTGCACGCCGATCGCTGTGCTGGCAGCCGTCTATCTGGCCGAGTACGCCAAGCAGGGCAAGATCGTCGAGCTCATTCGCTACGCTGCTGACGCTTTGGCCTCGGTGCCCTCCATCGTTATGGGCCTGTTTGGCTACGCCTTGTTTGTCGAGGCTATGGGTCTGGGCCTTTCGATGGTCTCGGCCGCTCTGGCGCTCGCGCTCTTGATGCTTCCCATCGTCATGCGCACCACCGAAGAGGCCATTCGCGCCGTTCCGCGCTATATCCGTTGGGGCGCGTATGGCCTGGGCGCCACCAAGTGGCAGGTTGTCTCCAAGATCGTGCTTCCTTCTGCCTTTGGCCGTATTGCCACGGGCATTGTCCTTGCCATCGGCCGTGCCATTGGCGAGACCGCCGTGGTGCTCTACACCATGGGCCAGGCCATCAATCTACCTATCTCGCCGCTCGATTCCGGCCGCCCCATGACCGTTCACCTGTACCTGCTTGCCAACGACGGCATCAACATGAACGCAGCCTACGGCACCGCGCTCTTGCTGATGGTGATCATTCTGGCCTTCAACCTGTTTGCGCGCTTCCTGTCGCGCAAGCGTCGCTAGTTAAGGAGTCCCATGTCCGTTTATCAGTCCGCTCCCACGCTGGAGCAAGCGGCCATTACGGCCAAGGATTTCAACTTTTGGTACGGTGACTTTCATGCGCTGACGGGGCTCGACCTCAACATCGCCAAAAACGCCATCACCTCCTTCATTGGCCCTTCGGGCTGCGGTAAGTCGACGTTTTTGCGCTGCATCAACCGCATGAATGACCTGATCGAGGGTACGCGCGTCGAGGGCACCATGACGCTCGACGGCAACGATATCTATGCCGAGGGCGTCGACCCGGTCGACCTCCGTCGCCGCGTGGGCATGATTTTTCAGCAGCCCAACCCGTTTCCCAAATCCATCTACGAGAATGTCGCCTTTGGCCCTCGTCTGCAGGGCGTGACTAGCAAAAGCGACCTCGATGACATCGTGGAAGAATCGCTCAAGCGCGCCAACCTCTGGAAAGAGGTATCCAATCAGCTCAACAAGGATGGTTTGGCGCTCTCGGGCGGTCAGCAGCAGCGTCTGTGCATCGCGCGCGTGCTTGCGGTGCAACCCGATGTCCTTCTGATGGACGAGCCCTGCTCCGCCATCGACCCCACGTCCGTCTCTAAGGTCGAGGATCTGATGGCCGAGCTGGCGCCCGAGATGACGATCATCATCGTCACGCATTCAATGCAGCAGGCAGCTCGTATCAGCGACTACACCGCATTCTTCTTGCAGGAAGTTGCCGGCGAGCCCGCCACGCTCATCGAGTATGGTCAAACCGACGCGATCTTCACCAGCCCGGTGGACTCGCGGACGGAAGACTATATCACCGGCCGCTTTGGCTGATCGGTGCGACTAGTCCCAAGCCGATCGGACCTGGTCCGGTGCGTATTCACTGTGCGGGCTGCATGACCGCACCCAACTGATTGGAGTGAACCATGCGCAAACTGTTTTCCCGTCAGCTCGTCGAGGCCCGTCACGAGATGCTGAGCATCTATGAGGCCGTCGATCTGGCTCTCCACGATGCCGTGAAGGCCTATGTGACCGACGACCGCAAGCTCGCCACCAAGACCAAGAAACGTACGCTTTCGATTGACGCGCGCTGCGCCAACCTGGAGGCCGTCTGCTACAACCTGATCGCCACGCAGTCACCGGTCGCCTCCGACTTCCGCCTGCTTCAGACGATCATCTACGTCGACTTTAACCTGCAGCGCATGACCGATAAGGTCCGTCAGATCTGCCGTGCCACGCGTCATATGATCAAGGCCGACATCTCGCTGCCCCAGGAGCTCGTCGGTACGGTTGAGGCCGAGGCCGAAGCTGTTTACCAGGTGCTGGGCTCTTCGCTTTCTGCGCTCGTCACCAATGACATGTCCATCATCTGCAACCTGGCCGTCGAGGACGAGCCAGTGCACGCCGCCTACGAGAAGTTCTTCCGCACCTTTAACCGTATGGATACAGGCGACTTTATGGACGACGACAGCAACTATGACGACCTGCGCCGCGCCATCATGGTTTCGCGCTACCTCGATCGCATCGCTTCCATTTCCATCGATGCCGCTTGCCGTCTGACCTTCCTGTTGACTGGTCAGCGTATGAACGCCGGCGATATCGCCCGCACTGATGAGGACGAGCTCGAGAGCATGCGCGTGCCTTCGGGCGAGGGTGTTATCATGAGGCCCGCCGTCGACGCGCGCTACGTTGCCAAGGTGCCCGCCAACGAGGTCAGCGAGGGTCTTCGCTACCTGCTCGATCATCTTGAGGACGAGGACGATGGCGAGGACGACGAGGAGTAAGTAGCCCCGTTCGTCGAAAGATTGTAAATACCTAAGTGAGCGCGGCCTTGCACATGCGGGGCCGCGCTCTTGCGTTAGCATGGGACTACTTGTTTGGCTGTCAGCGGAGGCGATTGGCAATGGATAACTATTTGGATTTGATGCGCGCTCGCCGCGAGCAGATTCTGGAACGTTTTTATGCGGCGCTCGATCGCGCGGGCCGCCCCCACGACGCCGCGCGCCTCATTGCCGTGTCCAAGACCGTTGGTGTCGATGAGACTGTTGCTGCCATCCAGGCGGGGTATCGCCATTTTGCCGAGAACCGCCCGCAGGAGCTGGTTCGCAAGCTCACGGGTCTGGCGGAGCATCCGGAGCTGCCCGAGGTGCGCTTCGATATGATCGGCAACCTGCAGACCAATAAGATCAATGCGGTGCTGGGCTCAGCCGAGCTGATTCACTCGGTGGGTTCGCTGCATCTGGCACAGGCGATCTCGAGCCGTGCTGTCCGCAAGATTGAGGCAGGCGAGCTCGCCGGCCCCCAGCGTGTGCTCATCGAGGTCAATGTGAGTGGTGAGGAGTCGAAGGGAGGCTTTTCGCCCGATGAGATTCGCGCCGCCGCGGGTGAGCTTGCGGAACTTGAGGGAATTTGCGTACAGGGGCTTATGACTATGGCGCCCCGGGGGAATAAGGATGTGGCACGCCGCACCTTTGCGGGGCTTCGTGAGCTGAGGGATGAGCTGGAGGCTGCGCATCCCGATTTGAACCTGCCTGAGCTTTCCTGCGGCATGAGCGAGGACTTTGAGCCTGCCCTTGAGGAGGGCTCTACGCTCGTTCGCCTGGGCAGGGTAGTATTTAGCCCGGAGTTTGCAGTAAAATAAGGCTCTGAAGTGCGCACTGATTATCGGGGCGCCTGCACTAAACCGCGAGAGGACACAACCATGGGCTTCCTTGACGAGATTAAAAATAAGATGCACCTGGGCGGCCAGCAGGGTTACGACCAGGGTTATGGCCAGGACGACGACTACGGCTACGATGACGGCTATGACGATAGTTATCAGGGCAACGGCTACGGCGGTGCTTCGGGCGAGGGCTTCTACACCCAAGACGAGCCGAGCAACGGCCTGCTTGGTCAGACGCGCCGCGGTGAAGCTGAGTCGGTTGCCGTGTATACGCGCTCCGGTCAGCTGGTCGGCGATGACTCCCGCCATGCCACGACGTATAACCCGCCTTCGCGCTCGCAGGACAGTGTTGCGAGCGGTTATCGTCCTGGTGCCTATGACACGCCGTCGAGCTACGCCGAGAACACCCGCGCCCGTGCCGCCGCTGCGCCCGCGCCTGCACCGAGTGATGCCTCGGCCTATGCGAGCAATATCATCAACGCCACGCCGCAGCTGCCGGCCTATGTCCTGCGCCCCGAGAGCTATGACGACGTGGAGACCGTGGTGCGCCGCGTTCGCACCAAGCAGCCTGTCGCACTGATTTTTGTGGGCGTACGCACCGAAGTTGCTAAGCGCGTCTTGGACTTCTCTTACGGCTTTGCCTGCGGTCTGGGTGCCACGGTCAAGGAGGTGGGCGACCGCGTGTTCATGGTGCTGCCCGCCGGCTGCGAGGTCAAAGATTCCGATCTCAAGAAGCTTCGTGCCGACGGCTACCTTAAGTAAAGACAAGACGAGGAGATTCCCATCAACATCTACACTATCGTCCAGCTGGTCAACACGCTGTTCAACTTCTATTCCACGCTCATTGTCGTCTACTGCTTTATGACGTGGATTCCCATGAAGCAGGGTGGTTTGCTTCAGGATATTGCTGCGGTGCTCGATAGCGTGTGCGGTCCGTGGCTCAACCTGTTCCGTCGTTTCATCCCGCCGATGGGCGGTATCGATTTTTCGCCGGTCGTTGCGATTATTGCGTTGCAGTTGGTGCAGAGGCTGGTTCTGCAGCTTCTTATAGGTATACTCGTATAGAACTGACTTAGTAACTTACGTCGGGCGTGTAGCGCCGAGGCGATGAAAAAGGAGACTTGTTATGGCTATTACCCCTGCAGACATCCAGGCTCAGACTTTCTCTGAGGCCAAGCGTGGCTACGATCCCGCCGAGGTCGACGTCTTCTTGGAGACGCTGTCCTCCGAGGTTGACGCTATGCTCGCTAAGATCGTCGACCTTAAGGGTCGCCTGACTGCTACCGAGCAGCAGCTTGCCGATGCGCAGGCTCAGCTTGCCCAGGCTCAGGATGCCACCGCCCAAGCCGTTCCTGCCGCCCCCGTGGCTGCTCCCGCCCCTGACTTCTCCGCTCAGGAGCGCCAGATTTCCGCTGCCCTGATCGCTGCCCAGCAGACCGCTGAGACCATCGTCAACGATGCCAACGAGAACGCTGAGCGTATCCGCAACGAGGCTGACGCTAAGGCACGCGAGGTTATCCGCCAGGCTCTGACCGAGAAGCAGGCCGAGCTCGAGGAAATCGATCGTCTCAAGGCTTCCCGCGAGGAGTTCAAGGCCGAGTACCTCAAGCTCATCCAGCACTTCATGGACGATGCCCAGAACTCCTTCCCGGCCGACCTCATGGCCTCCGCGCCGGTCGGTTCTGCCGCTTCTCCTGCGGTGACTGTTCCCGCCGAGCCGCTGCCCGTCGCTGACCCGGTTGTCCCCGTGGCCGATCCCTTCGCCCCGATCGACAACTTTGCCGCCGACGACCTGGACTAGCATCAGAGCTACAATCTAGTGTCCTTAAGAGGAGCTCGCACCTGCGGGCTCCTTTTTTGTGGCTGTATACGGGTTGGGAAACAAAACGCCGAGCTCTGCATGCGATAGGACAGAACTCGGCGAAGGGCGCGTGGTAAAAGGTAGTTTTTAAGGTATGTCTAAAAACTACTTGAGGAGGAAGTTGGAGAGGGGAATAGTGCGGGCCTCGCGATGCTCGGGATCGGCGATGTGGTCGGCGGGATAGCCACAGACGAGCATGTGATAGGGATAGACGCCCTTGGGCAGATTGAACTGCTCCTGTGCCACCTCAGGCTTAAAATGGCATACCCAGCACGTTCCCAGGCCCTGCTCGGTGGCCTCCATCATCATCTGGTCGCACACGATGGACGTATCGATTTCACTGGAATTCATCTGGTCATACGGGCGCACCCAAGCATCATCGGTAACGCTGCAAATAAGGAAGACAAGCGGAGCTCCAAAGATAGACCCATCACGAGCAAACCGAGGCTGACAAGCAGCAGCCTTCTCCAACAGCTCAGGCGTATCCAGCACCATCACACGGGCTGGATGATTATTACAAGCAGAAGGAGCAATCCGCCCCGCCTCAACAATGGCATCCACTACCGACTGCTCAACAGGACGGTCCTCAAAAGAACGACAAGAATACCGACCACGAGCCAGATCCAAATAAGACATACAAGCCCTCCTAAAATTAAAAATCAAACAAACCAAAAGTAACCCAAAGAGTACCCAAAGCAGCAATCAGCCAAACGCTCATCAAGGGCCAAAGTGTCCGAACGGATACCAAAGGTCCCTTCAGCCAAACCCCCGTCGCGCTAAATCTATCAGCCAAAGTTCCCAATGGTGGTGCATAAGGGAGCGGGCCCGGCCACTAATAACCTTTTGAACGACTCTGCTTGCAGCCGGAGTGAAAAAAGGTTATTAGTGGCCGGGCCCGCGACCGGTGGGACATGTACCCCCAATTAACTGTTCTTCATGACAATCGAATCCACGACATCGGCCACATTCTCGCAGCAGTCGGCGCAGTACTCCAGGAAGGCGTACACGTCACGCCAAGCGATGACCTCGAGCGGGTCCTTGCCGTTAACGTGCAGGTTACGCATGGCGTTGATATAGAGCTCGTCGGCCTCGGACTCGATGGTGTTGATCTGGATGACGAGCTCGCGCAGCGTTTTGGACTTGCGGTAGTTAGGCAGCTCGACCATCAGGTCTTTCATGGCGCGGCAGGCGTCGGTCACCTTGTGGGCGATCACGATGGCATCGGGATGGATGCTCTGGATGTTGGTGAAGTAGACGCGCTGCACGACGCCCTCGATGCGGTCGAGCACGGTGTCGAGCGAGCAGCTCATCAGGTCCAGATCCTCGCGCTCAAGCGGGGTGATAAAGGCGGTGAGCAGGGCGTCCTCAAGCTCATGGTGCTTCTTGTCGGCCGCATGCTCGATCGCATGCATCTTGTCGAGCATATCGTGAATCTTTGCGGGATCGAAGTTCTCGAAAATCTTGGTAAGCAGCTCGGCGGCCTGGACGGCGAGGTCGGCGCAGGCGACGTAGTTGTCAAAGTAGAACGAATCGGGTTTCTTTGCCATGAGTGGGTCCTTTCGAGGCGAAGACGGGTGGGCGAGGTGTTACGGTCCGGATGGACGTTCGGTTTGACTAGAGGAACATCATGAACAGCTTGGCCATGACAAAGCTGATGAGTCCGCAGGCGGGGAAGGTGAAGAACCAGGTGAACATCATGTCCTTGACGACGCCGAAGTTGATGGCCGAGAGGCGTTTGACGGCACCGACGCCCATGATGGCGCAGGTCTTGATGTGCGTGGAGGACACGGGGATGCCGGTAAGGGTGGCAAGCAGCAGGTTCGCGGCGCCCGCCAGGTCGGCGGAGAAGCCCTGGTACTTTTCGAGCTTGACCATGCTCTGGCCAACGGACTTGATGATGCGCTCGCCGCCCACGCTGGTGCCGATGCCCATGGTGGCCGAGCATAGCAGCATAATCCAGATGGGGATGCCGGCATCGCCGACGCTCGTCTGGCCGCTGGCAAAGGCCACGCCTAAAAAGAGCACGCCGATGAACTTCTGTCCATCCTGCGCGCCGTGCATAAAGCTCATGGCCGCAGCGCTCGCGATCTGAGCGTATTTAAAGAAGACATTGGCACGTCGCCTGTTGGCGGCGGCGAAAAGAATCGAGACGAGCTTGCACAGGACCCAGCCCATGACAAAGCCCAGACCGATGGAGAGCGCCAGGCCGTAGATGACCTTCATCCACTCGTGGACGTTGACGCTGCTCGCACCGCCGAGGGCGATGGCGGCACCGGTCAGGCCGGCGATAAGGCTGTGGCTTTGCGAGGTGGGGATGCCAAAACGCGACGCTGTGGCGCCGTAGACGACGATGGAGAACAGCGCCGCGCACAGACAGGCGAGCGCCATGGTGCTGTTTCCGCCAAAGTCGACAATATGGGAGATGGTGTTGGCGACGCTCGCGTTAAAGTGCGTCATGATGAGCACGCCAAGGAAGTTGAATGCGGCACTCATGAGAATAGCGGCGCGGGCGGGCATGCAACGCGTAGTGACGCAGGTCGCGATGGCGTTGGGTGCGTCGGTCCATCCATTGACGAAGATGGCGCCGAGCGCGAGGATCACGGTGACGGCAAGGACTGGGTTCGACACAAGTTGGCCGAGGAAGGTTGAGAACGTTACGTCCATATATGGGCTTTCTCGAAGTTTGCAGGCACGTTACAGAAACATGATAAATCGTATCACCTCCTGCGGGTTTCTTTACCGAGTTCTGATGGGAGCAGTGAATTTTTTGGCACTAAAAATGAATATTAGCCCTGTTGACCGTGGGTGTTCTTTTTGCTAACACACCATGAGGACACGTGCGCGCGCCCCAACACCCCAAAACCACAGCCTGTTCGCTTTACAACATGCAAACATGCGTTCGATAATAGGAGGCATGGAATATCGACAGACAGATGGCAAAACTCGGCGCGTGCACAAGCAGTATGTGGACGTCGTGGCTCGCATCCTCGCGGGCGGACAGGTCGTGCCGGTCACCGTCTGCTGGGTCGACGGTCGTTGCTTTACGATTGACGAGATTGTCTCGACCACTGGGTTTGGCCTGACGGTTCACGGCATTCGTACGGCAACCTATAAGGTGCGTTTTGGCGGGCACGCGACCGAGTTGTATCTGGAGGACCAGACGCGCGAGCGGGCGGACGGCTCGCAGGCACACGTGATGCGTTGGTGGGTGTGGGCGTTCGACCGAACACTCGAGAGCGAGCGCCGCAGGTAAGAACGCGTGGCGTTCGGGTACAATGGCAGGAAACTTGTCAGCTACGGCGCCGTCGCGGTGCTTTTTGAAAGGACGAAATTATGAACGATATCCAGGGCTATCAGAATGGCCCCATCGAGACCGGCGCAAGCCGTGCCAAGGAGATGTCGCCGCGCGCGTACAACCTTGTCATGTCTGCTCTGATCTTTTTGGGCTTTTGCGCCATGGGCGCCGGTGTTTACTTTACGAGCACCATGTCGTTTGCGCGCATGATGATGAGCGGCGCCGCTTTGCCGCTGGTCTTTGGCTCATTTATTTTGACCATCGTCGGCATGGTCATGATGTCGGCTGCTGCCAGCAAACAGTCCGTGGGCCTGTCACTCGTGGGCTACGTGGTCTTTGCGAGCACCTTTGGCCTGACGGCGTCGTTTGGTCTTGCCAACTACGACCTGCCTACCATTAACACCGCCTTTATCGCCACGGCCGCCATCACCTTTGTCTTTGGTGCGCTGGGCGTGACCTTCCCCAAGTTCTTCCAGCGTGTGTATGGCATTGGTTTTGGCATCCTGCTTGCCACGATTCTGGTCGAGATCGTGCTGATGTTCATGGGCGTTTCGCAGTCCATCACCGACCTGATCGTGATCGTGGTGTTCGCCGGCTTCATCGGCTACGACACCTATGTGGCAACGACGGTGCCGCCCACGCTGCCCAACGCCGTGCTCATGGCATCCAACCTGTTCGTGGACATTATCAACGTGTTCCTGCGCATTCTGAACATCCTCGGCCGTCGCGATTAAAGCGCGGCATTGCGATGCTTCCTGCCGGACACGGTAAAACGATGCGAAAGGCGGTCCTTCGGAGCCGTCTTTTTTGTGCGCGGCGGGGTATCATGGATGGGAAAAGCCGATAGCGGCAGCGACAGGAAAGGTGGCCACGTATGGCAGACGTCGACAACAGGAACCGTAACCGCAGGTCCAACCGAGCGGGTCAGCCCAATCCCAAGCGCGAGGCCCGTGCCAAGGCCGCCGAGCGTCACGTGGCAACTGTGTCCGAAGCGTGCGCCAAGGATATCGAGCGTTCGCTTGCCGGTGTTCGCGAGTTTGACGGTATGCCTGCCGGCTTTGTCGCGGCGATGAAGGCCAAGGTTCAGAGTGCTGTGGCCCCCGAAGAGCAGGTCGCCGAGGACGTCGAGAACGCGGAGACTGCCGAGGTCGAGGCAGCGCCCGAGACCGAGGCGGCGCCCGAGCCCGTCGAGGAGCCTGCCGAGGAAATCGCCGAAGCTGAGTCCGCGCCTGCTGAGGAGCCCGCTCCGGTCCTGCCCGAGGTCACTGTGCTTGATGCCTCCGCCACGCAGGCAATCCTCGATAACGGTCGCGGCTATGCGCAGTTCTGCGACATGGCCGTGCTCGCCTTTGCCTCGTTTACCAATCCGGGCGGTGGATATATTCAGGGTTATCTGGGCCAGGAGGCCACGCTGTGCGCCGATTCGTATCTGTACAACGTTCTCGATAGGCAGCGTAAGTGGTACGGCGAGAACCGTCGCCGCAACATCAACTGCGAGCTCTATCGTAACCGTGCCCTAGTGGTGCCTGCGGTGCGCTTCGACCGCAACCACGTGCATGCATACGCCGACGTGATCGTGGCCGCCGCGCCCAACGTTAAGCGCGCCCGCCAGGAGTATCGCGTGAGCGACGATGCTCTGCTGGATGCCCTGCGCGACCGCATTCGCTTTGTGCTCGCCATCTGCGACGAGTTGGGTCGCGAGAAGCTCGTGCTGGGCGCATGGGGCTGCGACAACAACGGCTTTGATGCCGAGGCCGTGGCCGAGCTCTTCCGCAAGGAGCTCGCATCGGGCGACTTCAAGGTCAAGCAGGTCTTCTTTGCCGTGCCCTCTACGCGCTGGGACGAGGACTTCGCCAAATTCGAGCACGTGCTGGCAAACTTCCCCGAGCGAAACGAGGAGTCCTATGCTCAGGTTGCCGCCCGCGCCGCAGCCGCCCGTGCCGCCGAGCAGGCTCAGGCCGCTGCCGAGGATGACGAGGATGACGACGACTGGCGCAAGTACCTGTAAACGGTGCTCGTGATGCGATATACCGAGCCGACGGGAGAGGCTGCTCCTGTCGGCTTTTTATTGAGTGGGGAGCTTACGATGAAAAACGTTCTGTGCTTTGGTGACAGCAACACCTATGGCTATGATCCGGCTGGTATGCGCGATGGCACCGCGGTGCGCTATGCGCAGGATGTGCGCTGGTGCGGCGTGGCGCAGCGTGACCTGGGCGAGGGCTGGCATGTGATTGAGGAGGGGCTCAACGGCCGCACGACGGTGCGCGACGATATGTGCCATCTGGACACCAACCTCAACGGCATTCGCGCGCTTCCGATGCTGCTCGAGGCCCATAAGCCGCTGGACGCCATTGTGATCATGCTGGGCACCAACGACTGTAAGACGGTCTTTAACGTGACAGCTTCCGATATCGCCCGTGGCGCCATGGCGCTGATTCGCGCCGTCCGCGCGTTTCCCTGGACCGACGCTGCACCTTGTCCGCGCATTCTGCTGATGGCTCCTATCAAGATTAAGCCGCAGATCGCCGATGTATATATGACCGATTTTGACGAGCGTTCCGTCGAGGCATCTGAACATTTTGGCGAGTACTATGCGCACGTGGCCGAGCAGTTTGGCTGCGACTTTTTGAATGCCGCCGAGTTTGCCGAGCCGGGCGATATCG
This sequence comes from uncultured Collinsella sp., assembly GCA_958450865.1. Classification (GTDB taxonomy): domain Bacteria; phylum Actinomycetota; class Coriobacteriia; order Coriobacteriales; family Coriobacteriaceae; genus Collinsella. The sequence continues at coordinate 319,762 of CAUDNY010000002.1, read as the reverse complement.
ACTATCTGCATATGATGCCCGAAAGCCACGAGAGCTTGGGACATGCCGTGGCATCCAAGCTCCAAGAGATGCTCGGTGAGTAGCGCGACCCCAAGCCACCGCAAAGGGGACAGGCACCTTTGTGGTGGTTTTGCCCGGGTAAACGAACGGATTGGCTGCCATATGGGCATGGACGAGCTCATCGACCTCTTTGCCGAGGGCGATGAGCTCGTCTCCAATACCGCTTTTGAGGATTTGGATCTTGCCTACGACGTGGCGAACGGCGCGACCTTCGATGGCGTTGTGTTCCGATCTTGCGAGTTCGATAGCGTTGACTGGAGCGGCTCGACGTTTCGCGACGTGGTGTTTCGCGGTTGCCGCTTTATCCGCTGCAACATGGAAGGCTGCTGGCTCAGCCGCTGTGACTTCGTTGACTGCTCGGCACCGGGACTCAACTTGCTCAAGGCGCGCCTGTCGAGCGTGTCGTTTGGATCGTGCGATTTGAGCTATGCGAACCTTTCGGAGGGACGCATTGGCCCTATGACAGCATGCGATACACGTCTGAGAGAGGCTGCGTTTCAGGGTGCCAAGCTGGGTCAGATACGCCTGGATGGCTGTGACCTGACGCGTGTTGATGTGTTCAAGACGTCGCTTTCCGGCGTTGATGTGTCGCGCTGTACATTTGCAGCGCCCGTTGTTTCGGGCGATTACCATGAGTTGCGTGGCTTGACGGTCAATGCCGAGCAGGCGTTGGCACTCTCGGGCCTGCTCGGCATCCAGCTCGCCGACGAATAGGCGCCCCGGTCCTTTGCTCGACCGCTACCTAAAATTAAACCGTCGCAACATTCGATGTTTTTTCGCGTTTGCGCGATTTTCATCGAATGTTGCGACGGTTTTTGGTGCAAGGTAGCCTGTCTCTTTTTGGCAGGTTGCTGGCTATTTAGTACTGCCACATATGGTTGACGGGACCGGAGCCTTTGCCCATGTCAAAGCCGGCGGCGAGAGCGCCGGTTAGGTAGGCCTTGCCGGCGTTGATGGCGTCGGCAAGTTCCATGCCCTGGGCCAGCGCGCAGGCGATGGCGGACGAGAGCGTGCAGCCAGTGCCGTGCGTGTTATTGGTGTCGATACGCTTGTGGCGAAACCACGTGGTGAGCGGATCGCCCAGGTGGTTGCCCTCGTCATCGAGGGGCGCAGGCTCGGCCAGTACGTCGTTGGCCTCGTTGACAAAATGACCGCCCTTAACCAAGGCTGCGCAGCCAAAGCGGCGGGTGAGGAGCATAGCGGCATTTTGTTGTGTGCGCTCGGAATCGACCTCGTAGTCGAGCAGCGCCATAGCCTCGGGAATGTTGGGGGTGATGACCGTTGCCAACGGGAACAGGCGGCGGGTGAGTGCCTCGGAGGCATCCTCGGCAATCAAGCGCGCGCCCGAGGTGGCGACCATGGCGGGGTCGACGACCACGTTCGTTGCGTTCCAGGCGCTCAAGCGGTCGGCGATGACTTCGATAATCTCGACAGAAGAAACCATGCCGATCTTGACGGCGCTCGGGCGGATATCGTCAAAGACGGCGTCAATTTGCGCGGCTACGATATCTGGCGAGATATCCTGCACGGCGGTGACGCCCAGTGTGTTTTGCGCCGTGATGGCGGTGATGACCGTCTCGGCATACAGGCGGTGCGCCGTGATGGTCTTGATGTCGGCCTGAATGCCGGCACCGCCGCTGGAATCGGATCCCGCGATGGACAGAACGGCGGGTACCTTACTGCGATCCATGCTCACTCCCTTGTCCGGTCGGATTCAAATGGGTCTTTAAGTCTGCATTATAAAGATGCCCGGGCCGGCTGTATTCCGAACCCGGGCGGGCGATGCAATCTTTACGCAAATGTAAGCAAATGTTCACACGTCAACAATTGACGAACACCATGTTACCGATTGTGGCTCCGGTGACGCGTTAATCCTCCATGCCGAGGTCGATCGTTGTGCCTTCGAACACCTTGTTAACGGTACGGACGGCGCACATCTTGCCACACATGGTGCAAGTGCCCTCGGTGGCGGCGGGAGACTCCTCGTAGCGCTTCTTGCCCGTAACTGGGTCGAGCGCGCACTTCCACATGGCGTCCCAGTCGAGCTTGCGGCGTGCCTGGCCCATCTTGTCGTCCATGTCGCGGGCGTGCGGCACCTTCTTGGCGATATCGGCGGCGTGTGCGGCGATCTTGGTAGCCATGAGGCCATCGAGCACGTCCTGGGCGTTGGGCAGGCACAAGTGCTCGGCCGGCGTCACGTAGCACAGGAAGTCGGCGCCGGAGCTGGCGGAGATGGCGCCACCGATGGCGGCGGTGATGTGGTCGTATCCCACACCGATATCGGTCACCAGCGGCCCGAGCACATAGAACGGGGCGTTGTGGCACAGGCGCTTCTGCAGTTTCATGTTGGCGGCGATCTCGTCGAGCGCCATATGGCCCGGTCCCTCGACCATGACCTGGACGCCGGCGGCCCAGGCGCGCTTGCACAGCTTGCCCAGCTCGATCATCTCGGCGGTCTCGGTGGCGTCGTTGGAGTCGTAGAGGCAGCCCGGGCGGCAGGAGTCGCCGAGCGAAATCGTCACGTCGTACTCGTGGCAAATCTCGAGCAGCTCGTCAAAGTACTCGTAGAAGGGGTTTTCGTTGCCGGTGACCTCCATCCAGCCAAACAGCAGCGAACCGCCGCGGCTGACGATGTTCATCAGGCGGCCGGTCTCCTTAAAGGTCTTGGTGACCGACTTGTTGATGCCGCAGTGGATGGTCATAAAGTCCACGCCGTCCTCGGCATGCGCGCGCACGACCTCGAACAGGTCGTCCTTGGTCAGCTTGACCAGTGGCTTTTCCATGTAGCCGATGGCGTCGTACATGGGGACGGTGCCCACCATGAGCGGCGTCTCGTCGATGAGCTGCTGGCGGAACTGGCGCGTCTTGCCCGAGTTGGAGAGGTCCATGATGGCGTCGGCGCCAAAGTCCTCGGCGATCTTGACCTTCTTCCACTCCTCGGCGGCATCGGCCTTGTCTCCCGAGATGCCCAGGTTGACGTTGACCTTGGTGGACAGGCCCTCGCCGACACCAAAGGCGCGCATGCCCTTTTTGATATGCACGATGTTGGCGGGAATGGCGATGCGGCCGTCGGCCACGCGCTCGCGGATGTACTCGGGGTCGCGATGCTCGCGCTCGGCAACCTCCTTCATCTGCGGTGTGATCTGCCCGGCGCGGGCGAAGTCGATTTGCGTGACGAGCTTGGGCTCGGTCTGTGTGCTCATTGGCACGGCTCCCTTCGTTGGCATTACCCATATCAGGTTTGCGGGTCAGGGCGGGCGCGCCCAATCTCAGCCTGCCGTCTTGTCCTGCAAGCTCCCCGTTATGTCATGGGCTCAAGTATAGCCTGAATGGGTACGATTGGGCCAACGAGCGTGCCTGTGGGGAGGCGAACATGGAAGACAAGCATCTATATCGAGAGACACAATGGGATGTATCGGCCGAGGAAAGCCGTGCGCACCATGGCCTTGTCGCGATTGGCTTTGCGGTGCTTGCCGTGCTGGTGATTGCCTTTTGTATCTGGACGTTTGGCGGTCGCGGCGGCGCTGCCTGGGAGTTTGAGGCTGATGATGCCCTGCCGATCATGACGGTGAAGGTTACGGGCGGCAGTACCGTTGCCGCGCCGGGCGATTATTGGTACCCGCGCGATGAGTTTGTGCAGTTGCAGCTGAGTGGTGGGTCCATTCCAGGTGAAGAAATCGAACGCGTGACGTTTGACGCGGCGCTCAAAACGCTCACGGTGAAGCTCAAAGATCAAGGAGATGTGCCCACGACCATGGATATCGCCCTGACGGAATGGCGCCTGGAGCCCCCGACGGGTGTTGCGGTGTCTGAGGTGGAGCATGTCAAGATTACCTATCAGGACGGCTCGACAAACGAAGTTGCCAAAGCCGACGGCTTGGCGGAATAGACGCCGTGCCTAGGCAGCACATTCAAAAGTAGCGGTGGTCCTACAAGGTCTGTTCGTTCAGGAAGACCAAAGTGTTTTTATTTGAAAGCTCGGGAAAGTGACGATAACCAACGTCGAACGCGGTGAGCCCGCTTACATCCTCGAGCTTGTTTTCTGCCATCCAGCGCACCATGGAACCACGTGCCTTTTTGCTTGCGGTCGAGCGCTGGATGGGCTTGCCATTGCGGATGCCTTCGCCAAAGAGGCACGTGACGACCGTGGCGTCGCCCGCGAGATGGGGCAGAACGGCTTTGGCGTACTCTACGCTGGCGAGGTTGACGATCGTGGTGTTTGAGCCTGCCGGGGCGATAGCCCGCGCGAGCTTGTCGCTCCAAAACGCGTAGAGGTCTGGGGCATCGTCAACGGCGAGCTTCGCGCCCATTTCCAGCCGATATGGTTCGACGGCATGAAAGGGGCGAACGCACCCGTAGAGGCCAGAGAGGATCCACAGGTGGCTTTGCAGCCATGCGAGCTGCGCGGAATCCATCACCTCGGGTGCCATGCTCTGGTATTGAATGCCGTGGTAGGACATGACGGCAGGGGAGAGGTGACAGGCGAGTGCGGGATTGTCGAGATCGCCGTTTTTCAGGATGGGCCCAAACTCATGCAGGGTGTTGAGGCAAGGCCCCAGCAGTTTGTCACTCACGTTCCATAGCGCCTGCAGGCCGCCGCTGCCTTCATTTCGTTCGATATCTAGCAGTGCGCGGTGGAGGCGAGCCGTCTCGCGCGCAAAAGGCGGTATACCCAGGATTTCAAAAGCATCTTGGGCCGCGCGCATCTGCTTGGCGGGCGAAATGATGACCTGCAGCATGGACTCTCCTCTGCCAAAAAGGAAGTTGCGGTGGAATATGGTCTGTTTTGGCCGTTTAGGGGCCAGTTTAGTCCGTATTTCACCGCAACTGATGAAGGGTTGGTTACGCGCGCTCGATGAAGGCCTTGTAGCCGCGATAGGCCTCGTAGATGTCGGCCTTGTTGGCGACCTCCCACAGGGCGTGCATGGACAGGACGGCAACGCCGGAGTCGATGACGTTCATGCCGTACTTGGCCATGATGTAGGCGATGGTGCCGCCGCCGCCCGCGTTGACGCGGCCGAGCTCGCAGGTCTGGAAGTCAACGCCCGCCTCGTCCATGATGTCGCGGATGAGGGCCACATACTCGGCGTCGGCGTCGTTAGAGCCGCCCTTGCCGCGGCTGCCCGTGTACTTGTTAAAGCACAGGCCACGACCCATGAAAGCTGCGTTCTTGGTCTCGAACTTGCCGGCATAGCCCGGGTCGAAGCCGGCGGACACGTCGGAGGAGAGCATGCGGCTGTGGGCGAGTGCACGGCGCAGGGCCAGCGGGCTATCCTCGCCGGCGAGCGTCATGATCTCGGCGACGGTGTTCTCGAAGAAGCGGCTCGTCATGCCGGTGGCACCCACGGAACCGATCTCCTCCTTGTCGACGATGAGTGTGATGCTCGTGCGCTCCACGTCGGCGACGTCGATCTGGGCGAGCATGGAGGGGTAGGCACAGACGCGGTCGTCGTGGCCATAGCCCAAGATCATGGAGCGGTCGAGGCCCATGTCGCGGGCGGGGCCGGCGGGCACGACCTCGATCTCGGCGGAGAGGAAGTCCTCCTCCTCGACGTCGTACTGCTCCTTGAGGATGTCCAGGAACATCTGCTTGACGGGCTCCTTGGGAGCGTCCTTGTCGTCCTCATCGAACTTGACGGGGCGGCCGCCCACGATCACGTCGAGGATCTCGGCGTCAACGGCGTCCTTGGCGGGCTTGGCCATCTGCTCGCTCGAGAGGTGGATCAGCAGGTCGGAGATGGTAAAGACCGGGTCGTCGGCCTTGTCACCGATGTTGATGTCGACGGTGGTGCCGTCCTTTTTGCAGATGACGCCCACAAGCGCGAGCGGGGAGGCCACCCAGTGGTAGCTCTTGACGCCGCCGTAGTAGTGCGTGTCGAGGTAGGCCATGTCGCCGGCCTCGAAGGCGGGATTCTGCTTGAGGTCCAGGCGTGGCGAGTCCACATGGGCGCCCAGGATGTTAAAGCCCTGCTCGAGCGGGGCGGTTCCCAGGTTGACGAGCATCAGGTCCTTGCCGTGGTTGGCGGCGAACACCTTGTCGCCGGCCTTGAGCGCGCGGCCCTCGGCGATCACGGTCTCCAGGTCGACGTAGCCCGCCTCCTCGGCCATCTTGATGCCGGTCTTGACGCACAAGCGCTCGGTCTTGTTCTCGCTCAAAAACTGCTTATAGCCGCGGCAAAGCTCCTCGAGCTCCTCGATTTGCTGTGGCGTGTACTTTTTCCATGCGCAGGGACGCTCCATGACGCAGGCTCCTTTCGGATCGATCGTGCTGGTTGATGTACCGTGAGCCATCGTATCACGCGCGGGCCCGCGGCGGCGGGGAAGCTTGATGTGCTGTGGCTGTGGGGCGGGGAGCGTGTAAACTGGTGTGAGCAAGCCGTGCCCAGCCCAAAGCGAGGTATTCAATATGTCTGACAAGCGCCGTACCTTTGCCGTCATCGACGGCAACTCGCTCATGCACCGCGCCTTCCACGCCGTGCCGCCCACCATGAACGCGCCGGACGGTCGTCCCACCAACGCGATCTTTGGCTTTTTGAATATGTTCCTCAAGATGATTGACGCCTTTAATCCCGACGGCGTTGTCGTGGCGTTTGACAAGGGCAAGCCGCGCGTGCGCATGGAGATGCTGCCGCAGTACAAGGCTCAGCGCCCGCCCATGGACCCCGACCTGCACGCACAGTTTCCCATGATTAAGGATCTGCTCGCCGCGCTCAACGTGCCGATTTTGCAGTCCGAGGGCTGGGAAGGCGATGACATCCTGGGCACTATGGCGCGCCTGGGCGAGCAGGCCGGCTGTGACATGCTGCTGGTGACCGGTGATCGCGATATGTATCAGCTCGTGACCGAGCACGTCAACGTGGTCTCGACCCGCAAGGGCCTGTCCGACGTGGCGATCATGACGCCCGAGAGCGTGGACGATCTGTATCACGGCATCACGCCGGCGCTCGTGCCCGATTTTTATGGTCTGAAGGGCGACACGTCCGACAACATCCCCGGCGTGCCGGGCATCGGCCCCAAAAAGGCGAGCGCGCTCATTGCGCAGTACGGTAGCCTGGACGAGGTCATCGCACACGCCGACGAGGTCAAGGGCAAGATGGGAGAAAACCTGCGCGCGCACATCGATGATGCGCTGCTGAGCCGCAAGGTCGCAACCATCCGCACCGATGCACCCGTTGAGCTCGATTTTGAGGCGACGTCCTTCCCGGCGTTTTCCGCCGATGAGGTTTCCGCGGCACTGGGCACGCTCGGCATCACCGCCATGCAGAACCGTTTCTTGGCGCTGATCGGCGGCGAGGGTGGCGCTGCTGCCACTGTCAGCACGTTTGAGATGCCCGCCGTTTTGCGCGCAGCCGCCGGCGATACTGATGCGCTTGGTGCCGTTGCAGATGAGGTCTCCCGCGCGATTGATGCCGGCGAGTGGGTCGCCGCCGTGGTGGACGACGACAAGGAAGAGGGCGCGCTCTTTGGACTGACGCGCACGCTGTGGTTGGCGACGTCCAAGGGCCTGTTCTCGCTCGAGGAGGGCGACGGCGGTGCGTCGGCTGAGGTTGAGGGCTTCAACTTCGCCCACGGCGTGATTGCCGGCGTGCTCGCGCGTCTGTTTATGGAGGGCCACGTGGCGAGCCCGGATATGAAGACGCTGTTGCATGAGCTTTCGCCCGTCGACTCTTCTGAGCCCGAGCTCATGGATCCGCTGGCAGTCGATTCCACGCGCATCTTCGACACCGTGGTTGCCGCCTACCTGTTGGATTCCGACCGCTCCGAGTTCGATGAGGCATATCTTTCCGATACGTATCTGCAGATGGCGCTGCCTGCGGCGCGCGGCGCAGAGGGTGCCGGCGAGGACGCTCCGGCGCCTGCCGCCCGTACTGCGGCCCTGACGCTGGCGCTCGTGGCGCCGTTGCGCGAGTTCATGGCCCGTGAGAATGCCGCCAACGTGTTCGATGGCATCGAGATGCCGCTCGTGCCGGTGCTTGCCAAGATGGAGCGCGCGGGCATGCTCGTGGACCCCGACCGCCTGCACAGTCTGTCCGAGGGCCTGGCGACCCAGATTTCCGAGGTTGAGCGCAGCATTCGCGACCTGGCCGGCGACGAGACCTTTAACATCGGCAGCCCCATGCAGCTCTCGCACGTGCTGTTTGATGTTATGGGGCTTCCGACCAAGGGCCTCAAAAAGACCAAGCGCGGCTACTATTCGACCAACGCCAAGGTGTTGAGCGACCTTGCCCGCGACCACGAGATCGTGCGCCTGATTTTGGACTGGCGCGAGAAGTCCAAGATTAAGTCGACCTATCTGGACACACTGGGCCCGCTGCGCCGTGGTGACGGTCGCGTGCACACCACGTACAACCAGACCATCACCGCGACGGGGCGTCTGTCCTCGAGCGACCCCAATCTGCAAAACATTCCGACGCGCTCGGAGCTGGGGCGTACCGTCAAGACGGCGTTCTCGGCGGGCGAGGGCAGCGTCTTTTTGGCGGTGGACTACTCGCAGATCGAGCTGCGCCTGCTCGCGCATCTTTCGGGTGATGAACATCTGGTACGTGCCTTTAACGAGGGTGAGGACTTCCATGCCGAGACGGCCGCGCGCGTATTTGGCGTGCCGGTGTCCGAGGTGACGCCCGACCTGCGCAGCCGCGCCAAGGCCGTGAACTTTGGCATTGTGTACGGCCAGCAGGCCTATGGCCTGTCGCAGTCGCTGCACATCTCGATGGCCGAGGCGCGCGACATGATCGATCGCTACTACGAAGCCTACCCGGGTGTGCGTACGTTCCTCGACAACGTGGTGGCACGTGCCAAGCAGACGGGCTACGCCGAGACCATGTATGGCCGCAGACGCCATATTCCCGAGCTCAAGGCCAAAAATCCGCAACTCCGCGGCTTTGGCGAGCGCACGGCCATGAACCACCCCATGCAGGGCACCGCGGCCGACATCATCAAGATCGCCATGGCCCGCGTAAGCCGCCGCCTGGAAGAAGAGGGTTTTGCCGCCCACATGATCTTGCAGGTACACGACGAACTGGACTTTGAGTGCCCCGTCAACGAAGTCGAGCGCCTAACCACCATGGTCCGCGACGTCATGGAGCACGTCGTAGACCTACGCGTACCCCTCATCGCCGAAGCCTCAACCGGAGTAACCTGGGCCGACGCCAAATAGGGAAGTGCCCACAACCCCAAAGTAACCAAAAGCAGAAGGGGGCTCCTTGCCAACAAGGAGCCCCCTTCATTCCAAAAAATCAGCCAAGTATCTAGGCGCCAAGTCGCCATCCAGGCGGCAAGCAAGTAGCCCAAGGACCTGGCCGGGCGAGGCGGGTAAGTTTTTCGTAGATTCCGCACGAGCCGGAAAGCACTAAATGTGCTTTCCGAGCGAGCCCAGGACCTGACCGAACGAAAAACTTACCCGCCTCGCCCGGTCAGGTTCGACGAGCAACGTTAACGTGCCGCCAAGATGGCGTCGATGAGCGTCAGTACGCCCCCGTCGTTGTTGCTCGGAATACGCCACTTGGCATGCGCGTTCATGTGCTCCTCGGCATTGTCCACGATAAAGCTGTGTCCGACGCGCTCCAGCATGGGGATGTCATTGTACGTATCACCCACGGCAGCGGCATCGGCGATATCGATGCCCAGGTGCTCGCAAAGATGCGCGACTCCGGCGCCCTTGTCGACACCCAGGTTCATAAAGTCGATCCACTCGCGCCCGGCGTTGGTGACGTAGAGCTTGTCCGAGAACTCGGGGCTATAGGTTTCGCGGAAAGCGGGCTCGGCGTCGTAGCCGGGGAAGAAGACCGAAATCTTGTTGGACTCGAAATCAATGCCCTCAAAGCTGTCGACGTAGTTGATTGTGTTGTAGTAGACGCTGATCTCGTCGTGGTACTGATGGTCACGGGCAAGCACGTAGAACTCGTCGAAGCAGCACAGGACGGGAACGGCGCGCGGGTCCTCCGAGGCACGGCTCAAGACCTGCTGGTACAGCTCCACGTCGATATTGCTCTTATAGATATAACTGCCGCGATAGATTACGCACGCTCCGTTGTCGGGACAAAAGGCGAGGCGGTTCTTGATGTCCTTGAACATCTCCTCGAGCTTGGGGGCTGGACGTCCGCTAGCGGGGCAGAATACGATGCCGGCGTCGGCGAGCTTGTCCAAGCGCTCATCAAGACCCTGCGGCAACACGCGCTCGTCGGTCAGCAGCGTTTTGTCCATGTCGACGGCGATGAGCTTAATGTTTCCGATATTGGCGTCCGATTCGTAAGTTTGCATAAAAGCGAGCCTTTCGTTTCGAAATTGTTTCAGATGTTATAACCATCAACTCGTAGTCAGGCGTATTTTCGCAGGAACGGAGCGTATTTGCACCACGCTTCACAAAGTAATGAAAAAACTTTTCAAAAATTTGAATTTGTCGCTTGTGCTGCGGGCACTTTAGCGTAATATAGCGACCATCGAAAACGGAGACGGCAAAAGAGCCGCTTACCGAGGAAAAGGTACCGTTTACGATATTTGAATTGCGCCCGGCGATAGGTGAAAGGAGAGGCAGATGCAGTTCGTAAAGATCATCACTACTGCAGACAATGCCATCCGACGCCAGCGCGCAATTTCCCGACGACGATAACAATCGTCTCTGTCCGCATGGGGCGAATTGCCTCAACAGAGTCATTTTGAGGTCGTTGGGTTTTAGCACGACATTGCTGCATGTTTCTAGGGCATGTATGTGCTGATTTTTGCTATTTAACCTGATATTGCACGGTATATGACCTTGAAATGACTTGCAACTGACCGATGTTCTAACTAGCTACCAAGGGCGAAAGGAAACAGCCATGAGCAAGGAAAAAGTCGTTCTCGCATATTCCGGTGGTCTTGATACATCTGTATGTGTCAAGTGGCTCCAGGACGAGAAGAATCTCGATGTCGTTTGCGTTTGCGGCAATGTGGGCCAGGAGGAGACCGGCCTGGACGCCAAGAAGCAGAAGGCCCTCGACCTGGGCGTTCTCGATTGCCAGGTGCTCGACCTGCGCGACGAGTTCTCCGATGAGTTCCTGATTAAGGCCATCGCCGCAAACTCCATGTACGAGAACAAGTACCCGCTGCTCTCCGCCCTGTCTCGCCCGCTGCTTGCCAAGAAGCTTGTCGAGGTCGCCCACGAGTTTGGCGCGACCTACGTCGCCCACGGCTGCACCGGCAAGGGTAACGACCAGGTTCGTTTTGAGGCTGCCGTCAAGGCCCTCGATCCCGAGCTTAAGGTCATCGCCCCGGTTCGCGAGTGGGATCTGAAGTGCCGTCCCGACGAGGTCGCCTATGCCCACGCCCACAACGTGCCGGTTCCCGAGGGTGCCAACGATAACCCCTATTCCATTGACGACAACCTGTGGGGTCGTGCCATTGAGTGCGGCCACCTGGAGGATCCCTGGAACGAGCCGCTCGACGACGCCTGGGTTATGACCAAGAATCCTGAGGACACACCCGACACCCCGACGTATACCGAGATTGAGTTTGAGGCGGGCAAGCCCGTCGCCGTCGACGGCAAGAAGATGAAGCTCTCCGAGATCGTCATCGCCCTCAACAAGATTTCCGGCGACAACGGCTTTGGTCGCCTGGACCTGGTCGAGGATCGTCTGGTGGGCCTCAAGAGCCGCGAGTGCTATGAGGTTCCCGGCGCCCTGACGCTCATCACCGCCCACAAGGCACTCGAGGATATCTGCGTCGAGGGCGACCTGCTCAAGACCAAGATTAAGCTCGAGCAGGATTGGGCCACTGCCGTGTACAACGGCCAGTGGTACAGCCCGCTCAAAAACGCGCTCGACGCCTTTATGGCCGACACCCAGAAGTTCGTGACCGGTACCGTCCGTCTGAAGTTCTTTAAGGGCAACTGTCATGTCGTCGGCCGCAAGAGCCCCTTCAGCCTCTACGACTACGGTCTGGCTACCTACGACCGCGACACCACGTTTGACGAGAAGGCCAGCGCCGGCTTTATCGAGATCGATACGCTGTCGCTCAAGACGTGGGCAAAGGTCCAGGGTCCCAGCTCCGCTGCCGCCCAGGCTTAAGGGCCCTTTCCTTGGTATCCGCGCGGCCCATCCGCGTGATACAAAACGGGCGCACGGGGTCCCTACCTTTCGTTATGCTTGCTGACACTTCTTAACATCGGTGGCCCCTACGTTCCGCCCGCATATATGACGCCGCGCCTGCGGCTGAGTCCGAGCCCCGCCGGGGTTGTCCGGCGGGGCTCCTTCTATCAATTTGGCGGCTCTGTGCCTATATATGAGGAGTATCTATTATGTTCAACGCTATCGCGCATGCCTTACTTGCCCTCGCGCCCGAGTTCGATGCTGCAAAGGTCGAGGACGTTCCTGTGAGCCTGAAGGCCTGGATCGATGGTTCGCAAGGCAACATCCGGAGGGAGACGTTGGGCGCCAAGTGCCTGGTGCGTCACTTCTTTGCAAATTAGCAACATGGTCCCGCGCACGGTGGGGATTGTGTAAAACTGGCGGTTGAAAAATCGCTTTAGCGACATGGCGCATTGCTTTGGGCGCTTGTTTTGGTATTTGGAGAAAGGGGACAGTTCCATGGCTCTTTGGGGCGGTCGTTTTGAGGCGGGAGTGGCCGAGGTCACGCAGGAGTTTGGCGCGTCGCTGCCGGTCGACAAACATCTCTATAAGCAGGATATCGCCGGTTCTAAGGCGCATGCCAAGATGCTGGCGGCCCAGGGCATCATCAGTGCCGAGGATGAGCAGGCGATTGCCGAGGGCCTGACCGGAATCGAACAGGATATCGACGCCGGTAACTTCACCTTCGATATCAACGACGAGGACATCCATATGTCCATCGAGAGCGAGCTGACGCGTCGCATCGGCGAGGCCGGCAAGCGCTTGCATACCGGACGTTCGCGCAACGACCAGGTGGCGACCGATACGCGCCTGGGCGTCAAGGCGTTGGCCAAGGAGCTCATGGAGGCCAATCTTGAGTTGCGCCATGTGCTGGTGGATGCGGCCAAGAAGTACGACAAGGTGATTCTGCCGGGTTACACGCACATGCAGCATGCTCAGCCCGTGCTGTTGTCACATCATCTGCTGGCGTATTCCTGGATGTTCGCGCGCGACTTTACGCGCCTGAAGGCCGCCTTTGATGCCGCCGACAACTGCCCGCTGGGTTCTGCCGCGCTTGCCGGTACAAGCTATCCGCTCGATCGTCAGATGACGGCTGCCGAACTTGGCTTTGCGGGCGTGATTCCCAACTCGCTCGATGCGGTTTCCGACCGCGATTTTCTGCTCGATTTGCATTATGCCGGCTCCGTCATGGCCATGCACCTGTCGCGTCTTTCCGAGGAGATCGTGCTGTGGTCGAGCTCCGAGTTCGGTTTCATCACGCTTTCCGACTCGTATTCCACCGGATCGTCCATCATGCCGCAGAAGAAGAACCCCGACTTTGCTGAGCTTATCCGCGGCAAGAGCGGCCGTGTGTATGGCAACCTGGTGCAGCTGCTCGTGACCATGAAGGGCCTGCCGCTCGCATATAACAAGGACTTGCAGGAGGACAAGGAGGGCGCGCTCGATACCGCCCATACGCTCATGCAGTGCCTGTCGGTTATGGCCGGCATGATTTCGACCTGGACCGTCAACGAGGGTGCCATGGCGCGCGAGTGCGGCGTGGGTCACCTTGCCGCCACCGACGTTGCCGATTACCTGGCCAAGCGTGGCCTGCCGTTCCGCGAGGCACATGCCGTGGTGGGCCATCTGGTCCTGATGTGTGAGAAGCGCGGCTGCAATCTTGAGGATCTGCCGTTTGAGGTGTTCCAGGAGGCAAGCCCGCTCTTTGAGCGCGATATTACCGAGGCGCTCGACATCCCGTCGATAGTTGCCGCGCGCACGACCGAGGGCGGCACCGCTCCTGCCGCCGTTGCCGTGCAGCTGCAGCGTGCCGAGGCACAACTCGTTGCCGACGAGGGTGTGTTTGGCTCGTTGACCAAGGTCGTCGAGATGGGCCATGGAGCTAATTAGCTTATTGGATGCGTCTGTCTGGTGCGTTCATCATATCTTGCCTTTACGGGTGCCCGCTACGGTGGGCGCCCGTTTTGTTATAGAGAAGGAAGGAGCTTGTTGAGAACTTTTGTAGGACATTTGCGCAGGTTGTGAAGGGGGTGCGTTCACGGGCGGCAATCGACCGTCCGTTCTGTTCGGTGCAGTTGGAAGTGGGGCGGATGGTACTCTAGTCGGGCTTCGGAACAGAAGTGACACATATGGAGCGCTTCAATAAATAATAACGCTTCAATAAACGGCTTTTTGTTTAACTGCAGCTAGAACTCTGTTACGATGCAGTCCAGGCGGGTGCCGGAATGGGACTTGGGCACGCGCGAACCTACTTGAAAGGCTACCTTATGGCTATCGAGAAGACCTTCATCATGATTAAGCCCGACGCCGTGCGCGATCGCAAGATCGGCGAGATCGTTGCTCGCATTGAGCGCAGCGGCCTTGTTATCGAGCGCATGGAGATGACCACGCTTGAGCGCGCCACCGTCGAGGAGCACTACGCCCATCTGGCCGACAAGCCCTTCTTTGGCGGTCTGTGCGATTTTATGACGAGCGGTCCGGTCGTCAAGATGGTCGTTTCCGGTCTCTCCGCTGTCTCCAAGATGCGCACCCTTATGGGCGCCACCAACCCGCTTGATGCTGCCCCCGGCACCATTCGCGGCGACTTTGCCGTCGATGTCAACGCCAACGTGATCCACGGCTCCGACTGCCTGGAGAACGCCGAGATCGAGATCAAGCGCTTTTTTGGCTAAACCAGCTTTGACTCCTTAAAGCTGTTAGCGTGTGGCTTGGGCGCCGCGGAACTTCATCCGCGGCGCTCTTTTTATCCCAGCAGGTTTTTGGTAAACGCCCACAAATCTACTAAAGAGCCCCCGTCCGGATGTTTCTTCCGGGCGGGGGCTGTCATCGGTGTATGACGTTGTAAGGCTTTAGGCTTCGTCGACGATCTTAAGGCCGCGCGTCTGGTCGATCTCGTTGAGGAGATTGACGCGGCGCTCGTGACGGCCGCCCTCAAACTCGGCGTCGAGCCACTCGTCGACGATCATCTTGGCGAGCTCGGAGCCAACGACGCGGGCACCAAAGGCGAGCACATTGGTGTTGTTGTGCATGCGCGAGAGCTTGGCGCTGAAGGGCTCGGAGCACACGACGGCACGAACGCCCTCGACCTTGTTGGCGGCCAGGCTGATGCCGACGCCGGTACCGCAGATCAGGATACCCAGATCGACGTCACCGTTGGCAACTGCCTTGCCCACCTTGTAGCCGGCGATGGGGTAATCGAAGCTCTCGGAGGTGTCGGTGCCATAGTTCACGACTTCGTAGCCGCGCTCCTTCAGGTGCTCGGAAATGATGTTCTTGAGCTCTACGGCGGCGTGGTCGTTACCGATACCAATCTTCATGAGTGGTTCCTCTCTGGTCCGTGCGGCGGAATTGCTAAAGGTTTTACCGCGTTCGACTGCATGATAGCGCGACTTTTGCGTAAACACTCGGGCGTTTTTTGGTCAAACGCTTTAGCATGCAACAAGACCGGCTTTTCATGAATGAATGCCGTCGGATTGCGCTTGAACGCCGTCCGTCGGAACCATGGTTGCGGTTTTTGATGCATTGTTATCAAATAAAAGAGCTAACTATTATCGAGAGTCCAGTCCGTTATGTAAGCAGGAGATACCTATGCCTACCGATTCCATTCGCGATGCCGCTTTTTGCGATGTCTTGAACCGCGAGCTTGTCTGTGCGCTCGGCTGCACCGAGCCTATTGCCGTTGCCTATGCAGCGGCGCTGGCGAGCCAGACACTCGGTTGCGAACCCGATCATATGGACGTTGCCTGCTCGGGCAACATCATCAAGAACGTTAAGAGCGTGACCGTGCCCAACTCGGGCGGCATGCACGGTATTGAAGCAGCGGCCGTACTGGGTGCCGTGGGCGGTGACGCCAAGAGCGCGCTCGAGGTGCTCGAGTGCGTTAACGACGAAGATCGTGCTCGCGTGGCCGAGCTCCTCGCCGATGCTGATTACTGCGATGTGTCGCTTGTCGAGGGTGTACCCAACCTCTACATCAAGGTGACTGCCACAGCCGGGGGCCATACCGCGGTCGTCGAGATTACCGACCACCACACCAATGTCACGTGCCATACGCTCGACGGTATTCCGGTGTGCGGCAAGTCGGCGGGGGAGTGCGCCGCCTGCGCCGAGCGCGTCGTGGCCGAGCGAGCGGCGGATAACGCCGACACGCCCATGTCGATCGAGTCCATCATCGACTTTATCGAGGGCGGCGACATCGAGAGCGCCCGCGCGGCCGTTGAGCGCCAGATTGAGCTGAACGGTGCGATCAGTGCCGAGGGCCTCGCGCACGCTTGGGGCGCCGAGGTGGGCCGTACGTTGCTGGGTGCTCGTGCCGATGACGTCGCCTGCCGTGCCCGCGCCCGTGCGGCCGCCGGGTCCGACGCCCGCATGAACGGTTGCGCGCTGCCGGTCGCCATTGTGTGCGGCTCTGGCAATCAGGGCATTACCTGCGCATTGCCCGTCATGGAGTATGCCGAGTACCTGCGCTGCGACCACGATCGCCTGGTGCGCGCCGTAATTCTGTCCGATCTTATCGCCGTGCATATCAAAAGTTATATTGGTGCGCTCTCGGCGTTTTGCGGTGCTATTTGCGCCGCATGCGGTGCCGGTGCCGCGATTACCTGGCTGTGTGGTGGCACACGCGAGCAGATTGGCGCGACGGTCTCGAACACGCTCGGCAACGTTGGCGGCATCGTGTGCGATGGCGCCAAGGCAAGCTGCGCCGCCAAGATTTCCGCTGCCGTTGATGCGGCGATTTTGGGTCACGATATGGCCATGCAGGGTCGCGGCTTCCGCGCCGGCGAGGGCCTCATCCAGGATACCGTCGAGCAGACAATCGCCAGCATGGGCTACGTGGGCCGTGTGGGCATGAAGGACACCGACGTCGAGATCCTCAACATCATGATCGGCAAAACTCGAGTTTGTTAGTTCATTGGTTCCGCCGTTCTGCCGAACGGCGGACCGGCCGACGCTGTAAGCCCGCCGGGGCGGCAATCTGCCTTTCAACTTCGGCGGCATGACCAGAAGGTCAATGCCGCCTCGTTTCAAGGCACCTTGCTCGCCCTGACGGGCTTTCGCTGTCGTTGCCAAAACATCGGCATTGTCTTTGTAGGGTGACAAAGGGACTGTCTCTTTGTCACATTTCAACCTGCGGCGTTATTTTGTTTGGAGCGAGGGGTCCTATGACAGTTCGTCGGCTACTTGGTGCTCGTAGAAGGCTTCTACTACGGCGTTGAAGTCGCGGGCGAAGTCTTCCATGGTTCCGCGCCAGGTGGCTCGGCTGGGCTTGCCCTGGCCCACATAGGCGGTTTGGATGCCGCAATCGGGGGACGGGAAGTCGCGCTTGGGGTCGTTGCCCACCATGAGGACCTCATGAGGCTCGAGTCCCATTACCTGAAGCTGCTCTAGATAGTAGGTGGCATCGGGCTTGCAGCGGGTGGCGTTTCCCATGTGCGTCACGAGTTCAAAGGGGGCGTCGGCCATGTCGCCCCAGCCCATGCGGCACTCGATGGCCCCCTGCGGAAAGCTGGGGTTCGTAAAGAGCGCGCAGCGCAGGCCCGCGTTCTGTACCGCCTCGAGCGCGGCGTGTGCACCCGGCATGGCTTTCGCATTGATCATGTCATCGTTCTTGTACGGCAGGACTTCACGATCGTAGTAGGTAAACGCCTCGTAGATGAGTGGGTCTGAGAGGCAAATGCCGCACCGGCGCTCAATTTCTTCTTGGTAGAACTCAAGATTGGTGCGATTGTCCGTGCCGCTTCGGCGATTGGCGTTGAGGTCGACCAGAATCGTGCCGAGGCGCGCCATCGTGCCGCCGCGGCTGCGTCGTCCGATATCTGCAAGCATCGACGAGACATCCTTAAAATAGCGAAGGATGAACGCGTTGAGGTTGATGCTAAGAAGCGTCTCGTCCATATCGAAAACGACTGCTTTGAGCACGCGGGCACCTTTCTCGATAAATCGTTTCAGAATCGTATGTCTGGGATACTTTACTCCAAAGCCGTATGCCCAACTGCTTATCGTCAGCTTGTGGAGACAGTCGTTCACAAGATTGCGAAAAAGTCTCCATACGAGTAAAAAATGGCAGTTCACGCTTGAAATCGAAGTGATTTCCCCGTAACCTATACGAACGTGATTGCATAAGCGTCACATTAGTATCTGTCGGCTCCCGAGTGTTCCTAAACGTTGTGTGCTTGTCGCACCCTTCTGTAGGTCCTAGCAATCGGGGCCCCGTAGTTCGAAAGGGGTCCACCTTTGAGTGAGATTCAGAACTCGTCCATTTTCTCTCTTGACGATGTCAACGAGGAGGAGATGAACAACCTCATCGACGGTACGATTACCGACTTTGATGAGGGCGATCTCGTTAACGGCACTGTCGTTAAGATCGAGCATGACGAGGTGCTCGTTGACATCGGATTCAAGTCCGAGGGCGTTATCCCGGTCCGCGAGCTGTCCATCCGCAAGGACGCTAACCCTGCAGACATCGTTGCGCTCGGTGATCCCATCGAGGCCCTGGTTCTCCAGAAGGAGGACAAGGACGGTCGTCTGGTCCTGTCCAAGAAGCGTGCCGAGTACGAGCGTGCTTGGAACCGCATCGAGGAGAAGTTCAACTCCGGCGAGAACGTCGAGGGCGAGGTTATCGAGGTTGTCAAGGGCGGCCTGATTCTCGACATCGGCCTGCGTGGCTTCCTGCCCGCTTCCCTCGTCGACCTCCGTCGCGTCAAGGACCTCACCTCCTACATGGGTACCCGCATCGAGGCCCGCGTCATCGAGATGGACCGCAACCGCAACAACGTCGTCCTCTCCCGTCGCGTCGTGCTTGAGGAGTCCCGTAAGGCCGAGCGCTCCGAGATCCTGTCCAAGCTCAAGTCTGGCATGCGTCTCCAGGGCACCGTTTCCTCCATCGTCGACTTCGGCGCCTTCGTCGACCTCGGCGGTATCGACGGCCTCATCCACATCTCCGAGCTCTCTTGGAACCACGTCAACCATCCTTCCGAGGTTGTCAAGGTCGGCCAGGAGGTCGAGGTCGAGGTTCTCGACGTCGATCTCAACCGCGAGCGCATCTCCCTGGGTCTCAAGCAGACCACCGAGGATCCGTGGCGCGCACTGGTCAAGAAGTATCCCGTCGGCGCTATCGTCGAGGGCACTGTGACCAAGCTTGTCCCGTTCGGCGCTTTCGTCGACCTGGGCGAGGGCATCGAGGGCCTGGTGCACATCTCCGAGATGGCCAACAAGCACGTCGATCAGCCTTCTCAGGTCACCCACGTGGGCGACAAGGTTCAGGTCAAGGTCATGGAGATCGACCTCGACCGTCGTCGTATCTCCCTGTCCATGAAGTCTGCTGCTGAGACTCTGGGCGTCGAGATTGAGGTTACCCCGCTGCCTTCCGAGAAGAAGGACGAGGAGACCGACGCCGAGTAAATCGGTTTGACGATCACTTGTTTTAAGGGATTCGTCCGTAATGGACGGGTCCCTTTTTGCATTTGCAGCTGTGGTGCACGATGATGCCGGGCTATCTGTTTGCTATTTGGTTGTCGGTGCATAAAATATGCCGACATCCCGCCTCGGGGAGGAGGCGGGAACGCACCGAGTAGACGGAGGGGTGCGGAGCGCGGTCGCGTCTCGACTGACGACGTTGCCCATCGACAAGTCTATTGTACTGCATAGCGCGGTTCTTGGTTTATCGTGTCGAACGCTTGTGTTGTGCCATTGCCTGCGGCAACGGTGTGCTACACTCTTGCACTGCTGAGTGGGCCAGACGGTCGCGCGATGTGCTGCTTGCAGCACGCGTGAGGAAAGTCCGGGCTCCAGAGGGCGGGATGCCGGCTAACGGCCGGGCGGAGTGATCCGACGGAAAGCGCCGCAGAAAAGAAGACTCCCACCTGCGCCGCAAGGCGTAAAGGGAAAAGCTGAAACGGTGGTGTAAGAGACCACCAGCGTCGTGGCAACACGGCGGCTTGGCAAGCCCCATCCGGAGCAAGCGCGAATAGGAACGCTATGGGCCGGCCCGGTCCGCGTTCGGGTAGCGTGCGTGGAGCTGCATGGTAACGTGCAGACAAGATAAATGACCGTTCACGACAGAACCCGGCTTATCGGCCCACTCGGCACTTTGTTGACGCTGCGAACCCGTCAGCGCGGCAATCTGCCTTTCAAGCCTTCGGGCATGACCATAAGGTCAATGCCCTCGGCTTTCAAGGCACCTTGCTCGCGCTGACGGGTTCTCGCCTTCGACGGCGTCAGCTGGCCGATTTGGCGCTCATTCGTCGGTCGCCGCCATAAGGCGTGCTCCCTCCTCTTTCGGGCCAAATCGACTCAGCTGACGCCGTCTCGCTGTTTTTGCCTGGTCATTGACTTTGCCGTTCTATTTACCGGGGTTACCGGTGCTGTCTTTGCCGTATTATTGAGGCTGTTTGTTGCTTTGCTTGTTGTTGAGGGGCTTTGTTGGACAGCTATTTTACTCTTCAATCGAATATTGAGGCTTCGGGCGAGTTTGTGGACCGCAAGAGCCGGTTTATTGCCCAGCTGGTCCATATTGAGTCCGAGGATGAGGCGAATGCCTTTATTGAGATGGTTCGCAAGCGCCATTACGACGCTCGACACAATGTTCCCGCGTGGATTTTGGTCGATGGACGCGAGCGCCAGAGCGATGACGGCGAGCCGAGCCGCACGAGCGGTATGCCGACGCTCGGGGTGTTGCGCGGTGCAGGGCTCAAAAATGTTTGCTGCGTGGTGACGCGCTATTTTGGCGGAACGTTGCTGGGGCCTGGTGGCTTGGTGCGTGCCTACACTGCGGCGACGCAGGCGGCGGTGGCCGCGGCTCAGGAGGCCGGACAGATCGTCGAGATGACAAGTGTTGTGCCCGTTGATGTTCATGTGGCCTATCCGCAATACGAGCAGGTGCTTCGCCTGGCGCAGGATTCGGGTGCCAAGGTTTCGGATACCGATTACGCGGATGCCGTGACACTTCATTTGGTGTTCAAGGCGGGGGAGCAGGAACCGTTTTGCGCTAAGATGCGCGAGCTTATGGCGGGGCGCGAGGAGATTGAGGTTGGCGCTCCCGAGTTTGCGGAGTTCTAACGGCGACGGCCGGCGTGCTTTTGGATGAATCCCAAGCGCGCCGGCCGTCGATTTCTGTTGCAGCCGTTTACTCGGCGAGCTGCTTTAGCACATCGCAGGCAATCTCGACGGCATCGTCGATGCAGCCGGGGCAGCTGCGGAGCGGACCCTTGTCCGATCCGATGCCCTTGAGCGTGCCGCAGACGGTCGTCGTGTTCTTCTCGCCAAAACGCTTGGCGATCTCGCGTGACAGCTTGTAGGTCTGGCCCTTGGTCTTGGGGTTTTCCATGCCGTCGCTCATCACAAAGCCCATGATGGCCACGGCGCCCGAGATAGCACCGCAGGTTTCGGTCATGCCGCCCATGCCGGCGCCAAAGCCCTCGGTGAGGGTAAAGGCGACCTGGGGGTCGAGCCCGACGGCGGGCGCGAGCGTGCAGGCGACGGCCTGCGCGCAGTTAAAGCCGCGGGCATGGTACTCGGCAGCCTGAGCCTGGCAGGCGGCGGTGTCGAGCTGGGTGGTATCGATCTGCTTCATCGTTGTCTCCTTGGTCACGGTGTACCCGCCTATGGTACCCGTGACGGGGCATGTAATCATCGAGAGCTTCATGTATGCCTCATTTTTATCTATCGAGCAAATGCCCAAGGCTTGAGATAAATACCCCTAATCAATTTGTCCCATAACCTACCTTGGGGATGGGTTGAGAGGGGTGCAGGGTAGCGGTATCGTGAACCGAATAAAACGTAACCCAGGTAAGGGAGCTAGATATGAGCGAGCAGACTATCGGTACTACATGTGTTCAGGGCGGCTATCACCCGGGAGATGCGGAGCCGCGCCAGGTGCCCATCTACCAGTCCACCACGTGGAAGTACGACACGTCGGAGCACATGGGCAAGCTGTTTGACCTGGAGGAGTCTGGCTACTTCTACAGCCGTCTGCAGAACCCCACGTGCGATTTGGTTGCCGCCAAGATCTGCGAGATGGAGGGCGGCACCGCAGCGATGCTCACGAGTTCGGGCATGGCTGCGAACTTCCTCGCGATCTTTAACGTTGCCGGTGCCGGCGATCACGTGGTCGCAAGCTCTGCCATTTACGGCGGTACGTATAACCTGCTCGCCCACACCATGGGTCGCATGGGCTTGACCTGCACGTTCGTTGCCCCCGACTGCACCGATGAGGAGCTTGAGGCAGCCTTCCAGCCCAACACAAAGCTCGTCTTTGGCGAGACGATCGCAAACCCCGCCCTTGCCGTGCTCGATATTGAGCGCTTTGCCAAGGCCGCACATGACCACGGTGTGCCGTTGATGGTCGACAACACCTTCCCGACGCCCGTGATGTGCCGTCCCTTTGAGTGGGGCGCCGACATCGTTACGCACTCCACCACCAAGTACATGGATGGACATGCTGCCTACCTGGGCGGCGTGATCGTCGACCACGGCCAGTTTGACTGGATGGCCCATGCGGACAAGTTCCCGGGTCTCACCACGCCTGACGAGAGCTACCATGGCGTGACCTATGCCGAGAAGTTCGGTCGCGAGGGCGCCTTCATTACCAAGGCCACCGCGCAGCTCATGCGCGATCTTGGCCCCATGCAGAACCCGCAGGCGGCGTTCTTCTTGAACAGCTCGCTCGAGAGCCTGCATGTGCGCATGCCGCGTCATTGCGAGAACGGCCTGGCCGTTGCCAAGTTCCTGCAGAGCCATCCCAAGGTGCGCTTCGTGAGCTATCCGGGCCTGGAGGGCGACAAGTACTATGACCTCGCTCAGAAGTACATGCCAAACGGTACCTGCGGCGTTGTGAGCTTTGGCTTTAATGGTGGTCGCGCGGCGGCCGAGACCTTTATGAAGAGCCTCAAGCTCGCCCAGATCGCCACGCATGTGGCCGACGCCCGCACCTGCTGCCTGCATCCCGCTAACGCTACGCACCGCCAGATGAACGATGAGGAGCTCATCGCCTGTGGCATCTCCGCCGACATGGTGCGCCTGTCGTGCGGCCTCGAGGACACGGCCGATCTGATTGCCGACCTTGAGCAGGCACTCGAGCAGTGCTAGGCTAGCGTGCGTGCGAGGCGTGGGACGGCTTTTCGGCTGACGACGTCCTCATAGTTCCGATTCCGTAGGCGGGACCCCGATCGTGTCCGTTTGTAGGCGATTGGGGTCCCGTTTTTGCGTTGCACGATAGAAAGGATATACATGGAGAAAACTGCCGAGCAGCTGCGCCGCGAACACATTGCCCTAGAGGGCGACACCCACGGTAAGAATAAATGGGCGATTCTGTTCACCGTGCTCGTCATGACCTTTATGGCGTGTCTGGATGCGAGCATCGTGACGGTGGCGCTCCCAGTGATGCAAAAGGAGCTGGGGGTGGGTCTCGACCGCATTCAGCTCGTGAGCTCGGTGTATCTGCTCGCGACGTGCGTCGCCATGCTGCCGTTTGGCCGCTTGGGCGATGTGCGCGGCAAGGTGAATGTGTTCCAGCTTGGTGTAATCGTCTTTACGGGTGGCTCGTTGCTTTGCGGGCTTTCGGCTTCGCTCGAGGTGCTTATCTTGGCGCGTTTCGTGCAGGGCATTGGCTGTGCCGCCGCGATGGCCAACAATATGGGCATCATTACCGAGTCGTTTCCGGCGCGTGAGCGCGGCCGTGCCATGGGCATTCTGGCGACCTTTGTGGCTCTTGGCATGATGTGCGGCCCCGTGCTCGGCGGCGTGCTGGTGGCGAGCTTTCCCTGGGAGAGCATCTTCCTTATCAATCTGCCCATTGGCGTAATCTCGTTTATCGTGGGACTCTATACGCTGCCGCATGTGAAGCCGGAGGCTGGCGAACGCCCTATGCCGTTGACAGAGGCGGCGCGTCGCTGCTTTGCGAGCTCGGCTTTCACGATTAACCTGGCTTGCATGCTTATCGTGTTCGTGGGTATCGGTGCCTCCGAGTTTGTGTTGCCGTTCTACTTTCAGGATGCCCACGGCTTTAGCTCCGATATCTCCGGCCTGTTGTTTGTGGCGATGCCGGTCGTGAATGCCTTTGTGGGCCCGCTTTCGGGCTCGGTGTCCGACCGTGTTGGTTGTGAAGCGCCCACGGCCGTTGGCCTGGGCGTGTACGTGTGCGGTCTCTTTGCGGTGAGCACGCTTGACGAGCACTCTTCCGTCTTGATGATTGTGTGCTGCGTCGCGTTTATGTCGTGCGGCACGTCGATCTTCCAGAGTCCCAATAATTCGCTGTATATGGGTTCGGCTCCGCGTGAGGCGCTTGGCTTTGCGGGCAGCTTGAGCAGCTTGGCGCGCTATGCGGGCATAGCGCTGGGTATTACGGCGGCGTCGCGCATCCTGTATGGACAGACGAGCGCGGCGATGGGCAAGACGGTCACGAGCTATGTGGCGGGTCGTCCGGACGTGTTCCTCTTTGGCTTCCGTTTGGTATTCTACGTGCTGATGGCCGTTGCTACCGTGGGCTTTGCGCTCACATTGGTACGTTTGGTGAGGACGCGCACCCGGCATTAGCGTGTTGGGAGGCTGTCTGCCACGAATCGGGCCTATCTACTGGTCTTGCAGCTTTATGGTGCGATGCGGCTTGTGGGGCGGGCGGGGGTCGGTCCGTGGTAGACTATCGAACAACGTTTATTAATCGCGCGGTATCGTTGCCGCGAGAAGGGGTTGCGCCATGCAGGAGCTTGAGGATCGTATTCGCCATGACGGCATCGTAAAGGCCGGTAACGTCCTTAAGGTTGATGCCTTCCTCAACCACCAGTGCGACGTTGAGCTGTTCGACCATATGGGCGCCGAGTGGGCCCGTCTGTTCGAGGGTGTCGAGATCAACAAGATCCTGACGATCGAGGCTTCGGGCATTGGCATGGCTTGCATTGCGGCCCAGCATTTTGGCGGCGTGCCGGTGGTCTTTGCCAAGAAGGCACAGTCCATCAACCTCGACGGCGAGCAGTATGCCACGACCATCTACTCCTTTACCAAGCAGAAGGAGTACCCGGTTATCGTGGGTAAGCGTTTCCTGTCCGAGGGCGATAAGGTCCTGATTATCGACGACTTCCTGGCCAACGGTTGCGCGCTTGAGGGCCTTATTAAGATCTGCGAGGCTGCGGGCGCCGAGGTTGCCGGCATTGGCATCGCCGTTGAGAAGGGCTTCCAGGGCGGTGGCGATAAGCTCCGCGAGCGCGGCTTCCGCGTTGAGAGCCTTGCCCGTATCGCCGAAATGGACTGCGAGAACGGCGAGATCACGTTCGCCTAGGTGCGCAACACAAGCGATTGGTATGCGATGTGACAAAGGGACTGTCCCTTTGTCACATTTTTTGTATGAGGGGAGGTGTTGATATGGATGAGAACAAGATGGGATGGCGCGAGTATGCGCGCTATGCCGAGATGTCGGTCGAGGAGTTGGCACGCGATTGCGAGGTGCAGGTGTTTCGCGCGACGGGCCCGGGCGGACAGGGCGTGAACACGACGGACTCGGCGGTGCGCATGAAACATATCCCTTCGGGGATTACCGTGACGGCGCGCGAGAGCCGCAGTCAGTTTCAGAATCGTAGCTGCTGTCTGCGTAAGCTGAGGACAGAGCTTGAGCGTCGTGGCCGTCCGCCGCGCCGACGCGTAAAGACCAAAGTGCCACAGCGATCGCGCCAGCGCAGGCTCAACGATAAGCACTTCAACGCGATTAAAAAGGCCAACCGTCGCAAGCCAGGCGGGGAGGAATGATCTCCTCAATAAGTTGCGGTGAAATAGGGACTGTTTTGCGGCTTTAGATGCATAAACAGTCCCTATTTCACCGCAACTTAGGTGGGGTTAGTGGGTGGGGTGCCAGACGTGGAGGGCTCCGCCGAGGACGTCGACCTCGATGCGCGAGGCGACGATGGGCTCGCCGTCGGCCTGGATGGGGTAGTCGGGCTCCTCAAAGGTAAGCTCGGCATGGCGACAACGGCGCATGCGAACCGGTGGCAGCTTGGTATGGTGGCCATCTTTGGCCGAAAGGAACATGGGAAGCGCGACCGCGCGCGGAACGGGGCCGCAGGCGTAGCAGACGTCGAGTGTGCCGTCGCACGGGTCGGCGTCGGGGCAGATGCGATAGCCCGAACCATAGGTGGGGCCCAGCTGAATCGCCATGATAATCGCCCGCACGCGCTCGGCGGGCGCACCGTCAAAGCTCACCGTCATGGGATAGTTGCGGTAGCGCAGGCCAAACTGCTCAAGGCCCGAGAGGGTGTAGAGCGGAGCGCCGGCGAGGCCCGTCTTTTTGCGCAGCTCGGTGGTGCCCAGGCCGATGGCGGCGTCAATACCGACCGAAAGCGTCTGGTCGTAGTACTCAACGGTAGCCTCGCCGCTGCCGCTCGCAGGGCTCCACGAGCGAATGCACCCGATGTCCTGACTCTGCAGATCGCAGGTGAGCAGCGCGCCAAAATCCTTGCCGGAGAAATCGTCGATGCCGAGCGTCTGGGCAAAATCGTTACCGGAGCCCACGGGCAGGACGGCAAGAGCGGGGCGTGCGTCCTCCTTTTGCGTCATAAGCCCGTTGACGACCTCGTGGATTACGCCGTCACCGCCAAGCGCGATAACGGTGCGATAGCCCTGAGCCTGGGCGGCCAGCTCCTTGGCGTGTCCCATGCGCTCGGTCAGCACCAGGTCAAACTGGGATGCGCGTGCAGTCATGTCCAAAAAGCGCTGCAGGCGCTCAGCGACTTCGCGCGCCGCACCCGACTGGGCGGTGGGGTTGGCGATGATGAGCGTGCGACCAAAATCAGTTGCGTGCATGGGGCGACTCCTGGCGTATGACGTGACGGTGCGGTCGCGCTCAGGTCGAATTGCCCCCGATTGTGGCTGCACGGCGAATACTAACGTCTACTCTATCAGGTCGTTGTGACGCTCGATAGCCTCTGCCACCGTGCCGCCCTCGTCCACAATAAGCGAGCGGCGCTTGGGTGAGATGATGCGCTGGGCGGGATACACGCCGCGGTGGCCGCCGGCGAGATAGCTGATAAACGCCACGATGACAAAGAACCCGGCGGCCGTGCCGTGGAACAGGTCGATGGCCATCATACAGGTGGTGATGGGCACGTTAAGGCCGGCGCAGAAGACGCCGAGCATGCCCAGCGCCGCCAGAAAGCTGGGGTCGATTCCGACGAGGCGGCCGATCCAGCCACCGAGTGCCGCACCGATGCCAAACAGGGGCGTGACCTCGCCGCCTTGGAAGCCCGCGCCCAGGGTAAGCGCTGTGACGACCAACTTGATGGCTGCGTCCGCCAGGGTGGTGTTGCCCGCAAATCCGGCGCCGGAAAGCCACGTGGAAAGGCCGGCGTAGTTCCAGGCGTCGAGGAGGGCATAGGCGGCCAAAACCACGAGCGCGCCCACGAGTGCGCGAGCAAGGTAATTGGTGATAAAGCGACCGTACAGGCTCTTGACGGTTCGAACCGACCAGGCAAAGAGGCGTGCCGTCAGACCGAAGATAATGGCGCTGATAACAACGATGACGACCGTTTTGGGCGTCATGGTGGGAACGCTGGCGATGACATTCGCCTCGTACTCGGTACCCAGGGCAAGCGATGTAAAGTAGCCGGTAAACGAGGCGACCAGGCAGTAGATCCCCGCGGTGTAGTCGATTTTGCCGATAAAGCACATCTCCATGCCAAAGAACGCGCCGGCAAGGGGCGAGCCGAACACGGCGCCAAAGGCCGACGAGATGCCGGCGAGCATGAGGTCGTGGTGGTCATGCTTTTTGAGATGAGCGAGGTTCGAAACATTGCTGGCGATGGTGCCGCCGATCTGTACCGCGGCGCCCTCACGGCCGGCCGAGCCGCCCGTCAGGTGTGTGAGCGTGGAGCACGCAAACGTGAGGATGGCCATGCGCGCGTGGATGAGTCGTGTGCCCAGGGCAGAGTCGATGACCAGATTGTTGCCGCGTTTGGCGGCAAGACCGTGGTTTTTGTACACCCATGCGGTGGCCACACCCACAACGGGAAGCAGGGCGTAAATCCATGCATGGTGCTCGCGATAGTCGGTCGCGATATTCAACGAGGCCAAAAACGCCCAAGCGGCAACGCCCATGGCGAGCGAGACGATGACGACGAGCACGAGCAACTTGGCGCTCGCGAGTAGGTTACGGGCGTTGCGGCGCGTGTCGGCAGCCAAGAGATGCTCGGAGCGGGTGAGCTGTTGCCTGCCTGCCGTGATCACGTCGTTAAGGGAGAAAAAGCCGCCGTCGTCGAGCGGTTGGGAATGATCCTGCGCCTCGTTTGCGCTTTCGGGTTTGTCGTTATGAGCCATACGTTCCTCTTTTAGGTTGCAACGCAAGCATTATAAAACGCGGTAAACGCGACGAGCCGGTGGGTTGGTTTCTATTCTGTTTCGCGGCCTGCAACCGACAGGTGTATTTGCGGGTACAGGCCGAGTCGCGGTCGTGCGTCGGGGGATTATACTGAGACAAGCATAAAGAACCGGCGCCACTGTTGTACGCCGTAGCATTAAGAGGTGCACATGGCAGAGAAACTCATTCCGCTGGAGGACGCGCAGTCGATTGTTCTGTCGCACGTTGCTCCGACCGATCTCGTCGAGATTCCCGTGTGGCAGGCCGCCGGTCTTCCTTTGGCCGAGGACGCGGTGGCCGATATCGACATTTCGCCATTTGCTAACAGCGCCATGGACGGGTATGCCGTGCGCGCGGCGGACTTGGCGCAGGCATCTGGCGAGGCGCCGGTGACGCTCGACGTTATCGGACACGAGGCCGCGGGCCATGTGTTTGAGGGCACAATCGGCACGGGCGAGACAGTCCGCATCATGACGGGCGCGCCGGTACCCGAAGGTGCCGATGCCGTGGTGAAGTACGAGATCGTCGACGTGCTTGATGGCGACGGCAACGAGGGCTCGCACGTTCGCTTCTCGGCGCCGGCCAAGGTAGGGGAGAACGTTCGCTCTGCCGCCGAGGAGGCCCATGCCGGCGACGTCGTGATGCGCGCTGGCGAGGTTGTGGCTCCGGCGGGCGCGGGCCTGCTGGCAAGCGCCGGATACGCGAGCGTGAAGGTGCACGCTGCCCCACGTGTGGGCATTATCTCCCTGGGGACGGAACTGGTCGCACCGAGGAACGTGCCGGCGCGCGGGCAGATTCGCGACTCCAATTCGTCGGCGTTGATGGCCGAAGCACTCGATGCGGGAGCCGAGCCCGTGTTCTACGGCATTGCGCCCGATGATGGGCAGGCGATTGCCGAGCTGGTGCATCGCGCTGTGCGGGAGTGCGATTTTGTCATTACGAGCGGTGGCGCCTCGGCGGGCGATTACGACTACGTGACGGCGCTGGTCCAGCGCGAGGGCGAGGTGCTGTTCGATCGCATTTCGATGCGTCCGGGCAAGGCCATCACGTTTGGCTTGCTCGGGGGTAAGCCGTATCTGGGGCTTTCGGGCAATCCCGCGGCGGCGTATGTGGGCTTTGAGATGCTCGCCCGCCCGGCGATTCGCAAGATGCGTGGTTTTGCCGAGGGGGCGCGTCCCGCGCAACGAGCGGCTCTTACCCACGGTGTGAAAAAGCGCCAGGACCGACGCTTCTTCGATCGCGCCACGGTTTTGCGCGACCCCGAGACTGGTGAGCTGTTGGTGACTGAGGCCAAGACGCAGAATTCGGCGCTGCTCGGCACGATGCAGCGGGCCAACTGCCTGCTGCGTATCGACGAAGGACCGTGCGAGCTCAAGGCAGGAGATGTCGTGGACGTTGTTCGCGTCGACCTGCCCGAGGGCGCCGTGTTGTAGGAGGAATGCTGTGGAGCTGAAGATATCGATTGTGACGTGCTCGGATACGCGTGATCTTGCCCAGGACGAGGCCGGAGCTACGCTCAAGGAGCTTATCGCGGCGCAGGGCTGGACGGTCGCATCACATGTGGTCGTGCGCGACGACGTCAGCGAGATTGGTGATGCCATTGTGGAAGCCGCCGATGAGTGCCACGCCAATGTCGTGCTCACCTGCGGCGGCACGGGGCTTTCGATGCGCGATGTGACGCCCGAGGCGACGCGTGCCGTCTGCGACCGCGATGTGCCGGGTATTGCAGAGGCGATTCGCGCGTACTCGATGACCAAGACGCGCCGCGCCATGCTCTCGCGCGCTATTTGCATGCAACGAGGTCATACACTTGTCGTAAACTTTCCCGGTTCTACAAAGGCCGCTCGCGAAAGCTGGGAGGCCATAGCGGACCAGCTGGAGCATGCGGCTCAGATGACAGCGGGCGGCGGACATACCAACTAAGCGGTTTACCTGCGGCGGGGCGACCTGAACGGCTGCTCCGCTTTTGTTTTCCACCGAAGCGACACCGAGGTGTACGCTAACTCGAAACTATATTCTCTGACGAGAATAATTTCTCACTATCATTATTCGCGCGAAAGTATAATCTGATTGCAGATTATAGCCCGCGGTGGGGTACCCGGGCACAAGGTCCGAAAGGGTTGAATATGTTCGATATGGTTTCTCGCCGCGGATTCGTCTCGCTTTCTGCTGTCGCCGCTGCCAGCCTTGGTCTTGCCGGCTGCTCGGGCGGCAAGACGTCCGAGCCGGCCGGATCCGATGTCGGTTCTGCTAAGGCATCTTCCAAGAAGGCTGTCGAGCTGCAGGTCTTTGCCGCCAACTCGCTCGAGAAGGCTCTGCCCGAGGTTCAGGAGCTCTACACAGAGCAGACCGGCACCACGTTTGCAGACACGCAGTTTAAGGCGTCTGGCGACCTTGTCGAGCAGATGCGCGCCGGTGCCGCCGCCGACGTGCTCATCACAGCCTCCAAGGGCACCATGGACGACGCCGAAGCCGCCGAGCTCGTCGACGCCGATACGCGCGAGGACATGTTCGTCAACGACCTCGTGATTATTCGCGCCGAGGGCTCCGACACCAAGATCGAGGCCATTGCCGACGTTGCGAACCTGGAAGGCAAGATTGCCATTGGCGACGCCAAGACCGTCCCCGCCGGCAAGTACGCCAACCAGGCGCTGACTTCCGTGGGGCTCTATACCGGTACCGAGGGCGACGACGGCGAGTATGCCCCCGAGATCGCCGACAAGGTCGCTCTGGCCGATAAGGTCGGCACCGCTGCGTCTTACGTCTCTACGGGCGACTGCGTAGCCGGTTTTGTCTACAGCTCCGATATCTTCCGCTACGACGGCATCGAGGAGGCCTTCGTGTGCCCCGAGGATTCGCACAAGCCCATCGTGTACCCGGGTGCCGTTGCCGAGGGCTCCGAGCACGCCGACGAAGCCAAGGCGTTCATCGACTTCTGCCTGTCCAACAAGAAGGCTCAGAAGATTTGGGCCAAGTACGGCTTTGAGCTTTCCGCGTAGTGCGGCTTGGCGCGATAATTCCATCGTTTTGTGTTTCACTCCGTCCTTGTATTCGCTTGGAGCTTTTCGTGCTAAATAGATTCCGCATGCTTGTCGCCTGTGCTTTGACCTTCGCGCTTTGCTGGGTGCCGGGATTTGCGTTTGCTGGGAACGCTGAGGACGGGGCCCAGGTTGCTGCGACCGCTCATGGGCTTTCCTATGGGATCGAGGGTTTTGAGCGGTTGGCCAAGGGGACCGCTCGTGACATGGAGGGCCAGCCTGAGGGCTACCGGTTTCCCGTTGACGAGGACGTGGACCTTGTAGTGGTGCCCGCTGCCGATCGCGTTGTGGTGTGGATATCGCCCAAGGCGGTCGAGAAGTATGGATTGGATCCGCAGGATATCGAGTGCGTATCGGGTCTCAAGGCCCTCGTCTGTAAGCTCGACAGCGCAAACTGCATGGGAGGTGCGCAGCTAGGGGACGTGGATCTTCCTTGGTATGTCACGGCGGAAACAACGTTTGATGCTGGCGGGTATACCTATGGCTTTGACGAGCGCGGTGCGGATGGGGACCGCTATGTGGTGATTGCATCAGCCTCGGGTGATGCCAAGGGCGGCGCGCGTTGGCTTGATAGCGCTCAAATGGTTGAAGCATCGTCTGTCGTGTTGCGGGATGAGCAGGGGCCCTTGACCTTTCTGGCCTCCTTTTTGGGCGACATCGACTATCGCCCGTTTTGGGTGTCCATCAAAACGGGCGGCCTTGCCCTGCTGATCTCCTTCGCGCTGGGCCTGTTCGCCGCGTGGAAGACTATGGGTACCTCGAGTCGCATCAAGGGCCTGCTCGATTCGGTCTTTACGATTCCTATGGTGCTGCCGCCCACGGTCTGCGGCTTTTTGCTGCTTATGCTGTTTGGCCGCTCGACCGGGGTGGGCCAGTGGCTCATCGCGCACGGCATCTCGATCGTCTTTACTTGGCCCGCGGCGGTCATTTCGGCCGTCGTTGTGTCGTTTCCGCTGGTCTACCGCACGGCGCTCGGAGCCTTCGAGAGCCTCGACACGCAGATGCTCGATGCGGCGCGCACGCTTGGCTGGTCCGAGCGTCGCATCTTTACCAAGCTTATGATGCCGCTTGGCTGGCCCTCGATTGCCGCCGGCACGGTGCTCGCCTTCGCGCGTGCCATGGGCGAGTTTGGCTGCACCCTGTTCTTTGCGGGCAACTACGCCGGCATTACCCAGACCATCCCCATCGCCATCTACTTTGAGTGGATGGGCGGCAACACGTCGGTGGCGCTCTTTTGGGTTGTCGTCGTGATCGCCTTTAGCTTCTTGGTCATCCTGTTTATCAACATGTACACGGCACACTCGCAAAAGTACCGCGAGCGGGGCCTTTCCCGCGCGGAGCGCAAGCAGGCCAAAGATCTCGCCGGACAGGGCGATTCGCTCGACCCAGTCGGCGGCGATGCCCTGCGTATCGATCGCGAGGCGCTGGCCGAGCTCATGCGCGATGACGCCGTCTCGAAGGGAGGTCGATAGGCCATGTCGCTTGTTCTGAATATCAAAAAGCGCTATCCGGGGTTCACTCTCGACATCCAACTCGAAGCCGGCGAGGAGCGCGTGGCCCTGCTCGGTGCCTCCGGATGTGGCAAGAGCTGCACCTTGCGCTGCATTGCCGGCGTGGAGACGCCTGACGAGGGCAAGATCGTCGTCAACGGCGTGACCTTTTTTGACTCGGCGGCGGGCATCAACCTGTCGCCTCAGGAGCGAAAATGCGCCCTGTTGTTCCAAAACTATCAGCTGTTTCCCAACATGACGGTGGCCGATAACGTATGCGCCGGTGTAAAGGACGCGGGTGACGCCGCCGCGCGCAAAAGGCTGGCCGAGCGCTATCTGGGCATTTTCGGTCTGGCCGATTTTGCCGACCGCTACCCCGTGCGACTCTCGGGCGGTCAGCAGCAACGCGTGGCGCTTGCCCGCATGGTGGCGGCGCATCCGGGCATTTTTATGTTCGACGAGCCCATGAGCGCGCTCGACTCCTATCTTAAGAGCGCGCTCGAGCAGAACATGCTCGACCTGTTCGACGTGTGCAACCGCACCGTGATCTATGTGAGCCACGACATCGATGAAGCGTGCCGCCTCTGCCAGCGCATCTGCGTGATGCACGACGGGCATGTTGAGGAGATCGGCTCCATCGAGGACGTGGTCCGTCGTCCGCAGACGCTGGCGGCGCTGCGCCTGACGGGGTGCAAGAATACAAGCCGCGCGCACAAGATTGGGCCCCAGGAGGTCGAGGCCCTCGACTGGGGCATGACCTTTAACGTGGGTCGCGAGGTTCCCGATAATGTGGCGTACCTGGGCATTCGCGCAAGCTACTTCCATGTTGACAATCGCGCGGAGCGGGGTCGCAACAGCTATGATTTGCACGTAGCGCGCGTGAGCGATTCGCGTTTTGAGCGCCTGGTGCTGTTGGATGCGCCGCGGGCCGATGCGCCCACGCGTCTGCAGTGGAAGGTCAACAAAGTGGGTGTGCCTGTCGATGAGCTGCCGCAAGCAGGCGAGACGCTGCGCATGCATTTTGATGCCAGCAGGATCCATTTGGTTTGTCGATAGCGCCGGGTAATGCCGTCGGGGATATAAGCCTCGTCGGCTTTATCTTGCCGCGCGCCGAATCAGGGATGACAAACTCTTATCAATTAAGATAATTCTTTATTAAACGACGGTACACGACGCTGTCGTACGAATGTCTACGGTGTTCGTCTGGACGATGACCGTTGATATAGTTGACCTTAACTTGTAAAGGAGGGTGCGCACATGCCGCAGACGACATACATTCGCCGCGTTGCCGCGCGTGCCCTATATATGGCTCGGAGCCGCATATGAGCAGGTATGTTCACGGCTCCGGGAGAGACGACGCACAACTAAATAATCAGCTGCAAAGCAGGTTCCCCAAAATTCCGGGTTTAGGCGCGGTCGGGTTTTCGCCACCCACCGTGCAGCAATACCGTAGCTATTCATTTTTGGTTCGAGAGGGGAACCGTCATGGCTGAAGAATTTGATTTCCATCCGATGTGGGAGAGCCTCGGCATGAATCTTGCCGACCACGACATGCTGCTGGGCGCCGTGGGCCAGATGTACGGCGATATGTTCCTGACGCAGAACAATCGCCCCAAGTCCACGTCCTACCTGGATTTTGTCGCCACCAACATCCACAGCGGCCGTATTAAGGAGATGCTCGACAAGAAGGAGGCCGGCGAGGCCACCAAGATCGTCGGTTCGTTCTGTGTGTACGTGCCCGAGGAGATCGTACTTGCCTGTGACGGTATTCCCGTGGGCCTGTGCTCGGGTGCCGATTGGGCAACCGATAAGGTCGAGGAGCACCTGCCGCGCAACACCTGTCCGCTTATCAAGAGCTTTGCCGGCTTTAAGCTGGGCGAGGTCTGCCCCTACATTGAGTCGAGTGACTTGGTGGTGGGCGAGAACACCTGCGATGGCAAGAAGAAGGCCTACGAGTTCTTTGCCACGCAAAAGAACATGTACGTCATGGATATTCCCAACGTGCACGACGAGTCGACGCTCGTGACCTGGAAGGCCGAGGTCAAGAAGCTCGCCGACAAGATCGAGGAAGAGTGTGGCGTCAAGATTACGCCCGAGCGTCTGAAGGCCGCCATCCACGCCGTCAATGAGAAGCGTCGCGCCCTGCAGCGCCTCGCAGCCACGCGCGCTGCCGACCCGGCGCCCATCAGCGGTCTCGACAGCCTGCTGACCGTTCAGGCCGCCTTTATGGACGACACGCCGCGTCTGACCGGAGCCATCAACGATATGGCGGCTGAGTGCGAGCAGCGTGTCGAGGCCGGCGAGGGCGTGACGCCCAAGGGGACCAAGCGCATCCTGTACACCGGTACGCCCATGGCCGTGCCCAACTGGAAACTGTTCAACCTCATCGAGAAGGCCGGCGGCGTTGTGGTCGGCGAGGAGTCCTGCACGGGCTCGCGCTACTACAAGGACCTGGTCGACGAGTCCGGCGAGACGGTCGACGAGATGCTCGACGCCATCGCCGAGCGCTACTTTAAGATCAACTGCGCCGTCTTTACGCCCAACGACCAGCGTATGAAGGACATCGTTCAGATGGCCAAGGACCTGCATGTAGACGGCATCGTCGACGTGGCCCTGCAGTTCTGCACGCTCTACGAGATGGAGTCGTTTGCCGTGGAGAAGGCCGCCGAGGAGGTCGGCATTCCGTTTATGCACATCACGACCGACTACGCTGGCGAGGATGCAGGTCAGTTACAAACCAGGATCGAAGCTTTCTTGGAGACCATTTAGGACTATCCGCCCCGGCGGCTTTCCCGGGCACCCGATCTTGCCGTTCAAACCGTCGCTTGTGTACCAAAGTACGCGGCGCTCCTCTTTTACGGCAACCTCGGGCACCTGGGAAAGCCGTTTCCTTGGTTGGTTGAAAGGTTTAGGAGTTATATGTCGGAAAATATTGAGCAGCCGTTGCCGTCCACGTTTGAGGAGTTCAACGAGCAGCGCAAGGCGGCGTTTATTCGCGTCAAGGATTATAAGCAGGCGGGTAATCGCCTGGTCGGTTTTCTGTGCAGCTACACGCCGCTCGAGATTATCGATGCCGCGGGGGCTGCGAGTGTCGCTCTGTGCGGTACGTCCGATGAGGTGATTCCCGAGGCCGAGAAGGTGCTGCCGGCAAACCTCTGCCCGCTCATCAAGTCGACCTACGCTTTGCCTACTCGCAAAAGTGCCCGTTTACGTACTTTAGCGACATGATCATCGGCGAGACCACCTGCGACGGCAAGAAGAAGATGTACGAGCTACTCAACGAGCTCAAGCGCACGCACATTCTGCACCTGCCGCAGGGTCGTGATCGCGCCTACGAGCGTGAAGGCTGGTACGAGGAGTGCCGCCTGCTCAAGGAGGAGCTCGAGAACTTCTACGGCATTACGATTACTGATGACGACCTGCGCGCCGCCGTCCGTCGTCGCAACCGCTTGCGTGCGGCCCAGCTCGAGATGTTTGCGCTGCAGGCCAATCAGCCGGCGGCCATGAGCGGCGTCGACCTGATGAGCACTATGTTTGCCGGTACGTTCAGCTTTGATATCGAGGCCTATACGCAGCAGCTGGAGCAAAAGGTTGCCAAGCTGCGCGAGGCCTACGACGCGGGCGAGCGCCCGGTTGCGGCGGATGCCAAGCGCATTCTGATCACCGGCTGTCCGGTGGGCGGTGTGATCAACAAGATCGGCCGTACTATCGAGTCCAACGGCGGTGTGGTCGTGTGCATGGACGACTGCTCGGGCGAGCGCACGGCGGCCATGATGATCGACCCGGAGGCTCCCGATATCCTGCACGCCATCGCCGACCGCTACCTGGACATCAACTGCTCGGTCATGACGCCCAACGACAGCCGCATGGGGAACACGCTTGCCATGTGCGAGAAGTATCATGTCGATGGCGTGGTAGAGAGCGTGCTACAGGCCTGCCACACCTTTAACGTGGAGAGTGCGCGCATGCAGGAAGCTGTCGAGGGTGCGGGTATTCCGTATATGAAGATCGAGACCGACTACAGCAACGGTGACATGGGCCAGATCGAGACTCGCATCGCTGCCTTTATCGAGACCCTGTAGGACAAATGCGGCAAAGGGATAGCTGCTTTGCCGCATAGAAGGAGGATGCCGTGGTTGGCATTGGTATCGACATCGGTTCGACGGCCGCGAAGGCTGCGGTGGTGGACACGGATGGCGCCATTGCGTGGACCTGCGTCATACCGACGGGATATTCGTCGGTTGATGCGGCCGAGCGCCTGCGCGGCGAACTCGCTTCAGCCGGCTATGACGTGACGGGCGACGATGTTCGCGTGGTCGCGACCGGATATGGTCGTGTCGCCGTGCCCTATGCGCACAAGGTCGTTACCGAGATTACCTGCCACGGCACCGGTGCTGTGCGCCTGTTTGGCGACCACGGCACGGTGATTGACGTGGGCGGTCAGGACACCAAGGTTATCCAACTTAAGGGTGGCCGCGTGGCCAAGTTTGCCATGAACGACAAGTGCGCCGCCGGCACGGGGCGCTTTTTGGAGATCATGGCCGACCGCCTGGGCATTTCCCAGCAGCAGATGGCCGACCTGGCGCGTTCCGGCGAGCCCACCAAGATCAGCAGCATGTGCACGGTGTTTGCCGAAAGCGAGGTTATCAGCCTGATCGGTCGCGGTGAGCCGCGCGAGAACATTGCGCGTGGCGTGATCGACAGCGTGGTCTCGCGCGTGGCCACTATGGCCGGGCAGGCGACGGGTGCTCCGTACTACCTGACGGGAGGCTTGTGCGAGAACGCTTACGTTGTGGAGCGGCTGGCGGCGCTGCTGGGGTCGCCGGTCACCACCTCGCCCCAGGCCCGCTTCGCCGGTGCCATCGGCGCGGCGATTCGCGCACAGGCGCTCAATTAATGCATCCGCCGTAGGCTCGCATTCATGCGTATACTGGGAGAAAATGATTGACCGATGAGAGGAGGTATCGATGGCTGACGATCAGATTAAGCTTACGTCTATGACTGCCGCGAGCGGTTGAGCCGCTAAGTTGGCCCCCGGAGCCCTCGCCCAGGTCCTGGGCGATTTACCCAATGTGCATAACGACAACTTGCTCGTGGGGTTCGATACCTCCGACGATGCGAGCGTCTTCCGCGTAGGGGAGAACCTGGGACTCGTGCAGTCCATCGACTTCTTCCCACCGATGGTCGACGACCCGTTCCTCTTTGGCCAGATCGCCGCGGCCAACTCGCTGTCGGACATCTACGCCATGGGCGGGCGGCCGAGCCATGCCATGAACCTGCTGTGCATTCCGAGCTGCCTGGGCGTTGAGGTTGCCGGCCAGATTCTGGCGGGCGGCGCCGACAAGTGCGTCGAGGCGGGTTGCTCCATCGCGGGCGGCCACACCATCAACGACGACGAGCCCAAGTACGGTCTGTCCGTGAGCGGCTTTGTGCCACTCGACCGTATGCTCGCCAACAGCGGCGCGCACGTGGGCGATGTTCTGCTGCTGACCAAGGCGATCGGCTCGGGCATCATCACCACGGCCATTAAGGGCGAGCTTATCGAGCAGGACGAGGCTAGCCCGATGTTTGACTCGATGCGCACCCTCAACGAGGCGCCGATTCGTCTGGCCGAGGGACTCGAGCTTCACGGCTGCACCGACATTACGGGCTTTGGCCTGATCGGGCATGCGTGCGAGATGGCCGAGGGCTCGGGCGTGCAGATTGAACTTGCGTCGGGGGCGGTGCCGCTCTTTGACCAGGTGCTCGATATGGCGCGTCTGGGCATTATCCCCGCGGGCTCCTACCGCAACCAAGACTTCTTTGGCCCGCGTGTGGCTGCCGACGAAGACTTGGAGCTGGGCATGTTGGATGCACTGTACGATCCGCAGACTTCGGGCGGTTTGCTTATTGCGGCGCCCGCGGCGGATGTGGATGAGCTTGCGCGTCGTCTGCATGCTGAGGGACGTATCGCCGCCGTCGTCGGTCGCGTGTGCGAGCCGGTGCCAGGCGGCCCTGCCGTCCACGTTGCCCGTTAACGACACGTTTATTGAGCTATGTACCGTTCTAAAACGATTTATTCGAAAGGAAAAGCTATGTCTACCAAGATTGAAGTCAATGCCATGGGCGATGCCTGCCCGCTGCCCGTCGTCAAGACGCTCAAGGCCCTCAAGCAGCTCGATGGCGAGGGCGCCGTCGTGACCTCGGTCGACAACGAGACCGCCGTCAAGAACATCTCCAAGATGGCGCAGGAGAAGGGCTGCACGGCCTCAGTCGAGAAGGTTTCTGACGCCGAGTGGCACGTGACCGTGGCGACCTCTGGCGCCGTTGCCGTGGCCGATCCCGAGCAGGATGGCGCTGCCTTCTGTGATGCCAGCGCCGGCAAGGGCAAGCTCGTCATTTCCGTCTACACCGACTGCATGGGCCGTGGCGACGACGAGCTGGGCCACAAGCTCATGAAGGCCTTCATCTTTGCCGTGACGCAGCAGGAGGAGCTGCCCGCGACTATGCTGTTCTACAACGGCGGTGCCAAGCTCACCGTCGAGGGCTCTCCGGTGCTCGACGACCTGAAGGGCCTGGCCGAGCAGGGTGTCGAGATTCTCACCTGTGGTACCTGCCTGGACCACTATGGCATTAAGGACCAGCTTGCGGTGGGCGAGGTCACCAACATGTACGTGATCGTGGAGAAGATGGAGCAGGCCGTGCGCGTCGTGCGCCCGTAGCGTGTTGGTTGGAGTTGTCATGAGGGAGAAGCGCCCGGCGCTTGTCATCACGTTTCCCACCACGGCGGCCGCCATGGGTTGCGAGTCCCTGTGCATCGAGCGCGGCCTTCCCGGGCGAACGATTCCCGTGCCCGGGGAGGTCGCTGCCGGCTGTGGTCTGGCGTGGAAGGCGTTGCCTGCCGATGAGGAACTGCTGCGCGGCGAACTCGCCGCGGCGGGCGTTCCCACCGAGGGCTATACCGTGATTGATATGTGGGAGGTCGTGCGATGATCTACCTGGATAACGCGGCGACGACCATACACAAGCCGCAGACGGTCATCGATGCCGTGACGCAGGCGATGCGCTCGCTCGGCAATGCCGGGCGCGGTGCCACCTCGGGTGCCCTCGACGCGGCGCGTACCATCCACGGCTGCCGCGCCAAGCTTGCGCGTTTGCTGGGCTGCCCGCGTGCTGACCATGTCTGTTTTACGCCCAACTCCACCGCGGCGCTCAACACCGTCATCAATGGCGTGGTGCGCCCCGGCGACCGTGTGGTCACGACGGTGCTCGAGCACAACTCCGTGCTGCGTCCGCTCAACCGCCTGGCGGCAGAGCAGGGCGTGACTGTTGAGCATGCGGGCTGTGACGCGAACGGCGTGCTCGACTACGACGAGCTCGAGCAGCTGGTCACGCCTGACACGCGTGCCGTAGTGGTGACGCGCGCCTCCAATGTGACCGGCAACTCGGTTGACATTGCACGCGTGGCTGCCATGGCCCATGCGGCCGGCGCGCTGGTGATCGTCGACGCCTCGCAGTCTGCCGGCGCGATGCATATCGATATGCAGGCCATGGGGCTCGACATTGTGTGCTTTACCGGCCATAAGGGGCTCATGGGACCTCAAGGCACCGGCGGCCTGGCCGTGGCGGAGGGCATTGACGTGGCTCCGTGGGCCATGGGCGGCACGGGCGTGCACAGCTTCGATGCGCTGCAGCCGCTTGAGTGGCCCACGCGCCTTGAGGCGGGTACGCTCAACGGTCACGGCATCGCGGGCCTTTCCGCAGGTCTCGACTTTATCGAGGCGCAAGGCGGGGTCGAGGCGATTGCGGCACACGAGCGAGCACTGGCGGATCGCTTCCTTGCCGGTGTGCGCGAGATTCCGGGGATTAAGCTCTATGGTGCCTTTGGCCAACCGACGCGCTCGGCGATCGTCTCGCTCAACGTGGGCGATATCGACTCTGCCGAGATCTCGGATGCACTCATGCAAGGGTGGGGGATTGCGACGCGCCCCGGCGCCCATTGCGCCCCGCTCATGCACCGTGCGCTGGGGACCGAGCGTCAGGGTGTCGTTCGCTTCTCGTTTGGGTATTTCAACACGGACGAGGAAGTCGACACCGCGATTGACGCTTTGCGCGATTTAGCCTGCTAGAGCGTATATACTTGCGGGACGGGTCTTTTGCCCGTCCCGTTTTTGTTTCGACCCGAAAGGTGTGTCTATGGCCTCATCCGCCTCGCGTGGTCTGCGCTCCGACCATGTCGTTACCGTCGGCATCGCCCTGTTCTCGATGCTCTTTGGCGCCGGCAACCTTATCATTCCGCCGCTGCTGGCGCTGCAAGCAGGTTCAGCCACGCCGGTCGCCATGCTCGGCTTTCTCATCGCCGCCATCGGCCTGCCCGTCATGGGCTTTATCGCCGTGGCGCTTGCCGGAACGGCGCGCGAGCTTGCCGGCCGCGTGCACCCCAAGTTCGGTGAGTTCTTTGTTGCGGCGGTGTATCTGGCCATCGGCCCGTGCCTGGCCATTCCGCGTACGAGCTCCACGGCCTTCGAGATGCTGGTGCCGCTGCTGCCCGAGGGCGTTTCGCTTGGCACGGCTCGTCTGGTGTTTGCCGTTGGCTTCTTTGTCGTCGCGTTTGCTCTCACGCTGCGCCCGGGTGTCATCACGCGCGTGCTCGGCCGCATTACGGGCCCCGCGCTCATTGCGCTCATCGTGTTGGTCGTGGGTGCCGCCGTGGTCTCGCCGCTGGGACCGGCTGCCGCGCCTCAGGCTCCCTACGATGCAGGCGCCGCCGTGCAGGGCTTTTTGACTGGCTATCAGACCATGGACCTGCTCGCGTCGCTCGCCTTCGGCATCATCATCGCCGAGACCATCCACGAGTTGGGCGTTACCGACGATAGGCGCGTGGCCTTCGAGATCTCGCGTTCGGGTGTGATCGCCGGCGTGCTCATGGCCATCATCTACTGCGGCCTGGCGCTTGCCGGAATGCAACTCGGCACGGTTATGCCCGATGCCACCAACGGCGCTGCCATCCTCGCTCGTTCGGCCTCCATGCATTTTGGGCTTGCTGGCACGGTCGTGGTCTTCGCGATCTTTTTCCTCGCCTGCATGAACGTGTGCGTCGGTCTTATTAGCTGCTGCTCGCGCTATTTCTGTGAGACGTACGTAGTTGAAGGGGGAGCGGAGGCTTCCGAGGGGGCCATGCGCCGCCCCTTCGCGATCCTTGCCTTTGTGTTCGCGGCGTTTTCGTGCGTGCTCTCCAACGTGGGCCTCGATGTGATCCTTATGTTCTCGGTGCCCATGCTTAACGCCTTGTATCCCGTCGCCATCGTGCTGGTTCTCATGGGTTTGGTACACGGCTTTTGCGACGCTCATCCGCAGGTGTGGGTCTGGGTTGGCGGTGTGGTTGCCGTGCAGAGCGTGATCACCTCGGTCCGCGATGCGTTCTTTGGGGGCACGTGGCTGCCGTTTGATGCGCTGCCGTTGGCGGATATCGGTGCCGCGTGGGCGCCGGTTGCCGTGGTGGCATTTGTGAT
This sequence comes from uncultured Collinsella sp., assembly GCA_958450865.1. Taxonomy (GTDB): domain Bacteria; phylum Actinomycetota; class Coriobacteriia; order Coriobacteriales; family Coriobacteriaceae; genus Collinsella. Next base: position 277,249 of record CAUDNY010000002.1, on the reverse strand, counting down.
CGGCCTGCTCCATAGTCGTTTTGTCGCACATTCGAGGAGCTAGGGTTTCTGCGCTTGCACAGGCGGGGAGTCTCCCCTATAATTTCCTTCGCTTTGGGACACGCAAGGTTTAGACCTTAGCTGCTCAACACCTTCGGGACGTGGCGCAGTTTGGTAGCGCGCCTGCTTTGGGAGCAGGATGTCGCAGGTTCAAATCCTGTCGTCCCGACCATATCTTGCGGGCGTAGTTCAATGGTAGAACCCCAGCCTTCCAAGCTGATGACGCGGGTTCGATTCCCGTCGCCCGCTCCATAGGATAGATGAATGGCTCTGGTTCCTTTTGGGACCAGAGCCATTTTCGTAAGTGTACGGGGTTACGGGAATCGATGCCGCCCCGCGCCCTAGCTAAGGTGCGGTTAAATAGTTTCTGAAAAGCTCGAATAAGCCTAAATCCAGGAACTATTTCACCGCAACTTAGAAGGGGATGGGGGTTAGCTGCGGGATTGGTGGCGGAGTTTGTCGATGGTGGAGTCGGTGCTGCGGCTGCGGGATTCGGCGGCGCGGTCGCGGGCGTCGGCGGCGGTTTGGCGCTTGCGGCGGTAATCGATCATGCCTTGGATGATGGGCTTGCCAAAGCTCACGACGTCGTCGTTATAGATGGCGGTACGGGCGGCAAGCAGACAGTCGGTAAAGTCCATATGGGTCTTGCCGAACAGTTTGACAGCAAGGGCGATAACGGTGGGCTCGTCGACCATGACGTCATCGAGCAGCCTTTTCATGGCCGCGGCAATATCAACGCGGGGAACCTTATAGACGTCGCGCAGCGTGACCACGACGCGCGTGATGATTTCGGGGTAGACGCGAGCAGTGCGTGTGGCGATGACCTTGGCGGCGCGCGGTGACAGAACTTCGTCGTCGTCAAGCAGGTAGCGTAGGATGACGGTCTCGTCGATGATGGTGCTACTCATGGATATCTACTTCCTCGGGACCCAAAATCGAATCGTCGCTTTCTGTAGCAAGGTACTCAATCCAGGCATTGCGCTCCTCGGAGCGGCGATTGGGGTCTCCATATGCTTTGAGCGATCCATAGGCGGCGGTGCCGTCCTTTGAGCGCACGGCGACCGGCTGAAAGGGAAGCTTGCGCATCAAAATGCTCTGCGCGACAAAAAGACGGACGGCCTCGGCAAGCGATGTGCCCATGGCGTCGTAGAGATGCTCGGCATGCTGCTTGTCTTCCTCGCGAATGCGCACCTGCAGGATGGCTCGTTTTTGAGTCGATGACATCACTGGCCCCCTTAATGAGCGTGCAATAGAGTCGGTCAAATGCGGCATATGCCGATACCTGAGCATCTTATAACGATTACTTTATTTCGCTCAAGTAAATAACCATAAACTTGAATACAAGCGTAGTACATCCAAAATGAGAGTGCGTAAAAATCTCTGAGGTGTACGCATGTAATACACTCACCTTTATAGCTTCTAGAGAATAATTCCAACCTGCCAAAACCCCTGCAATACACTCGTATTGCAGGGCCTATGCTCAAGTTTGCCACCTGCAACTGCGTATATTTAACCTGTATATCGTTGGAGGAATTCTATCGAAGTGCCTGTTTCGCCGCATGCATTCGATATGCCGATGCCAGGCCACGGGCGGCTTGGAGCAACGTCGACAGGGTCTCTCCGGCATGGGATTCAGGAGGGAGTGAACAACATGGGCAATAAACGAGTCGTGGCTGATTCTTCACGCTGCATTGGATGCCAAACCTGTATGGCGGCGTGCATCGAGGCACACGATATTCCCGGCAACATCGCCGCGCCGCGCCTGCGCGTGACGCGTACGTACGAGATCTCCGCACCGGTGGCTTGCCATCACTGCGAGGATGCCCCGTGCGCCAAGGCTTGTCCTACGGGCGCCTTGTTCTTTGATCCAAAGAACCATCGCATCGGCGTCAACGAGGACAACTGCATCGGCTGCAAGAGCTGCGTCATGGCATGCCCCTTTGGCGCCGTGAGCGTGGCGACCACGCAGGTCCCCGTCTTGATGGGCGACGTGCGCGTGGGTTCGCAGACCAAGAGCTTCGTGCTCAAGTGCGACCTGTGCGTGGACCGTCCCGGCGGTCCGGCGTGTGCCGAGGCGTGCCCGACCAAGGGCCTCACCCTGGTGGACGAGGAGCGCCTGGCAGAACTGACTGCCGAGCGTGCCCGCGCCACCATCGAAAACGAGGCGTAAGTGTTGGGGCGACAGGCCCAATGATTGTCAAATAAGTACCGAGCATTCGGTAGCAGAGAAAGGAAGGAGGGTGTCATGGAGAAGCATAAAGTGATCTGCCCGTATTGCGGCGCCGGTTGCCAGTTTAACCTCCTGGTCCAAAACGGCCAGGTCGTGGGTACCGAACCGCTCAACGGCATCACCAATCAGGGCGAGCTGTGCCTTAAGGGCATGAGCGGCTACGACTTCATCAACGACACCAAGATCTTGACTCCTCGCGTACTGCACCCGATGATCCGCCGCACCAAGGGCGCGGATCTTGAGCGCGTAAGCTGGGACGAGGCACTGGATTTCACCGCATCTAAGATGCAGGCCATAATTGACGAATATGGTCCTAACGCTGTCATGACCACCGGCTCTTCGCGAGGCGGCGGCAATGAGGCGAACTACGTCATGCAGAAGTTTACGCGTGCGTGCATCGGCACCCACAGCGTGGACAACTGCGCCCGTACTTGACACGGCCCTACTGTCCTCGGTCTGATGGACACGGTTGGTTCAGGTTGCATGTCATGCTCCATCCCCGGTATGGAGGATGCGGGATGCATTTTCCTCTTCGGCTATAACCCTGCCGATTCGCACCCCATCGTCGCAAGGCGTATCGTGCGAGCCAAAGAAAAGGGTTGCAAGATCATCGTCGCCGATCCGCGCCATATCGAAACCGCGCGTATCGCCGATCTCTACCTTCCGATCAAGAACGGTTGCAACGTTGCGTTCCTCAACGCCTTTGCCAACTGCTTGGTCAACGATGGCCTCTACGACAAGGAATTCGTCGCCGAGCACACGAACGGCTTTGACGAGTGGTGGGAGACCATCAAGAACTACACTCCCGAATCTGTACAGGACATCACGGGTGTCGAGCCCGCGTTGATCCACCAAGCTGCCGAGATGTACGCCACGGCGAAGCCCTCTGCCATCATTGGCTGGGGCATGGGCGTATGCCAGCAGAAGCAGAACCTGAAGACGGTGCACACCATCGCCTCCATCGCCTGCGTTGCCGGCCAGATCGGCAAACCCAACTCCGGCCTCGCGCCCGTGCGCGGTCAGAACAACGTCCAGGGCTCCTGCGATATGGGCATGCTGCCCAACCTGTACCCTGGCTACCAGAAAGTCACCGACCCCGCAGTGCGTGCCAAGTTTGCCAAGGCTTGGGGCGTGCCCGAGGAAAAGCTCCCGCTCGAGGAGGGCTACAAGCTCACCGACCTGGGCCACCTGGTCGACGAGGGCAAGGTGCACTGCTTCTACAACTACGGCGAGGACCCGGTGCAGACCGAGCCCGATTCGGCCGGAATGCGCAAGACGCTCTCCGAGCTGGATCTGTTCATTTGCCAGGACATCTTTATGACGCAGACGACCATGCTCGCCGACGTCATCCTGCCCGCTACCTCTTGGGGCGAGCACGAGGGTGTCTTTACCGCATCCGACCGTAGCTTCCAGCACTTTGACGCGGCCGTTCCGCCCAAGGGCGAGTGCCGCCACGACTGGGAGATCTTCGCGGACCTGTCCACGCGCATGGGCTACCCCATGCACTACGACAACACCGAGCAGATCTGGAACGAGTGCATTAGCCTGTGCCCCAACTTTGTGGGCGCGACCTACGAGAAGATGGCTCCCGAGGGCGGCTACGCCCAGTGGCCCGTCAAGAGCACCGATGTGGACGACCACGGTACGCCTGACATGTTCGCTGGTGGCAAGTTCACCACCAAGGACGGCCGCGCCAACCTGATGGCGCACGACTGGGAGGCGCCCTCCGAGCTTCCCGACGATGAGTACCCGCTCATCCTGTGCACCGTCCGCGAGGTCGGCCACTACAGCTGCCGCTCGATGACCGGCAACTGCAAGACGCTGGCGCTGCTTGCCGACGAGCCCGGTTTTGTCCGCATGAATCCCGCGGACGCCCAGGCGCGCGGCATCAAGAACGGCGACATCGTCTCGATTCACAGCCGCCGCGGCCAGGTATACAGCCGCGCCGACGTGAGCGACCGTATTAACAAGGGCACGGTCTATATGACCTACCAGTGGTGGATCGGCAAGTGCAACGAGCTGACCATTCACAAGGTCGACCCGGTCTCGCATACGCCCGAGGACAAGTTCTCCGCCTGCCAGGTCGACGCTATCGCCGACCAGGTCTGGGCTGAGGGCGAGGTCGAGCGTCAGTACACCGACCTCAAGCAGGCTCTGGTGGACGCCGCCGCTCCTCAGGACGTTGAGCCCGGCGCCGCCAAGTTCGACGACGAGACGCACGTAAATCAAATCGTGTAGTCCCGTTCTCGTTGGCTTTTTGGGCCGGGCGTCCCGTACGTTCGGGAGCCCGGCCCGTTATTTTGAAAGGAAGTGGGGATGAACCGCTTCATCGACATCAACCCGGAGAGGTGCATCGGCTGCGGAACATGCCAGTCCGCCTGTGCCGACGCCCACCGGATGCAGGGTCTTCAGGATACGCCGCGCCTGGCGCTCGTGAAGACCGGCGGTATTTCGGCCGCCCTTGCCTGCCACCATTGCGAGGGTGCCCCCTGCGCCGAGGTTTGCCCGGTGAATGCCATCGAGCACGATGGCGATCGCATCCACGTCAAGGAGCAGGAGTGCATCGGGTGCAGGCTGTGCGCCATCGCGTGCCCCTTCGGAGCCATCCATCCCGATGGCACGTCTATCGCCGGTGTCGCAGGCATGTGCGACCCGACGCCTTCGTATCCTAAGTCCCTGAGCAGCCTGCTTACGTGGGCTCCCGGCCAGTACACCTGCGCTGTCAAGTGCGACCTGTGCGCCTTCGATCCGGACGGCCCGCATTGTGTGGCGGCGTGCCCCACCAAGGCGCTGACCGTCATGGGCGGCGCGGCCGATCGCGAGCTCGACGAGGCCAAGCGCCTGCGCTCGATCGAAAACGGTCCGGTCGTCGACGTTACCGCTGTGGCCCAGGGCCTGTCCGAGAAAGCAGAAGGGAGCGTAAACAATGGATAGCATGACGCTGTTTATCGCATCGCTTGCCGTCTCGTGCATCGGTGCGCTCGCCTCGGTTCTGCTGATCAAGGCCGATAACGCCGCCAAGACCGCCGGCTGCCTTGTCGGCGCCGTCGCCGCGGTGCTTTCGTTTGTGGCCGGTATCCAGGCCGTGCTGGGCGATGTCACGTCGGTCGACACCATCGTGTTCTTCCCGTTTGCCCATTTCCAGCTGCTGCTCAATCAGCTGTCCGGCCTGTTCGTGGCACTCATCTCGGTGCTCGCGTTTGCCGGTTCGATTTACGGTCTCAACTACTTTGATGAGTACCCGGGCAAAAAGGGCCGCGCCGGCTTCTTCTTTAACACCTTCGTGGCGTCCATGATGCTCGTCATCACCGCCGACAACGTGTTTTGGTTCCTGGTCGCCTTTGAGCTCATGTCGCTGACCTCGTACTTCCTGGTCGTGATCGAGGAGAACGAGAACTCCATCCATGGCGGTTGGCTCTACTTTGTGATCGCGCACGTGGGCTTCGTGCTCATCATGGCGAGCTTCCTCACCATGACCAACTTCGCCGGCGGCTCGTTTGCCTTTGCGGATTTCCGCGCCACGCAGTTTAGCCCCGCGGTCGCATCTGTGTGCTTCGTGCTCGCCTTCTTTGGCTTTGGCGCCAAGGCCGGTATCATCCCGCTGCACGGCTGGCTGCCCAAGGCACATCCCGAGGCGCCGTCCAACGTGTCGGCCCTCATGTCCGGCGGCATGATCAAGATCGGTATCTTCGGTATCCTCAAGGTGGGTCTCGACCTGCTCTCCGCCTCGGGCGTTCAGGTCTGGTGGGGCCTTATGGTCATGGTCTTCGGTGCGATCTCGTCGGTCCTCGGCGTGGCCTTCGCCCTGCAGGAGCATGACATCAAGCGCCTGCTGGCCTATCACTCCGTCGAGAACATCGGCATCATTCTGCTCGGCGTCGGCGCCTCCATGGCCGCCATGGCGCTCAACTCTGTCGGCATCGCCGTCCTGGCTCTGATGGCCGCCCTCTACCACACGTTTAACCACGCGATGTTTAAGGGCGAGCTGTTCTTGGGCGCCGGTGCGCTGCTGTACTCCACGGGTACGCGCAATATGGAGAAGATGGGCGGCCTGTTCCGTCGTATGCCGGCAACGGCCATCTGCTTCCTCATTGGTGCGCTGGCCATCTCGGCCATCCCGCCCTTCAACGGATTTGTGTCCGAGTGGTTTACCTACCAGTCGCTGTTTAACGCCGCCATGCAGGGCGACAAGGCCGTCATGATCGTGGCCGTGTTCGCTGCCGTCGCGCTTGCCATTACCGGCGCACTGGCCGTCACGTGCTTCGTCAAGGCCTATGGCGTCTCCTTTGCCTCCGCGCCCCGCTCCGAGGCCGCGGCCAATGCCAAGGAGGTTCCCGCCCCCATGGTGTTTGCACAGGGCCTGCTCGCGGCCATCTGCGTCGTGCTGGGCATTGGCGCTCCCGTGATCGCGCCCGTGTTGGTCGATGTCGCCGCGTCCGTGCTGCATCCGTACGGTGGCGTGTTTGCCGCCGAGGGCATGGAGCTCATGAACCAGTACTCCGGCGCTGCCACCTCCACGCCCGCGATCGCTATTGCGCTCGTGGTGCTCGTCGGTCTTGCCTGCGGTTATCGCAAGCTCAAGACCGTCGGCAAGGTGCAGAAGTCCCAGCCGTGGGCATGCGGCTATGCTCCCAACGAGCATATGCCCGTCGTGGCCACGACCTTTGCCTCCGAGGTGTCCTGGTTTATGCAGCCGCTCTACACGCTGCGCGACCGCTGCACGGCCGTCTGCTGGTCCATCGCGCACTTCTTCCAGAAGCTCACCGGTGTGGCCGAGGCTGTGGAGCCCGTACCCGACAAGGTTCTCGTCGATGCCCCGCATAAGGGTGTCGAGAAGCTCGCCGACCTCGCGACTAAGCTCGAGGGTGGCAACTACAGCATCTATATCTGCTACATCGTCGCGGCACTCGTGGTGTTCCTCGTGCTCGCCGTGCAAATGGGTTAAGGAGGGGAGAGCATGAACAACATCGTACTTGCCGTTCTGCAGGGCGTGGTCGTCATGGCCGTCGCGCCGTTCTTCTCCGGTCTCGGCCGCGTGATCCGCGCCAAGATGCACAACCGTCGCGGCCCCAGCATCATGCAGGACTATCGCGACCTGGCCAAGCTCTTTGCGCGCCCCGAGTCCCAGAGCGAGGACGCGAGCTTTGCGCTGCGCATTATGCCGCCGCTGTTCTTCGCCGTCGCCTTTATGCTCGCGATGGGCCTGCCGCTCTTTACGGCGCAAAGCCCCATCCCGGTCTTTGGTGACGCCATCACCATCATGTACAGCCTGGCGCTCGCCCGCTTCTTCTTCGCCCTCTGCGGCGTGGATTCGTCCAACGCCTACGCCGGTATCGGCGGCGTCCGCGAGCTGCTCATGAGCGTGCTCATCGAGCCGTCCATGCTGTTGGCGCTGTTTGCCGCCGCCCTGGTGTGCGGTTCCACCGACATCGCCACCATGGGTCAGCACATCATGACGGGCGCCATCGACGCGCCGGTCGCCGTAATCCTCGCCGGCATCGCCTTTGCGATTGCCTGCTACATGGAACTCGGCAAGCTGCCGTTTGATCAGGCCGAGGCCGAGCAGGAGCTTCAGGAGGGCCCGCTCGCCGAGCTTTCCGGCCCGTCGCTTGCGATGGCCAAGCTCGCCATGTCCATGAAGCAGGTCCTGGTCGTCGCCTGGTTCTGCGCGATCTTCGTCCCCTGGGGCGAGCCCGCGACCGTGGGCGCCGCCGCTGTTCTGGGTGCAGTCATCTTCCTGGTGAAGTGCCTGATCGACTTTGTCGTATGCGGCGTGATCGAGAACTCCTGCTCGCGCTCGCGTTTTAAGGTGCTTGGCAATCAGACCTGGGCCGTCGTGGGCATCGCCGTTCTGGCGTTTGTCTTCGTGGTCGTCGGCGTGTAGGAGAAGGGAGAAACAATGTCATTTGCAGTCAGTCTGTCCCTTCTCGGCTTGGTCGCTATCGCGGCCCCGATGGTGGCCTCGGTGCTCGTCGCCCTGTTCCCCCGTCCGTACGCCAAGTGGTTCAGCGTTTTGGGTGCCGCCGTCTCGACGGTCTGCACCATCGCCCTCGCCGCGAATTTCGCTGGCGCCGGCATGCCCGACACGCAGGTCCCCCTGATCTCGTTTGGGCAGACCCTCGTCATGGGATTCACCTTCGATCGCATGAGCACGCTGCTCGCGCCCGCCTTTGTGGGTATCGGCCTGCTTGTCGTGATCTATTCGATTCCCTATATGAGCGAGAATAACCGTGAGCATCCCGACGCACCGCGTCGTCGCTTCTACGCGTACCTCGCGACCTTCATCGGCGCCATGGCCGGTCTCGTGTACAGCTCGACCCTTTTGGGCCAGCTCGTGTTCTTTGAGATCACGGGTGCGTGCTCTTGGGGCCTCATTAGCTACTACATGACGCCTACGGCCAAGAAGGCCGGCATGAAGGCTCTGATCATTACGCATATCGGTGCGCTCGGCCTGTATCTGGGCGCCGCCATCGTGTTTGCCCATACCGGTACCTTCGCCATTACCGCGATTGCCGGCCTCGACGCCAAGCTCAAGGCTATCGTCCTTTTGCTCGTGCTGTTTGCGGCCTGGGCCAAGTCCGCACAGGTTCCCATGTACATGTGGCTGCCTTCGGCCATGGAGGCGCCGACGCCTGTTTCGGCCTACCTGCATGGCGCCTCGATGGTTAAGGTCGGCGTGTGCGTGTTCGCGCGTGCACTCGTCTCTGCCGGCGAGATCCCCGAGATTGTGGGTTGGGTCGCCATTATCGACGCCATGGTCACCATGCTCTTTGGCTTCCTTATGTACCTGCCGCAAAAGGACATGAAGCGTCTGCTGGCCTTCTCCACGATCGCCCAGCTCTCCTATGTGTTCTTTGGTCTGGGCCTTTCGGTCTTTGGCAGCCAGCTGGCCTTCGATGGCGCCGTCTGCCACATCTTTAACCACGCTTTCGCCAAGACGCTGTTCTTCCTGATCGCCGGTTCGTTCTCCTTTACGCTCGGCACGCGTATGCTGCCCAAGCTTCGCGGCATCGTAAAGAAGTACCCGATCTCAGGCGTGGGCTTCGGTGTCGCGGCACTCGCTATTGCCGGCGTGCCGCCCATGAACACGTTCTTCTCGAAGTTCCAGATCATCGCCGGCGGCTTTTCTGTAGGTGCCGGCAACGTCGCGATCCTGGTGCTCGTGTGCATCATGGTCGCCGAGACCGTCGCTACCTTCGCCTGGTTCCTCAAGTGGATGGGCTATTGCCTGCCCGGCGAGCCGAGCGAAGAGGTCGCTGCGGGAGCCCCGCTTCCCCGTGCGATGGCGTTCGTGTTCATCGTGCTCATCATCATGGTCATCGTCAGCGGCCCGCTTTCGGCCAGCTGGATCGGTTAGGAGGTAGAACGACATGGGTTATTCGATCGTCAACATCCTTGGCGGCCTTCTGATCGTCACGTCCACCATGGTGGTCGTCTCCAAGAACATCAAACATGCCATCAACTGGTATGCGGTGCAGTCGCTGGTGCTCGTGGGGCTGCTCGCTACGCTCGGCGCCACCACCGGTGCGCAGGAGCTGCTTATGTGGGCCGGATCTGCCTTTATCACCAAGGTCGTCCTGGTCCCTTATATCCTCAACCGCGCATACAAGAAGATGGGCGAGCCGAGCGACGCATCACTCAAGGCCGGCCTTAAGCCCGCGTGGGCCATCTGCATCATCGCCGTGGAGGTCGCGATTTGCTTTGCCGTCGTGACGCAGATCAGCCTTCCCACGGCCGAGGTCGCAACGCCTGCGCTCGCTATTAGCTTCGCTCACTTCTTTGTGGGCCTCACCTGCATCATCTCGCAGCGCAACATCATGAAGCAGATCTTTGGTTACTGCCTTATGGAAAACGGCAGCCACGTGACGCTCGCGCTTTTGGCCCCCACCGCTCCCGAGATCATCGAGATCGGTATCGCCACCGACGCCATCTTTGCCGTCATCATCATGTCCATCGTCGTGCGTCGCATTTGGGACGACTCCCACTCGCTCGATGCGCGCGACCTGTCCGAGCTGAGGGGGTAGTCCATGGAAACGTTGATTCTCGCCCTGCTCGCGACTCCTTTGGTGTTCTCGCTGGTTATGGCGTTTTTGCCCAAGAACACGTCCTATAACGTGTTTGCCGGTCTCAACCTGGTCTCCGTCGCAGCCGTCCTGGTGCTGTCGATTATGACGGCCGGTGACGTCCTTATGAGCGGCGAAACCGCGAGCGCTCTTGGCCTGTGGTTCCACCTCGATTCGCTGGGCGCCATCTTTGTGCTGCTCATCGGCTTTATCGGTTTTCTTACGGGGCTGTTCTCGCTGCCCTATGTAAAGGCCGATATCGAGGAGGGCTCCATGCCCGCCGAGCGCGCCAAGCAGTATTTTGCACTGTTTAGTCTGTTCGTGTTTACCATGCTGCTCGCGTGCCTGTCCAACAACATGATCCTCACGTGGGCCGCCGTGGAAGCAACCACGCTTTCCACCGTGTTCCTGGTGGGTATCTACAAGAACAAGACGGCCCTCGAGGCTTCTTGGAAGTATGCGATGGTCTGCACCGCCGGCGTGGCCTTCGGCCTGTTCGGTACGCTGCTGATCTACGCCAACGCCGCCGACGTGATTCCCAACGCCCACGAGGCCGCATTCCTGTCGTGCGTGCTGCCGTATGCCGACCAGTTCGACCCGACGCTCATGCGCCTCGCCTTTGCGTTTATCGTGATCGGCTTTGGCACCAAGGCCGGCCTGTTCCCCATGCACACTTGGCTGCCCGATGCCCACTCCCAGGCCCCGAGCCCTGTCTCGGCCCTGCTCTCGGGCGTGCTGCTTAAGTGCGCCATGCTTGTGATCATGCGCTTCTACGGCTTTACCATCCAGGCCGTGGGCGCCGAGTATCCGCAACTTTTGCTGCTGATCGTCGGCACGCTGTCCATTTTGGTGGCGGCACTTTCGATGTTTCGCCAGGACGACCTCAAGCGCCGCTTTGCGTATTCGTCTGTGGAGAACGTGGGCGTCATCGCCCTGTGCCTGGGTATCGGTGGCCCGCTGGGTATCGCCGCGGCCCTGCTGCACTGCGTGTTCCACGGCTTTACCAAGACGCTTGCCTTCTGCGTGTCCGGCAACATCCAGCACGCCTTTGGCACGCGTAGCCTGGCCAAGATCCAGGGCGTCGTCGAGGTTGCACCCGCAACCGCCGCACTCGCCATCCTGGCGCTGCTCGGCCTTGCCGCCTTCCCGCCCTTTGGCATGTTTATCTCCGAGTTCCTGACTTTTGTCGCCGGTGTTACCGCCGGCCCCATGTGGCTGGTCGTCGTGGTCGCCCTCGGTCTTACCGTGGCCATCTCCGCGCTCACCCGCATCGCACTCAAGTCGGTATTCGGCCATGCGCCCCAGGGCATGGGCAAGCATGAGGCCCCGGCGCTCATGCTTATCCCCGAAATCATCCTGGCTGTCATGATCTTGTGGTTTGGCATCGCCACCCCGCTGCCTCTCGTGCACGGTGTGGAGACCGCGACCGGCATCGTGCTCGAGCAGAGCACCGAGGAACTTCACGCGACGCCGATGTACCGCGCTGTGTTCGGTACCGAGACCGCTCAGAGCGAGGTGGAGTAACGAATGATTGAAACTGAGAACAAGGTGTATGCCCGTCGCTGCGAGAGCCATGTCGAGGCCCTGCGCCGCGCCGTTCCGGGCTGCATCGAGAAGGTCGAGTGGCAGTGCGAGGACCAGCTGACGATTACCGTCAAGCAGGACAAGCTGCCCGAGGCCGTCCACTACCTGTACTACGAGCGCTACGGCTGGATCCCCGTGATCGTCGGCAACGATGAACGCAGCCTGTGCGGCCGTTACGCCGTGTACTACGTCATCTCCATGGAGGGGGAGGACCCCGGCTGGGTGACCGTGCGCACCGAGGTCGATCCCGCCAAGATGACGTTCCCGTCCGTGACGCCGTTCGTCCCCGCCTGCGTGTGGGGCGAGCGCGAGCTTCGCGACATGTTCGGCCTGATTCCCGAGGGCCTGCCCGACCGTCGGCGCCTGGTGCTGCCCGACGATTGGCCCAGCGGCCTGTACCCGCTGCGCAAGGACTCCATGGACTACCGCTTCCGTCCCGCTCCCGCGAGCGATATGGAAAACTACGAGTTCTTGGCCGATACCAAGGGCAAGGAGACGACGCTTGTCCCCATGGGCCCGTTGCACATTACCTCCGACGAGCCCGGCCACTTCCGCCTGTTCGTTGAGGGCGAGACGATCGTCGACGCCGACTACCGTCTGTTCTACGTGCACCGCGGCATGGAGAAGGTCGCCGAGACGCGCCTGAACTATGACGCCGTGACGTTCCTCGCCGACCGCATCTGCGGCATCTGCGGCTGCGCCCACTCGGTGGCCTATGCCGAGGCCGTCGAGCGCGCCCAGGGCATCCATGTCCCGCCGCGCGCCCAGTACATCCGCGCTATCATGCTCGAGGTCGAGCGCCTGCACTCGCATCTGCTCAACATTGGCCTGGCGTCGCACTACACGGGCTTCGACTCCGGTTTCCAGCAGTTCTTCCGCGTCCGCGAGAAGTCCATGGACCTGGCCGAGAAGCTCTCCGGTCACCGCAAGACCTACGGCCTCAACGTGATCGGTGGCGTGCGTCGCGACATTTTGGCCGAGCAGAAGCTCTCCACGCTCACGACCATCCACCAGCTGCGCTCCGAGGTTCAAGAGCTCGTCGACGTGCTGCTCTCCACGCCCAACTTTATTGAGCGTACGAGCGGTATCGGCATCTTGGACCGCAAGATCGCACGTGACTTCTCGCCGGTCGGCCCGCTCATGCGTGGCTCGGGCTATGCCCGCGACGTGCGCTTTGACCATCCCTTCGACGGCTACGCCGATCCGGACATCCAAAAGATGCACGCCGCCACGGCAGACACCTGCGATGCCTTCGGCCGTACCGCCGTTCGCATCCAGGAGGTCTACGATTCGATCGACATGATCGAGACCATGCTCGAGAACTGCCCGTCGGGCCCCATCCTCACCACGGATTGGGAGTACACCCCGCACAAGTACGCCATCGGCGCCACCGAGGCGCCGCGCGGCGAGGATGTGCACTGGGCGATGCTCGGCAACAACCAGAAGTGCTACCGCTGGCGCGCCAAGGCCGCCACGTACAGCAACTGGCCGGTCCTGCGCTACATGTTCCGCGGCAACACCGTGGGCGACGCGGCGCTGATCGTCGGCTCGCTCGACCCGTGCTACTCCTGCACCGACCGCGTGACGGTGACCGATGTCGCCGCCAAGCGCGACCACGTGCTCGACAAGGAGCAGTTCGAGAACGTCTGGCGCGACAAGTCGCCGCTTGCGGGCGAGGGCACCATGGCCGCTCCGCTCGATGAGGAGGCGCTCTAATATGCTGAAGCTTTGGAAGGTCAACGCCAAGGCCGGCGACGCGACGGTCAAGTACCCGTTTGCGCCGTTTCCCACCAACAAGGACATGCGCGGCAAGCCCGAGCACAACGCGGAGCTCTGCATCGCCTGCGGTGCCTGCGGCGTGGCGTGCCCGGCCGATGCCATTCGCATGGACACCGACCTTGCGGCCGATACCATCACCTGGTCGATCGACTACGGTCGCTGCATCTTCTGCGGCCGCTGCGAGGAAGCCTGCCCCATGGAGGCCATCAAGCTCACCGAGGAGTTTGAGCTGGCTGTTATGAGCAAGGACGATCTCACCAGTAAGAGCGTCTATACGCTCGAGCACTGCTCGCGTTGCGGCAAGCCGTTTGCCCCGCACAAGGAGATCGACTACGCCAAGCGCCTGCTGCAAAAGGCCGGCGGCATGGAGGCCGAGCAGGCCGCCCGTACCGTCGGCATGTGCCAGGAGTGCAAGCGCGAGCTCGACGCCCTGCGCGCCGCCTCGGCCGTCAAGACTGGCAACGCGCGCGGCATGGCTGCCAACGAGACGCTTGCGTCCGGTGAGCCCCAGGGCCCCGGCATGGAGTATCTGGGCGGCCACGGCGTGAACCCGGAGTATATCGACCGCGAGCTCAACCCCGATGCGCCCGAGATTCCCGCCGGTCCTGCACCGGTCGAGGGCATCATCATGGATTTTGATACGAAGGAGGAGTAACCATGGCCGAACCCACGCTTTTGCCCGAGCGGCTTCAGTACCGCCCGACCAAGATCGAGCTCGACGAGAGCATCGAGAAGGCCAAGGCGACCCTTCTTAAGAAGATCAAGCGCTCGGTGTACGTCTACCGTGTTGACTGCGGCGGCTGCAACGGCTGCGAGATCGAGATCTTTGGTTCCATCACGCCTGTCTTCGACGTCGAGCGTTTTGGCATCAAGGTCGTGCCCTCGCCCCGTCACGCCGATGTGCTGTTGTACACCGGCGCCGTAACGCGTGCCATGCGCATGCCGGCCCTGCGCGCCTTTGAGGCCGCGCCCGATCCCAAGATCGTGGTGTCCTATGGCGCGTGCGGCTGCACCGGTGGCATCTTCTACGACAACTACTGCGTCTGGGGCGGCACGGACAAGATTCTGCCGGTCGATGTCTACATCCCCGGCTGCCCGCCCAGCCCTGCGCAGACCATCTACGGCTTTGCTATGGCGCTCGGTCTGCTGGACCAAAAGCTCCATGCCGAGACCACGGTGGAGGCCGCCGGCGAGCAGGCTGATATCCTGCACCCCGGCGTGCCGTACAAGCTGCGCGTTGCCATTGAGCGCGAAGCTCGCGCCATGAGCGGCTACCGTTATGGCCGCGACCTGGCTAACGAGTTTATGGACACGCTCGAGGGCGCGCCCAAGGGCGATATCCGCGGTGCCATGGCGCTGCTCATCGACAAGCAGGACGATCCGCGCCGCGTTGAGGTCTACTCGGCGCTGCAGGATCTGGTGCTCGCCGGAGGTCGCTAGATGGAGCTCACGGACCGCTCTGGTTACTTTGCGGGTCCCGGCATGCTCGGCGGCTCCTTTGGCGATGCCTCGCGCGCAAGCGACGAGGCTGCCGAGGGCGTCGCCGATCCCTGTCTGGGCCATGCGCCCGATCAGGTGGTCTTTTACGAGCTCACGCGTAAGTTTGTGGAGACCGAGGAAGACGTTCCCCAGGAGGCCTGCGACGTGCTGTACTACACGCTCGCCGTGGGCCACCACACCGGCGTGCTCGACTGCTTTGAGCCGCGCCTGTCGGTGCCGGTGAACGTCTTCTATTCGCTCGTCGACGCGCTGCCGGAGGGGGAGACCAAAACCAAGTTTGAGGCCATCCGCTCCTTTGGCGAGTGCCAGCTCGACAAGGCGGCGGTGCCGTCGCTGCTCGAGGCCTGCGATGCGTTGCTCGACGAGCGCGGTTTTCGCGGGTCGGCCAAGGCCGGCATCTCGGTGTTCGACGACGACTTTGGCCTCCATGCCCAGCAGGTCGCGTTTTTGATGAAGTTCCGCGATCTGGTTGAGCGCGTGCGCGATGTGTCGGGCGTGTATCTGACGGGAAGGTTGCAGTAATGGGTCGCGTTGTGGATGGACGTGTGAACGGCGCCCCGTTTGCGGGTATCGTGCTCACGGCGGGAAGCGTGCTGCGTGCCGACGATGCCGCCGGCCCCGTGCTCTCCAAAAAGATGGAAGACGCACCCATCGCCGGTTGGTACACCATCGACGGCGGCCAAACGCCCGAGGACGACATCATCGAGGTCAAGCGCGAGCGTCCGCCGCGCCTGGTCTTGGTCGATGCCGCCGACATGGCGCTGCCCGTCGGGTCCATCCGTTTGCTCGACAAACGCGATGTGGCCCGCAAGTCGATGTTCACCACGCATTCGCTTCCCTTGTCGATTCTGATCGAAGAGATTGAGCAATCGTGCGATGATATCGTCTTCGTCGGGATTCAGCCGGGCGACACGGAGTTCTACAACCCCATGTCCCCGGAAGTCTTTGACGCCGTCGACGCCGTGTACGACGCCGTGGCCGCCAACGACTTTTCCCACTTTGTCCGCTTGGGGCAAGAGCAGTAGGAGCACTTGTTCCATTTTGTTAGGAAAGAAGTGATTGACATGGCAGATTCCAAGGTGGAGTACCCCGCTCCCGATTGCCTGGCGCCCGCCGCGATCGAGGCCAAGACCGAGGCCGCCGGCGTGACCAAGGCCAACCTGCCGGTCGCTAAGGCCTTTCTGTTGGCAATGTTCGCCGGTGCGTTCATCGCCTTCGGCGGCCTGTTCTTTACGGTGTTCTTGAGCGATAGCACACTCGGCTGGGGCGCTCAGCGCGTCGTGGGTGGCCTGTGCTTTTGCCTGGGTCTGGTGCTCGTGTTGGTGTGCGGCGCCGAGTTGTTCACCGGCAATTCGCTTATGGTCTGCGCGCTCAAGAGCAAAAAGATCACCCCGGCTCAGATGCTCAAGGCCTGGGTCGTCGTATGGGTCGGCAACTATGTCGGTGCCCTGTTCATCGTCTTTTTGGTGTACATGGCCGGCATTTACAAGCTCAACGGCGGGGCGGTTGCCAATTCCATGGTGAGCGTCGCCGCCGGCAAGGTGACGATCGACTGGGTGACGATCTTCTTCCGCGGCATCCTGTGCAACATTTTTGTGTGCCTGGCCGTGTGGATCGGTACCGCCGGCAAGACCGTGGTCGATAAGGTCGTGGGCATTCTGCTGCCCATTGCCGCGTTTGTGGCCTGCGGTTTTGAGCACTGCGTTGCCAACATGTACTTTTTGCCCATGGGTGCCGTGATGCATGCATGCGGCTACGGTGCCGACGTCGCCGGCGCCGATGCACTCAACGCCGCGGGCATTGCGTTTAACCTGTCCGCCGCCACGCTGGGCAACATCGTGGGCGGCGCGGTTCTGGTTGCGCTCGGCTACTGGTTTATCTACGCCAAGAAGTCCGAGGCGTAAGGTACCGTCTGTTTGACGTCGGGCCTCCCGCGGGGCGTTGCCGTGCGGGAGGCTTTTTTGGTCTGGGGCTCGTTGCCGGGCTGTTGGCCTGTTCTGTTTGTCTGGTGAAAGGGGTAATCGAGATGGCATCTGCTGTGAAGCGTGACGGTCGCGCCGTGGTGACCACATGCGGGGGATGCTATGCCGATTGCGCCTTTGCGGCACGCGTTGAGGACGGTCGTGTGGTGGCCGAGTTGCCGGTGCCGGGGCATCCATGCGCGGCGCGTGCCCTGTGCGCCCGCGGGCGGCATCGCCTGTCCATGCCGTTTGATGAGCGCGATCGGATTTTGCATCCCATGCGCCGCCGAGCTGATGGCTCGGGGTTTGATGCGATTTCCTGGGATGAGGCGTTTGCCCAGATTGCCGAGTGTCTTTTGGGGATTGTTGACGAGCGCGGGCCCCGTGCGCTGGGCATGACGCTCGGCGTGCCCTCGTTCGACCGCTACTGGGGCTATCGTCTTATGCACGCGCTGGGTTCGCCCAACGTGTACGGTGCCGACGGTGCCTGCGAGGTAAGCCGACTTACCGGCTGGGAGCACAGCCTGGGCTACAGTCCCGCCTCCGACCTGGCGCATACCGATTGCATTATGTACCTCGGGCGTTCGCTGGTGGATTCGTCGACGATGGGTGCCGTTGATGCGCTCAACGATGCCCGTCGCCGTGGGGCGAAGATTATCGTGGTTGACCCCCGGCGCAGCGGCTCGGCTGCACTTGCCGACCGCTGGTTGCGCGTGCGCCCGGGCTGCGACTTGGCGCTGCTGTTGGGTATTGCGCATGTCTTGATTGCCGAGGACCTGTATGACCACGAGTTCGTGACCCGCTATACCACGGGTTTTGACGAGCTGGCGCAGGCGGCCCGTGCTTGGACGCCCGAGTGGGCCGAGTCGATGTGCGACGTGCCGGCCGCAGAGATCGCCGCCACGGCGCGCGATCTAGCTGCGGCCGCGCCTGCTGCCGTGGTGGACGCCGGCTTTCATGGCGGCATTGGCATCGCGTATGCCAATAGCACCCAGACCGCGCGCGCTATCTGCTTGGTCGATGTGCTGCTGGGCTGTATTGGACATGTGGGCGGCGCGCTCAATCCACCCACACCGCTTGCGCTGGGCGACCTTGATCCCGCACGCTTTGCGACGCCGCCGGTGCCGCGCATGTCCAAGCTGGGATCCGAGCGCTATCCACTGGTCGATCCGGTGCGCGGCCTGTGTACGACCATCGGTCAGTCGATTCTTGCCGGCGATTTGCGTGGGCTCATCGTCTATGCCAGTAACCCCGGTGCGGGCTATGGTAATGCACAGGCTTGGTTGGGTATTTTGCAGCAGCTCGACTTGCTCGTGACGATTGATATTCGCTGGTCCGAGACGGCGCGTGCTTCTGACTTCGTGCTGCCCGACGTGACGTATCTGGAGGCCGACCGCGGCGTGGGCACAGTCGTGGGTGCCAACGATTCGCGGGTGTTCTACCGCAACGCCGTGCTGCCTGTGCAGCATGACGACACACGTCCCGGTCGGGAGATTTTTACCGGTCTGGCGCAGGCGTGTGGCGTGGGCGAGTACTTCCAGTTTACGTCTGACGATCTGGCGGCTGCCCAGGTGGCGCCTTTTGGGATCAATCTGGACGAGCTCAAGGAACGCGGCTGGGCCGACACGGGCGTTGCGTTGCCGTCGCGTACGGGCGAGCCGGCGATTCCCTTGGATGGCGGCAAAATTGCGCTGGCAAGCGACGTATGGGAACGAGCCGGCCTGGGTCGTGTACCCAACTGGATCGCCCCCATGGTGGAGCCGGGCCTGGGGATGTTTCGCCTCATTAGCGGCAACCGTCCCTTTGAGTCGCACACCTCGCGCAGGCTTGCGGCCCAAGGTGCCGCCGAGGCTGGATCGGACCTGGATGCCGTGCAGATGAATGCCGATGCTGCTGCGCACATGGGCATCGCCGACGGCGAGATCGTCGAACTCGTGAGTGATATGGGCCGCGACCGCGTGCGCGTGGAGACGACGCCGTATCTGCATCCGGCGTGCATCTTCACCTCGGCCGCCCCCGGCGGACGTTCGTTTGGCGCTGATGCCGGCGGCGTTCAAGCCTTGGGCGTCGGCCCACTCGACCATACACCGTTGCGTTGGGACCCGTTGACGGGCGCCGCGCTCACCCAGGAAAACGCCGTTCGCGTGGAAAAGGTCGCGGCGCGCGAGGATAATAACGAGTAATTGACTTGGCTGATGTATTCGACTGATCCACGTTTCTTTTGAAAGGCCGCACATGAGCGATAGCCAGAACATGTCCGATGAGGTACGCGCCCGCCTGCGCGCCATTCCTTCCGTCAACGAGCTGCTTGCCGAGTGGCCGGTTGTGAAGGCGGCGGGGGAGACCTGCAACGCGGTGGCGCATGCCGCCGTCACGGCCGAGCTCGACGAGGAGCGAGCCGCCATTCGCGCCGGTGCCGCCCCGCGCTCTAAGCGTGACCTGGCCTCGGCCATTGAGTGGCGTGCGCACCGCTCCGCGTTGCCGAGCCTGCGCCCCGCCGTCAACGCTACGGGCGTGGTCATCCATACCAACTTGGGCCGCGCCCCGCTCGCGGAGTCGGCGGCAAAGGCCGTGGCCGAGGTCGCGCGCGGCTACAGCACGCTCGAGTACAGCGTGGACACCTGCTCGCGCGGGTCGCGCAAGGAACATGCCGCGCAGCTCATCCGCTCGCTTACCGGTGCCGAGGACGCGCTCGTGGTCAACAACAACGCCGCCGCGGTGCTGCTGGTGTTGGCGACCCATGCCGCGGGCAAGGAGGTCATCGTCAGCCGCGGTGAGCTTGTCGAGATCGGCGGCAGCTTCCGCATTCCCGATGTCATGGCGGCTTCGGGCGCCAAACTCGTCGAGGTCGGCGCCACCAACCGTACGCACCTGGCAGATTATGAGCAAGCCATTACGCCCGATACGGCGATGATCCTTAAGGTCCATCCTTCCAACTATCGCATCGAGGGCTTTCACGAGGAGGTGGGCTCTCGGGAGCTTGCGGCGCTTGCTCACAAGCATGGCCTGCTGTTCTACGAGGACCAGGGCTCGGGCGCGCTGTTGCCTGACGACATCTTGGTGCGCGGCGGCGAAGAAACCACGCCGGCTTCGGTTTCGGCAGGGCTCGATATGGTGTCGTGCTCGGGCGATAAGCTGCTCGGTGCCGCACAGGCGGGCATTATCATGGGCCGTCGCGATCTGGTCCAGGCCTGTGGGTCGCATCCGCTTATGCGTGCCCTGCGCCCGGGCAAGCTCGCACTGGCGGCGCTCGAGGCTACACTGCGCATCTACATGGATGGGGCGGATGTGGCCCATCGCGAGGTGCCGGTGCTCAGCATGCTTACGCTGCCGCAGGCCCATTTGGAGCGACGTGCCCGCAAGCTGCGCGATCGTATGGTCGCCGGGCTCGATAAGGCTGGCTGCCCTTGTGCCGTGCAGGTGGAAATCGTCGAGGAGTCGTCGACTCCCGGCGGCGGCTCGCTGCCTACCGTGGAGCTGCCCACGATGTGCGTGGCCGTGTTCCTCGTCGATGAGCGTCTTTCCATTGACGTGCTCAAGCGCTCGCTTGTCCAGGACTTCGATACGCCGGTCGTCACGCGCGCCTCGCACGACCGCATTCTGTTTGATGTGCGCACGCTCGTGGGCGACCGCGATATCGAGACGGCGGCGTCGACGCTCGTCGCGTGCGTTAAGAAGGCGATTGCTCGATGAGTGAGGTTCAGGCGTTGGTGGAGTGTCCCGTTATCGTTGGCACGGCGGGCCACGTCGACCACGGTAAGTCGGCGCTGATCGAGGCGCTGACCGGCAAGAATCCCGATCGTCTGGAGGTCGAGCGTCGGCGCGGCATGACCGTGGAGTTGGGTTTTGGCGAGCTGGCACTGCCGAGCGGCAAGATCGTTGGCCTGGTCGACGTGCCAGGCCATGCGCATTACCTGCGCGCCATGGTGCAGGGCGCCACGGGCATCGACGTGGCCGTGCTGGTGGTTTCGGCCGTCGAGGGCGTAATGCCGCAGACGCGCGAGCACGTGCACGTGCTGGAGCTGCTGGGCGTCACGCATATGGTGGTGGCGCTGACGATGTGTGACCTGGCCGATGCCGAGATGACCGAGCTTGCCGAGCTCGATGTCGATGATTTTTTGTCGGGTACCGTGTTTGCGGGCGCGCCGATTGTGCCCGTGTCGTCTAAGACGGGCGAGGGGATCGACGGGCTGCTTGCGGTGCTCGACGAGCAGGTAAGCGCCTGCTGGGATGCCTGCCGCGACCGTGCCGAGCGCACCGATGCCGCGCCGCGCCTGCCGATTGACCGCTGCTTTACGATTAAGGGCGTCGGCACTGTCGTAACGGGAACGCTGCACGATGCGCCGGTTGCGGTGGGCGACGAGCTGATGGCTTTGCCGTCGCGTACGGTCTGTCGCGTGCGCGGGATTCAGGTGCATGGCGATACGCCGCGGGCGTTGCCCGGTCAGCGTGTGGCGCTCAACTTGGTGGGCGATGCTGTCGCCGCGCTCGATCGCGGTGAGATGCTCGGCGTGGCGGGCCGCTTTGGCCAGACGATGCGCTTTATGATGACGTTTACGTATTTGGGTCGCGAGGGCGTCAAACCGCGCGTGCTCGAGTCGGGTGCGCGCGTGCACGTGATGGCGGGTACGGCCGAGGTCGTCGGTCGCATCATGTTCATGGAGGGCGAGGCCCCCATGGCGGTGGGCGAAACCCGTATTGTTCAGGTGCGCTTAGAAAACTCGCTGCCGCTACGTGCCGGGGACCATGTCGTGGTGCTGTCCTATTCACCCGTGATGCTTATTGGCGGCGGGCGTGTGCTGCTTTCGCGCTGCCGTCGCTCGCGCGAGCTTTCCGAAGGGGAGCGTTCGCTGTATGCGGCGCTCGAGTCCGGCGATATCGCGGGCGGTGTGGGCGCTTGGCTGGCGCTGCAGACGCTGCCGGTTACGGCGGTTGATGCTGCCGAGGCTTTGGACCTTGGTGTCGATGAGGTCGATGCCGCACTGCGTGGGTTGGTGGCGCAGGGCTCCGTTCGCAAGCTTGCCGCGGGTGACGCGGACCTCTTGGCGGACGCTGCGGTGCTCGACGCCGCGATGGATGCACTGGCGGCGACCCTGTCAGCCATGCACGCGGCGGCTCCCAAGGAGACGGGCTTTACGCCCGGCGCCGTTGCCCATGCTGCGTGGCCTGCCGCTGATGAAGGCGTTGCCGCGGCTCTGATTGCCGAGGGCTGTTCGCGCGGCGTGTGCGCCGCCGAGGGCGCCGAGGTATTCGATCCGCATTCGGCCGCCGCGGCGGCACGCGTGGTGCGAGAGGCTTGCGAGCGGATCGTCGCGCTTCTTGACGAGGCCGGGCTGGATGCACCGGCTCTTCCCGAGGTGGGCGAACAACTGCAGCTCGGTCGCGACACCATGACGCGTGCCCTGCGCGAGCTTTCGCTCAACCGCTCGATCGTTAAGGTCGAACGCGACGTTGCTCTGTCCGCTGCTGCCGAGGCCCATGCGCGTGAGCTCGTCGCCGCCGCCATTGAGGCGGCCGGCGGCGCTGCCACCACGAGCGTGCTGCGCGAGGCCCTGGGCGTGTCGCGCAAACGCGCCATCAGCATCTTAGAGCACCTGGATGCCGTGCGCTTTACGGTGCTCGACAAGGATGCCGGCGGCCTGCGCTCCCTGCGCTAGATTGGCTGCTCGGTTTGGTAAAATACCGCCGCACTTGGGAACGGATGGGCTCCGGTGGGCTCCGCGGTCCTCAAAACCGTTGCGAGGCGTGCAAAACGTCTTGGATGTGTTCGATTCACATACGTTCCCGCCATACGCTACCAGCGCTTTTGTGCTCGCGGTCTTGCTGCGTGCCGCAAAGGCGCTGTTTTGTTTTTGCATGGGTTTGCCGTGCCTCCCGCTTTATCGGCGATGGTATTTGGCTTCGTGTGTTGGGTTTTGAGCATGCCGATGGGGGTGGTTTGCCGTATGACTACCGTAAGACGGGCCGATCTTTCTTGTGTCGTTCAAGCGGGCGGGTTGTCGTCGCGCATGGGCTGTGACAAGGCGCGCATGGCGTTTTGCGGTGAGCCGCTTATCGAGCGCGTGCTGGGTCGGCTGGCGCCAGTTGCCGGCGAGTTGGTCGTGACGACGTCGCGTCCCAGCGAGCTTGCCTACCTTGAGGAGCTTATGTTTGATGGCCTGCGCCCCCGCGTGGTGATGGACGTCGACGGTCCCGCCGGTGCCATGCGCGGCATCGCGAGCTCGTTGGCCGCGGCCCGATTGCCGCTCGTGGCGATTGTCGCCTGCGATATGCCGTTTGTCTCGCCGGAACTCATCGGCGCGCTTGCCGATCGTGCTGAGGTCGAGGCGCTCGACGTGTGCGTGCCGCGCGAGGAGCGGGGGATTGAGCCGCTTTGCGCCGTCTGGCGCCGTGACGCGTGTGCGCCGGTTGCCCAAGAGCTGCTCGCCTGCGACCGCCAGCGCATTCGCTGCCTGATCAATCGCGTTCAGGCTGGTTATATGGATGAGCCGCAGATCGTTAAGTCCGCGGGCTCGACGCTCTGCTTTGAGAACGTCAATACGCCCGAGGAGTTTGCGGCGGCCGAGTTACTCGCCTAGACGATTGGAGTTGCCATGTCTCACGATATTTGCCCCGACACGGGAGAGCCTTGCACTTGCGATGGTTCCGAGCCCTGTACCTGCGGCTGCAGTGGCTGTGGACATACCGCGGAAGAGGAAGCGGCCGCCGCGGCGTATCGTGAAGCACACCGCGAAGGCCCGTCCGGTGATGCCCTCGACCACGAGCGCAAGATCATCGTGTCGTTTGACAGCACCTTTGATGTGATGGAATGCGAGCAGCTGTGCCTGGATGCCGGCGTGCCCGGGCGCATCATGCCATTGCCCGGCTCCATTACCGCCGGCTGCGGGCTGTGCTGGGCCATGCCGTTCTCGGGCGATGCGCTCGCCGCCTTCCGCGCTGCCACCGAAGGCCGCGTAACCCCCGCCGACTACCATCAGCTCGTCCTCTAACCACCCAAACCACCACATTGGGGACAGGCACCTTTGTGGTGGTTCCATCGTTAAAACCACCACAAAGGTGCCTGTCCCCAATGTGGTGGTTTGGAACACGTGGACGAAACAGCTTTGAAACACGCGATTTGCACGTTGGGTGCTCAAAAACGCTTCTACCTGCATCGTAATCAAAACGAAACATCTGCTTGTCGGCTTATGTGAAACTTTGCTGCAACAGTGCGATATTATCCATACTCGATAAAGCTCGCGGCGCATGGGGCGCCTCGAACGACACTTTTCTTTTCCATCAATTGGAGGAAGCATGAGCTACACGCAGAAAGTTCTCGACGAGCTCAAGGCCCGCTATCCCGAGCAGCCTGAGTTCATCCAGGCCGCGACCGAGATCCTCGGCACCATCCAGCCGGCGCTCGACGCCCATCCCGAGTACGAGGAGGCCGCCCTGCTTGAGCGCCTTGTCGAGCCCGAGCGCATCGTTATGTTCCGTGTCCCCTGGGTCGACGACCAGGGCAAGGTCCAGGTCAACCGCGGCTACCGCGTCGAGTTCAACTCTGCCATTGGACCCTACAAGGGCGGCCTGCGCTTTAACCCGACGGTCACCCTGGGCATGCTCAAGTTCCTGGGTCTGGAGCAGATCCTCAAGAACAGCCTGACCACCCTTCCCATGGGCGGCGGCAAGGGCGGCTCCGACTTTGACCCCAAGGGCAAGTCCAACAACGAGATCATGCACTTCTGCCAGTCCTTCATGACCGAGCTCTATCGCCACATTGGTCCCAACACCGACGTTCCCGCCGGCGACCTGGGCGTTGGCGGCCGCGAGGTTGCCTACCTGTTCGGTCAGTACAAGCGCCTGACCAACGAGTGGACCGGCGTCCTTACCGGCAAGGGCCTCTCCTTTGGCGGCTCGCTCGCCCGTACCGAGGCCACCGGTTACGGTCTGGTCTACTTTGTGGACGAGTATCTCAAGAGCCGCGGCGACTCCTTCGAGGGCAAGAACGTCGTCGTTCACGGCTCCGGTAACGTCGCCATCTACGCGGTCCAGAAGGTCTCCCAGCTTGGCGGCAAGGTGCTGGCCTGCTCCGACACCCATGGCTGGGTCGAGGATCCCGACGGCATCGACTACACCGTGCTCGAGCACGTCTACAACAAGAAGCGCTCCGGCCACGACAAGGGCGTTACGCTCGCTATGTACGTCGACGAGAAGCCTAATGCCACGTGGCACGAGGGCGACGGCCGCGGCGTGTGGCAGCTGCCCTGCGACATCGCGCTGCCCTGCGCTCGCGAGAACACGCTGCTGCTCGAGGACGCCCAGGCGCTCGTCGCCAACGGCTGCAAGGTGGTCGGCGAGGGCGCGAACATGCCTACGACCATCGAGGCCACGACCTACTTCCAGGAGAACGGCGTCGCCTTTATGCCCGGTAAGGCTGCCAACGCCGGCGGCGTGCTCGTGTCCGGCCTGGAGATGAGTCAGAACGCCGAGCACCTGTCCTGGACCTTCGAAGAGGTCGACGGCAAGCTCGAGCAGCTCATGCGCGGCATGTTCCACAACGTGGACGACACCGCCAAGAAGTACGGCGAGGAGGGCAACTTCGTCATGGGTGCCAACATCGCCGGCTTCCTGAAGGTCGCCGACGCCATGCTCGCCCAGGGCGTCTGCTAAATCTTCACTCGATATAGCATCGCGGAAGGCTCCCAGCCATCTTGGCTGGGAGCCTTTTTGATCCGCATACGACGGAGGAAAACGGTTCATTTTGTCCCGACACGAGCTGTGCCCCCTCGTTTGGTACACTTAAAGGTACTGGACAAGTGGAGAGATGGGGGAGAACGTGCTCAAGTTCGGTACCTACGTCCGTGTTGGAAACGCGGCCGAAGCCTATGAGCTCTTGCAGAAGAACCGCAACAACAAGATTGTGGGCGGCGGCATCTGGATGCGCCTGGGTTCGCGTCGTGTGGCGACGGCGATTGACCTTTCGGCCTGCAGTCTCGATCAGATCGAGGAGACCGAGACCGAGTTTCGCATCGGTGCCATGTGCACCCTGCGCCAGCTCGAGCGTCATGCCGGGCTCAACGCGCTTGTCAACAATGTCTTTGAGTTTGCCGTCCACGACATCGTGGGCGTGCAGCTGCGCAATACCGCCACGGTGGGCGGCAGCATCTACGGCCGCTTTGGCTTCTCGGACGTTCTCTCCGCCTTTCTCGCGCTCGATTCCTATGTTGAGCTGACGGGCGCCGGTCGCGTGCCGCTCGCGGAGTTCGTGGACATGGGCTACGTGCGCGACGTGATCGAGCATGTCGTAGTCGTCAAGCACGATTACCGTGCGAGCTACGAGGCCGTGCGCAAGGCCGCGACCGACTTCCCCTCCTTAAACGTCACCGCCGCCTGGTGGGACAACAGCTGGCATGTCACCGTGGGTGCCCGCCCGCTGCGCGCGACCCTGCTGCAGGGCGAGGCGTGCGGCCTTATCAACGAGCAGCCTTCCGAGGATGAGCTTCGCGCTCTGGCCGCATCCGTGCGTGCGCTGAGCTACGGCACCAACCTTTGGGGCTCGGCCGACTACCGCCGCCGCATCTCGGCCCCGCTGGCGATTCAGGCCGTGCGCCGCGCCGCCGGCATCGAGCTTTCTGCCGCGCTTGCCCGCGAGTTCGAGACCGTGCAGGTCCCCAAGTTTGCCACGGACGAGTATTCCTGCCGCCGCGTGCCCGGCGTCGATTCTAGCGAGGTGCGCTAATGGCTGCCAAACTCATCGATCTTTCCTTTACGCTTAACGGCCGTAAGGTCAAGGTTCAGATTGCCCCCGACACCATGCTCTTTGCGCTGTTGCGCGAGCAGGGCTGCGCGTCGGTGCGCTGCGCCTGCGAGACCACCAACTGCGGCCTGTGCACGGTGTGGCTCGATGGCGACCCGGTGCTGAGCTGCTCGGTTCCCGCCGCCCGTGTTGAGGGTCATACCATCACCACGCTCGAGGGCCTCAAGGCCGAGTCCGAGGCGCTTGCCCGCGCAATGGCTGCCGAAGGCGCCGAGCAGTGCGGTTTTTGCGCCCCCGGCCTTATTATGAACGTGCTGGCGCTTGCCCGCGCCGCCAAGGAGGACCCGAGCCTCGTCGCTACGCGCGAGGAGCTCTCGCGCCAGCTTGCCGGCAACCTCTGCCGTTGCAGCGGCTACGAGAGCCAGCTGCGCGCCATCGTGCGCTTCCTCAACGAGTCCGGCGTGCAGGTGGGCTTTGAGATGCCCGAGCTTCCGGTCAACGACACCAGCTGCGACGGTGTCGCGTACAAGCAGATCACTCACAAGCAGCCCAAGAAGGACTCGAAGGCGCTGCTCGAGGGTCGTCCCGTCTATACGGGCGACCTGGTGCCCGCCGGCGCCCTGATCGTCAAGCTCAAGCGCAGCCCGTATGCCCGCGCCAAGATCCGCTCCATCGACACGTCGCGCGCCCTGAAGGTGCCCGGTGTGGTGGGCGTCTACACCTACGAGGACGTGCCCAAGCGCCGCTTTACCATCGCCGGCCAGAGCTATCCCCAGCCGAGTCCCTACGACCGCCTGATTCTCGAGAACCTCGTCCGTTACCAAAACGAGGAGGTGGCGATTGTCGCCGCCGAGACCGAGGAGGCCGCCGACAAGGCACTCAAGCTCATTAAGGTCGACTACGAGGTGCTCGAGCCGCTGCTCGACTTTACCCAGGCACTCGATAACGACATCGTGGTCCATCCCGAGGGCGACGTGACCTTTATGTTCCCGCAGGGCGGCGATGTCCCGCGCAACCTGGTGTGCAGCGGCACGAGCGACTTTGGCGACTTGGACGAGGCCTTCGCCCAGAGCGACATCGTCTTCACCCGCACCTACACCAGCCAGGCCACGCAGACCGCGCCCATGGAGACCTTCCGCGCCTTCGCGACGACCGACGCGTTCGGACGTATCTCGGTGACTACCTCCACGCAGGTGCCCTTCCACGTGCGCCGCATGGTCGCACAGTCGCTCGACATTCCGCAGTCGCAGGTGCAGGTTATTAAGCCGCGCATCGGCGGCGGCTTTGGCTCCAAGCAGACGGGCTGCTGCGAGATCTTCGTTGCGTTTGTCACCCAGCAGACCGGTCGTCCGAGCTACTGCTGCTACACGCGTGAGGAGACCATCACCGCGGGCAACTCGCGCCACCAGATGCAGATGACCGTCAAGCTGGGCGCCATGAACGACGGCACCATCACGGCCATCGATCTGCACACGCTGTCCAACGCCGGCGCGTACGGTGAGCACGCTACCACGACGATCGGCCTTTCGGGCCACAAGAGCCTGCCCATCTACAACCACGTGAAGGCGAGCCGCTTTAGCTGGGACGCCGTCTACACCAATACCAACCGCGGCGGTGCATATCGTGGCTACGGTGCCACCCAGGGCCAGTTTGCCGTGGAGAGCGCCGTCAACGAACTCGCCGACATGCTGCACATGGATCCCGCCGACCTGCGCCTTAAGAACATTGTGCGCGAGGGCGAAATCATGCCGCAGTACTACAACGAAAAGCTCAACGCCTGCGCGCTCGACCGCTGCCTGCTGCGCGCGATGGACATGATCGGTTGGCGCGACAAGCCGCTGGCCGTCGACCTGGGCGACCGCGTGCGTGCCCTGGGCTGTGCGCTCACCATGCAGGGCTCGGGCATTTCTAACGTGGATATCGCCGGCATCGACATGCGCCTGGAAGAGGACGGCTTCATTACCATCGGCACCGGCGCCACCGATAACGGCATGGGCGTCGATACGATCCTGGCGCAGATTGCCGCCGAGGAGCTGGGCGTTGAAAGCTCGCTCATTGTGGTGCGCGGCGTGGACACCGACGTGTCGCCGTTCGACGCCGGCTCGTACGCGAGCTCGGGCACGTACGTGACGGGCCTGGCAGCCAAGAACGCCGCGACGGAGCTGCGCGAGAAAATTTGCGCCAAGGCCGCCCAGATGTGGGACGTGGACGCCGCCGATGTGGTCTTTGATGGCCAGTACGTGCGTCTGTCCGACGAGCGTGCCGCGCGCGAGCAGAACCGCTACCTCACGCTGCGCGACTTTGCCAACCTGTGCGTCAAGAACATCGCGGGCGGCGACGCGCTCACCTCGCATGCCTCTGCCTGCCTGCCCGTTTCGCCTCCGCCGTTTATGGCCGGCATTGCCGAGGTCGAGGTCGACAAGGCCACCGGCAAGGTGACCGTGGTGGACTACGCGGCGGCTGTGGACTGCGGCACCGTGATCAACGAGGCGCTCGCGCGCGTCCAGGCCGAGGGCGGCATTGCCCAGGGTATCGGCCACGCGCTCTACGAGATCGTCGAGCATGACGACCGCGGTCGCCTGCGCACCGGCAACTTTATGAGCTACAAACTGCCCACGCGCCTGGATATCGGCAGCATTCGCGTGGCCTTTGAGCCGAGCTACGAGCCGACGGGCCCGTTTGGCGCCAAGTCGATCGGCGAGGTCGTCATCAACACGCCGCTCGCCGCCGTGGCCTCGGCCGTCGCGCACGCCACCGGCCACCAGGTGCGCTCGCTGCCGATCACGCCCGAGAAGGCCCTGCTGGGGGAGTAGCGGGTCAGCGAACAAGTCGTAATGGGCGGGGCGGGGCAACTCGTCCCGCCTTGCGCACTCGTGGTGAGGTCGTGAGCCTGTAAAAGGTGTGCGTGCGCTTACCGTTCGTATCTGCTATCATTCCTAGTCTGTGCGCTCATGCGGGCGTGGCGGAATTGGTAGACGCGCCAGATTTAGGTTCTGGTGGGATTCCCGTGAAGGTTCGAGTCCTTTCGCCCGCACCATCGCACCTGCGTCGGCCCCGGCCGTCGCGACACTTTGTTG
The DNA here is from genome assembly GCA_958450865.1 of uncultured Collinsella sp. Classification (GTDB taxonomy): domain Bacteria; phylum Actinomycetota; class Coriobacteriia; order Coriobacteriales; family Coriobacteriaceae; genus Collinsella. The sequence continues at coordinate 247,280 of CAUDNY010000002.1, read as the reverse complement.
CATAAAGGTACCAGCACCTCAGATAAGCTGGGCAGTATGAGGAGGAACGTGTTGAACATCACCGCTTCTGACGTCAAGGACGCCAAGCTCACCGCTACGGTCACCATCCCGGCCGCCGACGTCGACGCCGCGATCAAGAAGGCCTACAAGGACACCGCCAAGAAGTACCGCTTCCCGGGCTTCCGTGCCGGTAAGGCTCCCCGTCCGGTCATCGACTCCGCACTTGGCGCCGAGGCTACCCTCGCGCAGGCCACCAACGACCTGATCGCCGCCAACGAGCCCGCCGTCCTCAACGAGCTGGACATCGTCCCCACCAAGAACGGTGACTACAAGGAGCTCGACCTCGCCAAGGATCATGAGGACTACACCTACACCGTCGAGTTCTCCCTGCGTCCTGCTGCCGAGCTCTCCTCCTTCGACGCCGTCGAGATCGAGATGCCTCCCGCGGAGGTCACCGAGTCCGAGATCAACAACCAGGTCGAGATGCTCCTCAACTACCGTGCCACCTTCGAGGACGTCGAGGGTCGTGCCGTCGAGGCTGACGACTATGTGACCGTCGACCTCAAGGCCGTCGAGAACGCTGATAACTTCGCCGCCGAGGGCCGCATGCTCATCGCCGGTAGCGACAGCAACCCCAAGGAGTTCAACGAGGCCCTGATTGGCGCTAACGTTGACGACGTCAAGTCCGTCACCTGGACCGACGAGGTCGAGGAGGGCGAGGAGGCCGAGACCCACACCGTCGAGGTCACCGTCAAGGGCATCAAGGTCCGCAACACCCCCGAGCTCACCGACGAGCTCGTCAAGTCCGACTTTGGCTTCGACAGCATCGACGCTATGCGCGACGCCATCAAGCTCGAGATCGAGCAGGACAAGGCTTCCCGCCTCCCGGCCGAGAAGGAGAACCGTTGCGTCGCCGCTCTCGCCGAGCGCCTGCAGCTCGACGAGATGGACGCCGACTACGAGCAGTCCGTCTTTGAGGAGCTTGGCCAGAACTTCCTGTCCAACCTCGCTTCCCGCGGCATGACCCTCGACACCTGGCTGCCGGCTTCTGGCCTGACCATGGAGCAGTTCGTCGGCGACCTGCACAAGCAGGCCAACGACGTTGCCCGCGAGTCCCTGGCGCTCGACGCCCTCGCCCGTGAGCTCAAGATCGAGGTCACCGAGGACGACGTCAACGCCGAGTTCGAGAAGGCCGGCGTCAAGGACGTCGAGGCTTCCAAGGCCGAGTTTATCGCCGATGGCCGTATGCCTGCTGTCCGCGAGTCTATCCGTCGCTCCAAGGCCGTCGACCACCTGGTCGAGAACGCCAAGGTGACCGAGGTCGACGAGACCGCCAAGGACGCCGAGTAATTCTCGCCACCTTGCTCGCGAGCGCATGCATGTGCCCGTGATGGGGTAAAGTTATAAACCGGTTATCCGGTTGCTTCGTACGGTGCCAGCCAATGCATAGCATGCGGGCACCGTACGTTTATCTAGAACCATTATTGGTCCGTAAGAGAAATGGAGATGCGTATGATCGCTAAGTTCGATTCCGCCCTCGTGCCATACGTTATCGAGCAGACGCCGCGCGGCGAGCGCAGCTACGATATCTATTCGCGCCTGCTCAACGACCGCATCATCTTCTTGGGCGAGGAGATTAACTCCGTCAGCGCCAACCTGGTCGTTGCCCAGCTGCTGCATCTTGAGAGCCAGGATGCCGAGAAGGATATCTCGCTTTACATCAATTCGCCCGGCGGCGAGGTCTACTCCGGTCTGGCGATTCTGGACACCATGAACTTCATTAAGCCGCAGGTTTCCACCATTTGCGTCGGTATGGCCGCGTCTATGGCCGCCGTGCTGCTTTCGGCCGGCGCCAAGGGCAAGCGCTTCTGCTTGCCGCATTCCAAGGTCATGATTCACCAGCCCAGCGGCGGTGCCCAGGGCCAGCAGACCGAGATCGAGATCGTGGCCGAAGAGATCAAGAAGACTCGCCGCGAGCTCAACCAGATCCTGTCCGACGCCTCGGGCCAGCCGATCGAGAAGGTCCAGGCCGACACCGAGCGCGACAACTACCTGACCGCTGCCGAGGCCCTCGACTACGGCCTGATCGACCGTATCGTCACCTCGCGCGATCTTGCCGCGAAGGACGCCTAAGATGGCAGGTAACATGCAGGACAACTTTGACGAGAACGGCAACCCCATCCGCTGCTCCTTCTGCGGAAAAGAGCAGGGACAGGTTCGTCGTCTTGTTAAGGGTCCGACCAACATCTTTATCTGCGATGAGTGCGTCGCCGCCTGCTCCGAGATCCTTGAGGAATCGCTGGCTTCGGACTTTATGGACGCCGCCCGCAACGGCAATCTCCCGGGTTTCCTCAACGACCACGGCCAGGCTGCGACCCAGCCCGCTGTTGACCCCGAGGTCGAGGGCTTTGAGCTTGAGGACGACCGTCAGGTCATCACGCACGTGCCGACGCCGCACGAGATCTATGACGAGCTTTCGGCCTATGTCATGGGCCAGGAAGACGCCAAGCGCGCCATGTCGGTTGCCGTGTACAACCACTATCGCCGCGTGATCGAGGGCGGCGCCGCGGTGTCCGCCTTTAACGAAGCCTCGGGTATGGGCGGCCAGTTTGACGACGATATGGACGAGGTTGAGCTCGCCAAGTCCAATATTCTGCTGCTCGGCCCCACCGGTACCGGTAAGACCCTGCTGGCCCAGACGCTCGCACGCATCCTCGAGGTGCCGTTTGCCATCGCCGACGCCACCGCGCTCACCGAGGCTGGTTACGTGGGCGAGGACGTTGAGAACATCCTGCTCAAGCTCATCAACGCCGCCGATGGTGACATTGAGCGCGCGCAGGTGGGCATCATCTACGTGGACGAGATCGACAAGATCGCCCGCAAGGCCGAGAACCTCTCCATTACCCGCGATGTTTCGGGCGAGGGCGTTCAGCAGGCGCTGCTTAAGATTCTTGAGGGCACGGTGGCCAGCGTTCCGCCCACCGGCGGCCGCAAGCATCCCCAGCAGGAGCTGCTGCAGATCGATACGACGAACATCCTGTTCATCTGCGGCGGTGCCTTTGTGGGTCTGGATAAGATCATTGCCGACCGCGTAGGCAACAAGGGCGTGGGCTTTAACTCCGAGATCGCCGGCCCCACCTCGGTCGACGAGAACGACCTGCTGCGCCAGGTGCTCCCGCAGGACCTCAACGCCTTTGGCATGATCCCCGAGTTCGTGGGCCGTACGCCTGTCGTGACCCAGACGCAGGCGCTCGATGAGGACGACCTGGTGTCGATCCTGACCGAGCCCAAGAACGCCGTGGTGCGTCAGTACCGCAAGATGTTCCAGCTCGAGGATGTCGATCTTGAGTTTGAGGACGCGGCCCTGCACGAGATCGCCCGCATGGCACTCGCCCGTAAGACTGGCGCCCGCGGCCTGCGTGCCATCTGCGAGGACGTGCTGCAGCAGACGATGTTCGACCTCCCCAGCGAGGAAGGCGTTGCCAAGGTCGTCGTAACTGAAGCCGCCGTCAAGGGCGAAGAACAGCCCCAGCGCATTTACGGCTAAACCAGCCAAAAAACGTGTTTGCCAATAGCCTCTGACCACCCGCGGTCGGAGGCTATTTTATATATGTGCAACAACCCCAACTACCTGTGTTATTCTGTGTGTTTGTTTAAGCCTCAGCGAAGTCATTCAGACTGAAGTAATCGATACCTAAGGGGAGGAATGTAGGCCCGATTTTCGTAGATTCCGCACGAGCCGAAGACCACTTAATGTGGTCTTCGAGCGAGCCCAGGACCTGACCGAGCGAAAATCGGGCCTACATTCCTCCCCGATGGGCAAGGGAGAGATATATGGAAGAAATGCCCAAGAACTACGATCCGTCGACCAACGAGCCGGCGATCCTGCAGAAGTGGCTTGACGGCGGCTACTACAAGCGCCGTGAGGGCGTGGGCGACTGCACCGTCACCATTCCGCCTCCCAACGTGACCGGCAAGCTCCACATGGGTCACGCCACCGACGACTCCATCCAGGATGCCATCGTCCGTATGGCCCGCATGCGCGGCAAGTCCACGCGCTGGGTGCTGGGCACCGACCACGCCGGTATCGCAACGCAGACCAAGGTCGACAAGAAGCTCAAGAGCGAGGGCATTAGCCGCCTGGAGATTGGTCGCGACAAGTTTGTCGACGCCTGCTGGGACTGGACCCACGAGTACGGCGGCATCATCGTCGAGCAGATCAAGCGCATGGGCTGCTCCGTTGACTTCGACAACGAACGCTTCACCATGGACGAGGACTATGCACAGGCCGTGCGCAAGGTCTTCTGCGACTGGTACCACGACGGCCTGATCTATCGCGGCAAGCGCATCGTCAACTGGTGCCCCAACTGCACCACCGCCATCTCGGATGACGAGGCCGAGTACAAGGACGAGAAGGGCCACCTGTGGCACCTGCGCTACCCGCTGACCGAGCCGGTCAACGGCCAGGACTACATCGTCGTCGCCACCACGCGCCCCGAGACCATGCTCGGCGACACGGGCGTTGCCGTCTCCCCGAAGGACCCCGAGAAGGCCGCGTTCGTGGGCAAGACCGTCAAGCTCCCCATCGTCGACCGCGAGATTCCCATCTTTGAGGATTGGCATGTCGACGCCAACTTCGGCTCCGGCTTCGTTAAGGTCACTCCGGCCCACGACCCCAACGACTACGCCATGGGCCAGGCCCACGACCTGCCGCAGATCAACATCTTCGACGAGCACGCGGTGGTCGTCGAGGGCTACGGCGAGTTTACCGGCATGAACCGTGACGAGTGCCGCGAGGCCGTTATCAAGTGGTTTGAGGAGCACGGCCTGCTCGACCACGTCGAAGAGCTCGACCACTCCGTCATGCACTGCTACCGTTGCGACTCCGCCCTGGAGCCGTGGCTGTCCGAGCAGTGGTTTGTGGCCGTCGACAAGCTCAAGGGGCCGGCGCTCGACGCCGTCAACTCCGGCAAGGTCACCTTCCACCCTGCGCGCTGGACGCAGACCTACACCACCTGGATGGAGAACCTCAAGGACTGGTGCATCAGCCGCCAGCTGTGGTGGGGCCACCGCATCCCCGTGTTCTACTGCGAGGACTGTGGCTGGGAGGACGCGCTGACCGAGGACACCGACGTGTGTCCCAAGTGCGGCGGCCATCACGTGCGCCAGGACGAGAACGTGCTGGACACCTGGTTCAGCTCGCAGCTGTGGACCTTTGCCACGCAGGGCTGGCCGCAAAAGCCGGAGCTGCTCGAGGGCCATCACCCCACGACGGCACTCGTCACCGCACGAGACATCATCGCGCTGTGGGTCGCCCGCATGGTCATGAGTTCGCTGTATTTCTTGGACGAGGTGCCGTTTAAGGACGTCGTCATCTACCCGACGATCCTGGCCAAGGACGGCAGCCGCATGTCCAAGTCCAAGGGCAACGGCGTTGACCCCATGGACCTCATCGGTATGTACGGCGCCGACGCCATGCGCTTCAACCTGCTGACGCTGTGCACCAACAACCAGGACGTCAAGTTCGACGCGAACATCGACAAGAAGACCAAGAAGCTCATCGACAGCCCGCGTACCGACCAAGCCAAGAGCTTTGTGACCAAGATCTGGAACGCCAGCCGCTTCCTGCTCATGAACATGGAGGGCTACACGCCCGGCGAGCCCGTCGTGGAGACGCCGGCCGACGCCTGGATGTTCAGCCGCCTGGCCAAGGCCGTGAAGATGGTTACCGAGGGCATCGAGAACTACACCTTTGGCGACATGGCCCGCGGCGTGCAGCAGTTCTTCTGGAACGAGGTCTGCGACTGGTACGTCGAGGTTACCAAGGCCCGCCTGAAGGGCGAGGGCCGTCTGCAGGCTCAGCGCAACCTGATTTTTGTGCTCGACACCTCCATTCGCCTGATGCACCCGCTTATGCCGTTTGTCACCGAGGAGATTTGGGACAACATGCCGGCGAGCGTGCTCGATCTGGATGCCGAGGGCAACGTGGACCGCGCCGAGGCGCTCATGATCGCCAAGTGGCCGGAGCCCGCCGACTACGCCAAGTACGTCGACGAGCCCGCGGAGCGCGCGTTTGAACTGTGCCGCACCGTCGTTTCCGCTGCCCGCGCCACGCGTTCGCGCTACCGCTTGAGCCCCAAGGCCGAGCTCGACGTGGTCGTGCGCGCCAGTGGCGAGGACATCGAGAAGCTCGAGAGCCTGCGCTCCACGATTGAGCCGCTGGCCAACACGTCTTCGCTGGTTATGGGCACCGACGTTGAGAAGCCGGCTGCGAGCATCGCCGTGGTCGACAGCGGCGTCGAGGTCTTTGTGGTGCTCGAGGGCAAGGTTGACCTTTCGGCCGAGAAGGCACGCCTGGAGAAGGAGATCGCTGCGGCTCAGAAGGAGCTCGCCGGCTGCGAGAAGACGCTCGCCAACGAGGGCTTTGTGGCCAAGGCCGCGCCCGCGGTGGTCCAGAAGAAGAGGGACCGTGCAGCTGAGCTCAAGGAGATCCTGGCGGCGCTGACTGGTCAGGTTGCAGACTTCTCGTAAGGTTTACTCGGGGGCGCGTCCCGACGCTTTGCTCGCTACTGCGGACAGTCCTGCGCAAGACGGACAGCATATTAAGTGCTGTCCTTTGCGTGCGGAACTTGTATCGAGCAAAGCGTCGGGCCGCTCCTAGTGTGGTTACGTGGCTGTTTGCAACTGGTAGGTTGGGGCCACTTGGTTGTGGCCTTGATCTCGCTGCAAAGCGGTGTTTGGCTGATATTTTGAATGGGAGGGGCTCGTTGTTTGTTACGGGCCTCTTTTTATGTTGAGGGGACTTTGGGTTATGGCTAAGCGTTCTGGGTCGTATGTCGTTCCGTTCTCGTTTGAGTTGCTTTCGTTTGATGAGGCTGTGGGGCTGGCTGCTGATACGGGGCGGATTTCTGGGGATGCTGGGCCTCTGCTCGAGACGGTTGTCGATATGCTCGATGAGCTGGGACGTCCGGACGAGTACTTTGATTGCATTCAGGTTGCCGGTACCAATGGCAAGACTTCGACCACGCGCTTTTCGGCTGCTATCTTGCGTGGTGAGGGGTTAAAGGCCGCGCTGTATACGTCGCCGCAGCTGGTGCGCTATCCCGAGCGTATGGAGGTCGATGGACGCGTCGTGAGCGACGAGGCTTTTGCCCGTGGTGTTTCGGCTGCTGTTGAGGCGGGACATCGCGTGAATGCCCGTCGTGTGGCGGCGGGGGAGCGTGCCTATTCCATCACACCGTTTGACCTGCTGACGGCTGCCGCACTTGTCGTGTTTGCCGAGGCTGCGGTGGATGTTGCCGTGCTCGAGGTTGGCATGGGCGGGCGTTGGGACGCCACGAGTGCGACCGATCCCGTTGCCGTTGCCATTACGGGCATCGGGCTCGATCACACACGTATTTTGGGCGACACGCTCGAGGCCATTGCGGGGGAGAAAGCTGCGGTCATTAAACCCGGGCGCCTGGTTGTACTGGGTGAGGGCACGCATGAGGCGAGTGTTCAGCGCGTGATGGATGCACGTTGTCGCGAGTGCGGCATTGTGCCGCTGGTGGTGAGCCATGCCACGACCAAGGTGCCGGCGCATGTGGGCGATACGGTTGAGTTTAGCTGCACTACGCCGCGTGCGATTTATACGTCGAGCATGGTCAAGCCGGCGTATCAGCCGCAGAATGCTGCGTGCGCGATTATGCTGTGCGAGGGGTATCTGGGTCGCGAGCTCGATCATGACAAGCTCGATGCGTCGCTTATGGGCTGCCCCACGCCGGGCCGATTTGATGTGCTGGGAACTGATCCGCTCAAGCTGATCGACGCCTGCCATAACCCACAGAGCTGCGAGAACTTTGTGAGCGCGCTGGACGAGATCGATCCGTGCGTGGAGAATCGCCCCACGCTGCTGTGCGCTGCGCTGGCCGACAAGGACGTGGCGGGCATCGTCGACGTGCTGATTCCAGCTTTTCCGCGCGTGGTCGTGACGCAGACCGATTCCGATCGCGCCCTGCCGGCAGAGGAGCTCGCCGGCCTCGTTGATGCCGGTAAGCTCGCTGGCGTATACCCGAGCGTGTCCGATGCCCTCACTGCCTTCGATGCCGCGGGTGAGTCCTTCGTAGCAGCCGGCACCATCACCCTAGCCGGCGAAGTAGCCGGCCTGCTGCGCTAACCCATCCCCTCATCAGTTGCGGTGAAATACGGACTGTTTTATAAGCCAGAAGCCTCAAACAGTCCGTATATCACCGCAACTCAAAAGCAGTCAATTTGGGACAGGGCCATTTTGGCTGCCCTGCGATTGGGGTAGCCAAAAAGCCCCATTCCAAATTAGCTGCCCTTGGGTGCCCGTTTACGTAATCTGTTATGCCGCTTAACCTGTAGCATATTGCAAACCTCCATCTGCGAAGGATACGCTCAACTTAACTTGCCAATCGGACCAGTGCTGTTTGGTCCGTTGAGCGTGTCGGGAGGAAACATGAACAGAAGGCATGTCAACGCGGCCATTACCGCGGGTTTGGCTCTGACGATGACGGTCGGCTCGGTGCCGCCGCAGGCGTTCGCCGAGATGATGCAGGGCGATACCACCCAAGTCGTTGCCGAGCAAAGCGATGCGACGAGTGCGGTTGCCGCGTCTGCGGATACCACCCAGCCAACCTCGCAAGACCAGAGTGAAGATAAGATTGCCTCTTTTGCCAGCCTGAACGAGCTGCACGTTGCCGAGGGTTCCGATGCCACGCTGCCCCAAACTGTAACGGCAACCTACGAGAGCGGTACCACCAAGCAGGAAAACGTCACCTGGAAGTTGAATGGCGCCGACGCTCCGGCAACTCTCGCGCAACTGCCCGCCGGCTCATATGAGTTCGAAGGCACTGTCGACGGCACCACGCAAACGGTCAAGCAGCGCGTGATTGTCGAAGCTGCGGCGGCGGATCCGGCTGCGGCAGATTCGGCGGCAGTAAACGCCCCCGATGCCACAGAGACGAGCAACGAAAGCGGCATTACCGTTGAGTCGATCGACGCTAACCCAATTCTAGAAAAATACGTCGGCGCCGATTACTACGGCCAGATCCAATCTTCGAGCGTTAAGGTAAAGCTGTCGGATGGTACCGAGACCTCGGCCTATGTTGATTGGGACGATAAGTCGCAGGCGGCATTTAATGCGGCGACGGAGGAATCCGAAATTCCCATCACCGGTCAGATTACCGGCGTTAGCGTTAACAACAATTGGGTAACGCTTGCTGAGCCCTACGAAGTGAGCGGTGTACTTAAAGTGTACGTTCCCCGTTCAACCAGTAATGGCGTGTGGTCAAAATGGACTGCAGCAGGCATTGCGCCCACGCTTCCGACTGACATTTATGTCGACTATTCAAATGGCCAGTCTTTTTCGTGCCCGGTTGAGTGGAATGAAATCTCGGCAGACCAGTACCAAAAGGAAGGAACTTTTGTTGTCGAGGGCCATTTGAAGAACTATCCTTCCATGCTCGCGCACTGTACGGTGGCAGTTCGTGCGGTCAAGAGCGTCCAGACCGAGTTGACGTGTACGACCCTAACCGGTGAGGTCCCATCTCTGCCGTATTCTGCTTCGGTTGTCTTTGATAACTGTGCTACCGAGCAGGTCCCGGTATCTTGGGATCCTGTTGACGCGTCGCTTTACTCTAAAGTGGGAACGTTTACGGTCAAAGGCAAACTCAATGGTTTTGATAACCGTGAGGTTACCTGTGCTGTCACTGTTAAGGACCCCAAGGACGTGCTCGATCTTGATTCACTAAGGTTTGAGCGCGTGGTCGGAGACAACACTCCACTTAGCACGTATGTCTATTTTCCCGTTACTCAGTCGAATAACACCACATACACCCAAGGCTATCAAGTTACCTGGGACAACGCCGATGTGTCTCAATTCCAAAAGGCCGGCACCTATACGGTCACGGGCACGCTCATGTCGTATAATGCGCCAGCCGTTAACGGTCTTAAGGTTACCGCTCAGGTCGAGGTCAAAGAAGTTGCCTCTATCGACGCTCTTGCCCCCGTCAACACCCCCGTCGGCGTGCGTCCCACAACGGGCGGCGGTCTTCCCGGCAACGTCGAGGTTACTTTTACCGACGGTACAAAGAAGCAGTGCAACATTGCGTGGGATCCCATTTTGGACACGCAGGTGGCAAGCGAGGGGTCATTTAAGCTTTCCGGCTCGCTGACATATTGGACCAATACCTCATCTTCGTCGTCTAGTCAGGTGGAGCTGGGTGACAGCAACCGAGTTACGGCGACCATCTCCGTCCGCGCCCTTCAGATGCCTTCTTCGACATCGACAAGCACACTTATCGGTTGCCAGCCCAATATGCCGGGTTCAATCGAGGCCACGATGTGGAACGGCTCGCGGGGCAGTTTCCCCGTTCAGTGGTCGACGATTAGCCAAGACGCCCTAAAGAACCTTGGCCAGATTACGGTTAGCGGATACTTTACCGGCTCTAACATTCCGGCTACCGCGACGGTCAACGTCTGCGATCTCGAGGACAGCAACATCGGCAAGATCGCTTATGTTCCCGGCGCCGGACTTCTGGCTCCGCGCTATCTGTCCGATCTGTATTTGTCTGATGGCAGCTCCTTCTACCCCAGGTATTCCTCGGGGCAGCCTTATAGCTGGGATGAGTTTCCTCAAGAGCTGCTGGACGGCAAGCCAGGCGAGTACGAAATTACCGGCACCGTCACCGGCTCGCTGGCGAAGGTCAACGCGATCGCGGTGTGCAGCGAGGTCAAGGGCGTCAATAACTATAGCGAGAATCGCGTGACGCTTGGGCAGTCGTACGAGGACTGGCGCGTTATCTACCCCGGTGAGGAAGTCAATCTAGACTACTTCTACGTGTCCGGCGTATTGCAGGATGGAACGACTTTTGACAGTCTCGGCGTCAACTGGGACACCTACGATAGGTGCCCCCAGAAGGACTGCACGATTACCGGAACAGTCGCTGGAACGAATATCCCCGTGAAGGTCCACGTCATCGTGACTAAAAACTGGGAGGCTCAGCCGCAAACCATTACAGTGCTCAAGGGCAGCGACGGCACCGCCATGCTTCCCAGCTATGTCGATCTTGTCAGTCCTGATGTGGCAGAACATCCGGACTATTCGCACAAATACGCTGAGGTCAAGTGGAACACGAAGGGCTTCGATTGGACCCAGGGCGGCGTGGTCCGCGGCACTGCAACAATGAGCTATAGCTCGGGATACGGCATGCAGACGGTCGACGTTCCGATTGCTGCCACCGTTAAGATCGCGAGTAAGGCGACCTCGGTTCAGGGCGGAACCATATGGACCGTCCCCGGCACCAAGCCGATGCTGCCGGAATACCTTGAGGTTCGATACGACAACGATGTGTCTTCTGAGCCCCAGCGCGAAAAGGTCACATGGGATCGTGTCGCCGAAGACGCTTATGCCAAGGGCGGTTCGTTTAAGGTGAAGGGCAAACTCCAGGGTGGTGCCGAGGCGACGATTACTGTCGACGTCTGCTCCGTCACCCTTATTGCCGTTCCTGAGCGCATTACCACGGCCAATGGCGTCGTCCCCGAGCTTCCGTGGAATGTCTCAGTTGTCACGAGTGACGGCAAAACTCATAATGCCCAGGTTCAATGGGATTACGTTCGTCCCTCGGTTTATACCGGAGAGCCAGGCCAGGTCACGACGCTGTCCGGCGCGCTGTTTGCAAGCGGCCTTACTGGATACGGCGACGGCACCAACACCGGCCTCACTGTTCAGACCAAGATCGTTATCCAGGGCGTGGAGAAGGCGATCGATAATGGTGAGACCGCAGTGACCACCAAGGCGGGCACTGCGCCTGCTATGCCTTCCAAGATGGCGGTCGAGATGAGCGACGGCTCCGTTTCGACGGCGGCTATTGATTGGGATCCGATCGCGCCCGAGAAGTACGAGCAGCCTGGTACGTTCTATGCGACGGGCCACGTGGTCGGCTTTGATACCGCTGCCGTTATGGCGCTGTTTGACGATGACGGCCAGAAGGTCGGCGTGGATGAGAACGGCAACGTGACCGCTAAGGTGACGGTTGCCGACAAGAAGGCGAAGAAGGTTGCGTTGCAACCCGAGGCCGTCGTGGTCAACACTACGGTCGGATCGATGCTGCAGCTGCCAGATGCCGTGTCCGTATATTTCTCGGATGGCTCAGCGCGGGATACTCGGGGCAGTTTAGGCGGCATCGAGATCGAAAAGTGGACCGACACCGATGGCATCGACCTCTTCAAGCCGCTCGCCAAGAAGGGTACGTATAAACTCGTCGGCAAGCTCAAGGATGTCGACAACGTCAACGCCATCGTGTACGTCAACGTCTCCGAGGCTCCGCGAACCATCACCAAGCTCGAGGCCAAGTCGTTTAGCGTTGCCAAGGGCACGTCCAAGCAGGATCTGTACGCGCAGATGCCCAAGCAAGTTGTGGCGACCTATTCCGATGGCTCGACCGATCTGCTCGACATTGACGTTTGGGATCTTTCTAACGTCACGGACAAGCTGCTCAACGGAACCGGCTCCGTGGAGATCACGGGCACGGTTAAGCTCAACGGCGCCAAGGTGACCTGCAATGTGACCGTGGTGGATCAGGATGCCCAGACGCCCGACCACGTCGAGCCGATCGATGTAATTGAGATTGCGGACAATGCCAAGGTCAGCGACCTTATGGAAAAGCTGCCGTCCAAGGTGACGGTGGTCATGAAGGACGGCAAGACCAAGAACGAGACGCCCGTTAAGTGGTCTCAGGTCGATAGCCTGGGCCGCGCCGGCAACGAGTTTGAGGTCACGGGTCTAACGGACAACGGCATGACCGTAAAGGTTCAGGTCAAGGTGACGGCGCATATCGTGGGCTTTGATACCGTTGACGAGATTGAGGTCGAGCGCGATACCAAGGCGGACGAGGCTAAGGCCAAGCTGCCCACCACGGTCACGGCGATTTACTCTGACGGTACCGATTCCGAAGCCGACGTAACGTGGTACACCAAGGACCTCTCCGACAAGGACTTTGCAAAGGAAGGTGAAGTCACGGTTAAGGGTGCGGTTGCCGGTACCGATCAAAAGGCAGAGTGCACTTTCAAGGTCGTCAAACCGCTTCGTGAGATTCCTGATCACTTGGCTGGTTCGGTTGATGCTGTGACGGTCGACGACGGCGCGAAGCCCGATGCTGTTGTGGCCGCACTGCCCACTACCGTGAAGGTCGCTATGAAGGACGGATCCGAGGTCAATTCGAAGATCAATTGGACTGCTCCCAAGGAGGCCGTCACCATTAAGAATGACGGTGCAAGCATTGTTGTTACGGGTAAAACCGCGGTTGGCAGCTTTGAGGTCAAGGCTACGGTCAATCTAGTGCCGGTCGTCGAGAGCGTCGTTGACGTCAAGCTTTCGGTTGCTCGCAACACTACCGCCGATGACATTACGCTGCCCACCCAGGTGACGCTCAACATGTCCGACGGCTCGACGAAGTCTGCTGCCGTCATGTGGGATAAGACTCCGCTCACGGCAGATGCCCTTGGCAAGCTGGGTGATGTTGCGCTTGAGGGCAAGGTAGAGGGCACTTCGGTCAAGGCCAAGTGCACGGTCACGGTCGTGAAGAGTGATGCCGAGATTCCGGCGTCCGTTGAACCTATTGCCGGAATTTCCGTCCCCGAGGGCTCGTCTGCCGATGCGGTGCGCGAGGCACTCAAGGGCGTCAAGGCGACCGTGCTCATGAAGGACGGCAAGACGACGGCGGAGTCCAAGATCACGTGGACTGAGGTCCCTGCCGCGGCCGACACGTACGGCAACAGCGTCGTCGCCAAGGGCGTGACAGTGAACGGTAACCTGCCTGTCGAAGCTGTTGTCACCTCCACGACGACGATCAATAAGGTAGCCGAGGTGCCGCAGATTACGGTTGAGCGCGATGCGAAGTCCGACACCGTGACGGGGCAGCTGCCCAAGAAGGTCACCGTGACCTATTCCGATGGTCACACGGAAGAGGCCGCGGTCACGTGGAATACGGATGGCCTGGACACGCTGCTTGCCGCTGTTGGCGAGCACACGATCGAAGGTTCCGTTGAGGGCACGACGCTCAAGGCGACCTGCAAGCTGGTCGTCGAGACGCCGGCAAGCGAGATTCCCGTGACGCCTGCGACGTTCGCTCCCGTTGAGGTGTTTGAGGCAAGCTCTGCCGACGAAGTGCTGAAGGCGCTGCCCAAGAAGGTCTCTGTGATGATGAAGGACGGCAGCCAGGAAGACTACGATGTCGATTGGGAGAATGTTCCCGCGCTGGATTGGGGTGCCGATGATGTGACCGTGGACGGTAAGGTCCGCGGTACGGAACTGACGGTCAGCTGCAGGGTACGCGTTAAGCCGCGCCCGGCAGCCAGCGGGCTTGTTATCGTTGGCCAAAACGGCAAGGCCACGACTGCCGAGACCGTTCTCAAGGTAGAGCGCGGCAAGGAAATTGACCTTGCTGCCGCGGCGAGCAATGCGGCCGATGGCGCGCTGCTGCGTGGTACCGTGACGTGGACCTCGTCCGACCCGACGATCGCTACGGTCGAGAACGGCAAGGTCAAGGCCCTCAAGAACGGCACCGTTGTCATTACGGCGACGTTGGACGTGAATGGTGGGGCTGTGGCGATCTCGTTGGCTGACGAAGATGGCGTCGCGGAGGCGCCGGCAGCCCAGCAGTTCACCGCTTCGGTGACTGTTGAGGTTGTTGAGCCGGTCGTTGAGCAGAAGTCGACGGACGGCAAGGACAACGGCGGCAAGCCCGCTGCCAAACCGGCTTCGGATGTGAAGAAGGACGGCAAAAAGGCTGCTGCTGGAAGCCTGGCCCAGACGGGTGACAACACTGCTGTGACCGTCGCCGCACTGGGTGGAGCTGGCCTGTTGGCGCTGATCGCCGCCGCGATCGAAAAGCTGCGCCATCGCGCTGAGTAGCGCCGAGCTCATGAAGCTCTAGAACACAAGAAGGCCTCCCGGCCCTCGTAAACCACGAGGGCCGGGAGGCCTTTCGTTTGGCTGCCCTGCGCCTTAGAGTGATTTGCTCGCCACGAAATGGGCATATCTACTACGTTTTAGCGTATACCCTTGACCACGCCGAGAATTGCGAAATTAAAACCGCAGGTAGATGGGTTGCCAATTTTCAAAAAAGACCCGCATGGTCGACCCATGCGGGTTAAACGTAGCAGATAGCCCGTTTTCGTGGCGAAGCGTTGACAGAATATGACAAATGGACTGTCCTTTTGTCGCATTACCTAGGCTAGGCGGACTGGGTCGTGGGGGTAGGCGTTGAGGATCTCGACGCCGGACTCGGTCACCAGGGCCAAGTCCTCGATGCGGACGCCGGTGCGACCGGGGAGGTAGATGCCCGGTTCAATGGAGAACGTCATGCCTGGCTCTACGACCTGCTCGTTGACCAGCGAGACATCGCCCGGCTCGTGGTCCTGCAGGCCGATTGAGTGGCCCAGGCGATGTGTAAAGTATTTGCCATAGCCTGCGTCCTCAATCACTTCGCGCGCGGCACGGTCCAGGTCGCACATGCGCACGCCCGGTGCGATGAGAGCCTCGGCGGCCTCGTTGGCGCGGCGCACGATATCGTAGATGTGTGCCGTCTCCTCGTCCGGCTCGCCCCAAAAGAACGTGCGCGTCATGTCCGAGCAGTAGTTGCGATGCCGTCCGCCAATGTCGAACAGCACCACGTCGCCACGCTTGAGTACGGTGTCGTCGGGTTCGTGATGCGGGTCGCCGGCGTTGGCGCCAAAGCTCACGATCGGCGGAAAGCTAAAGTCCTCGCAGCCGTGCTTGCGGTACAGGCCGAGCATTTGGTCGGCAATTTCGCGTTCCGTCACGCCTTCGTGGACGAGCTTGATCGCATCGGCCATCACGGCGTCGTTAGCGGCCGAGGACACGCGCATGAGCTCCTGCTCGGCGGCATCCTTGTAGGTGCGTGCAGCGGTGACGGCAAAGTCGCCCAGGAAAAACTCGCTCGCGGCGTGGCGCTCCATGAGCGGCATCAAAAAGCCGGAGCGCATGACGGTGTCGATGCCGAGCGGCTTGGCTGGGTCGATCTCACTCGCGATGGCGTCGGTCACGACATCGGTATCGGTGTGGTAGGCGACGCGGGCATTGTCGTACTCGGCCAGCTGATGCAGGGCGTTGACCAAGATCACGGGCTTGCAATCACGCGCGAGTAGCACACCGCAAAAACGCTCGAACATATCGGCATAAAAGCCGGTCAGGTAATAGATCGACCACGGGTCGTTTACGAGCAGCTGTGCACCGGGGTGCTGAGCCTCGAGTGCATCGAGCACGCGCGTCACACGCTGGTCATCGACATGTGCCATGAAACATCCTTTCGCTAGGGTGCCACCATGGTATCCCAAGCCCGGCACATAGGGACGTTCCTTTTATGCCGGCGCCTGGGGGCACTCCTTGCAAAAGTAGCTAAAAGGGCCCGTCCCAAATTAGCTGCTTAGGCGGGGTCGATGTCCATGCTGGCGATGAGGTCGATGTTGGTGTTGAGGAGGTCCTTCAGCACGACGTCGCCCATGCGGATGGGGGCGTTGACGACTAGGCCTCGGATGAGGGCCATGGCTTGGGCGTGGAGTGCCAGCGGGATGGCTTCGGCCGTGCGCACAGGCAGAAGCGCCTCGTCGCCGCCAGATACTGCTACGGTGGTGGTGAGCACACGCATGGGGCAGGTGAGCTCCTGATGTGCGAATTTATCGCCGCGCGGGCAATTGTTGCCGGTTACGGAGCGCACTTCCACCACGGCGCCATTGGCGTCGCGCTCCACCTCTACGGTCAGGAGGCACTCGGATGGGCAGGTGGTGCAGTTGAACTGCAGAGTATCGATTGCGTTATTGCTCATGAGCTATGCCTCCTCGATGGGATTGACGGACAGGACAATCTCGCTGGCACCCAGGTCGAGTGCGCGCTGAATCACCTTTGCCGGCAGCGGGAAGCTTTCCATAACGCTCGGCTTAAACGCGCGGACTTTGCCCGCAAACAGTTCTTCGCCGTTGGCCAAGATGCGTACTCGAGCGGCATCGACTGGCCGGCGCACACGGAAGTTGAGTTTGGTGAGCGCCACAGCCGTAATGCGTCCCGGCAGTGCGTATCCCGCAATGCCGGCAGGGGAGACGGTGAGCTCGCAGTCCGGAACGGCGCCCGCGCCGGTTCCCAGCGCGTACGCCGCCGCAGCTGCGCCAGCTCTCTCGGACTCAGTCGTCACATTGTCGGCCAGGTCGTGCACGTGCAGCACGTTGCCGCAGGCAAAGATGCCTGGTACGCCCGTCTGCAGGCTCTGGTCCACCACGGCGCCGCGTGTGCGCGGGTCAAGCTCTACGCCCGCGGCAACCGAAAGCTCGTTCTCGGGAATCAGGCCCACCGAAAGCAGCAACGTGTCGCACGGAACAATGTGCTCGGTCCCCGGAATGGGCGCCAGGCGCTCGTCGACTTGGCTCACCTCGACGGCTTCCACGCGGTCGTGCCCGATCACGCGCGTGACCGTGGTAGACAGATGCAGCGGAATGTCAAAGTCGTCCAGGCAGTTCTTCACATTGCGGCGCAGCCCGTTGGCGTACGGCATAAGCTCGTACACACCCTCGACCGAAATCCCCTCGAGCGTGCAGCGACGTGCCATGATCAGCCCGATATCGCCCGAACCCAAAATGACGGCGCGCGAGCCGGGCTTGAGGTTCTCGATATTGATGTATCGCTGCGCCAGGCCGGCCGTAAACACGCCGGCGGGACGACTGCCGGGGATCTTGATCTCGCTGCGGGTGCGCTCGCGGCAGCCCATGGCAAGGACAATTGCGCGCCCGGTGAGCTGCATCATGCCGGCAGGGCTCATGAGCGTGACGGCATGGACCGCGGTGTCTTCCGTAGGCTCGCCTGAATCAATCCCAAGCACCATGCTGTTCAGGAACAGCGCAATGTCGGTTGCGTGCACCTGGTCGATAAAGCGCTGCGCGTACTCGGGACCGGTGAGCTCCTGTTTAAAATGCGACAGGCCAAAGCCGGGGTGGATGCATTGGCGGAGGATGCCGCCCAGGTGCTGCTCGCGCTCCACGATGGCCACGCACGCTCCGGCCTTATGCGCGGCCAGCGCGGCCGCCATGCCGGCGGGGCCGCCGCCGATAACGACCACGTCAAAGACTTGCGTTTGTACGGCTTCTGCGGCACCGCAATCAATCGCGCTCGATCCGAATTCCGCCATCCTAGCGCACTCCCTTCAAAGGTCCCTCGACCAGCCAGGAGCCGGCGTCCTCCAGTAATACCTCGCTGGGGTCGCAGCCCAGCTCGCGCGCCAGGATCGCAACCACACGGCTCTGGCAAAAACCGCTCTGGCACCGACCCATGCCGGCGCGGCAGCGCCGCTTGACGCCCTCGACCGAAATCGCGCCCGGACGGCGTCGGATCGCGGCCACAATCTCGGCTTCGGGCACCGTCTCGCAGCGGCAGACAATCTGTCCCCACGCGGGATCGGACTCGATCAGCTCCTCCTTGCGCGCCAGCGGTGAGCGGTCAAAGTCGTCCGGTGCGCGGCGAATTGGGTTCCAGTCCGCCCGCTCGTGCAGTTCCACGCCCGCCTCACGCATCGCAAGCTCCATGCGCTCGGCAATGGCCGGCGCGCTCGCCACGCCCGGCGACTGAATGCCCGCCGCCTGGAAAAGCCCCGGCACCACGGCCGACTGTCCAATAAAGAAGTCGTTCGTTCCCTGAATGACCGGACGCCCGCCGGCAAATGCGCGCACCACGCGGCGCGTATCCAGATCGGGCACCAGCTTGCGCGCGCCGTTCAGGAGCGCGTTCACATCGCTCGCATAGGTCTGCGTGTCGCCCGGCTCGCGTACGGCAGCCGTGGCGGTGATCACGGTGTTGCCGTGCACGGTGCCCGTCACGATAACGCCCTTCGACACCGGCGTCGGCACGGGGTAGAGCGGCATAAGCATGCGTGGCTCCTTGTCCAGCACCACGATGTTGCCCTGACGCCAGACCATCTGAAACTCCTCGGCGCCCGCCATATGCGAGATGTCGGCGGCGCCGTTGCCCGCGGCGTTGATCAGATAGCGGCAGCGCACGTCTCCGGCGGGCGTCGCCAGCGTAAAGCGCGCGTCGTCGCCCGAGCCCGCAACTTCAATCGCTTCCACCAACGCGGACCGCATAAACGTCACCCCGTTGGCCACGGCGTTCTCCAGCGCGGCGATGGCAACCTCAAACGGGTCGACAAATCCAGTCGAGGGGCACCACAACGCGCACGTAGCGTCGGCACTGGCGCGCGGCTCTAATTCGTGGATGCGGTCGGGTCCGATGATCGACAGCTCGGGCACGCCGTTGGCATGGCCGTTGCAACGTAGCTGCTCCAGATGCGCGCGGTCCTCGTCGCTAAACCCCAGCACCATCGAACCGGTGCGGCGGAACAGAAAGCCGAGCTCCTGCGCCCACGTACCGTACAGCTCACAGCCGCGGGCGTTGACCTGCGCCTTTACGGTGCCCGGGGCCGGATCGTAACCGGCATGCACCAGACCGCCGTTGGCCTTCGATGCGCCCAGCGCGATATCGTTTGCTGCCTCGACCACGCAAATGGACAGGTCAAACCGCGCGAGCTGCCGCGCGATGGCGCACCCCGTAATGCCCGCGCCCACAATTGCGATATCAAACGTTTCTGCCACGGTGCCTCCCAGATAAGTTGACAGGCTGTCAATAAAACCATCCTACGGTCTGCGCGCCCCCAGTGCGGCGGCAATGCGGCGAACAACCCTGCAACACCCGCCAACGGCAGGCGAGGGGAGACCCGGCAACGACGACAACCTCGTCTGCCGACAACTACGGCAACCTTTCGTCTCAATCTGTAACACCTAGACCCGGATCCCGCTCCCACCTGTTACAGATTGAGATGTTTGTGTCCGCACCAGCCCCGCCCCTAGCCGTGGTCCCATATAAACAAACCCCGTGGTAAACTTGACCGGACTGTTAATATTCCGAAAGGTACCCGTAATGTCCAAGTACATCTCCGAGCTCATGTCGCCGCAGCTTATGGGCGTCGTCTATGCCTTCGTTGGCTTTATCATCGCCCTGTATGTGCTGTCGGTCGTCTATGTGTTCATCGACGCTCGCCGCCGCGGCGCCAGCGCTTACGTGGCATGGGGCATCATCGCCCTCATCCCGTTTGTGGGCCTCATTGCCTACCTGGTCCTGCGTCCGCACTCCTACGCGTCCGACCGCGAGGAGCAGGAGCTGGACATGGCCCTGCGCGAGCGCCAGCTTGCCCAGTACGGCACCTGCCCGCAGTGCGGCGCGCCCATCGAGAAGGACTTCGTCGTCTGCCCGGTGTGCGATACCCAGGTTCGCAACGTGTGCCCCAGCTGCCATCGCCCGCTCGATGCGCACTGGAAGGTCTGCCCCTACTGCCGAACTCGCATTCAGTAACGCATCCATCGTCGGTCCGGCCGTAAGCCACGGGCACCGCGCGTCCCGCGCAAGCCACATGCGCACCCCGCCCCACACGATGAAGCATGCGTAGAAAATCGCCCGCCGCTCCATTAAGGTGCGGCGGGCGCTTGTATACCAAGGCAACCTGCCTATAATGATGCAAGTCAAAAACGCCGAGCGCATCGCACGCACTTGCATCAGGCATCCGAGAGGAGAAAACATACCCATGAAGGCACTCTACAATGACGGTTCGGTGGCCGAGCTCCCGCAGGACGAGGTCACGCACGTCATCCGCCACTCCGCCGCGCACATCATGGCGCAGGCCATCAAGCGCCTGTACCCCGAGGCCGACTTTGCCTACGGCCCCGCGACCGACAACGGCTTCTACTATGACGTCGACCTGCCCGAGGGCGTCAAGATCAGCGAGGACGACTTCCCCGCGATCGAGGCCGAGATGAAAAAGATCGTCAAGGAGAACCTCAAGTTCTCCGTGTACGAGAAGCCCCGCGCCGAGGCCATCGCCCTTATGGAGGAGCGCGGCGAGAAATACAAGGTCGAGCACATCGGCGACCTGGACGACGATGCCCGTATCACCTTCTACCAGCAGGGCGACTACATCGACATGTGCGTCGGCCCCCACATCTGCTACACCAAGGCGCTCAAGGCCTTTAAGCTCACCGGCGTCTCGGGCGCTTACTGGAAGGGCGACAAGGACAACAAGATGCTCACCCGCATCAACGGCGTCGCCTTTGCCACCAAGGAAGAGCTCGACGAGCACATGCACATGCTGGAGGAGGCCAAGAAGCGCGACCACCGCAAGATCGGCCGCGAGATGGACCTCTTTATGATGCGCGACGAGGCCCCCGGCTTCCCGTTCTTCCTGCCCAACGGCATGATCCTTAAGAACACGCTGCTGGACTACTGGCGCGAGATCCACCACAAGGCCGGCTACGTGGAGATCTCCACGCCGCTCATCATGAACAAGCAGCTGTGGAAGACCTCGGGCCACTGGGACCACTACAAGGACAACATGTACTCCACCGTCATCGACGACGAAGAGTACTGCATTAAGCCCATGAACTGCCCGGGCGGCGTGCTGGTGTACGCCTCCAAGCCGCACTCCTACCGCGAGCTGCCCATCCGCGCCGGCGAGATTGGCCTGGTGCACCGCCACGAGCTGCGCGGCGCCCTGCACGGCCTGTTCCGCGTGCGCTGCTTTAACCAGGACGACGCACACCTGTTTGTGCGTCCCGATCAGCTGACCGACGAGATCGTGGGCGTGGTCAACCTCATCGACTCCGTGTACCAGAAGTTTGGCTTTAAGTACCACGTCGAGCTTTCCACCCGCCCCGAGGACTCCATGGGTTCGGACGAGGACTGGGCACGCGCCGAGGAGGGCCTGCGCACCGCTCTGGAGAAGTTGGGCATGGACTACGAGGTCAACGAGGGCGACGGCGCCTTCTACGGCCCCAAGATCGACTTCCACCTGGAGGACTCGCTCGGCCGTACCTGGCAGTGCGGTACCGTTCAGCTCGATTTCCAGATGCCGCTCAACTTTGACCTGGAGTACGTTGACGCCGACGGCACCAAGAAGCGCCCCATCATGCTGCACCGCGTATGCTTTGGCTCCATCGAGCGCTTCATCGGTATTCTGATTGAGCACTTTGCGGGCAAGTTCCCCACCTGGCTGGCTCCCGTGCAGGTCAAGGCGCTTCCCGTCTCTGAGAAGAGCCGTGACTACGCCCACGAGGTGTGCGCCAAGCTGGAGGAGGCCGGCATTCGCGTGGTCTGCGACGACCGCGACGAGAAGATCGGCTACAAGATCCGCGAGGCCCGCAGCATCGACCGCGTGCCCTACATGCTCATCCTGGGCGAGAAGGAGGTCGAGGCCGGCAACATCTCCGTCCGCGATCGCTCCAACGAGACCGTTCAGATGAGCGTTGACGAGTTTGTTGCCAAGGTGCTCGAGGAGATCAAGACTCGCGCCTAAGGCAAACTTCACAACAATTAACAAAGGCGACCGCCCACACAGGGCGGTCGCTTTTTTCATGCCAAAATAAGAAAGCCGCTGGTTGAGCGGCTTTTTTTGTTGCACAAAAAGGTACAGGTTTTTGTATCTTTCGACATAAGCCATTATACGAGCAATTAATCAGCGTTTGCCCAGATTACGCAAAATGTACTGCTAGTAGGTACATCTCCATACCCCTCTATAAAAACCTGTACTTTTGCGACTGCGCCTAGCTGCGAGCGAGAAGCCTGTTCTAAATGCCCCTGCATTTGCATGCATCGCAAAGCCAAAAGAGGGGGGGCGAGAACATGGAACAGACGGCACGGCGCCAAGAGCAGCTGCCGGGCGCGTTTAACGGCGCCACCACCAACAGCCAGCACGGCCGCGTCCGCTGGTATCTGGTCCACACCCCCAATGGAAAAGAGCGCGAGACCTGCGAAAAGGTCCGCCGCATTATCCCGCACAACCTTATGCAGGACGCTTTTGTAATGCAAAAGGAGTTCTGGTTTAAGCGGGACGGCGCATGGTCGCTTCAAACCAAACCCATGTACAAGGAATATTTCTTCGTCGCCACGCACGATGCAGCCGTGCTCGATAGGGCTTTGGCCCAGCTGAGCTTTGGCTGTCGCATTGCCGGCAGTAGGGAGCGGGCGTACATGCCCATGCCGGACGATGCACAGGACTGGTACCGCAGCGTGTTGGACAAGGACGGCGTGGTGCGCAACAGCGTCGCGCGCATAGAAGACGGCGTGCTGCACGTAGAGCAAGGGCCCTTAGTGGGGCAAGAGGCCCGTGTTTACAAGATCGACCGTCGCAAGCGCTGGTGCCTGGTGGGCGTAGGCGAAGGCGATTCTGGCTTTAGGGAAGTGCTTCCGCTCGACGTTCCCATCAAAACGTAAGGGAGACGTTGCGCCGGCTTGTTGTTTGCATCTTTGAATTTACCGATTGGGGGATCCCTGGACAACGGGGACGTAAGTTTGACCGTGACTGCTAAAGAAGTAACAGAGAGCTGTGTATCCGTGGGGGACGCACTGGCTATTAAAGAGATTAAGCCGAGCGGCACGCTTGGTTACCGCTTTATTAAGAGGTTGTTTGACCTTGTATTCAGTCTTTTGATGAGTGTGCTGCTGCTTATTCCCATCGCCATCGTGTGCGCGCTCATTAGCCTTGAATCACCCGGCAGTCCTGTGTATACGCAAGAGCGCGTCGGCAAGGGCGGAAAGACCATCAAGATCTTCAAGCTTCGTAGTATGGTCGCCGATGCGGGTGATGTGCAGAAGTATTTGAGTCCCGAGCAGCTGCATCAGTGGGAAGTCGAACGCAAAGTCGACGATGATCCTCGCATTACCAGGATTGGTCAATTCATTCGTAAATGCTCCATCGACGAGATGCCGCAGTTTCTCAACGTGCTGAACGGTGATCTTTCTGTCATTGGCCCTCGTCCCATTACAAGGGATGAGCTTGAACAGCATTTTTCCTACGAGGAAAAAGCTGAGCTGCTCTCTGTCCAGCCCGGTATTACTGGCCTGTGGCAGGCGACCGACCGTAACGAGGCAACCTTCAACAGTGGCTTACGACAGAAGATTGAGCTTCGCTATGTGCGTAATCGCTGCTTCCGCATGGACTGGAAATGTTTCACCGGCACTTTTGGTGCCATGTTCGGCAAGAAGAGGACGGGGCGATAAATGGCTAATTCGATTCGTGTCGCTCAGATAGTCGGAAAAATGAATGGCGGCGGCGTCGAGGCTGTTGTTATGAACTACTACCGTCATATTGACCGTAGCAGGGTGCAGTTCGATTTCCTTGTCGACTCAGATTCGACGCTTATTCCGCGCGAAGAAATCGAATCGCTCGGTGGCAGGGTCTTTGAAATACCGCCCTATCAGCATGTAGTTGAATACCAGCGAGAGCTTCAGCGCCTCTTTAAACAAGAGGGTTGGAAGGTTGTGCACAGTCACATTAACGCGCTTTCAGTTTTTCCGCTCCGTGCGGCAAAGAAGGCGGGTGTTCCAGTGCGGATTGCCCATAGTCACTCTACGAGTGGTAAGGGCGAGTATGCCAAGAATACTCTGAAGGCCGTGCTAAAAACGCAGTCAAATCGTTATCCAACGCATCGTTTTGCATGCAGTAAATTCGCCGGTGAATGGCTTTTTGGTAAAGATGCAAACTTCGAGGTTGTATATAACGCAATTGATTTGGATCGCTTCAGCTTCAATGAGGAGGCTCGCGCGCAGGCGCGAGTCGACCTGGGCCTCGTCGACAACCAGTTTGCCATTGGTCATGTGGGGCGCTTTACTGCCCAGAAGAACCATTCGTTTTTGATTGACGTTTTTTCTGAGGTCGCGAAGCGCCGCGACGACGCTGTCCTGTTGCTTGTCGGTACCGGCGAAGCCGGGGCCTCCGTAAAGGCCTTGGTGGACGAACGCGGTCTCACGGATCGCGTTAAGTTTCTGGGACAGAGAAGTGATGTCAATCGTTTGTACCAGGCGTTTGATGCGTTTGTTCTGCCAAGCCTTTACGAAGGTCTGTGCCTCGTCGGCGTCGAGGCACAGGTGGCGGGTTTGCCATGCTTGTTTAGTGATGCGATCACACGTGAGGTTGATGTTACAGGCGAAAGCAAATTTCTGTCAATAGAGAAGTCGGATGTCTGGGTTAAAGAAATTTCTGCTATTCATCCAAAGGTTGATAGGTCTATTGACTTGTCTAGATTTAGGAATTATGACATCGAATTTGCGGCAAAAGCACTATCTGCTTTTTATGAGTCGCTTTAGCTTGGAGAGGAGCGCAGGTTGAAAAAGCTAAAGAAGGTGACCTTCCTTACAACGGGAATTTTGCCTGTTCCAGCAACTGAAGGCGGTGCTGTAGAGGCACTTGTTGAAACTTTAATTGAAAATAATGAATTAAACCCATGTTTTGAGTTTAATGTCATTTCAATTTGGAGTGAATCGGCATATCGCAAGTCCGTTTCTTATAAGCATTGTAATTGCATATTTCTTAAACCTCCTAAGATGATCGAAGAATTGGATAAGGCTGTATTTGCTATTGCAAAAAAGCTAACGCTTAGTCGAAATATTTCTTCATGTCGTTTTGTTTTTCAACGCATGTGGTTTTTGAAGCGAATGGGTCATTTGCTTCATTCTGATGATTTTGGCACTCTCATTGTTGAGAATCATCCTAGTATTTTTTTAGCGCTTAAAAGCTACGGAAATGCTGGAAAGTATCGCGGTAGATACTACTATCATCTCCATAATGTCTTTTCTGAGCTATACGGCTGTGAAAAAATTGCCGCAAATGTAAACTCAGCTCTCTGCATTTCTGAATTTGTTGCCGATTCATATGTGAATCAGGTTAAAGGGCTAAAAGCCGGCCAGATTTCTGTTTTTAAGAATTGTGTTGACTGTAGTGCTCTTGACGCGCGATTATCAGATGCGGATAAATCTAAAATTAAAGATGATCTTGGGGTCGAAGTAGACTCTTTTGTGTATTTGTTTAATGGAAGGATTACTCCCGAAAAGGGTGTATTGGAGCTACTTGAAGCCTTTTCGTTAATAAAAGATGTCGTGCCAAAGTCAAAACTGCTTATTGCCGGTTCAGCATTTTTTGATTCCGATATTACTAGCGAATACGAGGCAAAGGTTAAAGACCTTGCCGCATTGCTTGGTGACAAGGTTGTATTCACGGGATTTATCCCCCATGATGCAATTCAATACATATACGGCATAGCTGATGTTTGCGTAATTCCCTCAATTTGGGAAGAACCTGCATGCCTCTCATTATTAGAGGCTATGGCTGCGGGTAAGGCTACTATTGTTACAAATTCAGGCGGAATGCCGGAATATGCAAGTGATTCAACTTCGATTTTTGTTGAACGTGATGAGAATATTGTCGAGTCGATTGCAAGGGCAATGTCATTACTCTTTGATGACGACGTTCTTCGTTCTGATTTAGGGGCCAATGCTCAATTGAGAGCTAAACAGTTTGATTCATATGCTTATTTAGATAACTTTATAAAGTGTTTAAAGGTGGGTTAGGGATGCTTGTCTACGTATTAGCTTTTGGCCTGTCAATTGGATTGTATTTGGTTTTTAGCCGCGGAGTTCATGCATCATCCGATCTTGCCCTGGTTTCAGGTGATAGGGCCCGTTCAGTTCTTCCTTTTTTTCTTTCGGCTATTCCCCTTATTATTGTGTCTGGAATTCGTTACAACGTCGGTACTGATTATTTCACGACGTACTATTCGGGATTTTATCGAATTTACGAAAATAACTACTTCGATGGCTTTGAGTTTGGATATGTATTATTAAATAAATTTATTCAATTTTTTTCTACAAACGTCTTTCTTTTATTTTTCGTGACAAGTGCAATTTTTATCTTTTTTGTATTTGCTTCATTCAAGAAGATGTCGCCTAATATTCCATTCAGTATTCTTCTCTTGTTTTTATTCCGTTATTATTTTATTAGCATGAATGCAATTCGACAGATGCTTGCATGCTCAATTTTTTCTCTTGCGATTTATTTCGCAATTAAACGTAAGCTGCGTCCATATCTTTTACTTTGTTTTCTTGCTTTTTCTTTTCACTATTCTTCTATTGTCTTGTTTCCCACATATTGGCTGATGAATATTGAATGGAATCCAAAACGAGCGACAGGGCTGTTGGTTTTAATGGCTGCAATTGGCACCGTTTCTTTTCCAGTTGTGGCAAAGCTACTCCCGGGATCATCTAAATACGCTGCAATTTTGAATGGCTTTAGCACGGCAGGAAGTCTGTTTATTATTGGCACAATCTGTCTAAATCTATTCATCCTCAGTCTCTATTATCAAAATTATCTCAAATGTAAAAATGAGTGGTGGTATAGATGCTTTCTGTATCTGCAGATTGCGGCTGTGGGTGTTACGTTTTTCTTACCGTTTATTCCGAATGCTGAGCGAATTTACTGGAGTTTTTCATTTCATTCAATGATAGGTTTGCCGCTAGTTATCGAAAAGATCGATTCTCAATCTTTTCGATTGGTTGTTGTATCTGCAATATTGATAATTTTTACAATTTATTCCTTTTATGACATATCTGTCCTTAAGGATCACCAGGTTATTCCATATTCGACCATTGTCGGTCGTAATCCCAGTCCCTATTCGGGATTCGATTATCGTTACGTTCACAAGCTGTATTGGTGGAACTGATATGCAGAATGCAGTCGTTTCTGTCATAATCCCTATTTACAATGTAGAGAATTATGTAGCAAGCGCAATAGAAAGTGTGCTTCATCAATCTTATAGAAATCTTGAGATTATCTGTGTGAATGACGGCTCCACTGATAAGAGTGCTGATATTGCCAATCATCTTTTATCATCAGATGTCCGTGCCCAGATTATTAATCAAAGCAATGCAGGATTATCTGCTGCTCGAAATGCGGGGCTAGATTGTGCTCGCGGGGACTATGTATTCTTCCTTGATTCTGATGACCTGATTTCCTCTGAAACAATTGAGGAGCTGGTTCGTGAGTCCATTCAATCTTCATCCGACATCGTTGTCTCGAGTTACGGCTCTTTTTTCTCTGAAAACGAATGGATCGAATTTAAACGTAAACGTGTCTTTAATGGATTTAAACACTTAACTATTAATGATTTCTACTATCAAATTGTGTCGAACCACAGTTGGGCGAAGCTGTATAAACGCTCACTGTTTGAAGATAACGCTATTCGATTTCCCGTAGGCCGCACATATGAAGATGTAGCAACAACTTATAAGTTGATGCAGGATGCAAATCATATTTCATATTCCGAATATCCTTTCTACTTTTATAGGCAAAATTTAAGCGGGATCTCGCGTACTTTTAGCCTTAAAAATGTTGAGGATTTTTATGCGAGTTATCGCGAAGTGCAAATATCAATGCAGGGCCTGGGCATGTCTGATGCTCAGCTCTTTTACGTTCTCTCAATCTTATATTCTCTCATTCGTCTTGTGAACAATCTTGACCTCACGGAAGAATCTCTTGCGATACGCAAAGAGTTGGAAGCAGAATTTAACAATCTATTTGATTATCGAGCAATAAATATTTCTAAGAATTTGATTATGTCAATCAAGCTCCTATTGAGGCGCACGGGTTTTGGGAAAAGGATTCTAACTTGTCTGAAAAAATAGCAAACAATAGATCTCGTCCGCTGCTCTCAATAATTATTCCTGTATTCAACACGGCTGGTTATATCGATCAGTGTCTTGAGAGTATTTTGGACGGCTGTGAATTTAATATTGAAATCATTCTTATTGACGATGGATCGACTGATTCGTCGTCAATAAAATGTGATCAATGGGTGTTGAGTGATTCGAGAGTCAGATGCTACCATCAAAAAAATCAAGGTGTGTCTAGCGCTCGCAATACGGGTATTAATAATTCGCAGGGGGATTATCTTTGGTTTTGCGATAGCGACGATCGTGTCGTAAGTGGAGCTACGACAGCGATCTGTAAGACTCTCGAAAAGTATTCTCCTGATATCTTATGTTTTGGTGCTATTAAAGTTGATGAAAATGATGTTGAGATTGGTGTAATCTCATCGCCTTCGGATAATTTTTCTGCTTCCTGTGGTCCCATTCAGTGCGGTGATGAGCTGTACCTGTTCTCTCATGTTTTTAAGCGTAGCCAAATTCGCGATATCAGATTTGATGTGTCTCTAAACATGTGTGAAGACCGCTTGTTTGCATACCGGGTTTTTGACGTTTCGGCAGACAATATTTTAGTGGTAGGTGATTTTTATTATCGCTATTTGTTTACCCGATCTGACTCGGCCGTAAATACATTAAGTCTGTCTGATGATATTGCCTCTACTAGCGTTCATGAGTATATCCTAAAAAGGGAAATTGAATTAAATCGTCCTACTGAGGCTTATGAAGTTTTTATTCAGCGTTCGATCAGTCTGCTTGCGAGGATTGTGACCGAGGAATGCTCGTACGGCTTGTTTCATGATCTAAGGAAACGCGTCTTACGTTATGACTCCTTACGCCATTGCTTACGTGGTGCTGTGTTAATAAAATATATGCTTCTCTATGCCAGTGAGAGCATTTTTATAACTTCGTGTCGCATATTGCGCCTAGTGAAACGTCAATAATTCTACGATGGGGTGTGAATCATGCGTGACGAGTCCATGTCATCGACTCTTAATGTCGGCCAAACCATACTAATGCTTCGCCTGTCTATAGTTTCTTGAATTCCTTTGATTTCAGCAACAATGACAATTCAGAGCATTAACTTTGGGCCATTTAAGTTTAGCGTTGCAGTTTATGGCGCTATGAAGACTCTTAATTCTTTATTAAAACGATT
Organism: uncultured Collinsella sp.; assembly: GCA_958450865.1. GTDB lineage: Bacteria > Actinomycetota > Coriobacteriia > Coriobacteriales > Coriobacteriaceae > Collinsella. The sequence goes on along the minus strand of CAUDNY010000002.1, from coordinate 217,545 downwards.
TTGTAAACATATTGAAAGGTTATTGGTTAAATGAATGTTGGAATTATAACTTTCCATTGTTCCTTTAATTTTGGATCTGCTCTGCAATCGTATGCAATGCAGACGGCAGTGCAAAGATTGGGTTATGCTGCGTCTTTGATTGATTACAGAAGCAAAGATTTTGACCAGTATAGGTTGGTGCAATTTAAACACCCTAAATCTTTTGTTAGATTCTGCATTCATCCTACGTCATATTTGAAACGGCGAAATGCGTTCCATTCTTTTTGGAAACGATTCTTTAATCTGACAAAGAATTATAATGACGAAACTAGATATCGTATGGATGAGCTTGCCTCTGAGTTCGATTGTTTCGTATGCGGCAGTGACCAGATTTGGAATCTTGATTGTACGAATGGCGTAGTTAATCCGTTTTTTCTCTCGTTTGCTGGAGATAGACGGCGTGTGGCCTATGCGCCTAGCTTAGCTCACACGTCGTTTAAACCTGAGAATTTTGATAAAAGAAGTGTCTCTGCATTTCTTTCAAAATTCGATTATATTTCCGTGCGTGAGGAAGAGACGGTGCCACTCTTCCAGCCGCTTGTCGATAAACCCATTGATGTGGTCCTTGACCCCACTCTTCTTCTGAACGCTTCTGATTACGCTGAGATGATCTCGAAGATGGTTCTTGAAGGTGAGTATATCTTTATGTACCTCCTGCGCGAGTGTCCTGAACTCATCGAAAGTACCGTCTCAATGGCAAGCGCAACAGGCAGGAAGGTTGCCTATATATCTGAAAAAAACTTGGATATTCCAAATTCGGTTAACCTGTTCGGCGTTGGCCCGGAGGAGTTTGTTTCGCTTATTGCGCATGCGGGCCTCATTCTCACCAATTCCTTTCATGCAACTGTATTCTCAGTCCTCTTCCATAAACCTTTCCGTGTATTTGCTACGGATAATTCTGGTTCACGCATGCGCGACTTGCTGAGCAATATCGGACTGTCTGACCGTTGCGTCGATGTTATGTGCGCCGACAATATTGTCCCCTGTGATTGGGACGATGTGGATTCTCGCCTGGACTCTCTGCGGGAGCATTCCTGGGCTTTTCTTAGAAAGGCACTTTCGTAATGGGGGAGACGCGTCGACTTATTAAGAACACTGGCATTATTGCAGTGGGTGGAATGGCAACTAAGCTCGTTTCGTTTCTTCTACTGCCGCTCTATACCTCAGTTCTTTCCACTGGCGACTATGGTACCGTCGACTATATCAACACAATCGCCCTGTTTTGTGTTCCCGCCGTCTCTTTGCTTATGGACGAAGCGCTCTTTCGATTTCTTATCGACTGTCGCACCGATGAGGATCGTGCTAAAGCCGTGACGGCGTCATGCGCTGTTCTTCTTACCGGATGCGCGTGCTTTGCGGTCTTGGCGATTCTGGTCTGGTTGGTATTTAAGCCAGAAAATCTTGGCTGGGTCGTGGGTCTAGTTGTCGCTGGTGCGCTTCTGCAGATGGCCTCTGCGGTCCTACGTGGTTTCGGAGATACCGTGGGATACTCCGTCATGAACTTCATCGCGAGCGCTTTTACCATTGCGCTAAACGTCCTCTTCATCGCCGTGTTGCGTTGGGGCGTTGTGGGCATGCTTTCCGCCACGGTTATTGCGCAGGGCGGTGTTGCTCTCGTGTTCATGGTCATGCGGAAGCTCTGGCGCTATGTCGATCCGTCGGCCTTTTCTGCATCCTATGCTCGAGATCTTCTGCGGTATTCCTTTCCTCTCATCCCCAACAAGGTTTCATGGACCATTAATAACCTGCTGGACAGACTTATTATTATGAATACGCTCGGCGCTTCTGCCGCAGGCGTTTATGCCGTGTCGTACAAGTTTCCCGGTGTCATGGATCAGTTGTATGGTTTCTTCTATCAGTCCTGGAAGGAGAGCTCGGCGCGCGCCCTTAACTCGGATGAGGATGAGTCGGCTTTCTATAACTCGGTTTATCGTGCTTTGCGTCGTTTCATGATGAGCGTTGTTTTGCTTATGTCTGCGCTTATGCCTCTCGTGTACGGCATCCTGATTAAGGGCTCATTCGGTGAGGGTCTGCTCTATGTCCCAATCTTGCTTCTGGCGACGTACTTTAGTAATATCTCCGGCTTCTACGGCGGTATTTTCACTGCGCATAAGGAGACCGGAATTATGGGTACCACCACCGCGGTGTCTGCTGCCCTTTGCGCCGTGCTGTGCATTATTTTAATCCCGCATTTTGGACTATATGGAGCGTCTGTCGCAACGCTTTTGGCGATGATTGTGGTCAACGAGTACCGCAGGATCAAAGTTGCCAAGTTTACAAAGCTTGTTGAAGACCGGGTTGAGCAGGTTTTGACTTTGGTTTCGATTGTCGGCGTGTTCGTTTTCTATTATCTGTCCGCCTATGGTGCGGGCATCTTGAGTGCGATCGTCTGTTTGGCAATTGCGCTGGCTTTTTCCGTTTATATGAATGCCGATATTCTGCACAAGTTTATTTTGGCTCGCAAATAGGGAGATAACTGTATGTCTACCGCGAAAAGGGGCGAAGTTCCCACACTGTTTGAGTCGCCGTCGCATTGCTGCGGATGCGGGGCGTGTGCCGCCGCTTGCCCGAAAGGCGCCATCACCATGTCTGAGAGTAAAAACGGGTTTGTTCTTCCTGTGATCAACGGCGAACTCTGTATCGGTTGTGGCGCGTGCACGAGGGTGTGCGGCCTCAACCGGGGGATAGGCTCTAATTCTGTCGGACCGTTCTTTGCCGCTGCTGGTAGGGACGATGTCTCGGAGTCCGCTTCCGGGGGAGTTTTCGGCGCCGTTGCACGTGAACACATTTCCTCTGGTGGGGTCGCATACGGTGCTGCCTATGAGCGTGAGGGGAATACGCTTCGTGTGCGACATCGTCGTGCGGCGAGCGTTGATGATCTCCGCCCGCTTCTCAACTCAAAATATGTCCAGAGTGACGCCGGATCTTGCTTTGCCGACATCAAGGAGGATCTATGCGAGGGAAGGCGAGTCTTATTTTGCGGAACGCCTTGCCAGGTTGCTGGCCTTAGGGGTTTCCTCAGGCGCGATTATGAGGGCCTGACAACTATTGACTTGATTTGCCACGGTGTCCCTTCCGCTCGTATGTTCGCGGATTGCGTGGAGGGCTATGGCAAGCAGTTTGGATCTCCCGTGGTTGATTTCCGGTTTAGGTGCAAGCGCGAGGGGTGGGGGCACTCCCTTCTTCTTCTTCTTGAGGACGGAAGAGAGGTTACCATTCCTGCGGCAAAATCTCCCTACTACGACATGTTCCTGAATCTTAAGACGCTTCGCGACAGCTGCTATAGGTGTCCCTATGCAGGGGGATTTCGCGCTGGTGATCTTACCATCGGCGATTTTTGGGGTGTCGACGTTAATAGGCCTGACGTTCTGAAGGATTCTGAGAAGTTCAATCAGATGAAGGGCGTCTCCTGCCTGTTGGTTAATAACGACCGCGGCAGGGAATTCATTGAGTCCAGCAATGCTTTGGACTTGTACCCTGTTGAGTTCGACGATATCGCCAAGGGTAACGACCAGCTCTGCCATCCTAGTGATCTTCCCAACGACAGAGGATTGTATATCGATACTTTTACGAAGGGCGGTTGGAAGTCAATCTGCAAATTGTATTTGAGGCGCGAGCGAGGACTTAAATTTCATTCAAAGAGGATACTTAAAGTATTGCTCCCTGCCCCTTTTATTTCTTTTGCTAAAAGCTTTAGGTCTCGGGGGTTGTCCTCTTAGCAGCGTTGCTTTTCTATTATCGCTGTTCTTGTGATTCGGTTGATGTTTCATGAATGTCATTTGCACCATAGTTTAAGTATCAAGGCTGCTTTATTTTATTTGTTCTAACTGAATTGTTGAAATATGACCCGCCACGATAGCGTCGCGGCGGGTCATATCATGTGTATATCACTTGTAAATATGTCTTGTAGTAATGAAATATCTATCTCATTTCAAACATAAATAGCGTCTCTATTGTTCCGCCGTTTGACCATGTTTGAACATTTGCTCCATCTCTCGCCATTGCAAGTCTAACGTTTAAGTATTCATTTGCTCCTGCTAGTTGTACGGTGAATCCATTTTTATGTTTTGATAGCTTCCAATGCTGAAGATTTGAACCGGTATATGTTTCCTGCGAAACGTTTGCGCCGTCCTTGACAGCTTCTGCTGTTAGCGCCTTTTTGGAGTGTACAAAAATAAATGTGTATGTTCCGTCTACTTGTCTTCTAAGGTCAACTGATTGATTTGGGGAATTGTAGTCAGTCCAAATTTGAGCATTTGCAAAATCATGTTGGGATGCTAAGCGAATGTCGATTGTTTTTCTCGTGTCAAGTTTGGTTTTTATGGCGTACCGACCGTTTGGAAGTGCATCGAGCTCAGTTGGAACAAGGTTAAAGATCGTTTCGGCCACACCGCCATTTGACCAAGTTTGAATATTTGTGCCGTTTCTTGTGTCGGCTCTTCTAACATTTAGCCATTGGTTCCCTGCTTTATTTTTTATCGTATAGCCTGCCCCCATTCTTTCGATAACCCATTTCTGTAGATCGGAACCATCTATATTCGACTGGCTAACATTTGATCCATCATGATTTGATTCAGCAGACAGCGCTTTCCCTGAATGAACGAATGTTATTAGATAGGTGCCGTCATTTTGGAATTGGAGGTTGACCTTTTGTTGTCTGCCGCCGTGATCTTGCCAGAGCTGTACATTCGCCCTATCGTTCTTCGACTCCATGCGAACATCTAGGGCTTTTGATTGGTCGAGGCATGAGTATATGGAATACATTCCGTTGGGCAAAACCGGTGTAGCGGCTGGTTTGATTTGCAAGAACTTTGCCGTGAATTTGAACGTAGCAATCCAAGTAGTGCTGGTTTGTGTGGTGACTATTGATGCCGCTTTTAGCTCTGCCTGTTCAATTTCGGTCTTCCACTCTCTCAGATTCATCGCATAAGCAATAATCCCGTTCTGAATCCCCGAGATGCTTGGCGGGAACAACTGGTTGTCTGCGTCGATGGAAAAGCTCTCTTCTTTGGCATCCAGGTGCTGTTGAATGCGGTCGGCATACTTCTCGGCCCATTCATCGGCCTTGCCGTTTCGCACAAAGTAATTGTTGGAAAGGTCTGTCGAGCGGTAGGCGTAGCCGTCCTTTTGGTAGTTTGCCGTGTGGTCGGAGTGGGCGATTGCCATGAGCTCGTCGGTCAGGCCAAAGTACAGATGGCGCTGGTCCAGGTCTCCGTACCAGTTGTCGCTGGTGTCGTCCCAGGTCAGGTCCATCTGGCACCATTTGCCGTCGATCTTTACGGCGTTCCAGGTGTGGCCGTTGCCGGTGATGCGGCCGTTGGCGATGCCCGCGGCGTCAAGGAGCTTGGAGTAGATGCGCTGGTAGCTCTCGCAGGTGCCCTGGTGGCGCGTGAGGCCGCTTTCGGCCGAGCACCAGTTGAGGCTGTGGTCGTACTCCAGCTGCTCGAGCGTCCAGTCGTGGAGCCACAGCGCCATGTCGTATTCCGAGCCGTTTGTCTCTTGCCTGCACTGGGCTACGGCGCTGTTGACGATCTGCGTGACGCTTGGGCGGGCGGCGTCGTTTACGGTCACCTCCGCCGTGGTGCGCAGGTAGTAGATCCCCTTGTCGTTTCGGGGGTCGTTTCTGTCGTTGTCCATAAAGTAGAAGTAGATGCGGTACGTGCCCGACGCCGTGAAGTCAAAGGTAAAGTCGTGGCCCGCGGTGCCCAGGCTGTGGTAGCTGGCCCATGCCGGGCGCGACGGGTCGCAGACGCTTTCCTGGCTGCCTCCGTCCCAATAGGTGGGCACGTCCATGCGCGCCTTGGCCTGGGACGAGCCGTTGGTCTGGGTTACGTGGAAGGTCGTCGCGGCGCCCGCGGGGGCGTCGTTCCACGAGACGGTGAAGGTGACGCCGTTTTGGCTTGCGGTGGCGGAGTGGGCGTAGCCGGATTGTGACGCGGCGGAGATTGCGGCGGGCGTGGGGTTGGTCTGGGCACGGAGGGACGGGGCGGTGGTGGTTGCGGTGGGGGTGCCGCCAGCGCTATCCGTGTTGGCTGCGCTGGTGTCGATGGATGTTGCGGTGCTGTTCTCTACGGTATCTGCTGTCGCATTTGTATTGGCGCCGTCTTCAGCCTTGTCTGTGCCGCTGTGCGAAGTGTCGGTCTGCGCCTGCTGCTCGGCTGTTGCTTGAGGCTGCACGGCTTCTGCGATGGTTGCCATGGGCATCGTCGCGCCGACCATGGACGTGCACGCGATCGCGCAGAACAGGTAGTAAAGGGGTCGTTTCATAGCGGAGCCTCTCGGTGAGCAGCCAATAGGGTCCGAAGGCAGCTCCAGGCCAGCACTCCGCACATATTTTGTTGGGTTTATTTTACGGTAATAGACTGCGGATAGAGGGTCCTGTTAATAAAATTGGGGCACGGTTTTTGTTCCGCACCCCTCAAATCAAATGCTGTGCCGTATTGTTGGCAATCAGCAGTTATTCAGGATGGTTCCTACGCCTCCGTCGGCTCCATGCCCAGCTCGTTGCGGACGAGCTCGAAGGCGGCGGCGATGGCCTTGTCCATGTCGTAGTACTTGTAGCCGCCCAGGCGACCGGCGAAGACCACGTCGCCCTCCTGCGCCGCCAGCTCCTCGTTCTGCCTGTACAGGGCCTCGTTCCTGGCGTCGTTGATGGGATAGTAGGGCTCGTCGCCGGGCTTCCAGTCGGCCGGGTGCTCGCGCGTGATGACGGTCCTGTCCTGCGTGCCGAACTCGAAGTGCTTGTGCTCGATGATGCGCGTGTAGGGGACCTCGCGCTCGGTATAGTTGACCACGGCCACGCCCTGGTGGTCGGCCTCGTCGAGGGTCTCGGTCTCGAAGCGCAGGCTGCGGTACTCGAGCGTGCCCAGCTTGAAGTCGTAGAACGCGTCGATGGGGCCGCAGTAGATAGTCTTGGCGGCGATATCGGGCTCGGCGGCGGCCAGCTCCTTGGACAGATGGGGGCTGGAGGTGGGCTTTGGGTTGGATGGTGGTGTTGGCCACAGGTTATTCTCGGTTATTCTGCAGGGTAATATTATTTTGTAATGACCGAGTAAATTTGACCTTGGCGCGCGTGATTGTCTGGTTTTGTTTGGAGGACGTTTTATCTTGCATCGTTCTATGTTTATTTCTGCTGGAGAGCTTGGTCAGCCCCTTGATAGCTCAGTTATTGCGAGGATGTTTAATTGTATTCAAGGTGACTTGGATGGTTTTATTGCTGCATTGGAAAAGGCGGAATTTGAATGTAGGCTGCCAGCTCTAAGTTCTCTCTGGGCTGATGTCCGCCATGAAAATGCTCAAGAAATATTGCATAATCAGCTTCGTGTTGATGGCATGTACTTACAGTTTCCTGAATACATTAGTTTACCTAAGGGGGCGACTGTTTTTCGTGCGCGAAGTGTCTCTTCTTCTCTCGATTATGGAGCTCAGTTTATTGACCAGGGTCAACTGTGGGAGCCACCGAATAACTGCGTGACCAATTTTGGGCGATTAAATAAACCCGGTGAGAGCTATTTATATGTCAATTGCGGTGACCCAGTCACGACGCTTGACGAAGCCAGGGTGAACGTTGATGACCAATTTGCTTTGATAGCGTATGAGGTCGCTAGACCTATTAAAGCTATTGGTATTGGTGTTTATATTCCTTCCGAAGTGCGTAGGCTGTTTGGGCAAAGCCCGACTGCATTCGGACAATACTGCCTGCTGCATGATTATTTGCATCAAGAGTTTTCTCGCCCCTTTGAAGTTCTCGGTGAGACTACCTATCAATTGAGCAATGCAATTGTTGATGAGTTTTATTCATACGAACCCTGTGTTGCTTATAGTCCTGTGGGCGGTGGCAGAGGGCTTAATTTAAGAATGACTCCGGATGTCGCACATGGAAATTTGTCAATTCGAGGGATATATTTTGGAAGGCGCTCCGCCAACGCACTTAAATCAATGATTGTCGACTTTGGGCGCTGGCATTATTCCAGTAAAGCTGGACGTTACCTGTGTCTTGAACATTCCAAGAACCCTGTTTGTCTTAATCATCTGTTTTTTGAAGATGAGCTTGTCTGTCCAGGAACTGAGTGCGAATCGGAGCTGTACTCGTTTTGCGGCTATCGTCCTAACAAACACGGCCATGAACTATTAGCTTTGCGATAGGGGGCACAGCGCGATTTAAATAGGCCAGGTTGAAATTATAACTGGCTGTTGTCGCTAGTGATGTCATTGCTGCATCTGCTCCAGGGTGATCTCACAAAGCTAACTGTTGCTTTAGCGTGAGGGGTTTCTTCTTGAACATAAAACTCGGCCGAGGTTTTGTGTGCAGTTAGTTGAGGGCTAGTGTATCAGGGGATCCTGATGGGGCGCACCCTGGGAGCCATGGACGCCTAGAACGGATTGCCCTGTTCGCCAGGCAGGCCATGTTAGTTGTCGGCAGCATTGATGTAGAAATGCCCGTTTATTAGGTCGTCGATGTATGCCTCTCTGGGTTCGAACTTGAGTGGACATGCGATGTTGCCGTTTTGATGCTAGGCGTCCTTTCATGGGCGGTGTTGCTTCGGGCCGATACATATATCTGGGATTCAAGGGGGAATTACTTTGGCAGATTTAGTTCATGTTTTGCCGCTTCAATCGGTGAGCGACGAAGCCCAGGAAGCGCTTTCAAAGATTGAATATCTCGAGGGCGATTCTGCAACCAAAGTGAAAGAGTATGACGGTGTTGTGCGGTCATTTTGGGAGGTTAACCAACTGTATGAACAGTTTCGATGGAACTACGGTGAACTGCGGCGCCTGGTTCCGTGCGATCGGTCTGACTTCTTGCCCGACGGCTTTACCAGCGGTGGTTTTGGCGAAAGGACTGTTGTTAACGCCGCCTTTGGTAATTATGTATCCGCAGCCCGTGGTCTTGTCGATAGAATGCAAGCGGTCATGCGGGTTTATGATCGAGGTTCTGAAAAAGAACTATATAAAAAATATTGGAAGTTGCCTTCTGCTTGGTATGACCGAGGTGGCCTCTATGTTTTTATGTATGAGATTCGAAATCCCGTTCAGCATGGTCAAACCGTTGTTTCGCGTGTTAGGGAAAACGGTTTGATTAGGGTCCGATTTGATCTTGACCAAATTGCCGATTTGCGCGACTACAATACCTTGCCAAAGCTGCGCGCTTTTTTAAGCAAGTCAATTTCGATAATGAAAGAACGTGATTCGTCCGGCTGCTCGTACCTTTGCTTCAGGTATACAAACATGAAGTACCAGGAGCTTGTGCTTAAATTATTCTGCCATTTTCTGGATTGTGCTGAGCCTAGAATACGTGCCGTTCGCAGAGATATGAAGAAATTGCTATCGCAGCACGGCAAAGCTGTCGGCAAGTTAGGCGGCATTTCCTTTGTTGCATATCGTGACGGTGATATAACCCATGTTTTTAATGAGGTTGACGTTGATCCAGTTAAGGATTTAAAAGATATACGCCGAAAGGCGCAGAAGCATCTAAAGGATGTTCAAAATGCAGTTACGGCTGAGCGTAGATCAATTCGCTAGAGAAGATCACACTCATGTTTCGAAGTCTTTCTTTCTTAGTCGACCGAGATGTCGATCGAGTTCGTACAAGGCGTCAATGTAGACTTGGGCTGAGTTGCGGATATCGCACATATCCAGGCAACATCTTTCAAAATGTAGCTTGCCATTTTCTGTTTTATTTCGGCGACAGGTCATTAGTGCAATTTCGTTGTCCTCGACACTGTCGGTTTCTTTGAATCCTTTTGGTGTAATGCGATAGATCACTCTGCCCGGATATGAATCGAGAAGGCTTTTCCGTCGCATATCAATACAAATTCGTCCTTCTGGACCAAAGCCGTATTCTTCATGCCTCGTCGAATTTAGGGGGTGTGCAATTACGATTGAGCGAACCGCTTCAAGATAATTACGCGCCTCTGTGAGTTCATTCTGTCTTGAGAACTCGAATTTGGTTCTAATTACTTCTTTCAAGCAGGCGTAATTAATCTGCCAGTATGCATCTTTAATCCAGGTGGCAAGTGCTACCAGAAATACAGTGTCCTTAATGCTGGGAGAAAAACCGTCTTTGATGACAGCATTGAAGTCCTGAATGCTGTAGTTAGCCTTAAGAATAAGATCAGACATTAATTCATAGTGATCTAGGTCTTTCCAAGGCCACTTCTTCCAAATGCCGCCTTTGCCTTCGCCCAGACCGTCCGTGGTTTTTAGAGGTTCGATTGATTGCACGTTGTTCCCGTCTACTTGAGTTCCGCCTGGGCTCCTCATCGTTTTACGTTGTTAATTATCATAATGACTCGACGGCAGAGTGAGGGGTTGGGTCACATTTTCGGGTACCGTCATGATTCTTTCGCAAATTGATTTAGCCGTCCTCGGCCCCATCCTCTTCTGGCCCTTCGCCTCTCCCTTCAGCTCGTCCATCTCGTCCAGCTTCGATATATCCAGGCATCTCCTCTTGCCGCATTTTGCTTCACTATGAACTTCAGTCTCGTCGTCACCAGCATGAGGGTCGAGTTGCCGTCCGGGAAGGTTCCGACGACCTTCGTCCTCCTCCTGATCTCGCGGTTGATGCGCTCGACCCCGTCGTTCTACCTGATCCGGCGCCAGCGCTCCGGCGGGAATTCCGTGTAGGCAAGCGTCTCGGCGAACCCGTCGCGCACCGTCCTCGCGGTGGACACCGGCGCCCCCCCCAGGGGAGCTCGGAGACGTCCTCGATCCTCCTGGTTGAGACGCCCGCCAGGTACATCTCGACGATGGCCTCCTCGACCGAGGTCTCGCGCCTGCGGTAGCGCTCGATGACAGCCGTCCGGAAGGTCGCGCCGCGGAGTTTCGGCACGCCGAGCTCGACTTCCCCTGCCCCGGTGACGAGCTTCCTCGCGTAGTGGCCGCTGCGGTTGACCTCCCGGCCCGCCGCCCTCTCGTAGCGTTCGGCCCCGACGGGCTCGGACGACTCGGCGTCGACTGATACGATGTTCGCAAATACTGCCGTGCCCCTTTCCTCGATGGTTTATTGTCTAGTCGCCAGAAATCATATGAAGACGCGTGGACCGTGTCCCTCTATGTGTTTGTCAATTTGTGAAAGAAATTATGCGTCACCTCCTTGTGCGTAACTACTTTCCCTATGGGTTATTAAGACTGCCCAAGACGGATTGTTGGTCGCCGGAGATTGGTTTGCCCAACTGCGCTTGAGGCCCTTGGTGCGGCTTTCCCAGTCGCCCTACAATGCTCTTGCAATGAGTGTTGTCGTGGTCATTGCCCAAACGTTTCTGGCAATCTATGCGCTGTTTAGGAACGTGAACCACTACGACATGGACGCACCGTTTCTTAAGAACTTCTTCAACGTCGTAAAGGGTGCGGTGTTGAAGCTGTGCACGGCAATCTTGGGCGAACACGCGATACATGTGTTATGCAAGAAGAAGGGGGGGTTGAGGGCGAGGTTTGATCCTACGCGAGTAGCAGCCGGGAATAGGTGACTCGCTGCTCGATAGAGCGCATTTTGAAGCATAAACTTGATTTGGGACTAGCGTGCTTTCTATTTATAGCCGGCTAATATCAAACCTTAGGCACTAATTGTGATGGTAAAGTTACTTGAGACAAGGTCGCAGCTAGTCATTGATCGCCCCGACTGGAGCGAGTCCTCTGTTAAAGATGGACTGAGACGTTTTTACCAATTCGGGTCCGTGCATATGGTCATTCCATAGCCACGGACCCGAAACCGTGCCTACGGAATGACCATATGCACGGACTGTGCGGCCTTGTCCTTATTGGAATCGAGGTGCAATTCTCTGCGACTGTATCAGTAAAACTGATTTGAATATCCTGAGAAATCATCTGAGGGTTAATCGTGACGTTAATAAACTGCCCTTGTTTATCTTTCCCTGCGGCGGTGATCAGAGCCTGCATTCCTCTCGACGATTCTTTAGAGCTTATGTGTCCAACAATCACACTGAGGCTTTAAAAAACGTTTTTTGTCTTACCGCCGAAGACGTAGCGGCGGAAATGGACGGTTCGAGACTTAATTTACTTCAGCAAGAGGCCATGCTTGCCGATATATCGGACTGGATATTGATTTTTGCAGAGAGCTGTGGATCTTTTTGCGAGTTGGGTGCTTTCTCCGCTTTGCCTCATGCCGCTTGGATTACCTCTGTTGCTGTTGGAAAGCAATATAAGGGCTCTCGGAGCTTCTTGATTGATGGGCCAGTGGAAGAAATAGCCATGGGCGACTCTTCGCTTAACAAAGTCTTTTACTTAGACTTAAATAACCCAATGTCTTCGCCTGACTTGTGCCGCTTTGTTTCTGAACTAAGACCCCTTATTGGCGTTAATGCTACTAAGCGGGGCAAGGCTGGCCTAAAGGCCGCTAGAAAGATGATCAATCGAGACGAGTCCAAGATTAACGTGGGCTCGCTCGTCCATGAGTTACTTGATTTGCTTCAAATATTGGGCCCCATGTCGGAGACCGATTTACGAACGATATACTGTGCGGCTAAAGGCTTTCGTGCTAGTAAGCTCAAAATATTCTCGCCCATTTTAAATGCAGACATGAAAAATGCCGGCGTTCCGATATCTTGGTCGGATGTTTGCTGCATGATGAAAGCTACCGGTCTTGTTTCTAAAGTGAGATGCAATAGGGGTCCTGATTATCTGATTAAAAGCACGATACACCTTGATTCCTATTTCATGTTTAAGGGATACGAAGACCGAGATTTCTTAAATATGAGGGCGCGGGTAATCCTTCGTAAGAGATCAATGGGGTATGGAGGCGTTGCCGGTGTCTATTGCGGATAGAATTTGCTTCGACCTTGGAATGACAAATTGTCAGCTATTGGGCCTTGTAAGCTCAACGGCAGATAGGTATCACTGTTTTTCTGCCGGTGGGAGAAAGATTGTTGCGCCTCTGCCAGATTTGAAGCTCGTCCAATGTTGGATTTCGGATTATATAAATACGGAGTTTGATATAGATCTTCCTTACGCTACAGCTTACGAAAAGGGTTCAAGCGTCTGCCGTAATGCCGGGCTCCATGCTAAGAGCAGTCATTTTCTTCTGCTTGATATTTGCCATTTCTTTGAGTCCTGCACTCAGCAAATGGTTAGGAATTTGTTTTCAGGGGGAACGTATCGGTCGACAAACGCTGAATTTCGCTCGCGTCTTACTGCAGACGATGTCGATCTTCTCGTAGCTTTATCATGTTATCGGGGTTCTCTTGCAACGGGTTCTCCGTGTTCGCCTTTCATTGCCAATCGCATAATGGCTTCGTTTGACCATGAGATTGCAGCTAGACTAGGCGAAAGATTCGTCTACTCGCGATACTCTGACGACATCTGCATTTCATCAACTGAATGGATAGACTCTGCGGAGATTTCAACTTTTGTTGGTAGTCGCCTACGGCAAAAGGGTTTTGATTTGAATAGTGACAAAACTCGTTGTTTTGGGCGAGGGCACCTTCGTAAAATCACGGGCATCTATCTTGACTGTGATGGCGTCCTGCGATTGGGACCTCAAAGAAAGGCAGAGTTAAAGCGCTCGTTATACCAGGTGCTTATGCGCGAGTGCGATCGTGAATGCGCCCTTCGCGTTTTAGGCCACTTGAGCTTTTGTAAACAGGTCGAACCGGATTTTTGCAACGCACTTTTAGCCAAGTACGCGAGCTATGGTAAGGCTGTGTCTAGTGGAGGCGTTATGCCAGCGTTGGTAGAGCTCGCCTATGGGTGAGGGACGGCAGCGTCGCGAAAGACATTTCTATGGTTGTCAATCCGCGCTATCTTCTCTCTCGACTCCATCGAGAAGGGCTTCATGGGCATAGTCTCTCCTTGCGCTTGCATTTCCCCTTCGGGAACTCGTCTCGCTATGAATTCGGACGTTCTTCTGTTGATGCATATCCTGATTATGACGATGCTGCCGCCAGGCAGGCCGTAGCAGTAGCCGGCTGCGTTCATATAGAGACGACCGTTCGTCAGGTCATCGATGTATGCCGATAGCGCATGGTTTCTTTCGTAAATTGATAATCGCATACCGGAACAAGGTCCGCACCTCGTTATGTGATTTCCAGCGGATAAACAATAAATCACAGACGAAGGGGGCACGGACCGTGTCTGCGAACATCGCAACGGTCGACGGGGGTCTCTGTGCATGAACTTAAATGACTGAGCTTTTCTCAGAAATCTTGTTTTTCAAATTATAAACAGGAAAACTGTTTATAATTGAATTGTCTAAGAGGAGGTCGCTGTGAAACTTCTTAAATTAAGAATCGATGGGGTCACACTATTTAAGGACAAACGTTTAGAACTTGATTTTATTGCTGCCGATCGAGTTTTGAGCGATGAAGAAGGTAATTATGCTGACGTGTTTCCGCTGCCAGTTGGGTCCTCGCTCTATTCTCAAAATGTAATGGGCGTTGTTGGCGTTAACGCATCCGGCAAGACAACGACTCTCAACCTCGTGCGCTTTGTACTTGGTTATATGTCTGGCAGCTTTGTTATGCGCCGCTTTGCAACTGGCTCCGATGTTCTCGGAAACTTGGAGCGCCAAGTCAATGTTGCCTGTGTTTTTTTCGAAAAAGGTTCGGTCTATCTTATTGAGTCTCGGCTTCGCAAAGTAGATGGCGTAGCTGCGGAGGATACTTCTTTTGCGGAATCGCTTGCATTTGAGAACGAATGGCTTTGGAGATGCCCCGTATCGCGCGTCTCTAGAAAGGTCGTTTTGAATATCGAGCATCTGAAGGATGTTTCTGAGCCTATTCTGGTTCGTGAGGGGCCTGATGATGGTGACCTTGTTCTTAACGATGCCCAACGAACTTTTCTGGATGACAACATGTCAATCGTGTCTGTCATCACGGGTAAAAAGGTGGTCTCGGTGGAGTCCCCCGAGCGCACGCTGCCTTTGACGAGCTTGCCAACCCCTGTTGTTCAGGCTTTTGATCCGAGTGTTGAATATCTTGTCTGGAACAAGGAAAACCAAGTGTTCCATCTTAAGTTTAAGGGTGAGCGAGCGGAGCGAGTGATGAATGTCGCGATCGCGACTTCTGTTCTGTCAAATGGAACGATCTTGGGCGCTGAGCTGGTCAATCAAGCGATAACCGCTCTCAGAAATGGGGGCTATCTGATTGTGGACGAGATTGAAACGGGTCTTAATAGATCACTTGTTGGCACAGTGATTGAGCTTTTTGCTTCTCCCGTTACGAACCCCCATGGGGCAACTTTGCTCTTTTCGACTCATTACTCGGAGCTCCTTGATGTGCTGAGACGTAAAGACAATGTCTTTGTTCTTGTGCGCGACGATTCGTTTAAGACAGAGCTCATCAAGTATTCCGAGCGTATCAATCGGATTGAGAACAAAAAGAGCGATGTGATCATCAACAATGTGATTAAGGGGTCTATGCCTAAGTACCCCGACGTTCAAGCGATGCGCGAATATGTTTGCGAGCACATCAATGGGTAATCAGGCAAAAGACATTCTATCAAGTCGTTTTGTCTTGTTTAGCTGTGAAGGAACTGCAGAGGGTGTCGTTATTCAGGAGCTGTATGACAACGATTTGTTGATCGTCCCAAGAGAACGAGTGGTCAAAGATGCCCTCATTGTTGATCGTCCTTACACACGAAAACGCAAGGCTTCCGAAATTGCAAACGACTATTTCTCGATGAACTACGAGACTGCTGGGGCTGAAGGACTTGCGGTCGCACGGATTGTGGACAGCAGCGCTCCCAAGTTTGAGTTTCCAAAGCGCAGGCAGAACGGCACTAAAGTGCTGAGTTTTGTTACGCGGCCGGAGGTCGAGATGCTTGTGATTCACGCCGAGGGTGCCTATCGGGATTGGGAGAACGCGACCAGAAGGGATAGACAGCTTAAGCCTAATGAATTCTGCAAGCAGCGTCTTGGACTAGGCAAAATTAAAGAGAAGGACTTTCTTGAGGAATATTGGGGCAACGGCGAAAAACTTGTAAAGGCAATTAAAGCTCATGCGGAGACGAGTAAGCGAAAGAGCGGAGAGTTTTTGCTGGTTGACTTGTTGAAATAGCAGCTGAGTGCCCGCCGGAAGTATGCTGCAAATTCCGGAGCCCTCGAGCACGCCGTTGTTTTTGGGTAAAGAAACCGCAGGTAGAAACGTTGTCGCTATCCAGTGTGGTCGGCATGTCAAGAATTTGCCGCGTACTTCCGGATTGGGCGCTCATTTTGCACTCTCGAAGTCCCCACATCCTCCAAAAAAGTTCTTAAAACAGCCTTAAAGGCGCTCCAGCTCGCGTTGACAGCGTAAAATACGCATGTTTGACTATGACTAAAGTGGATTTTAGGGGAGGAGTACGCCATGGAGGTGCTGGTTGTTGGCAACACCGCATATGTTGACGATGACTTTTGCGCCAAGGCATTCCCCGGGGACCACGTTAAGGTTGTAGCCGCCAAGGATGCGCGTCGTGATGAGTTGTCGCCCCATGCCTCGTGGAAAGAGCTGCTCCAGCACTTGGAGCAGGCCTACGAGTTCGACCGCGTGGTCTACCTTTCTACCTACCTTACCCCGTATACCGAGACTTTTGGCGGCATCGAACTGCTGCGCTCGGTGTTTCGTGCCTGTATGGGACGCAATGTGCAGCTGCTGTTTATTGCGGGGCCCGCGGGTGCAGAGGGCACCACTGGCGGATGTGACGACGACGCCACGGCCGCCAGTGGCGCCCAGACGGGCAAGGGCATTATCGCCCGCGCTGCCAACGACCTGTGCCGTTACTATGCATCGCGCGACGGCATCCAAGCCAAAGTCCTGCGCGTGCCGTATCTGTATACCGCATCGCCGGCATTAACCGACCCATTTTTGGTGCCGTTGTTCGAGGCATGCTCGGGCGGGTCGGTCGCACTTCAGGGTGCGGCAGATGCGCCGTTTCCCCTGCTGTGTGCCGAGGAACTCGCGGTGTTGGTGCATCGTATCTTTGACAGCTGGGATGCCAACTTTGAGATGCTCGACGTTGCAGACGCTTTTGGCCACCCGAGGCCTATGGCGTGACCGTTGACGCTCCGGGTGCGAGCGTGACCTATCACACGCTCAGCATCTAGGCGCTTCGTCGCCCATTGGCGCTATACTGCAGCCGTTGCCCACGATGCGGGGAACACCCGCATCGTGGGTTTTTGCTTATGAAGGGACGGTGCCGTGTGGATGTACAGCAGCTAGAAGAGGCCTGGGCTGCAAGGGCCGGCGCGCGTGAGGCGCGTCTTGCTGCAGCGCCGCATGTGCCGGCGGCTCTGTCGCTACTGCGTATTGTGCGTCCCGGTGACCGCCTGGTGGCCTTTGCGGACGATTTTGCCGATGCGTTTGCCTGCGGCTTTGATGGCTGCGATGTTGCGCTGGTGGGGGAGCCCGCGGCTGCGGCGTTTGCTGCTGCGTCTGAGGGCTTTGACGCTTCGTTTGATGCCGAGGGGCCGCACCTGTGGTGGTTCGTCAACTCCATCGGCGGGTTTGGTCTGCGTGTGCCCGATCTTCGTGCTCTGGGGCGCGCGGCTCGCGAGGCGCATGCGCTGCTCGTGGTTGATAACACTGTGTCAGGCGTCTTTGGGTGCAACCCGCTGCGTCTGGGCGCCGTGCTTTCGCTCGAGGCGCTCGACCGTGTGTGTGCCGGCGTTGCGCCGCGCAAACTCGTCGCCGCTTCGGTGGCGCGCTCGCAACTCAAGCGCCATCGCGTGGATGCCGCTGCCGAGTGCTCGCACGCGCTGCTTGTGGACTGCGGTGCGCCTGCTCTTGACCTGTCTGCCGAGGAGGCCGGCGTGCTGGAGCGCGGGTTGTCCTCGCTTGATGCTCGCATGCAGGCGCACTTCGATCGCGCCCGTGCGCTGGCCGAGTATCTGGCCGCCAACGAGATGGTATGCAACGTGCGCTATCCCGGGCTGACCTCGCATCCCGACCATGCCATCGCGACCGGCATCCTGGAGCACGGTTTTGGCCCGGCAGTAGAGTTTGACCTGATGGACTGCATCGCGGGTGAATTATTCAGCATACTGCCGGACGAATTCCGCACATCGCCCGCCGGCGGCGCAACGACGCGCCTTTCGGCTCCACGCGGCAAGCAGGGGAGCACCATCCGCCTCTTCGCCGGTACCAACGATCCCCTGCAGGTGGCTGCCACTCTCGATAACGCCCTTCGCAAGTAGCTAATCGGGGTCTGTGTCACGAAAACGGCCTATTTACTACGTTTAAGCAATAGGGTTCGACCACACCCGCCTATTTTGAAAATTACCAAGCGGTTTACCAGCGGTTTTATTTTCATAATGTCCGGTATAGTCGTGGGTATTCAACTAAACGTAGTAGATGGGCCCGTTTTGTGGCGCGAGCCTCAACCCGAGGGCGCTGTGGGCTAAAAACCGCCTAAAAGGACTACCCTGCATTGATGCTGGCGATGAGGTCGTCGGCTTTTGAGGCGATGACGTTGTTGATGTCGGCCTGCAGCTCCTCGTAGACCGCTATGGCTCGCTCGCCGGCGGGGGTGAGCGATGATCCGCGGGCGCCGTCGCGCTCGATGAGTTTGCATCCCAGCTGACCTTCGGCCTCGTTTACGATGCGCCAGGCCTTGGAATACGCCATGCCCATGCTCTTGGCGGCGCGGTTGAGCGAGTGCTCGCGGGCGATGCCCTGCAGCAGCAAGACACAGCCATGGCCGAACACGCCTGGCAGGTCTTTGTCGCACGCTTGAATGACCAGCTTTGCCGTCGTCTTGTACTCCATGTGCTCCACGTCTCCCCGCTAAAGTGTTTGCTGGGTAAACGCAAAGCCTGCGTCAAACCCTCGTGTGCTCTTCTTAAATCATGCATTGTAGCAGTCAAAGTGCGTTAAGATACTTCCCCAGTATTGGGCGCCCAAGGTTGGGCTGGGTCCTACGAGGCCTGCAGCCGACCGGTCGCATGGAAAAAGGAGAAACATGGCTACGTTCTTTCCCGGTGAGTCCCACACGTTTTCGGAGTATCTGCTGGTCCCTGGCTACTCGTCCTCGCAGTGCATCCCCAACAACGTCTCTCTTAAGACGCCGCTAACCCGCTTCAAGCGCGGTGAGAAGCCGGCAATCACCCTGAACATCCCCATGGTTTCCGCCATCATGCAGTCCGTCTCGGGCGTCGACATGGGTGTCGCGCTCGCTACCGAGGGTGGCCTGTCCTTCATTTACGGTTCCCAGACCCCCGAGTCCGAGGCCGCTATGGTCAAGGCCGTCAAGGATCACAAGGCTGGCTTCGTTCAGTCCGATTCCACGCTGACCCCCGACATGACCATGGAGCAGGTCATCGAGCTCAAGGAGAAGACCGGTCACTCCACCATGCCGGTCACCGACGACGGTACTCCCAAGGGTAAGCTCCTGGGCATCGTCACCAGCCGTGACTATCGCCCCAGTCGCGATGATCACCAGAAGAAGGTCTCCGAGTTCATGACCCCGCGTGAGCAGCTCATCGTGGGCGACAAGAACATCAGCCTCAAGGTTGCGAACGACGTCATCTGGGACAACAAGCTCAACGCCCTGCCTATCGTCGACGACAACGATCACCTTATGGGCATCGTCTTCCGCAAGGACTACGACAGCCACAAGACCAACCCCAACGAGCTGCTCGATAACGACAAGCGCTATATGGTCGGCGCCGGTATCAATACCCGCGACTATGCCGAGCGCGTGCCGCTGCTCATCGAGGCCGGTGCCGATGTCCTGTGCATCGATTCTTCCGAGGGCTTCAGCGAGTGGCAGAAGCGCACCATCGAGTGGATCCGCGCCAACTACGGCGAGGACGTCAAGGTCGGTGCCGGTAACGTCGTCGACGCCGAGGGCTTCCGCTTCTTGGCCGACTGCGGGGCCGACTTCATCAAGGTCGGTATCGGCGGCGGTTCCATTTGCATCACCCGCGAGACCAAGGGCATCGGCCGTGGCCAGGCCACCGCGCTGATCGACGTCTGCCGCGCTCGCGACGAGTACTACGAGGAGACCGGCGTCTACGTGCCCGTGTGCTCCGACGGCGGTATCGTCTACGACTACCACATGACGCTCGCCCTTGCCATGGGCGCCGACTTTATGATGCTGGGCCGCTACTTCGCCCGCTTTGACGAGAGCCCGACCGAGCGCGTCAACGTCAACGGCCAGTACATGAAGGAGTACTGGGGCGAGGGTTCTGCGCGTGCCCGCAACTGGCAGCGCTACGACCTGGGCGGCGCCGCGAAGCTCAGCTTCGTCGAGGGCGTCGACTCCTACGTTCCCTACGCCGGCTCCCTCAAGGACGGCGTGGGCGGCACGCTCTACAAGGTCAAGTCCACGATGTGCAACTGCGGCGCCCTCTCGATCCCCGAGCTCCAGGAAAAGGCACGTCTGACCTTGGTCTCCTCGACCTCGATCGTCGAAGGCGGAGCCCACGACGTAGTCGTCAAGGACTCTCAGCAGAGCGTTTCCTACCGCTAAGCGGCTTTCCCAAGCACCGCACCTTGCCGTTCAAACCGTCGCTCGCGTACCAAAGTACGCGTCGCTCCTCTTTCACGGCAATCTGCGGCACTTGGAAAACCCGTCCATGCTTGGATGAGTAACAAATAGCGGTTGATTCACAACCACGTTATTTAGATAAAGCGAGATGCCCGCAAGTCGCAGGCATCTCGCTTGTCGTATTTGCTATCATCAGTCAAGTTAACCTTAGGGTCGGTCGGCTTAGCTTTGTTCGCTACAAGTTCCGCACGCAAAGAAGAGCACTAAATGTGCTCTTCGTCTTGCGCAGGACTGTCCGCAGTAGCGAATAAAGCTAAGCCGACCGATCCCAGCTAAGATTAAAGGAGCTGATATGTGCGATTGCACAGATCATAAGGATGAGATCCCTACCTACGATGCGCAGGCCATTGAGTCCAGGTGGATGAAGGCCTGGGAGGACTCCAACCTCTTTGCCGTCGACACCGACGACAGCAAGCCCAAGAAGTATGTGCTCGAGATGTTCCCGTATCCGTCGGGCGACCTACACATGGGCCACGCGCGCAACTATACCATCGGCGATGCCATGGCCCGTCAGGCCCGCATGCGCGGCTATGACGTGCTGCACCCCATCGGCTTCGATGCCTTTGGCCTGCCTGCCGAGAACGCCGCCATCAAGCACAACACGCAGGCTGCCGCCTGGACGTATAAGAACATGGACCAGGCGCTCGCCACGATGAAGCGCATGGGCTTCTCCTACGATCTGGATCGCATGGTCAAGACCTGCAGCCCCGACTACTACCGTTGGGGTCAGTGGATCTTTGAGAAGCTGTGGGAAAAGGGCCTGGTCTACCGCAAGAAGAACCCGGTCAACTGGTGCCCCACCTGCAAGACCGTTCTGGCTAACGAGCAGGTCACCGAGGGCAAGTGCTGGCGCTGCGGCACCGAGCCCGAGAAGCGCGACCTGGAGCAGTGGTACTTCAAGATTACCGAGTACTCCCAGGAGCTGCTCGACGACCTGGAGAAGCTCCCCGGCTGGCCCGAGCGCGTCAAGCAGATGCAGGCCAACTGGATCGGTCGCTCCGAGGGCGCCGAGGTCGACTTTACCCTGTGCGACAGGGATGGCGAGCCTATCGAGGGCGACGAGGGTAAGATCACCGTCTTCACCACGCGAGCCGACACGCTCTTCGGTGTCTCCTTCTTTGTCCTGGCTCCCGAGTACGCCGGCCTGCACGAGCTCGTCGAGGGTACGGAGTACGAGGATGCCGTCACCAAGATCGTCGAGGACTCCAAGCATATCTCTGCCGTCGAGCGTGCCCAGGGTACCCTCGAGAAGCACGGTGCTTTCACGGGCCGCTATGTGGTGAACCCCGTCAACGGCGAGAAGGTCCCCGTGTGGGTTGCCGATTATGTCGTTGCCGACTACGGCACCGGCGCCGTCATGGCCGTTCCCTGCGGCGACCAGCGCGATTTTGAGTTCGCCCGCAAGTATGATCTGCCCATCGTGCCGATCATCCTGGACGATGACGATCGCGCTGCCGTCGAGGCCAGCGGCGAGACTATCGATACCTTCCATGCCGAGACCGTCGACTGGGATTGCGCTCACGCTGCCGAGGGCACGCTCGTCCAGTCCGGCAAGTACACCGGCATGCGCGGCGGTAAGCACTCCGAGGGCGAGGCTGCGATCGTGGCCGACCTTGAGGCCATGGGCTGCGGTCGTCGCAAGGTCGAGTTCCGTCTGCGCGACTGGCTCATCAGTCGCCAGCGCTATTGGGGCAACCCCATCCCGGCCATCCACTGCGAGCACTGCGGCATCGTGCCCGTGCCCGAGGATCAGCTGCCGGTGACGCTGCCCGAGAACCTGGACCTGGGCGCAGGCGAGACCCTTGCCGAGTGCAAGGAGTTCTACGAGACTACCTGCCCGGTCTGCGGCCGCCCGGCCAAGCGCGAGACCGATACCATGGACACCTTCACCTGCTCCAGCTGGTATTACCTGCGCTATACCGATCCGCACAACACCGAGCTGCCCTTCTCCCGTGAGGCCGCCGACCGTTGGATGCCCGTCGATAACTACATCGGCGGCATCGAGCACGCCATTCTGCACCTGCTCTACAGCCGCTTCTTTACCAAGGCACTGCGCGACCTGGGCCTGCTGAGCGTGGACGAGCCCTTCACCAACCTGCTGTGCCAGGGCATGGTCAAGGACGAGAACGGCGACACCATGTCCAAGTCCAAGGGCAATGTCGTGCCCCCGAGCTCGGTCATCGAGCCCTACGGTGCCGACACCATGCGTTTGGCGATCCTGTTTATCGCCCCGCCCGAGAAGGACTTCGACTGGGATCCCAAGGCCGTCGAGGGCGCCAACCGCTTTATCAAGCGCGCCTGGCGTATCGTTTGGCAGCTCGTCCAGTCCGGCGACGCCAACGTGGCCTTCGACAAGTCAGCACTCGACGAGACCGCGATGAAGCTCTACCGCGAGCGTCACCGCACCATCGCCAAGTGCACCGAGGACTTCGATCGCGGCCAGTTCAACACCGCGATCTCGGCCGTCATGGAGCTCGTCAACGCGGCGAGCGCCTACCTCAACGCCACCGAGGGCACCGCCCGCGACAAGGCGCTGTGCTACGGCGTGGCTAAGGATATCGTGAGCGTCCTTGCCCCCATCTGCCCGTTCTGGGCCGACGAGCTGTGGCACGAGGCCCTTGGCTGCGAGGGCAACGCCTACACCGCTGCCTGGCCCGAGTTCGACCTGGCCGAGTCCGTTGAGGACACGGTGCAGATTGTGGTTCAGGTGCTCGGTAAGGTCCGCGGTCGTGTTGACGTTGCCCGCGATGCTTCCAATGAGGATATGCAGGCTGCCGCCGAGGCCGCCGTCGCCAAGTGGCTCGAGGGCAAGACGGTCGTCAAGGCCATCTGCGTGCCCGGCAAGCTGGTCAACCTGGTGGTCAAGTAAGCGCTGCGCGAATAGCTGACATGCAATAAACGAGGGGCGATCCGATTGGGTCGTCCCTCGTTTTGCATGTACCTGCCTAGGTGCCTTCGGCCAATTGTCCTATTCTTGTGGAGAAGCTGTGCGCACGCTGACCTGCAGATTCGTACTGTGCTTGCACGTTTCCGCAGCTATTGGTATAGTTTGCTTGCAAATGAAGTTGTAATTGAAAGAAGTGGGGTTTCGGCCCCGCTTCTTTTTTGTATGGATGGAGGTGCCGCAATGGTCAAGACCAAGACCGAGCAGGCGATCATCGACGCGCTCGAGGCCGTCGCTCCCCAGCACGATATCGACATCGTCGACGTCGAGCTCGTGGGTGCCACCAAGGCCCCCTGCGTGCGCGTGCGTATCGAGGGTGCCGAGGGTCAGAGCCTGTCGCTCAACGACGTCACGGCCAACACCAAGTGGGTCGGCAATGTGATTGAGGAGCTCGACCCCATCTCTTCGAGCTATACGCTCGAGGTGTCGAGCCCTGGCATGGCGCGCCCGCTACGCCGCCCGTGCGACTTTGCCCACTTTGTGGGCGAGAACTGTGAGCTCACCTCCACCGCCACCGAGGGCCGTCGCAAGTACGCCGGCAAGATTGCCGCCGCCACCGAGGCGAACGTGACCCTCGAGCTCGAGGACGGCGAGTCCGTCACCCTCGATTTTTCTGATGTTAAAAAGTGCAAGTTGAAGCCCACCTACGACTTCAAGCCCGCGAAGGAAGGAAAGTAAGATGGCAGCATCCGACATGATGTCCGCCCTGATGGAGCTTTGCCAGGAGAAGCACATCGACCAGCTCTACCTGATCGACCGCCTGGAGCAGTCGCTCGCCAAGA
Source organism: uncultured Collinsella sp. (assembly GCA_958450865.1). Lineage (GTDB taxonomy): Bacteria > Actinomycetota > Coriobacteriia > Coriobacteriales > Coriobacteriaceae > Collinsella. Next base: position 193,302 of record CAUDNY010000002.1, on the reverse strand, counting down.
GCTATGCCGAGATCCTGCATCTTGAGTGGGGCGCCAAGGTGACCATCGACCGCACCACCGGCAAGATCTACGTCTACCGTCTGGAGCCGATTGACGATTCCATGGACGAGGAAGGCAACTTCACCGAGTTCGAGGAGATCGACGTCACCCCCAAGAACACGAGCCGCATCGCCGCCCAGCACGCCAAGGCCGAGATCAACGCCATCGTGCGCAACTCCGCCCGCGAGCAGATCTACGAGGAGTTCTCCGGCCGCATCGGTGACCTCATCAGCGGTACCGTGCTGCAGTCCACGCCCGACTTCACGATCGTCAAGATTCGCGAGGGCGTCGAGGCCGAGCTGCCGCACTTCGACCAGCGCCGTTACGAGAACGAGCGCAACGAGCGTCCGATGGGCGAGCGCTACCTGCACAACCAGCACATCAAGGCCGTGATCATCGACGTTCGCGACCCCAACTCCAACCTTCAGCCGGTTCGTGGCGAGCACAGCCGTCCGCCGATTGTCATCTCTCGTACCCACCCCGAGCTCATGCGTCGTCTGTTTGAGCAGGAGGTGCCCGAGATCTATGAGGGCACCGTCCAGATCAAGTCGATCGCCCGCGAGCCCGGCCAGCGCTCCAAGGTTGCCGTCCACTCGCTCGACGACCGTCTGGATCCCGTGGGCGCCTGCGTCGGCCCCAAGGGCAGCCGTGTTCGCGCTGTCGTGGGCGAGCTCCGCGGCGAGCGCGTCGACGTCATCCTGTGGGATGCCGATCCTGCCGTCTACGTCGCCAACGCCCTGTCGCCCGCTAAGGTCACCCGCGTCCTCATCGACGAGGAGAAGGCCTACGCCGGCGTCATCGTGCCCGACGACCAGCTGTCCCTCGCCATCGGCAAGGAGGGCCAGAACGCCCGCCTCGCCGCGCGCCTGACCGGCTGGCACATCGACATCAAGTCCGAGACCCTTGCCGCTGACATCCTCAAGAACGTTCCCGTTCACGAGGAGCCCGCCGCCGACCTGATCGGTGACGAGGAGGACGAGGGCGTCCGCCGCTGCGAGTATGTGTCCGAGGACGGCATCCAGTGCCGCAACCAGGCTCGTCCCGGCTCCCGTTTCTGCGGTGTCCACGACACCGACGCCTTCGATGATGCGGAGGACCTGATCTAGCGCGCGGTTGCGCCGGGCGGGTCCCGGCGCGTCTCCCACGCTCGTTCAGTCTCTAGGCACCCAAGGTGCCAGAAAGGGTAGGTGAAGTCATATGGCAAAAGTCCGTGTGTCCACCCTGGCCAAAGAGTTCGGCATGACCTCTAAGGAACTGATGGGTCATCTCGCCGATATGAAGATTCCCGCTAAGTCCGCTTCCTCCACCTTGGAGGACGCTTATGTCGCTATGGTCCGCAAGCAGCTCGCCTCGGTGATCGAGGCCCGCGCTCAGGAAGTCGAGGCCGCCAAGCAGGCCGAGGAGCAGGCAGCTGCCGCCGAGGAGGCCGCACGCGCCGCCGAGGCCGAGCGCGAGCGCATCGCCGCCGAGAAGGCCCGCGAGGAGGAGCGCCGCCAGTTTGCCGCAGCCCAGGCTGCCGAGGAGGCTGCCCGCGCCGAGGCCGAGGCCAAGAAGAAGGCCGAGCAGGAGCGCCTTGCCCGCGAGAAGGAGGAGGCTGCCCGCGAGGCCCAGCGCCGCGCCGTTCCCGCTTCCGACTCCGGTTCGCGCTTCCGCTCGCTGCTCGACCAGATCGCCGCACAGGAGACCGTGCTCAAGGAGAAGAAGGACGCCGAGGACAAGGCCAAGGCCGAGCGCGCCGCAGAGCGCGGTAACCGTCGTGGCGGCAACAACGACCGCCGCGGTGGCCGTCGTAACGATCGCAACGCTTCCGACAACAACTCCGAGCGCAACGCCTCCGAGAGCCGTCCGCACAGCCATCGCACCAACGCCAGCAACAACGTCGCTGCCGGCATGGACTTCCCCAACCCCGACAAGCAGGGCAAGGGCAAGAAGCGCAAAGGCGGTCACAACAACGAAGAGGACCACTACAGCCGCATGGCTCGCGAGGCCGAGGAGTACAGCCGCGAGAAGGTGCTCGAGGAGGCTCGTGCCGCCGTCGAGGAGGCCTCTCGCGAGTCTACCGGTCGCCGCAAGAAGCGCAAGGAGAAGCGCGAGCGCGAGGCTGCCAAGGCTCAGGAGGAGCGCAAGATAGAGGAGGCGCTGGCCCAGGGCGTGAACCCCGAGGACCTCGACGCCATCAAGGTCTCCCAGGGCGTTACCGTCCAGGAGCTCGCCGAGGCGCTCGACGTTCCGGCCAACGACATCATCAAGCGCCTGTTCCTGCTGGGCACGCCGCTTACCATGACGCAGTCCATGTCCGACGACCTCGTCGAGCTCGTTGCCGACGACCTGGGCCGTCAGATTAAGATCATCACCCCCGAGGAGGAGAACACCTTCTCGTTCTACGACGATCCCGCCGACCTTAAGCCGCGCGCCCCGGTCGTCACCGTCATGGGCCACGTCGACCACGGCAAGACGAGCCTCCTCGACGCCATCCGTCACACCGGCGTCGCTGCCGGCGAGGCGGGCGGCATCACTCAGGCCATCGGCGCTTCGCAGGTTATGATCAACGACCGTAAGATCACCTTCATCGATACCCCCGGTCACGCCACCTTTACGGCCATGCGTGCCCGCGGCGCCAAGGTGACCGACATCGTCATTCTGATCGTGGCTGCCGACGACGGCGTCATGCCCCAGACCATCGAGTCGATCAACCACGCCAAGGCCGCCGGTGTTCCCATCGTCGTCGCCGTCAACAAGATCGATAAGCCGGGTGCCAACCCCGACCGCGTGCGCCAGGAGCTCACCGAGTACGGCATCATCCCCGAGGAGTGGGGCGGACAGAACATGTTCGTCAACATCTCTGCCAAGCAGAAGATCGGTATCGACGACCTGCTCGAGACCGTCCTGCTCCAGGCCGACGTGCTCGAGCTCAAGGCCAACCCCGATACGTTCGCTTCGGGCAACGTCCTTGAGGCTAAGCTCGACAAGGGCCGCGGCTCGGTTGCCACCGTGCTCGTGACCCGCGGTACCCTGCACGTGGGCGATACGCTGGTCGCCGGCCTTACCTACGGCCGCGTCCGCGCCATGCTCGACCCCAAGGGCAACGCCGTCACCGAGGCCGGTCCCTCCGACGCCGTCGAGATCCTGGGCCTGCAGTCCGTCCCCAACGCCGGCGATGAGTTCCGCGTGTTCGAGGACGAGCGCGAGGCACGCGCCCTGGCCGATGAGCGTTCGCTCAAGGCCCGTATCGAGGAGCAGAGCCGCGTGAAGCACGTGACGCTCGAGAACCTCTTCGAGACCATCGCCGACGCCGAGGTCAAGGAGCTCAACCTGATCATCAAGGCCGACGTCCAGGGTTCCATTGAGGCCCTTCAGGACTCCCTCGACAAGATGGACCAGTCCGAGGTGCGCATCAACACGATCCACTCCGCCGTTGGCGCCATCAACGAGACCGACGTCGTTCTGGCCGACGCCTCTAACGCCATCATCATCGGCTTTGGCGTCCGTCCCGACGGCAAGGCCCGCTCCGCTGCCGAGCGTGAGGGCGTCGAGATCCGTTGCTACGACGTCATCTACAAGTGCCTCGAGGACCTCGACGCAGCCCGTATCGGCATGCTCAAGCCCACCGAGGTCGAGGTCTCCACGGGTTCCGCAACCGTTCTGGACACCTTCAAGGTGCCCAAGGTCGGTATCGCCGCCGGTGTCCGCGTCGAAGAGGGCGAGATCGCCGCGACCGATTCCGTGCGCCTGGTGCGCGACGGCATCGTGGTCTTCAACGGTAAAATCGCCTCGATGCGTCACTACAAGGACGAGGCCAAGAGCCTCAAGAGCGGCTCCGAGGGCGGTATTGGCCTGGAGAACTTCCAGGACATCAAGCCTGGCGACACCATTGAGGGCTACCGCATCGACCAGGTTGCCCGTACCGAGTAGGGGGTAGCGCTATGAAGCAAACGCAGGCAACCCGCCGTCTAGGCGAGCAGCTTCGCGAGAAGCTCGGTTATATCCTGCTCTTTGAGGTTTCCGATCCGCGTCTCGACCTGGTCACCCTGACCGCGGTCGAGGTCGCGGTGGACCGTTCGTTCGCGCGCGTGTACGTGTCGTGCGACGCGAGCCGCTACGACGAGGTCATGGAGGCGCTCGCCAGCGCCAAGGGCCGCATCCGTAGCCTGCTGGCCCGTTCGCTCGATTGGCGTGTCACGCCCGAGCTCGATTTTCGCATCGATCGCTCGACCGATGAGGCCGAGCGCATCACGCGCGCGCTGGAAAACGTTCCCGCCACACTTGCGATCGAAAAGGACGAGGACGGCTATCCAATTGCGGATGCCGCCCAGGAGGCAGCTTTAGATGAGTAATTCCGCCGACCTCGCCTCGTGCGAGTCTGCAGATATTCAGCGACGCATCCTCGAGCTCATCGAGGGTGCGTCCTCCATTGCGATTTCGGGACATACGTCTCCCGATGGCGACGCCCTGGGCTCCGTGCTGGGCCTGGGCCTCTCGCTTGTGAAGTTCTTTCCCAACAAGGACATTGCCCTGCTGCTGGCAGACGATGACCCGGTTCCGCGCATTTACCGCTTTATGGAGGGCGCCGACCGTCTGGTGCCGGCATCTGCGTATGCCGGCAATCCGGACCTGTTTATCTCGGTGGACGTGCCCGTCGTCGAGCGTCTGAACAACTCCGCCGAGGTGCTCCGCCGCTCGTCGCATGTGGTGTGCTTCGATCACCATCCGGCGCGCGAGGAATTTGCCGAGCTGAGCCTGAGGTGCGTCGACGCCGCGGCCTGCGCCATGATCATCGACCGCTTTTTGGACAATTGCGGCATTGTGGCTCGCAATGGTGTCGCGACCTGCCTGCTGTGCGGCCTGGTGACCGATACCGGTCGTTTTCAGTACCAAAACGCCGATGCCGCTGCGTTCCATGCCGCCTCGCGCCTGGTCGCGCACGGTGCCGATCCGGCGCGCGTTGCGCTCGAGGTCTACCAGAGCATGCGCGTAGAGTTCTTGCATCTCAAGTCCATCGTTATGGGCCGCATCAAGACAGTGGCGCACGGTCGCGTGGCATATAGCTATGCGTACCAGAGTGACCTCGAGGCCTGCGGCGTCACTTCGGACGAGTGCGACGGCTTGGTCGATGTGGTGCGTTCGGTGATGGGTGTGGAGGTCTGCCTGTTCCTGAAGGGCATTGAGGGCGATACCAAGGTACGCGGCAACCTGCGCTCCAAGGGCGACCTCAATGTTTCCGAGATCGCTGCTGCTTTTGGCGGTGGCGGGCATCCCGCGGCCGCTGGTTTCTCTAACAACGGAACGATTCTCGAGACGCTCACCGCGGCACTCCCCATGCTGGCCGAGCTGGTAGGGGAGGATCCCGCTTCGGTGACCGTCGAGCTCTAACATTTTGGATGGTACATGGCTCGTCGTACGCCTTCTCAATTGAATATGCTGCTCGCCGTCGATAAGCCGGTGGGCTGTACGTCCCACGATGTGGTATCGCAGTGCCGACGCGCCCTCCATGAGCGACGCGTCGGCCATGCCGGTACACTCGACCCCATGGCCTCGGGTGTCATGGTGGTGGGCGTGGGCCAGGCGACCCGTCTGCTGGGTATGCTAACCCTCGATACCAAAAGTTATGTCGCCGACATTTCGTTTGGCGTCGAGACCAATACCGATGACGCGGAGGGCGAGGCCGTCCGCACGGTGCCCGTTGCGCCCGAGCTGCGCGATCCCGCTTACGCCCGTGAACAGCTGGCCGCTATGCTTGGTCCGCAGATGCAGGTGCCGCCGGCGTTTTCGGCCATCTCGGTCAATGGCATTCGCGCCTATAAGTCTGCTCGCGAGGGCAATGCGGTGGACCTACCTCCGCGCCCTGTCGAGGTCTATACCGCCGACCTCATCGCCGTGGGCGGCGAAGGTGATACGTGTGTGTGGACTGTGGCGTTTTCGGTAAGCAAGGGCACCTACATTCGCGCGCTCGCTCGTGACCTGGGTCGCGCTTGCGATAGCGCTGCGCATATTTCCGCGCTGCGCCGTACGGCTTCCGGCGTGGTTTCCATTGGTGCCTGTCATGCGGTTGAGGAGCTCTCTGCCGAGTCCGCGGCCGGCTTCGCTCTGGATCCCATCGCCGCCCTTGGTGCCACGCGTGTCGATTTGCCGGGTAATCTTGCAGACGACCTGCTTTGTGGTCGCCGCATTCCCGTTGAACGCGCGCTTGCGGACTTCGATACGGCGAAGGCACCGTTCGCGCTCGTGCTCGATGGGGGTCTCAAGGCGCTTGCTCGTATCGAGGGCGGCCGCTTTGTGATGGAGCACGTCTTTCCGCAGGCGATTGGCGGTGTTCGATGATGCTGGCGCCCCACGAGCTCGCGCGTATCTTTTTCGCGGGTGAGTTTGATGAGGCCCGTATCGTTTCTGCCGATGCATTTGATGGGTGCGAGTTCTTGGGTGCCGCATCGATCGCCATTGGCGTGTTTGATGGCGTGCATCGTGGGCACCAAGAGCTGATCGACGCGGTTATTCGCGATGCGCATGATCACGGTAGCAAAGCGGTCGTGGTCACCTTCGATCCCGATCCGGACGTCGTGGTGAGTCCTTCGCCCGCTCAAAAATTGATGACGACGGCCGACCGCCTGCATGCTCTGGCTCAAACCGGGGTCGATGCGGTGGTGGCCGTTCCCTTTACGCCCGCCGTGGCGGCACTCGACCATGTCGGGTTTCTGGCGCTGTTGTCGCGCGTTGTCGACATTCGCTCCATTCGTGTAGGCAGCGACTTTAGGCTCGGCCGTGGCGGCGCTTCGGGCGTTGCCGAGATGCGTGCCTGGGGTACTGAGCGTGGGGTTGACGTTTACGGTCACGACCTGCTCTGCGTTAACGGGCAGACCATCTGCGCCACGCGCATCCGCCATGAGCTGGCTCAGGGTCATGTGGAGCTGGCTGCCGAGCTTCTCGGCCGTCCCTATATGCTGCGCGGCGTTGTGGCGGCTGGCCGTCACGAGGGCTCCGACATGGGCTTTCCCACGGCAAACATCCAGGTGCCCGACGGCATCCAAGTGCCTGCCGATGGCGTCTATGAGGGTCTGGTGCTGGTCGACGATACCGTATGGCCTGCTGCCGTTAACGTTGGCCTGCCGCCGACCTATGCCGATGATGCCGCCTCGGCGCATCTCGAGGCCAACTTGATCGGCTATGCGGGCGACCTGTATGGCGCTTCCGTGTCGTTGGCGTTTATGCGCTGGCTGCGTCCGTCTCGCGTGTTCGATTCCCTGGACGAGCTTATCGCGACCGTCGAGGGTAATATCGACGATATCCGTCATAACTTGGGTGAGCAGGGGGTGAGTATCCGTGATTAGCGATGAGGAAAAAGATCAGGTACGCGCGGCGTCAGACTTGGTTGCCATCGTGCAGGAAACGGTTGAGCTCAAGCCCCGCGGCCATGAGTTTTGGGGCTGCTGCCCGTTTCATGGCGAAAAGACCCCATCGTTTCACATTATCCCTGCTACGCAGGTGTGGCATTGCTTTGGCTGCGGCGAGGGCGGCGACGTCTTTACCTACATCATGAAGCGCGAGAACCTGAGTTTTCCCGAGTCGATCCGCTATTTGGCTGATCGTGCGGGCATTGAACTGCACGATACCGGTGCGCAGCGCGATCGCGGCACCAAGCGCGCCCGCATCTATGACCTGTGCGCCGAGACGGCTCAGTTCTACCACACCATGCTTATGCGCGGTAAGGACAGCCGTCCGCGCGAGTACTTTGCCAGCCGTGGCATGGGCGGAGATGTCTGTCGCCGCTACTGCCTGGGCTTTGCGCCGGGTCGCAACGCGTTGGTGTCGCATCTGTCGCAGGCGGGATTTACCCCGCAGGAGATGATCGACGCCAACGTGGCCGTGAGCCGTGGGAGCGGACAGCTTGCCGACCGTTTTTACGACCGCGTGATGTTTCCCATCTTTGACGAGCAGGGTCATAACATTGCCTTTGGCGGGCGCATTATGGGCGACGGCCAACCGAAGTACCTCAACACCGCCGAGACGAGCGTGTTTCATAAAAAGCGAAACCTCTATGGCTTTAACTGGGCCAAGGAGTTTATCGTTGCTCAGGATACTGCCATCGTGGTGGAGGGCTATACCGATTGCATCGCCTGCTGGGAGGCGGGGATCAAAAATGTCGTCGCCACGCTGGGCACGGCGCTGACGGAACATCACGTTAAGACGCTCACCCGTTTTGCCAAGCACATTGTATATATGTTCGATGGCGACGCCGCCGGTCAAAAGGCCGCTCGCCGCGCGATTCAGTTTATCGAGCAGGATTCGATGGACCTGCGCTGTGTGGTGCTGCCCGACGGCAACGACCCCATGGAGTTCATCACGGCGCATGGCGGCCAGGAGCTTCAGGCGCGCATTGACGCGGCCGAGCCCCTCATGGACTTTGTCTACCGCTCGCTGCAGGAGTCGAGCGACATTACCACACCGGGCGGTCGCGCCAAGGCGCTCGAGGACGCGCTGACGCTTATCTATCCGCTACGTGACAGCTATATGATCGACACGTACTTTATCCAGATTGCCGATCTGTTGGGTTTGGACCTGGAGACCGTGCGCGCGAGTTCGGGCCGCGTGTTTCGCGACGTCGCCAAGCGCGAGGATGCCGAGCGCCGGCGTGAGCAGAACTACGAGCGTCAACGCGCGCAAGCTGAGCGCGCGGGCGGTTCGCAGGGACGAAGTTCGGGCGGCGGTGCGGCTGGTGCGCGCAGTGCCGGTCGCGGTGCCTGGGCCGCGGGTGCGACGCCGCCGGTGTCCGCACCGGTCGAGGAGGACCCGTACGACTACGTTCCGCTTGATGCCTATGGGGCCGCGCCGGTTGAGGTCGACGAGGATCTGCCGCCAATCGATGTGCCGGCGGGGGTGGAAAGCGCTGCGTCCGTTGCCGATAGTTCAAGCGCGGCGGCAGCTCCGTCGATGCCGGTTGTTTTGACCGATCTGGAGCGGAAATCCCTGGCGGGGGAGCGCGAGCTGCTGACGATGCTCACGAGCTACCCCGATCTGTTCCGCACGTATGCCGATCGCATTTGTTCTATCGAGTGGGTCGACCCGCGTCACGAGTCCATTGCGTGGGCCGTGCTCGCAACGCCGCCGGGAACCGATCCTGCGGCATGCATGGATGCGGCGCGGGCGGTGTGTCCCGAGGCGGCGTCGCTTGTCAGCGCCGGGCGCATCTCGGCGACGAGCAAGCACCCGACCGAGACGAACATCGTCTTTATGCTCGATACGCTCGAGCTCTACACCATCAAACGTCGCATGCGAGCCGCGCAGGCCAAGTTGCGTCAGGACCGTTCACTCGACGATGAGGCTCGTCGCGTGCTGACGATGCAGGCGGTGCAAGATTCACAGCGCCAGCGCGAGCTCCAAAAGTCGATCGGTGGCGTGGCCGACCCGTTCCGTTTGATCGGTTTGGAGACCGCAGGTGCTGATCAGGCCTAGATGTTGTGGTCAACCAGCGTATTCTCGCCTATATCCTGTCTTTATTTTGGGTATAGAGGTCTACGTGTGTGCTAAAGTATTGAGTCCTGTGGACTACGAAGGGAGAATCTGTGCCAAAAAAGACTGAGAGCACGGGTACTGGGCTGGAATCCTACGTTGCAAAGCTCATGGGCAACGGCTCAAACAGGACTTCGGTAACCGAGGACGAGATTCAGGTCGCCCTGAAGGATATCGATGTCTCCGATGAGCAGCTCAACGCGGTGTATTCCGCGCTGCGCAACAGCGGCATCCAGATTATCTCCGCGAGCGGAAACGACGACGCCCCGATGGGCGTCGACGATGACGATAACGATACCGACGATTTCGATGACGATGACGATGACGAGCACGATTCCGGCTCGCTTGACGATCACGAGCTTAAGATGGCCCGCCAGGCCGATGCCGAGATGGGCTCTTCCAAGAGCAAGAAGAAGCGCACCGTGCGCACGTCCCGTTCGCGTGCGCGCGTGCGCGGCATCGATGCCTCCACGGTGATGCTGACCGGCGACCCGGTTCGTATGTACCTCAAGGAGATCGGTAAGGTCGACCTGCTGACCGCATCTGAAGAGGTCGATCTGGCCATGAAGATTGAGGCCGGTCTCGAGGCTACCGAGAAGCTCGAGGCTGCCGATGCAGGCGAGATTGAACTCACACGCTCCGAGATGCGTCGACTTACGCGTATTGAGAATGTTGGTCTTGAGGCCAAGCAGGCGCTCATCAGCGCAAACCTGCGTCTGGTCGTCTCCATCGCCAAGCGCTATGTCGGCCGTGGCATGCTGTTCCTGGATCTGATCCAGGAGGGCAACCTCGGTCTGATCCGCGCCGTCGAGAAGTTCGACTACCAGAAGGGCTTTAAGTTCTCCACGTACGCCACGTGGTGGATCCGTCAGGCCATTACGCGCGCTATTGCCGACCAGGCCCGTACCATCCGTATTCCCGTGCACATGGTCGAGACCATCAACAAGCTCGTCCGCGTGCAACGCCAGCTCCTCCAGGATCTGGGTCGCGACCCGACCCCTGAGGAGATCGGTGCTGAGATGGACATGAGCGCCGACCGCGTCCGCGAGATCCAGAAGATTTCGCAGGAGCCCGTGTCGCTCGAGACCCCGATCGGTGAGGAAGAGGATTCCCAGCTGGGCGACTTCATCGAGGACTCCCAGGCTATCGTTCCGCCCGATGCCGCCAGCTTCTCCATGCTGCAGGAGCAGCTCACCCAGGTGCTCGATTCGCTTGCCGATCGTGAGCGCAAGGTTATCGAGCTGCGCTTTGGTCTCGTTGACGGACATCCCCGCACGCTCGAGGAAGTCGGTCGCGAGTTTGGTGTCACGCGCGAGCGTATCCGCCAGATCGAGTCCAAGACCCTGGCCAAGCTCCGCCATCCCAGCCGCAGCAGCAAGCTGAAAGACTACATCGAAAGCTAGTCAAGCAAGAGGCGCCCTCAAGCACATCCGCTTGGGGGCGCTTTCATGTAGTCGTTGGGGACGTCTCCAATGACTAGGTCGGAAAAATTCTCAAAAAAGTTCTTGCCCTAAGCTGATTCGTCCGTATAATAAACTTCGTTGCTTGAGAGCACGCACCTATTCCTCGGTAGCTCAATGGTAGAGCACGCGGCTGTTAACCGCGCTGTTGTAGGTTCGAGTCCTACCCGGGGAGCCAGAATTTCTCAGCCCATTTCGCTGGGCTTTTAAATTCCTCGGTAGCTCAATGGTAGAGCACGCGGCTGTTAACCGCGCTGTTGTAGGTTCGAGTCCTACCCGGGGAGCCAGGTTGTAAAACCCGTCGCTTATGCGGCGGGTTTTTTCATGCCGCGATCGCCTGTGACGAACGTTACCGTATCAACATTTCGTGTCGAGGATGTAATCGCGAACCCCGTGGCCTTAACATGGCGCGGTCGTTGTAAAATGTTGGAATGATTGCTCCCACGACATGGTGCCGCGAGCACCAGAAAAGGAGATTCTTGTGTCTGAGACCATTAACGGCAGCCTGAGCGTTTCGAACGACGTTATTGCCGATATTGCCGGTTATGCCGCGATGACGTGCTACGGCGTCGTCGGTATGGCCGAGCAGCTGCAGGGCGCCGAGAGCGTGCGCCTGCTTGCCGGCCAGCGCCTCCGCAAGGGCGTGCTTGTTTCCGCCGACGAGAACGGCCTCACGGTCGACCTTCACGTCGTGCTCGAGAACGGCGTCAACATGAAGTCCGTCTGCCACAATCTTTCGAGCTCCGTCGCCTTCACCCTGCAGGAGATCGCCCAAATCGATCCCGCCAGCCTTAAGATCGGCATTCACATCGACGCGCTCAAGAGCCGTCTGAACTAGCATCCGAATACGGAGATTTCACCACTCATGATTGCAAAGACCATTCGCACCTGTTTTCCGATCGCTGCGGCTGCCGTTTCCGAAAAGGCCGAGGAGATCAACAAGCTCAACGTCTTCCCCGTACCCGACGGTGACACCGGCACCAACATGTCGCTCACGCTCGCCTCGGTGACCAAGGAGCTTTCCGCCCTTCCCGCCGATGCCGACATGGAGGCCATCGCTGGCGCCATCACCCACGGCTCCCTCATGGGCGCCCGCGGCAACTCCGGTGTCATCACCTCGCAGATCCTGCGCGGCGTGGCCGAGGGCCTTGTCTCTGCCGATGAGCCTATCACGTCCGCCAATATCGCCTTCGCCTTCCGTCGTGCCGTCAAGGTTGCCTTCCAGGCTGTTCGTAAGCCCATCGAGGGCACGATCCTCACGGTCCTGCGTGATGTTTCGACCAAGGCAGACGAGTGCGAGAAGAAGAAGTTCTCTGCCGAGGATGCGCTCGACGCCATCGTCGTCGAGGCCTACCAGTCCGTCGCCCGCACACCCGACCTGCTGCCCGTCCTCAAGGAGAACGGCGTGGTCGACTCCGGCGCCTTTGGCTTTGCCATCTTCTTGGAGAACTTTGTTGCCGCCGCTCTTGGCCGCAGCACCGTGGTCGAGGATTTCTCCGCCACGTTTGATTCCGCCGGCTCTGCCCGTGACGCCGCTCTTGGCCGTGTCGAGATCGAGGCTAACGACGACTGGGAGGGCTCGGAGTTCCGCTACTGCAACGAGTTCCTCTTTAAGGCCGACGCTCCCTTTGACGAGGACGAGTGCCTTAAGTTCCTGGGTTCCATGGGCGACTGCGAGCTGCTCGTTGGTGCCTATCCCGACTACAAGATCCACGTGCACTCCAACACCCCCAACCTGGTGCTCGAGCACATGCTGCAGCTCGGTCAGATCTACGAGGTCTTCATCCACAACATGGAGATGGAGGCCCACGACCGTACCGCTAAGATCCACGAGGACCAGGAGAAGGCCACCGAGCCCGCGAAGGCCCTGGGCTTTGTCGCCGTTGCCGCCGGTTCCGGCGAGGCTGACATCCTCAAGTCCCTCGGCGTCGATGTGATCGTGTCGGGTGGCCAGACCATGAACCCCTCGACTGCCGACCTGCTGGGCGCGGTGGACCAGGTTAACGCGACCTCGGTCATCATCCTGCCCAATAACGGCAACATCCGCATGGCTGCCGAGGCTGCTGCCTCCGCCTGCACCGACAAGAAGGTCGCCGTCGTTCCCACCAAGACCGTCCCGCAGGCCTTCTCCGCGCTGTTCGCGGTCCTGCCCGATTCCGAGCTCGAGGATGCTGTTGCCGCTATGGTCGACGCCATCAGCGAGGTCCGCGATGGCGAGGTCACCCGCGCCGTGCGCGACTCCAGCGCCTCCGACGGCTCGCCGATTCACTCCGGTGACGTCATGGGCATCATCGCCGGCTCCATCGACGTGGTCGGCTCCGACGTGAAGCAGGTCACGCTCGACTGCATCAACCGTATGCAGGAGGAAGAGGAGGGCGACGCGTTGACGATTCTGGCCGGCGAGGAGCTGTCCGACGAGGCCTTCCAGGAGATCGTCGACGCTATCGAGGAGGCTCAGCCCGATCTGGAGATCGACGCCCATCGTGGCGAGCAGCCGCTCTATCCCGTGATCTTCTCGATCGAGTAGGCTCTGCCTATGTCCGAGCTGTGCTCCGTGCCGCGCGTCTCGGAGCGTTTTGCCCAGAGCAATGCGCTCGACGAGGATATCGCGCGACTCAAATATGTTTCGGGTAAACGTGAGGAGGCCCTTCGCCGTCTGGGAATTCGGACGGTGGGGGACCTCCTTCTCCATATTCCTCATCGCTACCTGGACTTCACTCGCTCGTGGTCCATCGAGATGGCGCCCATCGGTACCGTGTGCACCATCATCGCCACGGTCGATCGTATTGTCCAAAAGCAGCCCCGTCCGCGCATGCAGGTGACTGAGGTCTCGCTTGTGGACGAGACGGGCGTGCTGCAGGTTGCCTTTTTCCGTCAGCCTTGGATTGCCCAGCAGTTCAAGCAGGGCGATCGCCTGGCCGTGATGGGCAAGGTCGAGTTTGCCTACGGTTTTAAGCAGATGGCCTCGCCCCACTTTGAAAAGCTCGAGGATGGGCGCGCCGCCGGCACCATCCTGCCGGTCCACTACGTAAGTGACGGCGTGAGTCAGGCATGGATGCGCCGTATCGTGAGCGGTGCGCTCGAAGTGGTCTCCAATCCGTTCGATCCCATTCCCGCGCCGCTGCGCGCAAAGCGGAAGCTCATGAGCAATGCCCGTGCGTTGCGTTCGATCCACTTTCCCTCGAGCATGGCCGAGCGCGACATCGCACGCCGGCGACTTGCCTACGAGGAGTGCCTCTGCTTGCAGCTGGCGCTGCGCTTGCGCAACGACGGCGGCTTGGTCGAAGTTGCTCCCTACGCCCACACCGCGGGCGGACACTTGTCGGCGCTCAAGGAAGCCCTGCCGTTTTCGCTGAGCGACGAGCAGGAGGGCGCGTTCCAAGACATTCTGCACGACATGTGCGATGGCGGTCGCGTGATGAACCGTCTGCTGCTGGGCGACGTCGGTACCGGTAAGACCGCCGTTGCCGCCTGCGCGTTGGCGGTTGCGGCCGATAGCGGCACTCAGGCCTGCGTTATGGCGCCCACGGGCGTGCTGGCGCGTCAATATGCCGATAAGACCGGCCCCTTGCTCTCGCAGGCTGGCATGACCTGGGCGCTCCTGACGGGCGCCACGCCGGCGGCCGAGCGTGAACAGATTCATGCTCGGCTCCAGTCTGGCGAGCTCGACGTGCTCTTTGGTACCCATGCGGTGCTTTCGGAGAACGTCACGTTCAAGCATTTGTCGCTTGTGGTGATCGACGAGCAGCACCGCTTTGGCGTGGGCCAGCGTAACGCTCTGCGCGAAAAAGGCCCTGGTGCCGACTTGCTGGTTATGACTGCCACGCCGATCCCGCGCACGTTGGCGCTTTCGGTGTACGGCGACCTGGATACGAGCATCATCCGCCATCGTCCCGTTCCGGGTGCCGGCGTGACGACGCGCGTCCTCACCGAGTCAAGTCGCGACCTGGCCTATGGCGCCATTCGCGAGGCGCACGAAAAGGGTCAGCAAGCCTACGTGATCTGTCCGCTCGTGGAGCCGAGCGATTCGGCCGATGAGCTGGAAGACGTACCCGGTATTGCCCGCGACGACGAGGGCCGCGTGACGGTCCCCGTGCCGCTGCACGATACGGCGACCGAGCTCGATCGCCTGCGTCTGGCGTTGCCGGGGCTTACCGTCGAGCGTCTTCATGGCCGCATGCCGGCGGGGGAGAAGGACCGGGTCATCGATGCCTTTAAGCGTGGCGAGATTGATGTGCTCGTCTCGACCACGGTGGTCGAGGTGGGCGTTGACGTGCCCAATGCCACCGTCATGGTCATCGAGAATGGCGAGCGCTTTGGTTTGGCGGCCTTGCACCAGCTGCGTGGGCGCGTAGGCCGCGGCAGCGTGTCGGGCACGTGCCTGGTCATGACGCACTCCAAGGGCAACGGCGGCGCGTCGGCGGCACAAGACCGCCTCCAGTCGCTCGAGAAGACCTCGGACGGCTTTACGCTCGCCCAGATGGACCTGCGTCTGCGTCACGAGGGTGAAATCCTGGGTTACCGCCAGCATGGCGGCGTGACCTTGCGCTTTGTTGACCTCGATGCCGACGAGGAATTGATCGAGTGGGCCCATTTGGACGCGGTCGAGCTCTTGCGGTATGCTTGCAACCTTGACTCTGTGGCGACGCGTCCTTTGCGCGATGCGGTCGCCACGCGGTATCGACACATCTTTAAGGAGGTCAGCGGAGGATGAGAATCATCGGCGGCGAATGGCGCGGTCGTAAGATCGAGGAGCCCCGTGGTCGCGATGTCACCCGCCCCACGACCGATCGCGTGCGCGAGGCGTGCGCATCTATGGTCATGTCGGCATTCGACTTCGATCTGGACGAGGTCCGCGTGCTGGATGCCTTTGGCGGCTCCGGTGCCTTGGGCATCGAGATGCTCTCGCGTGGTGCCCGCTCGCTCTCCACGTTCGAGATCGATCGGAATGCCGCGCGGCTCATTACTAAGAATATCGAGTCGCTCTGCCGTGACCGTGCGCGCTGGCGCGTCGTTACCGGCGATGTACTGTCGAGTGCCTCGCGCGGCCGCGTGCCGGGCGGTCCCTTTGACCTGGTCCTGCTCGACCCGCCCTATGCTTTTGGTGCTGAGCCAGTCGAGGAACTGTTGCAAAACCTAGCTCAGCAAGGCTTGCTGGCACCAGGTGCCTATGCGCTCTTTGAGCATGCTGCCGCCGATGCGGGTGCGCATCCGGCAGGCTTTGAGACCGTGCGTGAGAAGCGTTACGGAATAACCTCGGTCGACCTGCTTCGTTGGGTTGGCAACGGCGAGGATGATGGCAACGATAGCGACGCACCCACGGAGGATGCCCATGAGCGACACCATTAACCGCGTAATCGTCCCGGGCACCTTCGATCCCATCACTTTTGGCCACATCGACGTGATTCGCCGTGCCCGCCGCATCTTTCCCAGCGTGATCGTTGCCGTTGCCGAGTCGCAGGGCAAAAACGGCGTCGGCACCACGTTTATGCTCGACGAGCGCGTGGCGCTGGCACGTGAGGCGCTCGGTGATATTGACGGCGTCGAGGTGCTGCCCTTCACCGGCCTTTTGGTCGATTTTGCCCGCGAACAGGGAGCAGGAGCCGTGGTCAAGGGTCTGCGTGCCATGACCGACTTTGAGTACGAGCTGCAGCAGGCCGACCTCAACTACCGCCTGGATAACGAGCTGGAGTCCATCTTTGTCATGAGTGCGCCGCAGTACGGTTATATCTCGAGCTCGGTGGTTCGCCAGATTGCCTCGCTCGGTAGCGACGTCTCTAATTTTGTTCCGCCCAATGTGGTCAAGGCGCTCAAACATCGCTTTTCGTGACGTTTTTTAATGCCTGGTGGCATGTGGTAAACTAACACGATGATATGTTACCTATGAAAGGAGACCGGATGCCGGGCGAGAATTTTCCTGGCGACAGGATCGTGAGTCTTGTCGACGAGCTCGAGGGGCTCATCGAAGAGGCTAAGACGCCGTTCGGCAAGAACGCCCAAATGAAGGTTATCGACGCCGACGTCTTCTTTAACATCCTCGACGAGATCCGCATGAGCTATCCCGAGGAATGGCAGAAGTCCCGCCGTATTCTCAAGGAGCGTGAGGAGCTTATGGCTTCCGCCGCCGCTCAGGCCGATTCCATCATCGCCGATGCTCAGCAGCAGGCCCTCACCATTGCCGGTGAGCAAGAGATCGTCCGCTTAGCGCAGCAGCAGGCCGACGATATCCGCGACCGTGCCCAGCAGTATGAGCGCGAGACGCGCTATGCCGCCGAGGACTACGCCGAGCAGGTCTTTACGCACCTCGAGGAGAACCTCAAGAGCCTGACCGGTACGGTGACCCGTTGCCGTCAGCAGCTCAACGAGGGTGCCGCCCAGCAGAACGGTCAGTGGTAATGGCTGAGTTCCCGAGCGTTACCGTCGATCTTTCCGAGCAGCTCGAGTTTCCCGGAGACTCGTACCCGCTGACCGGTAAGGTCGATGTTGCCACCTATACGGTGGGCGAGAAGGAGTACCAGCTACAGGACGGCATTGACTACGATGTGGTCTTTACCAATGCCGGCACCGGTGTTCTGCTTACGGGCATGGTCCGCGCGCACGCAACCGGTGAGTGCGACCGTTGCCTGGAGCCCGCTTCGTTTGATATCGCCGGTGAGATTGAGGAATTCTATCTCTTTAACGAGCCCGAGGACCCCGAGGCCTACGAAGATGGCTACGAGCTGCTGGGCGAGGACCGCATCGTCGATCTGGGTGAGCCCATCAACGACGCGGTCGTCATGGACACGCCGTTCGTTGTCCTGTGCAAGCCCGATTGCCGCGGCCTATGCCCCACTTGCGGCATCAATCTCAACGTCGAGCAATGCGATTGCGCCGCTCAAGCAGAGGCCGAATGGGCCGCTGCCACGGAAAATCCATTTGCAGCATTGAAGAATCTCAAGCTTGACGAGTAAAACTGTGGTAGTATCGCTACTTGCGCGTAATCGCCACACTGGATAGTTCATAAGGAAGGTCACTATGCCCGTACCTAAACAAAAGCAGGGTCGTATCCGCACTCACACCCGCCGTTCCGCCAACATGAAGATCTCGGCTGCGGCTCAGTCCACGTGCCCCCGTTGCGGTGCTGTCAAGCTCCCGCACCACGTGTGCCCCAGCTGCGGTTTCTACAAGGACCGCGAGGTTATCGTTACCGAGTAACTGTATACTCTGGATGCGATGCCGTTCCAACTGGAACCACAATGGCCGGCTCAATGAGTCGGCCATTTTTGTATAAGGAGCATGTATATGAGTAACGTTCGCGTTTGTGTAGACGTTGTGGGTGGAGATGAGAAGCCTCAGGTTGTCCTCGACGGTATCGAGGCGGCGCTTGCGGCGGATCCCGATATCGAGGTCTTGGCCGTCGGTCCCGCAGAGATCGTGAACCCCTTTGCCGCGGCTCACGCTCGCGTCGAGGCCTTGGAGGCGCCCGATGTCATCGCCATGGATGACGATCCCATTCGAGCCGTGATGACCAAGCGCAAGTCCTCGATCGTGCTTGCCTGCCGCGCTATCAAGAAGGGTAACGCGGACGCGTTCTTCTCTGCCGGCTCCACCGGCGCCATGACCGCTGCCGCTACCGCCTACGTGACGCCGTTTAGGTATCAGGCCGAGGGCAAGAAGCAGCCGGTGCGTCCGTGCCTCACCAATGCACTGCCCAACCGCGCCGGCGGCCTGACGGTCCTGTGCGACATGGGCGCCAACCCCGATGTCGAGGTCGACGACATGGTGCGTTTTGCCCAGATGGGTAGCGCCTATGCGCGCGTCGTCCTGGGCATTGAGCATCCCCGCGTCGGTCTGCTCGGCAACGGCACCGAGGACGAGAAGGGCTCCAACTTTACCAAGGCGTGCTTCCCCGCCATGAAGGCCGCCGTTCCCGGCTTTGTGGGCAACTGCGAGGGCACCGATCTTACGTCGGGCAATTTTGACGTCGTGGTCGCCGACGGCATGTCGGGTAATATCGCGCTCAAAGCCACCGAGGGCGCTGCCAAGTTTTTGCTGCAGGAGCTCAAGGGTGCCTTTATGTCTTCGCTCGGCACCAAGATTGCCGCGCTGCTCATCAAAAAGCAGATGCGCGAGATCAAGGCAAAGCTCTCGGGCGATGCTAAGGGCGGCGCCATTCTGTTGGGCCTGCGTGGCGTGGTCCTGATCGGCCACGGTGCCACCTCGGTCGAGGCCGTCAAAAACGGTACACTCGCCGCGGCGGAGGCCGTGCGCGCCGGGCTTGTCGAGAACGTCGCCAACTCTATGGACGGCATCGTTTTGTAGGAGCGAGTTAGGGCGCTGTTATGTGCCCCGCGGCCTGCGTCGTGGGGTAGAATCAAAACCGTGTCTTGGCGTTGCGCTTGCGGCGCCAGCGCGTTGATGTTCATGCAATACGAGAGGAAGCGCTATGGACCGCTCCGAAATCTTCGATAAGATCGCCGAAGTCGCCGCTGACGTTCTGGGCGTCGATGTCGCCGACATTAGCGACGAGACCACGTTCGACGATCTTGATGCCGATTCGCTCGAGCGTCTGCAGTTGGTGACGGCCATCGAGGACGAGTTCGACCTCGAGATCGATGATGAGACCCTGCTGTCGCTCAACTCTGTCGCCGACGCTGTCGACGCTATTGAAAACGCCAAGGAGGCCTAAGTCTTGGCTTTATCTGAACGACTCGCGCGCGCCCAGGAAATCCTGGGCCACGAGTTCAATAACAAGGTGCTGCTGCGCGCGGCGCTCACGCACCCTTCTGCCGTGGAAGGTCAGCCCGTCTCGGCGAGCTATGAGCGCCTTGAGTTTTTGGGCGATTCCATTTTGGGCGCCGTGGTTGCCCGCTCGCTCTTTGAGTCCTATCCGGAGTTTGACGAGGGCAAGCTTACGCGCCTGAAGGTGTCCCTTGTCTCGGGCGCCACGCTGTCCGAGGTGTCTCACGAGCTGGGCATCGACGACATCATCATCTTTGGTGCCTCCGAGACCGGCACGGGCGCGCGCGGCCTGCATTCGGCGCTCGAGAACGTCTACGAATCGCTCGTGGGCGCCCTGTACCTGGATGCTGGCTGGGACGTTGCGGCGGACTTCATCCACCGCACGCTTAAGCCCCATTTGGCCTCCGAGCGTGCTGAGCATCCCGCGAACCCTAAGTCGTTCTTACAGGAGTGCGTGCAGGCAGACGGCCACGAGCCTCCTGCGTATAAGCTGGTCGGCTCCGAGGGCCCCGCGCATGCGCCCACCTTTACCGCCGTGGTGCTCATCGACGGTATCCGCCAGGGCCGCGGCACCGGTTCCTCTAAGAAGGAGGCCGAGGGAGCCGCTGCGCTCGAGGCACTCGACCGCATGGGCTACACCACCAACGGCGTGATTCTGAACAAGAAGCCTGTTTAAGCGAGGAGCCGTGTATCTCAAGTCCCTCACGCTCAAAGGGTTCAAGTCGTTTGCCGACCGCGCCCATATGACGTTTGAGCCGGGCCTGACCGTCATCGTCGGTCCCAACGGCTCGGGAAAATCGAACATCTCCGACTCGATTCTGTGGGTCCTGGGCGAGCAGAGCGCCAAGCAGCTGCGCGGCCAGGCCATGGAGGACGTCATCTTCTCGGGCTCGTCGGCGCGCAAGCCGGTGGGTGTGGCCGAGGTCACGCTGGTGCTCGATAACTCGGACCATATGCTGCCTGTCGACTTTGACGAGGTCGCCATCACCCGTCGTATGTACCGCTCGGGCGAAAGCGAGTACCTCATCAACTCGAGCCCGTGCCGCCTGATGGACATCCAGGATATCCTGCACGATTCGGGACTGGGCAAGGATACGCATTCCATCATCAGCCAGGGCAAGCTCGATGCCATTTTGCAGAGCCGCCCCGAGGAGCGCCGTGCCCTCATTGAGGAGGCCGCCGGCATCTCCAAGCACAAGCGTCGCAAGGAACGTGCGCTCAAAAAGATTAAGTCGATGGACGAGCACCTGACGCGTGCCCGCGACATCAATAAGGAAATTGCCCGTCAGCTGCGGCCGCTGGAGCGTCAGGTCGATCGTGCGCGCAAGTACAAAGAGCTGTCCTCGCGCGCGAACGAGCTTACGCAGATGCTAGCCGTCGACGAGCTGCGTTCGCTGCAGTCGCAGTGGAACGACTTGGAGTGCCGCTCCAAGGAGGGCGCTGCCGAGCTTGAGCTTGCGCAGTACCGCTTGGGCGAAAAGGAACGCGAGCTCGAGAAGCTCCAGGTCATGCTCGAGGAAAAGGGCCTGTTTGTGGGCGATTTGGGCGAGCAGCGCCGCCATATGCAAGACGTGGTCGGCCGCATTAACTCCGATATGCGCCTGCTCGAGGAAAAGGGCCACAACATGGTGTCGCGCCTGTCCGACATGCGTGGCCAGATCTCGAGCTCCGAGCATCAGCGTCGTCGCGTGGTCGAGGAGCTCGAGGACGCGCGTGCACAGCTTGAGGAAGTGACCGGCGCGCACATGCAGGCCCAGGAGGACGTTGACGCCGCTGGTCCTGCCGCCGCTGAGCTCCACGAGTGGCGCGTGGCGCTCGACAATCAGATTTCGCAGCTTACGCGTGAGCAACGCGATGTGCAGCGTGTGGCCGATAACGCGGCGCTCGAACTCGCCAAGGTGAAGGACTCGCTGAGCAACGCCGAGGTCGAGGACAACATGTACGCCTCGCGCCTGGAGCAGATTGATGAACAGCTCGAGGAGGTTACAGCATCGCTTGATAGCCGTCGCGACCGTGCTGAGGAGCTTGAGAGTGCCCTTGAGGCGGCTCGTCAGGCCCAGAACGATGCGCGCGAGGCCACCGAGACGGCACGCGCTGCCCTCAAGGACCTGCGTAATCGCGAGAGCGAAGCGCGCAACAAGCTGTCCGAGGTTCGCTCGGAGCTTGCCAGCCAAAAGAAGCTCGATGCCCGCATGGCAGACAGCTCGCCGCTGGTGAGCCGTCTGGTGGGCGCGCTGGGCGACGATGTCTCAGGCCGTCTGGGCGACGTGCTCGAGGTTCCTCGTGAGCTTGAGGGCCTGGTCGAGCAGCTGCTTGCCGGCGATATCGATGCCCTACTGTTTGATGACGCCGCTACGCTTGAGCGTGCCGGTCGTGCTGCTCTGGACCAAAAGAAGGCCTCGGGCGAGGCACTGCTGATGGCGCGCGGCGTGAGTGGCTCTGCTGCCGCCGAGGGCGCTGCCGGTACGCGTCTGGTCGATCGTCTGTCCGTGCGCTCCGGTTATGGCCCGGTTGTCGAGGCCCTTCTCGGCGGCTATTACGTGGTCGATGACTTGGCTGCCGCGTTGGCTGCCCCTGTCGTTGACGGTGTGACCTACGTGACTCCCGATGGCGCCCGCGTGGGCTGTGGTGGTCTGGTGCGCGTGGGGCTCGATGCCGGCGAGGCTTCGGGCGCCTTGGAGCGCAAGCGCCGCATCCGTGAGCTCGAGGGCCTGGAACCCGATCTGGCTGCCATCTTTGAGCATGCTTCGGACCAAGTCGTTGAGGCCAACGCCGCCGTCGAGGAGGCACGTGCCGCCGAGGGCGATGCCGCCGGTGAGATCGCCCGTCTTGAGGGCGAGCGCCGCTCGCTGCTCTCCGAGATCGGCCGCTTGGAGCAAAGCGTCAACAATGCCGAGGTCGAGCGCGTGCGTATTTCCAAGCGCCGCGAGCAGGCTGCCGAGGCCGTTCGCGCTGCGCGCCCGCGCGTGGACGAGCTCACCCGCTCGCGTGACGAGGCCCGAGCGCGGGCAAGCGACCTGGGCCTTCAGATTGCCGAAGCCAACGACGAACTCGACCGCGTTCGCCGTGACGATTCCGAGGCCGCCGGTAAGCTCGCCGATGCCAAGGTGCGCCTGGCCCAGACGAGCGAGCGCCTGCGTTCGCTGAAGGGCCGCGTGCCCGACCTTGAGCATCGTCTTGAGGGCATCGACCGTCGTATCCGCGGAACACGCCAGGCTTCGCGCTCGCTCGAGCTGCTGCGCCTGCGCGTCGACCCCATGCACGAACGCTATTCTGCCCTGTTGGAACGCGCATCGGATTGGGCAGCGCGCCTGCGTGACCAGGCCTCTCTGGAAGAGGCGGACTCCGCTTCGCTCAAGAAGACCATCGAGGATGCCAAGGCCGGGGTCTCCCGTGCCAAGGAGCGGGTTGATGCCGCCACGGCGACGCAAAATGAGTTCAAGGTTGCGCGCGGCAAGCTCGAGGTGCAGGTAGAGGCGGCCATCAAGGCTATTACCGCCGACGGTACCACGGTGCTCGAGGAAGCGCTCATGCTGCCGGCGCCCACCGATCGCGATGCCGCCGAGCGCGAGCTCAACCAGCTCGTGCGCCAGATCAACAATCTGGGCCCCGTGAACCAGGTTGCCATGGAGGAGTATGAGCAGCTCAAGCGCCGCGCCGACTACATCGAGGAGCAGCTGGCCGATCTGGAGAGCGCGCGCAAGGCGCTCACCAAGATCACGGTGGCCATTGATCGCAAGATGCGCAAGGCGTTTCTGGTGACGTTTGAGAAGGTCGACGCGAACTTCCGCGAGATCTTCGCCATGCTGTTTCCGGGTGGCCAGGCTCATCTTGAGATGACCGATCCCGAGCATCCTGCCGAGACGGGCATTGAGGTTGTGGCGCAGCCGCGCGGCAAGCGCATTACCAAGATGATGCTCATGTCGGGTGGCGAGAAGAGTCTGACGGCGCTCGCCCTGCTCTTTGCCGTGTACCGCACGCGCACGGTGCCGTTCTATGTGCTGGACGAGGTCGAGGCGGCGCTTGATGACGCCAACCTGTCCAAGCTCATCGGAGCCCTCGATGTGCTGCGTTCCGATACACAGCTCTTGGTCATTTCGCATCAGCGCCGTACTATGGAGGACGCTGACGTTCTCTATGGCGTCTCGATGCAAGCCGACGGCGTCAGCCGCGTCGTCTCGCAAAAACTCGATCGCGAAACCGGAAAGGTCGTGAATGCATAATGGGATTCTTTGACGCTCTCTCGCGCGGACTTGAGCGCAGCCGCGAGGCCCTTAACGAGGTCTTCTACTTTGGCGGCGAGGTCGACGAGGACTTTTGGGAGGACCTTGAGGACACCCTCGTTATGGGTGACATGGGTGCCGAGGTCGCTATTCAGGTCTCCGATGACCTGCGCGAGACAGCCGCCAAGAAGAACCTCAAGACCGCACCGCAGCTTCGTCGCGCTCTGGCCGAGCAGCTTGAGCAGCACTTTGTGACCATCGAGCGCGATCCGTTCTCCGATACGCCGAGCTGCGTGCTGTTTGTGGGCATCAACGGTGCCGGCAAGACCACGACGGTCGGCAAGATTGCGAGCGCCATGGCTTCCCGCGGCAAGAACGTGGTGATCGGTTCGGCCGATACCTTCCGCGCCGCCGCCATCGAGCAGCTCGATGTGTGGGGTCAGCGTGCCGGCGTACCGGTTATTAAGCGTGACCGCGGCTCCGATCCGGCGAGCGTGTGCTATGACGTGCTCGACGAGGCCGACAGGCGCGGCAGCGACTTGGTGCTTATCGATACTGCTGGCCGTCTGCACACGAGCCCCGAGCTCATGCGCGAGCTCGCCAAGGTGGTCAACGTGACGCGTAAGCGCGCCGCCAATATGGCCGCCGGTCCCATGCCGGTCTCGGTCGTGCTTGTGATCGATGCCGCCACTGGTCAGAACGGTCTGAACCAGGCGCTCGAGTTTAACGAGGCGCTGGGCCTGGACGGTATTATCATGACTAAGCTGGACGGCACGGCTAAGGGCGGTATCGCCATGGCCGTGGCCGAGAAGCTCAAGCTCCCGATCCTTCGCATCGGCGTGGGCGAGCAGGTCGATGACCTGCAGGAGTTTAACGCCAAAGATTTCTGCCGCGCCCTGGTGGGCGAGTCCATCTAAGGAGTAACCAGTGTTTGATTCCCTGAGCGATCGCCTCAACGACACATTTGACCGCTTGCGCGGCAAGGGTAAGCTGACCGAGGCCGATATCACCTCGGCCATGCGCGACATTCGCATGGCGCTGCTCGAGGCCGACGTCAACTTCAAGGTCGTCAAGGAGTTTGTCGCCAAGACCAAGGAGCGCTGCATGACCGCCGAGGTCATGGAGTCGCTGTCGCCGGCGCAAAACGTCGTCAAGATCGTGCTCGACGAGCTCACCGAGATGCTCGGCTCCACCGAGAGCAAGCTCGTCTTTAGCAACCGCATTCCCAATGTCATCATGCTCGTGGGCCTGCAGGGCTCCGGTAAGACCACGGCGGCCGTAAAGCTGGCCTACCTGCTCAAGAAGCAGGGCCGCTCGCCGCTGCTCGCCGCGTGCGACGTCTACCGTCCCGCCGCTGCCGACCAGCTGGCCACGCTCGGTGGAGAGATCGGCGTTCCGGTCTTTCGCGGTGACGGCGAGCACCCGGTCGATATCGCCAAGGGCGCCATCCAGGAGGCCGTCGACCACCTGCGTGACGTGGTCATCGTCGATTCAGCCGGCCGTTTGCAGATCGACGAGCAGATGATGCAGGAGGCCGTGGACATCAAGAAGGCCGTCAAGCCCGATCAGGTGCTGATGGTCGTCGATGCCATGACCGGCCAGGATATCGTCAACGTCGTCTCGACCTTCGCCGAGCGCACTGACTTTGACGGCGTGATCATCTCCAAGCTCGACGGTGACGCCCGTGGCGGCGGCGCACTTTCGGTGCGTCAGGTGACCGGCAAGCCCATCAAGTTTGTGAGCATGGGCGAGAAGCCCGACTCGCTGGAGCCGTTTTACCCGGACCGCATGGCCAAGCGCATCTTGGGCATGGGCGACGTCGTCGGCATCATCGAGAAGGCCCAGGAGGCGGCTGACGCTGAGCAGCTCGAGGCTGCCGAGCGTATGCTGCGCGAGGGCTTTACCATGAACGACATGCTCGACCAGATGAAGGCTGTCAAGAAGATGGGCGGCATGAAGGGCATCCTGGGTATGCTCCCCGGCGGCCAGCGCGCGCTCAACCAGATGGGCGGCAACCTGGACGAGGGCATCTTCGACAAGAACGAGGCCATCATCATGTCGATGACCAAGGAGGAGCGCCTGCGTCCCTCCATCATCAACGGTCAGCGCCGTGCCCGCATTGCCAAGGGTGCCGGTGTGACCCCCACCGAGGTCAACAGCCTTATGAAGCAGTGGGGCGAGATGAACAAGATGATGGGCCGCATGCGCACGATGGCCAATCAGGCGCAGGCCGGTGGCAAGAAGGGCAAAAAGGGTAAGAAGGGCAAGAAGATGCGCATGCCCAATATTCCCGGTCTGGATGCCATGGGTCTGGGTGGCATGGGCGGCCTGGGTACGGGCGGCCCCAAGTCCGATATGGAGCTGCTGCGCCAGATGGAAGCGCAGATGCGCAATAAGAAATAGGGCTGTAATTCCAGCTTGATATGGCAAAGGCCACTCGGAAGCTACCGGGTGGCCTTTGTTGTTGGCTTTGATAGTTGGGCTGCGTTCAGCGTCGCGCCCCGAGCTCGCGGTGCCGTGCCGTTAGTGGCAGCCGCAGCCCTCGTGCTCGTGATGGCCGTGGCAGCTGCAGGACTCGCCATGTTCGTGGGCGTGGTCGTGGTCATGGCCGTGGCAGCCGCACGTGGCCTCGCCGTTCTGTGCGAGCGTTCCGGCGATAAGGGCCTCGACACAAGCGTCGCAGCTGCCCTGAGCTCCTGCGTACACCGTGATGCCGGCTTGGGCAAGCGCGTTGATGGCGCCACCGCCGATGCCGCCGCAGATGAGCGTGTCCACGCCACCGTTGGCGAGCAGGCCCGCAAGGGCACCGTGGCCGGTGCCGCCGGTGCCCACGACCTGCTCGTTGAGTACCTTGCCGTCCTGAATGTCGTAGATCTTGAACTGCTCGCTGCGGCCAAAGTGCATAAAGATGTTGCCGTTGTCGTACGTGGTTGCCACCCTCATGGTGTCGATCTCCTTTGCTGGCCATACGGCCGTTGCCGTGGTAATGGGGGAGTACGCGATATTGCCGCCTTCGATGATGAGCGCCCGACCATTGACCAACGCGTTTGCCACCTTGCGATGCGCGCGGCTGCAAATAGCCGCCACCGTGGCGCGCGCGATACCCATCTGCTTTGCGACTGCCTCTTGGTTAAGGCCTTCCAGGTCGCACAGGCGCAGCGCCTCGAGTTCGTCGACCGTCATGTCGATGGCGTCTCCGCTGGCTAGGCCGTCAGGGGTAAAGCCGCGGTATTCGGGGATGATCCCGACGCGGCGCAGTTTCTCGCGTCTTCCTGCCATACGTGCTCCTTATCTGACATATGTCAACAATAGAATAGCGAACGCGCAGATTTACGCAAGGAATTTCTGGCATATGCCAGAAAATGAAGGCATATGTTTGGGCTGTGGGGCCGCATGTGCCTGGGATACAATGAATCTCGCTTTTAGGCGACTGACAGGAGGGTCAATGAGCAAGGCTGATCAACAGTTTGTAACCATGTGCCGCGATATTCTGGACCATGGCACCACTACCGAGGGCCAAAAGGTCCGCCCGGTGTGGGAGGATGGCACCCCTGCCTATACCATTAAAAACTTTGGTGTCACGGCACGCTATGACCTGCGTGAGGAGTTTCCGGCGCTTACCTTGCGTCGTACGGCCCTCAAATCTGCCATGGATGAGATCCTATGGATCTATCAAAAGAAGTCCAATAACGTGCATGACCTCAACAGCCATATTTGGGACGAGTGGGCCGACGAGACTGGCTCCATCGGCAAGGCCTACGGGTATCAGATTGGGCAGAAGAGCCATTATGCCGAGGGCGACTTTGACCAGATGGATCGCGTGCTGTACGACCTTAAGAACACGCCGTACAGCCGCCGCATTATGACGAACACCTATGTGTTTAGCGACCTGTCCGAGATGCACCTGTATCCGTGTGCCTACAGCGTGACGTATAACGTGACGCAGCGTCCGCAGGATGATAAACCGACGCTCAACATGATTCTCAACCAGCGCAGCCAGGATATTTTGGCTGCGAACAACTGGAATGTGTGCCAGTACGCCATTTTGCTGATGATGGTCGCGCAGTCGGTCGATATGATCGCTGGCGAGCTGCTGCATGTGATTGCCGATGCCCACATTTACGACCGTCATGTCGATATCGTTCGCGAGCTTATTGAGCGTCCGCAGTTTGCTGCGCCCAAGGTAACGCTCAACCCCGATGTGCATGACTTCTATGCGTTTACGACCGATGATCTGATCGTCGAGGGCTATGAGCACGGCCCTCAGGTCAAGAACATCCCCATTGCGGTGTAGGTGACGCGCATGAGGTGTAAGCTTTCTGCCATTGTTGCCGTGTGTGACGATTGGGGCATTGGGTGCGAGGGTGACATGGTCGTGTCCAATCGCGCCGACATGCGCCATTTTGTGGCGTGTACCAAAGGTTGCCCGGTCATTATGGGACGCAAGACGCTGCTGAGTTTTCCCGGCGGGCGTCCGCTCAAGAACCGTCGTAATATCGTGCTCACGCGCGATGAGGACTTTGCTGCCGAGGGCGTCGACGTGGTGCATAGCGTCGACGAAGCGCTCACCGCGGTAGCCGATGAGCCCGTTGCGTGGGTGATCGGTGGTGGCGAGGTGTATCGGCAGTTTTTGCCGTATTGCGCCGAGGCCGAGGTTACGCATAACCATTGCGTGCATGACGTGGATACGTATTTTCCCGATCTGGATGCCGATCCCGCGTGGGAGATTGCGCGGCGTGGCGGTGTTGCCACGATTGCCTCGGGCGAGGGCGACGAGGGTGTCGATTATGAGTTCGTAACGTATCGTCGCGTTGAGGCGTAAATCGTCCGGCGTGAACGGTATCATCGGATTGTTTGAATGCATGGGGCGGCGCTTAGCGTCGCCTCGTTTGGTATAGATGCGCTGTAAAGAAAGGTGCGGGCTGGCTGCTATGACTGATGCCGTTGAGGTGCTGCGAATCGATTCTCTCGAGGACGAGCGGCTCGATGCCTACGTGCGACTGACCGAGCGTGAGCTTCGCTGCGTGCTGGAGCCGCAGAAGGGCATTTTTATCGCCGAGAGTGCCAAGGTCATCGAGCGTGCGGTTCGCGCCGGATACCAGCCGGTGAGCTTTCTTTTGGGCGAGCGCTGGCTCGACCAGATGATGCCGCTGTTTGAGCGCCTGATTGTGCGCGAGGGCGCGGGTCCGGTTCCTGTGTTCGTTGCCTCCATGGAGCTTATGGAGCAGCTGACGGGCTTCAATGTGACGCGCGGTGCGCTCGCGGCATTCCGTCGTCCACGTCAGATTCCGGTAGCCGAGTTCTTGGGTGGCGTCGTCGATGCGGCGGGGGAGCGCCCGGTGCGCGTGTGCGTGCTCGAGGGCATTGTCGACCACACCAACGTCGGCGCGATTTTCCGCTCGGCGGCTGCGCTCAACGTCGACGGCATTTTGGTCAGTCCTACGTGTTGTGATCCGCTGTATCGTCGTTCTGCCCGCGTGAGCATGGGCACGGTGTTCCAGGTGCCCTGGACACGCATTGGCAGCGAAGCGCGCGTATGGCCGCATGATGGGCTGGCGGCGCTACACGATGCCGGCTTTTCGTGTGCCGCTATGGCGTTGACGGATGATTCGGTGTCGCTGGACGATCCCGCGCTGCAGGAGATTGACCGCCTGGCAATCTTTATGGGCACCGAGGGTGCTGGCTTGGGCGCCAAGACCATTGCGGGCTGCGACCGCGCCGTGCGTATTCCGATGGCGCACGGGGTCGATTCGCTTAACGTGGCCGCGGCAAGTGCTGTCGCCTTTTGGCAGCTGTGCCCGCATGTGAGCAACGAGTACCACTACCAGCCGGGGCTGTATCACTAGGCAATTATTTCGCACTGGGCTCTGGTTCGGGGCGTTTCGGCCGATACCGGTCGGTGCTAAGCTGGTATTGGCTTTGGTCTTAAATTGCCGTTTTGTTGTTTGATGTACGCTGTTGGGGAGGGCGTGTGGCTAAGAAATCTACGGCTATCGATGTGACGCAGGGTGTCATTTGGCAGCAACTGCTTTCGCTGTGCGTCCCTATCTTCTTTAGCTCGTTTTTTCAGCAGGCTTACACGCTTATCGGTACCTATATCGTCGGTCAGTTTGGCGGCAAGCTCGCGCTGGGTGGCATTCAGGCCACGATGGTGCTCACCGAGCTCTGCATCGGCTTTTGCGTTGGCGTTGGCGCTGGCTGCGCGGTCATTACCGGTCAGTATTTTGGTCAGCACGATGATGAGCGATTGAGTCGTTCGGTCCATACGGCCATGACGCTCGCGCTGGTGGGCGGTATCGTTTTCTCGATTCTTGGCATAGTGTTCGTTGAGCCCATGCTGGTACTTATGAACACGCCGCATGAACTATTGGCCGAGGGCGTGGCCTATGCTCGTTGCTATTTTGCCGCCATGGTTGCGGCGCTGCTGCTCAATATGGGAACGGCGCTGCTGCGCGCCGTGGGCGACACACGCGGTCCTGCTGTGATCATTGCTTCCGGCTGCCTTGTTAATGCGGTGCTGGATGTCATCTTCGTTGCCGTGCTTCATATGGAGGCTCTGGGCTGCGGCATCGCGGTGGCGCTGACCATTTGCTCCAACGCCACGATGATCGTGATTCGTATGATGCACGCTCCGGGTGCGTGGCGGCTTTCACTGTCCAAACTCTGCATTGATCCTGGCATTTGTAAGAGCATGATCTCGTGTGGTCTGCCGCTTGGCTTTCAGTCTGCTGCGTATTCGATTTCCAACGTTTTGATTCAGGTGTCGGTCAACTCGTTTGGTGCCGATGTCACCACGGCGTGGGGTCTTTCGGGCCGTTTGGATGGCATTGTCTGGATGGTTACCGAGGCGCTTGGCGTTTCGATCACCACGTTCTCGGCACAGAACTTTGGCGCGCGCAACTACGAGCGCATGCGCAAGGGCTACCATACGTCGCTTGTGCTGTCGTTTATGCTCATTGGTGGCCTGTCTGCCGTGCTACTGGTGTTCTCGGGTCCGTTGTCGCGTCTGTTTGTCGACGATGCTTCGATTTCGGCCTACACCACGACGATTCTTCATTTCATCGCGCCGTTCTACGCGATCTTCTCGATTATCGAAAACGCGTCCGGCTCCATCCGCGGCGCTGGCGTGAGCTTCCAGCCTATGATGCTCACGATTTTTGGTACCGTCGTGCTCAGGGTGATCTGGGTGTTTGCGATTATGCCGTTCGATCCGTCGCTTGAGCACCTGCTGCTGGTTTACCCCGTAACCTGGCTCATCACGGCCACGATGTTTACCATCTACCACCACAGCGGCAACTGGCTCGGCCGCGCCACCGCCTAATGATCCGTAGGGGACGGAGGAAAACGGATCATTGCTCTCCGTCGTGATGTCGATGATCCGTTTGCCTCCGTCCCCTTCGGATCAATTAGTATTCGATGCCTTGGCGGGCTAGGAGGCCTTCGTCGAAGTAGTGTTTGATGGGACGCATTTCGGTTACTAGGTCGGCAAGGTCGGCGAGGGGCAGCAAGCCGCGGCCGGTGAGCACGAGCTCTGTGGTGGTCGGTTTCATTGCGATCAACGCTTCGACATCTTCGCGCGTCACAAAGCCCCGTCGCATGGCTTCTCCCAGTTCATCCAAGATCAGCATGTCTACCTGGCTAATCTGCTCGCGTGCGAGCTCCATGATCTGCGCGGCGCAAGCCTCGGGCGTGTCGCGATCGGCCTGCACAATGCGCAGTCCCAGGCGCGGCGCGGCATCGTGTTCGGCGCAGTGCAGCTTCTTGGCAAACTGCAGCATGAGTACGTTGAGACCATAACCTGTGGCACGCAAAGCCAGTCCCAAGGCGGCCGTGGTTTTGCCCTTTCCGTCGCCCGTGTAGATTTGAACCTTGCCGACTTCCAGTGATGCCATCTCTGTCCTTTCGTGCCCGGCGTCGGTTTATCGCCGTCTGGGTTGGGTATTCTAGATAGCATTATCAACCCCAGTAGATGGAGTTCAAGCAGATGGAGATGGATGACAACAAACGTAGACGGAATATGATCCTCTACGTGCTCATCGCCTTCGTCGTCTACCTCGTGCTCTCGACCGTTCTGTTCCCCAACATCGGTCACACGCAGCAGATTACGAAGACCGATTATTCGACCTTTGTCAAAGCGCTCGATAAGAAGAGTGTCGACAAGGTCGAATACAACACGGACGATTACACGATTTATTACACCAAAAAGGGCGAGGACGAGAACATCGCCTACAAGACGACCGGTGTGCCGAACGATGCGGGCTTTACCGATCGCGTGCTTGAATCCGGTGCGTCCCTGGAATCGGTCGTTCCCGATAAAAACTCGGGCCTGATGACCTACTACCTGATCACGCTCATTCTTCCCATGGCGATTTTCTTCCTGATTGGCTGGTGGCTCAACCGCCGCATGAAGAAGGCTATGGGCGATGACGGCCCGTCGATGAACTTTGGCGGCGGTGGTTTTGGCGGCGGCGGATTGGGCAAGTCCGGCGCGCGCGTGATCGCCTCCAAGGACGTGGGCGTGACCTTTAAGGACGTCGCCGGCCAGGAAGAGGCCAAGGAGTCCCTCAAGGAGGTCGTCGACTTTCTGGAGAAGCCGCAGCGCTACGAGGAGATCGGCGCCAAGCTGCCGCGCGGCGCTCTACTTGTGGGCCCTCCGGGCACCGGTAAGACCCTGCTCGCCAAGGCTGTTGCCGGTGAGGCGGGCGTTCCGTTCTTTAGCATTTCGGGCTCTGAGTTCGTTGAGATGTTTGTCGGTCGCGGCGCCGCTAAGGTTCGCGATCTGTTTAAGCAGGCCAAGGAAAAGGCCCCGTGCATCGTCTTTATCGATGAGATCGATACCATCGGCAAGAAGCGCGATGGCGGTGGCTTTAGCGGCAACGACGAGCGCGAGCAGACGCTCAACCAGCTGCTGACCGAGATGGACGGCTTCGATAACCACAAGGGTATCGTTGTGCTCGCCGCAACCAACCGTCCCGACAGCCTCGATCCCGCCCTGTTGCGCCCCGGTCGTTTTGACCGCCGCATCCCCGTTGAGCTGCCCGACCTGACCGGACGTAAGAACATTCTTGAGCTGCATGCCAAGAGCGTGAAGACGCAGCCGCCGATCGACCTGACCGCGATTGCCCGCGCCACGCCCGGCGCCTCGGGTGCCGACCTGGCCAACATCATCAATGAGGGCGCCCTGCGCGCGGTCCGCGAGGGTCGTAAACGCGCGACCCAGGACGACTTTGAGGAGTCGGTTGAGGTCGTCATTGCTGGTCAGCAGCGTAAGTCCACGGTGCTGTCCGACCATGAGAAGCAGGTCGTTTCTTACCACGAAATCGGCCATGCCATCGTTGCCGCTCGCCAGAAGGGCTCTGCGCCGGTCACGAAGATTACCATCGTACCGCGCACGAGCGGTGCTCTGGGCTACACCATGCAGGTCGAGGAGGATGAGCGCTTCCTGACCACACGCCAGGAGGTCCTGGACAAGCTCGCCGTCTATTGCGGTGGCCGTGCAGCCGAGGAGCTCATCTTTGGTGAGATGACGACCGGCGCAGCCAACGATATCGAGCAGGCCACCAAGCTCGCCCGTAACATGGTGACGCGCTTTGGTATGTCCGATGAGTTTGGCATGATGGCACTCGGTACCGTTCAGAATGCGTACCTCAACCAGGACACGTCTCTCACCTGCGCCCCCGGTACGGCCGAGCGCGTGGACGCGATTGTCGCCAAGCTGATCGAGGATGCGCATGACCGCGCCCTGCAGATTCTCAAGGAGAACAAGTTTAAGCTCCACGAGCTGGCTCGTTATCTGTACAAGAAGGAGACGATCACGGGTGAGGAGTTTATGAATCTCCTCACGCGCGAGAACCCGCTGATGCCAAAGCAGCAGTAATACTAGGTGCACAGTGTCAATCGCCCCATTTGAGTGTCCATCTCAAATGGGGCGTTTTGCGTGGGGAGAGTTGTATATGAAGATCGTGGTAAGTGCCTGCTTGATGGGCGAGAGCTGCAAGTATAACGGGCTCGACAATTACCATCGCGAGCTGGTCGAGGCTTGCGAGCGTACGGGGACCGAGGTCCTGTTGGTATGCCCTGAGGTTTTTGGTGGCTTGCCTACACCGCGCAAGCCGTCCGAGATTGTGAACGGAGAGGTTCGTACCTGCGAGGGCGTGTCGGTTGATCGCGAGTTTCGCCAGGGTGCTCAACGTGCGCTCGATATGTGCGAGCAGGCGGGCGGCCCGTCCGAGATTGTTGCGTGCATTTTGCAGGATCGCAGTCCGTCGTGCGGCGTGGGCCATATCTACGACGGATCCTTCAGCGGCACGCTCACAACGGGTAACGGTGTCTTCGTTGACCTGCTCCTGCGCCACGGCTACCGCGTGATCCCGGCAAGCGAATTCGATCCCAGCATGCTGGAACATTGTCCATAGCACTCGAACCCAACACTTCCTCACGGGTGACCGTTTTGGCATCATCCGTGAAGTTGATATTGAGTACGACCCGGTCATCAAAGACGTAGACCGAGTTGACAGGCGCCGTACCCAGGCAGCCCCTCCCCGCGGCCCTCGCGCAGGAACGCGCACACGGCCTTCCCGTCTCTTGCGCCCCTCCCGGAACTGTCCACATCAGTGTAGCCAATCCAGTCCGCCAAGGGCTGCAGCCCGGACAACGCGGCGATGGAGAGCTTCTTCGGCCTGCTCAAGAGGGAGTTCTGGCACGGCAGGGACTGGTCGGGCTGGACCCCCGCCCGCTTCATCGAGGAGCTCGGGGGCTGGATCGGCCGCTACAATACGGAGAGGCGCAGCGATGCGCTCGGCGGCCGCACGCCGGCCGAGTTCCGCTCCGCGCTGGGAAGGGCCGCGTAACGGTCCAAGAAATCGTCCGCAGTCCCCATTCTTGCCCCTTTGGGACAGCTTCTTGTTGGGGCGTGCCTGCCCCAAACCCTGCTAGGAACGAGTACAGCAAACTGAAATATTCAAATTAGTCTTTGCAAATTACCTTTGAACCTTCACCATCAATTACAATTCCCTGACGGTTGTTAATTGGGCATAGATTCAAATCCGAAAACTCAGTCATTATTTTCTCGGTAACTTTCTTAAATGGTGCTGTAAGATAATGCGGAAGAACATAGAAATCAATCAAATCAAGCCCTGCATCATCTTCTTGTGAGTAGTCCTCCGGCTTTTCATCCATTTGCTCGATATATTGGATGCTTGGAGCGCATATAATCGCACCTGCCGATTCACCAATCATCAGTTTTCCCTTTGCCAATTCTTTCTTCAACAGCTCATCCGTTCCCGTTTTACGGAGCTGGTCTATAAGGAAAAAAGAATTTCCGCCGGTAAAATATATCACATCCGCATCTTCAAAAACAGACTGTATCGTTGAATAAGCCTCCGTTGAAATATCAATTTCAGTTACGATTGCTCCCAACTTTTTGAATAATTTTCGAGCCGAGCCGACATAACCGGTGTAGCCTTCACGCAGCGAAGCTGTTGGAATAAATGCGACTTTTTTATTTTCAATTTCTTCCTTTATCAGACTTCCTACACTTGAAAAGTGAGAACATAAAAACAGTTTCATCAATATTCTCCTTTATATATAAATTCTTATTTGTTGAACTAAGCCGTGTAAACCATACTCTCCAATGAAAGAACGCCCTGATATAGCGAAATTTTGCCGTTTTCCTGCGTACGTGCGTACACACTCCACAGGAATTCTAAGGGGCCTGCCCCCTTAGCACGCGGACTTTGGAACAAAGTCTAGTGTGTTACGCCTTGCCAGAGGTGTACAGGCTCCCGGTATGCACGTACGAAGCAATTGCCATCAATGCGCCATATAAGTGGCGATCAAGTTCGCATAAAGCGACCTTGATCTCGCAAAACAAAAGGCAGGATACCATCACCACGATGATACCCTGCCTCTGTTCGTTTCTGTTTACCGTTCCGAGTACGAACTGAATGCTGGAGCAATATAAAACCACCAGAAAGGTGCCTGTCCCCT
The DNA here is from genome assembly GCA_958450865.1 of uncultured Collinsella sp. Classification (GTDB taxonomy): domain Bacteria; phylum Actinomycetota; class Coriobacteriia; order Coriobacteriales; family Coriobacteriaceae; genus Collinsella. The sequence continues at coordinate 157,370 of CAUDNY010000002.1, read as the reverse complement.
TTGTGGTGGTTTTGGTAGGTTAGGCGAGGAGCGTGTGGCCGTAGGTGTTGGCAGCCTTGATGGCGGTGGCGAACTTTTCGTCGGTGAAGGGCTCGGGGTTTCCCTGCTTCCACTCGTTGGTGGCGTGCGCATACTCGCACAGGGCGGGGATATCGGACTCGGAAAGCCCGACCTGCTCAAGCGTCACGGGCAGGCCCATCTGCTTGTTGAAAGCGGCGTAGCGCTTAAGGTTCTCGGTGTCGCCCGTGTAGGCGAACAGCACCAGCACGCCCAGGCTCACGACCTCACCGTGCAGGTAGGAGCCTGGGCGAGGAATGCTGCAGGAAGCGTTGTAGAACGCGTGCGCCACGCTCGAGTTGTAGTAGTAATCGTTTTGGTTGGTCAGGTTCGAGACATAGCCCGTGTTGACCACGATGTCGAGCGCGATCTGCTTGACGGCTTCGGTCGACTGGTCCTGGCGCACGTCCTCAAGACCCTGGACGCCATAGGTAAACAGCGGCTCGGAACAGGTGTGCGCGAGTGCCAGGCCAAGGCCGGCCGTGTGCTCCAAGTTGCCGGCGCTCGTGGCGTACTCGACCTCGGGCTGCTTGGACAGGGCATCGCCCACGCCGGCCCAGAAGTACTCTGCCGGTGCCTTGGCGATGATCTTGGGGTTGATGAAGATGTGCGCGGGGCGGTTGGGGTACGAATAGCCCTCGAGCGAGCCGTCGTCGTTGTAGACGACGGCAATGGCGGTCGCGGCGGAGCAGTTGGAACAGATCGTCGGTACCGTAAAGACAATCTTCTTGAGCTCGATAGCTGCGGTCTTCACGGTGTCGAGCGCCTTGCCGCCGCCGCATGCGATAAGCACGTCAGCTTCCTGGCAGGCAGGGGAGTTTACGACCTTGGCGATATTTGCGCGCGTACTGTTGGTGCCGTAGACGCGCGTCTCCAGAATCTCGACGTCGGTACCTGCCAGCGCAGCTTCGATACCGGGAAGTGCTGCGGCCAGTGCTCGTTTACCACCAATGATGGCGACCTTGGTTGCTCCGTACTCGGCCAACGCGCCGTGCAGCTCGTCAAAGCAGTCTTCGCCAACGGTATAGTCGCTCATTCCGATCGTGCGCATAGCAATCTTCTTTCGTTCGATAAAGTGCTTACAGGTATTTTGCTCCAAGAGAAGGTCCACGGCCGCAAGAAATTTCGAACGTATAAAACCAGTGTTGAGGGTTTTTCGCCGGTGTGGAACGTGCTAGCATACTCCGCATAAGCGTTGATGGGGACGAGTAGTCGGCCGTCCGCATGCTACAGAGAGCGGGGAGCGCTGAGAACCCGTGCATGCGACCGATGAAAATCACCCCGGAGCTGCGGTCCCAACGGACGTGCCGCGTAGGTTCGTCTTAGTAGACATCGCCGAGATGGTCGTCGATACAGACCAGCCGAGTAACGGATGCGAGCGCGCGAATACGCGGGCGAGGGCATCTAAGCTGGGTGGTTAAGCGAAGAGCTTTTGCGGGCGTGCAGCCCGTTTGTGGCGCTTCGTCCCAGCTTGTAGGGACGGGCGCTTTTTGGTGCCCAGAGGGCGTGCGCGCCCATGACAAGAAAGGGGTACCGTGGCAAACGAGTACAAGCAGACGATGAATCTGCCCAAGACCGGTTTTCCCATGCGTGCCGGTCTTTCCAAGTCCGAGCCCAAGCGACTCAAGGACTGGCAGGACAACAAGGTCTACGAGCAGGTTCTGAAGAAGAACGAGGGTCACAAGAAGTTCGTGCTGCACGACGGCCCTCCGTACGCCAACGGCCCGATCCACATCGGCCACGCCATGAACAAGATCTCCAAGGACATGATCAACCGTTACTGGATGATGCAGGGCTATGAGGTTCCCTATGTCCCCGGTTGGGACTGCCACGGTCAGCCGATTGAGCACAAGGTCGAGGAGAAGCTCGGCACCGAGAAGTTCAACCAGACCTCCACGGCTAAGATCCGCGAGCTCTGCAACAAGTTCGCTGTCGAGAACATCGAGCTGCAGAAGGCCGGCTTCCGTCGCCTGGGCGTGCTCGGCGACTGGGACAACCCCTATCTGACGCTCTATCACCAGCATGACGCCGCCGATATCGAGGTCTTCAAGGCCATGTTCGATAAGGGCATGATCTATCGCGGCCACAAGCCGGTTCACTGGTGCAAGCACTGCCACACCGCGCTCGCCGAGGCCGAGATTGAGTACTCCGACGAGACGAGCCCCTCCATCTTCGTTCGCTTTGAGATGACCTCCAAGCCCGCCGGCCTCGAGGACTTCGACGGCCCGGTCGACTTTATCATCTGGACGACCACGCCGTGGACCATTCCCTCCGACCAGGCCGTTTCTCTCAAGCCCGGCGCCGCCTACGTCGCCGTTGAGCACGACGGTCGTGCCGAGGTCATGCTCGAGGACCTGGCTCCCAAGTGCTGCGAGGAGTTTGGCTGGGAGTACACCCCGGTCATGGTCGACGGCAAGCCCTATGTGGTTCCCGCCGAGACCTTCCACCACATCCACTACAAGCAGCCGATCTTTGACGGCGTTGAGGGCGTGGCGCTGCTGGCCGATTACGTCGGTGTCGATGACGGTACCGGTATCGTCCACAACTCGCCCGGCCACGGCGTCGACGACTACTTCGCCTGCCTCAAGGAGGGCATCACCGACATCTGCATGCCGGTCGATGACGACGGCAAGTTCTACACCGGTGAGGAGTTTGGCACCGGCGGTCCCTTCAGCGGCATGGATACTGACGAGGCCAATCCGCACATCATCGAGTTCCTGCGCGAGCGCGGCACCCTGGTCCTCGAGAAGAAGATCACGCACAGCTATCCGCACTGCTGGCGCTGCAAGCACCCGGTGCTCTTCCGTGCTACCGACCAGTGGTTTGTCTCGATGGACAAGACCGGTTTGCGCGAGCAGGCCGGCAAGGAGGTCCGTGAGAACGTCAAGTGGTATCCGGCCCACGCGGCCAACCGCATCGGTGCCATGGTCGAGCAGCGTCCCGACTGGTGCATCAGCCGCCAGCGCAACTGGGGCGTGCCTATCCCCAGCTACACCTGCGCCGGCTGCGGCGAGAAGGTCATGAACGACGCCACGCTCGACGCCGTCATCAAGCTCTTCCACGAGAAGGGCTCCGACGCCTGGTTCACCGACGCTCCCGAGAGCTATCTTGGCGAGGCCTGCGTCTGCCCCAAGTGCGGTGGCCATCACCTCAAGGCCGATAAGGACATCCTCGACGTGTGGTGGGATTCCGGCGTCTCCTGGAAGGCCGTCTGCGAGTACCGTCCCGAGCTGGAGTATCCGGCGGATGTGTACCTCGAGGGCTCCGACCAGCACCGCGGTTGGTTCCAGAGCTCGCTGCTCACCTCGGTGGGCGCCAACGGCCACGCTCCGTACAAGGCGGTCGTCTCGCAGGGCTTCACCCTCGACGGCCAGGGCCGTAAGATGTCCAAGTCGCTCGGCAACGTCATCGACCCCAACAAGGTCTGCGACGAGATGGGCGCCGACATCATCCGCCTGTGGGTCGCCTCCGTCGATACCAGCTCCGACGTGTCCATCGACCACGAGATCCTTGCCCGTACGTCCGATGCCTACCGTCGTTTCCGCAACACGCTGCGCTTCCTGCTCTCCGAGCTCGAGGGTCAGTTTGAGCCCGAAACCGACGGCGTCGCCTTTGCCGACCTGCTGCCGCTCGACAAGCTCATGGTTGCCCGTCTGACCCAGGTCCAGGCCGAGGTCGATGACGCTTACTCTTGCTACGAGTTCCCGCGCGCTTACCGTGCGCTTTACGACTTCGTGGTTACCGAGCTTTCCAACGTGTACCTCGACGCCCTGAAGGATCGTCTGTACTGCGACAAGCCCGGTTCGCTCGAGCGCCGCAGCGCCCAGACCGTGCTCGCTGAGCTCTTCTCGATGCTCATGCGCGATCTGCAGCCGATTCTGTCCTACACCGTTGACGAGGCCATGGCCTATGCGCCTGCCGGCTGCGTCGATCACCAGAAGTACGCCGCGCTGCTCGATTGGTACAAGTCGCCCATCACGGTCGACGAGGCCAACGAGTTTGAGGGCGTGCTCGAGGCTTCGCTCGAGCTCCGTAGCGCCGTGACCAAGGCCCTCGAGGATGCCCGCTCCGCCGGCACCTTCACTAAGAGCCAACAGGTCCGCGTCAAGGCGGTCGTTCCCGCCGAGATGTATGCGCTGCTGACCGGCGACAAGGCCGTTGACCTGGCCGAGTTCTACATCGTCTCCGCTGTTGAACTGACCCAGGGCGAGGAGCTCTCCGTTGCCATCGAGGCTGCCGAGGGCGAGTGCTGCGACCGTTGCTGGAACTACCGCACCACCGTCGGCGAGTACAACGGCCACGCTCACATCTGCAAGCGCTGCGCTGACGCCTTGTAGTTACGCGGTTTTACCAAACCGCGTAACTAGTTGACGCTGCAAACCCGCCAGAGCGGCAATCTGCCTTTCAACTTCGGCGGCATGACCAAAAGGTCTATGCCGCCTCGTTTCAAGGCACGTTGCTCGCTCTGGCGGGTTTTCGCTGTCGGTAACGAATCATCGGCTATTTCGTTGCTGGTCAATATAAGATATTGATTTGCGTTAAACGTTATTCGATGTTCTTGAGGGTAGGGGATTGATTTGGGTCGTGCTGGGGATATGACGCCGCCTTTGCGTTGGCGGTTGGGTGTTGCTGGTGGGGTGGCGCTGTCTGTGCTGCTTCTTGACCAGCTGACCAAGCTTGCGGTTCGTGCCGTGGGCGACGCTTTGCATGTGACCGTCATCCCTGGTGTCATCGACTTTATGTTTGTCCGCAATATCGGTGCTGCCTTTAGCATGGGCGAGGGGCATGGTGTCGCGTTTGCCGTGCTGGCGTTGGCGGTCATTATCGCTATTTTTGTGTACCTCGTTCGTGCACCTCAGCTCGCCCATCTTGAGGTTGTGGGCATGGCGATGGTTGCGGGCGGTGCTATCGGTAACGCGATCGATCGTTTGGCCCTTGGCTTCGTGACCGATTTTATTGCTACCACCTTCATCGACTTCCCCGTCTTCAATGTGGCCGATATCGGCATTACCTTGGGCGTCGTGCTCGCCCTCTTTGGCTACATGTTCTTGAGCCCCGCGGCCCGTGAGGTCGATGCAACCGCCGAGCTTAACGCCCGTGATGAGGCCCGCGCCAAGCGCAAAGCCAAACAACGTGGGGAGCGTGCCCGCAAGATTCGCGAAAGGAGCGAGCGCTAATGGCCGACATCCATATCCTTGTTGCCGACGATGCCGCTGGTCAGCGTCTTGACGCTTATCTGGGCGCTAATGACGGCTGCCCTACGCGCTCTGCCTGCGCGCATCTGATCGAGGGCGGTGCCGTTGCCGTCAACGGCGAGACATGCCTGTCAAAAAAGTATGCCGTGCACTCCGGCGACCGTATTTCGGTCGATTTGCCCGAGCCGCACGATCCCACCGATGTTATTCCCGAGGCCATTCCCCTCGATATCCGCTACGAGGACGACTACCTCATCGTGCTCTCCAAGCAGCGCGGTCTGGTGTGCCATCCTGCGCATGGTCATGAGAGCGGTACGCTCGCGAACGCCTTGGTCTATCACTGTGGCATTGACCATCTGGGCACCGTGCAGGGCGAGGACCGCCCCGGCATCGTGCATCGCCTGGATCGTGACACCTCGGGCCTTATGCTCGCGGCAAAAGACGACGACACCCAGCGCGCGCTCCAGAATCTCATCCGCACGCGCACGCTCGACCGCCGCTACATTACGCTCGTCCACGGCCACATTGCCATGGACGAGGGCACCATTAACACCGGCATTGCCCGTTCTACGCGCGACCGTGTCAAGATGGCGGTTTCGGACGATCCTTTCGCGCGCCAGGCTATTACGACCTTTAGGGTCCTCGAGCGCTTCGATTCCACGCGTTTTGACGATGGCTATACGCTCGTCGAGTGCCACCTGTTTACGGGTCGCACACATCAGATTCGCGTGCACATGCGCCATATCAACCACGCCTGCGTGGGCGATCCGCTCTACGGTAAGTGCGATGCGCGTGCCAACCAGGGTTTGACCAGGCAATTCCTCCATTCCTGGCGTGTGGCGTTCGATCATCCCGTGACGGGGGAGCACATTGAGTGCCGCGATGGGTTGCCGTGGGATCTCGCCGCCGTTCTGGATGACCTGGCCCCGCGCTCGCTCGGCCGCACTGCCGCCGGCGACGAAATCGTTCCGCAGCTCGGTCTGCTCGAAGCCTAACCAGTATTAGGTGGTTTCTTGAACTCGGTTAGCCTACGGTAAGATATACGGTTGTTTACGTAACGCGTTCTCGGGAGCCTGCATGCTCGCCTTTTTACAAACTAACACGCCCATCGTGATCTTTAATCAGATTGTGGTTACGCTACTCACGGTCTGCTTTCTGTACCAGGTGGTCTTCTTTGTCATTGGCGCTCTTCGTGGCGAGGTCGCGCCTCCCAAGGCCAAAAAACTCCACCGCTATGCCTTCTTTATCGCGGCGCATAACGAGGAGGCCGTGATCGCCAACCTCGTTCGCTCCATCAAGGACCAGGATTATCCGTCCGAGCTTATCGAGGTCTTCGTGGTCGCCGATGCCTGCACCGATAATACGGCGCAGCTCGCGCGCGAGGCAGGCGCCATCGTTTATGAGCGCAACGACCTGGCCCGCAAGGGTAAGAGCTGGGTCATGGACTTTGGTTTCGATCGCATTCTCAACGAGTATCCCGACACGTTTGAGGGCTACTTTATCTTCGATGCCGACAACGTTATCTCCCGCGATTACGTCTCCAAGATGAATGATGCCTTTGACCAGGGCTTCCATGTGGTTACGAGCTATCGTAACTCCAAGAACTTCGGCAGCTCGTGGATTTCGTCTGCCAACGCCACCTGGTATCTGCGTGAGGCCCGCTTCCTCAACAACGCGCGCAACATCTGTAAGACGTCTTGTGCCGTCTCTGGTTCGGGCTACCTCATCTCCGCCAGTGTTATTGAGGGCATGCACGGCTGGCAGTTCCACACGCTGACCGAGGACATCCAGTTCACTACGTTCTGTGCCATTCACGGCATTCGCATCGGTTATGCGCCGGCGGAGTTCTTTGACGAACAGCCCGTGACGTTTAAGGCGTCCTGGAAACAGCGCATGCGCTGGACCAAGGGCTTCTACCAGGTGTTCTTTACCTACGGTAAGCACCTGGTCAAATCGACCTTCCGCTATCATCGCTTTGCCGCCTACGACATGTTTATGACCATCGCTCCGGGCATGCTGCTGTCCTTGATCTCGATGCTCGCTAATGCGACGTTCTTGATTGTGGGTGGCCTTTCGCATGGTTTCTTGGCAACCGAAGTCGAGATGCAGGCGTGCGCCGCTTCGCTCATTATGACCTTCGCCATGTTGTATCAGACTTTCTTCATCCTGGCGCTGCTCACGACTATCTTTGAGTACAAGCATATTCACTGCGCGCAAAAGTGGCGCCTGGTGACTAACCTGTTTACCTTCCCGATCTTTATGTTCAGCTATATCCCCATCACGGTGGCTGCGCTGTTCCTGAAGGTCGACTGGGTTCCGACGCAGCACGCCGTCAACGTCACCCTTGACGAGGTCATGCAAGGCGCCAAATAATCGCCACCAAAACCACCACAAAGGGGACAGGCACCTTTGTGGTGGTTTTTGTTTATGCGATGTAACTCGAGGAGGCGTTCGATGGTCTATATCCCGTTTTGGTTGTTTGCTATTGCTGGCGCCGTTATCGATGCTCGTGATCGGCGGTTCCCGAATTCGCTTGTCGGCGCGTGTGCGGTGGCGGCGTTAGCGGGTGTTTGGTTCGATCTCGGTTTGAACACAGCGCTTGACCACGCAGGTCTTGCTGTCATCGTGTATCTTGCTCTCGTGCTGACTGAGTCCCTCTGGCGTCGTCTTCGCCAAACCCCGGGCATCGGCATGGGAGATGCTAAGGCACTTTTCGCGCTTTGCACGCTCGACCCTATGGGTGGCATCGTGGCATTTGCCGGCGCGCTCCTGGCCCTTGCCGCCGCCTGTCTCATCACGAAATCGCGCTCCCTGCCATTGCTCCCGTTTTTGGTGCCGATTTTTGCCATAATCGAGGTTGTGGGCTGCACTTTGTAACCGATTGCGCATCCTTCTTAAGGAGCATGCTATGGCAACTAATCAAGAAACGGCCGTCATTAAGGCGCGCATGGACCGTATTCCCTCGGCGTTGTCGCCCGAACTTTTCGAGCGCATTGCCACCGATCGTGCTTCGGGCTATGTTAACCCGTATCGTTGCAACGACGATCAGGTCATTCGTCGTATTGATCGCGCCGCCGACAAAGGCACGCTTATGCGTCCGGCGTTTATGCGCGATACCGAAAAGATACTTCATCTTCCGGCGTACACCCGTTATGCAGGCAAAACGCAGGTCTTTAGCTTCCGTAGCAATGACGATCTGTCACGCCGCGGTTTGCACGTGCAGCTTGTCTCCCGCATTGCGCGCGATATCGGTCGCGCCCTGGGGCTCAATTGCGATCTGATCGAGGCGATTGGCCTGGGCCACGACTTGGGACACACGCCTTTCGGCCATGCCGGCGAGCGCTTCCTCAACGATATCTATCATGAGCGTACGGGGCGTTATTTTTTCCATAACGTGCAGTCGGTCCGCGTGCTCGACGCGCTGTACGGCCGCAACGTGTCACTCCAGACGCTCGACGGCGTGCTATGCCATAACGGCGAGTACGAGCAGCGCGTGTTTGAATTGTCGGATATGGGCTCCTTTGACCAGTTCGATCAGGCGGTCGAGGACTGCATCGCCACGGGCTATGGCGCCATTGGGCACCTGCGTCCCATGACGCTCGAGGGCTGCGTCGTTCGCATCTCGGATATTCTTGCCTACGTCGGTCGTGACCGTCAGGATGCGATCGCGGCGGGTCTGCTTTCGCCCGACGCTTTTGACGATGGTCGGGGCGGCGCCTATAACAGCTGGATCCTCACGCACGCTTCCATCGATATCGTTGAGCATAGCTATGGTAAGCCGCGCATCGAGATGAGCGAGGACCTGTTTGAGGAAATTCGCCGTGCCAAGCGGGAGAATTACGAGAAGATCTATAGCAAGGGCGGTATCGAGGGCGATTCCGAGGAGGAGCTGCGCGAGGCGTTCGAAAAGCTCTACGACCGTTGCCTGCGGGATCTAAACAGTGGCGACGAGTCCTCTTATATCTTTAAGCACCATATTTCGCGCATTGAGCAGCAGCTTTCCTACTACGATCGTACCTATGCCTGGCAGGACGACAAGGATCAAGCCGTGGTGGATTACATCGCGAGCATGACGGACGGTTATTTCTGCGAGCTGACGAGCAAGCTGTTCCCGGGTCTAAAGTTTCCGCATCGTACCTATATTAACGAACGGTAGTTCGTATTTATTCGGTATACTGTTTGTGGAAAACGTTTTTGATTGATGCACGGGATGGCTATGGACGACCTTTTTTCTGCTTCGACGCGCGAGCGTTCCTTTCAGAATGCGCCGCTTGCGGTGCGCATGCGCCCCAATTCGCTCGACGAGTATGTGGGCCAGCAAAAGGCCGTCGGTAAGGGCTCATGGTTACGTGCCGCGATCGAGCACGACGTGCTTTCGAGCGTGATTCTGTACGGGCCGGCCGGTACGGGTAAGACGACGCTGGCCCACATTATCGCCAACCATACCAAGAGCGTGTTTGTCGAGGTCAGCGCCGTGACGGGCACCGTAAAGGACTTGCGCCGCGTGATTGACGAGGCCAAGACGCGCCTGAATACGTACGACCGCCGCACCATTCTATTCATCGATGAGATTCACCGCTTCTCTAAGTCGCAGCAGGATGCCCTGCTGCATGCAGTTGAGAACCGTACCGTCATTATGATTGGCGCCACGACGGAAAACCCGTACTTCGAGGTCAACTCGGCGCTGCTCTCACGTGGTCGAGTCGTGGAGCTTGAGCATTTAAAGGACGAGGATATCGCCATGCTTATCGAGCGTGCGCTCGAGGCACCTCAGGGCCTGAACGGCAAATTCTCGGCCGATGATGATACGGTCAAGACCATTTGCACGCTGGCAGCGGGTGATGCACGCTCGGCCCTGACGACGCTTGAGCTGGCGAGCGAGATTGCCGTCACGCGTCCCGATACCGAAGGGACGCCAGCGCCGGCGGCGGGGGAGCGGTATCCCATCACGGTCGACGATGTGAAGATCGCCAATCCGCGCCGTGGGTTTTCGTATGACAAAAACGGTGACATGCACTATGACATTATCAGTGCGTTCATTAAGTCCATGCGCGGCAGCGACCCCGATGCCACCATTTATTGGCTCGCGCGCATGATCGATGCAGGGGAGGATCCTAAGTTTATTGCACGCCGTATTATGATTCAGGCTTCTGAGGATGTTGGCAACGCCGATCCGCAGGCGCTTTTGGTGGCGCATGCCGCGTTTAAGTCTGCCGAGGTCATTGGCTATCCCGAGTGCCGCATTAACCTGGCTCAGGCTGCACTCTATGTGTGCTTGGCGCCTAAATCCAACGCGTGTGAGGCTTCAATCGATGCGGCGCTGGCCGATATCCATAGTAGCGGATTGCGCGAGGTGCCCAGTTATCTTCGCGATCGTCACCGTCCCGGCAGCGACGAGTACGGTGTATACAAGTACCCACACGATTATCCCGAAGGTTGGGTCGACCAGCGCTATTTGCCCGAAGGCCTGGAGCGTGGTGCCTTTTGGCAGCCTGCCGGCCGCGGTTGGGAAGAATGGCGTGTGGAGCAAAGTGAGCGCGACCGTAGCGGCAGGGCGCCAAAGTAAGCTTTTGGGAATCTTCCGTCCCCTTTGGGGTACCATGAACAACGTCTGTATTTCGATTCCTTTGGGAGGCTTGTATGAGTCCCATTCAAATCGCCTTGCTGCTGCTCGCCGTTGCCGGCGTTTGGGCTATCGTTGAGCTTGCGCTCACCCTGCGCAAAACCCGCACCGTTGTCGACTTGCTCGACAAGACGGTAACTGACCTCAACAATACGATTGCCGAGGCGCAGCCCGTGGTGGCAAAGCTTGATGGCGCTGTTGACGAGCTTACGCCGGCACTTGCCCAGATGGAGCCGCTCCTCAAGTCGAGCAAGACTGCCGTTGACGCCCTGACGTCCAACCTCGTTGAGGTTGAGGCGGTCGTTCGCGACATCTCCGAGGTCACGGGCAGTATGGCCGAGGCCAGTAATGCCGTATCGAGCGTGACAGATTCTGCGGCCGGCGCCGTGCAGAAGCTCTTCAATAAGGTGAAGGCTCCTGCAGCCGACGCCGATCGTAAGCTAGCCGCTGCCGCCGCCGAGGCCGAGCAGCCTACCGAGCGCGTTCTGATCGGTGAGGCCGAGGACGAGGCCGCCGATGGTGCGGATGCGGCTCAGAAGCCCGCAGCCAAGACGGCTCAGTATTACACCTATACGCCCGCCGAGTCCTCTAAGGAGTCCTGCGATGAGTAGCGAAGCAACCTGCCCCATCACGCTGACCGTTGCCGGCGACCCGCGTCTCGCTCGCCTTGTGCGCATGACGGCAGCCAACGTTGGTGCCCTGTGCTCCATGTCTGTCGATCGCATCGAGGACATCCGCATGGCTGCCGAGGAGGCTTTCATCTTTGGGTGCACCGCGGTCGACTGCGACGACATCACCATCAAATTCGATGTCGATGAGACTCACGTTGGCATGACTATTACCTTTGGAGACCAGGCTACGGTTGATGAAAACGACCAGGCTGCGGTGTATGCCGAGCTCATCCTCGCGAGCGTGTGCGATTCCTACGAAAAGATTGCGGCGCCCCTAACGCTTTCCCTCGATCTCAAGGCGGATATCTAATATGACCGAACGTTCCCGGAGCGGTAAGACCGCTTGGGACAAGGAGAAAACCCGCGAGCTGTTTCGTCGCTACAAGGAGACCGGTGATCCGGACGCCCGCGAGCAGCTCGTCATGTCCCATATGAACCTGGTAAGGTTCCTTGCCAACAAATTTAAGAATCGCGGCGAGCCGCTCGACGACCTGATGCAGGTTGGCTATTTGGGCCTGCTCAAGGCAATCGACCGCTTTGATCCTGAGCGCGGACTCGAGTTCACCACGTTTGCCACGCCCACCATCTTGGGCGAGATCAAGCGTCACTTCCGTGACAAGGGCTGGAGCGTGCGCGTGCCTCGTCGCCTGCAGGAGCTTTCTGCCAAGGTTAACCAGGCTACCGACAAGCTTACCAACGAGTTGCAGCGCTCGCCCAAGGTCGAAGAAATCGCTGAGTACCTGGACGTGACCGTCGACGAGGTCCTGGAGGCCATGGAATCGTCGTCGGCCTATACGTCGGTGCCCATCGAGGCTCCCGGTGCGTCCGATTCCGACGATGCGCCCTCGATTCTTGACCGTTACGCCGACGACGACAACGAGCTCGACTTTACCGATGACCGTCTGGTCATTGAAGAGGCCATCCGCGATTTCTCGCCGCGCGAGCGCGAAGTCATCGAGCTGCGCTTTGTAAAGGGCATGACCCAGATTGAGATCGCCAAGAAGCTGGGCATCTCGCAGGTGCAGGTCTCGCGCTTGTTGCGCCGCACCCTCAAGAAGATTCAGGATAAGATTGACCCCGACGGAGTGATGATTCGTTCATGAGTGAGCACCCCCAACAAACAGACCGCACGCTGCGCGATACCCGCATTCTGACGCTTCGCATTTGGGCTGTTGTCGGCTGCATTGTCATCGCTGCCGTCATCTTTAACCTTATGGGCATCCTGGCACCGGTTATTGAGTTTCTTGCCGTCGGCTCCATCATTGCTTTTGTGATGTCCCCGATCACCAACTGGCTCGAGCACCATGGCGTGAATCGCGGCATCGGTTCGCTTATCGCGCTTATTGTTGTTGTTGCCGTGCTCGTCGGTGTCGTTTGCATCTTGTCGCCGATTCTCTTTGGTCAGATCATGGAAGTCCTGAGCCGCCTGCCCGAGCAGCTTCGTGTTGCGGGTGGCGACCTCAACGAGATGGTCTCGCATGTCAAGACGCTCAACAACACGCCGCTCATGGAGTATTTGGACGATAATCTTTCGTCGCTGGTTACCGTGGCATCGAAGTATGTGTCTCAGATCGCTGCCGAGCTTGGCCGTGGTGTGTTCCCACTCATCACCAATACGGCCTCGCAGCTGTTCGTGATCTTCCTTGGTCTGGTGCTTGCCTACTGGATGGCCTGCGACTACCCTCGCATGCACCACGAGATTTGCACCATCATCGGTCAGGAGAAGGAGACCTCGTACCGCTTTATGGTCGCCATCCTTTCTCGCTCTGTCGGCGGCTACATGCGCGGTATGGTCGTGACGTCCATCTGCGGTGGTTTCCTCGCCTTTATTGGTTTTATGATCATCGGCCATCCGTATGCGGCGCTCATGGCTATCTTTACCGGCATCATGCATTTGGTTCCGGTCGTCGGCCCCTGGGTGAGCGCGGCAATCGCCACAGTGCTCGGTTTCATGTTCAGCCCCATGTTGGCGTTGTGGACGCTCATCGTGACGATGGTCGCGCAAAACGTCACCGATAACGTGATTTCGCCTAAGGTCATGCAGAGCTCGGTGCAGGTGCATCCCATCATGAGCCTCACGGCGCTCGTTATTGGCTCGGCACTCATGGGGCCCATCGGCATGATTATTGCTATCCCGCTGTGTGCGGCCCTCAAAGGTATCTTCGTGTACTACTTCGAGAATGAGACCGGCCGCCAACTTGTGGCCTATGACGGCGCCGTGTTTAAGGGCACGCCGTATCGCGATGCCGAGGGCAACCCGGTCGCCGCCTACGATGCGCTTGGGGACGATACGTTCATCTATGAGTCCGAGCTCATCGGTAACGAGACTGCGCCCGAGGCCCAGGCCATGCCCAAACCCGAGCTCGATAATCCCTGGATGAAGCTCTCGGGCCTTCAGCCCGATGCTACGGGCTTTTTCAAGAATCCCTTCGCCAAAGACGACGATTCCAATACAGATGACGACACCAAAACCGGCATCGACGGCTCCATGGACGACTCGGATTCTAAATAGGTCCTATTAACGTTTCTTGAAGTTGTAGATGACAAGAAACGCGAGCAAAGCGATTGATAAGGGGCCGGCAACATAGAAAAAGAGAATGTCAATTGCACGTAGAGTGTAATAAGCCTTATCGCCGGACATTACTGCATACAACACGTAGCCAAATGCTGGTTGGTTTGCGTACCAGCAGGTGAAAGCCAAAAGCGTTAAAAGTGCCGCTAACAGAAGTGCATTGAGGAAAAATCGTTTGCTTTTCATCGATCGCTCCTTCCGGGTGACTCTTATATGTAATTCTACAGCAGCCCTTTTTCAAAGGATCGCACAGTACTAAATAACGTGCACTTTCGCTGTAGGGTCGCTGTTTGGCGGCCCTCTTTTTTGCACAGGCGCGGTGGGATGGTAATATCGTTACGTTTGAACTGTTTCGATGTGAAACCGAGGAGATTCCCTCTATGAGTGCTGACTACCCGTCAATGACTACGGCCGAGATCCGCTCTAAGTTCCTCAACTTCTTTGAGGAGCGCGGTCTTAAGCTCTATCCTTCTTCGTCCCTCGTCCCCGACGACCCTTCGCTGCTGCTTGCCAACGCCGGTATGAACCAGTTTAAGGAGTACTACCAGGGCAAGAAGACCATGAAGGAGATCGGCGCGATCTCCTGCCAGAAGTGCGTCCGCACCAACGACATCGATTGCATCGGCGAAGACGGCCGTCACCTGTCCTTCTTCGAGATGCTCGGCGACTTCTCCTTTGGCGGCGTCTCCAAGCAGCAGGCCTGCGCTTGGGCCTTTGAGCTCATTACCAAGGAGTTCAAGCTGCCTCTCGACCGCCTGTACTTTACCGTCTTTACCGAGGACGACGAGACCCACGATGTGTGGCGCTCCCTGGGCGTTGCCGAGGATCATATCTCCCGCCTGGGCGAGGACGACAACTTCTGGGCCGCTGGCCCCACCGGCCCCTGCGGTCCGTGCTCTGAGATCTACTTTGACATGGGCGAGGAGGTTGGCTGCGGCAGCCCCGACTGCAAGCCCGGCTGCGACTGCGACCGCTTCCTGGAGTTCTGGAATCTCGTCTTTACCCAGTACGACCGCCAGGAGGACGGCTCCATGCCGGAGCTGCCGCACCGCAACCTCGATACGGGCATGGGCCTGGAGCGCATGGCCGCCATCATGCAGCACAAGACCGCCAATTACGACGGCGATCTGATGCAGCACCTCATCAAGCTGGGCGAGGAGATCAGCGGCAAGACCTATGACGCCGACGATTACTCCGGTGCCAGCCGCTCGCTGCGTATCATCGCGGATCACTCTCGTGCCGTCGACTTTATGATCTCGGACGGCATCCTGCCCGGTAACGAGGGTCGCGAGTACGTCCTTCGACGCCTGCTCCGCCGTGCCGTGTTCCACGGTCGCCTGCTGGGTATCGAGGGCGCCTTCCTGACCAAGTTTATCGACGAGGTCAACGCTCAGATGGGCGAGGCCTATCCCGAGCTGCTCAAGAACGTCGCGCTCGTCAAGGGTATCGTCGCCTCCGAGGAGGAACGCTTCTCCACGACGCTCGACAACGGTCGCGTCTACCTGGATGAGGCCCTGGCAGCGCTTGCCGAGGGCGCTGTGCTTCCGGGCGATGTTGCCTTTAAGCTGCACGACACCTTTGGTTTCCCCATCGACCTGACCGTCGAGATCGCCGGCACCGCTGGCCACGACGTCGACATGGACGGCTTCACCGCCTGCATGGAGGACCAGAAGGCCCGCGCCCGCGCCAATGCCAAGGGCGACGCCTGGGGCAGCTTCAACGACGTGTGGGTCGAACTTTCGGACAAGGTCGCTGCGACCGAGTTCGACGGCTATGACAACGATGTGATCGAGGATGCCAAAGTTGTCGCTATCGTTCGCAACGGCGAGTCCGTCGAGTCCGCTGCCGTGGGCGAGGACGTCGAGGTCGTGCTCGACCGCACCCCGTTCTACGCCGAGATGGGTGGCCAGCAGGGCGATGCCGGCGAGCTTTTCGCCGAGGGCGTTGCGCTGACCGTTTCCGATACCAAGAACCACAATGGCCTGTATGCTCACGTCGCCCACGTTGCCGAGGGCACATTGACCGTCGGTGCTACCGTGACCGCCGCGCTCGACGCCGAGCGCCGTGGTTTCCTGCGCCGCAACCACACCGCCACACACCTGCTCGACGCTGCGCTTAAGCAGGTCCTGGGCGAGCATGTCTCCCAGGCTGGCTCGCTGGTAACGCCCGAGCACCTGCGCTTTGACTTCACGCACTTCGAGGCCCTGTCCTCCGAGCAACTCAAGGCTGTCGAGGACCTGGTCAACCAGCAGATCTTCGCCTCCAAGCCGGTCGTGACCCGCGTCATGGGCATCGACGAGGCCAAGGCCGCCGGTGCTGTCGCCCTGTTTGGTGAGAAGTATGGCGACGTCGTCCGCGTTGTCTCCGTGGGCGCCGAGGACCAGCCGTTCTCCCGTGAGCTCTGCGGTGGCACCCATGCCGCCAACACCGCCGAGATCGGCCTGTTCAAGATCATTTCCGAGTCCTCTACGGGCTCCAACGTCCGCCGTATTGAGGCCGTGACCTCTAAGGGTGCTCTCGACTACATGGCCGACCGTCTGGCGCTCGTCGACGCCGCCGCTGCTGCGCTCAAGTGCCGCGTGGATGAGGTTCCCGCCCGCGTGGAGAACCTGCAGGCCGAGCTGCGCGAGACTTCCAACAAGCTCAAGAAGGCGCTGACCGGTGGCTCCTCCGACGCTATCTCCAGCGCCATCGAGGGCGCCGTCGAGCTCGACGGCTACAAGCTCGTCGTCGCTGAGCTCCAGGGCCTTGAGGCTGCCGACCTGCGCAACGTCTGGGATACCGTGCACCAGAAGGTCGCCGGTCCTGTCGCCTGCGTCGTCGCCAGCGTGACCGAGAAGGGCACCCCGGCCCTGCTCGCCGCCGGCTCCGATGACGCCGTCAAGGCCGGTTTCCACGCCGGTAACGTGATCAAGCAGATCGCGGGCCTGGTCGACGGTCGCGGTGGCGGCCGTCCCAACATGGCCCAGGCCGGTGGCAAGAATGCCGCCGGCATCGCCGATGCCCTCGCGGCCGCTAAGACCGCGCTCGGCGCCTAAGAATCTAGGTAGTCGCTGTGGTCGCGCTTGCGCTGGACATAGGGGAGACCAGGATCGGCATCGCCGTCTCGACCCGTGATGGCAAGATGGCGATGCCTGTCAAGGTGCTCCCGGCTGCAGAGGTCACCGGTATGGCCAAGACGTTCCGCTACCTGGTCGAGGACTATGAGCCCGATATCCTGGTAAGTGGGCGTCCCCTGACCATGGCCGGTGAGCCCGGTCCCCAGGCCGAGCGTGTTGCCGCTGTTGCGCAAAAGATTGCCGACGAGCTCGATCTTCCGTTGGAGTTTGAGGACGAGCGCCTGTCCTCGCAAGAGGCCAAGCGTATCCTGCGCGAGCAGGGCCTCAACGAAAAGCAGATGAGGGGCAAGATTGACATGATTGCCGCAAGCCTGTTTTTGCAGACGTGGCTTGATCGTAAAAACGAGGAGGTTTCGCATGCCTAGCGCTCCCGATCCGCGCCAGCCGAATCGTACACGTCAGCCGTCGTCGCGCCCTGCCCAGCCTGGCCAGCGTCCGGCACAGCCGACCCAGCGCGCAGCTCAATCTGCCGCGCGCCCGGTGCAGTTCTCCTCTCGTTCGGCCCAACCTGTTCAACGGACGGGTCAGCAGTCTTCTGCTCGTTCGGTTCAGTATCCGGTTTCTCACGCGGCTCAGCAGCCCGCTGCTCGTTCGGCTCAGCCTGCAGGCGGTGCTCGCTTTAAGCATCAGGCACCTACTCAGCGAACGCAGGCCCCCCAATCGCATTCGCATCACGCTCGCGGTTCGCATGGCGTTGCTCCGGCGGCCCGCTCGAGCTACAACACGTATGCTCGTCGCGGTGCCCAAAAGAAAAGCTCCCCGGTGCCCATGATTGTCGGCGTCGTGGTGGCCGTAATCGCGCTTGCTACTATCGCTTTCTTTGTCGTGCCTGCCGTCAAGGGCTTCTTTACCGGTGAGGATACGAAGGTCGCGGCTGGTCAGCAGGTTACGGTGACCATTCCCGACGGTGCTTCGGGCGATACGATCGCCTCGATTCTCTCCGAGAACCATATCGTCGAAAATCCCAAGGATTACTACGCGGCGGTGAAAAAGCTCAACGCTGATATGTCGCTTAAGCCTGGCACCTACTCGTTCACCACGCTCATGGATGCGACCAAGGTTGTTCAACAGCTCATGGAAGGTCCTAACGCGGGCTCCAATGCGCTGACTATCCCTGAGGGCCTGACGGTCGATCAAGTCGCTGACCGTGTGGCCCAGGCCTACGACAGCATCTCTAAGGAAGACTTCCTCAACCAGGCTAAGGCCTCCAATTACGTGGATGACTATAGCTTCCTTAAGGGCGCCGCCAACGACTCGCTCGAGGGTTTCTTGTTCCCCAAGACCTATTCGTTGGGTGATTCGCCGACGGCCGATGACGTGATTCGCGCCATGCTCGATCAGTTTAAGACCGAGTACAAGTCGCTTGACTTTGCGAGCTGCGAAGCCAAGATCAAGGAGCGCTACGGTGTGGAGATGTCCGACTACGACATCGTCAACTTGGCCTCTATCGTTGAGCGCGAGGGCCTCAACGCCGATCAACGTGCGCACGTGGCCTCGGTCTTCTACAACCGCCTTGCCGGCAAGCTCGACGGTCTGCGTTATCTCAACAGCGATGCGACCATGATGTATGTCACCGGTGGCGAGGTTACCGCCGACGACCTGCAGAGCGATAGCCCGTATAACACCTATAAGCACGAGGGCCTGCCACCCACGCCCATCTGCTCTCCGTCGCTCGAGGCACTCAAGGCCACGCTTGAGCCGACCGACTCTGATGACCTGTATTTCTACATTACGCAGGACGAGGAGTACTTCTCGCAAACCTACGAAGAGCATCAACAGTCTTGGAATTAGCATGAGGATATTTAGCCCCAAACGATACGTTGCCTCGGTCGATCGCATCGACCTTGATACCCTGTGGGCCGACGGCAAACGCGCCATTCTGCTCGATCGCGATAACACTCTGGTTCCGCGCGACACCGAGCAGGTTCCCGCCGCGGTTTCCGCTTGGCTCGATACCGCCCGCGCCAAAGGCTTTAAGCTGTGCATGGTGTCCAACAACTGGCATCGCGATCAGGTCATGAGCTCTGCACGCGAGCTGGGACTCGAGGCCATCAGCCACGCCATGAAGCCCGCCCCGTTTGCCTTGAAGGCGGGTCTTAAGCGCCTCGGCGCCACGGCAGACGAGGCGGTGCTGATCGGCGATCAGCTGTACACGGACGTGTGGAGCGGTAACTTTGCCGGCGTTGACACCATTCTGGTCAAGCCGCAGGCAACCCAGGACCTGTGGTACACGCAGATCTTCCGTATCTTTGAGCGCCGGGCCCTGCGCGACCTTCCCTGCGAGGAATAGGTTTCGCCATGTCCCAGCACATCAAACACGGCTGCGACCATATCTTCTTTATCGGCTTTTTGGGCGCGGGCAAGTCGACGCTTGCGCGCAATGTGGGCACTATGTTCAAGCGTCGATTCATCGATACCGATCGCTTGGTTGTGCGTCGATGCGGCAAGTCGGTGACCGAGATATTTGAGACCGAGGGCGAGGATCGTTTTCGCGAGCTCGAGACCTCGGCACTCCGTTCGCTTCAAAGCGAGCGCAGCCTGCTGGTATCGTGCGGAGGCGGCATCGTCGAGACGCCGGTGAACATTGAGCTGATGCACGAGATGGGTACATGCGTGTACCTCGAAGGCGACTTTGAGGACTCGTTGCGCCAGATTCGTCGCTCCGATACCCGGCCCGATTTCCGCTCGCCCGAGCACGCTGCGCGCTTGTTTGAGCATCGCCGTCCGCTGTATCGCCAGGCGGCCGATATTACCCTTGATATTCGCAACAAGTCCTTCGAGGACGTTTCCTACCTTTGTGCCGAGATGCTTTTGGAGCGTGGACTGCTATGATTCGCCGTCAACTTATCAATTTCCAAAACCGCAGTGTCGATGTCCGCGTCGGATTGGGCGCGTTCGAGGAGCTGCCGCGCATGTTTGCCTCGGCTGTGGGCAAGCCTAAGCGTGCGATGGTGGTTTGGAACGACGCTACATCCGAGCGTTTTGGCGAGGTCGTCGAGCATGCGCTGGTCGACGCCGGTTTTGCCGTGTCGCTGCTCGTCCTCGAGGTTTCTCCTGCCGGTGCTACGCTGGCCGATGCCGATACCGTCTTTGGCGCCCTGTCGGCTAACGGCATTACCTGTGACGATCTCGTTGTCGCTGTCGGTGACACGGCGACCTGCTCGGTCGTTTGTTGGTGTGCCAATCAGTGGTGCGGTCGCACCGAGTGCGCCTTGCTGCCGACGACGTTCGACGCCATGCTCACGGTTGCGACGACCATGAAGCCGCTTGTCGCCTCGTCGACGAATGCGCTTCCCGCTATCGCGTTCCGTCCCGAGCCGGGCTTGGTCGTGTGCGACCTCGACCTTGTTCGCGAGGCGGACCCCGAGGACCTCAAGCTCGGCTATGCGGTACTTGTTGGCACCATGCTTTCGAGCAGCAAGTCCCGCTGGAATCAGTTTACTGAGACCGTCCCCGAGATTCTCGCGGGCGAGGAGGTCGCGCTCGTCAATGCCGTTCAGTGGTCTCAGACTGCCCGTAAGGACGTACTGATGGCCACGAACCCGAGCGCCCGCCATGCGCTCGATTTTGGCAAGACAGGGGAGCGTACTCTGCGCGTCTGCCTGGGCAAAGCCGCGGCGCAGGTTCCTGCCTACCAGCTGCTGTCCGAGGGCATGCGCTTTGAGGCGCGCCTAGCACATGATGCCTGCGACTTCGATATCGACTATGTGTTTGATGTCGATGACTGCCTGGAGGACTTTGGCATCGATGAACTTGCCTTCGACCTGGATCCTACCGCGTTTATCGAGAAGTTCCGCAGGCAGCAGTTTGCGCGCTCGAACCGTAGCATGTTGCCGCTGCCCGCGGCGCTCGGCGCCATTCGTCTAACGAGCGTTGAGGACGAGGTTCTCGACCGCCATGCTCACGCATACTTGGCTTCTCGCAAAGAACTTCTCTAGGATTTATTGACATACATCGTCTTTCGTATCATGTTGAGGGGCGGGTTTCCAATCGGTTGCGAATCGCGCGCGATTCCATCTTTCGATCGAGGCCCGTCCCGCTTTTATGAGGACAATAAGAAAGGAATCTGCATGTCTGAGTTTGCTGCCGGTCCTGCCGGTCGTATCGAGCGTGTCCGTGCCCTGATGGCTGAGCGCGGCTACGACGCTATCGTCGTGCGCGACGAGGCCAACCTTCGTTGGCTCACGGGCGTGAAGGGCGTCTTCGACTACACCTTCGAGTTCCCGCACGCTGCATTTATTACGGCCGACCAGTGCCTGTTCCATACCGACTCACGCTATCTCAACAGCTTTGAGGAGAACACGTCCGCCGGCAGCCCCTGGGTCTACGACATGGACGAGGGCACCATCCCCGGTTGGGTCGCCGGCAAGATCGCGGCTAACAAGTGCCGTGTCTGCGCTGTCGAGGACGACATGCAGATCAACTTCTACCAGGGTATCCAGCGTGGCTTGGAGGATCGTTCCGTCGCCTGCATGCTGCCGCTGATGCATGACGACATTCGCAAGATGCGCGCCATCAAGGACGCCGAGGAGATCGAGCTCATGCGCCATGCGCAGTCGATTACCGACGCCGCCTTCCAGCACATGCTCGGCTATATTAAGCCCGGTATGACCGAGAAGCAGGTTCGCAACGAGCTCGAGAACTTTATGTTCGCCAACGGCGCCGACAGCCTGGCCTTCGGCTCCATCGTGGCGAGCGGCCCCAACACCGCCAACCCGCATGCCGTCCCGAGCGACCGCGTGATCGAGAAGGGCGACTTCGTTCTCATGGATTATGGCGCGGGCTATTGCGACTACCGCTCCGACATGACTCGTACCGTCGTGATGGGCGAGCCCACGCAGGAGCAGCTCGACTTGTACGCGCTCGTGCGCCGTGCGCACGAGGAGTGCGTCGCCGCCATTCATCCGGGCGTCGAGGGCAACGACATTTTCAAGCTTTCCAAGAAGATCATTGGCGATGCCGGCTATGGCGATTACTACAACCATGGTCTGGGCCACGGCGTGGGCATTGACATCCACGAGCTGCCCAACTTCAACCGCAGCAAGAATATCATCGAGGTCGGCTCGGTTATCACCATGGAGCCCGGCGTCTACCTGCCCGGCGTGGGCGGCGTGCGCCTGGAGGACTACGGCGTGGTCACCGAGAACGGCTACGAGCCCTTCACCAAGACGCCGCATGACCTTCACGTCATCGATTGCTAGTCTACTTCGGTAGATAGTTTGGGGCGGGGCCTCCGGAGTAATTCGGACGCCCCGCGTTCTCTTTTTATGCGCTCGCTGCAGGCGCCGTCTGCAAGTGTATAATTTCGCTCGTATGTAATTTGGACGCTTGTGCGTTCTGCCCATAACAAGAAAGGTCGCTATGCCTACCATTTCTACCGCCGACTTCAAGAACGGCCTCGGTCTCCGCATTAAGGACAAGGTCTACACCATCGTCGAGTTCCAGCATGTCAAGCCGGGCAAGGGCGGCGCGTTTGTGCGCTACAAGACCCGCGACATCAAGAGCGGCCGCGTCGTCGAGAACACCTGCAACGCCGGCACCAAGTTCGAGAGCGTCATGCTCACCACCCGTGAGTTCCAGTACCTCTACAACGATGGCACCGACTACATCTTCATGGACAACGAATCCTATGAGCAGGTTCCCGTTCCCGAGGACATGGTGGGCGAGAACTCCAAGTGGCTGCGCGAGAACGACATCTGCCAGCTGCTCTTCGCCGACGATGAGCTCATGGGCGTGACTCCGCCGATGTTCATCGAGACCACCATCGTCCAGACCGACCCGGGCTTTAAGGGCGACACCGTCCAGGGTTCCACCAAGCCGGCCACGATCGACACCGGCGCTGTCATCCAGGTCCCCATGTACCTCAACGAGGGCGAGGTCATCAAGGTTGACACCCGCGACGGCAAGTTCGTCTCCCGCGTCTAGCAACCAACTCTTCTAGGAGGACTCATGCCCCAGGAAATCAAGATTGACGGCATCGGCATTTCGCCCGATGTTCTGACCGCCATCGTCTCGCGCGCCGTGTCCGATGTCGAGGGCATCGCCTCCGTTGGCGTCAAGGACCTTGCCACCAACCTTGTCTCCATGATGCTCTCGTCCAAGGCCCCGGCTTCCGAGCCGGCGGTCGAGACCGAGGTCGTCGGCGACAAGCTCGCACTCACCGTGCGCGTTGTGGTGTTCTTTGGCTATCCGTTCAAGAAACTCGCCGAGGCCGTTCGCGCTGCCGTGGTCGCTGCCATCGATGCCCAGGTGGGCGTTGAGGTCGAGCGCGTTGACGTTTGCATCGACGGCCTCGTTTTCCCCAAGGAGTAACCTTTGAGCCTTAAGGTTTATCGCGGGCGTACGCTTGCCCGCAGTCAGGCGCTGCAGCTGCTGTTCCAGGCCGAGGCCACGGACAGCCCGCTCGAGCACGTCCTCGAGGGCGATTTCCTGATCTCGAAGGGCCCCCTCGACCCCTATGCGCTGGAGCTGTGCCGCGGTGCTTACGAGCATATCGATCGCATCGACTGTGCCCTGCGCGCCGTCGCCAAGAACTGGGATCTTATGCGCATGCCCGGCGCCGACCGCAATCTGCTGCGTATCGCCGTCTACGAGATGCGCTTCCTCACCGACGAAGAGGTCTCGGACGCTATCGTGATCAACGAGGCCGTCGAACTTGCCAAGGCCTATGGCACCGACCAGTCCGCGTCGTTCGTCAACGGCGTGCTGGGCAAGATCGCGCGCAGCGAGGAGTTGCCGGGCGAGGACCTGTACCAGGAACTGCTGGCCGAGGATCGCGCTCGCGAGGAGGCCCAGGCTGCTGAGGCTGCCGCCAAGGTCGCTGTCGCTCAGGCTACCGCCGGTGTACTTGCCGAGGATGTGGACGCTGCTGAGGCCGTCGAGGCCGACTCCGTCGAGGAGTAGCCATGCCAGAGGGTTCTGTCCGCAACTTTGACGAGATCTCGGACCGTCTGGACCAGATTATCGCTACCGTTCGCTCCAAGGATACTTCCTTGGAGCGTTCACTCGATCTGTTTGACGAAGCGATTGAGCTGGGCTCCCGCGCGGTCGATATGGTCGACAAGTTTGAGCTGACGCCGCGTGAGGCCGATAAGCTCGAGCAGGAATACGATGAGGATGCGGCAAACGAATCCCAGGATAGCTAGCCGCATCTCCGGATACGAATGGTTGATGGCATTCATGAAACGCGTGCGTCTCGATGACGAACTGATTTCACAGGGCATCTGCGCCGATCGCGCGGATGCCCTTCGCACTCTTATGGCCGGCTTGGTCTCGAGCGGCGGCGAGCGTTTGACTTCGCCTGGCCTTAAGGTGACCCCGGGCTTGCCTCTGCACGTGAAGGGGCGCATTCCGTACGTTGGGCGCGGCGGCCTTAAGCTCGAGGGTGCGCTCGATGCGTTTTATATCGACCCGACGGGCCTTGCCTGCCTGGATGTGGGCTGCTCTACCGGCGGCTTTACCGATTGCCTGCTCAAGCGCGGAGCTGCGACCGTTGTTTCGGTGGACGTGGGTCGCGCCCAGTTTGATTGGTCGTTGCGTCAGGACGATCGCGTGACGCTGCATGAGCGCACAAACGTGACGCAGCTGCCTGAGCTTGGCTATGCCGGTGCCATCGACCTGGCTGTATGTGATGTCTCGTTTACCAGCATCGCGAATATCATCGACGCCGTGCTGGCGTGCCTGAAGCCTTCGGGTTCGTTCTGCACACTCGTAAAGCCCCAGTTTGAGGCGCCGGCTGCGCTGGTGGGCGACGGCGGTATCGTGACCGACTCCGCCGTCCGCCGCGATACGCTCATGGCGGCGATTGAGCTTTTTGCCGCCAAGGGTCTGTTCCCGCTTGACGTGTGCGTGTCGCCCATCCATGGCGCTAAGGGCAACGTTGAGTTTTTCCTGTACGGCACAAGGTTTGCCCCTGGCGAACGCACCGACGATGAGCTGCAATCCCAGGTATCGGTTTTGAGCGAGAAAGCTGCAACGCTATGAAGGTCTTTCTGGTTCCCAATTACTACAAGCAAGAGGCGGTCGAGAGCGGCCTGATGCTCGAGCTTTGGCTGACGCGCCAGGGCTATGAGGTCGCATGGGCTGCCGACCAGCGATCGAAGATTCAAAGCACGCCTGATATTGACGGCTCCGATCTGGTCATTACGCTCGGCGGCGACGGTACGCTGCTGCGCGCTGCCCGCATCCTCAACCATCGCGAGATTCCTATCCTTGGTCTTTCCTATGGTCACCTGGGCTTTTTGACGGCCGCGAGTCCCGAGGAGCGCGACATTTTGCAGGTTGTGAGCGATGCCCTGTCCGGCGAGCTCCACGTGAGCCGCCGCGCCACCATCGCCGCCGATATCGTTTCGGTGCGCGAAGACGGCACGAAGGATGTCGTTCGCACGTTTGCCCTCAACGACATGGCGCTTACGCGCGGCCCCCTGTCCGATATGGTTGAGTTTGACATCACGGTGTCCGGCCATCATATCGACCGCCTGCGCGGCGACGGTGTCGTCGTTTCGACGGCGACCGGCTCTACCGGCTACGCGCTTTCCGCCGGCGGCCCCATTGTCAGCCCCGATTACACGGGTATGGTCTGTGTGCCCATCGCCCCGCATACCATTCAGGCTCGCGCTTTTTTGACCTCGCCGAGTGATGTCGTCGAGATCTTTATGTCCGATGATCGCCCGAGCGTGCCGGCGATTGCCATCGACGGACAGTTTATTACCTGTGATGGTACCGTCGAGAGCGTGGCCGTGCGTCGCGGTCCCGGCGATGTGCTGCTGCTGGATTACGGCCCCGAGAGCTTCTATAACTCGGTGAGCCGCGTGTTCTACGGAGTGCGTCATGATCGATGAGCTGCAGGTTTCTAACATTGCACTCATTCGTGAGGCGACGCTGGTGCCGAGTGCCGGCCTGACTGTCCTGACCGGCGAGACCGGTGCCGGTAAGACCGCTCTGCTTTCGGCGCTCAAGCTCATATTGGGCGAGCGTGCAGATTCGTCGACGGTGCGCGAGGGAGAGGAGCTTGCCAGCGTCGAGGCGCGCTTGTTCGATGGCCCGCACGACTCGGAGGGTTTCACCGTGCAGCGCAGCCTTTCTGCCGAAGGCCGCAGTCGCGTCAGGATCGATGGCCGCATCGCCAGCGTGCGCGAGCTTTCCGAGCGCGTCGGCGTGATGATGGATCTGTGCGGCCAGCATGAGCACCAGCGCCTTCTCGATCCGGCGCATCATGTTGCCATGGTCGATGCCTGGGCTGGGCGCGCAGCGCTTGAGGCACTCGAGAAGTATCGCGCCTGTTTTAAGGCTTCGCGTGACGCCGCCAAGGAGCTTCGCCGTGTGGAGGAAGCCTCGCGTGCGCAGGGGAGCCGTGTCGAGGAGGCTCGCTTCGCCCTGGAGCGCATCGGCGAGGTCGACCCCAAGCCGGGCGAGTATGAGGAACTCGAGGAACTGCTGCCGCGCTCCGAACATGCCGAGGTACTGGTTGCCACAGCTAACGATGCCCATGCATCGCTTGCCGCCGAAGGTGGAGCGCTCGATGCCGTGAACAGCGCCGTGGCAGAGCTTTCCCGTATGGCTACCGTCGATCGCAAACTGGGCGACATTGCCGATGCGCTTTCGGATGCCTGCATCTCCCTTGAGGATAGCGCGAACGAGCTTCGTGCCTATCGCGATGGCGTCGCCTTCGACCCGCGCGAGCTCGCTCGCATGCGTGAGCGGTATTCCGACCTCAAGGGCCTGTTGCGTCAGTGGGGTCCCACCATGGACGATGTTTTTGCCATGCGCGATCGCTCGCAAGAGCTGCTGTCCCTGGTCGATGATGGCGATGAACAGATCAAAAAGGCGCGTGAATCACTTGGTGCTGCTGAGCGCGAGTTGTTTGCCGCTGCCAAGGCGCTTAAGCGCGCTCGCAATACGGCGGCCCCGCGCTTCTGCCACGAGGTCGGTCGTCAGATGGCACGCTTGGAGATGGGCGGTGCCGAGCTCGTTTGGGAGTCGCATGATCTTCCGCGCGCTGAGTGGACGCCGGCGGGTCCTTCGAGTTACGAGCTTTTGTATCGCAGCGGTGCCGGCTTGACGCCGCGTCCCCTGCGCCGAATTGCGTCGGGCGGCGAGCTCAGCCGCGTTATGCTCGCGAGCAAGGTGGTCTTGGGTAATGCTGACGGCGTCGATACACTGGTATTTGACGAGGTCGATGCCGGTGTCGGCGGCTCCACGGCGCGTGCACTCGCGGGCGTGCTGGCAGATCTCTCCGCTTCGCATCAGGTGATTGTCGTAACCCACTTGGCGCAAGTCGCCGTCATGGCCGACAAGCATTATGTTGTCAGCAAGGAGCCGGGCGATGTTCCCCAGACGCATTTGGACGAGGTAACCGGCGAAGCGCGTACCGCCGAGATCGCCCGCATGCTCAGCGGCGATCAGTCCGAGGCAAGCTTGGCCCACGCAAAGCAGATGCTCGAAGAAGTTCGAGGCTAGGTCGTATCAGCGGTGTTGGTGGGACAAAATAGACTGAAATTTTTGTCCCACTACGCGTTTTACTCAACGACCTTGTCCGGCTGGATGAGCTCCTCGTAGTAGCTGATATGTTCACGAGCGTCTTCAATCTCGGGCAGCAGGAAGTTGTAGATAACTTCGATGATCATCGTGGCGCTGATCTTGGAGAACGCAAAGTCGCCTGTGGTGAGCAGCGCCTCGTGGTTTACGGTATTAAAGGTGTAGTCGGCCAGGCGTGCAAGCGGAGACTTGCTGTCGCTGCTGATGACGACTACGGTTGCGCCGCAGTCGCGAGCTGCTTTTGCCATGCGATTCAGTCGGCGCGACTTGCCGGAGTTTGAGATGAGCACGATGACGTCACCCGGGCGCAACGTGAGCGCAAAGCCGATTGATGTCTCGCTAATGGTGCTCGCCATGCAGCGCAGGCCCAGCTGCGAAAACTTAAACGTCGCATCGAGCGCGACCGCGTTCGTATTTCCCACAGCCGCAAACTCAATAACCCCTGCATGCTTAAGGACATGCACAACAGCCGCCAACGTATCGTGGTCGATCCCGTCGATGGTCGCATTAAGCTCGCTCACCTTGGCAGCCAGGATGTTCTTAAGGCTCTGCTCCATATTGTCGAGCGAGACTTCGTCAGTCAGGCCCTCGTTGCGCTGGCTTTCCAAATCCCTCGCCAACGAAAACTGAAAGCTGCGGAAGCTGCCAAAGCCAAGCTTGCGGCAGAAGCGCGAAACGGTCGCCTCGGACGTGGCGGCGGCGCGCGAGAGCTGAGCCGCCGTGAGGCGTGGCGCCTCGGACTGGTGCTCCAATATATAGTCGACAATACGCTGCTCGGACTCGCTGTATCCCTGATGGGTACTAATGAGGGAAAGTGCGCTCTTGCTACTATCGGTCATGGATGGCTCCTGGTTGGCATGAAAATCGGACTCGTTTTGTAATGTCATAGTATAGGGGGATTTTCAATTACAAGATACACCTTGCCGTTTCAAGTGTTGATGGTAAACTTTCACCTACCGTTTACGGTTATGAAAGAACCTTTCACCGGAGAATTGCGCCTTGTCTCTTCTCACGCGGACGGTAGGTTGGTATCTTTCAGTTGTGGAAAAGCGCGCAAGGACGCGCGTGTAGGGGAGCGCCTGCGGGCGCAAAACTTAAAAAGGAGGGACACATGGCTAAGTTTGACATCATCGCCGCCACCGGTTGCCCGACCGGCATTGCGCACACCTTCATGGCGAAGGAGGCGCTGGAGAAGGCAGCTGCCGAGCGAGGTCTGACTATTAAGGTCGAGACCCATGGCCAGGTCGGTGTCGAGAACGAGCTCACCAAGAGCGAGATCGCCGGTGCCAAGGCCGTCGTCGTCGCAGCCGATAAGGATGTCCAGGCTGAGCGTTTCGCCGGCAAGCCCATGGTTTCCGTTGGTGTTTCCAAGGCCCTGTCCGTTGAGGCCGCCGGTAAGCTGATTGACCGCGCGCTCGCCGCCAAGGGCGACAACACGGTTGCAGCCGCTGCCGATGTCGAGGACGAGGCCGAGGAGAAGGAGTCCATCGGTCACGTCATCTACAAGCACCTTATGAACGGCGTCAGCCATATGCTGGTCTTCGTCGTTGCCGGTGGTGTCCTGACCGCCGTCTCGTTCCTGTGGGGCATTACGTCCTTCGATTCGACGGCTGCCGACTACAACACCTTCGCCGCTATGCTGAAGATCATCGGCGGCATCGCCATGAACCTCATGGTTCCCGTGCTTTCCGCCTACATCGCCGAGTCTATCGGTAAGCGCCCGGCGCTCGTCCCTGGTTTTGTTGCCGGTATGATCGCCATTCAGGGCCTGCCTGTTAACGCCGAGACCGGCATGATCGACGCCGGTGGCGCCGGCGTGGGCTTCGGCTTCCTGGGCGGCATCGTCGGCGGCTTCCTCGCTGGCTATGTCATCCTGCTGCTCGAGAAGGTCTTTGCCGGTCTGCCCAAGAACCTGGACGGCCTCAAGGCTATCTTCCTGTACCCGCTGTTCTCGACGGCTATCGTCGGCCTGGTCATGCTCGGCATTTCGGGCCCCATGGCTGCCATCAATACCGCCATGATGGATTTCCTCAAGGGCCTGTCCGCCTCTGGCGCCGTTGTCCTGGGTCTTGCCATCGGCTGCATGTGCGCCTTTGACATGGGTGGCCCGGTCAACAAGGCTGCTTACGTCACTGGTACTGCTATGCTCACCGAGGCACTGGCTGCCGGCGTTGGCACCGATACCTACAACTTTGGCACCAACTTCATGGCTGCCGTCTCTGCCGCCTGCATTGTTCCGCCGCTGATCACCACCTTCGCTGTCGTTGTCGGCAAGAAGTACTTCAGCCAGGAGGATCACGACGCCGGTATCGTCAACCTCATTCTTGGTTGCACCCACATCACCGAGGGCGCCATTCCGTTTATGACCAAGAACATCTGGCCGGTCATGCCCATCATGATGCTCGGTTCCTCTATCGCTTCGATCCTGACCATTATGTTCAACGTTCACGATCCGGCGCCTCACGGTGGCTTCCTGGTCCTGCCCGTTGTCGAGAACGGTCCGCTGTGGGTCCTCGCGATCCTCATCGGCGCTGTGGTCGGTGGCATCCTGTTCGTGGCCTTCAAGAAGTACGACTTCGAGAAGAATCAGAAGGCCGCTCCTGTAGCCAAGCCGGTTGAGGCCCCCAAGGCCGCTGCCGTTGAGGCCCCTAAGGCCGAGGCTGCCGACTTCGTGAAGGTTGAGAATGTCTTTGTCGCCGAGGACTTCGCTTCTCGTGACGAGGCTCTGAGCTTCGTTTCCAACCAGGCTGTCAAGGCCGGTATCGCCAGCGACGCCGACGCCGTGATGAACGCCTTCCTGGCCCGCGAGGCCGAGGGCACCACGGGCATGATGGAGGGCTTCGCCATCCCGCATGCCAAGTCCGACGCCATTACCGAGGCTGCCGTCATCGTCGTTAAGGACGAGTCCGGCGTGACCGGTTGGGATACCATGGACGGCGCTCCCGTCAACGTGGCCATCGCTCTGCTCATCCCTGGTGCACAGGCTGGCACCACGCACCTCAAGATCCTGTCCAAGGTCGCCGAGGCGCTCATGGACGAGGACTTCCGTGCCACCGTCAAGGGTTCCACCGACGCCGCCGAGATCGCCAAGACGATCAACGCCCGCCTGGTCTAATTCCGCAGTACGCGAATAACATCGCCCCCTGTAACAAAGGCGAGGACTCCCTACGGGTCCTCGCCTTTTTTCATACCACCCGGCACTCAGGGACGTTCCTTTCCTGCCGGCACCCCGGGACACTCCTTAGTCCCCAACAGGGCATAAATAGCCCTCATCGACTGAATCACCCACGCAAACAATAATTCAGCCAGAATTCCTTTCGCACGATATTTCTTGGACCAACCTAGTTCCCGCAGCTCGCCTGCCGGGCGGGGCGGTTAAGTTTGTCGCGAGTTCCGCACGCAAAGGAAAGCACTTAATGTGCTTTCCGTCTTGCGCAGGACTGTAGAGCAGCAAACTTTACCGCCCCGCCCGGCAGGCGAGCGGACAGCGAACGACATCTGTCCAACAATTCGTGCGAAACACAATGAAAAACCGTTTGATGTGAGTTAATATAAACAACGTCGTGAATCTGACTCCTGCCACATGCATGACAGGGGTTAAACACAAAAAAGGAGTCAACTATGGTTTCTGAGAAGGCTACCCTCGTTAATCCTCAGGGTCTGCACATGCGTCCGGCTGGTCTGTTCGCCTCCACCATGGGCAAGTACGCTTGCGATGTGACGGTCGTCACCCCCGAGAAGGAGGTCAACGGCAAGTCTCCGATGGCCCTCATGGCTGCTGGTATCCCTTGCGGTACCGAGGTCGAGGTCAAGTGCGACGGTGCCGACGAGGCCGAGGCTCTGGCTGCTGCCATCGAGCTCATTAAGAGCGGTCTTGGCGAGTAGAACTCAAACGGGTCGCATGTTGAACAATTAAGTTCATACTTGGGGGCGCAGTGACCTGTATCAAGGTAGCTGCGCTCTTTTGTCATGGATATGGCAAAACGCTTTATCACATGGCACGGAGAGAGGAATGGGAATGTATCAGGGAGTCAACGCATCCGAGGGCATCGGAATCGGCACCGTTATGGTCGCCGTCGATCCCGACTTGACGTTTGAGCCGCACGAGGTTGCTGATTCGGCAGCAGAGAAGGAGCGCTATCAGACCGCTCTTTCGGTCTTCTGCGAGAAGACCCAGGCTCAGGCCGACCACATGAAGGAGACGGTGGGCGAGGCCGAGGCCGAGATCATGAGCGGACACATTGTCCTAGCTCAGGATCCGGGCATGACCGACGCCATCAACGCCGCCATTGACGGCGGCACCTGCGCCGAGCAGGCGCTCATGGACACCTCGACCATGTTCGAGAACATGTTCCTGTCCATGGACGACGAGATGTTCCGTCTGCGCGCGGCCGACATCGCCGACATCCGCACCGGTATTCTGGCCGAGCTGCTGGGCAAGGAGGTCGTCGACCTCTCCGTCCTGCCCGAGAACACCGTCGTTGTCGTGCACGACCTCACGCCGTCCATGACCGCCACGATCGATAAGGCCCACGTTGCCGGTATCGTCACCGAGACTGGTGGCCGCACGTCGCACTCCGCAATCATTGCGCGCGCCCTCGAGATCCCGGCTGTCCTTTCGGTTTCCAACAGCTGCACCGCACTGCGCAACGGCATGACCGTTGTCGTCGACGGTGGCAAGGGTATCGTCGAGGCCGATCCCGATGAGGAGACGCTCGCCGCTTACACTGCCAAGGCCGAGGCTTTCGCTGCCGAGAAGGCGGCTCTCGAGGCCTTCCGCGGCAAGCCGTCCGTGACTGCCGACGGCATCAAGAAGATCATTGCCTGCAACATCGGCAACCCCGATGACGTGCCCAACGCGCTCGATCACGATGCCGAGGCTATCGGCCTGTTCCGTTCCGAGTTCCTGTTCATGGACTCTGCTGAGCTTCCTTCCGAGGAGGAGCAGTTCAACGCCTACCGTAAGGTCGCCAGCGCGCTCAAGGGCGCTCCGGTCATCATCCGCACGCTCGATGTGGGTGGCGACAAGGAGATTCCGTACCTGCACATGGTCAAGGAAGAGAACCCCTTCATGGGCTTCCGCGCCGTGCGTTACTGCCTGGCCAACCCCGACCAGTACAAGGTCCAGCTCCGCGCCCTGCTGCGCGCCAGCGCCTTCGGTGACGTCAAGATTATGATCCCGCTCGTCACCTGCGTCGAGGAAGTCTTGGCTGTCAAGGAGCTCGTCGAGCAGTGCAAGACCGAGCTGATCGAAGAGGGCCGCAAGTTCAACGAGAACATCGAGGTCGGCATCATGGTCGAGACGCCTGCAGCCTCGCTGCTCGCTGACCGCCTGGCCGAGGTCGCCGACTTCTTCTCCATCGGCACCAACGACCTGATCGGCTACACCATGTGCGCCGACCGTGGCAACGACACCATCTCCAACCTGTACCAGGTTTACTATCCCGCCGTGCTCCGCTCGCTCAAGAACATCATCGAGAGCGGCGTGAAGGCCGGCATCATGGTCGGTATGTGCGGCGAGGCCGCTGCCGATCCGTTGCTCGAGCCGCTGCTGATCAGCTGGGGCCTGGAGGAGTTCTCGATGAGCGCTCCGTCCATCCTGCGCGCCCGCAAGACCATCAGCCAGTGGACCAAGGCCGAGTGCGACGAGCTCGCCGAGAAGGCGCTCGCCTGCAACACCGCTGCCGAGGTCAAGGCACTGCTCGAGTCCGCAGCTCGCTAATTTGGTATCAGAGGTAACCGCGTGGTTGGAATGGGCCGGCCACGCGGCCCTCACATATACAGGGGGTACTGTAAATGTTCTACACGCTAACCGCTAACCCGGCTGTCGACATGACGGTTTCGAGCTCTCCGCTCGAGCCCGACGAGAACGTCCGCACCGGCTCGGCCAGCTACACGGCTAACGGCAAGGGCCTCGACGTGTCCTTCGCCTTTAAGAAGATGGGCGTCGACACCGTCGCGCTCGGTTTCTTCGCCGGCTTCACGGGCAAGTTCATCGTCGAGGAGGTCATGAACCTGGGTTGCCTCTGCCGCCCGGTCTGGACCGACGGTATCACGCGCATCAACACCTACGTCAACGATGGCCAGCACGAGTACGGCATCCTGAACCCTGGTGCTCCGATCACGCCGCAGCACCAGGAGGAGCTCTACAACATCCTGGACACCGCGGGCGACCTTGAGTGCCTGATCGTCTCCGGCTCCGTGCCTCCCAAAGCTACGCCCGACTTCCTGGCTCAGGTCATGGAGCACGCTCAGGCCCGTGGCGCCGACGTCGTCCTGGACCTGTCCTCCGACAAGCTCAAGGAGCTCGCTCACAAGAAGCCGCTGCTCATTAAGCCGAACCATCACGAGATGAAGGCTATCTTCGGCGTGCCGGTCGACACCGACGACGAGGTCCGCGTTGCCATGAAGCTGGCTCACGAGGCCGGCGTCCAGAACGTGCTGCTCACCCGTGGTAGCCGCGGTGACGCTTACTTCTCCAACGGCGAGGACATCTGGTATGCCAAGCGTGAGTTCAACATCAAGCTTGTCTCTTCCGTCTGCGCCGGCGACTGCACCCTCGCTGCGTTCCTGCACAAGTGGTACAGGGATCGCGACAACGTCGAGGAGGCCATGAAGCTCGCTATGGCCACCGGCGCCAACGTTGCTGAGTCCGTCGGCATCGGCGACTTTGGTCACGTCGACGAGTACAGCAAGCGCGTTGCTGTCCGCAAGCTCGATCGCAAGTAAGCGAAACGCGACATATTCGTGCGCATGCGGCGCTCCGGTTTCGGCCGGGGCGCCTTTTTTGTTCCGCCATGGTGGAGAGGTGTCCTGCCGTACTTCATCGCTTCCACACCGTTCACCGAGTTGTTGTAGCCTTTTGCCGAAGCGTGGAATATACTTTCATTAACACGTTACTTCGTGAAAGGAACATTCATGATTTACACGCTTACTGCAAATCCCGCTATTGACTACAACATCTCCTGCGATGGCCTGACCGCCAACACCGTTACCCGCACCCGTAACGCTGTCTACACCCCCAACGGCAAGGGTCTCAACGTTTCGTTTACGCTCGACCACTACGGCGTCGACACCACGATCCTGGGCTTCTTCGCCGGCTTCTCGGGTGAGTATATCGTTAAGGGCGCCGAGGCCCTGGGCGTGCCCGTCAAGCCCGTGTGGACTGACGGCATCACGCGTGTCAACGTGTTCCTCAACGCCGGTCCCGACACCGAGTACAACATGGTCAATGCCGGTGCCGCCATCAACGCTGCCAACGAGCAGGAGATGTTTGAGCTTATCGATTCGCTCGATGACATGACCTGCCTGGTTATCAGCGGCTCGCTGCCCCCCAACACCTCCGATGGCTTCCTGGCAGAGGTCCTGCGTCGCGTGAAGGCGAAGGGCGCCGAGTTCGTGCTCGATATCTCGAGCCATCAGTTGGCCGACCTCATTGCTATGGAGCCGCTCCTCATTAAGCCTAACGACGACGAGCTGCTCGACATCTTTGGCATTAAGGTGAGCGGTGGCGACGACGAGTCCGTCAAGGGCGCCATGGCCGAGCTGCACGCCAAGGGCGCTAAGAATGTACTGCTGACGCTCGGCGGCGACGGCGCGTACTTCTCCAACGGCGAGCACATCTGGTTTGCCAACCGCACCTTCGACGTCAAGCTGCTGTCGACCGTCTGCGCGGGCGACTCCTCGCTGGCCGCCTTCCTTTCCGTGTGGCACGACGCCCCCGAGCGCGTCGAGGATGCCCTGCGCCTCTCGATGGCCACCGGCGCCAACGTGGTCGAGTGCCCGGGTCTGGGCGATTTTGCCAAGGTCGATGAGTATCAGAAGGGTATTGCAATCCGTCAGGTTTGCTAGTTCCGGCACCTTGCCTGAATAGTTCAATTATTTCGCATCCGTCTTAGACCAGGACGGATGCGTTTTTGTTTATCGGACTTGCGTGTGCAGTGGAGGCTGTTTCTTGCTAGACTTCTTGCAGACGCAATCGATAGCCAATTTGATAGTCGCAGGAGGCCATAGGCATGTGCAATGTTTCGCTCAACGGTACGCAGCCGACCGATGCCTCTATCCGTGTCCTGCGTGCGCTTGAGGCAGCAGGTCTTGAGGCTTGGTACGTGGGCGGTTGGGTACGTGATGCCCTGATGGGACGCCCCAGCCACGATGTTGACATGTGCTGCAGCGGCCTGTGGCAGGAGTCCAAAGAGGCGCTCGAAGCGGCTGATATTGCCGTGGTTGAGTCGGGCATAAAATTTGGCGGCATCACGGCTATTTGCGATGATGAGCGCATTGAGGTCACCACCTACCGCCTAGACGGCTTTTACACCGACGGCCGCCATCCCCAGAGTGTGGAGCGTGCGGCGTCGCTTGAGGACGATCTGGCGCGTCGTGACTTTACCGTTAACGCTATGGCCTGGCATCCCGAGCGTGGTCTTGTCGACCGCTACGATGGTCAGGGCGACCTAGACCGCAAGCTCATCC
This sequence comes from uncultured Collinsella sp., assembly GCA_958450865.1. Classification (GTDB taxonomy): domain Bacteria; phylum Actinomycetota; class Coriobacteriia; order Coriobacteriales; family Coriobacteriaceae; genus Collinsella. Next base: position 121,125 of record CAUDNY010000002.1, on the reverse strand, counting down.
GCGCCGTTGGAGATCCCAAGCGTCGTTTTAACGAGGACGCGCTTCGCATGCTGCGCGCGGTGCGTTTTGCCTGCCGTCTGGATTTTATGATCGAGCCTAAGACTAAACAGGCGCTTGCCGAGTGCGCGCCGCTGCTCGATGCTGTGGCGCGCGAGCGCGTGGGCATTGAGCTCGAGGGCATTCTTTCGACCGGCCATGGGGGAGACGCGATGCTGCGCTACCCCGAGCTTGTTTGCGCCGCCGTGCCCGAGCTCGCGTCCGCTCGCGGGTTTGATCAACGCAGCGTCTATCATGCGTTTAACGTCTACGAGCATATCGCCCGCGTGCTGACGGTGGCAGGGGAGCTGGCGCTGTGCGACGGCGACGCGCCCTCGTCGAGCCTTATGTGGGCGGCGTTTTTGCACGACGTTTCCAAACCCGAGTGCTTTACGGTCGATCACGACGGCAGCGGCCACTTCTACGGCCATCCCGAGCTCGGCGCCAAGAAGGCGCGTGTCATCATGGATCGCCTGGCGCTCTCGCACGATTTGGTGCGCGATGTGTGCCTGCTGATCAAATACCATGACAAGCCGCTGCGCCCCGAGCGCTCCTGCCTGCTCAATATGATGCGCGCGCTTTCGGGCGAGGGTGTCGATACGCCGCGTCTGATGGACGAGCTCATGGACCTTAAGCGTGCCGACACGCTCGGCAAGGCGCCCTCGTGCTTCTATTACGTCGAGACGATCGAGGAGATGCGTACGCTCGCCCACGATCTGCTGCAGGCGGGGGAGCCCTATACACTCAAGATGCTTGCCATCAATGGTGGCGACCTGATCCGCGCCGGCGTCAAGCCGGGGCCGGAGCTGGGACAGCTTCTCAACGCCGCCCTCGACGCCGTGATCGAGGACAACATCCCCAACAACCGCGAAGCCCTCCTGGCTCATCTCAACTTGAACTAGCTAACCAGTTGACCTGCGCGTTCCATAACCTGCCGACAATTTTTTCGGCAATTTGGAATTTCTTCTTGCGCTGATCTTTTTTGTCCCGTAATATATTTCCTCGCAGCACGGCAGTGCAGATGTCATGTGGCCCGTTCGTCTAGCGGTTTAGGACGCCGCCCTCTCAAGGCGGAGATCACCAGTTCGAATCTGGTACGGGCTACCACTTCTTTTCTGCTGAGGCTTATGGCCCGTTCGTCTAGCGGTTTAGGACGCCGCCCTCTCAAGGCGGAGATCACCAGTTCGAATCTGGTACGGGCTACCACGCATCTGATACCCGGACTTCCTATGGAAGCCCGGGTTTTTATTTTCAAACAACCGTCTGCAATTCCCGTTTGAACCAGAGCTTTGCGTTCTGCCTATGGCCCTTACGGGTACAATATCCAAGATATTTTGACTGTTAGAAGGAGTCTCATGACGGAGTCCTCTCAGCATACGTCTAAGCCCCAGGTCGAGGTTGAGGCCTCGGGCGGCGATGACAATAAGAGCGCACGCCGCGGCGCAATCTTTATCGGCGTTGTGCTGGTGGGTTATATCGTCTATCTGGTGGTAACCGGGCAGATGGGGCAGTTCTGGGCTGCTATGTCGAGCGTCCAGGCGCCCTGGCTCCTCGCTGCATGCTTCTGCATGTTTCTATACCTCTTTTTTGGTATCGTGGCGTACGCGATTGCCGTTTGGCTCGACCCCAATTCGCCCGTCGGTATCCGCGACCTCATTTCGGTCGAGGCGAGTGGCATCTTCTTTGGTAATCTGACACCCATGATGATGGGCTCTACGCCTGCCCAGATCTACCGCCTGACCAAAGCGGGCCAAAATGTCGGCGAGGCCGGCGCCACGCAGTTCACGCGTTTTATCGTGTATCAGTTTGGCCTTGTTGCCTGGGGCGCTATCCTATTGCTTGCTCGCATGCCGTTTTTTGCCGAGCGCTATGGCGACATGACGCTGCTGTGCGTCTTTAGTTTTGGCGGCCACTGCTGCATCTTGCTTGGTATCTTCGCCGTCGCGCTCATGCCTAAGACCGTCACGCGCGTCGCCCATTGCATCATCAATTGGCTCGAGCGCATAGGTGTCTCGGCCACTAAGATCGAGGGATGGCGCACGTTTGTCGACGGCGAGATCTACTCCTTCTCCGAGAAGTTCAAGCTTTCAGCCGGCCACTTTTCGTCCATGCTGCTCACGGTGGTCATCACCATGTTGCAGCTCGCGTTTTTCTACCTCGTGCCGTATTTCCTGATGCTTGCTTTTGGCCACCACGAGGTCGACTTTTTCTCGGTCATGGCCGCGAGCGCCTTTGTCCAGCTGCTGAGCTCTGCGGTTCCCTTGCCCGGTGGAACTGGTGGCGCTGAGGGCGGCTTTGCTTTGTTCTTGGGTCATTTCTTTGGGTCGGCTTCGACCGCCGGCTATCTGCTGTGGCGTCTCATTACGTTTATCGCGCCGACCATTTTGGCTGCGCCTCTGCTGGGCCTTAAGAGCGCCCACAACGAGAGCATCCATGCGCGCTGGGATCGCGTGATGCGCAAGCTCGGCCGCGAGCCTCAGACGCCCTCTGCGCCCACTAAGCCGCACCCCACGAATGCTGTTACCGTTGATTCCAGGAAGCACGCTCAGAAGGCTTCTGGGACCGCTAAGCCGGCTCATAAAGCCTATGTGCGCCAGACGGGCGACGGTATCCGCGTATCTCCGTCGGCGCTCAATAAGAAGAAGCACCCTAAGTCGCGGTAGGGCAGTCGTGCGTTCTTCATGATGCGGGGCATATTTGAGCTGTATGGGGGATAATCCTCTTACGTAGATTATCTCTCATCTGTTGATGAATGCTCGCATATCGAAGGGACACACCCATGACCGCCAGTAAACCGCGTATTGATCGCCGTATCGTTCGCAGCCGCAATGCCATCCTTTCCGCTTTTGAGCGCTTGCTCATGGAAAAGCCGCTGGCAGACATTACGGTGAGTGCCATCGCGCGCGAGGCCAATGTCGACCGTAAAACCTTCTACGTGCACTTTGGCACGGTCGACGGCCTGCTCGATGCCATCGCCGCCGATGTGGTCGAGATGATCGTCGACTCGGTCGAAAAGACGCTTTCCACTATGGGCAGTGACCCCAACGAGCGCGCCCTTGGAGCGGCGGCTACCTTCTTTAAGACCATCAACGAGGCACTTTGCAATAACCTCGTGCTCAATCGCCAGCTGATTGAAAACATCCCGCTCGACGATTTTATGACGCGTTTGCGCGTGCCGCTCGAGCATGAGATTGCCGAGCGCGACTTGCTGCCCCACGGCCTCAAGGACGAGATGTTCGATTACTATCTGGCGTTTTTGCTGTCAGGTATTATCGGTATCTATCGCACGTGGGCGCTGTCTGATGGTTCGGTTCCTATCGAGCGTGTCTCGGAGGTCGCCAACGACCTGACTCTCAATGGCCTGTCGAGTCTGGAATCTCGCTTGGATTAGGCACAGGCTCGAGTTCGTGAGGCGCTTGTCGGGGTGCAGCCCGATCGACCAGGCGACGAACATCCCGCCGAAGCAGTCGATGACCGGGCTCAGGTAGACCTTCTCGCCGCCCGGGAGTCTGAACTCGGTGATGTCGGTGAGCCACAGCAGGTTGGGCTCGTCGGCGTGGAAATTCCTGTTCACGAGGTTCTCCGGCGCCTTGTAGACCTCGCCGGCGTAGGAGCTGTAGCCTGAGGATTCTTAAAAGAAAGTCCAGTTTATCCTTTCCACTCCAATTGGGAATCCTCCGATGCGCCTTCGCACGCTCGCATGACCTCGATACCGTGCGAGCGTGCGAACTCGACGAGCTCTGCGTTGCGGGCGTTTATGGTGCCGAAGGCGGCGGGGCACACGATAAGGCGCGCGCAGTGGACGAGGAGCTCTTTGGCGCGGGCTATGGTTTTATCCCCGATCGGCTCGAAGGCGCGCTCGGCCACGCATTCCGTCGCCAGGTCGCGCGCGAGCTCGCAGTCGATGTCCCCTTCGTGCAGAATGCCCGCGTAGAACGCCTTGCCCTGCCGGATGAGCTGGCGAAACACAGCTGACCCCGTACCTGCGCCGGCGATGACGAACGTGTGCGCATCGCCGTGTGGGCGCCCAATTTCCACGCTGCCGAAGCGCTCGTTGAAGGTGCCATGTTGAAGGCCGTAGAGCTCGCCAATCGTCTCGCGCGTGAATATGTCCTCGGGTGCGCCGGCGCGGAAGACCCGGCCGTCCTTCACGCAAATCACCTTGTCGGCGCTTTTCTGCGCGAGCTCGAGTTCGTGGATGGACATGATGACAGCAACATTCCGCGATTTCGCAAGGTGGCGAAGTATTCGCAGCAGGTCGATCTGGTAGCGGATATCGAGATACGACGTGGGCTCGTCGAGCACGAGCACACGCGGATCCTGCGCGATGGCGCGTGCGAGCATGACGCGCTGGCGTTGCCCGTCGCTTATCTGCATGAAGTCGCGCTCGGCGAGCTCTTCCACATGTGCGGTTTTCATGGCCTCATCGACCCGACCATGGTCGTCGGGCGAGAGTGTGCCCATTCGCCCGGTGTAGGGATGCCTTCCCGCCTCCACGATATCGCGGCAGGTGAGGAGCTCGGTCCGGGGGCGATCTGTCAGCATAACGGCAAGGTTCCTTGCGAACTCCGCCGTCTTCCATCGGGAAATCTCCCGCCCGTCGAGCTCGACCGCGCCGGCAAGCGGTGCCAGATGGCGTGTGATGGTTTTCAAGATGGTCGACTTGCCCGAGCCGTTCGGCCCGATGAGCGCCACGACGTCGCCCGTGCGAACCTCCAGATCGACGCCTTCGACTACGACCTTCTTGTCGTAGCCCGCCGACAGGTCACTTATGCGGAAAAGCGGCGCTCCGTCAGCCTGCGTTTCGACCGGGGTTTCGAGGTTCGACTCCGCTCGGAGCGTTTTGGGCCGCGGCATGAATTCCCCCATCTACCTCACCCGCTTCTTCAGCATGAGCGCGATAACCACCGGCGCGCCGAAGATGGCGGTGACGGCGCTGATGGAAAGCTCGACGGGAGAGAACAGCGTGCGCGCGATCAAATCGCAGCCCGCGCAGAAGATGGCGCCTCCCAAGAAGCACGCAGGAATCACGCTGATGGGCTTCGACGACTTCAGCGCCGACTTCACGAGATGTGGAACCGCGATGCCTACGAACGACACCGGACCAGCGAACGCGGTCACGCAGGCGGAGAGCATGCTCGCTAGAAGGACGAGCACCACGCGGAAGCGTGCGACGTTCACGCCGACGCTTTTCGCGTAGGCTTCTCCCAGCTGGAAGGCGGAAAGGGGCTTCGATATCGCGAATACGCATGCGCTCACGGTGATCACCACGACCGCGATGACCGCGACGTCGTCCCAGCTCGAACCCGAGAAACTACCCAAAGACCAGTTGTGCAGGTTTACGATGGACTGGTCATCGGCGAAGGCGATGAGGAAGTTCGTCGCCGCCGAGCAGATGTATCCCACCATGACGCCCGCCACGATGAGCATGGCCATGGAACTTATGCGCCGTGCGATGAGGAGCACGAAGCCGATGGTGATAAGCGAGCCCAGAAACGCTGCGGCCACCATGGCCGGCGAGGTCATGGCCTGGTTCGCGCCCAGAAGTACGATCATCGTAAGCGCGACGACGAACTTTGCGCCCGAGGAGACGCCCAAGATGAACGGGTCGGCGATGGGGTTGTTGAAAAACGTCTGCAGTAGGAACCCGGAAAGCGAAAGTGCCCCGCCGAGAAGCACGGCTGAAAGCACGCGCGGCAGGCGAATCTCCCAGATGACCTGGCTTTCCATGGAATTGGCCGCGCCGCCCGAAAGGATGCCGGGGATGTGGTCTGCTGGCACGAGCACGCTCCCGATGCACAGGTTGGCCCCGACGAGCACGATGAGGGCAACGGCGAGCAGCGCCGTCACGACGCGACACCGCGCGGCGCGCCCCGATTCGTCGTATGCCATGGAAAGCCGGCTTCTCATGGCGCTAGCCTAGCTTTCTCAGATAATGGAAGTCGCTCGCGTCATCGCCGGTGAACGCCCCGTGCAGCTCGTCGATAATGTCGGCGGTGGAAGTCATCTGCTGGTACATGTCGGCGCTTGTGACCCAGACGTTGCCGTTCTTCACGGCTTTGAACTGCGACAATAGCGCGTTTTTGCCTACGAAGTCGTTCAAGGTGGCAACCGATTCGTCGATGGTGCCGTTGTAGACGATAATGTCGGCATCCTTCGCCGTCGCGTAGAAGCGCTCCATTTCGAGCGTTACTGACGAACCTGACGTCGACGCGGTCTGCGCGTCATCGAGCGCGTAGTTGCCGCCTGCAAGCTCGATCATCTGCGCCACGTAGTCGCCCGCCCGCCGCGTGACGGCGGCCCCGTTCGAGTTAATGTAGAAATACGCCACGGTTTTACCTGACGACGCGAGCCCCGACGTTTGCTCGACGCGGGCCTTCTGCTCGTTGAACAGGTGCGCGGCCTCGTCTTCCTTGTCGAACAGGACGCCGAAAAGCTTAATCCACTCGACGCGCCCGAGTGCTTCGGGCTCGCTCGACGACTGTTCGGTGAGCACGACGAGCCCGAGTTTCTGCAGCTTTTCCTTCACATCCGGTGTGTGGTTGATCATGGTGTTCTCGATGGCGAGCGTGCAGCCCGAGGCCGATATTCGCTCGTAGTCGGGCGCGCTGTACTTGCCGCCGTAGGCGATCGCCCCACTTTCGAGTGCACTTTTGAAGCCCGCGACCGAGCAATCGTCGGCCTTCGTGCCCGACATGATGATATTGTCGTTCGCATCGAGCGCGTCGACCAGGCACATCGTCGCCGACGACACGAGGTACACCTTGTCGGCGGGGCGCCTTATGACCGCGATGTCGGAGCTCAACCCATCAGGTACCTTCGCATCTTGCGGCACCACGAGGAAGCGCTCCCCGTTCGAAATGCAAATAAGCCGCAGGCCGCCTTCGAACTCGTCGACAGTGAAGTGCTCGGCGTATTCAAGCTGAAGCGTCCCCGTCGGCTTCCAGCCGCAGCCCAAATCGGCGTTGTGGAAGTCGGCCGCGGCGCTTGAAGCCGTTCTCGCAAGGGAGCCGCCGCTTGCTTCGTCGCCCGATTTCTCCTTCATGGTGGATGAGTCGAAGTAGAGCGTGTAGTCGATGGTGTGCGGCGTCGACATGGCGACGGTCTCGGCCGACACGGCGATGTCCTCGTCGAGCGTGACGGGTATCTCGAACGTGGAGTTGCCGCCGTCGTTTACAGGCGCGTAGTCCACGCCGTTGACGGTCATTTTGTCGTAGTTCGAACTCGACCAGGTGATGGTCGCGGTGTAGGTGTCGCCATCCTTCACAATTGTGGTGGGTGAGGCGATGCTTGCGCGCCCTGACCCGCCGGAGAGCGAGACGCTCACAGTGTATTCCTGAGAGCCTGCCGTGCCACCGGTCGCGTTCGGGCTCGCACTGCACCCCGCGAAGGGAAGCGCGAGCAGGGCGACGAGAACGCAGGCGATCGCGCGCACCGCGATGCTGCGACGCTTCCTGCTTTCCCCCTTGGGAAGAATCGACCGCATGGCGTTACTTCAGTGCGTCGGCGCGCAGATCGACGCCGGCGGATTCGAACACGAGCGTGCGGTCGTACCACTGCTCTTTTCTAATACTCCACGCGGCGCAGGCGGTGTCCTCGTCGAGCGCTTCAACGGGCACGTCGTAGGTGTACTTGCCTTCCGCGTTTTCCACATAGGGGATGAAGTCGGCCTCGCTCGCGGCGGCAGCCTCGTCGCCCGTGCCCATGAAGAGCTTGCCGTAGCCCTTGCCGGAAAGCGTCATCACGCAGTGCATGGAGCCGTTTTCCACGATGAGCTGGGCGTCCACAATCCTGAACATGTTCGAGCTGGAATCTACGGTGATTGGATAGGTGCCGTCAGCCACCTTGTCGGCGGTAATGGGGGCAGCGCTTGCGCCCTCGGGCGCATCGGCCGCCTGTTCGGTCTTTTCCTGGGAATCGGCATCGTTTGCCTTTGCGCTGTCGATTGAATTTCCGCCGCAGCCGGCGAGCGAGAACGCGAAAAGCGCCGCCGACAGGGCGAAGACGAGCGTTTTCTTCAACATGGAGGGGTTCCTTTCAATCGCTTCGACCGCCCGCGCCGTGCGGTGGGCGGGCGGGATGCGAATGCAACGGGCATGCGCCGTCGGTCGGGGAAGGCGCATGCCCGTTGCACGGGGACGCGACCGGCGCCCCCGTGCGCGGCGAGTTTACAGCTTGGCGATGGCGTCGTCCACGTGCGAGACGTAGATGTCGTCGACCGCGACGTTCTGTCCCAGACCCTGGAGCAGGCACGTCACTTCGAAGCCGGCGGCCATGAACTTCGCAGCCCAGCTGTCGGGGTCGGTCTCGTCTGCCATGTCGTTGTTCGCGTGGTCGCCCGCGACCACCATGAACGGCGCGAGCACGGCCTTCTTGTAGCCTGCGGCGCTCGCGGCGGCGATAACATCCTCGCAGGTCGGTTCAGCCTCGACGGTGCCGACGAAGAACTGCGTCAAGCCCTCGTTCTTGAACACTTCCTGCATTTTGGCATAGTCGGCGTTGGAATCGGCTTCGGTGCCGTGGCCCATGAGGCACAGCGCCGTCTTGCCGTCGTCGAAGGACGCCATGTTCTCCTTAATGGCTGCGGCCACCTTCTTGTAGTCATCGTCGGAGGTGAGCAGCGGGTCGCCGAGCGAGATTTTGTCGAACTTGTCGGCGTACTTGTCGAGCTCGTCTTTCACGTCGGTGTATTCCAGGCCACCCATGAGATGCGTCGGCTGCACGACGATTTTCTTCACGCCGTCTTCCACGCAGCGGTCGAGCGCCTCGGTCATGTTGTCGATCGTGATGCCGTCGCGCTTCTTCAGCTTGTCGATGATGATCTGCGCGGTGAAGGCGCGGCGGATGTCGTAGTCCTGCCAGTACTTCTCGCGGATAGCGTCTTCGATGGCGCCGATGGTGATGTGGCGCGAGTCGTTGTAGCTCGTGCCGAAGCTCGTGACGAGGATGACCGGCTTCACGGCCTTCTCCTTTTCGCTCGATTTCTCGGAACTCGCGGAGGTGTTGGAGCAGCCCGCGAGCGCGACTCCGGCGAGCGCGACGGCTCCGGTTGCTGCGGCGCCCATGAAGCCGCGGCGTGACATCTGGTCGGACATGGTTTTTCCTTTCCTCGGTTTGCCGGTCCACCGGCGACAGTTGCTTGTCGGCACAAGCGAAAGAAAAGCGCACCCCTCGGGGTTCACAAGGAGCTAACGCCACGGCGATGCCGTGAGGAAAAGGCGAAGCAGTCTGGCTTGGGGCGCGAGGCGGTTCGCCCGTGCGTCCTATACAGTAATGTCCCTTGCCCAGGATTCCCACCTGGTTCCCTCCGCAAGCCAGCGCGGGCTGTGCGGGCGCCGCGCCGGTCATTTCCTTTTATCCGATTGTCATATGCTCGTTGCCGAATCTTTTACTATGATAGTGGGCACTTGTGAACGTGTCAAAGCCAGGGCGGGCGGCATTGCGCCTCCTGCCTGCGTATTTGCGCCGATTGCCGCCGCAGGCGCCGTGTTTTGCCCGCTGCGCGAATGGCGGCGTAAACGGTTGCGATGAGAAACGGGAAGGGAAGGCTCGGATGATTCATATCGTTGGCGCAGGCTCGGGCGCCGCCGACCTTATCACGCTGCGCGGGGCGCGCCTTCTGCGCGCGGCCGACGTGGTCGTTTGGGCGGGAAGCCTTGTGAACCCCGAGCTGCTCGCTGAGTGCAAGGAATCCTGCATCGTCTACGACAGCGCGCACATGACCTTGGAGGAAGTGCTCGACGTGATGTGCGCGGCAGATGCGCGGGGCGAGGAAGTGGTGCGCCTGCACACGGGCGACCCGTGCCTGTACGGCGCCATCCAGGAGCAGATGGACGCGCTCGACGCGCGCGGCGTGGACTACGAGGTGGTGCCCGGCGTGTCGAGCTTTTGCGGTGCCGCGGCGGCGCTTCGCCAGGAATACACGCTGCCGGGAATCAGCCAGTCGGTCGTGATCACGCGGCTTTCCGGACGTACCCCCATGCCCGCGGGCGAGGGCATGCGCACCATGGCGGAAAGCGGCTCGACTATGGTCATCTTCCTGAGCTCGGGTATGCTCGCCGAGCTTTCCGCCGAGCTTTTGGCCGCGGGCCGCAGCTCCGACGAGCCGGCGGCGCTCGTGTACAAGGCGACCTGGCCTGAGGAGCGCGTGGTGCGCTGCACAGTGGGCACGCTCGCCGATGCGGGCGCGCGAGAGGGCATCGACCGCACGGCGCTCGTGGTGGTGGGCCGCGTACTCGGAGCTCGCGGCGGGCTTGCGCACGACGGCGTGCAAGCGGAGTCGTACGAGCGCAGCAAGCTTTACGACCCTTCGTTTGCCACGGGGTATCGGAAGGCGAGCAGCTAGCGTGGCCTTCGAGCACTACATATATACCGGGACGACCCGCCTGCGCTGCGGCTACACGACGGGGAGCTGTGCCGCGCTCGCGGCGAAGGCCGCCTGCGAGATGCTCTTGTCACGAAAGCCCGCCGGCCGCGTGTCGATCGTCACGCCCGGCGGGCTGCCCGTCGAGACGGACGTGGTCGACGCATTTATCGGCGAGGGGTGCGCCCAGTGTGCCGTGCGAAAGGACGCAGGCGACGATGCCGATGTGACCGACGGCGTGCTCGTGTACGCGCGCGTGGAACATGCGGGGTCGGGCACCGGCGCTGCGGGCAGCAAGGACGTGCCCACGCGCGAATCGGAAGTTTCCGTCGATGGCGGCGTGGGCGTGGGGCGCGTGACGTTGCCCGGGCTCGAGCAGCCGGTGGGGTCGGCCGCCATCAACGCGACGCCGCGCGCGATGATCACTTCGGCGGTGCGCGAGGTGTGCGCCGCGCACGGCTTTTCTGGAAATATTGCTGTGACGATTTCGGTACCCGAGGGCGTTTCCCTTGCCGAAAAGACCTTCAATCCGCACCTGGGGATAGAGGGCGGCATCTCCATCCTGGGCACGACGGGCATCGTCGAGCCGCGCAGCCTCGCTGCCTTGCGCGACAGCATCGAGCTCGAGATCCGGCAGCATGCGGCTATGGGGCGGCGCGGAGTTGTGCTCACGCCCGGCAACTACGGCGGGCAGTTCATCTCGGGGCATTTCCACCTAAACGGTGCGCCGGTGGTCTTCATCTCCAACTTTGTGGGCGATGCGATTGATTGCTGCGTTCGCGAGGGATTCACCAATGTCCTTCTTGTGGGACACATCGGCAAGCTGGTGAAGGTCGCGGGCGGCATCATGGACACCCATTCGCGTACCGCCGACTGCCGCGCGGAGATTCTGGCCGCCCACGCGGCCTTGGCCGGCGCGGGCGCGAAGACTGTGCGCGAGATCATGTCGTCGGTCACGACCACGGCGGCGCTCGAGGTAATCGAGGCCGCCGGCGTGGGGGACGCTGCACGCGCCTCGCTCGCTGCGGCAATCGAGGACAGGTTGCGCCGTCGCGCGGCGGGCGCATGCGACATCGCCGCGGTCGTGTTCGACGCCGAGCGCCGCGAGCTTTTCCGCACGTCGGGCGCCGATGCAGTTATCGGGGAATTGGGGGCGACGTATGAGTAAAGGCGTTCTGTACGGGGTGTGTCGCGCAATCGGCTGGCCGGGGACGAAGGTGGTCATGAAGGCGCGCCGCTCGCTTGCGGACACGAAGCGCATCCTTCGCGAGGAGGGCGCCTTCGACGGTGCCGAGCTCGTAGAGGATTGTGGGCTTCCGGGCGAGCGCGTGTACCGCTCGCTCGACGTTGTGCCCGATCGGGGTAGCTACTTCTCGACGATGGTGGTGCGCTAGATGAGGGTTTCCTGCATAGCGTTCACTGAGAGGGGGTATGCGTTGGCTGAGCGCACCGCACGCGCGCTTTCCGATTGCGCGCAGACAGGTGAAGATGACCCTGACTGGGACGTTTCCGTTTCGCGTGGGTTCGGCGAGGGGAAGGCCGACCTGCGCGCATGGACGGCGCTCGCGTGGGAAGCGTCGGACGCGCTTCTGTTCGTGGGCGCGGCGGGCATCGCCGTGCGGGCGATCGCGCCGCATGTCGCCTCGAAGGCAAGCGATTCCGCGGTTGTGGTGATCGACGAGGCGGGGCGCTTTGCCATCCCGCTTTTGTCGGGGCATTTGGGCGGTGCGAACGAGCTTGCGCAAACCGTGGCCCGTGCGGCAGGGGCCATCCCCGTCATCACCACGGCGACCGACGTCCGCGGCGTGTGGGCGGTGGATACGTGGGCGCGCTGTGCGGGGCTCGCCGTTTCGAATCCCGAGGCTATCAAGCGAGTGTCGGCGCGGCTGCTTTCGGGCGGGCGAGTGACGCTCTATTCCGATATGCCGATTTCGGGACAGCCGCCTGAGGGGGTTGACATTGCGTCCGACCGCGCTCGGGCCGATATCGTCGTGTCGCCGTTCGCTGGCGCGAATGCAGGTGCGTCCGTTCGCGCGGCGGAGACAACGGGCGAGGTCGTGCCCGCCGGTGAGACGGGGAAGCCGGCGGGCGTGCGGGCGCAGGCGCCTGCACCCGAGCCGCTTCGCCTTGTCGTGCCCTGCATCGTTGCGGGCATAGGGTGCCGCCGCGGTGCGTGCGCCGAAGCGATCGGGGAGGCGTTTCTTCTCGCGTGCGGGCAGGCGGGCATCTCGCCTTCGGCCGTGCGCGAGGCGGCGACGATCGACGTGAAGGCGCACGAGGAGGGTCTGCTCGCCTTCTGCCGCGCGCGCAATATCCCGCTTGCGACGTATTCCGCAGAGGAGTTGTCGCTGGTCGAAGGCAGCGTTTCGCCATCTGATTTCGTGCGCGCGACGGTGGGGGTCGACAACGTGTGCGAGCGCGCGGCGCTCGCGGACGGGGGCAAACTTATCTTCCCGAAGCTCGCTCACGGCGGCGTGACCGTTGCGTTTTCCAAGGTAACTATCGAACTTTCGTTTAAGGAGCGGTGATGGGAAAGCTCTTCGTGGTGGGGATCGGCCCGGGCGGCCCCGGCGGCATGACGATTGCGGCTCGGCGCGCGCTCGAGGCGGCCGACATCGTTGTGGGGTACACGAAATACGTGGAGCTCGCGCTCGCCGCCGTGCCCGACGCGGCGCATCTCGCGACGCCGATGATGCACGAGGTCGAACGGTGCCGTCTGGCGCTTTCGCGCGCGCAGAGCGGAGAAGCCGTGGCGCTCGTGTGTAGCGGTGACGCGGGCGTGTACGGCATGGCGAGCCCCGTGCTGGAGCTTGCGGAGGACTACCCCGATGTAGACGTGGAAGTTATCGCCGGGGCCACCGCGGCTCAGAGCGGGTCGGCGGTGCTCGGCGCCCCGCTTGCCCACGACTTCGCGGTCGTGTCGCTCTCCGATCTGCTCACGCCGTGGGAGGTCATCGAGCGCAGACTCGCCGCTGTGGCGAGCGCCGACTTCTGCATCTGTTTGTACAACCCGCGCAGCAGAAAGCGCGCCGACAGGCTCTCGCGCGCGGCGAAGATTATGCTCGAATGGAAGGCCCCCGACACGCTCTGCGGCTGGGTACGCAACATCGGGCGCGAGGGGCAGCAGTCGGGCATGTGCAGGCTCTCCGAGCTGGGGGAGTTCGACGCCGACATGTTCACCACCGTGTTCGTCGGCAACGCGGACACGAAGCGCGTAGGCGGTCGTATGGTCACGCCGCGCGGGTATCGGGAGATTCCATGCGAAAAGTAACGATCATCGGGGCGGGGCCCGGAAACCCCGACTTGCTCTCGCGCGCGGCGCTCGACGCGATCGACATCGCCGACGTGGTCATCGGCGCTCATCGCGCGCTTGCCGGCATCGACGTGCCGCCCGACGTGGTGAGATACGAGCTCGTGAAGACGGCGGACATCGTCGCCGCGCTCACCGATGCGGCGTCGTGGCAGCGTGCCGTGGTCGTGATGACGGGCGATGTGGGGCTGTTCAGCGGCGCGCGCCGCCTGGTGGAGGCGCTCTCCGGCGACGCGCAGGTGGACGTGCACGTCATTCCCGGCATAAGCTCAGCCTCGTATCTCGCCGCGCGCCTCGCGCGTCCATGGCAGGATTGGCGCTTCGTGAGCGCTCACGGCGTGGCGTGCGACATTGTGGCCGAGGCCGAGCGCGCAGGCGAGCTCTTCCTCGCCACGTCGGGCGGGGAAGACCCCTCGCGGCTTTCGGGCGAGCTTGTGCAGGGGGGCTTCGGGGACGCGCGCGTGACGGTGGCCGAGCGCCTGTCGTACCCCGACGAGCGCATCACCTGTGCGACCGCAAGTGAAATCGCAGGTCAGACGTTCGACGACCTGAACGTGATGCTTATCGAGTTCGCAGGCTGCGCCGGGTCGCCTGCGGGCTCTAGCGCAGCCTCCGAGGCGCCGGCCGGCGCGTCTGCGCCCGCGGCGGCTTCTTCCACGGCGGACTCTGCGGGCGCATCCCGCGCCGCGATCTCCCGCTGGCCGTACGCTTCCTCGGGCATTCCCGACGAGCTCTTCATCCGCGGCGACGTTCCCATGACCAAGCAGGAGGTGCGCGCCGTCGCGCTCGCGAAGCTGCGCCTTACCGCGACCGACACCGTGTGGGACGTCGGTGCCGGCACGGGGAGCGTGTCGATCGAGGCGGCGCTCGTCGCGCGAGCGGGGTCGGTATGGGCGGTCGAGCGCAACGCGGCCGGCGTGCGGCTCATCCGAGAGAACGCGGATGCATTCGGGTGCGGCAACGTGCATGCTGTCCCCGGTGTCGCCCCCGAAGCGCTCGCGAAACTGCCCGTCCCCGACGCCGTGTTCGTCGGCGGGAGCGCGGGCGAGCTTCCCTCCATCGTGGAGGCGGCGCTCGAGAAGAACTCGCAGGTTCGCCTGTGCGTGCCATGCGTCACCGTTGAGACGCTCACCGAGGCGTGCGCGCTCCTCTCGGGTTCGCGCTTTAAGGGGTTCGAGGCGTGCCAGGTGTCGGCCGCCCGTGCCGAGGCTGTAGGCTCGCACCATCTTATGAAGGCGCAAAACCCCGTGTTCCTCGTCAGCGCACGTGGTGCAGGTGGGGAAGGCGGCGCCCGGTGAGCACGTCCATCCCGCGCTTCATGGTCACTGCGCCCTCGAGCGGGAGCGGCAAGACGGTCGTAACGTGCGCGCTCCTGCGCGCGCTCGCGCGCCGCGGCCTTGCATGCGCGGCCTTCAAATGCGGCCCCGACTACATCGACCCGCTCTTTCATCGCCGCGTCGTGGGTGCGCGCTCGGGCAACTTAGACGGCTTCTTCACCGACGCCCCGACGCTGCGCGCCCTGCTCGCACGCGGCGCCGCAGGCGCGGATGTCGCGGTACTCGAGGGGGTTATGGGCTTCTACGACGGCATGGCGCCCGGCGTGGCCGACGCGAGTAGCTACCAGGTTGCGCGCGACACGGAAACGCCGGTCGTTTTAGTGGTGAACGGGCGCGGGGCGTCTTTATCGCTCGCCGCCGTAATCCATGGCATCGCCGAGTTCCTGCCTTGTGCGAACGTGCGCGGCGTCGTGCTGAACAAGACGAGCGCCGCTGCCTGCGCCTACGCGGCGCCTGCGATCGAGAAGCACACGGGCGTCACAGTTTTGGGGAATATCCCCGCCGACGAGGCGTTCTCGCTCGAAAGCCGGCATCTGGGGCTTGTGACCGCCGACGAGGTCGAGCAGCTCTCCGCGCGCATCGACAAGATGGCCGAGCTGGTGGAAAAGAGCGTCGACGTCGATCGCTTGCTCGAAATAGCGGCGACGGCACCCGATATCCGCGAGGAACCTTACCGGTTGGAGCTGATCGCGGGAGCGCGTCCCATCGTCGCCGTCGCACGTGACGAGGCGTTCTCGTTCTACTACGAGGAGAACCTGCGCGCGCTCGAGGACCTTGGTTGCGAGCTGGCCTTTTTCAGCCCCCTGTGTGATAGCGAGTTGCCCCGGGGGACAAGCGCCCTCTATCTGGGGGGCGGCTACCCGGAGCTCCATGCGCGGCAGCTCTCCGAGAACGCGCCGATGCGCGAAGCGGTGCGGCGCGCGGTGGAATCCGGCATGCCGACGGTCGCCGAATGCGGTGGGTTTCTGTACCTGCAGCGCGAAATCGCCGATAGCGAGGGGCGGCGCTGGCCTGTTGCGGGCGCCCTTGAGGGCGCAAGCGAGAACGGGGGAAGGCTGTCCCATTTCGGGTACGTGGAGCTCACTTCCCAACGCGACGGGCTCTACGGGCCGCGCGGCACACGCATCCGCGCGCACGAATTCCATTACTGGCAGTCCACCTGCCCGGGCGGCGACTTCTGGGCGCAGAAGCCCCGGCGCGACAAGGGCTGGCCGTGCATGACGGCCACCCCGTCCCTGGTGGCGGGCTTTCCGCATGTGTACTATCCCGCGAACCCCGACGTTGCGCGCGCGTTCGCATCTGCCGCAGCGTCGTTCGCAGAGAGGAGACGGCATGGCTGAAACAACCGAAACCGCGCTTGCCTGCATTCGCGAGGAAGTCGAGCGCGCGTTCTCGTCGGCGCCGGGCGCCGTGCTCGAAGCCGCGCTCTCCCGGATCGCGCCCGCAGACGAATGCGCCCGCGCCGCCGCGTACGCCGCGTGGGACTCCATCGCGCACCCCTTGGGGGGATTGGGCGACTTTGAAGACGCCGTCGCGTGTATCGCTGCAGCTCAGGGGAGCGCCGAGGTGGCCGAGTTTCCCCGTGCGCTCGCGGTATTCTTCTCCGACAACGGGGTCGTTGCCGAAGGCGTGTCGCAAAGCGGGCAAGACGTGACGCGAGCCGTCGCGCGCAACATGTGCGAGGGGGCCACGAGCGCCTGCCGCATGGCGGCGTTCGCGGATGCCGAGGTCGTGCCCGTCGACGTGGGTATGGCCCGGGGTATAGAAGACGCGCGCATGGTGCGCGCGAACGTGCGGCGGGGGAGTGGCAACATCGCGCACGGCTCCGCTATGTCTCGAGATGGGGCCGTGCGCGCGATCGAGGTCGGAATTGCCGTCGCGTGCGGGCTTGCCCGCGCCGGCGTGCGCCTTCTCGCCGCGGGCGAGATGGGCATCGGCAACACGACCACCTCGGCGGCGGTGGCCGCAGTGCTCATCCGGGCGGACGCGCGGAGCCTCGTCGGGCGCGGCGCGGGGCTCTCGGACGCCTCGCTCGCGCGCAAGCGCGACGTGGTCGAGCGCGCTATCGACGCGAACTCGCCCGATCCCGCCGACCCAATCGACGTGCTCTCGAAGGTGGGCGGCTTCGACATCGCGGCGATGTGCGGCTTCTACCTGGGGGCCGCGGCCTCGAAGGCGCCGGCGCTCCTCGACGGGGTCATATCCTGCACGGCGGCCCTGTGCGCGGCGCGCCTGTGCCCCAACGCCTTGGGTTACCTCGTGGGCACCCACGCATCAAGCGAACCCGCAAGCCAGGAGCTCCTTCGCGAGCTCGGCATAAAGGCACCCCTCGACGCAGGCATGCACTTGGGCGAGGGCGCGGGCGCCATGGCGTATCTGCCCCTTCTGGATTCGGCGCTGCGCGTGTACCGGGATGGGAAGACGTTCACGGCGACTGGCATGGCTGCTTACGAGCATTTCGAGGCCGGGAAATGACGGTGACGCTCGTTATCGGCGCCGCCGCGAGCGGCAAGAGCGCCTACGCCGAGTCCCTGTGCCTCGGGCACGACGGCCCCCGCGTGTACCTGGCAACGATGGAGCCCTTCGGGGAAGAGGGCGCCCACCGCATTGCGCGCCATCGGGCGCTGCGCGAGGGCAAGGGGTTTTCCACCCTCGAGCGCACGCGTGACGTGGGCGCCGCAGTGCCCGGGCTTCCGCGCGGCTGCACGCTTCTTTTGGAGGACGTGGGCAACCTGGTTGCGAACGAGCTTTTCGCGGAAGGCGGCTTGTCCCCACGTGACCCCGACGCTGCGGCGCGCGAGGTGCTCGGAGGCATCGAACGGCTTGCTCAGGCCGCTGCGTATACGGTGGTGGTCACCGTCGACGTGTTCGCCGATGGGATGCGCTACGATGAGGGGACCGAGGCATGGAGGCGCGCGCTCGCGCGCGTGAACGCGGGCGTGGCGGCGCTGGCCGACCGCGCAGTCGAAGTGGTATGCGGGATTCCCGTGTGGATGAAAGGCGAAGGACCTACAAGGTGAAGATAGCAGAGGCAATCGGCGCGGCGTTCGGAACGTTCTCGCGCATCCCCGTCCCGAAATCGGCCTGGACCGATTTCGGATCAACCCATGCGCTTGCCGCGTTTCCCCTGGTGGGCCTTGCGGAAGGCTTCCTCATGACGGCGTGGGGGCACGTGGCGAACCTGCTCGGCGTGCCCGCGACCATCGTCGCGGCCGTGCTCGTGGCGCTGCCTGTGGCGGTGACGGGAGGCATCCATCTAGACGGGCTCTGCGACACCTCCGATGCGCTTGCAAGTTGGGCCCCGCGCGAGCGAAAGCTCGAGATCATGCACGACCCGCGGGCGGGCGCCTTCGGGGTCATCGGTGTTGTTGTGTACCTTATTCTGCAGTTTTCCCTGTTCACCGCGCTGCCGCTTACGGCGGGGGCGTTCCTCGCGCTTCTGTGCTCGCTCGTGTTCTCCCGCGCGCTTTCGGGACTCGCCGTTGAATGCTGGCCTGCCGCGCGGGCGGACGGCATGGCCGCGGGGCTCTCGCCTGCGAAGAAGCGCGCGGCGATCGTCGTGCCGCTTTGCGCTTTCGCTGCGGCTTCGGCTGCAGGGATGGTCGCGTGCGCTCAGGCCGTCGGCGCCCTTATGGCGGTGGCGGGGTTTTTGGCGCTCGCGTGGTACCGCCATGTTGCCCTGTCCCGCTTCGGCGGGGTGACGGGGGATTTGGCCGGATGGTTTCTGCAATGGGCCGAGCTCGCGATGCTTGCCATGCTGGTGGCGGGGGGCATGCTCCTATGATGCTCGTGGTAGGTGGCGCGCATTCGGGGAAGAGGACCTTCGTGCGCGAAAAGCTCGGGTTCGCGGCGAACGATTTCGTCGACGCGGCGCAGCTTGCGGAGGGCGGCGTGCCCGCGGCTTTTGGCGGCCGCGTCGCGTACCGTGTTGAGGAACTCGTACGCGCACTCGACTCTGACCGGGCGCTCGAGCGGCTGATCGGCTTCGACGCAGTGATTCTGCCCTTGGTCGGCTCGGGGGTCGTCCCCATGTGTGCGGAAGACGCCCAATGGCGCGAGCGCGCGGGGCGCCTGGGATGCGCGCTCGCTGCGCGCGCCGACGTCGTCGTGCGCATGACGTGCGGGATTCCCCAGGTCATCAAAGGAAACCTTGCCGATGCGCCTCGAGGGACGCAGGGCGCGGGCACGCCTTTGGAAGTCGTCTTCGTGCGCCATGGTGCCACGGCGGGCACGGAAGACCATCGCTACAGCGGGGCGGGCACCGACGAGCCCCTGTCGAGTGCGGGCGAGCGCGCTTTGCGCGACCTCGCGTGCGATCGTGACGTGTTCCGTGTTATCACGAGCGGCATGGTCCGCACCGACCAGACGGCGCGCATCCTCTTCCCGAACGCGGAGCTTATGGCGTGCCCCGGTCTGCGCGAGATGGATTTCGGCGACTTCGAGGGGCGAAGCGCCGCCGAGCTTAAAGAGGATGTGCGCTATCGCGCCTGGGTAGACTCCTGGTGCGAGACGCGCTGCCCGCATGGCGAGGGCAAGAGCGATTTCACCCGCCGCGTCGTCGCGGCGTTTCGGGAGGCGTGCAAATCGGAGCGCGCCCAGGGGAGCGGGCGCGCCGTCTTCGTCGTTCACGCGGGTACCGTGAAAGCGCTGCTCTCCGAGCTAGCTGTCCCGAAAACGGGATACTTCGACGTGCATACCGAGCCGGGCGGCGCATGGGCCGCCACCTGGGATGGGCGCTGCCTTCGCGACGTTCGCCCCGCTTCGGGGGGCGATGCCCGGTGATGACGATTCTTGCCGTCGCCGCCGGGTTCGCGGCCGACCTTGCCTTCGGCGACCCGCGCTGGCTTCCCCATCCCGTCGTCGCCATGGGGCGCGCGATCACGTGGGCCGAAGGCCGCCTGCGGGGCGCATTCCCGCAAACGTCCGCGGGCACACGCGCCGCAGGGCTTGTGCTCGCCGTGGCGCTTCCGCTTACGTGTGGACTTTTGACCATGGGAATCCTGCATCTTTGCGGCATGGTTCACTCTGGCTTGCGCTTCGTGGCCGAGGCATGGGCGAGCTATCAGATTCTCGCGGCATGCGAGCTGCGCCGCCAGAGCCTGGCCGTGGCCCGCGCGTTCTCGAAGGGCGGCCTTGACGCGGCGCGCGAAGCCGTCGGGCTCATCGTGGGACGCGACACGTCTGTTCTCGACGAGCACGGCGTCGCGCGCGCCGCCGTGGAAACGGTGGCGGAGAACGCGAGCGACGGCGTCATCGCGCCGCTTTTCTACCTTATGATCGGGGGTGCGCCCTTGGGTATGGCGTACAAGGCGGTGAACACGCTCGACAGCATGGTGGGCTACAAAAACGAGCGCTACATCGACTTCGGCTGCGCCTCGGCGCGCCTCGACGATGCGGTGAACTGGATCCCCTCGCGCTTATCGGCCCTGATCATGATCGCCGTGTGCCCGATCGTCGGGCTCGACGCGCGCGGGGCGGCGCGCATCTGGAGCCGCGACAGGCGTCGCCATGCGAGCCCGAACGCGGCGCAGACCGAGTCAGCGTGCGCGGGCGCGCTCGGGCTGCGCCTGGCAGGACCTGCGGTGTATTTTGGCAAGCTCGTTGAGAAACCGACGATAGGCGACGCGTCCCGCGAAATCGAGTGGGGCGACATCGCCCGGGCGACAAGGCTCATGCTCGCCGCGTCCGTATGCGCGCTCGTCGTCTTCGGTGCCGCGCGTGCGGCGGTCGTGCTCTCCGTGGGGGCGATGGCATGAGGGAAGACCGCGTCGCGCCCCGGGCTGCCGGGGGAATCCTGCGCGCCCGTGCGCATGGGGGTAGCACGCAATCGCTCGGCATCGCTTGCGAAAGGGGCGCCTCCAACCTCATCGACTTCTCGGTGAACGTGAATCCGGCAGGCCCCTCGCCGCGCGCCCTCGCCGCAGCTTGCAAGGCGCTTTCTCGAATCGACGCCTACCCCGATAGGGAAAGCCTCGCCCTCGTTCGCGCCCTAGCGCGCGCCCAGGGCACTCCCGAAGATACTATCGTCTGCGGCGCGGGCGCGTCCGACATCATCTGGCGGCTCGCCGCGGCGGTGCGCCCGAAACGCATCGTCGTGTGCGCGCCGACGTTCTCTGAATATGCGGAGGCGGCATCGTACTACGGCGCATGCGTGCAGGAGTTCCCGCTCTCCGAAGCGGACGACTTCGACGTGCCCGCCTCCTTCGCCCGCGCGATCGAGGGGCCGGGAGACGTGGCGTACCTCTGCAATCCGAACAACCCGACGGGGCGCCTCGTCGACCCCAGCGTGATCGATGCCGCGGCTTGTCGCTGCGAGCAGGTGGGCGCGCTGCTCGTCGTGGACGAGTGCTTCCTCGGATTTGCGCCCGACGCCCGCGAAAGGAGCGTGGCCGCACGCGCCGCGTGTTCGCGCCATGTGGCCGTGCTCTCCGCGTTCACCAAGCTCTACGGAATGGCGGGGTTGCGGTTGGGATATCTGATCAGCGGAAACACCCAACTCATCGAGGGGATTCGCCGGGCGGGGCAGGCGTGGCCCGTCTCCTCGGTCGCCGAGGCCGCGGGCATCGCCGCCCTGGAAGACGTCGAATACGTCTCGCGCACGCGCGATGTATTGGCGGGCGAGCGAGCGTGGCTTTCCCGCGAGCTCTCCTCGCTCGGGCTTTCCGTCGTGCCGTCGGATGCGAACTTCCTTTTAGTCCGCACGCCGGCGAAAGACATCCCCGAGCGCCTGTATAAACAGGGGGTTTTGGTCCGCACGTGCGACTCGTTTTCGGTACTGTCCCGTTTCTGGTGCCGCGTCGCGGTGCGCACGCGCAAGGAGAACGCCCGGCTTGCGATGGCGTTCAGCCGCGCGCTTCGGGCGGAAGGCGCATCCGGCGAAGGCGAACCCGACGAACGGGGCGGCGCTTCTTGCAGCGGCGCTATGGCGGGCGCGGATGGCCGAGGCTCGGCGAAGGAGGTCGATACCCGTGGGTAGGGCGAAACCCATCATGATCCAGGGCACCATGTCGAACGCGGGGAAGAGCCTGCTTGCGGCGGGGCTGTGCCGTGTGCTTTCGCAGGACGGCCTGCGCGTGACTCCCTTCAAGAGCCAGAACATGGCGCTCAACAGCGGTGTCACGGCCGACGGGCTCGAGATGGGGCGCGCCCAGATCATGCAGGCCGAGGCGTGCGGCATCGCGCCCGACGTGCGCATGAACCCCATCCTGCTCAAGCCCGAAAGCGACCACCGTAGCCAGCTCATCGTGGCCGGCAAGGCGCAGGGAGCCTTCGCTGCGAGGGACTACTTCGCGCGAAAGAAGGCGCTCATGCCGCAGATTTTGGAGGCGTTCGATTCGCTCGCGGAGGAAAACGACGTCATCGTTATCGAGGGCGCCGGCAGCCCCGCCGAAATCAACCTTGCCGAAAACGACATCGTCAACATGGGGCTCGCGCGCGCCGTGTCCTCCCCCGTGCTGCTCGCGGGCGACATCGACCCGGGCGGGGTGTTTGCCCAGCTCTACGGCACGGTCGCGCTCTTTGCCCCCGAGGATCGCGCGCTTTTGCGGGGCCTTGTGGTGAATAAGTTCCGCGGCGATGTGGAAATCCTGCGCCCGGGTTTGGTCCCGCTCGAGAAGATGTGCGGGGTTCCCGTCGTGGGGGTCGTGCCGTATCTTACGCTCGACCTGGACGACGAGGACTCGCTCGCGCCGCGCCTATCCGCCCGCGAGGCGCGCGGCGTCATCGACGTCGCCGTCGTGCGCCTTCCGCATCTGTCGAACTTTACCGACTTCGACCCGCTTTCGCGCGTGCCCGGCGTGGGTGTGCGCTACGTTTCCTCGACGACCGATCTGGGCCGACCCGACCTGGTGGTGCTTCCCGGCTCGAAGACCACGCTCGACGACGCGCGCTGGCTTGCTGCTAGCGGCATCGGAGCCTGTGTACGCGCGCTTTCGGGCGCGGGCACGCCGGTGCTCGGCATATGCGGAGGCTACCAGCTTTTGGGAGACGAGCTTTCCGACCCGCACGGCAGGGAAGGCGCTGGCACCGCGCGCGGGCTCGGTCTCATCCCTGCAAGTACGGTGTTCAAGGAGGAAAAGCGCCTCGCCCAGTCGGAGCTGCGCATCACGGGCGCCCAAGGCGCGTTCTCGGTGTGGAACGGGATGACGGCGCGCGGGTACGAGATTCACGACGGCGAAACGACCGTCTCCTGCGCCCCTGCGGGCACGATTGGCGGCAAACCAGAAGGCGCGGCCTGCGGAAACGTGTTCGGAACCTATCTCCACGGCCTGTTCGACGAACCGGGGGTGGCGCTCGCCCTCGCGCGCTCGCTCGCGCGCATGCGCGGCCTGCCCGAGAGCGTCGTGGGTGCTGCGGGCGCAGCGTCCGCCGCCGATCACCGTGCGCGCGAGTTCGACCGCCTGGCCGATGTCGTGCGCGGGGCGCTCGACATGGAGTATGTCTACCGCATTATCGAGGAGGGCGTATGATCCACGTGTATCATGGCGACGGCAAAGGCAAGACCACGGCGGCGATGGGCCTCGCCCTTCGCATGCTCGCCGCAGGCCGCCGCGTCGTCGTCGTGCAGTTCCTGAAAGACGGCGAAAGCGGGGAGGCGCGCCTGCTCGCCGAGCATTTCGGCGTGCCCGTGTTCGCGGGGAAGGTGTCGGACAAGTTTACCTGGTCAATGACGTCGGAAGAACTTGCCGCGACGTGCGAGCTGCACGATGGGAACCTCGCTTCCGCGCTCGCCGAGCTCGAGGGCGCTCAGGAGGGGCTGCTCGTGCTCGACGAGGCGCTCGACGCGCTTTCGAAGGGGCTTGTCGACGAGGCGCTCGTGGACCGCGCGCTCGATATATCCGCGCGCGGCGTCGAAGTAGCGCTCACCGGGCGCGCGCCTTCCCGTAAGATCGTGGAGAAGGCCGACTACATAACCGAGATGCGGTGCGAGAAACACCCCTACTCTCAGGGGATATGTGCAAGGGAAGGAGTGGAGTACTAGATGGATTCCAAGGAGATGGCGCCCGGCGACATCGAGCGGCGCAGCTTCGAGATCATCACCGAAGAGCTCGGCGGCCGCACGTTCCCGCCGCTCGAAGAGCCCGTCGTGAAGCGCGTCATCCACACCACTGCCGACTTCTCGTACGCCGATTCTCTCGTGTTCACCCATGACGCCGCGCACTGTGCGCTCGACGCACTGCGCGCAGGGGCCACGGTGCTCACCGACACGAACATGGCGCTCGCAGGCATAAGCAAGCCCGCGCTCGAGAAGCTCGGCTGCAAGGCCGTGTGCTACATGGCCGACCCTGATGTCGCCGCGGCTGCGCGCGCCACCGGCACGACTCGCGCCGTTGCGAGCATGGACAAAGCTAGCGGCATCGAGGGTCCGCTCATCGTGGCCGTCGGCAACGCTCCCACAGCACTTCTGCGCCTCGCCGAGCTCATGGACGCGGGGAAGATCGCGCCCGCGCTCGTCGTTGGGGTGCCGGTCGGGTTTGTGAACGTGGTCGAGGCGAAAGAGGAGTTACTCGCGCGACGCGTGCCGGCCATCGTCGCGAGGGGTCGCAAGGGCGGCTCGAACGTGGCGGCCGCCATTATGAACGCGCTGCTCTACCAGATCACGCGCCCAGGCGGCCCGAAGTGACGGCGCCCGCATCCGCGCCGGCGCTGCGCATCTTCGCCGGCACCACCGAGGGCCGCCTTCTGTGCGAATGGGCGAGCGGGGCGGGCATCCCCGCCCGTGCCTATGCGGCAACCGAGTACGGAGGCGAGCTTTTGGGCGAGCTTCCAGGCATCGAGGTGCATGCGGGCAGGCTCGACGAGGCTGACATGGAGCGCGAGCTTTCCGGCGCGCGCATCGTTGTCGACGCCACGCACCCCTTCGCTACGCTCGCAAGCGGCAACATCCGGGCCGCTTCGCACGCCGTGGGTGCACGATGCCTGCGCCTTGCGCGCCCGGTCGAGGCGCTGCCCAAAGGCGTCGTGTCGGTCGCGTCGATCGCCTGCGCGGCGCGCTTTCTCTCCGAGAACCCGGGTCGCGCTCTTCTCACGACGGGGAGCAAGGAGCTTGCTCCCTACACGCGCGTCGCCGATTTCGTGGAGCGCTTCTTCGTGCGCGTGCTCCCGCTGCCCAGTGCTATAACGAAGTGCATCGACGCGGGGTTTTCGCCGTCGCACGTCATCGGCATGCAGGGGCCCTTCACCCGCGAGCTCAACGAGGCGATGCTTCGGCAGGTGGGCGCCCAGTGGCTTGTGACCAAGGACTCGGGAACCGTAGGCGGCACGGCCGAGAAGCTCGCCTCCGCGCGCGACGTGGGAGCGCGCTGCATCGTGGTCACCCGTCCCGCCGAGGGAGGCGGGGCCCTTTCGCTTCGGGAAGTGGAAGACGCGCTCTTACGGGAGTTCGCGCGCTAGGCGCTTGCCGCGCCTGCGCGCCCTCCCGCCCGCGAGGAGGAGCGCCCCGAGCAAGCTCGACCCGTACAAGCCCGTCATCCATCAATAGCTCGAGGACGACGCCCAGAACTGGCGCAAACAGCCCTTCAATAAGTTGCGGTGAAATAGTGTCTGTTTTTGCTGCTAGATAGCATATTCAGTCCCTAATTCACCGCAACTTGTTGGTGGTGGCTTACTGGTAGCGTAGGCACTCCACCGGGTTGAGCTTTGCCGCGCGGCGAGCGGGGTAGAAGCCAAAGATTACGCCGATGCCGACGGAGACGCCGAAGGCCAGCAGCACCGTGGCGATTGAAAAGCTCGGTGTGATCTCCCCACTGGCACCGAGCTCGTTGAGAACCCCTGATCCTGCGGCAAACATCGCGAGGCCCCAGGCCAGCAGATAGCCAATCAGGACACCCAGCAGGCCACCGGTGACGCACAGCGCCGAGGACTCGGCCAAAAACTGCGCGGTGATATCGCGGCGACTGGCGCCCAAGGCACGGCGAATACCGATCTCGCGGATGCGCTCAGTCACGTTGGTAAGCATCATATTCATAATGCCGATTCCGCCGACAAGCAGTGAGATACTGGCGACAGCGCCCATGATGAGCGAGAAGGCGCCCATAAACGAGTTGAGTGCATCGATGGCGCTTTTCATGGAGGTCGCCGATACGCTGTCGTACTCATCATCCTCCGAGATGCCCTTCATCGCGCGCACCTTAGACTCGATGGTCTTGCAGAGCTCGTCCATGTCTGTGCCCTCGGCGGCAAGTGCCGTCACGCTGGGAAATGAAGGATTCTCGTCGCCAAACAGGCCGGAGATGGTTTCGCGTGGCATATACAGCGTGAGCGAGCCCATGGAGTCGCTGCCGCCATCAATCACGCCTACAATCTGCACCTCGCCGTTGGACACCTTGATGGTTTTCCCCAGTGCGTCCTGTTCGTTGCCGTAAAGCTGATCGGCGCCGCCGCGGCTGATGAGTGCCACGCGCGAGCCTGATTGAGACTCTGCCTGTGAATAGACACGTCCCGCAACGAGCTTGCTGGCGCCCACGGCATCGAGCATGTCGCTATCGACGCCGTGTGCCATGACGGTATAGCTTTTATCCCCGACCTTGTACTCGGAATAGGCACTATCGACGATGCCGATCTGCTCAATCTGCGGCACCAGTTTGCGAAGCTTTTCCACATCCGAATCGGTGAGTTCTTGGGACGAATAGATCTCTATCATGCGGGCTGCATTGAGGCCCAGGCTGTTGACCAGGCTGTTTTGGATGCCGCCGATGAGCGAAGTCATGGCGATGACCGAGGCGATGCCAATGACGATGCCAAGGATGGTGAGCAGGCTGCGTCCCTTGTTGGCCTCGAGCGAGTGAAGGGCTTCTTGGACAAGATCGCGGGTGCTCATGCCTTCGCTCCTTTCGGCTGATTGGGTGTTGCAGAAATCGCGGGCAGGTTTTTGACGGCCCCGCGTAACGTATTCGGTGTATGCGCGACATATGCGCCGTCATGGATTCGCCCGTCACGGATGGTTACGGCTCGATCGGCCTCGGCGGCGATGCCGGGGTCATGCG
Organism: uncultured Collinsella sp.; assembly: GCA_958450865.1. Classification (GTDB taxonomy): domain Bacteria; phylum Actinomycetota; class Coriobacteriia; order Coriobacteriales; family Coriobacteriaceae; genus Collinsella. Next base: position 94,095 of record CAUDNY010000002.1, on the reverse strand, counting down.
TGATGAGTACGATGGTCTTGCCGCGTTTCTGGAGCTTGTGGAAGGTTTCCATGACGAGTGCCCCGGTTGTCGAGTCTAGATTTCCCGTTGGCTCGTCGGCCAAAATGATGGGCGGGTCGTTGACGAGGGCGCGCGCGATGGCGACGCGCTGCATCTGTCCGCCCGAGAGTTCCGATATGCGGTGGTCCCAATGGTCGACCGGCAGTGTGACGGCTTGTAGCGCGTGCACGGCGCGCATCTCGCGCTGGCTACGCGGCACATTGGTGTAGGATAGCGGCAGCATGACGTTTTCGATCACCGTCAGACGCGGCAGCAAGTTAAAACTCTGAAAGACAAAGCCGATGCTCAGCGCGCGCACCTCGGTGAGCTCATCATCGTCGAGCTCGGCGACGTTGAGCCCTTGCAGGAAGTAATCGCCCGCCGTCGGTTTGTCCAGGCAGCCCAGGATGTTCATGAGTGTCGACTTGCCCGAGCCCGAGGGGCCGGTGATGGCGACGAACTCACCGGGATCTACTGCCAGGCTTACGTTATGCAGGATGTGGGCGCAACCGGCCTCGCTCTCAAAGATGCGGTGCACGTTGCGGATGTCGATGACGGGACGCATTACTTGCCCTCGTCGGCAGGCATGTTGTCGCCGCCGTCTGCCGTCATGCCTGTGCCGGTATCCGTCACGATGGTGTCGCCGTCGCGTAACTTGGTAACCGGGACGTCTGGGTTGATCTCGTTGCCCTGGTCGTCGCGCTTGACCTGCGTCTTACCGACTACAGCCTCGTTGTCGTTTTGCGTCACGACGGTCACCTTCACGCGGCGCGTCTTCTTGCCTTCCGAATCGGTGGCCAGATTGACGTAATAGTGCTCGCCATCTTCGGTCATCAGCGCCATGGTCGGCACCATAACCACGTCGTCGAGCTTCTCGGTCACTACCGAGACCTCGGCAGTCATACCCGGCTTAAGGCGACTGTCGGGTGCTTCGATGAGGATGTCGACGTTAAAGGTCACGCTGCCGCCGCTACCGGAGCCGGAGTCAGAGTTTGCCACCGAGGCGATAGCCGTGACGGTGCCCTGGCTCACGATATCGGGAAACGCGGGATAGGTCACGTTGGCGCTTTGGCCCACGGCAATTTTGGCGATATCCTTTTCGCCCACCTGAACCGTCACCTTCATCTTGGACAGGTCGGCGATTTGCATGCACTGCTTGCCGCCGCTCGTGTCGCTTTCACCCATGATCATGCCGCCTGTTACCGTAGCGCCCACCTTGGCGTTGAGCTCCACGATGCTGCCCGAGCTGGGGGCCTTTACGGTGCGCTCGGCCGCCTTTGCAGTTGCCTGTTCCAGCGCTGCCTGGGCCGAGGCGAGGTTGCGCTGGGCGGTCGAGACGGCATTTGCGTTGGCGTTTGCGTCCGATGGACCGGTCGATCCGTCACTGTCCGTTGTCGGTGCGGCCTGTGCGGCCGCGAGTGCCACCTTTGCATTGTTCAGGTCTTCCTGGGCGGCCGCGACCGCGCGCTGCGCCTCGGAAACAGCGCTATCGAGCGCGTCGTTCTTAATGGTCATGAGTACGTCGCCCTCGTTGACGCTCTGTCCGGCCTGCACGTTGATCTTTTCAACCGTACCGTCGACAGAAGGGGAGACGACCGATGCCGAGATGGGCTTAAGCTGCCCCTTGGCTTCGACTGTGGTGGTAAACGTGCCTTCGGTGACCATGTCGGTCACCGGTCCGTTGGTGCCTGCGGGTTGCGCGTTGATGACCAGCGTTGCGATGATGGCAATGAGCGCGATGGCAACAACGACACCGACGGCGATACCGCGTCGGATGAGCTTTTTGCGCCGACGCTCGGCACGCTTTGCCTTGAGCTTTGCATAGGCTTCTTCATCGGAGATATCGGTCGAATCGTCGAGACTCGTTTGGGGCTGCTTGGTGTCTGCAGCGCTGATAATCGGCAGGGTCTCGGTGGCATCTTGGGGCATGCGATCGGAATCGTCAGGACCCGGATTGATCGTGGGGACCTTGGACATAGCGTCTCCTTTATCGATATGGCTCCGATAAGTATATACGCCCGTCGCGATAGGCGGGCGTATAGAAGTTGCGGATGACGGTACTGTAAGTTTTGTCGCCGTGCTGTTTACTTGTTGTAGACGTTAGCTGCGTTACGAGTGCACGACCACGCAGAGGCCGACTTTGATGCGCTCGTGGAGCGACTTGGCATCGGCCAGACGCAGGTTGATACAACCGTGGCTACCGCACCACTTGTACGATTCGGCGTTATCGAAACTCGAATCGTTTTGCCAGGTGGCGTCGTGGAATCCGACCATATTGCCCTCGAACGGCATCCAGTAGCTTACCGGGCTCTCGTATTTGGGCTTGCCGGTCTCGGGGTCCTTGGCACCGATGAGTTTGCTGGCGCCATCGTTGCTGTTGATCTGCCATACGCCCTCGGGGGTGGCGTCTTCGCCCGGTTTGCCAGAAATAAAGTTGGCCTCCCACACGATGTTGCCGCTCTCGTCGTAGTAGCGCGCATGCTGCTCGGACAGGTCGACGTCGATATAGGCCTTCCAGTCGGGCTCGCCCTTGGCGGTAAATGTGTCGGCCTTCTGGGAGTACTTGATCTCGATTTCGCCGGTCTGCTTGTTGTTGATGGCGTCCTCGACCTGCTTGGCGAGCGAGCTGCTGTCGATGGACCAACCAAAGTCGCCGCCTTCGACGGCGCACTGCTTGCCATCGGCGCGCGTCCACCAGCGAGTGGAGCCCACGGTATTAAAGCCGTTGGCGAGCTCGGCTGCCCAGCTGCTGATCTGCGACGTATCGAGCGTGGGGTTGGCCGGATCGGCAAAGCTGATCCACTGCAACACGGAACTGCCATCAACCTTGCCGGCATCCTCGCCGTTGAGCTTGAGGGTCACGTTGACGCCCAAGAAGTTGTTGGCGGCATCGCATGCAGACTGAATCTGATCATCGGTCAGCGTTCCATTGAGCGGCTCATAGGCATCGTTGCCGAGCTTGGAAAGATCTACGGTCTCGGCCAGCGAGGCAAGCTCGAGCTCGGCATACTTAATGACATGCTCGCGGTTGAGTTTTTCGTTGGAGCGCGCCTTCTCGACGGTAAACTTGCCGGCCTGCTCGTCATAGGAGCTATTGGCCTCGAACGCGCCCGAACGCCCCTCGTTAAACTCGTCGATGGCGGCGCCCAGATCCTTCTCAAACTGCTTTTGGTCAAAGGTGTCGGAGAGCATGGACAGGTCGACGTCTTGATCAAGATCGACTTCGTTGGAGCTAGCGGTTGTTTTGGTCTTGCCGCTTAAGGATTCTACAAGGCGAACCGGCCATACAATGGCTTCGTTGCGGCTGATAATCTCTTTTGCGGCAGCTTCGCCGTTGACAATGGGCTCATCGGACTCGGGCTGATAGGTCCAGCTAAAGTCATCGCCTGTCACGGTGAGCTTATAGTGCTTCCAAGCCGAGTTGACCTTGGTGGCGGCAGACGAAGCGTTGGAGAACGAGACATCGACGCCGGCGATAGTGGTGTTGGGGTAGGCTACCTGCGAAAACGCTACGACGCCTACGATATAGACAATGACGATAAGACCCAGAACGACAAAGAGCGTCGTCTTTTTGCCAGACTTATTGTTCTCGGCGGGTTTGCGTGCGGGGCCGCGATCGCCTCGAGCGTGCGTGGGGGGCTGCTTGGGCGCATTGCCATTTGTCTGGCGCTGCTGATGCTGCTTGTTCGGACGTTGGGAAACGTTTGCCGCACCTCGCTGCTGACCGCGGCTCGGCGCGATAGGACGCGGCGATTGAACGCCGCCGGTGTGCCTGCTCGGCTGCTGCGGATCGGGAATCAGTTGAGTTCGATCGTTTTGCGACATCGTATGCATATCCTTCGAATTTCGCCTTGCGGCTCATCGTGTTTTTACTGGGCTTGCATTATAGCGATTACCTAGTTGTTTGTGGTATGGAAACGGTGGCATTCAAAAGAGGTGGGACATTTGTCCCACCTTCGAGTCTTTCTTTGTCGCTATCCGCACACACCGCATTTTGCACAGGCCGAAAGTGCGGCCGGAGCCTGCGCGATGCCACCCTTTGCCGTCTCGCGCAGCGTGGCCGGCAACGCGTGGCCCACGGAGAGCATGACGTGCGCCATCTGGTCAAACGGCACCAGGCTCTTGATACCGGCAAGTGCAAGCTGCGCCGAGCTAAAGGCGGCTGCCACGCCGATGGCGTTGCGGTTTTGGCAGGGTACCTCCACGAGGCCACCGACGGGGTCACAAACGAGGCCCAGCAAGTTACTCAGCGCGATGGAACTGGCGTCGAGCGCCTGCCCGGGCGTGCCGCCGAGCATCTGCACCAGCGCGGCGGCTGCCATGGCGGCCGCACTTCCTACCTCAGCCTGGCAGCCGCCCTCGGCACCGGCGACGCAGGCGCTCGTGGTGAGGTTGAGGCCGATGGCGGCTGCGCAGTAGAGCGCGTCCATGACCTGCTCGTCGTCGAGCTGAAGGTGATCGGCGAGCGCCAGCACGCAGCCGGGCACGACACCCGCGGAGCCTGCCGTGGGAGCGGCGACGATCACTCCCATCGTGGCGGAGCGCTCGAGCACGGCCATCGCGCGGGCCACGGCGTCGGTTTGAACGGTGCCCATCAGGCTCGTGCTCAAATCGTTGCGGCCGGTGGCATCGACGAGTTTAGCCTCGCCGCCGATAAGCCCGCCGAGCGATCGTTGCGGATTGACGATGGGGGTCGTGGTCTCCTCGCGCATGACGTCGAGCACGCGGCGCATGGCGGCGACGGCGTGGGCCTCGCCGGTCAGACGCGCCTCGCGCACGGCCATAACGGCGCCGATATTCAGGCCGAGCTCGGCGCACGCATCGAGCAGCTGCTCGCCGTCGTCGAAGATCTCCTTTGCCGAGACACCGGGGGAGAGCGACGAGGCAGAACCGGGGAGCTCGATAAAGGTCGCGTAATCGACATTGTCGAGTTTGCGGAGCATGGGGACGACGGTGTCGTCGGGCGCGCCGTCGGTCTCGAAGACGGAGTAGGCCTGGCCGCCCACTTCGGTGCGGTAGGTGCGGCAGAAGGCGATGTTCACGTGTGCGTAGGCGAGCAGGTTGGTGAGCGCGGCGAGCACGCCGGGGACGTCCTTGTGCGCAACGAAGAGCGTTGAGTACATGCCCGAGATGTCAACGCCGACGCCGTTAATGCGGCTGATGCGCATCTTGCCGCCGCCCAGGCTCTCACCGCGGACCTGGGCCGTGGCGCCCGTGTCGTCGACCATGTCGATGTCGACGGTGTTGGGGTGGATGGAGGCGTCGTCGCCCTTGATGTCAAAGTGATATTCGAGGCCCTGCTCGTGCGCGAGGTCGAAGGCCTGCTTGATGTTCTCGTCATCGGTGTCGAGGCCCAGGATGCCCGCGACGAGCGCACGATCGGTGCCGTGGCCGCGGTAGGTGTGGGCAAAGGAGTTCCACAGGCCAAAGGTGACCTTAGTGATGCGGCCTTCCAGCAGGCTGGCGGCAACTTGGGCGCAGCGCAGGGCGCCGGCGGTGTGCGAAGAACTGGGGCCGACCATGACGGGGCCCAAGATCTCGAATGCCGAGGTCGTAGCTAGTGTTTGCGGCTTGCCTGCCATATGCGCTCCTGTTCTATCCCATCGTCCCGAGTGGCGGGGCATACTCTGTCCCGCCGTTCCGGGGGCTTTAGTATTTGGTCGCCTGCTCGGACAGTCCTTCTCGCACGGAGGCCACATTAAGTGGCCTCCGGCTCGTGCGGAACTCGCGATCGACCAAATACTAAAGCCCTCGGAACTTAGGATACATGGTTGGAGTCGCTCTGCTGCGATATTTATCGGCCTATGACCTATTCCATGTCCCAGGTCGGCTCATCTTCACCATCTTTAAATAAAAAAGAAGTACCGGTTGGAGCCGGTACTTCTTTTGGTGCGTTGTTTCTTGGCTGTAGCTTTTGCCGTTAGCTTACAGGCCGCAGGCTGCTTTGAGTTCTTCGACTCGGTCGGTTTTTTCCCAGGTGAAGTCGGCGTCTTCTCGGCCGAAGTGACCGTAGGCTGCCGTCTTTTCGTAGATGGGGCGACGCAGGTCTAGGTCGCGGATGATAGCCCCCGGGCGCAGGTCGAAGGTCTTCTCTACGGCCTCGACGATCTTGTCCTCGGCAACATGCGCGGTACCGAAGGTGTCGACCATGATTGAGAGGGGCTTGGAAACGCCGATGGCGTAGGCAAGCTCGACTTCGCAGCGGTCGGCCAGACCGGCGGCGACCACGTTCTTGGCGACCCAGCGCGCGGCATACGCGGCGGAGCGGTCAACCTTGGTGCAGTCCTTGCCGCTAAAGGCGCCGCCGCCGTGACGGCCGTAGCCGCCGTAGGTGTCGACGATGATCTTGCGGCCGGTGAGGCCCGTGTCGCCCATGGGGCCGCCCACGACAAAGCGACCGGTGGGGTTCACGTAGATGTCCGCGTTGTCCCACGGCATGTTCTCGGCGGCCATGACCGGGGTGATGACGTGTTCGATGAGGTCGGCCTTGATCTTGCCCATGTCCTCAATCTCGGCGGCGTGCTGCGTGGAGATGACGATGGTCGTGACCTCCACGGGCTTGCCTTCCTCGTAGCGCACCGTGACCTGGGTCTTGCCGTCGGGGCGCAGGTAGGGCAGGGTTCCGTCATGGCGTACGGCAGCCAGGCGCTCTGCCAGGCGGCTTGCCAGGTAGTGCGGCATGGGCATGAGGGTCTTGGTCTCGTTGGAGGCATAACCGAACATCATGCCCTGGTCGCCGGCGCCGATCAGGTCGATCGGGTCGGTGGTAGCGCCGGTCTGGGTCTCGAAGGACTCGTCAACGCCCTGGGCGATATCGGGCGACTGCTCGTGGATGAGGCTCATAACGCCGCAGGTGTCGCAGTCAAAACCGAACTTGGCGCGGTTGTAGCCAATGCGGCGGATGACGCCGCGGGCGATTTCCTGTACGTCGACGTAGGCCTGGGTGCGAATCTCGCCGGCGACGATGACCGTGCCGGTGGTCACGAGGGTCTCGCAGGCGCAGCGGACGTTCTCCACGTTGGCGGGCACACCGTTGGGCGCAATATAGCCCTGCTCCTGCAGCTCTATTTCTTTGGCGAGGATTGCGTCGAGGACGGCGTCGCTGATCTGGTCAGCGATCTTATCGGGATGACCTTCGGTCACCGACTCCGACGTAAAAACAAAGGACCCGTGTTGGGGTGGGATGGAACGAAGTTCTTCTGACATGATTGTCCTTTCAAAAACGTGTCCCGGCGACCGTTACCATTCCGCCGGGCTCTCTATGCAAGGGCACATCATAGCGCGTAAATCAAACATTCACACCCTTTCCGCACCTACTCATTTAAGTCTGTCCCCAATGAGTGGGTCGGTGCCCTTTGTGCGGAGGTTGCTTTGTTGCTTTATACTGGTGCGGTTAGACATCCATCCTGCAATCGAGGAGATTTCCATGGCATCAGACGTTCGCGTCCGCTTTGCACCCTCACCGACGGGCAAGCTGCACATCGGCGGCGCCCGCACCGCTATCTATAACTGGGCTTTCGCCCGTGCTAACGGCGGCACGTTCATCCTGCGCATCGACGACACCGATCCCACCCGCTCCACCGACGAGAACACGCAGATCATCCTGCGCGCCATGCGTTGGCTGGGCCTGGACTGGGACGAGGGTCCAGAGGTAGGCGGCGACTTTGGCCCCTACGCCCAGACTGAGCGCCTGGACCTGTACAAGCAGGCCGCCCAGAAACTTTGGGACGAGGGCAAGGCCTATCCCTGCTTCTGCACCAAGGAGCAGCTCGACGCCGACCGCAAGGCCGCGCAGGAGCGCAAGGACCCCTTCCAGGGCTATCAGCGTCGTTGCCGCGATCTTGATCCCGAGGAGGCCCGCCGCCGCATCGAGGCCGGCGAGTCCTACGTCTTGCGCATCAAGGTGCCCGAGGACCGCGGCGACGTCGTCATCCACGATGCCGTCCACGGCGAGGTGACCTTCGACGCCAAGGAGCTCGACGACTTTGTCATCTTCCGCTCCGATGGCACGCCCACGTACAACTTTGCGACCGTCGTCGACGACGCCATGATGAAGATCACCCATGTCATCCGCGGTGACGACCACCTGTCCAACACCCCGCGTCAGGTCATGGTCTACGAGGCCCTCGGCGCGCCCGTGCCCACGTTCGCCCACATCTCCATGATCCTGGGCGCCGACGGCAAGAAGCTCTCCAAGCGCCATGGCGCCACCTCGGTGGAGGAGTACCGCGACGCCGGTTACCTGTCCGACGCCTTCGTCAACTATCTGGCGCTGCTCGGCTGGTCGCTCGACGGCGAGACCACAATCATCCCGCGCGATGTCCTGGCCAGCAAGTTCTCGCTCGACCGCATCTCCAAGAACCCGGCGACCTTCGACCCCAAGAAACTCGACTGGGTCAACGCCGAGTACATCAACGGCATGTCCGATGCCCAGTTTGCCGACGAGATCATGGTCCCCGAGCTGCACGAGGCGGGTCTCATCGAGGGCAACGTCGAGTACGGCGAGGACTGGATCGACGCGCTTGCCGCCATCGTCAAGCCGCGCACCAAGATGCCGGCCGACGCCGTGACCGTCGCCGCTCCCATCTTCGCTACGGCCGAGACGCTCGAGTATGACGAGAAATCCGTTAACAAGGGCCTGGCTAAGGAAGGCATGGGCGCCATTCTGGATGCAGCCAAGGCCGCGCTCGAGGGCGTGGACAAGTGGACTGCCGAGGCCATCGACGCCGCGCTTGAGCCGCTGCCCGAGCAGATGGACCTTAAGAAGCGCGTGGTGTTCCAGGCCGTGCGCGTCGCCGTCTGCGGCAACATGGTGAGCCCTCCGCTGGGCGAGACCATGGCGCTCGTCGGCCGCGACGACTGCCTGGCGCGCATCGACCGCGCCCGCACGATGGCGCTGTAGTAGACGCGCAAACGCATGTATCCGAGCCCCGTTCCCTCGAGCGGGGCTCTTGTTTCTGTACCGATGAGTGGGTTGCTGGGACAAAATATTCAGTAGTGTTTGTCCCAGCTCTTTCAGGTCCGTTCGTTAGAGGTGGTGTATGGCTCAACAACTGTCGCTGTTTGGTTCGCCGGAACCGGAGGAGGCTCCGGTGAAGCCCGTGCCTGCCGCTGCCTCGGCTCAGCCTAAGCCTGCACCTGAGCCCATTGCCGCCTACACGAGCGTTGTCCTTGACATTCCCACCCGCGCGTTGTCCGAGCCATTCGCCTACTGCATTCCGCAGTCCCTTGCCAATGAGGCCCAGATCGGGTCTACGGTCCTGGTATACTTTGGCAACCGTGCGGCCGCGGGCTATATCGTCGACATTGCGCCTGAGCTGAGCGACCTACAGGGCAACAATGCCCTCGACCCCGCGCGCATTAAAGCCATCGAAGCCATTCTCAGCAAACCGCTCTTTACCGCCGAGGCTGCCCGCATCGCACGCTGGATGAGCCGCGAGTATGTTGCGACGCTTACCGAGTGCCTGCGCCTGTTCTTGCCTCCGGGTGGCAGCCCGAGTGTGGTCAAGGGCGACGACGGCGTGTGGACGGTTGAACGTCCAGCCGTCAAACCCATCCAAAACCGCTGGGTGATGCTTACGCCCGAAGGCTTTGACTACACGCCACCCAAGACCGCGGTCCGCCAGCGCCAACTCATCGAGGCGCTCCAGTGTGGTCCTGTCACGACGCGCGACCTCAACCTTCTCTATAACAGTATGTCGGCGACCATCAAGGCGCTCGAAAAACGCGGCGTCGTGGTGGTGGAGGAACGCCGTGCGTGGCGTGGCTGCAGCGAGCAGACCACGCTGTCCTCGGCAAGCGGCAAGGCGCCGGTCTCCCTTACCAACGGCCAGCAGCAAGCGCTTGCTCAGATCGAGCGCGCCCGCCTTGACGCCCATGGCGACGTGGTGCTGGTTGACGGCGTCACCGGCTCCGGCAAAACCGAGGTTTACCTCTCCGCTATCGAGCGCGTGCTCGCGGCAGGCCGCTCTGCCTGTGTGCTCGTGCCCGAGATCTCGCTGACGGCCCAGACCGTCGGCCGCTTCCGCTCGCGCTTTGGCGAGACGGTCGCCGTGTTCCATTCGCGTCTATCTGCTGGCGAGCGTCTGGACCAGTGGGATATGGTCGCCAGCGGTGCGGCCCGCGTGGTCGTCGGCGCTCGCTCGGCGCTCTTTTGCCCGCTCAGCGACTTGGGCCTCATCATCATCGACGAGGAGCACGAGACCAGTTACAAGCAGGGCTCCAGTCCGCGCTACCACGCGCGCGAGGTGGCGGCCGAGATGGCGCGCCGCTACCGCTGCCCACTCGTGCTGGGCTCGGCCACGCCTTCTGCCGAAGCGCTCGACCGCTGCCGTCGCGGAACGTACGGCGGTGCCACGTGGACGCGCGTCGAGATGCCCGAACGCCCGGGGCACGCGGTCCTGCCCACGGTTCGCATTGCCGACCTGCGCCGCGAGTTTTCGCACGGCAGCCGCTCAATGTTCTCTAAACCGCTGATGGAAGGCCTGGAGCGCGTTGTAGAGCGGCGCGAGAAGGCCGTGCTGCTGCATAACCGCCGCGGCTTTGCGCCGTTCCTGATGTGCCGCGAGTGCGGCTGCGTCCCCACCTGCAACCACTGCTCCACCGCCCTTACGTATCACGAGCGCACGCACACGCTGCAATGTCACACATGCGGATCCTCCTGGCGCGTGCAGCCGTATCCCGCGCCCACGAGTCGTTGCCCCAAATGTGGTAGTCGCTACCTTGCAAAAATAGGTCTGGGCACGCAGCAGATCGAGGACGCACTGCACCAGATGCTGCCCGAGGACGTCGCCATCATCCGCATGGATGCCGATTCCACGCGCGGCAAGGATGCGCACAAAAAGCTGCTCGAGCAGTTCGATGCCGCCGATTGCGCGGTGCTGCTGGGCACCCAGATGATTGCCAAGGGCCTCGACTTTCCCGAGGTCACGCTTGTGGGCGTGGTCAATGCAGACTTTGCGTTAAAGCTGCCCGATTTTAGAGCAGGGGAGCGCGCCTACGATTTACTGGAGCAGGTCGCCGGCCGTGCCGGTCGCGGCGATCGTCCCGGTGAGGTGATCATCCAGACCTACCTGCCCGAGGATCCGGTCATTCGCGCCGTCGCCGAGCACGACCGTTCTATCTTTACCGACTACGACCTTGACCAGCGGCGCGACGCGCTGTATCCGCCCTTTGTGCGCCTGGTCAACATTTTGGTGTGGTCGGCGAACGCGGATGACGCGCAGGACTACATTGGGCGCATTGCAAAGCTTCTTAAGCGTCGCTGGCATGCCGCCGCGCCCGATTTTTTGCGGGCAGGGAGTGCCGTGCCGCAGGTGCTGGGCCCGGCTTCGTGTGTAATCGAGAGAGCCAAGGACCGTTACCGCTTCCATCTGCTTGTGAAGTCGCCCGTGGGGTACCATGTCTCTGATGATATCGACGCCTGTCTCAAAGAGGTGGGCTCCGTGCGCGGCGTGAGCGTGAGCGTTGACGTCGACGCCTATGATTTGATGTAACAACCTGAAAGGATGGCCATGGAAGCCAACGGAATCGTACTGTCGCCCGACCCTCGTTTGCGCCAGGAGTGCGCCGTCATCGAGGAGATCACCCCGGCGATCGAGGCGCTTGCCGAGAAGATGAAGAAGATGATGTTCGAGAACGGCGGCTGCGGCCTGGCTGCTCCGCAGATCGGCGAGCTTATTCAGCTCGTCACCATCGACTGCGACTACAGCGACAAGAACGACTACGACCCGTACGTGCTCATCAACCCTGTCATTGTTGAGCAGAGTGACCATTTGGTGCCGTTTAGCGAGGGCTGCCTGTCTATCCCCGGGATTAGCTGCGAGATTGAGCGTCCCGACCATGTCGTCGTCGAGGCGTATGATCTGGACGCCAACCTGATTCGTTATGAGGCCTCGGGCGATCTGTTCTGCGTGTGCCTGCAGCACGAGATCGACCACCTGCACGGCAACACCATGTTCGAGCGCCTTAAGCCCATGCAGAGGCTCAAGGCCGTCAAGGAGTACCAGGACGCCCTGGCCCGCGGCGCTCGACCGGGCGAGACGGAGTAGGTCCCACCGTCCCCGGGGCGCCCGCCAATATCATCCCGTGCTCAAACATTCTCGCTGCGCTGCGAAACTGCGCGCGGGACGATATAGGCGGGCGCCCCGGGGACTACGTTGACGCTGCTTGTCTCGCCCAGGTGCCGTCGGGCCAGGGATGGGCGTCTTCGCTGATAGGTGCTTTGCTGAAAGAGCTGCTTTTATTGCGGCTCTTTCTTTGGTTTTGGGTATATTTGTTCTTGTTGAAATGTTATTGCGGATGGGCTGGTGATTTGGCTTTCCGCTGCTCTTTGTAGCCGTCTCGGCTTTGGTTGAGAGGAGACGATCTTTATGCGAATTGTGTTTATGGGTACGCCTGATTTTGCTGTGCCTTCGCTGACTTCGCTTGTTGCTGCTGGTAATGAGGTTGCGCTCGTTATTACTCGTCCCGATGCTGTTCGTGGGCGTGGTAAGAAGCTGGAGCCGTCTCCTGTTAAGGCTAAGGCGCTGGAGCTGGGGTTGCCGGTCATTGAGGCGAATCGTATGACGCCTGAGGTTGTTGAGGTGCTCCAGGCTGCCCAGGCTGATATTTTCTGTGTGGCTGCCTATGGCTGCATTTTGCCCGATGAGATGCTGCATATGGCACCGCTCGGCATTGTGAATGTTCATGCGTCCTTGCTGCCTCGTTGGCGTGGGGCTGCTCCTATTCAGCGTGCCATTCTTGCTGGTGATGAGGTTGCTGGCGTTTCCATTATGCGCATTGGGCATGGCGTGGATACCGGCGCTTATTGCGCCCAGGCGTCTACGTCGGTTGCAGGCAAGCATGCCGAGGCACTGACTACGGAGCTTGGCGAGCTGGGCGGCAAACTGCTTGCCGATACGCTTCCTTCTCTTGCCGATGGCACCGCCGTGTGGACTGAACAGGATGAGGCGCTCGTTACCCATGCTGCCAAGATCTCCAAGCAAGAGATGCGTCTGGATCCGCACATGGCGGCGCTCGATTGCGTGCGTCATGTGCTGGCCTCGTCCGATACCGCGCCTGCTCGTTGCGTGATTGCCGGCAAGACTGTGCGTGTGCTCGATGCTGCGGCGGCTGATGTGTCGCTTGGCGAGGGTCAGGTTCTCGTTCAGGCTAAGCGTGTTTACCTTGGCCTTTCCGATAGCTCGGTTGAGTTGCTCGAGGTTAAGCCTGATGGCAAGCGTGCTATGGCCGCTTCTGCTTGGGCTGCTGGCCTGCAGGGTGCCGATCTTTCGTGGGGTGTTTTGTCATGAGCAAGCTGTCTCCCGCGCGCAAGCTTGCGCTCGATGTGCTGATGGAGGCCGATCGCCGCGGCATGTATGCGCGCGACGTGCTGTCCTCTCGCGCATCGGCCAAGGCTATTGACCAGCGCGATTCCGCTTTTGCCGCCCGCTTGGCGCTGGGCGTGGCCGCCACGCAGGGTATTTTGGACGAGCTGCTCGATCAGTTTCTCGATAAACCCAAAAAGGTTGCGCCGCGCGTTCGCATGGCGCTTCGTATCTCGGCCTTCGAGATGCTCTTCCTGCATACGCCGGGCCGCGTTGCCGTGAGCCAGGGTGTTGAGCTGGTGCGCAGTGGTGCTAAATCGGCCGCCGGTTTGGCGAATGCCGTACTGCATAAGGTTGCGGACAACGTTGAGGACTTTGCCGCTGCGGCGGATGCCGATGAGTCCGAGCGTCGTTTGGTTCGTCTGTCGCGCCTGATGGGTCTTCCTCGCTGGCTGTGCGCTCGCATTATGGCGTCGTTTGACACGCCAGAGGGTTCGCTTAACTTTGCCGGCAATCTGGCCCCCGCGCCGCTGGCCCTGCATGAGAACGCTTTTGCTTCCAAGCCCGATCCGTATATCTCGCAGCTCGTCGCACCTGTCTTCCCGGGCTGCCATGCCCCGGTTGATGCCCAGGTTACCGTTGCTTCGGGTGCGTTTGAGCGTGCTGCCGCGGTGGCATCTGATCTCAACGCGCAACTTATCGCCACAGCTGCCACGCGCCCTGGTAGCTGCCTTGAGATTGGTGCCGGTCGTGGCACCAAGACCTATGTGATGATGTGCCAGGCCAAGCGTACGGGCTATGAGCGTCAGCATACGGCGCTCGATCTGCATGATCGCAAGTGCGATCTGAATCTCGCTCGCCTGCATAAGGCCGGTATTCAGGGCGTTCGTACGGTTTCTGGTGATGCTTGCGAGCTTGATGAGGTGCTCACATCGTTTGATGCCATGCTTGGCGAGCCGGTTAAGTTCGACACAGTCTTTATCGATGCGCCGTGCTCTGGCACCGGAACCATGCGTCGTCATCCCGAGATCCCGTGGCGCCTGACCGAAAAGGATGTGACGGTTGAGCTGCCCAAGCTGCAGCTGACGATGCTCAAGGAAGCCGCTGCGCGCGTGGCTGCCGGCGGCGAGCTCATCTATGCCACCTGCTCGGTCTTTGAAGAGGAGAACGCGCAGGTCGTGGATGCCTTCCTGGCTTCTCCCGAGGGTGCCGGCTTTACCGTGGCGCCGCTCTCTGAAGCGCAGATTCTGCAACTCCCCGAGTTCGATCAGGCCAAGAAGCTCGTATCCGTACGCCAGAACGATCGAGGCCTCTTCCAAAGCGTGCCGGTAAACGCCGATTCCTACGACGGCCACTTCTGCGCCAGGCTGGTCCACAAGTAATAACTACGTTGCGGTGAAATAGGGATTGAATAGCGGCATCTACCCGCCAAAAAGTCCTTATTTCACCGCAACTCAGGATTTTTCTGGGACGGGGATTAATAAATCGGGTATGAAAGCAAGCGGTTGGGTTCGGTAGGTTTCTAGTTGCATGAACCGCTCGCGGATTTAATATTTAGAGGTTAAAATGACCGATCTTAACTATGACAAGATTGACAATCCTGAAGATAAAACTCAGGGAAATGAAGAAGTTAAAAATTCTTCGATTAAAAAGCGTGTAATTATTGGTGCCGGTATTGTTGCTCTGCTTATTGCTGGTTGTGTCGTTGTTTATGCTGGTTACAATTACAAACAAGCATGTAGTGAACATAATCAGCAGGTTGAAGTTTTGTATTCAAAGGCTAGCGATAGTGTTGTTTCCTTTAAAGCTGATCCTAGGCTACTAACATTTGAGCAACGTCTTGATACCATTAGAAATGCTCAAAACAATAAAGAGATGTTGAATAAAGAGATCTCTGATGACAAATTTAAGTATGCTGATGGTACTTCCCCTGATTGGACGAAGTTGCTTAATAAATACGATTCCATCATTAAAGACTGCCGTAATGCTCAAAACAATGAGTGGAATACTTCTCTAGCTGACCATGTTAATTTTGATGTAAATACTACTGAAGATACCGACTCTCTCCAACAGCATATAAATAGCCTTAATGGCCTTCTTAATGATATTTCTAATAAAGACAACCAGAAGCTTATTTTTGAAGATGCCAAAAAGGATTCTAAGAAGTTCATTGATCAAATCAATGAACAGATCAGTCGTTATCAAACTCGTATTGATGATGTAAATAAGGCCAAGGCTGAAGATGAGGCTAAGGCTCAAGAAGAAGCAGCTAAGGCTCAGCAGCAGGCTTCTCAGCAAAACAATTATTCCAGTAATTCTGGTAGTAATTATTCTGGCGGTAGCGGCTATTCTGATGGCTCCTCTAATAGTGGTTATTCTGGCGGCTCCTCTAACGGCGGCGGCAAAATAGTCATTAAAACCATGGACGTTTATGACGAAAATGGTAACTATGTTGGATCGACTCATTGGTATAGCGATGGTACCTGTGACGATCCCTATTCTGCCGGTATGGGCGGATTTTAAATTATGCTAATTATTAAAAATTAATTAGCTACCTATAGCGCTAAGAAACAGCCCCGCGATTGGTGTCGGTCGCGGGGCTGATTGGTTTCTAGTGGCTGTGCGGGCAGTTGGCGCAGCAACCGCTCGTGGCGCTTGTGCTGGAGCCGCCGCTTCGCTGGTCGGTGTTGTAGAAGCCGCTGCCCTTAAATTTAATACCGCTGGCCGAGAACGTCTTGGCGGCCGGAGCGCCGCAGTTGGGGCACACGACCTCGGGGGTCTCGGACATGGGATGCTCAACCTCAAACACGTTGCCGCAGCTCGTGCACTTGTAATCGTAGCGCGCCATAATACTTCCTTTTCAGCACAAAGCGGGCAGATTACTCTGCCCGCAAAAATTCAAACGTCTGTAACTGTACCCTATATCGAGCGTTTTATCACGCTTCGTCCCAGAATCTATGCGTGTTGCGCAGGAGCTGTGCGGTTTTGCCCTCAGCGGCCGCAACGTCGGCCTCGTCAGCCTGCCAGGTCCAGTTGCCCGTGGCCACGCCCGGTACGTTCATGCGCGCGTCGTCGCCCAGCCCCAGGACATCCTGCAGCGGCATCATCACCAGGGGAGCGTCGCTTGCCAGCGCGTCGCTCATCAGCTTGGCCGCCACCTCAACACCGCTTGGTTCATCGCCGCCCGCAAAGGAACGCGTGCTCCAACCGGCCAATGTCGACGTATCGTGCGTCGAGGTGTACAGGATCTTGCCCGGCGTGGGGTGCACGCCGTTGCGGACGTCGTAGTCGCTAAACTCCAGCACGTCCATGCCGGGAAAGCCGCAGGTCGAAGCCATGGCGCGAACGCCGGGCGTCAGGTAGCCCAGGTCCTCGGCAATAAAGTTGAGCGGCCCCAACTCGTCATAGGCGGTCTGGAAAAGGTCCTTGCCCGGGCCTGCCAGCCAACGCCCGTCGGCGCAGGCCTTACCTGCG
Source organism: uncultured Collinsella sp. (assembly GCA_958450865.1). GTDB lineage: Bacteria > Actinomycetota > Coriobacteriia > Coriobacteriales > Coriobacteriaceae > Collinsella. The sequence continues at coordinate 77,275 of CAUDNY010000002.1, read as the reverse complement.
GGAATGCTAAAGTAGCTGTGGAAGCCCAGGAAGTGATCCAGGCGCACGCGGTCGTAGAGCGAGAACGCACGACGTAGGCGATCCATCCACCAGCGGTAGCCGTTCTGCTTCATGTGGTCCCAGCGGAACGTCGGGTTGCCCCACACCTGGCCCTCGGGCGCAAAGTTGTCGGGCGGCGCACCGGAGATCTCGATTGCCTTACCGGTATCGGACAGCCAGAAGTTCTCGGGTTCGCTCCACGCATCTGCCGAATCGTCGGACACGTACATAGGAATATCGCCGATGACCTCGATGCCCTTCTTGTGCGCATAGTTCATAAGCTCGCACCAAGCCAGGTCAAAGCGGTACTGCATGTACGCCTGAAGCTCGGCCTCGTCGTGGAAACGCTTATCGTCGATCAGATGCTCGTTGTAGCGCGCAACATCTGCCGGCCAATCGTGGCGCGATTCGCCCTCAAAGTATTTTTTGACGGCCATATAGACGCAGTACTTCTCGAGCCAATCGGCATTGCGATGTTTAAACGCGGTGTACAGCGGATCGGCATCCTCGCCGCCACGGGCCTTCCAGGTCTCAAAGTCGGCGGCTAGCTCCTTGTGACTCTCGGGCAGCAGGTCGATATTGCCAGCAAAAGCCGAGGGCCCGGCATAGGGGGAGCGGAAGAAATCCGTCGGGTTGACGGGCAGGACCTGCCAGTAGCGCATGCCCATAGCGGACAGATGGTCGATAAAGCGACGCGTTGGTGCGCCGATCGTGCCGGGCTTGCCGTCATCGGTCGGTACCGAGGTGATATGGCACACAACGCCTGCGCCGTGATCGAGCGGCTCCTGCAGGCGCTGCTCGGCATGATGATAGATGATCGACGAGCCCAGCGGATACAAATCGAGCGTGACCGTGCCGTTGTGGATCTCGCACTCGTGACCGCTGATCACGTCACTCGCGCATTCGGCGAGCGCCGGAATCGTCACGCGGTGCGAATTGCGCAGACTACGGTTGATGATAACCGTCGCGGACTCGCCATCCTTGCCCGTGCGGTTGTATGCCAGCACCTCGTCGTTGAGCGCGAAGGCCCTGATCTCGCCGTCGATCATAAACGGCAGTGCGCGGCGTACGGCGGAGGCGTTTTTGACAATAGCCAGCGTGTCGAAGTCGTGCAGTTGGTCCTTGGTCGGCAGGGTGCGGCGGTTGCCCGGATCGGTTAGACCCTCCAGGCCGTATTCGTCGCCGTAGTAGATCGAAGGCACGCCGGGGAAGGTCATCTGCATGAGCGTGGCGAGCCAAAAACGGCTCTTGGCCAGGCCCATCGAGTTCTCGTCCAGGCGCCATTTGCTGCGCTCGCACTCGGGCAGCTGCGACTCGTCGGGGCCGCCGCCGAGCACCGAGATAATGCGCGGACGGTCGTGGCTCGAAAGCAGATTAAGTGCGCAGGACAGGGCCTCACGCGGATAGTTCTCGCACAGGGTCTCGATATCCTCGGCTGCCTGGTAGGCGTTCTTGTAGCCCATCAAAAAGCCGATGACCATGTCGCGGAAGGGATAATCCATAGCCGAGTCGAGCTCTGAGCCTTGCAGATAGCGACGCAGATGGCCGTAGCTGATCTTGTTGGAGGCGTCTTCCCAGACTTCGCCGAGCAACAGTGCATCAGGCTTTTCGGCAAGTACTGCCTTCTTGATCTCGGTCAGGAAATCGTCCGAAAGCTCGTCGGCCACGTCCAGGCGCCAGCCATGAGCGCCGGCACGTAGCCATTTACGGATCACGCCGTCCTTGCCCAGAAGCCGCTCGCGTACCAGCTCGGAGCTCTCATTGATGGCGGGCATATTGCCCACGCCCCACCAGCAGTCGTATGAGCCGTCCTCGTGGAAATAAAACGCATCGCGCCATGGCGAATCCTCGCTCTGCCACGCGCCCACGCCGGGGTAGTTGCCGTAGCGGTTGAAATAGATCGAGTCATCGCCCGTGTGGTTGAAGACGCCGTCCAGAATGATGGAGATGCCCAGCTTCTCGGCCGCCTGGCACAGCTCGGTAAAGTCCTGCTCGGTGCCCAGGATCGGGTCGATCTTGGTGTAGTCGGCCGTGTCGTAGCGGTGGTTGCTCGCGGCTTCAAAAATGGGGTTGAGGTAGATGGCCGTAAAGCCCAGCTCGGCGATGCGGGGCAGGTCATTTTGGATACCCTTGAGCGAGCCGCCGTAAAAATCCCAAGTCTTGATGGAACCGTCTTCGGCGCGCTCGTACACGGGCGGCTCGTTCCAGTCCTCGACCATGCGGCGCTGGATTCCGTTGCGCGGCTTTTCGACCTGAGCCAGCGTGCGCTCGCGCCAGTGCTCGTCGCGGGCGTAGCGATCGGGGAAGATCTGGTAGACCATGCCGCGCTCGTACCACTCGGGTCGAACTTCGCGATGCTTGTAGACGGTAATCTGGAATGACGGCACCTCGGCGTAGTCGTAGGTTACGCCCTCGCCGCCGGTGCGGCCCTGGGGCGCGCCCAGACGAACCTCGGGCTGGCCCTCGATATTGCAGATAAAGCTGTACCAGATAAGACAGGGCTCGGTGCACTCAAGCTCTACGGTAAATATGCCGTCGCCCTCGTGCGTCATGGGATACCGAGACTCACCGATCTCATCTACCCAGGTGCGCAGCGTAAGCGTTGCTTGGTTGGGATCGGCATCCTCCAGAATCACGGAGAGCGAAAGGGTAGTTCCTGTGGTCACAGCGCCAAACGGAGTACGAAACTGCGGCAGACGGCTGTTGTGTATCAATCTCATAGTACGGTCCAGTTCTATAGAATCATGGCCTGCGGGCCATGGGCTTTACGCACAGGTTGTAAGTATATCTGTTGTACACAGGGTGTATAAACAACATCCGTTTACCATCGGCGAACGGTTGTCCTAGAAAATCGTTTTACCACTACCTACAGAGAAGGGGCGCCCGGTTGGAGCGCCCCTTGCTTGGGGTTTGATGAGGTTTTGGATCGTCTGGATTAGCGGCGCTTGCGGGTGGCCGTAGCCTTGCGGACGGAGGTCTTCTTGGTCGGAGCCTTTTCCTCGGTCGAACCGGCGGGGGAGACCCGGGCCTTCTTGGCAGGCTCGGTCTTTGCCGTAGCCTTCGGAGCGGTCTTGACCTCAGCGGCCTTCGGTGCCGGCTTGGCCTTTACCGCGGGCTTGTCCTCGGCCTTAGCCTCTGCCTTGGGAGTTGCGGCCTTTGCCGTGGACTTCTTGGCCGTCGTCGTTGCGCGCTTGCGCGTGGTGGTCTTGGCGGTCGGCTTGGCCTCGACAGCTGCCTCGGCCTTGGGCTCGGCGGCTGTCTCCTCGACCTTGACGGCGGGCTTTGCGGCAGCCTTCGGAGCGGCCTTTGTCACAGTAGCCTTGGCGGCCGTCGACTTCGTTGCCGTGGTCTTCTTGGCAGCTGTTGCCTTCTTGGCGGTCGTGGTCGTCTTCTTGGCAGCGGTCTTTGCCGGAGCCTTGGCGGACGGCTTGACCTCTGCGACCTCGGCCTTTACCTCGGGAGCGGCCTCGACCTCGGCGGCCTTCTTGGCAGCGGCGGTCGTGCGCTTGCGCGTGGTCGTTGCCTTGGCAGTAGTTGCCTTGGCAGCGGTGGCCTTGCTCGCAGCGGTCTTCGTGGTCGTGGTCTTCTTAGTCGTCGTCTTGCGGGTCGCGGTCTTCTTAGCTACGGGCTTTACAGCAGGCTTGACCTCGACCTCTGCCTTGTGAGCAACCTCAGCCTTCACCTCAGCCTCGGCCTTTGCTGGCTCAGCCTCAACCGGCTTCTCTTCGGCCTTGGGCTCCTCAGCGGCCACCGGCTCAGCAACAGCCTCAGGCTCGTCGACAACAGCCGCCGGCCTCTCAATCTCCGGATGCATAAAGAAGTACAGGTCCAGATACTTGTCGGCCGAGCGCGTCCAGCTAAAGTCCTGGCTCATGGCCTGCGTTACCAGCTGGTTCCAGGCATCGCGGTTGTCCCAGAACAGGCGTGCCGCGCGGAACACGGCGTCGCCCATCTCGTCGCCGTTAAAGTTGCTAAACGAGAAGCCCGTGCCCTCGCCGGTAAACTCGTTATACGGAATCACAGTGTCCTTCAGACCACCGGTCTCGCGCACGATGGGCAGGGTACCGTAGCGCATGGCGATGATCTGCGACAGGCCGCAGGGCTCAAACTTCGAAGGCATCAGGAACATGTCGGCTGCGGCATACATACGCTGCGACAGCGCAGGATCGAACTCGATGCGTGCGGCCATGGTGCCGGGGTACTTGTCCTGGAAGTAGCGCAGGCCGTCCTCGTAGTCGCGGTCGCCGGTGCCCAGAACGGCCACCTGAACGCCGCCGGCTAGGATGCGATCGAGCGCGTACATGACCAGGTCCATGCCCTTTTGGCGCGTCAGGCGCGTGACCATCACCATAAGCGGACGGTCGTCGCGAACCTCGAGTCCCAGCTCTTCCTGCAGCTTGGCCTTGCACACGGCCTTGCCAGAACGGTCCTCCACGGTGTAGTTGGCGGCAATGCGCTTGTCGGTCGCCGGGTCAAAGCCTGCCACATCAATGCCATTAAGGATGCCCTGCAGCGCGTACGAACGCTCGCGCAGCACGCCATCCAGGCCCTCGCCAAACTCGGGCGTCTGGATCTCGTTGGCATAGGTGGGGCTCACCGTGGTGATGGCATCGGCATAGCGCAGGGCACCCAGCATGTAGTTGATGCTGCAGGCGTCGCAACGCAGCTGCGAGGCGGCCGCCGGAATGTGCGCCACGCCCAGGATGTCCTCCATCACGGTGTCGCTAAACTGGCCCTGGAACGCCACGTTGTGGATCGAGAACACGGTCTTGACGCGGTCGTACAGCGGCAGTCCCTGGTAGAACTCGCGCAAGAACACGGGCGCTAGTGCCGTCTGCCAGTCGTTGCAGTGCAGGATGTCGCACTCAAAGCCCTCGGGCAGGTGCTGCAGGCTCTCGGTGATAGCCTTGGAGAAAAACGCGAAGCGCTCGCCGTCGTCAAAGAAGCCGTACGGATAGTCGCGCGCAAAGTAGCGCTCGTTGTCAACGAACATATAGGTGACGCCGTCGCTCTCGAGCTTCTCGAGCCCGCAGTACTCATTGCGCCAGCCCAGGCTCACGTAAAAGTCGGCAAAGTGCTCCATCTGCGCCTTGTACTCGTCCTTGATGGTGGCGTACTTGGGCACCATCACGATGACCTCGGCGCCGGCGCGCACAAGCGCCGCAGGCAGCGAGCCCGCCACGTCGCCCAGGCCACCGGTCTTAACAAACGGTGCGCACTCGGCCGAGGCAAACACGATCTGCATCTTTTTGCTGGAATCTGCCATATTGTCTCCCATGTTGCAATTCGAGAATAGCCGCCTGGCGCTAACCGGGCGGCTATTCTACCTGTTACGAGCGATGTTGCGGTGCCAACGTTAACGTACGATGGTGGTGTCGGAAGTTAACGGAGCCTTGCCCAGCACCAGGATGTTCTCGGGCGTGCCGCGAAGCTCGGTGTTGGTGGGAACCACGTTGTTCTTGTCCAGAATGGCGTTCTCAACGCGGGCGCCGCTCTTGATGATGCAGCTCTGGTTGATGATCGAGTTAGTCACCGAAGCGCCTTCCTCGACCACGACGCCGCGCGACAGGATCGAGTTGCGCACGGTGCCCTTGATGATGCAACCGGCCGAGATGATCGAGTTGCACGCGTGGCTGCCGGTCGCATAGCGCGAAGGCGGCACGTCGTGAGCCTTGGTCAGGATCGGGCGCTCGGGATCGAAGAGCTGGTCGGCCACGGTCTGGTCGAGCAGGTCCATGCTGCGGCGATACAGTGACTTCTCGCTAAACACGCCCACGACCTCGCCCTTGTACTCGTAGCTGCACACGTCGATGTTGCCAAAGTCGCCCTGGAGTGCCTCGAGCAGGTCCAGATAGTCGGCGGCCTGGTAGTGGTCGATGATCTCGAGCAGCGTATCGCGGTTGACGATGCAGCAGTCCATAGAGGCGTTGTCGCCGTACACGACGCCAGCGCTCACGCCCGTCAGGCGACCGTTCTCGTTAATCTCGAGCTTGGTCTCGTCATCGACGTTGCGCGTGGCCTTGCAGTACACCACGGTCATCTGGGCACCGGAGTTCTCGTGCGCGTCGATGATGGTGTTGAGGTCCATGTTAAAGATGATGTTGGTGCCCATCATCACAACATAGGGCTTGTCCGAGCGCTGGAACAGCGTCTTGTTGGAGATGATGTCACGCAGCAGGAAGCGCATGCCGCCCTTGGTGGTGCCATACGCGTTGCCGGGCACCATGAACAGGCCGCCCTTCTTGCGGTCCAGGCCCCAGTCCTTGCCCGAACCCACGTGGTCGATCAGCGAGCGGTAATTGCCCGGCATGACGACGCCGACGGTCTTAATGCCGGCATTCATCATGTTGGACAGCGGGAAGTCGATCAGGCGGTAGCGGCCCAAAAACGGAACGGACGCGATGGGGCGATCCTTGAGCAGCACGCTGCCGTAGGTCGAAGAGTAGTTAGCGGTGATATAACCGATGGCCTTGCGATTGATCATCGGATCATTCCCCCTTCCCGATAACGACGTCATTTCCAACGACGGCCGTATCCTTGGTGGTATCGACAGAGCCGAGCTTCACGCCCTCTTCGACCGTGGAGTTCTCGCCCAAAATAGCGCGGCAGATGTGCGCGCCGCTCTTAACGTGTGCACCCGGCAGCAGCACGGAGTCCTCGACCACGGCGCGCTCCTCGATGATGACATCGGTCGAAAGGATCGAGTGGCGAGCTGTGCCGTAGATCTTGCAGCCGTTGGAGACCAGGCAGTCGTCCAGGCGGCCGTCCGGGCCAATGTAGTGCGGCGGACGCGTGGTGATGTTGGACATGATGGGGAAGTGCTTGTCAAACAGATCGAACTCGGGGTTATTGCCCAGCAGGTCCATCGAGGTCTCGTGGAAGCTGGCGATGGTGCCGACGTCCTTCCAAAAGCCGTGGAACTCGTAGCTGTACAGGCGCTTGCCCTCGCCGAGCAGCTTGGGGATGATGTCCTTGCCAAAGTCGTGGCTCGAGCGCTGGTCCAGAGCGTCCTCCTCGAGTGCCTCGATCAGCACGTCGGCCGAGAAGATGTAGATGCCCATGGAAGCGAGGTTCGAATCGGGCTTCTCGGGCTTCTCGGTGAACTTGGTGATGCGGCCGTCATCGGGGTCGGTGGTCAGGATGCCAAAGCGGCTGGCCTCCTCCCAGGGCACGGGCATAACGCTCACCGTGAGGTCGGCGTTGTTCTCAATGTGCGTCTTGAGCATCTTGCGGTAATCCATGCGATATAGGTGATCGCCCGAAAGAATCAGGACGTACTTGGGGTCGTTGGCCTTGATGTAGTCGAGGTTCTGCGTAATGGCGTCGGCCGTGCCCGCATACCAGGCGCCGCCGGTCTGCGTCTCGTACGGCGGCAGGATCGACACGCCGCCGTCGCGGCTGTCCAGATCCCACGCCTCGCCGGAGCCCACGTAGGCATGCAGCAGGTAGGGGCGATACTGCGTCAGAACACCCACCGTGTCGATGCCCGAGTTGGAGCAGTTGGACAGCGAAAAGTCGATAATGCGGAACTTGCCACCAAAGCTAACCGCCGGCTTAGCGATCTTTTGGGTGAGTGCCCCCAATCGGCTGCCCTGTCCTCCTGCGAGGAGCATCGCGATGCATTCTTTCTTACTCATCGATTTCTCCTTCTGTCATCGATGTTCCTAAACCCATTAGCGACGGGCGTGGCGCAACGTCGCGCCCGTCGAGTAATGCCGTGCTGGCATAGGGGAGCTCGCGCGCCTTTACGCGTGCCAGATCTCGTCGCGGTACTCGCGAATGGTGCGGTCGCTCGAGAACCAGCCGCTCGAGGCGGTGTTGAGCAGGGCCTTGCGGTTCCAAGTCTCCTGGTCGCCATAGCTGCCGGTAAGCTTCTCCCACGCATCCACGTAGCTGCGGAAGTCTGCCATGACCAGGTCGGGGTCGTTGTTGTTCATGAGCTCGTTGTAGATACTCTCGAAGTTGCCCGAAAGGCCGGCAAAGGTGTTGTCCTTGAGCTCGTCCATCACGCGGCCTAGACGCTCGCGGTCGCCGTTGAGGGTATCCCACGCAAAGTAGTTGTTGGATGCCCAGAGCTGCTCGACCTCGGGAGCGGTCAGGCCAAAGATGGCCTCGTTCTCACGGCCGGCCAGGTCGGCGATCTCGATGTTGGCGCCGTCGAGGGTGCCCAGCGTAATGGCGCCGTTCATCATGAGCTTCATGTTGGACGTGCCCGAGGCCTCCTTGCCGGCCGTGGAGATCTGCTCCGAGATCTCGGCGGCGGGGTAGATGAGCTGGGCGTTGCTCACGCGGAAGTTGGGGATAAAGCAGACCTTCATGACCTCGTTGACGCGGGCATCGTTGTTGATGACGTCGGCAACGGAGTTAATGAGGCGGATGGTCTCCTTGGCGAAGGTGTAGCTCGAGGCAGCCTTGCCACTAAAGATGAAGGTCGTCGGCGTCACGTGGAAGTTGGGGTCGGCGATGCGACGGTTGTAGATGTCCATCACCTTCATGATGTTCATGAGCTGGCGCTTATAGGCGTGGAAGCGCTTTACCTGGACATCGAAGACGGTGTTGGGGTCAATAACCAGACCGGTCTCGGCCTTGACGTAGGCGGCCAGACGCTCCTTGTTGGCGCGCTTAGAGGCACCCACGGCCTTCAGGAACTCGGTGTCGTCCTTAAACTCCTTGAGTTTCTCAAGCTCAAAGGCGTCTTTGAGCCAGCCATCGCCAATGGCTTCGGTCACGAGCTTGGCGTAGGTGGGGTTGGCCTCGGCAAAGAAGCGACGGTGCGAGATGCCGTTGGTCTTGTTGTTGAACTTCTCGGGCGTCAGGGCATAGAAGTCCTTGAGCACGATGTTCTTGATGATGTCGGAATGGATCTTGGCCACGCCGTTGACGCTGTGGCTGCAGATCACGGACAGGTTGGCCATGCGAATCTCGCCGTCCCACAGAATGGCGGTCTGGCGCAGACGCTCCTGCCAGCCCTCCTGCGTGGTGTCGAACGACTCGTGCCAACGACGGCTGATCTCGTCGATGATCTGGTACACGCGGGGGAGGAGCTTGGAGAACGTGCCGATAGGCCACTTCTCCAAGGCCTCGGGCAGGATGGTGTGGTTGGTGTAGCTCACGACCTGCGTCACGATGTTCCAGGCGTCATCCCACTCGAGCTTCTTCTCGTCGATGAGGATACGCATGAGCTCGGGGCCGCACATGGCGGGGTGGGTATCGTTGGTGTGGATGGCCACAAACTGCGGCAGCAGCTCCCAGTTCGCGCCGTGCTCCTTCTCAAAGGTGTCGAGCAGGCTGTAGATACCGGCCGAAACAAACAGGTACTCCTGCTTCAGGCGCAGCAGACGGCCGTGCTCGCCGGCGTCGTTGGGGTAGAGGATGGCGCTGATGGCCTCGGCCTCAGCGCGCTCGGCATCGGCCAGGGCATAGTCGCCGCGGTTGAAGGCCTCCAGATCAAAGTGCTCCTCGACCGGCTCGGCGGCCCAGACGCGCAGCTTGTTGACGGTTTCGCCGGCATAGCCCACGACGGGGATGTCATAAGGGACGGCCAGGATGTCCTGCGTGTCTACCGTGCGGTAGAACGTGCGGCCGTTCTCCTCAAAGCCCTCGACGCGGCCGCCAAACTTAATGGTCACGGCCTTGTCCTGACGACGGACTTCCCAAGGATAGCCGTGGGTGAGCCACTCGTCGGTGGCCTCGACCTGGCTGCCGTTGACGATCTCCTGCTTAAACAGGCCGTAGCGGTAGCGCATGCCGTTGCCGTAGCCGGCAATGCCCTCGGCTGCCATGGAATCCAAGAAGCACGCGGCCAGACGACCCAGGCCACCGTTGCCCAGGGCCGGATCGGGCTCCTGGTTCTCGATGACGGACAGGTCAAAGCCCATGTCGTCGAGCGCCTCGGCGACCATGTCGCGCACGCCAAAGTTGAGCAGGTAGTTGTCGAGCAGTCGGCCGATCAAAAACTCGATCGAGAAGTAGTACACGCGCTTCTTGCCCTCGGCGGTCACACGGGCGTCACTCTTGGTGGCAACGGTGCGCGCCTTCTCGGCCACGAGCTTGGCCAGGGCGTTAAAGCGGTCGAGGTCGCTGGCGGCCTCGACGCTCTTGCCGCTGATGCTCATGACGGCATCGCGATAGAGCTCGGTAAACTCCTGCTTGTTGTCGAAGATCTTATTCATACGTTCCTTTCCCCCGGGGATGTTTCTCCCGGAACGGTTATGACTTATATCCTACGCCCCGGCGGGGCGGGTAATTACAGTGGTAACGCCTTTGTTACGCTTTCTTAGCAGGAGCCTTAACGGCAGCTGCCTTAGCCTTGGGAGCGGCCTTTTTGGTGGCTGCCTTTTTGGCCGTGGTGGACTTGGCCGAAGCCTTGGCAGTGGGCTTGGTAGCCTTCGCATTAGCCGGAGCCTTCTTAGCAGCAGCGGACTTGGGCTTCACCGAGGACGAGCGCTTGCGCGTCGCCTTCTTGGGCTCCTCAACCACCGGCGGCTTGTAGCTGCTGGGACCGCGGCGCTTAAGCACCACGCCTGCCAGGCCGGGCACCTTAATCTCGATAGAGTCCATCTGCCCGTTCCAGGGATAGGGCTCGCTCGAGCAGGTGTAGGGCTCCTCGCCGGCATAGCCGCTGCCGCCAAACTCGGGACGGTCGGAGTCAAAGATGACCTCCCAGTCTCCCTCGCGCGGCACGCCCACGCGGAAGCTCTCGTAGCTCGCCGGGTCAAAGTTGATCAAGATCACCAGGTCGTCATCGACGTCCTCGCCCTGACGAACAAAGCTCACGATGGACTGCTTGGAGTTATCCGCGTCGATCCAGGTAAAGCCGTCGTCGGTGTAGCCGCGCTCGTACAGGGCGGGCTCGGCGGTGTACAGGTGGTTGAGCGCCTTGATAAACGCCTGATGGTGCGCGTGGGTTTCGTACTGTTCGGTCAGGAACCACTGGATGGACTCGTAGTAGCGCCACTCAATAAACTGGCCGATCTCGTTGCCCATAAAGTTGAGCTTGGCACCGGGATGCGTCATCTGGTAGAAGGCCAGCGTGCGCAGGCCGGCAAACTGGCGCCACCAGTCGCCCGGCATGCGGCCGATGAGCGAGCACTTGCCGTGCACGACCTCGTCGTGGCTCAACGGGCAGATGAAGTTCTCGGTAAAGGCGTACATGATGGAGAACGTAAGCAGGCCGTGGTTGCCAGGGCGCCACGGAAAATCGGTCTGCATGTAGTGCAGGGTGTCGTTCATCCAGCCCATGTCCCACTTGTAGTGGAAGCCCAGGCCGCCGTCCTGCGGCGGATAGGTCACGAGCGGCCACGCGGTGGACTCCTCGGCCATCATCATCACGTCGGGGTAGTGCGCCTCTACAGCGCAGTTGACCTGACGGATAAATGCGCTGGCGTCTAAGTCCTCCTCGGTGCCGTACTTGTTGAACTTCTTTTGGCCGGGATCGTCGATGCCAAAGTTGAGGTACAGCATGCTGGACACGCCGTCCATGCGAATGCCGTCCACGTGGAAGTTCTCGAGCCAGTACAGCACGTTGGAGACCAGGAAGGAGCGGACCTCGCCGCGGGCGAAGTCAAACTTGTGCGTGCCCCAGTTGGGGTGAATCTCGTGCTCAAACAGCATGTGGCCGTTAAAGGTGGCAAGGCCGTGGGAGTCGGCGCAAAAACCGCCGGGCACCCAGTCCATGATCACTCCGATGCCTGCCTCGTGGCATGCGTCGATAAAGTGCATGAGCTGCTGCGGGTTGCCGTAGCGCGACGTGGCGGCATAGTAGCCGGTCGTCTGGTAGCCCCAGGAACCATCGAAGGGATGCTCCATGAGCGGCATGACCTCGATATGCGTGTATCCCATGTCGCGCACGTAGTCCACGAGCTCCACCGACAGGTCGTCGTAGGTGTAAAACTCACCGCGCTGCGCGGGGAAGGGGTCCATGGGGCCGGGGTAGTTGCCGTATTCGTCGGGCTCGCCCTGCGGCGCGTCGCCGTGGCGCTTCCACGAGCCAATATGCACCTCGTAGATGTTAAGGGGCTGCGACATGTGGTTGTGGCCAGCGCGGCGCTTGAGCCACGCGGCGTCGTTCCACTGGTAGCCGTCGAGGGTCCACAGCACACTCGCCGTTCCCGGAGGGCACTCGGCCTTAAAGGCGTACGGATCGGCCTTGTAGAGCTTTTCGCCCTCGTTGGTCTCGATTAGGTATTTATAGAGCTGGCCCTGCTCGGCGCCAGGAATAAAGCCTTCCCAAATAGCGCTCGTATGCACGGGCACCAGCGGGTTGGCTTGCTCATCCCAGTCGTTAAATTCGCCAATAACGTGAACGCTCTTTACGTCGGGCGCCCAAACGCAAAAACGCCAGCCGCGCGTACGGTTCTGCGTGTCGGGGTGCGCGCCCATCTTTTCCCAGCTGCGCTCCCACGTACCGATGCCAAACAGATAGACATCGTCTTTGGTAAGCTCCGGCGCGTGCGGGGCGGCTTTACGGGTAGCAGGCTTTTTGGTTGCTGGCTTTAGCTTTGTATCGCTCACGTTTGATCCCATCATGACGCGGCAGCGTGTTGCCTTGGTGACTAGATGCGAAAGGTCCAAGGCTGCACGAATCGAAGGGACGGCGATAGTTCTATGATTCGTTCCACCTCGCGTGCTTGGTGGAACTTTCGGCAAAAACTACGATAACACCTGTTCGTTACTTATATGAACGAAAGTGTTTTTGCGGTGGCGTTTAATCGGTAAGCGCCATGTTTATGCCACTGGCAGAATTGCGATGGTAAAACTCTTGACAGTTTTACCAATTAGGGTTTCAAGATAGTTGGGTTGACGTTTGGTAAAACGTTTTTAGCAGGTTGTTTACTCTTTGACATCGAAAGGCTCGTTTATGGACCACATCGCTGCCCCAAGTGTTGCTTTTATTTTCGATTGCGACGGTACGCTGGTTAACAGCACCCCCGTTTGGGCCTATGCCCAGCCCGAGTTATTGCACCGCCACGGAGTTGACGTTACGGTCGACGATTTTGCCCAGTTTGAGCATTTGTCGCTCGAGGACGAGTGCCAGGCCTACCACGACACCTGGGGCATTGGCGAAAATGGCGAGGAGCTCTATCGAGAGCTGAGCGACATCCTGATCGATGGCTACTCCAAGGTGCCGCCGCGCGAGGGCCTGCTTGCATTTTTGAAGCAGGCACAGGAGGCCGGTATTGCCATGTGCGTTGCCACGTCCACGCCGGCCGAGCTGGTTACGTCTGCGCTTGCGGGTGCCGGGCTCGATGCCTGCATGGAGTTTATTACCACGACGGGTGAGGCGGGACGCTCCAAGCAGTTCCCCGATGTGTACGAGCTGGCGTTGCGCCGTCTGGAGGAGCGCCATGGGCACAAGTTTGAGCGCGCCTGGGTGTTCGAGGACGCCGTCTTTGGCCTAAAGAGCTCTGGTACCGCCGGCTTTAAGCGCGTGGGCATCTATGACCCGCTCGGTCGCATGGAGCGCGACGAGGTTCGCGACAACTGCGATATCTTTATCGATAGCTATGAGGACCTGGATCTGGCCCGCGTGCTTTCTTTTGAGGGATAGGCGAGGGCCGTGGCTTGCAAGGTATTAGTGGTCTGCGGCTCGCCCGTGGTGGCGAGTGCGGATTTGCTGCGTCAACTGGCGGGGGAGTGCGACCGTGTTGTCGCCGTGGACCGCGGGCTCGATGCGCTGCTGGACGCGGGACTGGGCTGCGATGTGTATGTGGGGGATGCCGACACGGTGAGCGATGCAGGTCGCGTGCTGGTCGATGCCGCCACCGACTTTGAAGTTGAGTGTCACGACCCCTACAAGGACTATACCGATCTGGGGCTGGCGCTCGATTCCGTCCGCCGTCGCTGGCCGGGTGCCGAAGTGGTTGCGACCTGCGCCACCGGTGGCCGTCCCGACATGGCGCTTTCCGTACTGGGCCTGCTCGCGGGCTACGAGGATGCCCCAGTCTGGATTGCCGAGGACAAGGTGGTCGCTCGCTTCCTTCACGCGGGTGAGTCGTGGACCATCGAGGACGCCGAGGGCAAGACGTTCTCCATCATCGCCATAGCCCCCAACACCAAGGTGAGCGAACACGGCCTAGAGTGGGAGCTAGATCACAGCCCTCTGGACCTGTTAGCCGACACGGGCATTAGCAACATAGTAAGATCAACCGCAAAGATCGAAGTCCACACCGGCACTGCGATAGCGTATTTGCTGCATCAGGGTTTTATCGGGACGCTGGGCGAGTAGGAAACCGATAAGTTCGAGAAGCAATTGCAAAAAACTTCTTGCACAACTAAGAATCTTCCCCTATAGTATCTCCTCGTCACGGGGGCGTAGCTCAGCTGGGAGAGCGCTTGACTGGCAGTCAAGAGGTCAGGGGTTCGATTCCCCTCGTCTCCACCATTGTGAATGCAAGGCCACTCGAACGAGTGGCCTTTCTTATTTTCGAGCTCCCCAACAAGCTGCACGCCAAAAAGTTGTGCAATAACCTGCTAATTATTTAGATATGTTGTCCAACATTAACTAAATCGGTTCCTATCAAATACTTGTGCTAGGATAATTCGAGTCACATGAGTTCAACTGTGCCGCAGGTTCCATTAAACCTCAAAGCGCAGGGTCGATCAGCATCCGGCCGTAACGGCGGTGCCAGAAAAGCCACGAGCTCCAATAAAGTAGTCGTGCATTTTTGTTTGATTAAGCTTTCATTTGATTTAGTCGCATTCAAACAAATTGTTTGCATGGCAAAACGCAGCAGTCCTCAGCTGTTTGCGTGCGGTTCAGTTTTTTACTTGCTTGACTGGTTCGCACGCAGCCAGCTGAGGTTGTAGGTTAGTTTGTTATACACGTCTGCAATCTCAGCGCTGCTTTTATACATACCGTTCACGGTGGGGCAGAGCCACGTGCTTGTCTAACTGGGCTCAGGGTTTGAATATGGAGCGCCTTCGCGCACAAGCGCCCTGGCGTAGCCATACCCAAACCCCGTGAGCCACACGTAAGACAGCAAGGGGGTGGTGCTCGTGTGGTATGTGATCCAGGTCATTAACGGCCGCGAAGACGTTATGCGCGAGCGCATCGAGCGCATGGTGCCAGCTGGCGCCATGCAGGAGCTCTTTTATCCCCAATATCAAACCGAGATCAAAGTACACGGCGAATGGGTCAGCACGACCAAGCCGCTCTTTCCGGGCTATCTCATCTGCGATACGACAGATCCTCGCACCGTGCAACAGTATCTGCTGCGCATGGACGACTTTGCCCGGGTGCTTTCCCAGGACGGTCGGTTTGTGCCGCTGGCAAAAGAAGAGACCCAGCTCATCGGCGGCTTTACCAATAGGGGAGACCGTGTAGTGCCCATGAGCGAGGCTCTTAAGGATGGGGACCGGGTCGTAGTAACGGCTGGACCGCTGCTGGGCCACGAGGCCCTTATCAAAACCATTTATAGACGCAAGAGCACTGCCCTATTGGAGCTCAACCTGTGCGGCCGACGCGTAACCACCCGCGTTGGCCTCGCGGTGCTTTCAAACGAGCAGCGCGCAATGCGCAATCTAAGAACAGCGATCGCCTAGCTGCAAGCGTGCAAGCGGACGAATGAAGGCAGAAAAGTATCGGGGGGGGGCTCTTGGAGCCTAAGATGATGTCCATGGCGCAGGGCGTGCGGGAGACGAGCACTGTCGCCACGGCGAATTCCATCCCTGCCGCAGCGGGTGCTGCGGGGGATTACCTTACAAATGAACAAGCGTACAAGATGCTGTGCGGTGCTAATTCCGGCATTAAGCCGGAGCTCTCACGCAGGTTGTACCGCACGGTCAAGCGCACGGTGGATATCGTAGCCGCTGGCGGGGCCCTGGCGTTGCTGCTTATTCCGGGTGCCATTTTGAGCGCGGTCATTTGCGTAAAGAGCCCGGGCGCCGGTCCCCTGTACTCGCAATGGCGCGTGGGCCGCGTGCGCCGCGACGGCACGTTCGCCTTCTTTAAGATGTACAAGTTCCGCAGCATGGTGCCCAACGCGGACCAGATGCTCGCCGAGCTGCAGGCCCAGAATGAGGCGAGCGGCCCCATGTTCAAGATCAGCCACGACCCGCGCATCATCCCCGGCGTGGGCAACTTTATTCGCAAGCACAGCATCGACGAGCTGCCCCAGCTCATCAACGTATTCTTGGGCGACATGAGCCTCATCGGCCCGCGTCCCGGCCTGCCGCGCGAGGTTGCGCTCTACAGCACGCACGATATGAAGCGCCTGGCGGTAAAGCCTGGCTGCGGCGGCCCGTGGCAGGTAATGGGCCGCAGTCACCTCGGGTTCAACGAGATGGTGGCGCTTGATCTCCATTACATACAGAACCGGAGTTTGAAACAGGACTTCAAGCTGATATTCGGGACCATCAAGGCGATGCTCTCCGGAGAGGGGGCGGCTTAATGTCGGATAGGCAACACATCTTCATCGTCGGCTCAAAGGGCATCCCGGGCAATTACGGTGGCTACGAGACGTTCGTGGATTGGCTCACCGAGTATCACCAGAACGTCAGCGACATTCGTTACCACGTAGCCTGTGCGGTCGACAAGATGCCGGCTCAGGGCACGTTCGAGTACAACGGGGCTGACTGCTTCCGCATTCAGTGGCGCCCCCTTGGCGCGGCCCGCGCGATCTTCTATGACCTGGACGCGTTGGACTGGTGCCTTACCTACATCCGTGACCATGCCATCAAGCACCCCATCGTGTACGTGCTGGCATGCCGCATCGGGCCGTGGGCGGGCAAGTATGCCCGTGTCATCCACAAGCTGGGCGGCAAGCTCTACGTGAACCCCGACGGTCACGAGTGGAAGCGCGCCAAGTGGCCCGCGCCCGTGCGCCGCTACTGGAAGGTGTCCGAGGGTGGTATGGTCAAGCATGCGGACCTGTTGGTATGCGACTCCAAGAACATCGAGCGTTACATCAAGGCCGAATACGCGCGCATCAAGCCGGCCACGACGTTCATCGCCTACGGCGCCGAGACACGCCCGAGCACGCTGGCCGATGACGACCCGAAGTTCACGGCCTGGCTTGCCGAGAAGGGTCTCAGGCCCAAGGGCTACTACCTAGTAGTTGGCCGCTTTGTCCCAGAGAACAACTATGAGACCATGATTCGCGAGTTCATGGCGAGCGATTCCACGCGCGACTTTTCCCTCATCACCAACGTGAGCGATAAGTTCTTGGCCGAGCTCAAGGCAAAGACGCACTTTGACCAGGACCCGCGCATCAAGTTTGTTGGCACGGTTTACGACAAGGAGCTGCTGGCCAAGATTCGCGAGCAGGCCTATGGCTACTTCCACGGTCACGAGGTGGGTGGCACCAATCCAAGTCTCCTTGAGGCTCTGGGCAGCACCCACCTCAACCTGCTGCTCAAGGTGGGCTTCAACGAGGAGGTTGCCGAAGACAGCGCGCTCTACTGGACCAAGGAGCCGGGCAACCTGGCCGCGCTCATCCACACCGCGGATGCCATGACGCCGGAACAGATTGCTGAGATGGGCAGCCGCGCCAAGGCGCGTGTCGCTACTGCCTACAGCTGGCAGCACATCGCCAACGAGTACGAGCGCCTGTTCCTCGAGGGGCCGCAGGCAGTGAAGGGCGAGGTGGCGGAGTGAGCCGCTTTAACTCTGCGACTCCCCGGAAGGCGCTGATCGTAACTGCGTTGGCAGGCTTTATCCGAAGTTTCATCATGCCAGACATCGCAACCCTGCAAAGCATGGGTTTTGAGGTGCATTGTGCTGCAAACGCGAATCATGCAGGAGCAAATGACGTCATTGAATTCCTTGAGAGCCGGGGCGTTATCTACCATCAGGTTGATTTCTCTTCGAACAAGCCCGTCTCCAAAGAAACGCTAACGGCTTTTGAGCAGCTAAAGAAGCTTGCCGCCTCCGAATCCTTCGATTTCGTTCATTGTCACACGCCAATAGCGGGCGCTCTTTGTCGAACGGTCTTTAGGAAATGCCGTAAAGATGGCCAAACTAAAGTCGCTTACACCACCCACGGTTTCTACTTTCATAAGCGAGCAAGCCGCAAGGCATGGGCGTTGTTTTATCCCGTTGAAGATCTGATGTCGCGCTGGAGCGATGTCATGATTACCATCAACCGTGAGGATTACGGAAATGCACTGAAGATGCATTGCGATGACGTTCGGTATATACCGGGAGTCGGAGTTGATATTGATAAGTTTCATGACGTTCAGATAAAACGAGATGTGTATAGGGCTTCGCTGAATCTGAAGCCTGATGACTTTGTTATTTTGGCTGTTGGCGAGATTTCCGCTCGTAAAAACCAACGCATAATCGTTGAGGCTCTTGCGAAAAAACCAATATCCCATGCGGTATTCGTTGTCTGCGGTAACTACATCAACGGAGCTGAAACTAAAGAGAGCGTCGAGGAGCTTGCTCGACAGAACAGTGTGGACGTTCGATTCTTGGGGCGTCGTCCGAATATTCCTGAGATCTGTAAGTGTTCTGATGTTGGAGTACTGCCTTCCACGCGCGAAGGTCTTGGACTTGCTGGCATTGAAATGTTGGCTTCCGGTCTTCCCCTCATTGGGTCGGATGTGCATGGTATTCCTGATTATCTTATTGATGGGCATAACGGTGTGCTTTGCGATCCGTGGAACGTCGACACTTGGGCAGATGCTCTTCAACATCTGTACTCGGATTACGCTTATAGAGCAAAGCTTGGTTCCGCTGGATATGAGAGCGTGAAGAGCTTCAGCCTTGAAGAGTCTAAGGCATGTATGGTTCGTATCTACAGTGATCTTCTATCGTCTAACGGTGCCGTATCATGCGCATAGTTCATTATTCATTAGGCTTTCCACCCTTTAGAAGGGGTGGCATGACGACGTACTGCATTGATCTGATGCTTGAGCAAATCAAGCTTGGGAACGATGTCATGTTGCTGTGGCCTGGCGTTCTGAAAGATTTTGGTTCAAAGTGCTCAATAGTTAAGCGCTCTCCATATAAATCTGTGAGGGGCGATTCAATTGCGAGTTTTGAACTGGTAAATCCGTTACCCGTTCCTTTGCTTAATGGGGTTCGGGATGTTGATCTCTTCTCTCATAAGAAGAGTAAATCAGCGTTCATTAACTTCTTCAAGCGTGTTGAGGCGGATGTCTTTCACGTGCATACTTTGCAGGGATTACCTCTTGAGGCGCTGGAGGCCTGTAGGACCCTTGGTGTGAAAACGGTCTTCACCACGCACGATTTCTTTGGCATTTGTTCGATGGTCTCCCTTGAGAAGCGGGGAGCTCCCTGTGTGGATGATCACGGTTGTGCCGATTGTTGGTCGTGCAACGCCGGTGCGTTGTCAAAGGCGAAGCTTTGTTTGATTCAGTCAGGGGTGTATCGTTTACTTAAGGAGAGCAAACCGATTAAGGCGCTCCGACAAAAAAACAATGAGGGACTTGGTGATCCTTCTGTACGGTCTGATGTCCAACAGGTAGCTGAAGAAGCTAGTCGATATGCTTCGGGCTACAGGGCACTTCGAAGCTATTATGCCAAGCTTCTTGAGGCTTTCGATCTCACGCTTGGTAACAGCTCCATGACGCTTGAGGTGTTTGAGCGTTACGTTAGGCCAAGATCCACCGTCGTGCTCAATGTTACTCATGGGGCAATCGAGGATAGAAAGCAGTTTCATAACGCGCATCCCGTACTCCAGATTGGTTACTTGGGACCTCGAATGGATTTAAAGGGCTATTTCGTTCTTCGGGATGCTCTTGATCTCCTTGAAGCCAAGTATCCTAGGTCCTTTGCCTTGCACGTGTTCTTCCGCCAGGGCGAGGGGGAGCGTGAGTATCTCATCTCTCATGATCCCTATCGTTACGAGGACCTTCCTGTGGTCATGGCCGATTTGGATCTCGTGGTGGTGCCGAGCACGCGCTACGAGACCTTTGGATTCACGGCGCTCGAGGCAATGAGCTTCGGCGTACCCGTTGTTATCTCAGATAGCGCGGGAGCAAAGGATCTGATAACAGACGGAGTTAATGGTATTGTGTGCCAATCAACCCCAGAGGATCTCGCCGAGAGTATCGAATCCATCATTGCATCTCCTAACCGAATCGAGAGCATGAGCAAAGCAATTTGCGATTCATTCAAAGTGCCGACCATGCGGGAGCATGCTCGCGCACTTGAACAAATGTATGCACAGTTGATCGAACAATCTAAGTAAGGAGCCATGTGTGCTGAAGGATGTGCTGAAGAAGGCATACTGGAAGCTGCCGCTGAGCAGCGAGTTCAAGAACAAGCTGAGTGCCAAGCGCTATGAGCGGATCTTGGCAAAAGAGGCGAAGGCTGACGCCCGTGGCGATACGCCCGTTTTTGATGATGCCGGGCTGCTGAAAGAGTATGCCGAGTACGTGCTCTCCAGCTGCGGAAAGCGCTCGGAGTGGTATTGCGAATACACCGAGCATGAGGCCCGCAAGTCAGACGTGAGGCTCGTTGCGTACTACCTGACCCAGTTTCATCCGAACCATTACAACGATGAATGGTGGGGGAGGGGGACGACCGAGTGGAATAACGTTGATCAGGCAGTCCCGCAGTTTGTGGGTCACTATCAGCCGCGTAGGCCGGGCGAGCTTGGCTATTATGACCTGCGTGTGGATGACGTGATGGCTCGACAGGTCGAAATTGCCAAGAACTATGGCATCGGAGCATTCTGCTTTTACTACTACTGGTTCAACGGACAGCGTTTGCTTGAGTATCCTCTCAATAAATTCCTTAATAATCAGTCGCTCGACATGCCGTTTTTCTACTGTTGGGCAAATGAGAACTGGACGAAGCGGTTCTCGGGAACGAATGCCGACGTGCTCATGGCCATCGAGCCCACGGTGGAAAGCTACCAGAGCTTCATTGAGGATGTTCTGGCTGATTTCAAGGACAGCCGCTATTACCGTATTGATGGCAGACCGGTTCTATCGGTGTATCGGCCTTCCATGGTCCCGGATACCGAGAGGGTTCTTAGGTATTGGCGTAAAAAGGCCCAAGAAGAGCTCGGAACCGATCTGTATGTGATCGCGATTCAGGAGCGAGATACGACGACGGATTGGGTTGCTCAGGGCTATGATGCCGAATCTGAATTCCAGCCCAAACAGGTTGAACATAGCTGCAAGAACATCACTAAGGATGTCCGACCGGTTCGAACGGACTTTGGCGGGAACGTTTACGACTACAAGGATCTTGTAGAGAACGGCAGATATAACTCGACCAAGAAACGGAGCGGAAAGGTGTACCCAGCCGTAATGCCCATGTGGGATAACACGGCAAGAAGGAATCACCGTGGCACGATCTTCCACGGGTCAACGCCGGATCTCTTCCGGACTTGGCTTGCGGACGCCATTTCAGGCGTCGTTGGCAACCCTGCCTTAGACGACAGGATTGTGTTCATAAACGCATGGAACGAGTGGGGTGAGGGAGCATACCTCGAACCCGACAGGTTCTTCGGCTATGCATACCTCGACGCGGTTTGGCGTGCGCTCGGCGATGAGAACGGCGGTGCGCGATGACGGAAGCCCCCAGCGTTCCCTGCGCGCAGATTCTCCTTCGCGACTCTGCCGGCAACCGAAGGAAGCCGAACAAGTTCTTCTTTATGTTCGTGCTCATGCTCTATCCGATCATGCCCCTCAACTACTACGTGGGGCCGCTTAGCTATGCTAATTTCTGTGGGCTGCTGCTCGTCTTGTTCTTCTTCGTTTTTAGACTTCGGAACTTCGACGCCAAGGTCTTTAAAGAGGACTGGACGGTATGGCTTTACCTCGCCGTATACACGATCTTCAACTTCGTCACTGCCAGCCTCATGAACGGTATCGCCTGGCTCTTCGCCGAGCTCCTTGCGTGTGTCGCCATCGTCTTCTCCATCGAGGATAGGCGGGACTTTTTCAGGGCGATAGACGGCATCATCTGCGCTGCGGTACTTCTTGGCATGCTCGGGATTGCCGAGTCGCTGACGGGGCAGTATTTCGTGCAAGGGGCTTTGATGAATCCCGCGGACGGCAGTACTGGGTTACGCTATGGGGTGCTGCGGTGCACCGGCACGTTCGGTTCGCCGATCAACCTCGGCCTGTTCGAGGCGATAGCTTCGGTCTTGGTCGCCTACCGCCTTACAACCAGAGTGAGCAAGGCGGGCAAGAGGGCGCTCGTGTTGGCATATGTGCCGCTCGTCGTGAGCATGATCCTATCCGTATCCCGTCTCGGTATCTGCGTTTTTGTTGCCGCCAATTCAATTTTGATCCTGCGCTCCGGCGCGGGCAAGGTGCTCTCCGTAATCGCGGAATTATGCCTGGGGTTATGCGTCCTCGTGTTGGGCAGTGACGCACTGGGCTTCGACCTCAGCCTCTTCTCGAAGGCTTTCAGTGATTTCGCTTCCGCCGTCCTTTCGATGTTGGCCGGTACCGCTCAGTCTCAGAACTCGAGCGTGGTGGGGTTCGGGAACCGCTTTGATCTGTATGCGTGGGTCATTGATTACGTGGGCGATAACTGGCTTGCCGGCCTCGGCGTCAAGGCGGAGTTCAGCCATGTTCTCAACCAGTGGACAACGAAGACCTCTGTCGAGGTCAACTACCTGTACATCTACCTGCAATGTGGCGTCATCGGTCTTATCGCGCTCATTGTTTTCTATGTCGGCAACCTTCGCTACGCATGGCGGCATCGTGGGTGCCGCATTGAGGGGGAAGGCCGGTTCACGTTCGGCGGCATAGCCTTCATCGTCTTCGCGCTCTACTACATCGCGCAGTTCGGGGTGCAGGAGACCGATTTGGCGAGGCTCCACTTCGAGCTTATCGCCCTGTTGATTGCATACGTCATTATTTCCAGAAAAGAGCGGAGCCTTGCCCCGTTCGCAGAGAGGAGCACTGCTAGTGATGCGTAAAATGACCGTGGGATTGGTTTCCCACCTCGTAAGAGACTACAACCTTGGATGCTCGGCGCTCGCTGTCTCGAACATCCGTCTTATGGATTCGGTTTTCGCCGAGTACGATGTGCAACCCTGCTATAGGGTGATCTTGCCCGAGCCCAGATACCCCGTGGATCTCGCTTCGTATACCTCGCTTGTGGGCGTGACGTCCAATCCGTACGAGTACCGCACCTACCCGCGCCTAAAGGCGACCATCAAAAACCCCTCGCTCATCCGGAAGAGCGATGCCTTTGACGGCTGCGACCTCGTCGTCGACCTTTGCGGAGGGGATGGCTATACAGACAACTACGGCATCACGCGGCTTATCGCCGAGTCTCTGGCCATAGAGCACGCCAAAGCGCATAGTGCCCCCATCGTGTTTGCGCCCCAGACAATAGGCCCATTCAACACAAGGTTGGGACGCGCCGTTGCCAAGAGGGAGCTTGGCAAGCTTGCCGCGCTCTTCGTTCGCGACGACAAGTCGCTTTCATGCTGCCGCGAGCTCGGCATCGACGTTCCGCTCCAGCAGGTGATTGACGTCGCATTCGCCCTGCCTTTCGAGAAACGCAAGCAGAGCAACGGCAAGCTCAACGTCGGCCTCAACGT
Source organism: uncultured Collinsella sp. (assembly GCA_958450865.1). Taxonomy (GTDB): domain Bacteria; phylum Actinomycetota; class Coriobacteriia; order Coriobacteriales; family Coriobacteriaceae; genus Collinsella. The sequence goes on along the minus strand of CAUDNY010000002.1, from coordinate 53,756 downwards.
CTCTGGCCTCCTGTATTCCGGCGGATACGACCACAAGAATTACTTCGGCCTCTCCTTCTCCTATCGCGACTTCGTCGACGAGCTCGTGCGGAGGCTGAGTGACGACGACGGTATCGCCGTCCACCTCGTGCCCCATGTCGTCGCCTCAGACGGTGGAGAGGGCGGCGTGGATGACGACTACTCCGCCTGCGTGGACCTTCGCTCCCGTCACCCCGGAGTCATTCTTCCCGAGCCTTTCGAATCGGCGAGTGAGGCGAAGTCCTACATCTCCTCCCTGGACTTCTTCTCCGGGGCGCGCATGCACTCGACCATCGGGGCGATCTCGAGCGGCGTCCCGGTCGTTCCCGTCGCCTATAGCCGGAAGTTCAACGGGCTGTACGGCACTCTTGGCTACCCCTATCTCATTGATGCCAAGGCCGACCTCACCATCGACGGTGCCCTCGATCTGTTTTTCGACTATTTCGGGCGAAGGTACGAGCTCGCCGAGGCAGTCGAAAGAGCCAAGTCTGTTTACCTCGACGGCTTGTCACGCTACTGCGAGGGTTTCGCCAAGGCGGCGGGGCTGGCATGATGGCTTCGCGTGTAGAAAGATATTGCTGCGGGTGCGGCCTGTGCAGCGGAGTTTGCGATCACCATATCGATGCCCGCGGCTACTATCGTCCGACCTCCGACCCGGAGGAATCGGGCTTCGATACCTCCGTCTGCTATTGCAACAGCCTGACCGGGGCGGGGAACTCCTCCGCTCCCTGGGGCCCGCTCCTCACCGCGTGCTACAGCTGGTCTTCTAATCCTGATGTGCGTCACGCCGCCTCTTCCGGCGGTACGCTAACGGCGCTTTGCGCTCACCTCCTCCGGAGTGGGAGGGTTGACGGGGTCGTCCAAGTTTCCACCGACCCCGAAGACTCCATGAGGACCACGACAGTGGTCTCTGAGACGCCTGACGAGGTGCTGGCCTGCGCGGGGTCTCGCTATACCGCCTCGTCGCCTTTTGTCGGCCTTTTCGACAGAGTCAACCAAGGCAAGCGCTACGTGGTCGTCGCCAAGCCGTGCGACATCCGCGTTCTACGCTCCTGGCTCGCTAGCAATGCCGACTGGAAAGGCACCTTCCCCTACTTGCTCTCGTTCTTCTGCGGGGGAACCCCGACGGCACAGGCTAACGACCGACTGCTGGCCTCGATGGGCGGCAGTCGCGATAACCTGTCGAGCTTCCGCTACAGGGGCTGCGGCTGGCCTGGCATGACTACCGCCGCCTTCGAGGACGGCACGGCGGCCGAGATGGAATACGAGAAGTCCTGGGGGCAAATACTCGGCAGGGATCTTCAGGAGGTGTGCCGCTTTTGCTGGGAGGGAACCGGCGAGGCAGCTGACCTCAGCTGCGGCGACGGCTGGTACCTTGTCGGTGGCCACCCATCTTTTAAGGAAGCGGATGGCCGCAACGTGACGTTTGCCCGCACGGAAGCCGGAGATGAGCTGCTCCGCTCCGCCGTCTCTGCGGGCGTTCTGGAGACGTCTCCCTTGGAAGATCTTGAGGTGGTGAATGAGATGCAGCCCGGCCAATGCATGCGCAAGTCGGCGATGCACTCGTTCATCCTCGCGATGAGGCTTGCTCGCAAACAAACGCCGAGTTACTCGCTCAGGCAGCTTGCCTGCTGGCGAAAACGGTTGCCGCTCGCCGTGCGTTGCAAGATGTTCCTGGGCACGCTCCGACGCATCGCGTCGGGCAAGATTGAGTAGGGCTTAGCTTGGAGACAGGTTTGAACAAATACAAGAGCCTTGCGCAGAACATAGCGCTTTTCGCGGTCAACTCCGTTGCGACGAAGCTTATAGCTTTCGTGCTGGTCCCGCTCTACACTTACTACCTGAGCGAGGGCGAGTATGGAATCACCGACATGTCGCTGACGGTCATCACACTTATGGTGCCCCTCGCGACGCTTTCGATTTCTGATGCTGTCCTGCGATTTGTCATCGATGACTCAAAGAACACCGACCGCTACGTGACTGCGGGACTGGCGATTGTCCTCGTGAGCTTCGCGACCGTTACCGTCATGCTTCCCCTGCTCGATCTTGGCATCTTCGGTGGGCTTGGCGATTACAAGCTCTGGTTCTTGGCGGCCTATGCGAGCAATGCCTTGCTGACGTACCAAAGCAACGTCGCGCGGGCGCTCGACCAGGTGCGCATCATCCCCTTTGCCGCTGGGGTCTCATCGCTGGCCACCCTTGCCGGCGCCTTCGTGTTCATCGCGCAGCTGAGGCTGGGTGTCGAGGGATACTTCATCGCGACGATACTCGGGGGTGTCTGTGGGTCGTTGGTATACGAGGCACTTGGCAAACACCGCGACCATTTGTTGCATCTTAGGATCAGCGACCTGCGCGTCGACCTGAAGAAGATGATGTCCTACGCGATCCCCCTGACTCCCAACACGCTCTTTTGGTGGGTGAACAATAGCATCAGTAGGTTTTTCGTGACGGGTTTTCTGGGGATTGCCTCGAACGGCCTGTACGCTGCGGCAAGCAAGATCCCAAATCTGCTGAACGCCGTGTTTCAGATCTTTCAGCAGGCATGGCAGATCTCGGCATATCAGGAGTTCAAAAAGGAGGGTGCCGAAGGCTTCTTCACGACGGTCTTTTCGGCACTGCAGTTCATCATGTTCTCCTGTGCCGCCCTGCTCGCCGCGGTTACACCGCTCCTCGCCTCGTTGCTCCTGCAAAGTAGCTTCTATTCCGCGTGGAGGTACATCCCGCTTCTCTTGGTCGCCTTCTTCTTCAACACGATTTTCTCTTTCTACGGAACCATCTACACCGCTAGCATGGATACAAAAAGACTGTTTGTCACGACGATGATCGGTGCGGTCGCGACCGCGGCGGGTTGCTGGGCTCTGGTTCCGACGCTCGGCCTTCTAGGAGCCTGCATCGCCGATGTGGCCAGCAACTTTCTCGTCATGCTGTCGAGGATGCGCGGGGCCGCCCGCGCTATCGATGTGCGCACCAATTGGCTGGTATTTTACGTCTGCGTGGCCCTCTTGATCTTTCAGGCGGTCATGGCGGCAGTGGATGTAGAGAACTACGCCTTCTTGGCCGGCGCATGCGCGCTCGCGGTCGTCGTGCTTCAGGCCGCCCAAGCGAAAAGCGAGATACGCGCCATGTTGAAGCTACTCAGAGGAAGAAAGGGCGTCAAGCATTAGCGGGCGCTGAATGTGCAGTATTGAGCTAAAGGAGATATGTGGCATGAACCCTAAGGCGTTGGCGATAAAACTGAAGTACAAATGGCGCGGTTCCGTTGAGTGGCAGATGGGGTCGAGTGGGCTGCGTGCTTATGCGAAGAGCCTGCACGGCGTCGACGTCGGCCTTCACACGTACGGCTCCTGCTTCGATGACGCGTTCAACGGCGGGGGGGGGTCTATCCTCGTCGGCCGATACTGTTCCTTTGCCGGGAACGTCCGCTACTTCGGAGCGAACCATCCGACGGAGAGGGCCGTCATGTCACCCTTGCTTTACAACCCCACGTTCACTGAGGTGCCGGATTACGACGTTGAGCGGAGCGGGCTCGTGATCGGCAACGATGTCTGGGTCGGCTATGGCGTAATTATTACCTCGGGGTGCAATCGCATAGGCAACGGCGCGGTGATAGGCGCGGGCAGCATTGTGACCCACGACGTGGAGCCTTATTCGATTGTGACGGGCGCGCCCGCGAGGGAGCGACGGAAGCGCTTCGACGGCGACACGATCGACGCGCTTGAGGATTCTCGCTGGTGGGAGCTGGAGCCCAGTGAGCTCATGATGCTGATTGAGGACGCGTACGAGCCTCGGAAGTTCGCCGAGAAGGCTCTGCAGATACGCATGCAGGGTGAAGCGGGGAGGGTTAGCTAGCCGCAAAGATCGATGGTGCGGGAAGGTGGCTGTCGTACGGCAGCGCTCGCGTGCTTCTACCTGCAGATTCTCGTCGGACACGTTGAGGCGGAATTCCGTACGCGCAACCTGTACAGTCCCTGGCCTGAGGAGTTCGACTGGCAGGCTGTGGACATGCTGGCTAATTGGTACTTCACGGCCACGGAGATGAGCCGCCGGAACCTGTTCGACTTCAGCACCGACGCGCTGCGTACGACGGTGCGCGAGGGCTACTCCCACCCGCGAGCTCGACTTGGCTGCCGGGAGCCGCCTCATCCTCATTACGGCGTACCGCCGCGAGAACCTCGGCGAGCCCATACACCGTTTGTTCCGAGCCATTTTATCGCTTGATTTAAAACACATTTCGATTGTAGAGGACAGATTAAATGAAAGGCATTATCCTCGCCGGCGGGTCCGGCACGCGCCTGTACCCGCTCACGCTCGTGACCTCCAAGCAGCTGCTGCCGGTCTACGACAAGCCCATGATCTATTACCCGCTGTCCACCCTCATGCTGGCGGGCATCCGGGACATCCTGGTCATCTCCACGCCGACCGACCTCCCCAACTTCGAGCGCCTGCTCGGGGACGGCTCGCGCTACGGCGTGAACCTCTCCTACGCCGAGCAGCCGAGCCCCGACGGCCTGGCGCAGGCCTTCACCATCGGCGAGGACTTCATCGCCGGCGAGCCGTGCGCCCTGGTGCTCGGCGACAACATCTTCTACGGCAACGGCCTCAGCCGCCACCTGAAGAAGGCCGTCGAGAACGCGCAGTCGGGCCGCGCCACGGTCTTCGGCTACCACGTGGACGACCCCGAGCGCTTCGGCGTCGTGGAGTTCGATGCGCAGGGCGGGGCCGTCTCCATCGAGGAGAAGCCCGAGCGCCCCAAGAGCTCCTACGCCGTCACCGGCCTGTACTTCTACCCGGGCGACGTCGCCGCCAAGGCCCACGAGGTGAAACCGTCGGCCCGCGGCGAGCTGGAGATCACCACGCTCAACCAGATGTACCTGGAGGAGGGGACGCTGTCCGTCGTCACCCTCGGACGCGGCTACGCGTGGCTGGACACCGGCACCATGGAGAGCCTGCACGAGGCGGCGGAGTTCGTCCGCGCCGTGGAGCACTCCCAGGACCTGCCCGTGTCCGTGCCCGAGGAGATCGCCTGGGAGAACGGCTGGATCACGACCGCCGAGCTGGAGGAAGCCGCCAAGGCCTACGGCAAGTCGGTCTACGGGCAGCACCTGAAGAAGGTCGCCGCCGGCGAGATCGTCAACAGCCCGCGCGAGTACTAAACGGATGACAGGAGATAGAGACATGTCTGAAGAGCTCTTCGAGCCCAGGAACATCATCGTCACGGGCGGCTGCGGCTTCATCGGCAGCAACTTCGTGCACTACGTGGTCAACAACCACCCCGGGGTGCACGTCACCGTCCTGGACAAGCTGACCTACGCCGGCAACCCCGAGAACATCGCGGGCCTGCCGTCGGACCGCGTGGAGCTCGTCGTCGGCGACATCTGCGACGCCGGGCTGCTGGACAGGCTGGTACCGGGCCACGACGCCATCGTGCACTACGCCGCCGAGAGCCACAACGACAACTCCATCGCCGACCCGGAGCCGTTCCTGCGCACCAACGTGGAGGGCACCTTCCGCCTTCTGGAGGCCGTCCGCAAATACGGAATCCGCTACCACCACGTCTCCACCGACGAGGTCTACGGCGACCTGGCGCTCGACGACCCGGCGAAGTTCACAGAGGAGACGCCCTACCACCCGAGCTCGCCGTACAGCTCGACAAAGGCGTCCTCCGACATGCTCGTGCGCGCCTGGACCCGCACCTACGGGCTTCGCACCACGATCTCCAACTGCTCCAACAACTACGGCCCCTACCAGCACGTGGAGAAGTTCATCCCCAGGCAGATCACGAACATCGTCGACGGCGTCCGCCCCAAGCTCTACGGGAGGGGCGAGAACGTCCGCGACTGGATCCACACCGAGGACCACAGCTCCGCGGTGTGGGACATCCTCACCAAGGGCCGCATGGGGGAGACCTACCTCATCGGCGCCGACGGCGAGAAGAACAACATCACCGTGCTGCGCATGATCCTGGAGGCCATGGGCCGCGACCCCGAGGACTTCGACTGGGTCGCCGACCGCCCCGGCCACGACCGCCGCTACGCCATCGACTCCACCAAGCTCCAGCGGGAGCTGGGCTGGAGGCCGGCACACACCGACTTCGCCGAGGGCCTCAAGGCAACCATAGACTGGTACGTCGCCAACGAGCCCTGGTGGCGCCCCGCCAAGGAGGCCACCGAGGCCCGCTACAAGGCCCAAGGGCAGTAGAAAGGAACGGAGCTCATGGCAGAATTCGACTTCGAGAAGCAGCTCACCGTGACCGAGACCGGCATCCCCGGGCTCAAGGTGGTTGAGCTCTCCGTCCACGGCGACTCGCGCGGCTGGTTCAAGGAGAACTGGCAGCGCGAGAAGATGGTGGCGCTGGGGCTTCCCGACCACCGCTGGGTGCAGAACAACATCTCATACAACGACAGGGCCGGCGTCACCCGCGGCATCCACGCCGAGCCCTGGGACAAGTTCATCTCCGTGGCCCGCGGCTCGGTCTTCGGCGCCTGGGTGGACCTCCGCGAGGGCAGCGCCACCTACGGGAAGGTCTACACGACCGTGCTCGACCCGAGCAAGGCCATCTACGTTCCGCGCGGCGTGGGCAACTCCTTCCAGGCCCTGGAGGACGGCACCGCCTACACCTACCTGGTGGACGCCCACTGGTCGCTCGAATTGAAGAAGACCTACACCTTCGTCAACCTCGCCGACCCCGAGCTCGCCATCGAGTGGCCCATCCCGCTGGATCAGGCCACCGTATCCGAGGCCGACCTCAACCACCCGATGCTGAAAGACGTCGTCCCCATGGCTCCGAAGCGCACCCTCGTCACCGGCTGCAACGGCCAGCTGGGCCGCGCGGTCCGCGCGCTGGCGGAGGAGCGCGGCGTCGCCAAGGACTTCGACTTCTGCGACATCGACACCTTCGACATGTCCGACCCGGACGCCTACTCCAAGTACGACTGGTCGCTCTACGGCACCGTCATCAACTGCGGCGCCTACACGGCCGTGGATAAAGCCGAGACCCCCGAGGGCCGCGTGACCGCCTGGAAGGCCAACGCGACGGGGCCCGCGCTCCTCGCCCGCACCTGCGCCGGGCACGGGATCACGCTCGTGCACGTGTCCTCCGACTACGTCTTCGACGGCACCTCCGAGGTCCATGACGAGGACGAGCCCCTCAGCCCGCTGTCCGTCTACGGCCAGACCAAGGCCGCCGGCGACATCGCCGTGGCCGGCTGCCCGCGCCACTACATCATGCGCAGCTCCTGGGTCATCGGCGAGGGGCACAACTTCGTCAAGACCATGAAGGGCCTGTCCGACCGCGTCGCCGACCCGGAGGATGAGCTCGCCCGGATCACGGTCGTGGACGACCAGATGGGCCGCCTGACCTTCACGCGCGACATGGCCGCGGCCATCTTCCACGTGCTGGATAGCAAGGCCCCCTACGGCACCTACGACTGCACCGGCAGCGGCCGCGTCGCCTCCTGGGCCGAAATCGCGCGTGAGGTCTTCGAGGCCGCCAACGGCAACGGCGGCAAGGTGGTCCCGGTCTCCACGGCCGACTACTACGCCAGCGCCGCCGGCCCCATCGCACCGCGCCCGGTCCACTCCGCGCTCGACCTGTCCAAGCTGGAGTCCGCAGGCTTCCACATGCCCGACTGGGAGGAAGAGCTGGGGGAGTACCTCAAGACGCTCTAGTCGCTCTTAATAAATATGCGAGAATCAAAGCCGCCGTTCTTTAACGGCGGCTTTTCTTGTGCCTGGCGTATAGCTCTGTGCCGGTAAGTGCGGCGGTGGTCACCAAGCGAGAACAGCCTGTCGAGCTCATGCTAGGAGTTCGCGACGGGGCGGTTGACGGCGACCTGCCCGTCCCGGGTGAGCATGCAGGCCCAGTGGAAGGACTTCCCGACATCGAGCTAGAGGACGGCCCTCCTCGCGGGCGCTGCGTTGTTGGCCATGGTATCCTCCAATCGTCGGTCGATCGGAAGCCGTTTCCCGCGACACCCACATTACCTGGCCGTGGCCATCTTCCCTGAGGTCCGGCAGTTTCCTATCAGTCGTCTGAAACGGCGACGCCTGCGTCGGCAATACCCCCCGGGCCCTCTTCGGGGCAGGGAAAGACGGCCGTACGCGGGCGCCCGATCGGCGGCCCAGACGGGCTTGCTTGCATCGTATGCGACACCGGGAAATGCATCAACGGGGTATCGAATAGCTCGTTTCTGACTGTAATGGGGCTTCGTCGCCGGTCGAGCAAAGTAGCCGGACCTTATGCGCTCTGGAGCGTTATCCATCTCGTAACGTTTCCCCGCCATTCATGGGCGTCTGAGTTTCTGGCATCGCTGTGGGCACCGCATCAGCCCAGATGTACTATCTATTGGTCTATTATGGCGAGGCTGTGGACGAGTTCATCGACTCGAAGTCGGGGGCGAGGATAGACGCGAAGACAGGAGGGATTCTCTGATGGATAGCGTGTTCAATGACCATGTGTTCCCTAAATACAAGAATCAACAGGTCATGAAGCCTCAGATGCATGGCTTCAATGACCCCACTTTGAGGAATTTCATGCTGTTGGACTCGTCTGCCCTGGTGAAAGACGAGCTTAAAGCCGACAGGTTCGACGATGAGTTCATTAGATCCTTCCTCAATGCCGCCAAGGAGCTTGCGGCCGCCGGGAGGAGAGCGACCGACAGGCCGGCCATGTATGTGATTCTGGAACATTCCTACGCGATTCCGGTGATGTTCCTCACAAGGCACTGTATTGAGCTTTCAATCAAGAGGGTGATAAAAAGATGTGGGGCTAAGCCTAAGAAAGACCACAGCCTTACAAACCTGTGGAACTCCTTGCTCTCGAGGTTTCCGGGGCAAAAGTGCCGTGAAGACAATACAACCATCAAGAACATGGGTGCTTTTGTAAAAGCCATTGCCGAAATCGATGACAACGGCATCAGTCTCCGCTATCCGCAGGACAAATCAGGCAGACTGACGCAGGACAGGCCGCTATTCGTGAATGACGAGGAAGTTGTCTCGTATTTGGAGAAGTTCGTAGAGCAGCTTCAGCTGATTGACTTCGATTATCTTGTCGAGAATGGTAAATAAGCAGCTGGAGACCGCTCTTTATCGTTTGTAAAACCATTGGTTGGAATCATGGTTTCAGATCAAATCCTGCTAAAGCCCTGGTGAATCCAGACACGAGGTTTTATAAGGTCACGATAAGGCGGAATCTGTAGAGGAAGGAGACGGTGATATCGTGCGCTCCGACGATGATATGCCTGGAGAAGGGTTTTACGAGCTCTACCGCGTGCTCTTTTACCCCGGGCTTCACGAGAGGTCTGCGGACAGAATGCGGGATGTGCGGCGGGAGCAGCGAGCGTTCGCCAAGTGGGGCCCGTTGACCGGAAGCCTCTCCTTGAGGCGGCGGCGCTGGCGGATGGGTTGACCAAATGTTCCCAGATAGCGTTGTAATTAGTTTCAACGGTCAAATCGATTTCGGCACGGCTGTTGCTTTCCTCTCGTTGGCGCTCACTCTCCTCCAGTGGATTGTCACGCTGATACGGAGCCGCCGGGCGGCCGCGCGGAGCCAAGCCTCGGCCATCTGTGCCCGTGTGGTCAGGATGCCCGAGGGGGAGACGACCACGGTAGGCAGGTGCAGGGTTGATTTCGCGCCGCAGTTCGGACTAGAAGTGATGAACAATAGCAACGACGTCGTTTACCAAGTTATCCTCACTGCCGTGCTCGTCCAAGGTGCCGGGCCTCAAGACGGGAGGGACGTCGAGGGGTGTGGCTGCAGAGTTCTACTCTCGTCTGTTGCTCCGGGCAAAACCGTGAGGCGCATCGGGTATCTCGATTGCTCGATGCATAAGACCTTCGGCTGCGAGGTGGCTTTCACCGATCGCTACGGACGCAGTTGGGTGCGGAAGAGTGACGGTCATTTGTGCAGGATTCGATTCAAAACGCCCGTCGATTATTACGGTCTGATGCTGCCTGTGGAGTGGATGGACTTCGATGAATGGTAATCGACATGCTCTGGATTTTAACGAAGAGCCCCCGAGACGGTCGATAACGATTCTTCTTTGATGATGCAGGCGGCGCTGCTATTGGCAGCGCCGCTTCTTTTATATTCCGCTCGCAGCTAGGCTCCGCCATACCGTCAATAATCTTTCGCAAATTCAGCCGCACCCATGCAAGCCATCGGCGCAACGGTGATGTTTCCTACGCCTCAACCTCCTTGAGCATCGATGCATCCAGGTAGCGCCTGCTGCCCCACTCGTTCTCGGCGATGTGCTTTAGCCTGGCGGCGACCAGCATGAGCACAGACTTGGCCCCGCCATGTTAACCACCGAACGTATCCTGACCGTCGTGTTCGCGTCCCTCTACAGGCTCAAAACCCTCGACATGAAACTGTTCGTGGCAAGGGAGTGCGCGACTCTGAGCTTCCCAGGACCTACTTCCTGAGCGACGGGTTCGGCAAGCATCCGGAGAAGCCGATCAACCGGTGCGCATCCGACAGGGCACTGCTCTCGGCCGACATCGCCCTCAGGGGCGAGTCGAAGGCCCCGCGTGCGACTGCCTCGCGCATGATCCGCTCGTTCATCCGCTACAACGAGCGCAAGCTCCGCGACCCCGAATGATAACGCCAGTATCATGCTCGGGAATTCTCACGGGTACAGCATCGGCCAGCGCATTGTGGCGCTGTATAACGCAACGAAGGGCTGACTGTCAGTAGAAGATACCGATTGCGAGGAGATCACAAGGAAATACGACTGCAGCTACGCACTCGTCACCAAGCTGCAGGCACTGACTATGAATGTGCAGCCCTCAGACGACGAGGTTGACGACACTGATAATTATTGGATGGAGGGATTGATAGATGAAGATATTGATTAACGGCATCAACTCGTTTGAGTGGCTCCTCATCAAGGCAGTTTTCCGGTTCATGTAGGAGGAGGAGCTGACTGAATCTCAGCCTGCCTTCGTGAATCAAGCAGGCAGATGTCCGCTGGAATGCAAGTCAGGAGCAGGGTATTTCTCTGTCGCTAGTTCGAAGACAGCTCGCGCCAAATCACATGAAATTTTGTGCCACTCTCTAACCATTCAAAACCCTTAGCACAGTATATAAAATATCTGCTGTAAATATGCTATCTTAAGCATGTTCCATTTTTCTGCAACAGAGAGGTAATGGTATATGGAGGCAATAGACTACATACCTAGGCTGGTGAGAGCCTGTTTAGAGAATGACAGAAGACTCGTAGAATCAGTCTCGCTCACGGTATCCCGCAAGCTGAGACGTGATCGTCCCGATCTCGCTTCGGAGGTCGCTGGGGCTCTTGCCGCATCTGACATGAGAAGCGAGGCTACCCGCGCAGCCGAGATAAACCCGCTACCTATCGACCGAGAGACCCGCTTCTCCCTGGTAGAGCTCATAGAGCCAACCGAGCTACCGGATCCCATTCTCGATGCCGCAACTACAAAAGAGCTTGCCGACTTTCTCAAGGAGAGAGGTCTGATTCAGCGGTTTTTCGAGGATGGGATCGAACCCTCGAACAGCATACTCTTCATTGGCGCTCCGGGCGTGGGTAAGACATACACGGCCAACTGGCTTGCATACAAGCTCGCTCTTCCACTCATAACGCTCGACCTCGCAACCTCGATATCCAGCTATCTCGGTCGATCCGGGCAAAACATCAAGAGCGTCTTCGACTATGTCCGCGCACAGCCTGTTGTGCTCTTCCTGGACGAGTTTGACGCAATTGCGAAGCGACGTGATGACGAGGGTGACCTCGGCGAATTGAAGCGCCTGGTGAACGTTCTTCTCAAAGAAATCGAGACATGCCCTAAGGGCAGCATCGTGCTTGCAGCGACAAATCATCCGGAGTTGCTGGATAGGGCGATTTGGCGGCGCTTCGACAGAGTTGTAGAGGTGCCGCTTCCCGAGGAGAACGAACGCATGCGACTCTTCGAGAGGCACCTGCCCAGCAACCGCTTCACGCTCTCGCCAGAGGTGCTCTTCTTCATGGTCGAGAAAAGCGCGGGCATGAGCGCCGCAGATATTTGCAAGCTTTGCGAGCATATTAAGCGCCAATCAGTGATGAACCCGGGCGAGAGCATAGAGATCATTTCTCTGAGCGAGCTGTGCTCCAAATGCAAACCTCAAACGAAGCAGGAGAAGAGTGAGGCATGCATAAAACTCAAAGAAATTAACCCAGCTCTTACCGTGCGAGACATTGCGCGGATCGTCGGAGTCGGCGCCTCGACGGTCTCCCGTTACATGAAGGAGGCATAAGCCATGTCCGACCCGCTGCCAATTCTTGCCCACGGCGAATCGTATGCTCAGCCAGTTCAGAAGAAAACCGGTGGAGGTCCCAGGCCACGGCCACACGAGTACGAAGAGGCCAGGAACCGCCTCCTTGCTAATATCGGCACTGTGTCCAGGCAGATACAGACCGACCCCGATTCCTATCTCGAGGAAAAGGTGGTCTGTATACGTATGGAGCCCAAGTTCGAAGCAAAGTCCTATGCACCCTCATCGGTGCTCACCTCTTCGGACGAGTTGCAAATCATCGGCGGCAGGAGATACAAGACAGGCAACGTGCAACCTCAGAAGAACAGTGATGACGAAGACGCGGGAGAGCAGCCCGAGTTCGCGAAGCTCTACTTCCTGCGCACGACCTCAAAGGGCATCGCCGATTTTGAGAACGCGCTTCGCACCGGGTCAAACGCATCGGATGCATGGCGCAACGAGGTAATGTCCATCCGCTCCTTCGACCTGCTTGACCCTGGCGAGAAGATACTAGGCTTCGATGCGGAATGGAAAGAGGGACTGGTCGAGGCCGTGCTTCATCCGCTCCAAGAAAGCGCCGAGGATGCCATAGACCTGTTCTGCAAGGCAGCAGGTCTCGGTCGTGACAAAATCGAGGTTCGGACATACAAAGACGGCGTTACATTCATCGCCGCACAGTTGAGCAGGGAAGCCACTATGGCAGCAGCGAGAATCAACCCGTTGCGCACGGTTCACCCGATGGGAAGAATCGTCTTTGAGCCGATACGGAGCGCGATGAGCGCGCCAGCACCGCAGGTTGCTGCAGCCCAGAATGTCCCACCCGTGACCGTCGGCGTCTTCGATGGCGGATGCAATCCCAATGTCCCGCTCCTCGCCGGTTATGTCAATGCGCATGATGCCGTTGCATCACTGCCCGAACAAAACTGCATCGATCATGGAACGGGTGTCTGCGGAGCCGTGCTGCATGGCGAGCTTTCCGGTAAGGGGGCTAGTGACGTCCTCCCTGCACCTGAGGTGAAGGTTGAGAGCTTTCGAGTGCTGCCGCCGAGCGATCCCGTCGACATTGACCTCTACGAATCGATTGATGCTATCGAGTACGTAGTCGGGCACTATCCTGACATCCACCTGTATAATCTCTCGTTTGGCCCCACTGGCCCCATTCTCGACGATGACATCAGCCGCTTTACTTATGCGCTTGATGTGCTGTCGTACAACTGCGATGCCGAGCCGCCCCTCTTTTGCATTGCGGCCGGCAATGACGGTGATTTGCCAAGCCCAGATAATCGTGTGCAGTCACCAGCTGATCTGGTCAACGGCATCGGAGTTGGCGCGTTTTGTATATTGCCTGATGGTACGAAGGCACGCGCTCCATATAGCTGTGTTGGTCCGGGAAGAGAGGGTGCCAAAATCAAGCCCGACCTCCTTGAGTTTGGAGGGGACATCAACAAGCCATTCGTGGTGGTTGCCTCAAGCGGCAATGCTTTAGGCGCAAGCGCAGGTACCAGCTTTGCATCCCCCTTACTCGTCCACAAGCTTGGCAGAATGATGTCGCGAAGTGAGGATATCACACAGCATCTCGCCCGGGCTCTGGCCCTCCACAATTCGGAGCACAGTGATAGCTTTGTTCGAGAGGAGTACGGTTTCGGCATTGCTCCAGATGATCCATCGACTTGTCTGAACTGTGACGACAACCGTGTCACCACGCTATATCAAGGCACGCTCAGACCCAAGCAGCTTGTCTCGCTGCCGATATTTGCCCCCGGCATCGAGTCGGCGAAGGGGCTTATCACAATCAGTTGGACCATCGTTGCAGTCTGCAAAACGAATCCCAACGATTCGGATGCCTACACCTCAAGCTGCATAGTAGATACCCTCATTCCCCACGCCAACAAATTCACGTACTCGCTCAAAGGTACAAGCTGTAGGCATACGGTGAATCTCGCCACCGAGGAGGGGCGTATCAAGGCGGCTGAGCTTGAACTACAGGGCTACACCTCATCAACCTTGCCGGTGAGCAAGCCTGCAAAGAAGTACTGGGAAGAATCAGAGTTACGAGCCAACGACATGAAGTGGGACAGTGTCATCAGCAGGACACAACGCATGAAATCAAGCTCATTGTATGACCCGAAGCTGACGCTCCAATCCATATTCCGTAACAATAACGATCCCGATGCGCTCACTCGTTACTATGCTGTCGTGACGGTCGATGCTCCAGGCTACAATGGCAGTCTTTACAACAGTACGCTCCAGGAGTATCGCAACTTGCAGCCAATCAAGCTTAGGATTGAGCCGCGTCTTGAGGCAAGGAGTTAATAGAAGGGACGGCTATCGTGCATAATTGTCTGATGGCCGTTCTGCTACATACAAAGCAATAGATAGTATTAGGCAGACAAAACGATGCCTCTCTTGTCGAGTAACCTGTCTACTGTGTTGAACAATTCTTGAAAGTTTCCAAGGGTCACATTAACGAACTGATACCTTAGGTCTTTGGAATGTAGACTCTCTCTCCGAAGAGCTCAGTAATCCCCAAGTTGAATTGTGACTTGTCATGGCGACCTTCTCTTTCGAGGAAGGTCGCCATGACCCCATTCCGGTCTTGTGATTATTCGCTGATTATTGCATCAGTTTTGGTATGCCGTTCCATGCCGCACTGGCACGAGCTCCACGGTAGGCTGATACACATTGACACTAAGAACCTCTACGCGCCCGCAAGAAGCGCTTTCTTTTCAGAACAATCCAGATGGCACGAAGCGCGCCTTGGCAACGGGTAGGAGCTGATGCTGGCTTAGGTACTGTAAGTGGCAGTAAAGCTGTAGCTAAATCTAGAACTTCGAAGTTGTCTTTGGAGTTGGGCGCATCTATAGTCGAGATTCCTGAGTCCATGGGTCGGACTTTCGCATCAGCGTCGCCTCAAAACACATAACGTGGACTGAGCATGGTTCGACCGCCAGCTTTCAATCAAGCTTATGCCATCATTGTTGTGAACGGGGCGACCTCGGTTGCGGGTTGATATAGCGCAGTGAAAGAAATCTTTCGCTCTAAGTTGATGCAGGAGGGAATAATGGAGACATGCCGGTCAAAAGAGCCTGCTGATCAGCTCATCGATCATATTGATTCCTATCTCAAGGATAAGGACAATCAATATGCAATTGCACTTGAGGGAGATTGGGGATCGGGAAAGACCCAATTCATCGAAGGGAAACTCAACGAGTATCTCGAAAAGGGCGAATACAACCTTGTCCGCGTTTCCATGTTCGGAATTGCCACTGCTGATGATCTATACGAACGTATTGTGATGGCGCTTGTACACCTTAGCGATAAAGGTATGAAGGCGCAAGCTGCTGCCAAAACTATAGGGGGCGCCCTCAACGGTATTTCGAGGGCTTTAATTAAAAGAACGGGATTATCGGTGAATCTCGCCGTCGGGATACAATCCGTTGCCTGCCTAATGCTCAAAAAGAAGCACTTTCTTGTATTCGATGATGTGGAGAGGCGTTCTAAACATAGCGACGATTTGGCGCTATTCGGAACGATGAACGATCTTGTCGAAAGACTTGGATTGAAGGTCATGCTGGTTTCAGATGCCTGGGAAGGAAGTGATGTGCAATCGATGCGAGAGTTCGATAGGGACGTACGCGAAAAGCTAATTTGGAAAGTCTATCCTTTCAAGCCGTGCCCGTCTGCATTGGCCAAAGAAATTCTCATGGGAGATTGTCGCCCATCGGAAGACCTTGATATGCATAGCGCCATACTTGCGGGGGTAGAGGCCAGCGGATGCGTAAATGCTCGGGCAATGATTCGTGCTCATGAGCTAATCAGAAGAATTTGCAGCCTTGAGGTGCTTCAAAATACAGGAATTGCACTTCAAAACCGGTTTTACGCTCTACGGGACGCAGTCCATTATGCTTTGTTGACCTCCATGGGGAACGCACCTTCCATGCCACAAAACGGAAAGCCAGAGGAATGGCTCAGTCCGGAGGCGCTGGAATACGATCGCAGAGTGTCTCTTTACGAGCAATACTCTGATTTCTCCGTGATAGGTAAGGCATTCGACCCTTCAGGCGATGTAGATATTGAAGATCTCGAACAAGGGTTTAAAACATACATTTGGAAACGGTACCCGAGCAACCGCGATACCCTCGAAGTTAGGGAGATCGCTAAAAGTATGCGGTGCGCTTACGATCTTGATGACGATAATGTAGATGGCCTCGCGCAGCGTTACTATGATTTAGTTACTAGAGCACATTATTCAGTCGATTGTTTGCACGACGTGCTCGAGGTTTATTACCTGCTATCTGACCTCAAATGGGAATGTCCATTTTCGCAAAATGACTTTATCAAATATTGCAAGAAAGTGATCGATGCCGATCTAGACAAAGCTTCTGAGCTCCTCTCTGGACCAGTATTTAGTGCAGACGAAAGGCGGAAAAGACGGGCGCTCGCCGAAGAACTTGAGCGTTATGCTCGGACAGAGCTGAATAAAAAGATGTCGAGTCAGTTGATGATATCTGAGGGAGCGGAGGGACTGACGGGCAGGGAGATTGCTCGACTTCTCAACGATGCTGCAGAACGCGATGTCAAAGTGTTGGTTAATGCTAGTCCGAGAGTCATTGTCGAGTCATTTTGTAGAGAAGATGCGGCGAATCAAGAGGCGCTTCGCAAGTTCTTTGTGCATCTTCATAACGTTTGAATTCCGGGTGGGGTGCCATCGGCGGATTTAGTTGAATGGATACTTGAGATAAAGACTGCACTGGAATAAACGAACGTTGAAACGAAAACTGGATCAATGAGAAGGCGTTTGTTCTTGAGAAATCTGGAGGAGCTTGAGAGCCGATTTGGGTATCCCGTACAGAAGTAGCACCGATGCTCCACTTGCCGTGCGCTTCAGTGCCAGCGGTCTTGTTTTGCGCTTGCGCGGTGCCGGCTTGATTTCATTTGTTGCATAGATTGAAGGATGCGCCAGTCACGTCTTCTTCGCTGTGCTCACGGTCTTCTGTCCGTCTCGGCTGCATGGTGGGTCCGATTGCTTTTTCGGAGTGGCAATGATACGTATGGTGTGAAACGGATGGTACGCGGATAACGAGGGGCGGAAACAACGACAGCCCTACGCTAAAGGAAAGGAGCGGAGGAACTATGCCAGAAAATAAAATACCAGGCCTCTTCACCGTCTACTACATGAATCAGCAGAAGGTGTTCGAGACGAGGATGCTCCTGGACAACAAACTCAAGACTACAAGCTCCAAGGAAAACCAGAACGGGACGACAAAGAGAGCATCATTGAACGCCGAAGCGGAGCTCAACCCTCCCTTTCTGACGAAACTCAGGGCAAAACTCGAAGGAAGCGTCAGGCACGAAAAACAAGAGAAGATCGTGGACACCCTCGAATACGTGAACACAAATAGCCGGATGCTCGCCGACATAATGGAGCATTGCAAAGCCCCCGAAAGCGGAACAACGCTTGCAGAAGGCGACCTCGCATACATCGGCGATGTCTCGCTGGAGCTCATCAATGAGGAGGAGATTCGAGGCATCATGGCGATCATGAGCGGGACCTTCGACGGAATCACCGTCCCCGATGCCGGAGACCTCGACATCGGCCACATGATGCAATCCTTCATAGGAGACGGCGCAGCCTTCAAGCTCAGAGGAAACCGCGCAAGAAGAAGAACGCCGCTGTACGCAAAGATTCCCCTCGATGGAGAAGAAATGTTCGAAAGCGGGTACACAATCGACGACCTGCTCATCGGAAAGGTCGGCATCGTCGGGATATGCAAAGGGAAAATCACCCCGGCCCAGATGAGGAGCCCCCTCGATTACTTCCAACAGCCAGACGACCCGAAACGCACGCCGCAGAACGACATTGTTATATGCGGAAAGAACCCGTTACCCACCGCCATGACCGGCGGCGGCAATCGGGTAGAACAGGGCTATTACATAGACATCCTTGCTGTCATTCAGGCAGTGTCCTTCGAGGCTTGATAGGCAACGCCATGCGCAAACTCGTCACATACAACAAATCCCAGTATAAAGCCCTGATCGACCAGCTCGGAGACGGCGGCTTCAAGTTGATGTCGCTTCTCGAACTACACGGAAGCGACCAAATCTCCGAGCTCCTCTCCGAGAAAAAGCTCGTCGTGGACGTTTCATCACTTGTGGGGTTACTCTCGGGCGATCTTCAGCTGGCATCGAAATTCGAGCTCCTCGTCCACCAGCTACCCTTTGGCACCCTCTTCATCGGAGACGATAAAACCGTGAACGAAGGAGCATACCAATTGAGAACCATGTTCGACGACATTATAGAATGCGACATCGAGATCGATAAGGACGCCCAGAAGGACAAAAGAGTAAAGAGAACACTCGTATCCCTCGACGAACTCGAATTCAAACAGGTCCTCACCACCCTCGAAAGCGAGCTCATAGGCCAGATCGAATTCAAACGCTCCTTCGAATCCCGATCGCGCAGCTTCAGGCTCTTCAACGCGCTCGACGAGCAGCCGGTGTTCTCGTTGCTCCTTCTTGGCCCTTCGGGTGTCGGGAAAACAGAAGTCGCCAAGATTCTCTGCGAGGCAATCGCGCCATGCCAGCCCCTCCCTAAAGTCAATCTTGGGAACTACAGCAGCAAGGACTCTCTAAACTCCCTGATTGGCAGCCCGAGAGGATACATGGGAAGCGAAGAAGGCGAGCTGGGAAAGAAGATCGACTCGTCCGATGCCGGAATTCTCCTGGTGGATGAGTTCGAGAAAGCTGAACCCGCCGTCTGGAACTTCTTCCTCGATCTCCTCGAGACAGGATCGTTCACGGACTCCCAAGGGATGGAGCACGATCTCCGCGGGTTCATCATCGTATTCACGACAAACTGCCCCCTCGGGAAGATCAATGAAACTTTCCCGGCAGAACTCCTCTCCCGCTTCAATTTGATGAGCCACTTCTCCAAGCTAAGCGTAAGCGACAAAAAGTTCTTTGTCGAAAGATACGTATCCATGTTTGCCAAGAAGTACAGGGAGACTGCTCCCAGTGGCTTGCCGACATTGCCGGACGACATCGCCGACAGGGCAATGATGGAAATCGACATTGAAGCGACCGAAAACATCCGGATCCTCAAGAACACAACGAGATCTTGGATCAGCGAATTCGTAGAGAAGGCCCGAAAGAGCAGTTCAATCGCGACGCAGCCCTCCATCATCAACACCCAAACATAACGAATATATGTTCTTATTGCATCGCATCTACATTACGAAATTCAGATTGCTTGAGATGTCTTGACGCAAGTTCAGATTCACTTCGGAGTATCATGCTGTCAATTTGAAGGATGCTACCTGCGCTTTTGAAGAATCGAAACGGAGGTTGTAAGCCGATTCTTCCTTTCACCGACTGGCAAAACGATTTACACCTAATTGTGGGAGTTGCCCACGCGATTTCTCTTTGCTCCTGCATCGATCTCGCTAAACTAATAAGTGCTGCCACCAGGGCATTTTCTGGTGCATATTCTATTGGCTCCCGCGAAGATCGGAGCGGGTATGTTTGCTGCCGAGTCCTACACCAGCCGTCATTACATTGCGATTGTTGCCATGGCCTGCCTATGCGTTTTGCTGGGCGGGCCTTCTTATGCCGCGGGCGCGGAGAGCCTCATCATCTCGGGCGCGACGTACTACGAGCCGGGCGTGTCAGGCCCCGGCTGGGCTTGGACCGATGCCGACCACCTGGAGCTTAACGGCTACGCGGGCGAGGCCATCGGCGCCGAAGGCGACCTGGTGCTGGCGCTTGCCGGGCAGAACTCCGTGACGGAGTCGTATGCGCCCGATGCGGACATCACGCTGTGCGGCATGGAGGTGTGGGGCAACCTGACGCTTCACGGTACCGGGACCCTGGCGGCGACGGGCTCGCAGTGCGGGATCCACATCTCGCAGGCGCTTGTGGTGGACGGATGCACCGTCGATGCCCGGGCGGACGGGGCCGATATAACGGACGAGGCGGTCGCCGGCGTGATCGCAGGCGACATGACCGTGCGCGGCGGCGGACGCGTCGTTGCCGAGGGCACAGGGTCCGGGACGGGCGTGCGCGCTTACGGTATGTATCTGCAGGATGCGGGCCTTGGCGATGGCGCGGCCGGCTGTCGGCTTTCCGTCGACGCCTCGTGGCTCGATGCGGCCGGTGCAGATGGCGGGGTTGCTTGCCTGGGTGGGTCGCTTGTGTCCGCGCGGTTTGTGACGCCTGCCGGAGGGGCCTTTGGTGCTAGCGGCGTGTTGGATGCCGCAGGGGTCGTGGCACCGCATGTGGTGGTTGAGCCCGAGGGCGCTACGCCTCCGGCGGGGGAGACCGACAGGAACGAGGTACCGAGCGATAGCGCGGACAAGTCTCCCGCCGACGCAAACCCCGCTGCCGGAGAGCCCACCACAGAGCCCACGGCAAATCCTACGCTGAAACCCGCGGCCACGACAACCAAGGCAACAACGACAGTAACCAAGACCACGGTTGCCAAGACGGCCAAGCCCAAGGCTGCAACCGCGACATCTGCGGCACTCCCCAAGACCGGCGACAGCAACTGGGTCGTCGCTTCCGTGATGCTTTTCCTGCTTGGTGCAGTGCTTCTAGCTGCCGTATGTCGCTGCTAGGGCGGCATGACATACCTGACTGCGACACAAGTGCTCTGTGGGGGGAGCTTTAAAGGCAACGCTTTCGGAAAGGGAGCGTAGCCTTTTTCGTGCATGCAATGTCTGACGTGCTAGCCATATGTGCTGGTGGATAGTTAGAGGCTGGACTTGACGAGGACCAAATGTGCGAATAATATCAGACTAGTGATTAGGGTCCAGAAACTTTCGATGCCTGGAACCGGAGGGGAGCCTGCGGGTTCCCCTTTAATTTTTCGGGAAGAGCGACGATGCCCAAAGAATTCCTCACCTACCAGCAGCAGATGGAGAAGCTCAGAAGCTCCGGCCTCAGAATCGAGGACGAAGAGGTTTGCCGGAGGGTCCTTGCGGACATCGGCTATTTCCCGGTCGTGAACGGTTACCAGTCGTTTTCCGCGACCCGAGCACCCGGGTATACCGCGAAGGCGCCACTTTTGGAGACATCCTAGCGCTTTACGAGTTCGACGTCGAGCTTAGGGAGATAATGCTCGATGCGCTGCTCAAGGTCGAGGCGAAGATCAGGTCGGCGCTGGCCTACGAGTTCTGCGTTGCATATGGCGAGTCCCAGAGCAAGTATCTGGACGCCCGCTGCTACGCGACGTCGAAGGGCGCGAAGCGAGTTCTCCCAAAGCTGCTGAACATGCTTGACCATATCGCCAACAAGGATACCAGCCACGAATACCTCGCCTACTACCGCAGGGCATATAAGAACGTGCCGCTGTGGGTCGCTGTGAACGCTATGACCTTCGGACAGATTTCGAAAATGCTCACGGCACTTAGGGACAACGAGAAGGCCAAGATCGCCAAGAGATTCGGGGTCGGAAATCCAAAGGAACTCTCTTCGTTTATCCGCGTGCTCGCCCTCTACAGGAACGTCTGCGCGCATGGCGAGCGCCTCTTCTCCCATAGGTGCCACGTTGAGATTCCTGACACGGCCTTGCACTCCAAGCTCGGCATTGAAAAGATTGGACCGGATTACGTTTGCGGCAAGGTAGACGTCTTCTCGGCAGTGATCACCCTTCGATACCTCCTGCGCGACGACGAGTTCAAAGCATTCAAGGCTAAACTCGTCAAGTGCGTTAACGGATACTTGTCATTGGATGAGAGCATCGGCGAGGAGCGCCTCCTTGAGGCCATGGGTTTCCCAGCCGAATGGAAGAAGATAACCAGGTATAAAATTTAAGATCGACCCACCTAAAAGCAAAATGGCTTAGGATCTATCCAACATGAACCACGAAACGGATCATAGTTTATCTTCGAGCTCGCCGAACGGCAAAAAGCCGGACCGGCGGCATCGACGCTGGCCCCCTGACGCTCAACTGTTGAACGGTAATTAACTCATGATTTCGCCTACCGACATATCCACTGCCGTCACCCGCGTGCTGGCTCAATACGACGTCTGCGAAGCCTATTTATTTGGCTCGTTTGCCCGAGGCGAGCAAACGCCCGATAGCGATATTGACTTACGTCTAGTTTGCGGCAACACCATGACGTTCGGCACGCTTTACGAACTCTCCCATGAGCTCGAGAGGGAACTTGGGCGAAAGGTTGATATCGTCACCAACCCACCAGAGCACATGCGCCCGGCCTTCCGCAAAAGCATCGAGCAAGATGAGGTGCGTGTCTATGAAGCTCTGTAAGCAGGACGAGGCGTTAGTGTGCTCCGGCGTGATCAGCAAGTCTGAATTTTGTCGCATACTTCCGGACTCGGCGAGTTTTGGAAGCCAGTATTGAACTCAAACTCGGTTTCATTCACCCTCTTGCTCTTTGAATACAGGTATCGCTCTAGCGATAGTATGTTATACTATCGCTAGAGCGATACCTGTTAGGAGACTCGCGTGGAACTGTGGCATGGTTCTCAGAAAATCATTGAGACTCCCCAGCTTGGCCTGGGGAAAATCCATAACGACTATGGACAGGGATTCTATTGCACAGAGAGCCTCGACCTTGCAAGGGAATGGGCATGCTCGCGCGATGCCGATGGCTTTGCGAATCGCTATGAATTCGATATAGCCGATCTCAAAGTTCTCGACTTGCTATCGCCGCAATATTGCGTTCTGCATTGGATAGCGTTGCTCGTTGAGCATCGTTCTTTTCGCAAAGATACCGCCATTGCCGCGGGGGCGTGCGAATATCTCCATGATCACTTTCTACCTCAGACGAGCACTTGCGACGTAATAAGGGGGTGGCGTGCGGACGACTCGTACTTTAGCTATGCCAGAGCTTTTGTAAACAATACGATCACCGTCGATCAGCTTGGACGATCTATGAGGCTCGGTAACCTGGGGGAGCAGATTGTACTCAAAAGCGAGCGTGCGTTTAAGAGCATTCGTTTTGCTGGATTTGAACGTGCGCAGCAAGCTCTGTATGGTCCATTGGCCAAGGAACGAGATGAAGCGGCAAGGGCGCAGTATCGGGAGCTCCTTGCCGAAAACCCGTTTGAGGGAATACGTATCGTCGATATCATTCGAGAGGGGATGACGGGCGATGACCTACGCCTACAGTGAGATGTATCTCGAGGATGCAATGAGAACGCTGGGCGAGGCGGTCGATTTTGCTCTCTGTGACCAAGGGCTGACTCCAGCCGAGTTGACGGCGATCATGTCGAACGCTCTTGAGATGAAACAGTTTGAGCGCGGTATGCCTCGCGTCGTCTGCGGCATGGCGGGCGACGAGCTCGCGCGCGATATTATCGCCCATGCGGGACTGACCCCCGTCAGATGTAGGGAGACCTATCCGTTCGACCGTTCGCCTCAGTATTGGGCGGGGTGGGTTATGGCCTATACGCAATGGATGAGCAGCTTGGGCTTTAATAAGCTACTCGAAGTCGCTCCGCTCGATTGGATCATCGGCTCGTACCATCCGCTCCACGAGGCCTCCGAAGATAAATTCGCCCAGATTGTCATCGAAAAATGGAACAACGCCCAGGCAGACAAAAAGGGCCTCAAGGCGGCACGGAAGGCTGCCGGACTAACGCAAAAACAGCTCGCCGCCCAATCGGGGGTTAAGCTTCGCGCCATACAACTCTACGAGCAGAACCAGCTCGACCTACGCCGCGCCTCGGTTTCCTCGGCATTGGCGCTTGCAGACACCCTAAACTGCACCATCGAAGACCTCGTCTGGCAACCGATTGCTCTGGAGTACGACTCGCAGGCTATTTCGTCTGTAAAGCTATAGAGGAGTCAGACATGTCTTGGAGCTATGTTCAACAAGATGACGGCGCTGATTGCGTTGCTCAAGAAGATCATTCAACTGCGCACGTGGCAAATTCAGCATCACCGATTTTGCTCGGCGGCACCACGTCAATCGACGAAGCTATTCGGCTGACCATTTCGAACATGCCCAACGCGCTCAGGCTCTTGGAGAACTCATGATGGCGGACACGAAGCGGGGAGCGCATCCGTTCGCGCCGCTCGTGCTAGATGATGCCGGTTCGCTCGAAGATATGGCCGCGGCCGTGATGCGCCTGCACAGCACGCAGATGACGGTCGGGCGCTGCTATACAACCGACGCCACAGGCGACCGGGCCGCGCTTGAGCTTGGACGCGTCGAGTCCGTGCTTGCGGGTGCATTCTGTACGATATTCGGTCAATCGCCGGCCGATCGCTTCGCAGACATCTTTGACCAGGTCACCTACGTGGCCGAGCACATGGTCAAGGACCACATCTTTGAAGACGGTAACAAACGAACCAGCCTTGTCTTTGCGTTGTCCGTCTTAAGGTTCGCAGGCACTCCGGTCGTGCTGTCTGACAGCCCCGAACCAAAAGACAACCAGTACTACGCCTGGATCCAGGACCTCGTTTCCAGTCGCCGCACGAACAGCGAGCTAGCCGAAGAGCTGCGCTGCGGATTCGTTGCGGGCACGGGCGATCTGTCGCACGTATAGAATCTAAGCATCCGCATGCCGGTTATTGAATGGAATGGACGCCACATGGAACTCCCTAGCACCCTGTGCAGCAATGTGTACGACTTCGCGTTTTGCCCCGAGCCCTGCTACGACCGCTTGGCCGACCTCGCCGACCCCGAGGACTGGGGTCCCGGCAACCGCATCCTCAAAAACTACCTGTCGTTTTCGTTTAGCCGCGCAGTATTTTTGACCGAGCGCGACGTGGACCAGACCGCGCCGTCCAACCTGCTGCTGGTGTTCGACGACGACCGATGCCTGTTTAACACCGGCCTGTACACGCGCCGCTACGAGACCATCTACGGCCTGTTTGAGCCCAACACCAAGCCCGACGCGCGCCAGCGCTGGTTTTTGAAGGGCTTCTTTAAGGAGAGCGACCCCATGCTGGTCTCGTTTGAGTACCTGCCGTGCCGCGTGCGCTTTGCCGAGGACCCCTCCGAGCTTGTCTTTGACTACCGCCTGCCCATCCGCTCCAACATCGACCACATTCTGGGCGACGAGGAGAACCTGACGCGCATTCCTGCTAGCCTGATGGGGGAGGACAACTCGCTGCTGCTGCGTCGCGCCTTTGAGGGGGCTGTCGTCGAGGCCGCCCGCCGCGCCGCAGCCAACTATACGCTCGCGGTGCCGCAGTTCTACGGCGGCCGGATCCAGCTACTCCTACCGCTGTGCCTGACCGGCGACAAGCCCGAGCTGGCGCTGACCATCCAACGCGAGGACGGTTTCTACGCCGCGCGCACCTGTCTCACGCTCGACATGGCCTACAACAACGCGCGACTTATCTGCCGCCCCGAAACCTCGTGGATTAAACGATAAAGGGTGATTTAGCTGCGGTTTTGCCGATTGTTTTGGTTGTTTTGACTTGGCTAGCACCCACGAATTTAAAATCGAGGGCAAAAAGTTCTTGGAAAACCTCGCGCGGCTATGTTAGTATCTCTTTTGCCGAAAGGCGACGGGCGATTGGCTCAGGGGTAGAGCATATCCTTCACACGGATGGGGTCACAAGTTCGAATCTTGTATCGCCCACCATCAAAAGCGCAGGTCAGAGGTGTTAAGCTTCTGACCTTTTTCTTTTTGACACCAAGGCTGACACCAAAAGTGACACCAAATTTTTGATTTTTATTAAAATGGGGTCCCGTTTTATATTGAGCATGTCCCCTTCACAATTCCTACACATGTATAAAAGCACCCGTACCGGCTCACGCTAGGTGACGTCATCGCACGTTTTGTGAAAAGCGTCTGCGCTCATTCCTTGAATTCTCTGCGCAATCTACGAGCAATTGTGAAGACTGAGACTAGACGCACGGCTTCACTACCTGCGCATTCCATCAATCGCGCCTGCTTTCATCACAACCCATCCCTCTTTTGGTCAGTGTTTGGTCAGCTTCCGGTACTTACCCGCATGATGCTCACCTAGATAATCAGACCCGTAAGTCACACGGCTCATGCCGGAAGCTAGGGGGAGGTCCACATGGACGAGATTGTCTGCGCAAACACCGCATTCCGTTACTGGCGCTGCCCACCGCAGGTGCGCGATCTCTACCCGCGTCTGCCCAACTCTGAAGACGGCTGGCGCGCCCTATCCCAAGCCCCTTTCGTAACCGACGTCCTCAAGACGCCAGTCATCACAGCAGCATCAACACGAAGCAACCTGCATTCCGAGACAAGACGGACCATCCGATGGAACAGCGCCTATATAGAGAAGGTTTCCATCGACACGGGTATGGGCTTTAGCGTCACAGACCCTCTTAATACGCTATACACCATGACTCGAAGCGTTTCTTCATGCGACTTGGTTCTGGCTATGTACGAGTTCTGCGGATGGTTCTCAGTTTTTAAACCATCGCCCGCGGTCGACATGGCACTTGAGCAGGCAAAATCAGAAGAAGAGCAGTACACCACAGAAAGTCTGTTTGAACTAGACGAAACACAAGACGAGGCCCCATGGAAGCGAGTCTATGCTCGGGCGCACCAGAAGGATAGTGAGAATAATCAAAGTGGGCAGCAGAATAACGGATCCGGAAATAAAGCTAACGGAAAGGGAACATCGCTCTGGATGAGAAAGCCTCTTATTGAAATAGAAGAACTGCACAGATTTGCAGCGAAGGTTAAGGGCGAGATGTGGGGAAAGCAATTCTACGAAGCCGCACAGCAGGTAATGGGTATTGCGGCATCCCCGCTAGAAGTTGCTGGAATCATGTTGCTAAGTCATCCGAGACGTGCCGGCGGAGCGGAGTTTAAAAACATATACGTCAACGACTTAACACCGCTGTCGAATTCAGCTCGGAAAATCGCAGGTCAGAAAGTCTGTTACGGCGATATCGTCATCGTAAACCCAATAACAATGAAGGCTGTGATTATCGAACTTCAAGGAGAGGTTATCCATGGATCGGGCGCTGTGCTTGACCACGATGCCTCTCGAATGACAGCATTGCAAAGCATGGGATACGACGTATTTCTTGTAACTCATGACATGCTCAATGATCACGAACAGCTTGATGCCATCATTCACAGTGTGTGTAAGCGATTGGAGTTGCGCTACAAGCCAAAAACCGAGGCGATGAGATGTGCTGAAACCAGATTACGGGCCAACGTTCTGTGCAATTGGCTTGGTATTGGTAAGTAATAATGGCCTAGTGAGCATTTTTAATACTTTATATGCTGCCAGTAATTAAGTGCCATTTTAAAACAATGCCGGTTTACTACGTTGGATTGAGGGTGGCTGAACACACCGAATTCGCCGCTCATAAAACCGCAGGTAGATAACCTGCCCGTTTTGCGAAAGCAGGCGTGAGGTCGGAAATCCGGGAATCGTCGTAGTAAACCGGTCCGTTTATGAAGCGACCAGCTGGCGCGAGCTACGCACGGTTCAGTAAATTGGCCCGAAGGCGCGGATAGAGGCTCAGACGAAACCCTCCCGCGGAAGCACCGCGGATTGCTTTGTTCTGACCGGTGGCACCTGGGTCGACATGCCGAACCCCGGGAAGGAGGGCGAGCTTGCCGCTGCCCGCGGGGCGCGCCCCGCGGGCTATTTCGGGCATCGTGTGTCTCTTCGGCCCCGCGCCGTTCCACGCACCGTAAAATCTTTTCCAAAATTGTCCTTGCATCGGCGGGGGAGTTCCCGTATAGTACTTCTTTGCACGGGGGCGTAGCTCAGCTGGGAGAGCGCTTGACTGGCAGTCAAGAGGTCAGGGGTTCGATCCCCCTCGTCTCCACCCGAGCATTGAATGAGGCTCTAACGCAAGTTGGGGCCTTTTTTCATATCTATCGATTTACGCCATGTGTTGACTGGGCAGCATCTTGGCGACATACCCATTGTTAATTACGAATATGAATGTTAATAACTTTACGTTTCTGGATGGCAAACCTAGTCTGCAGCGCCAATAACAAAGAGGCCGGGCGTAATGCCCGGCTTCGAAATACTCTGGTGGGCCCTCCGGGATTCGAACCCAGAACCCAGGGATTATGAGTCCCCTGCGCTAACCGTTGCGCCAAGAGCCCTTATGAACGGTGAATGCAATTCTAGCAAAGGCAACTCAGGCCTAATTTCTTCGCTTCACGTCGTGAAATACTACCATGCACGAGCAAGTCGCACAACGCAAGATCAAGTTCGATGCTAAACAACAGCTAATCTAGGCCCGCCGCAGATAAAAAGTGTTTTATAAAAAGTTAAGGCCTTAAATTCAGGGCTCCAAAACATTTCTGCGTGAATTCAACCTGATGCCATTTCAAAACCATGCTGGTTTACTACGACGGATCGGCGACCCCCGAGCACCGCGTGTTCTCCGTTTGCAAAACCGCAGGTAGAAAGCCCGACGGTTACACGAAAAGGCGTGCGTGGTCGAACATTCCTGATTCATCGTAGTAAACCGGCATAGTTCTGAGGCGCAGATGAGGGACGGTTCGCAATCGGACCCGATAATGGGACTGGCGACGCATAGGAAATCCGGTTGCGCGGGGAGGGTCACGTTCCGCGCGCCAATTCGGCCGGCGTACGGGCCGTGCGGGGGTCGGGCGCCCCCGCGGGCTGGCCCGGCCCCGCGGGGGCGCGACGGCGCCCCCGGAAAGTTTTTCCAAAATTGTCCTTGCATCGCCGTCCGAGTTCCCGTATAGTACTTCTTCGCACGGGGGCGTAGCTCAGCTGGGAGAGCGCTTGACTGGCAGTCAAGAGGTCAGGGGTTCGATCCCCCTCGTCTCCACCCGAGCATTGAATGAGGCTCCAACGCAAGTTGGGGCCTTTTTTCATATAGGCACACAAGGTCAAAGGCGGCAGCATGATCCTCCTGGTCGACAAGATCGAAAAAAGCTTCGGCGCGCGCGTCCTCTTTAGCGGCGCGTCCTTCCAGATCAACCCCGGCGAGCGCTTCGCGCTCGTGGGCCCCAACGGAGCCGGCAAAACCACCATGCTCAAAATCATCATGGGCATCGACAGCCCCGACGCCGGCCAGGTCCAGTACGCCAAGGACTGCCAGGTAGGCTACCTAGAGCAGGAAACCAACCTCGAGCACAAGGACACCACCATCCTCGCCGAGGTCATGGCCGCTGCCAAGGAAATCCGCCGCATGGGCGAGCGCGCCAACGAGCTGCAGGCTCAGATCACCGAGCTCTCCGAACAGGGCAAAGACGTCGATGCGCTCCTTAACGAGTACGGCCAGGTCCAGGACCGCTTTGAGCACCTGGGTGGCTACGAGCTCGAGAGCAACGCGCGCAAAATCCTGTCCGGCCTGGGCTTTAAGGTCACCGACTTTGAGCGCCCGTGCTCCGAGTTCTCTGGCGGCTGGCAGATGCGCATCGCGCTTGCCAAGCTCTTCCTGCGCCACCCCGACCTGCTGCTTCTGGACGAGCCCACCAACCACCTGGACCTCGAGAGCGTCCAATGGCTGCGCGGCTTTATCGCCAACTACGACGGCGCCGTCCTCATCGTCAGCCACGACCGCGCCTTCATGGACGCCTGCGTCGACCATGTCGCCGCTCTCGAAAACCGCCGCGTGACCACCTACACCGGCAACTACAGTAGCTACCTCAAGCAGCGCGAGGACAACCTGGAGCAGATGCGTGCCAAGCGCGCCGCCCAGGAGCGCGACATCGCCCACATGCAGGTCTTCGTTGACAAGTTCCGCTACAAGCCCACCAAGGCCGCCCAGGCCCAAGAGCGCATCCGCAAGATCGAGCAGATCAAAAAGGAGCTTGTCATCCTGCCCGAGGGTCACAAGCACATCGACTTTAAGTTCCCCGACCCACCGCGCTCCGGCGACATGGTCGTGGGCTTGGAAGGCGTCTCCAAGTCCTACGGCAACAAGCACATCTACAGCGACATCGACCTCAAACTCTACCGCGGCGAGCATGTGGCACTCGTCGGCCCTAACGGCGCCGGCAAGTCCACCCTCATGAAGATCCTCGCCGGCCTGGAGCCGCCCACCACCGGCACCCGCGACCTGGGAACCAACGTCGGCGTCGCCTACTATGCCCAGCACGCGCTCGAAGGCATGACCGAGTCCAACACCGTCCTGCAAGAGATCGACACCGTCACACCCAAGTGGACCGTGCCGCAACAGCGTAGCCTGCTGGGCGCCTTCCTGTTTAGCGACAACGACTCCATCGAGAAGCAGGTCCGCGTCCTCTCCGGTGGCGAAAAGGCGCGGCTAGCGCTCGCCAAGATGCTCGTGGCCCCCGAGGCGCTCCTGTGCCTGGACGAGCCCACCAACCACCTGGACATCGACTCGGTGGACATGCTCGAGAACGCCCTGCAAAACTTCCCCGGTACCATTGTGCTGATCAGCCACGACGAGCACCTGGTACGCGCCGTGGCCAACCGCATCATCGACATCCGCGATGGTAAGGTCACGGTCTACGACGGCGACTACGACTACTACCTCTACAAGCGCGAGGACCTCGCAGCCCGCGCCGCCGTCGAAGCAGCAGGGGAGAGTACGCCGGCCGCGACCAAGTCCGCTAAGGTCACCGCAGCCCAGCCCGATACGCCCGCCGCTGCTTCCAAGCCTGCCGAGGGCAAAAAGACCAAGGAGCAAAAGCGCGCCGAGGCCCAGGCCCGCGCTGCGCTCAACAAAAAGCTCAAGGGCGTGCGCAACCAGCTCAAGAAGATCGAGGCTGAGCTCGACAAAAAACGCGCCCGCTATGACGAGCTTATGGAATTGATGGCCAGCGAAGAGCTTTATGCCGATCAGGACAAGTTCAACGCCGCGCTGGGGGAATATAACGGCCTTAAGCAAGAGCTGCCCAAGCTCGAGGACGAATGGCTGGAGCTTTCCACCCAGATCGAAGAGGAGACCGCGCGTGAACTCTCGTAAGGCCGCTGCCGTGGCGATGAGCATCATCGCCATCGCCTGTCGCATCTGCGGCATCTTTATGAGCGCGATGACCGTGCTGCTGTGTTTTAGCGGCCTCACCGCCAAGCTGCAGATCGTAGGCTTTGTCGTTGAGCTTTCGCGCGCACTGCCGAGCGCCATCGCCGGCTATGGCGTCATCACGTCGCCCTTTGGCGGCGTGTTCCGCCTGGATTACGCCATCGTCGCCGTGATCCTGTTTGTGATCGACTACCTGCTCACGCGCGCCTCGCGCCGCGTCCGCTAGGAGAGCGCTATGTCCAGCAGCTACCTCATGAACCTGCTCGCCAGCGCCGTCGCCGTCATCGTGGGCATCGTGATCCACGAGAGCGCACACGCCGCCGCGGCCTGGGCGCTCGGCGACAAGACGGCCCGTTCGCGCGGCCGCGTGTCACTCAACCCGCTTAACCATATCGACCCGTTTGGCACCATCATCCTGCCGCTGCTCATGCTCGCGGCCGGCGGCCCGGTGTTCGCCTTCGCCAAACCCGTGCCCGTCTACCTCAACAACCTCAAGCACCCCAAGCGCGACGAGGTCCTGGTGAGCGCGGCCGGCCCCGCGTCGAACATCGCACTCGCGTGCCTTGCCGCGGCACTCATGCACGTGGCGTACGGCAACCTCTACACCGGCATCTCCTTTGCCCTGGCGTCACAGATCATGAACTTCGGCGCCACGTTTATCGTGGTTAACCTGTCACTCGCATTCTTCAACCTCATCCCGATCCCGCCGCTCGATGGCTCGTCGATCATCGTGCCGTTCCTCAAAGGCAAGGCGCTCAACAACTACTACCACCTGCAGCAATACGCCATGCCAAGCCTCATCATCGTGCTGTATCTGCTGCCCATGTGGACTGGCATTGATGTGATCGGCCGCTATTTCGACGTTACCGTGTATCCGCTGGCCGAGTGGCTGCTCAACTTCGCAATCGCCGGCATCTAAGGTAAACTTACAGGTCGACCGCGCAAAACGGTCGCAACATGCACCCAAACCGCGCCGCGAAGGCGCCGTCAAAGGAGGTCGAAGATGTCGTATCGCGTGTCGACGCAGGTCTACAGCGGACCGTTCGACCTGCTGCTGCAGCTGGTAACCCGCCAAAAAGTAGATATCGGCGCCATCTCCATCAGCGAGGTGGCCGAGCAGTACCTTGCCGAGGCCGAGCGCATCGAGGCGCTGGACCTGGACGTGGCGAGCGACTTTTTGCTGGTCGCGGCAACCCTTTTGGACATCAAGGCCGCCTCTCTGGTACCGCAGGAGGCCCCGCGCAAAGTCGATGACGACGATGACGAGTTCGACGAAGACCTCGAGGAGCTCAGCACGCTCGACGGCGACGCCCTGCGCGAGGTCCTGATCCAGCGCCTGATTGCCTACAAGCAGTTTAAAGGCGCGGCTGCGGCCCTCGGTGCCCGCATGCAGGCCGAAAGCCGCATGCACCCGCGTGTGGCCGGCCCCGACCCCGAGTTCCTGGGGCTCATGCCCGACTACCTGGCCGGCATCACCCTGCGCGGTCTGGCCGTCATCTGTGCCGACCTGGACGGCAAGCGACAGACCTTCTTGCTGGAGGCCGAGCACGTGGCACCGCATCGCGTGCCGCTCGACCTGACCGTGGCCTCAGTCGACCGCTTTACCATGACGCACCAAACCTGCACCTTCCGCGAGCTGTTGGACGGCGACGCCACCACCGAGCAGCTCGTCGTTACCTTCCTAGCAATGCTCGAGCTAGCCAAGCGCGGCTCGCTCACGCTGAGCCAGGACGAGATCTTCGGAACCATCTGCATCAACCGAGTCGAGGGCGCCGAGGCATACGTGCCCGGCGAGGGCCCCGATCTCACCGAATAGGAGCCGCAACCATGTCAACCCTTTCCACGCTGGAGGCAAACAGCCTCAAAGGCGCCCTCGAGGCGCTGTTGCTGGTGTCGAGCGACCCGGTGAGCGCACCCGCGCTGGCAGGTGCGCTGGATATCGCCCCGGGCGAATGCGCGTCGCTGCTCGCCGAGCTCAAGGTTGAGTACGAGGAGGCCAACCGCGGCTTTCAGCTGCGCGAGGTCGCCGGCGGCTGGCGCCTGTTTACGCATCCCGCCTATCACGACGTGGTCGAGGCCTACGTGCTGAGCTGGGACACGCAAAAACTGTCGCAGGCGGCGCTCGAGACCTTGGCCGTGATCGCATACCACCAGCCCGTAACGCGCGAGGTGGTCAAGGGCATCCGCGGCGTCAATTCCGACGGCGTCATCGCGTCGCTCGTGGACAAGGGCCTGGTGCGCGAGCTCGGTCGTGACCCCCAGCGCGGTCAGGCCATCATTTACGGCACGACCAACGCATTCTTGGAAAAGTTCGGTCTGCGATCCACCCGCGACCTGCCCGACCTGGAGCAGTTTGCCCCCGACGAGCAGTCGCGTCAGTTTATCCGCGAGCGCCTGAGCGGCCGCAGCATTCAGTCCACGCTCGAGGAGCAGGCCGAGGACCTGGACGAAGAGCGCGAACTGCTCGATACCGATGTTGAAGATGTTGAGTCAGTCGAGGACTTGGAGACCATGGTCGTCGACGAGACCTCGGAGGATTTGCATGACGAGGACTAACGAAGTAGGGGAGACGCGCGTCGTGGGCGCAGTACCCGCAACCGACGCCCAGCCCGTCTATCCGCACACCATGCGCCTGCAGCGCTTTTTAGCGCGCGCGGGCGTGGCGAGCCGCCGCGGGTCGGAAGACCTGATGACCGCCGGCCGCGTGACCGTCAACGGCCAGGTCGCGACCGAACTGGGCACCAAGGTCGACGTCGACCGCGACCATATCGAGGTCGACGGCATGCCCGTCAAGCTCAACCAGGGCGCCGTGTACCTGATGCTCTACAAGCCGACCGGCTACCTCACCACCATGAGTGACCCGCAGGAGCGCCCTTGCGTGGCTAATCTGGTCCCGCGCGATCGGTTTCCGGGGCTCTTTCCGGTGGGTCGCCTGGACCGCGACACCACGGGGCTTTTGCTCTTTACCACCGACGGCGACCTGTCGCAAGACCTGCTGCACCCCAGCAAGCACGTCTACAAGACCTATCAGGCGCTGGTGGACGGCCACCTGACCGATCGCGACTTGGAACCACTCCGTCGTGGCATCGAGCTCGACGACGGCCTGTGTCAGCCGGCGATCTGCCGCGTCATTAACGCGCGCGAGGCCGAGGCCGTGGCTCCGCAAGGCGTAAAGCCAGGCACCACCGCCGTGGAGGTCATCATCCGCGAAGGCCGCAAGAACCAGGTCAAGCGCATGCTGAGCAAGATTCACCATCCGGTAATCCGTCTGCATCGCTGCAACTTTGCCGGCCTTGAGCTCGAGGGCGTGGCCAAGGGCTCGTGGCGCGAGCTCACCGACCGCGAGGTGCAGATCCTCAAGGCCGGCGGCATCCCGCCCAAGCAGGCCGTCGGCAAGCGCGCCGGCGCGGCGGCGACCAACGCCGCGACCCGCACGCGTCACCACGGCAGCCACGGCTCCGCACCCAAGCGCAATACCTACCGCGAGCGTTACACCGGCTAGGCAGACCGCCAACCAATACAGCGCCCGCGAACCATACCAGCACGTCAACCATCGAAAGGAAGCACTGCATGATCGTCGCCATCGACGGCCCCGCCGGTTCCGGCAAATCCACCATCGCCAAGGAGATCGCCCGCCAGCTGGGCTTTAACAAGCTCGACACGGGCGCCATGTATCGCGCCGTCACGTTCGCCGCGCTCGACCGCGGCATCGACCTGGACGACGAGGCGGCCATCGACGCCCTCGCCGAGCAGATCGAGATTCGCTTTACCAACGGCACCGGCGAGGACACGCGCCTGACCATTGACGGCCAGGACGCTTCGGCCGCCATTCGCACCCCGCAGGTCGATGCCAACGTGTCCAAGGTCTCGGCCTACCCGGGCGTACGCGCCGCCATGCTCATCCACCAGCGCCGCGCCGCCGAAGACCGCGACATCGTCGCCGAGGGTCGCGACATCGGCACCGTTGTATTCCCCAACGCGCAGGTCAAGGTGTTCCTGACCGCCGACGCGCGTGAGCGCGCCCGCCGCCGCGTGCTGCAGCGCCACCAAAACGACGCCCAACCGCTCAGCGCAGAGCAGCTCGAGGCCGAGGTCGACGAGACCCTCGACGCCCTCAAGCAGCGCGATAAACTCGACAGCAGCCGCGAGGTCGCACCGCTCGTGCCCGCCGAGGACGCCGTGCACGTCGACTCCACCGCCCACACCATCGACGAGGTCGTACGCATTATCGAGGACCTCATCAACCAAAGGAGGTAGCCCATGCGCCTGTTTAAACAGACGCCAGAGGATTACTACAACGCCCCCTACGCTGAGTTCCCGACGCTCATCCGCGGAACTGTCGCCGTAGTCATGGGCATCCTGTGGGTCTTCTCCAAGCTCATGTGGCGCTGGAAGGTCGAGGACGCCGACCTGCTGTTTGAGCGCCAGGAAGGCCGCGGTAGCGTAGTCATCTGCAACCACACCTCGATGGCCGAACTCTTGGCCGTGGAGACGGCGCTGTTCTTTGGCGGTCGCCGCATCCGCCCCATCTTTAAGTCCGAGTTCGCCAAGAGCAAGATCATACGCTGGGCCTTTAGCCGCGTTGGCGGCATCCCCGTCGAGCGTGGCACCGCCGACATGAAGTGCCTGCGCGCCGCCCAGCATGCGCTGCAGCGCGGCGAGGACGTCCTGATCTTCCCCGAGGGCACGCGCATCCGCTCGCGCGAGATCAAGCCCGAGGTCCACGGCGGCTTTGCGCTCATCGCCCAGATGGGCAAGGCGCCGGTCAACCCGCTCGCCATTTGTGGCTGGTCCGACATTACGCCTAAGGGCAAAAGGCTCATGCGCCCCAAGAAGTGCTGGATCCGCGCCGGCAAGGCCATCTCGCTATCCGATGCTCCGGCCGAGCTCAAGCGTAAGGAGCGCCTGGCATGGTTTGAGTCCGAGGCCATGAGCCGCGTATACGCCATGCGTGACGACCTGTGCGCCGAGCACCCAGGCAGGTTCTAGCCATGGGTGAGAACGTCATGAATACCGCTGCGGCCGCCGCTGAGGAGGTCGTATCCACCATCGAGATCGCCGCGCATGCCGGCACCTGCTACGGCGTTCAGCGCGCGCTCGACATGGCACTGGCCGCCGCGCCGCAGGCGGGGGAGAGCACTCAGGTCCACACGCTGGGTCCGCTCATTCATAACCCCATCGTGGTGCGCGAGCTTGCCGAGGCAGGCGTTGGTCTGGCAGACACCTTGGACGACGCCGCGACGGGCACCGTGATCATCCGCGCGCACGGCGTGGTGCCGCAGGTGATCGAAGCCGCTCGCGAGCGTGGCCTTACCGTGGTCGATGCCACCTGCCCCTACGTGAAGAAGGTCCACGTGGCGGCCGAGCGCCTGATGCGCGAGGGCTACCGCGTAATCGTCGTGGGCGAGCCGGGCCACCCCGAGGTCGAGGGCATTCTGGGCCACGCTGGCGATGACGCTCAAGTCGTGAGTTGTGCTGCCGATGCGGACGCGCTGCCACTCAAGGGCAAGGTGGGTCTGGTTGTGCAGACCACCCAGACTGCGCAGAACCTGGCCGAGGTTGTGGCCTCCATCACCCCGCGCGTGCAGGAACTGCGCGTGATCAACACCATCTGCGCCGCCACGAGCGAGCGCCAGCAGGCAGCTGCAGCCCTCGCCAACCGCTGTGATTGCATGGTCGTCGTGGGCGGCAAAAATTCGGGCAACACGCGTCGCCTGGCGCAGATTTGTGCCGATGCCTGCGAGCACACGCATCACATCGAGGAAGCTTCCGAGCTCGAGGCCGAATGGTTTGCCGACGCGCGCCACATCGGCATCACCGCCGGAGCCTCCACCCCGCAAGAACACATCGAACGCGCCGTTGCGCGCATCAAGGAGCTTTGCCGCTAGTTATGGACCAGACCGTACCCGCATACGCCGCCGAGGTGGCCGATTACGGGCGCAGCCGCGACCCCGAGCCGGGTGAGGGCGCGCTCGTTAAGAACGTGCGTCCCGAATCGCCCGCATGGGATGTGGGTATCGAGCCGGGCATGCGCGTGCTCACGGTCAATGGCGAGCGACTCACCGACATGATCGTGTGGCTCTGGGAGGCAGATGACGACACCGTCGAGCTGGAGGTTTTCGACCCGCGCGACAACACCGTCACGCCCGTGGAGCTCGACCGCTTCCCGGGAGAGGACTGGGGCTTGGAGTTCGATGGCCCCATCTTCGATGGTATGCGCACCTGCGTCAACGCCTGCGTGTTCTGCTTTATGACCATGCTGCCCAAGGGCGGCCGCTCCACGCTCTACATTCGCGACGACGACTATCGCCTGAGCTTTTTACAGGGTAACTTTGTCACGCTCACGAACCTTTCCGACGAGGACGTGCAAAACGTTATCGATCGCAACATGAGCCCGATGAACGTGTCGGTCCATGCCGTGAGCCCCGATGTCCGCCGCCGTATGATGGGCCGCAACGCCCAGCGCGGCATGGACGTGCTCGAGGCCATCATGGCCGCCGGCATCGAGATTCACGCGCAGATCGTGTTGTGCCCCGGCATGAACGACGGCGAGGAGCTGGAAAAGACCCTGCGCTTTTGCGAGGAGCACGAGCAAATCACAAGCCTGGGCATTGTGCCGCTTGGTTTTACCAAACACCAAAACCGCTTTAGCTGGTCATACAGCGACAAGCCCGAACTGGCGCGCGAGACCATTGCCATGATCCGTCCCTACCAGGATCGTGCCTACGAACGCTTTGGCCGCCACACCTTCCAGATGAGCGACGAGTTCTATCTGGACGCCGGCATCGATCCTCCCGAGGCAGACTTTTACGACGGCTATCCGCAGTACTACGACGGCATCGGCATGATCCGCTCGTATCTGGACGAGACCGACGACGTGCTGACTACCGATGCCGAGCGACTGGCCCGCGTCCGCGAGGCCATCGCCGCCCGTGGCCAGCACCTGATGTGCCTCTCGGGCGCCAGCGCGCGAGACACCGTGGCACGCTTTTTGGAGTCGCCCAAGGGACTCGCCGGCACTGTCACGGCCATCAAGAACCGCTACTTTGGCGGTAACGTGGACGTGACCGGCCTCATCGTCGCGAGCGATATCCTGGAGCAGCTGCCGCAAGACCTGTCGGGGGTTATGCTCTTTGTGCCTAAGCTCATGTTCAACGCCGACGGCATGACGCTTGACGAGTATCATTGTGACGATTTACTCGCAAGCCTTACCAGTCGCGGCGCCGAGGTTCATGTGGTGTCGACCATGCCGCATGAGCTGCTCGATACCCTGGAGCACATCCTTGGCATTGTGCCTGCCGACTCTACTAATTCCGCTGACCCTACCCATTAAAGGAGAGCAGATGAAACCTATCGTCGCCGTCGTCGGACGCCCCAACGTGGGCAAGTCCACGCTCGTTAACCGCCTGGCCCAGACCTCGGACGCCATCGTCCACGAGTCCCGCGGCGTCACGCGCGACCGCTCATACCACACGGCCGATTGGAACGGCCGTGAGTTCACCATCGTCGACACGGGCGGTATCGAGCCGCTCAAGAGCGACGACGTCTTTGCCACGTCCATCCGCGACCAGGCACTCGCCGCCGCCGAGGAAGCCGCCGTCATCCTGTTTGTGGTCGACGGCCGCACCGGCGTCACCGAGGAGGACGAGTCGGTCGCCCGCATGCTCAAGCGCTGCGACAAGCCAGTCTTTCTGCTGGTGAACAAGCTCGACAACCCCGATCGCGAGAACGACAGCATCTGGGAGTTCTATTCGCTCGGCATCGGTGAACCCACGCCGCTCTCGGCCCTGCACGGTCATGGCACGGGCGACCTACTCGACGACATCGTGGCGCTGCTGCCGGAGGAAGAGGGCGAGGTCGCCGACGAGTTCCCTGACGCCCTGAACGTCGCCATCATCGGCCGCCCCAACGCCGGTAAGTCTTCGCTGTTCAACCGCATCCTGGGTGCCGACCGCTCCATCGTCTCGAACATCGCCGGCACCACGCGCGACGCCATCGATACCGTCGTCGAGCGCGACGGCAAGCACTACCGTATGGTCGACACCGCGGGCATTCGCAAGAAGAGCACCGTGTATGAGAACATCGAGTACTACTCCATGGTCCGCGGCCTGCGTGCCATCGACCGCGCCGACGTGGCACTGCTCGTCGTCGATGCCTCCGTGGGCGTCACCGAGCAGGACCAGAAGGTCATGGGCCTCGCTATCGAGCGCGGATGCGCCATCGTCGTGCTGCTCAACAAGTGGGACCTGCTCGACGATGACCGCAAGCGCGAGGCCTGCATGGAGACCATCGACCGCCGTCTGGGCGTCATGGCTCCCTGGGCCCAGTACCTGCGCATCTCTGCCCTGACCGGCCGCAGCATCGAAAAGATCTGGGGCATGGTCGATGCCGCCGAGAAGACGCGTTCGCAAAAGATCAGCACCTCGCGCCTCAACACGTTCCTCACCGACCTGCGCGAGTTTGGCCACACTGTAGTGGACGGTAAGCGCCGCCTGCGCATGCACTACGTGACCCAGACGGGCGTCAACCCGCCGACGTTCACGTTCTTCGTCAACCACAGCGACCTGGTCAACGACACCTACCAGCGCTACGTGGAAAACCGCATGCGCTCGACCT
The DNA here is from genome assembly GCA_958450865.1 of uncultured Collinsella sp. GTDB lineage: Bacteria > Actinomycetota > Coriobacteriia > Coriobacteriales > Coriobacteriaceae > Collinsella. The sequence continues at coordinate 13,979 of CAUDNY010000002.1, read as the reverse complement.
TCGACTTCGCCGGCACGCCCATTCGACTCTTCTTTAGGAAGAAGGAGCAAAAGGATGCTTAATCCGATTCTGCTGACCGCCATCTGCGCCGTGGTCTCGTTCTTTATCGGAGCGATTCCGTTTGGCCTGATCCTGGGTCGCGTGTTTAACCACACCGACATTCGCAAGGCGGGCTCCGGCAACATCGGCACCACCAACGCCCTGCGCGTGGCCGGCCCCAAGGTGGCCGCGCTCACGCTGCTGCTCGACTGCCTTAAGGGCGCTATCTGCGTCCTTATCGCCCGTCCGCTTATCGCGGGCGTGGGCTATGGCTTTCCGTCGAGCATTATGGCTCCCGGTGCTCCCGGCGACTGGATGCTCGGCGTCATCTGCCTGGCTGCGGTATGGGGACACATCTTCTCGCCCTACCTCAACTTCCATGGCGGCAAGGGTATCGCCGTGGGCCTGGGCGTCATCCTCGCCTGGTACTGGCCCATTGGACTTTCTCTGCTGGGCATGTTTATCGTGGCCGTCGCCATCACCAAGTTTGTGTCGGTAGGCTCGCTTGCCGCTGCCATCGGCCTTCCCATCGCCGCCTGCGCGGTCTTTCCGTACAGCAGCCTGGGTCTCAAGTTTTGCATGGCGATGATCGGCATCACCGTGGTGTGGGCCCATCGCGCGAACATCAAAAAGCTCATGACGGGCAAGGAGTCCAAGCTCTCGTTTACCAAACGCGTCACCGAGCCCGACGATAAGTAGGAGAGAGTCATGAATGTTGCGCTGATTGGCTCCGGCTCCTGGGGAACCGCCGTTGCTGGCCTTGCCGCAGCGCGAGCCGAGCGCGTGACCATGTGGGCCCATAGCGAGCAGACGGCCGCCGGCATTAACGGCGAGCACCGTAATCCGCGCTATCTGGTGGACTACGTGCTGCCGGAAAACGTTGTCGCCACGACGGACTTGGCCCAGGCGCTCGACGGCGCCGAGGCCATCATCTTTGCCGTGCCTTCGACGCACCTGCGCGACGTCTGCCACCAGGCGGCGCCGTTCATCGCGGACGAGACACCGGTTCTGTGCCTCACCAAAGGCATCGAGCCCGAGTCCGGTCTGCTCATGAGCGAGGTCATCGCCAGCGAAATCGGCAACGAGTCGCGCGTGGCGGCGCTCTCGGGCCCCAACCATGCCGAGGAAATCTGCCGTGGCGGGCTTTCGGCCGCCGTCATCGCCAGTAAAGGCCAGCAGATAGGGGAGACCTTTAAGGAGCTGCTGCTTTCCACGGCCTTCCGCATCTACCTGTCGCAGGACATGACTGGCGTCGAGGTCTGCGGCGCCATGAAAAACGTCATCGCCATCGTGTGCGGCATCTCTGCCGGCTCGGGCGCGGGCGACAACACGCTCGCCCTCATCATGACGCGCGGTCTGGCCGAGATCAGCCGCCTGGTTCACGCCCGCGGCGGCCAAGCCATAACCTGCATGGGGCTTGCCGGCATGGGCGACCTTATCGCTACCTGCACCTCCGAGCATTCGCGCAACCGCACCTTTGGCTACGAGTTCGCTCACGGCGTGTCGCTCGACGAGTACCAGGCCCGCACGCATATGGTGGTCGAAGGTGCCGTCGCGGCCCGCAGCGTCAGCGAGCTCGCCCGTTCACTGGGCGTAGACATTCCGCTCACCTTTGCCGTGGAGCAAACGCTCTACAACTGTGTTACTTTGGATAGGGCGCTCGAAATTCTCACCGATCGCGTCCCCTCCCAAGAGTTCTACGGACTCACCGACTAGCGCAGAAAGGCTACAACCATGGGTTCCATCAAAATCGCTCCGTCCGTCCTTTCGGCCGACATGGCCAACCTCAAGGGCGAGCTCGACAAGATCGCCGGTGCCGACTACGTGCACTTCGACGTCATGGACGGTCACTTTACCGGCAACCTGACCTTTGGCGTTGACATCCTTAAGGCCGTCAAGCGCTCCACCGATGTACCGGTCGACGCGCACCTGATGGTGTCGAACCCCGATGAGACGGTCGATTGGTACGCAGACGCCGGTGCCGACATGATCACCGTGCACTACGAGGCCTCCACGCACCTGCACCGCACGCTCACCCATCTGCAGCAGCGCGGCGTCAAGGCCGGTGTGGTGCTCAACCCCGCCACGCCCGTCTGCGTGCTCGAAAGCATCATCGACGTTGTCGATATGGTGCTGTTGATGAGCGTGAACCCCGGCTTTGGCGGCCAGAGCTTTATCCCCGGTACCATCGCCAAACTGCACGAGCTTACGGCCATGTGCGAGCGTCACGGCGTTTCGCCCCTCATCGAGGTCGACGGTGGTATTTCTTCCAAGAACATCGCAGACGTCGTCAAGGCCGGCGCCAACGTGCTCGTAGCCGGCTCCGCCGTATTTAAGTCCGAAGATCCCGCTGCCGAGGTTGCGCTGCTGCAGAAGCTGGGCAACGAGGCTGCACAGGAGGCATAAACCCTTATGACCGCAGGTCAAAACCGCATACCCGTGAATCTTGACTATGCCGCCTCGACGCCCATGCGCGCCGAGGCGCTCCTTGCGCAGCACGAGTACGACGACAGCGAACTTGCCGGCGTCAACCCCAACTCGCTGCATTCGCTCGGCCGCAAGGCCGCTGCGCGTCTGGAGGTGGCACGTCTCGAGATTGCTCGTAGCTTTGGCGCACGCGTTCGCCCGTCCGAGATCATCCTTACCAACGGCGGCACCGAGGCCAACCAGCTGGCGCTGCTCGGTCTTGCCGAGGGCGCCCGTCAGCGCGATCGCAAGCGCGATCGTGTCATCGTTTCGGCCATCGAGCACGATTCGATTCTGGACAACCTGCCGCTGCTGCGTGCTGCCGGCTTTACCGTCGACCTGGTGCAGCCCTGCCGCGCGGGCTACATTGAGCCTGCCGCGCTTGTCGAGCTGCTTGGCGACGACGTGGCGCTCGTGAGCATTATGGTTGCCAACAACGAGACCGGCGTGGTGCAGCCCATCCGCGAGCTGGCCGCCGCCGTACATGCTGCCGGCGCCTTGTTTCATACCGATGCCATCCAGGGCTACTTGCATATTCCGCTCGATGTCTCCGAGCTGGGCGTCGATGCTATGACCGTTGCCGCGCACAAGATCGGCGGCCCCGTGGCATCCGGCGCGCTCTACCTTAAGAGCCGCACGCCGCTGCGTCCGCGCATCTTTGGCGGTGGACAGGAAGCCGGCCGTCGCGCCGGTACGCAGGATCTGCGTACGCAGCTGGCTTTTGCCGCTGCCGCTTCCGTGTTGCTGCCGAATGTGGGCCGGGAGCGCGCGGCGCTGCAGGCCCTGTCCGACAAGCTCTACGCCACGCTTACGGCCCATCCTCGCATTCACGCCACGATGGGCGACTACGCGCAGGCCGATCGACTGCCGGGTATGGTTTCGATCTACGTCGACGGCATGGACTCCGAGGAGCTCATCATCAAGCTCGACGCCGCCGGCTTTGAGGTTTCGGCCGGATCGGCTTGCTCGAGCGGCAGCATGGACCCGAGCCACGTGCTCAGCGCCATGGGCATTGGTCGCGAGCAGGCGTTGGGGTCGCTGCGCATCTCGTTTGATGATCGCGTGAACCCTGCCGACCTGGACGACTTTGCCCAGACGCTGCTCTCGATCGTAGGTGCCGCATGATCGTCGCCGAGCTTGAACGTGCGCTGCTGGCACGGTACCCAAAGGCGGATGCCGAGGGCTGGGATCATGTTGGGCTATCTGTGGGTGATCCCGCTGCAGAGATTACCGGTGTTGCCTGTGCACTCGACGCAACCGAAGCCAACGTGCACCGCGCTCTCGAGGCCGGCGCCAACGTGCTGCTGACGCATCATCCCATCTACATCAAGGCGCCCGAGGCGTTTTGCCCGGCGGATTCCGCGCGTCCCCAGTGCAGCGCTGCGCTGTACGAGGCCGCTCGTTGCGGCGTGAGCATCATCTCGCTTCACACCAACCTGGACCGCTCGCATGAAGCGCGCGTTCGCCTGAGTGAGTTGCTGGGCGCTGAGCCCATGAGCTCGCTGGAGCATGTGGACGAGCCCGAGCTCACCGGTCTGGGCGCACACGCGACCCTCCACGACGCCTGCAGCCTGCGCGAACTTGCCGCACGCGCCGCCACGGCCTATGGCAGCGACCCTCGCGTATGGGGCGAGGCAGATAGCCCGTGCCGTATCGTTGCTATTTTGGGCGGCTCCCTCGGCGATTTTGGTGAGCTTGCTATCGCCGCGGGCGCAGATGTTATTGTGACCGGAGAGGCCGGCTACCACGTGGCTCAGGACCTTGCCTTGCGCGGCCTGAGCGTGATTCTGCTCGGCCACGACCGCTCCGAAGAGCCGTTCGTGGATATCTTGATGAACTCTGCAGTTGACGCCGGGGTCGACCCCCGTCATACGATTAAAATACTGAACCCTTGCCAATGGTGGACTGTGACAAAAGGAGAGAACTTATGAGCGCCGGCGCTACGCTACTCAAGCTGCAACAGATCGATTTGGAGCTCGCCCGCAACAAGAGCGAACTTGCCAATATGCCGGAGCTCAAGGAGCTCGCTTCCAAGCGCAAAACCTACGTGAAGCTCAAGTCCGAGATGACCAAGCTTTACGCCCAGCGCAAGGATCTGGACATTGAGCTCGACGACCTCAATACTACCGAGATCCAGACCAACAACGCCATCGAGGCTGCCAAGAAGCGCCACGTCGACGGCTCCGACTACCGCGAGGTTCAGGACCTGGAGAATGAGCTTGCCACCCTGGCCAAGCGTCTGGACAAGATTGAGCACACCCGCAAGGATGTCGTTATCGCCCATAAGGAGGCGCTCGACCGCGAGGCCCGCGCACAGGCAATCATCGCCAAGTTCGAGGAGGGCGTGAAGGCCGATACCAAGGCCGCCCGCGCCAAGGCCGCCGATCTGCAGGCCCAGATCGATGCCGCAACCAAGGAGCGCACCGCCCTTGCCGCCACGCTGCCGACCGACGTGCTCACCGATTACGAGCGCCTGCTTAAGCAGTTCCGCGGCCTGGCCGTCGAGACCATCCAGGGCAACATACCCACGGTCTGCCACACCGCGCTGCAGGCATCGTCCATGAGCGACCTCAACCACGACGGTAGCGAGATTACGCACTGCCCGTACTGCCACCGCCTGCTGGTGTTTCCGAGCAAGGAAGCTTAAACGATGGCGGCACCCAACAATTCGATGCAACTTGAGGGAAAAACGATCCTGCTGGGTATTACCGGCGGGATCGCCGCCTATAAGTCGTGCAATATCGTGCGCCTGCTACAAAAGCGCGGCGCACGCGTCAAGGTCGTTATGAGCGAGCATGCCACGGAGTTTGTGGGGCCTCTTACCTTCCGCGCGCTCACCAATGAGCCTGTCGCGGTGGGCCTGTTCGACGACCCTTCCGACCCCATCCACCACATTTCGCTCGCGCAGGAACCCGACCTGGTGGTCGTGGCGCCTGCCACGGCAAATATCATCGCTAAGATGGCCAACGGAATCGCCGATGACCTCATCTCCACCACGCTGCTTGCCACGCCGCGACCCATCGTGATCGCACCGGCCATGAACAATGGCATGTGGAAGGCGCCGGCAACCCAGGCCAACATGGCCACGCTGCGCGACCGTGGCGTCCATGTGGTGGGACCCGGCAGCGGCTACCTTGCCTGCGGCGACGTGGACACGGGACGCATGAGCGAGCCCGAAGACATCGTCGAAGCCATCTGCGAGGTGCTCAATCCCGTGCCGCAAGACCTGGCAGACAAGCGCATCGTGATTACCGCCGGCCCAACGCACGAACCGATCGACCCCGTGCGCTTCATTGGCAACCGGTCGTCGGGCAAGATGGGCATCGCCCTGGCAGGGGAGGCCGTACGCCGCGGCGCTGCGGTCACACTCGTGCTGGGACCGACGTCGCTCGATGTTCCCCGCGGCGTGGAGTGCGTGCGCGTTCAGACCGCCGCAGAGATGCTGCAGGCGGCGCTGAGCGCCTTCCAGACGGCCGATGCGGCCATTTGTGCGGCCGCTGTCGCCGACTACACACCCGCCGCTCCCGCCGACCATAAGCTCAAAAAGGCCAACGAACGCCTCGATCGCATCGAGCTCGTCGAGACCGTTGATATTTTGGCTGAGCTCTCGCGCCAAAAGGGAGAGCGGTGCGTGATTGGCTTTGCGGCCGAGACCGATAACGTCGTGGAGTACGCGCAGCGCAAGCTCGCCTGCAAGGGCTGCGACGCGATCATCGCCAACGATGTCTCGCGCGCCGATTCGGGCTTTGGAACCGACACCAATAAGGCCTGGATTGTGAGCACGGCAGGTACGCAAGAACTTCCCGTACTAACAAAACCCCAGCTCGCAGATACAATTTTGGACTTGCTCAAAAATAATTAAAAAAGTTCTTGCACAAGTCCAAAGTTTCGGGTTAATATACTCCCTGTTGCGAGCGAGAGCAGAGCAACAAACAAAAGCTTCGGGACGTGGCGCAGCTTGGTAGCGCACTTGACTGGGGGTCAAGGGGTCGCTGGTTCGAATCCAGTCGTCCCGACCAGAAGTTTGCAGGTCAGGTACTTAGTGCCTGACCTTTTTTGTTTTAAGCAATTGCTTAATTTTGATTAATCAACAGGGTGCCAAAAATCACCCTGCGCGATAATCGCCTTTTGCGGCTACTTGCGCGTTTTGCACACGCTTGGGCCGATTTATTAACGCGATATGAATCTACATACGCGTAGCTGGTATACAGTCGAGTACAGACTGTATTTATCGCGGCGATTTACACAGATATAGCGACTGTAACGAACAAGCGTGTCGCTGTATTTATTCCAGTAGCTCACTTGACCGGTGGACAAGTGAGCGATTGCAACGATATGCCAACCAGGATGGGCTCCATACGAGGACGCCGCAGGGGTAATGGCGGGGGAGTGCAGCAGGCGCTCTGAGAGCCGCCATATGACCCCATTTCTCCTCAACCCGAATACCTGTGCCGCGAACCTAAACCGTTCGTACACTTGCCAAAAGATAGGCCCGCGCGGAGTCGCGCGGGCCTTGCACTAGAAAATCTAGAAGCACCAAGCGGGAAACACGTTGCCGGCACTGTTGGCACTACCGCTGCTCCAGCGACCGAAAGGGTCAACATAGATAAAGTCCGTTGAGTCACTCGGAGACACGGAACGAGTGCTGAAATAGCACACAATCTCAGGTCCAGAATACCTCGACGTCGCATAGTACTCGTACTGGGCGCCGTCAGACTGGAGGTCTCCGTAAATCTCGGTCGTCGAGAGGATGAAGACCTTGTCATTCGTTGCCGTCGGAGTGCCGGCGCTACCGCCGCCCTCGTTGTCCGTCATCTTCGTGACGGCCTTCGCCTTGGACTGGAGCTCGGCCGGCAGGAGCGCCCAGAGGTCACCGGAGTTCAGGCGGGCGCGGAGCTTAGAGGACCTCCAACCGCCGACATTGGTCTTTGTGTCGTTCCAGATGTGTTTGTATAGGACATCGTTGGTCGTCTCAAACGTCAGCCCCGCCTTGCCGCTACCGTCGGCGAGGTCGTCATGGTTGATACCGATGATGCGGTATCCGGGCATCGTGGTGTCCGCACTGCGAATCTCTCATAGAGGATATGCCACAACTTGATAATTTCGCAGCCATAAGGAAGAACCTTTTCAATGTTTCTGAGGACAGCACGATTGAAGAAGCCTCGGTCCATGAAGGAGACTTTCCCATTTACATAGATTAAGATAAGGTCGTGAATGACCAATATGAACTTGAGCATATTCCGTCCGTATTCATACTGGATGACCAAGGAAACATCATCGGCTCATCCGAAGGAGAGGAAGAACCTCTTGCCTTATTAAAGAAATACGCCGAATACAACGGATATAAAGCGGAAGGAGGCGACATCGAGTAACTATCAAAGGCCAGTTTAAGGAGCCAGCCATGAAGAAATGCCTGCCCTCCATCATCTCAGCAGCTCTTTGCCACTCCCTTGTCATGACACCATTTGTGCCCGTTGCGGCAGCCTATGCCGACGAGGGATCTCCCGCCGAGAGCAGCGAGATCTACGTCGGAGACAATTACGACGATAATTACGATATATACCTTTTTTGAGCGCGGGCGCTGCACGGATTCATATTCCAAGGCGTGGTGCGATTCTCACGGATCTGCAAATAACCGCACCGTCCCTCACAAGGTCAAGCTGAACGCGAAGGAGGAGGCTTGCCTGCGCGATCTCTAGCTTGTTGGCACCGCTGAAGTTATCGCCGGTCTCGTGACAACCGGTCCTAGCGGCGGCTTTTTTGCAACCGCAATGACATCGTACCGACTTTTCATTTGCATGTTCTGAAAGGAAGTTGCCATGTTGTCGCAAAATCAATCGAGATACTTGAACACAATCGGCTTTGCCCTGCTTGCATTACTCTTTGCTAGCGACCTTTTGCTGAAACCGCCCAAGGAACTCGTTTCGCTTGCCATAGCCTGCATTTCCGCCCTTTACTTTACGGCAACCCTGTTCGTCGGACTAAAGGAGAGGAAAAAAGGCGCAGTCGTTGCATCTGCCGTAGGCGTGATCATAGCCATTGCCTCATTCTTTATCTGACACATTGATGATCTAGGGGCGATATCGTAGGAATACGACCGGGAGAGCCGGGACCAGATTGCCCGGATTGCCCGGTCGGCTCGCGCGACGGCGCGGCGGTTCGACAGAAAGCTCTCCGGACTTCACGCCGTTTCTGATCGCATTGTAGACAGCCATCTCGTCTTCGCAGTCGGCGAGCACGCGGTGTGCGTCGTCGTTTTGGATGTACAGTAAATCTCGAAGGTCCTCCATGCACCAGCGTCCGAGATTTGGCCATGCGCGTCGCGCGAGCTGATAAGTGTCGATTGCGATGTTGTAGTTAAAGTCCAGACCAAAGCCGTCCCAGGCAGAACGGCATTGTTTCCTTGATTATCAACTTCATCCGGGCATTTCCCGCATTCATCCGTGTGCATACGGATGAATGCGGGATTCGATACCCCGGCGGCCTGATCGGCAGGCCGCCGGGAATTCTCACTCCTCGATAAAAGCCGGCACTCGGTTAGTCCTGCGCATCTTGAAATCGCCAATCTCGTGGGAGACATAGAGAATGCCGTCCATCCCATCTCGTGATGCATACGACAGGTGAACTGAACCGCAATCCGATCCATCATTGTCGAGAAGATCGAACGAATTCGGGTCGCTCGTTGCGGCCAAACGACCACTCAGACAAGAGCCATCGTCATTAGAGATTTGCCATTCCATGTCTTCGCCTGCAAGAATCGCCATAGACGGCCTGGTCGCGCCATCGCTGACATACATCCCGTCTATGCCAAACCCATTTTCAGCGCCATCGATGAACGACTGCTCGGACCTATACCTCGCAAATGATGCACATAGCACCATTGCAAGACAAAGTACAAAGCCAACAATCGCTATCTTTGCATAGCTCTTGCCTATCATGTCATTCACCTCCCTCGTATGTATCGAGGTATTCCTGCTTGAGCGTCTGCGAGGACGACTTGATCTTTTCCACGAGCGTGCCGGCCTCGATGAAGTAGAACGAGTTGGTGAGGTCTGCCAGGTCGTCGAGCAGATGGCTTGAAATGAGCACGCTGCGTCCCCGCGCCACCTCGCTGCGCATCGCGTCGCAGGAGGTTTTCCGTTTTCCCGGATCGAGGCCGTTCAGCGGTTCATCGAGGATGAGGTACGGGCAATCGGTCGCTATCGCCATGGCAAGCTTTACCTGCTGCTTCATTCCTGTCGAGAGTTTACGGGTCGGCTTGTCGAGATATGGGGAGATTCCGAGGGAGTTGCAGAGCGAGTCGATGTCGGCGGCCGATTTCCACGCCTCCCTAACGAAAGCAAGGTGCTCGAGGGCCGATAGCGTGGGATAGAGATCCGCGCCGCCCGAAGAGCTCAGGTAGACGAGTTCTGCAAATTCGGCTGATCGACGTTGGCAGATTCCGTCTGCCGCCAGGCTTCCCGAGCGGATGCGGGTGGGAAATTGGCCCGACAGCGCTTCAAGAAGGGTGGTTTTCCCCGAGCCGTTGGGAGCAACGAGGCCCGCCGCCGTCCCCGGGCCCAGGAAAAGCGACCCGATTGAAAGTACCGTCGTGCTCCCGTATCCCACGCTCGCGTCCAGAAGCTCGAGCCCATGGTGCTTTTTAGCGGGTCCAGCCTGTTTGGGCGAACGTGCCGCAACGGCGCCGACCGCAAAAAGGACCGCGACGTATATCAGTGCCACGGCAAGCATCGATGCGCTGCCTGAACCGGAGCCAATGAATTCTGTCGGGAAGCATCCTACGTAACCCGTTGCCTCGATAGGCGAGAACACGGCCAGCGGCAGGAGCCCGAGCACGGCGTTATGCTCCAGTGCCGAATCGGACAGTAACGGGAATGCCGGGGCCGCGACAAGCAGCGCGGAGGTAAGGGGGCCCGCGAGGACGCGCCTCGTTGCGGTCGATAGGACGGCGGAGCAAACGGATATCAAGGTTCCGCCCGCAAGCAGCGCGAGAAGCAGGGCTGTGAAGACGTTTCCCGCGGTCGTGGTGGCAAGCGCGCCGTCATGGAAGAAGGCGATCGGGTACCCAGTTTGCCCGAAGCCGTTTAGGGCCAAGGCGTAAATGCCCCCGGGTGCGAGGCCGGCGAGGAGCATCGCGGTCCCCGCGACGATTATCGAAAACACGATCTGGATAAGGCGCCGGAATTTGGGCACGGGCGCCTTCGCCGCCAGGGTCCCGGGCCTTGTGGCGCCGAGCACGAGTATCGACGAGAGAAGGAAGGGGATGAAGGGAAGGAAAGACGGCGCCGTGGCAATGGCGTAAGGCAGGAAGGAAAGGAATGGCAGGTCGCTTGCGGAGGCCGGGATATCCGTGATGCCGGAGCTGCTCAGGGCACGGCAATATGCGAGCGCTGCGTCATTGGTCTCTCGGTCTCCCACGATGGACCCGGATTGGAAGCCTTCGCCCATGAGCGCGTAGTAGCTCTCGGCAGAATCGAGAAAGGCGGCGTCGGTTTGAGCGGCGAGGGCGGCGTTCGCGTATCTTGCAAGCTCCGCGTCATTTTGCTGCTCTGGAGATAGGTCTGTGCCGCTGGCCTGGGGCGCGCGCGTATTGAATGCGTCGACAAAGCCCTGCATGCCCTGCTTCATGAAGAAGGGCCCGTAGATGGGTGAATTGAACGCAATGGGGACGGAGAAGGCTGCAGCGAGAACGAGCGTACAAATCCATACGGCCCTGTCTCTTAGGATTAGTTTGAGAAGAAGTCGACAGTACATTTAGAAGCACCTACATTTCTCAAAGCATCGTTAGATTAATAATGACAGACCGAATGAAGATGCGTGCGATGGGGGCGAGGCGAATGGCTGAGCGGAATCGATACGCTGGTTCAACGGTATTATATTGACCACATAGATTATTAACTTGCATTTCTAACAGTTAAGGAGACGGGTGCTTTCCAGCACACTCCTTCGATGATGCCTTCCGCTAGTTGCTATGCCGGTTTCAGCCAACAAAGAATGTGCCCGGGCGCTCAGGTTCACCGTTAGCGTTGGCAACATATGAGATGGGCCAGACCCTTGCCGCGCGCCGATTGCGCGAGAGGTGTCGGGCTCCATGTTTATTCCACCTGCTTGTTATCAACCAGCTTCGTTCAACGTCAGACATTCAAGATGTCAGACGTCGAACCTGCGCCAAAGACGCAGCTGGGGCTACTAGTTGCCTACAATCGCTCGCGAAGCTCACCTGTTCGTGCGTGAATGTCTGACAGCTCCGTCAGACATTGTCGGACATTTGATTGTTCGACAAATGCGCACGTGGTCGCGTTCGCAAAGATAGCTGAACGGTCGATGGGTGCGTTGAGACCGGAGCAAACGGCGGATGCCAGAAAAATGGCCTCACAGAATCGCACCCATGCTTGATAAAATTGACCGCCCGGGCGCAAATACCCGGGCGGTCAATTCATCCCCTCGTTCGCGATCCTGTTGGGTTTTGGGGCTTTGACATGTTGTTGACGGATGGATCAGCCGTACAGCTTGATCTCCCGGGTTCCATGTGGTCGTCCCCCAATAAGACGTCCCTGATGTAGCTCTGCGGCAGGAACTCGACGGGCAGCACTGGGTCGTCGACGTAGCCGGGCACGGGGAGTAGGCGTGGCCTTTGGATATAGCGTGGCCGCCTACCGGCGGTCGGACTGCCACTTCAGCCAAAAGCTCAGGCGCGCGCATTAAAATAATGAATATATCGCTTGATGGGCTTTTGGCCAAGCATGAACATCGCAGGTAAATCCGTGTACCAAAAATTGGTACATGGATTTACCTGCGATTTGTTGAAAGCTCTGACATGCGCTGTCGACTTCATTAAAATCGATTGCCGATCAAGTCTTCCTATATATGCGAGCCCCAAGAAACTGCGCTGTGAAGCTGAGTCCTCTATCGATCGGCCCGGTGCACCGGGCCGCTGTCCTCGAGCCGGCAACAGCTTGCCGGTCTCAAAACGTATACTTGATTTAAGGCGGAGTGGAATGTGGGCGCGCAAGGAGATGCGGAATCGATGAGAGCCTCAAAAAAAATTACTGCAGTGTTATCATCTTTCATCCTCTCTATTCTTCCATTTCTGATTCTATGGGCGGCTTGGTCAGTCCTCCCTGATACAATTCCCGCTCATTGGAGTGGGGGTGTGGTTGATCGATGGGGTAATAAGCTTGAATTGCTGGTTGTTCCGCTGTTTTCTCTGATTGGTTCTATTGCAATTTCTGCGTACCTTATTGTTTCCACGCGGCGAAGAGAGTTCGCGGATTTCTCTGTTCGAATGCGACGGGACTTTGTTGCGTGCTATATTTCCAGTCTTCTTTTATCGACAACCTGCTCAGTGATAATTGCCGTTTGGGTTCAGTTGATTCTTACGCAAAACACTACGGTTGATGGGGGGCTTGGACTATCGATCCTGTATTCCCTTCCCGGGCTATATGTGATCTTGTGCGCTTTGCCGCCTTTTTATGCGAGCGGCGAGAGCAAAAAGGCAGAGCGCCTGATAACAGTTCTTATTGGCGGCGCGGAGATTGTTCTTTGTGGAATAGTGCTTGAAGGTCCGGCTGCCTCTTATGCGATGATTGGACTGATGATTCTGTTCTGTGCGTTTGAGATTGTGTCACAGGTAAGGGATAGCCGGTCCTTATGAGTTGAATTACGCGCGTGCGGATATAAAGGGTGGCATGTTAAATTTGTTGAAAACTCTGACATGCGCTGCCGACTTCATTAAAATCGATTGCCAATCAAGTCTTCCTATATATGCGAGCCCTGAGAAGCTGCGCTGTGAACCTGAGACCGCTATCGATCGGCCCGGTGCACCGGGCCGCTGTCCTCGAGCCGGCATCAGCTTGCCGGTCTCAAAACGTATGCCGTCCGGTACGACCAACAGTCGAGTCTTGCGCCCAGTTCGAGCAGCGCCAGAACCCCGTGCCGGAACCCACGCAGCCGATGGCAGGGGAATTCAGCCGCGGCCATCGAGGAGCCGACCCAGGGACGGCGCCCCCAGTCCTCGAAAGATTTCCACCGCCCCCTACAGGCCTGGATTGATTTAACAGTTGATTTAATCCGGCTGAACAAGCCGAGCATGGGCCGGTTGACAAAATGTAAGGTAAAAAAGCAGATACGACCGTACGCCGGTGCGGGGTTCGGGTGATGTGATAGAAAGTAATACACGTATTACATCTAACCGGGAGGTGCATCATGGCAACCGCCACCGCAGCCCTGAGAACCCCCGAGGACCTCGCGAACAGGTACGACCGCCTGGCGAAGTCGACGGGCCGCACGAAAACCTTCTACATGACGGAGGCGCTTGCCGCAGAGATAGGCAGGCTCGAATACGAGTACGGCCTCATGAATTATCCGGGAAGCGTTTGGTTGCGAGGTATGCCAGTGTGCGGGGCCTGATTCGTCAGGCCCCGCACAGGGGGACCGCGATGGTGGCCACCGCGCCGCCCGAGGGGCTGTTGGCG
>CAUDNY010000001.1 GCA_958450865.1 uncultured Collinsella sp. | reverse complement strand
TCAACCTTGCCGGCGATGAGTGGGATAGCTCAAAGGGCACCTGGAAGGACGCCGATAGCACCTATGCCAAGGCCTTCGCCGACGATGCCTTTACGGCCGATAGCGCAACCTATAAGCAGGCCATGACCGCCTACTACACTGCCTACCAGCAGTACTCTTCGCAGGCTTCGAGCGCCAGCTCCAAGTGGACCGAGTATGCTAACGGGCTCTACGCCAAGGCCAACATCAGCATCTACGGCCTGTTTGCGTAAAGAGTCGCACGGCTCATCGAGCATCTAGCCGATTGACAGCAGAAAGCCCGCCAGCACGGAAGTCGTACTGGCGGGCTTTTTGCGTTGAGGGCGTGATTGGCGGCTTAATTATGGCTATTCATCTTTAAGTCCAAAAAGGCTATCGGCTTCATCGTCGGATATATATTCCAGTACATCGCCCGGTTGGCAGTCGAGTGCCCGGCATATCGCGTCAAGAGTTGAAAAACGTATGGCAGAAACCTTGCCCGTCTTAATGCGTGACATATTGACCTGGGAGATGCCCACACGTTCCGCAAGCTCTTTGGATGAGATCTTGCGTTCGGCGAGCATGCGGTCAAGCCGCAGAATAATCATGGATTCCCCCTAGAGCAACTCGTCATCTTGTTTTTGCAGGATATACCCGTAGCGGAAGACGCTGGCTATCAGGCAAATAATCAGGCCTGCAAAGAGCATGGAAGGGTCGAATAGCTGGCCGACGAACGCATCCGTAAAGCTGCCGCCAAATCCTGAGAGTATCATTCCCGTAATTACGGCACCAAGAAGCCTCACGGCAACGCCGCCGATAAGGAATAAATGCCCTACTCGACGAAGCGTATGGTTGCATTCAAGGTCAAAGGGCCTACCTTCCTTTTCAATGTTGAAGAAAAGCCTGCGCACGCTTAGCGCGATGGTAAGCGCGAGGCATGTCATCAAGAGGCTCCCTATGGCAGTGTGACCATCGTGTGCAACGAGCATAAGTGGGGCCTGCGCATCGGTACCGACGATAGCAAGGCACGGTCCTTCGCCGGCTTGAAGTTCTACGGATTGGAGACACGACCCTTGGGAGAGGCCAGGCAATATGAGTAGAAGGTCAATCATAATGACTGCGAGGAGTCCCAGAGCGAGCGCTGTGGTAATGCAGATTGTGGCCCATTTGCAGATGCGAGCGAGCTTCTTCAGTTTAGCTATCGTCTGTTCGCGGCTGATGGTTTCATTCGATGTGGATGCGTTTCGATGGACCATAACCCCTCCAACCGGCGTTTTGGATGATACTTGTATCATATCAGAATTAACGAAAAACGATAAATAATTACGGATACTGAGTAAGTAATGATTGAAAACGATTAGCGTGAGCTATTAGCTCATTTTGGATGCCGGAGTTTAGCGCGCGGGGGATGAGGACAAATGCCAAAACTTCCCGTGATCGCGCAAGTGCTTCATCGGGTTTCCCCAATTCATCCAGGAAAACGGCCGTAAACGATTGCAAATAACCGGTGAACGGTCGAAAACTACCGTTCACCGATAATATCGAAACTGGTTCTAACTGGTATTAAGTCAAAAAGACCAATTCACAAATCTTCACAATGACCTGCAATTTTTCTACACGCCATTTTTAGCCACCCTGCGTTGTTTAGACACAGAAAAGGTTCCGATCTTTCGTCAAAGTATTTCGAAACGGTTTCAAAACCGCAGGTAGAAGTGTTAACGAGCGGTAAACGGTCGATTTTTTACCGTGAACGGTGCAAAAACGTTTTACTGTATGAATCAACGAAAGCAACCTCTTCTGTGGTGATATAGTGACAACAACACGTCACGTGGTTACTACCAGTTGAGAGACCACTGGTTCTCAAAGAACGCTTTCCAAGAAGCTTTAAGGGCGATTGCCCGCTGGCTTCCGAAAATCATCGGACTCAGATCGTACACACCTTCGGAAGGGAAATTTGAATGGTTGGCTTTATTCTTACCGGTCATGGACAGTTCGCACCCGGCCTTGCAAGCGCTATCGCTATGGTTGCCGGCGACCAGCCCGCTTTTACCGTCGTTCCTTTTGAGGGCGACCAGGCTGCTTCCTACGGTGAGGATCTCCGCGCCGCTATTACCGCCATGCGCGAGGAGTGCGATGGCGTGCTCGTCTTTACCGACCTGCTCGGTGGTACTCCGTTCAATCAGTCGATGATGATTGCCCAGGATGTCGACAACGTCGAGGTTCTGACTGGCACTAACCTCCCCATGGTTATTGAGCTTCTGTTCCTTCGCGGTAACGCCACGCTCGCCGAGCTTGGCGAGCAGGCCGTGACCGTTGGTCAGACGGGCGTCACCGCCCAGACGGTCGCATCCGTTGCCGGCTCCGAGGAAGAGGATATCTTCGGCGACGAGGACGGCATCTAATGGCCGATTTCGGAGCCAACGTCCTGAGCTCCTCGGTCGCCCTTTTAGGCCTGCTTGTCATCATGGGCTTGATTTACACCATCTGGTCGCAAATCAACATGAAGAAGAAGCAGAAGTACTTCAAGGAGCTGCACACCGAGCTCAAGCCGGGTCAGGAGGTTCTTTTCGCCGGCGGTATCTACGGAACCGTCAAGGGCATCGAAGGCGAAAAGGTCCAGATCAAAGTCCGATCCGGTGCCGTCGTAGATGTTTCGCGTTACGCGATTCAGGAGATCAAGTAACTGTCGTCAGCAAATAACGAAAGGAAGCTGATCAACATGGCAGAACCCAACATTCTTCTTACCCGCATCGATAACCGACTGGTCCATGGTCAGGTCGCTACCCAGTGGAACTCCACCCTGGGCTCCAACCTCATCCTCGTCGCCAACGACGATGTGTCGACCAACACCATGCGCCAGAACCTCATGAAGATGGCCGCTCCCGCCGGCGTCGCTACGCGGTTCTTCTCCCTGCAGAAGACCATCGACGTCATTGGCAAGGCGAGCCCGCGCCAGAAGATCTTCATCGTGGCCGAAACACCGGAAGACGTGCTTACGCTCGTCAAGGGCGGTGTGCCTATAAAGAAGGTAAACATCGGCAACATGCACATGTCGGAAGGAAAGCGCCAAGTCGCCACCTCCGTCGCAGTTAACGACGAGGATGTCGCTGCGTTTAAAGAGCTGCAGGAATTGGGGGTGGAGTTGGAGATCAGGCGCGTTCCGAGCACGCCTGTTGAGGACACGAGCAAGCTCTTCTCGTAATCCTCGTGATCCACGTTGTCAGGATTGAAACCCTGACGTTCTGTACGTGATATCCAAAGTGCGTACATACATTTTGAAAGGAGGAGCAAGATGGAATACTCGATCATCCAGGTCGCTCTGGTCTTCATCGTCACGTTCGTCGCGGCAATCGACCAGTTCAACTTCCTCGAGTCTCTCTATCAGCCCATCGTCACCGGCGCCGTCATCGGTCTTATCCTTGGCGACCTCAACACCGGTCTTCTCGTGGGTGGTACCTATCAGCTCATGACGATCGGCAACATGCCGATCGGAGGCGCTCAGCCGCCTAACGCCGTCATCGGCGGCATCATGGCAGCCATTCTCGCTATCGCTACGGGCCTCGAGCCCAACGCGGCAGTCGGCCTTGCCATTCCGTTCGCTCTGCTTGGTCAGCTCGGCGTTACCCTGGTCTTCACGCTTATGTCGCCCCTCATGTCCTCCGCGGACAACATGGCTCATAACGCTGACACCAAGGGCATCGAGCGTCTGAACTACTTCGCCATGGCTCTGCTCGGCCTGATCTTCGCTGTCGTCGTCACCCTGTTCTTCATCGCTGGCGCTACCATCGGTCAGACCATCGCTTCCGCCATCCCGACTTGGCTGCAGACCGGTCTCTCCGCTGCAGGCGGCATGATGCGCTTCGTCGGCTTCGCCGTCCTGCTCAAGGTAATGATGAACCGCGATATGTGGGGCTTCTTCCTCATGGGCTTTGGTCTCGCGCTCATCACCGTTGCCAACGATTCGCTGGCAACCCCTGCTCTGCTCATCCTCGCTCTCATCGGCTTCGGCATCGCTTTCTGGGACTTCCAGCAGCAGACCGAGCTGAAGGGTGCAGCTGTTTCTGACGGAGGTGACTTCGAAGATGGCATCTAATGAGTATGTGATCCCGGAGCACTACGAGGATCTCACTCCTGCTCCGCAGCTCGACCAGAAGACCCTCAACAAGATGGCTTGGCGCTCCTGCTTCCTGCAGGCCTCGTTCAACTACGAGCGTATGCAGGCCGCTGGCTGGCTCTACTCCATCATCCCCGGTCTGGAGAAGATCCACACCAACAAGAACGACCTCGCGGCTTCCATGAGCCACAACCTGGAGTTCTTCAACACCCACCCGTTCCTCGTCACCTTTGTTATGGGCATCGTGCTTTCGCTCGAGCAGAACAAGGTTGACATCCCCACGATCCGCGCCGTCCGCGTCGCTGCAATGGGCCCGCTCGGTGGTATCGGTGACGCCCTGTTCTGGCTGACGCTCGTGCCTATCACGGCCGGCATCACCTCCAACATGGCCATCAACGGCAACGCCGCTGCACCGATCATCTTCCTGGTGATCTTCAATGTCGTCCAGTTCGCTCTGCGCTTCTGGCTCATGAACTGGTCCTACAAGCTTGGCACCAGCGCTATTGACGCTCTGACTGCCAACATGCAGGCCTTCACGCGTGCCGCTTCCATCATGGGCGTCTTCGTCGTCGGTTGCCTGGTCGTCACCATGGGTGGCACCCAGATCAACCTCCAGATCCCCAACGGCACCACCCGTGGCCTCTCCGCTACTACCGTGATCGTCTCCGAGAAGGAGGCCGAGAACTTCACCGGTATGGAGGGCATCGATACCGAGACCGCTGAGGCCGGTACCATCGCCATGACCGATGAGGACGGCAACGCCCTCACCGCTTCCGATGCCGACGGCAACGCTGTCGAGTGCGGCGTCACCGATCTGGGCAACGGCATGGAGTCCGTTACCTACGGCACCGTCACCGAGGATCCGGTCAACTTCTCTGTTGCCGACACCCTCAACACCATCGTCCCGAAGCTCGTCCCGCTTATGCTTACGCTGCTGCTTTACTACATGTTCGCTAAGCACAGCTGGACCCCGACCAAGGGCATTCTGCTGCTCTTCGTCCTGGGCATCCTGGGCGCTGGCCCGCTTGGTCTCTGGCCGAGCATCTGGTAAGGCTCTAGCTTGAGGGGTGTGTCCCTACGCGGCTCACACCCCGACCCCTTAAGCCATGTGTATGTTAAAAGCCGCGTGCTCGAAAGAGCGCGCGGCTTTTGTTTTCTTGATGATTCGGGTGTGGCAGACAGATAATGCTAAACACCCAAGGTAGTAGCCGAGTTTGAGATAATGGGAGGATAGGATGGCGATCGGAGCGCGTAAGCAACCGCTGTACGATCAGCTGGTCGATATTCTGACCGAAAAGATTGACCATGAATATCGCGCCGGTGACATGATTCCTTCCGAGCGTGAGCTTTCGGAGCGCTATGGTCTCTCGCGCACTACGGTACGCCTGGCTCTGCAGGAACTGGAGCGTTTAGGACTGGTGGTTCGGCAGCACGGTCGCGGTACCTTTGTGACCGACCGTTCGGCAAAGGCAACCAATCTTATGCAGTCCTACAGCTTTACCGAGCAGATGCGCGCGATGGGGCGCGACCCCGAGACCACGATTCTCGAGTTTTGCGAGATGGAGGCCGATAAGAATCTGGCCGAGCATATGGGATTGCGTATCGGTGATCGCATTTTTAAGCTCAAGCGCCTTCGTTCTGCCGACAACATGCCCATGATGGTCGAACGCAGCTATCTACCGGTTCGTCAATTTATGTCCCTAAAGCGACCGCTGCTGGAGCGTAAGCCGCTTTACGATGTGATTGAGCAAGACTTTCAGCAAAAAATACGCGTGGCCGAAGAGGAGTTCTATGCGAGTATAGCCCGTCCCACCGATGCCCACCTTTTGGAAATCGTCGAGGGCTCGCCTGTGCTCGATTTGGTTAGGACTACGTATAACGAGTCAAACGAGGTTGTGGAGTATACGCTCTCGGTTGCTCGTGCCGATCAGTTTAAATACAAGGTTTACCACCAGCGTAGCAACTAGTGTTTGCACCGTTTCCATATGATGATTCTTTGTATTTAACTGGTTACTACCAGATAACCAACCGAAGTGTATAATTGCACGTCAGAGGATTACTTCTAGAGAGAGGTATTAGAAATGTTCGAGAAGAGTGTCGAGGAGCTCACCGAGCTCGGCGCCCAGATCACCACGGCCGAGATTGCTCAGCAGCCCGAGCTTTGGCGTGATACGCTCAACATCTATCGCGAGAACAAGGAGGCCATCGAGGCCTTTCTGGCCGAGGCTCGCGCTATGGGTGAGGGCCGTCTGTCCGTTGTCTTCACCGGTGCCGGTACGTCCGACTATGTTGGCGATACCTGCGCCCCGTACCTGCGTCACGCTGGCAACACTGATCTCTACGACTTTAAGCCCATCGCCACGACCGACATCGTGAGCGCCCCGCGCGACTTCCTGCGCGCCGAGGATCCCACGCTCGTGGTTTCCTTTGCCCGCTCTGGCAACAGCCCCGAGAGCCTTGCCGCCGTTGCCGTTGCCAAGGAGCTCGTCCACAACGTCAAGTTCCTCAACATCACCTGCGCTCCCGAAGGCAAGCTCGCCGTCGAGTCTGCCGATGATCCCAACGCGCTGACGCTGCTCATTCCGCGCGCCAACGACAAGGGCTTCGCCATGACCGGCTCTTATTCCTGCATGACCCTGCTCTCCACCCTTATTTTCGACACTGCCTCTGACGAGCAGAAGGCCGAGTGGGTCGAGACCATCGCCAAGATGGGCGAGGAGGTCATCTCCCGTGAGCCCGAGATCGCCGACTACCTGGCTGGCGACTTCAACCGCGTGACCTACTTGGGTTCTGGCTCCTTCGGTGGCCTTGCCCAGGAGAGCCAGCTCAAGATCCTCGAGCTCGCTCACGGTCTGGTCGCTACTTCCTACGACACCTCCATGGGCTATCGTCACGGACCTAAGTCCTTCGTCGACGATAAGACGCTCGTCTTCGTGTTCGTCAACAACGACGCCTACACCCGTCAGTACGACATCGACATCCTCAACGAGATCGGTGGCGACGAGATCGCTCAGCACACCATCGCCGTTCAGCAGGAAGGTGCCACCGTCTATGAGGGTGAGTCCTTCACCTTTAAGGGCTACGAGGCACTTCCCGAGGGCTACCTTGCTCTGCCGTTCGTGATGTTTGCCCAGGCCATCAGCCTGCTCAACTCCGTGCGCGTGGGCAACACGCCCGATACGCCGAGCCCCACCGGCACGGTCAACCGCGTGGTTAAGGGCGTGACGATTCACCCCTTCACCGCTTAATCGCGTCCCCCTGTAAGGGCGCCCGTCCGCTCATAACGGCGGGCGGGCGCTTTTTGTTTTACGTGAGCTGGGTATAAGCATCACCACAGTCAACTGCTTTAGAAGCAAGGAGTGCATATGAGCACGTACGCAATTAAGGCTGACAAGTTCTTCTTGCCGGCAGGCCCGCAGCTGGGCGGCTATCTTATGGTCGAAGACGGCGTCTTTGGCGCCTGGCAGGCCGACGAGCCCTCTTGCGAGATTAAGGACTACACGGGATCGTGGATCGCACCGGGTATGGTCGATACTCACATCCATGGCTTCTACAACCACTCAACTACCGACAACGATCCCGAGGGCATCGATATCAGCTCGACCGAGCTCGCCCGTCGCGGTACCACCAGCTGGCTGCCCACGACGTTCACCGATGGCGTCGAGCAGATCAAGGATGCCTGCGCCGCCATCGCTCAGGCGGACGAGGGTCGCGGCCCCGATTTTTGCGGTGCTCGCATTCAGGGCATCTACCTGGAGGGCCCCTTCTTTACCATGAAGCACGTGGGCGCGCAGAACCCCGCTTATCTGATCGATCCCTCCGAGGAGGTCTTCGATCAGTGGCAGGAGGCTGCGGGCGGTCGCATCGTTAAGAGCGCCATGGCCGCCGAGCGCGATGGTGCCGCTGCTTATGCGGCTGCTCTGAACGCCAAGGGCGTGGTGACCAGCATCGGTCACTCCGACGCCACCTACGATGAGTGCATCGCCGCCATCAACGCCGGTGCCAGCTGCTTTACGCATACCTATAACGGTCAGCGCGGGCTGCATCACCGTGAGCCCGGCGTCGTGGGCGCTGCCATGTCCACGCCCGAGACCTACGCCGAGATCATCTGTGACGGCAAGCACGTAAACCCTGCCGCCATCAAGGCACTGCTGCAGGCAAAGGGCTGGCAGCACACGGTGCTCATCACCGACTGCCTGGGTTGCGGCGGCATGCCCGAGGGCAGCTACACCAGCGGCGGCATGGACGTCATCATGAAGGACAACCTGTGCTGGCTCGCCGACGGCAAGAGCATTGCCGGCTCGGTGCTCACGCTTGCCCAGGGCGTCAAGAACATCGTCGACTGGGGCATCGCCAGCGCCGATATCGCCATTCGCATGGCAACCGAGGTGCCGGCTCGCTCTGCGCACATCGAGGATAAGTGCGGCAGCATCATGCCGGGTCGCGACGCCGACTTTGTCGTGTTCGACCATGAGCTCACCCTCGTAGAGACCTATGTTGGCGGCCAGAGCGTCGGCAACGCCTTTACCGAGTAACGATAGAAAAAGACGGCGGGCCCGAATCTGCTCGGACCCGCCGTATGGGTTAAACGCTCAAAAGCACCTTCACAGTTACAGCTTGTTAGCGATCTTCTTTGCTGTGCGCTTAACGCCGGCCACCAGGCCTCCTGCAGGATGCTCCTTCTCGTATGCTAGACGCTTCTCGCGCTTGGCGTACTCTTCGACGATGATGTCGCCATACTCGTCTTCGATCTTGTCGAAGAAATCGACGGCGCCCTTAATTTCCTCAGCGGTCGGGTGTCCCTTTTGGACACCGCCGGCGAGTTTGAACGGCCCCCACGTATCAAAGCCGGGGCAGCCGTAGACACCCATAAAGATGGCCTGCCTCATGCGGCAGATGCCATCGATATCCTTGCCGTACCACTTGTTTTTGCCACCGTAGGTCATAAGGCCAAACACCTTGTCCTGCGGCTGCAGCACGTTCGTGAGCACGCGTGCCATGTCCTTGTCGATCTCGGAGTAATAGATGCCCGTGGCGACACCGATCAGATGATATTCGTGCAGGTCTGGGTACTCGTTTTTACCGAGTGACTTCACATCGAGGGTATCGATTTCGGGGTGCGCCTCGACGATGGCGTCCACGAGCTTTTTCGTATTGCCGTGATGGCGCGAGGCGTAGAGGATGATGGTTCGCATAAGAAGGCCTTTCAGCTGTAATTGCATCAATGTCTGTATGGTACCCCGTTGCATGGCTAGGATACCGGACGCATCGATGAACGTGCGGGTTTGTCCTTTGGTTAGGGCCGAGACGGGTTCTTGCGAGAAAAAAAGCAGTTGTTCGAAAGGATGGGCAATGGAATACGCTCTCTCCAACGATTCGATTTCTATTAAGGTGTCCACAGCTGGTGGTTCGTTTACCTCGATTGAGGCTGGAGGTCGCGAGTATTTGTGGCAGGGCGATCCCGCCGTGTGGTCCGGCCAGGCACCGATTTGCTTCCCGATTTGTGGAGGCTTGCGCGATAACAGCGCCATGACGTTCGCCGGGCATCATGTAAAGCTCGCTCGCCACGGATTTGCGCGCAAACAGGAGTGGAAGCTGCTGAGCCAAAACGCGAACGAGCTGGCGATGTGCCTGGCTTCGGAGGATAACGCCGCATTGCTGAGCGATTATCCGTATCCGTTTAAGCTCGTCGCCCGTTATACGCTCGAGGACGCCGCCGTGCGTGTCTCCTATGAGGTTACCAACGAGGGTACCGAGGACATGCCGTTCTTTATCGGTGGGCACCCCGGCTTTAGGTGTCCGCTCGATGAGGGCGAGGCCTATACGGACTATGAGCTGCGCTTTGAGAAGGACGAAGCTGCTGAGCTTTGCACTGCCGTCCCCTCGACTGGCTTGATTGACGTGACCAACCGCTCCAAGAACCCCATGGTGGGAAAGACGCTGCCTCTGTCACATGAGCTCTTCGATTTTGCGGAGACCATCTTTGACGTGCTCGAGAGCCGTCAGGTCACGCTTTCCAAAAAGGGCGAGGACAAGGGCGTCCGCTTGAGCTTTGAGGGCTTCCCATATCTCATTGTGTGGAGCAAGCCCGAGGGCGATTTTGTGGCGGTTGAGCCTTGGGGCGGTCTTTCGACCTGTTCCGATGAGGACGGCGTGCTTGAGCATAAGCGCGGCTGCCTTATCGCCAAGCCCAAGGAGACCGTCGTTCGCTCGTTCACGATTGAGATTCTGTAATTCCGTTTTGTCGACTCGTATCGCGAGGCACAAGGAGCCTGCGAGATAAGGAGCTAAAAATGATCCTCACCGTTACGATGAACCCGTCTGTCGATACGCGCTATCAGCTCGATGAGCTCGTTATCGACGACGTCAACCGTGTGACGCCCGAAAAGACCGCCGGCGGCAAGGGCCTCAACGTGGCCCGCGTCCTGGGCCAGCTGGGCGACGACGTTGTGGCAACCGGTCTGCTCGGCGGCCACATGGGCGCCTACATGGCTGAGCTCATGGACGCCAACGGTATTAACAACGACTTTGTGCCCATCAAGGGCGAGACTCGCATTTGCCTTAACATTCTCCACGCCGGCAACCAGACCGAGCTGCTCGAGAGCGGCCCGACAATTGCCCCCGAGGAGCTCGATGCCTTTACCGCCAAGTTTACCGAGCTTGCAGGTAAGGCCGACGTCGTCACCATTTCGGGTTCGCTGCCCCGCGGTGTCGAGGCAGACTACTATGCCAAGATCACGGGCATTGCCGAGAACGCCGGCGCCAAGGTGCTGCTCGATACCTCGGGCGCATCGCTCGAGGCTGCTCTCAAGTCCGAGGTCAAGCCCGAGCTGGTTAAGCCTAATCTGACCGAGATCAACGGCCTTCTGGGCACGAGCTTTACCACCGACGATGTGGACGAGCTCCGCGCCGCGCTCGCCTCTGACGCCCGATTCTCCGACATCCCCTGGGTCGTCGTGTCCATGGGCGCTGCCGGCTCCGTTGGCTTCCACAATGGCCGCGCGTTCCGCGCAAAGACGCCCGATATCCCTGCCGTTAACGCCACGGGCTCTGGTGACTCCACTATCGCTGGCTTCGCGCATGCCATTGCTGCTGGCGCAGACGACGAGACGGTGCTGCGTACCGCCAACACCTGCGGCAAGCTCAATGCCATGGATCCCATGACCGGCCATCTGGTCATGGACCGTTGGGATGAGGTCTACAACGGCGTTGTCGTGACTGAGCTGTAAGAGCTTGGGCGTCGGCCCCGGCATCGCTTGCTGGCTCATGTCGACGACAAGTGCGGTAGCATTATGCCGGGGCGCGACGCCGACTTTGTCGTGTTCAGTCCCGACCTTACCCTGGTCGAGACGTATGTGGGCGGCAACAGCGTCGGCAGCGCGTTTGCCGAGTGGCCGCCAAAGAAACGATCCGAGAGGGGATTTAGATGATTTACGGTGCACTGGGCGATATCGAGGAATACCGCGGAATGCTCAAGGGCCTCGACGTGCTGATCGACTGGCTCGAGGAGAACGACCCGGCAGAGCTCGAGGTCGGCAGCCATCCGATTTTGGGCGACAAGGTCTTTGCGAACGTCATGGCTCCCACGACGCGTCCCGAGGACGAGGCTCACTATGAGACGCATCAGCGCTATCACGACCTGCAGGTCGACGTCGAGGGTCGCGAGGCCTTTAAGGTTGCCACGGGCAGTCTGACGCTGGTCCAGGAGTTTGACGAGAAGGACGACTACGATCTGGTCGATTCCGACGCTTCGATTGCCGGCGATCTTGCTGACGATAAGTTTGCACTGTTCGTTGCCGGCGAGCCTCACATGCCCACGCTCGAGTTCCCGGGCGATGGCGCGCAGCCGGTCAAGAAGATCTGCTTTAAGCTGCTTGCAGACGCTTACTGGGAGGAGTAGCGAGCTACTCGGCTGAGTTGCTCGTCTGATGGCGTGATTCCCCTAGGGAAATCACGCTAGGACCCCGCCAAACATGTTTTCCCTAGGGGAATCACGTTTGGCGGGGTTTTCTGTTTTTGAATAGGGAAGCCTCATTTATTTGCGAAGAACATCGGCTAGCCGCAGGATTGAAATCATCGACCGATAAGTGAGTTCCACTTTTTCGCCCGCAAGCAGTCGTTTCGAGCCAATCTCATCTAGCCCCACAAGCCGAGAAAACAGCGGGCCGCTCATCGTGCCCTCGTCAATTGACTCCCTTATGGTCTTCAAAACGTCCGTATCATGAAGCGATGCCGAGCTGTAGGGGGCAACACGAGCGGAACTCTCAATTAACGACGAGACAAAAGGATGGAGATGCTTTGGACATAGTCCATCAAACACCACATCCCCATTGTCGTTCGAGCCGACCAGGCGCCAAGTATAATGATCGACCCAGTCATCTCCGTCATATATGGCGTCCATGAGCAACTTCCCGTCTAGAGAGAGAAACCTATTTGGACATCGGGGCGCAAGACCGCAATCCATATCGGGCCTGCAGCAGCTCCAACCCAACGCACCACATAGGTTCCCTTTCGTACATGTGTATCAATCTGCCCCGAAATGCCGGTGAATGCAATTTCAGACTCGTTTGTCGGATAGCAATCGACGTTATTTGTTTTCCGCTCACAACCTTGTATAGATATATCGTTCCAGCAAAAGAGAAGGGATCGTGACTATTTTAGATCTATATGGCCAATTCGAGCCCTCACCATGGCAATTGTTGCAGCTGGGTTTCTTTTCATTATTATTTCACTTTGGTAAATCCCCGCCCCTAAGCATTAAACCCGAAGTCCACTGAGTGGGCGAATTGGCAACAAAAAAGCCGCCCGAAGGCGGCTATCTTGAGCAATGGAGCCAGCGACCGGGCTCGAACCGGTGACCCCCGCTTTACGAGAGCGGTGCTCTACCAACTGAGCTACGCTGGCGGCCATGTGGTGACGCAAGTGAGGCGTCAACGGCTGTCTATGATACGGGACATCGCACATCCGCGCAAGTGTTCTGACGGCTTTTCTCACTTTAAATGCACTAATATTGGAGACGCGATGTCTTGCTCTTACGGGTCTCAAACAGAATGGGGCAGCGATGGCTCAACCCAAGATTCTTCTCACACGCATCGACGACCGTTTCATTTACGGGCAAGACGTTGTGCTGTGGAATGAGGCGGTTGGTTCCAACCTCGTCCTAATCGTTAACGACGAGATTGCGGCGGATTCGCGCAAGTGGGCGCCTATGAGGGTCGCGGCGCCAGAAGGCGTGTGGATGCGGTTTTTCTCGGTGCAAAGGACCATCGACATCATTCATACCGCAACGCCGCGTCAATGGATTCTGATCATGGTGGCCTCACCCGCCGATGTGCTCGCGCTGGTTAAGGGTGGTGTGCCGATCACCAAGATCAGCATCGGTCACATGCAAGCAGGGGAGGGCAGACGCTCTGCAACGCCTGCCGTTGCCGTAGACGATACGGACATCGCCGCCTTCAAAGAGCTACAAAAGCTCGGTATAGAGCTAGAAATCCGCTACCTCCCCAGCTCCAATCCCGACCCCATCGGCAATCTGTTCAACTGATCCTTGGGGACGGAGGAAAACGGATCATTTTGCCCTTGCGAGGGACGCGTGCGATGCCGCCTGTCAAAAACTATGCCCATTTACTACGTTTGATCGGCTATCGCCGAGCATGTCGGATTTGAGAAAAACAAAACCGCAGGTAGACGGCTCGCGAATTTAACAAAAATCGGTGCATGGTCGAGCATCCCGGGCTAAACGTAGTAAATGGACATAGTTTTGATATGTCACCCATACAGTCACAGCAAAAATGAGCCCAAAAGATGAAAAAACGCCCGCCGGCGGTGGTGCCGGCGGGCGCTGGTGTGCGATATGTCGCGTTGTGGGCTTAATGCCTCATAAAGTGGTACTCGATCACATTGCTGTAGGGGTGACCCGGGCCCACAATGCCCTGCGGGAATAGCGGCTGGTGCGGCGTGTCGGGGTACATCTCGGCCTCGAGGGCAAAGCCGGCGCCCCAGCCATAGTTGGCATCGTCCTTGGCGTGCTCGTCGCCCAGCCAGTTGCCGGTGTAGAGCTGCACGCCCGGGGCGGTGGTGTAGTAGTCCAGCTCACGGCCGGTCCACATCTCCTCGACGTGCATCGCGCGGCGCAGATTACGGCCGTACTGATAGCCATCGATGCACAGACAGTGATCGTAGCCACGGGCCTGCTTAATCTGCGGATCGTCGGCCTCCATGCCAGGCGCGACGGGGCGCAGCTCGCGAAAGTCAAACGGCGTGCCCTCGACCGGAGCGATCTCGCCGGTGGGGATGTTCTGCTCGTTAATGGGCAGGTAGTGAGCAGCATTAGCAACAAAGAAGTGCTCGCAGTCCATTCCGGCGTTATGGCCGGCAAGGTTAAAGTACGTGTGGTTGGTCATGGACACGTACGTGGCGCAGTCGCTCTCGCAGCCATACTCGATACGAAAGGCGCCGGTGCGCGTCACGGTAAACACGGCCGTAAAGGTGCGGTTGCCGGGGAGACCCAGCTCGCCATCCTCAAGCGAGGTGGCCATGCGCACGGCATTGTGGACCTCGTCGAGTTCAACATCCCATACGCGCTTGTGCAGACCATGCTCAAGATCGCTGTGCAGGTTGTTGACGCCTTCGTTGGCCGGCATATGCCAGTCCGTGCCGTCGATGGTGATCGTGGCACTCGCAGTGCGGTTGGCCACGGGGCCGATGGTCGCGCCAAAGCAGGCGGGGTTGTCAAAGTAATCCTCGAGCTTATCGAAGCCCAGCACCACATCGCGCACGTTGCCGGGAATGTCGGGCACATCGATGCCCAACACGGTGGCGCCATAGTCCATAATGCGAACGCAGATCTCGGGCCCGTTGAGGGTGTAGCGATGAACGGGGGTACCGCACGGCGCGGTGCCGAAAAGCTCGGAAGTGATCATTTGGTTCCTAACATCGAGGTATTTCGGACAAACTGTAGCGCGAACAGGCGAGATTATCACTACACCCCACTAAAGCAGGGGGTATTTTTCTCAAAAAAGTGATGATTGGGGCTGTGTGGGCGCTCATTTTTTGGCGCGCGATTCTGATACAATTTGTTCGTTACTGTTTGAACGGTATGCGCGCATAGAACAGCGAGGATTCATCGTGATTAAGGCAGAGCGACAGGATAAGGTTCGTCAGCTGCTCGAAGAGCAGGGCACGGTCTCGGTTAAGGAGATTTCGGATGCGCTGGGCGTTTCGGACATGACGATTCGCCGCGACCTCGAAGAACTTGCGAGTCTGGGTGAGATCGAGCGCGTGCACGGCGGCGCCCGCAGTGCGCAGGGTCGTCCCCACGCTATGTTGCGCCATGAGTATTCGCACAGCGAAAAGCGCACCAAGCATGCCGAGGAAAAACTGCAGATCGCACGCCGTGCTGTGGAGCTTATCGAGGAGGGCTCTACTATCTTTTTGGGCACGGGTACCACGGTTGAGCAGATGGCCTCGTTGCTGCCGGCGTTTCGCCTGCGCATCGTGACTAATTCGCTTTCGGTGTTTAACCTGCTCGAGGCGCGCGAGGACTGCGACCTGTGCCTCGTGGGCGGCATGTACCGTCGCCGCACTGCCGCTTTTGTGGGGCCAACGGCCGAGGACACCCTGCGTGCGCTGGGCATCGATGCGGCGTTTATCGGCGCCAACGGTATCTTGGACGGTGACGTATCCACATCCAACATGGACGAGGGCCGTATCCAGCAGCTCGCCTTTAGCAAGGCCGACTCGCGCTATCTGATCGCCGACTCCAGCAAGATCGGCAAGCGCGACTTTTACACCTTCTGCCGCCTGGACAGCCTGGATGCCGTGGTGTGCGAGCCGGGTATTACCGCCGAGGACCGCACTGCAATCGAGGAACACACGCGGGTCATCTGCTAGCTAACGCTGCAGACGATACTTCTGCCCCCTGCCGGCGCGGGGATTATCGCTTCACAATGACACGCAAATGCGCTCGGGCCAAGTACTCAGCTTGTGAGCTAGACCAAGCGGGCGTAGTCTTGCGACTGATGAAAGACGTGGACGATATAGATCGTTTCGTGCTCAAACTTGTATAGACACACGTAGTTGTTGACGGGAAACGATCGGTAATTACGTGCCGCCAACTCTTGCATGTGCGAGAGGGGACGTAGGAGCGGCTGCTCGCGAAGCAGATCAAGCTGATATTCAAACTCAGCGACAAAATTGCCTGCTGCACGCGGATTCTTGAGGATTTGGGCAAGGTATCCGACAATACTCTCGTACTCATATCGCGCGCTTTTGAGGATTACGACGTTATAGGTCATATTTGTCTCGTATCGAAGCCGCGAAGGATTCGTAGTCGCTGTAGTCGCCTTGCGATATTTCGTCTTCTGCCAACATCATACGAGACAGCAGTTTTGCCTTGGCGATTTCTTCTTGCATGAGGCGATACTGCTCGCTGCTGATGCAGTGCATGGCCTCGTAGCCGTTCTTGGTTACGGTAACGTCGCGCTCAGACTCAACAAGCGTGGTGAATGCAGCAGTGTCCTTCATATCTCGGACGGGCACACAAGCTGACATGGGTACCTCCTTTGCGTTGGGGCACAATTGTACCACGGTATGGTCAAACGTCGGCGTCGTTGGATTATCTCGATCTGTAACAGTTGGGAGTAGAAAACCGGGTTAGATGTTACAGATCTAGATATTTCGAACCGGGTGCCTCCGTTCATCTCAATCTGTAACAATTGGGGCCGAAAACCCCTGCTAGATGTTACAGATCGAGACAAACGGCCTGTTCGGACCGAGCCAAAAATAAAAAGGCCGCATGCGAACCCGTGGAGGGATTCACATGCGGCCGACAGGGGGTACGCGGCTTGAATTAGGCCATGAGCATGCCGGTCTCCGCGACGTTCTTGTACCAGTACGCGCTGGCCTTGGGATAGCGCTTCTGGGTCTCAAAGTCGATGTAGAACAGGCCGTAGCGCTTGTTGTAGCCGTTGGTCCAGGAGAACTGGTCCTGCAGCGACCACACAAAGTAACCGTCGACGTTCACACCGCCGTCGATCGCCTTGAGGATCCACGCGAGATGCTGGCGCATGTAATCGATGCGAGGGGCATCGTCGATAAAGCCGTCCTCAAAGTCGTCCTTATAGCCCATGCCGTTCTCGGTGATGTAGATCTTCTTGTAGTTGGGGTAATCGTTCTTAATGCGGAGCAGCAGGTCGTAGAGGCCCTCGGGATAGATAATCCAGTCCCAATCGGTGGTGGGTACGCCTTCGCGCACGCATGACTCGCCCACGCCCTTGAGGAACCAGCGCGAGGAGCCCTTGTCGCCGGTGCCATTGTGGTTGATGTCGTTTTCGCCCTCGGCGGCACGCAGGAACTGGCACTTGTAGGTGTTGACACCCAGGCAATCGTTGTAGGGGAGAGCGGCAGTCAGCGCGGCGATGTCCTCGTCGCGGACGTCGAGCTCGCCGCCGGCGATATGGGCCAGCTTGGTCGCAGCCTCCATGGTGTCGGCTGCATAGTGGCCGCGGAAGGTGGCGTCGAGTACCCAGCGGTTGTTGATGACGTCGGCCATGCGGGCTGCCTCGCAGTCGGCGGCGTTGTTGGGGTCGAGGGGATACTTGGGCTCCAGGTTCTGGACAATGCCGATCTCGCCCTCAAAGCCGCCCTCATGGAAGGCGACGACAGCCTTGGCGTGGGCCACCATCATGTTGTGCATGAGCTGGAAGGCCTTGTCCAGGCGGTATTTCTCGCCGTGCGGCCAGTTGCCAACGATAAAGCTGCCCTCGGCGGTTGCGGGAATCTCGTTAAAGGTAAACCAGTGCTTGACCTCGGTGAACTCGGCAAAGCAGAACTTGGCGTACTCGACGAAGGCGTCGATTGTCGTGCGCGTCAGGAAGCCCTCGCCGCCGTCCTGGTAGAAGGCCTCGGGCGTATCGAAGTGATCGAGCGTGACATAGGGGATAACGCCGGCTTTGTTGCAGGTGGCGAAAAGCTCGTGATAGAAAGCGACGCCCTCGGGGTTAATCTCGCCGGTGCCGTTGGGGAAGATGCGGCTCCAAGCGATGGAGACGCGAATGCCGTTGATGCCGAAGCGCTGGCACAAGTCGATATCGACCGGATACTTGTTGTAGAAATCGCTTGCGGGGTCGGGGGAGAAGCGACCCTGGGCAGCCAAAAAATCGTCCCAGGGCACTTTGCCCTTGCCGTGCGTGCGGGTCTCGCCCTCAACCTGGTAAGCGGCGGTGGCGCCGCCAAACACAAAGCCGTCGGGGAACTGCATGGGGTTGGTCATGAGTCATCCTTTCTGTGGGATACGAATAGGGAGAGGTGCCCGAACTGGGGATTCGGGCACCAACAGGGGAGAAACTAGTCGAGGTTCTCGCGGAGCCACTTGATGGCGCCAGCAGGGTCGCGAGTAAGGTCGATATATTCCTTACCGCGGGGAGCGAGCAGCTTAATGCCCAGACGATCGGTGTCGGCCTTCATGTCGTTGTAGTAGCTACGGACCTGCGGGGCGAGCACGATGACGTCGTACTGATCCATGATGGCAGTGTGCTGGCCATAAGCGCCGGCAGAGGAAGCGATGTTCTCTCCGGTCTGCGCGGCACCTTCCTTGATGGCATTGGCAAGCATGGCAGAGGTGCCGGCGCCGGCGCACAGGACGAGGACCTTCAGACCGTCGACATCCTTCTTGGCGGATGCGTCGGCGGCGGGCTCGGGCTGATCGGCGACAGGCTTGCTGTCGGCGGCAGCGGCGGTCGGCTCGACGGAAGCGGTAGCCTGCTCGACAGCGGGCGCAGAGGCGTCGGCGGCGATGGCAGCGGCACCATCGGACTCGAGACCCAGCTCGGCGGCGCGCTCGGCCTCCTGGTCGCAGAGCAGCTTATCGTATGCCTTCAAGAACGGCAGGTAGATGATGGCGTCCAGCAAGATGATGATCGCGACAAATACCAGAGCGATAAGCTGGAAGTTCGTGGTGATGAAGATGCCGATGGGGGCAGGGGTAGCCCAAGGCACCACGAAGGAGAAGCCGTTCATGCCCACGTTATCGATAAAGAACTTGGCAACACTCACGTTGACGCAGCCGGCGGCAACAAAGGGGATGAGCATGTAGGGGTTAAGGATCATCGGGGCGCCAAAGAGCAGCGGTTCGTTGACGGCGAAGGCAACAGGAACAATCGAGGCCTTACCGACGGCTTTGAGCTGCTTGGACTTCATAAAGAGAATCAGCAGAAGCGGCACGATGAACGTGGCGCCGGTGCCGCCGAACTCACCCACGAGCGACATGTTAAAGGTGAGGGAGTGGGCGGGGTGGCCACCTGCCAGCAGAACCTGCAGGTTCTCGGCCTGGTTGGCAAGACGGATGGGGTCGATGCCCGGCTGGACGATCGAGGGGCCGTGGACGCCGATGAACCAGAAGAACGCGGTGGCTGCCTGGATAAGGATAAGGCCAGGATAGGTTTCTGCAGCGGTAAAGAGCGGGGAGAGCAGTTTGATAAGCAGCTCGGAGAACGGAACGCCCATGAGGTTGCGCACGACGACATCGATGATGCCGCAGATGATGACGGCGCCGCCAAAGGGGATGATATCGCGGAAGTTCTGAGCGATGGCGCCCGGGACCTCCTTGGGCAGCTTAATGGTCAGATCGCGCGAGACGCAGAATTTGTAGACCCACACGGTAATGAACGCGGCGATATAGGCCGAGAACAGACCGCGCGTGCCCATGCTGGTGCAATCGAAGACCGAAAGTTCGGAGCCGTTGAACTTGGTGGTGAACTGCGTGACTGCGAGCAGCAGCATGCTGCACTGGGCGGCCACCATGGTGGAGCCGTCGTTGAGCACCTTGCCGGCGGGCATGCGACGGTTCATGGAAGCCGTAAAGTTCTTGGCGGTGGTGCCGGCAACCATGATGCCCATGACACCCATGGTGAAGTTGTACAGCTTGTTGCACCAGTCGAGGAGCGGCTGGGGCAACGTGATGCCGACTACGCCAGGAAGGGTGGCAATTAGCAGGAAGATCGAAGAGGTGAGGACGATGGGCATGCACCCAAGGAATCCGTCCTTAATGGCCTGGAGGTAGATGTTCCTCGAGATCTTCTCAAAGAACGGTTGATGCTTTTCGAGCATCTTTACGATGGCGTCCATAGAGCTCCTTTGCTGCTCGATGCGCAATGCATGTGGATGGAACTGGTCGTCGATGGATGGTTAGGACTGCCCGGAAACCTTCCTGCTTAAGGAAGGCATTGCGAAATGACAACGTTGTCATTTCGTTAATGACAACGTAAGACATTTTTGGAAGAGCAACAAGGATTTACGGGTGAACGGTCGATATTGTTCGATAAACGGTTGATTTATCAATCAGGCAGGTAGTGTATGCTAGAACACAAAAAACAAGCGATGCAAAACCGACTGGAGAAGTAGTGGCAACGATGGACAAGAAAAATGTCTCAATGAACGATGTAGCAGTTGCCGCGGGCGTTTCTCTCAAGACGGTGTCGCGCGTGATCAACGAGCCCGATAGCGTGCGAGAGTCGACACGCGATAAGGTCCATTCGGCAATGGAGGCGCTTGGGTTCCGGGCGAACTTTGCCGCGCGTTCACTCAAGTTGGGCCGTTACGGGTGCATCGGCGTGGTGATGTTCCACTTGTCGGGCGGCGCCGTGGACATGATCGACGGTATCGCCGATGCCGCCGAAGAGCGAGGCTTTGCTCTCACGATGATCAAAAAGCGGGCGGGGGAGAAGATGACCCTTGCCGATGCGGCGCGCAGGATGTCGCAGCTGCCTGTTGATGGCATGATCTTCAACCTGCGTCAGATGGTCGATGACTTTGATACCTTTGAGGCGCCGAAAGACCTCAAGACGGTAATTATTACGCCGATGGAGCATCCTACCTGCTCCACCGTCAGTGACGACCAAGAGGGCGGCGCGCGCATGGCGTGCGAGTATTTCTTGAATCACGGGCACAAGAACGTGTACTTCGTTTCTGGTAAGAAAGAGTCGCTGTCGAGCCAGTGCCGTATGAAAGGTTGGCGAGCGGCACTCGAGGCGTGTGGCATTGAGCCGCCCGAGCCTCTGCAAGGCGATTGGAATGCGGATAGTGGCTATGCCGCGGGCCTTGTGCTTGCCGATAAACCCGATTGCACGGCGGTTCTCGCTGCTAACGACTGCATGGCAAACGGCGTGATGATGGCTCTACGTGACAAAGGGCTCAGTGTGCCCGATGACGTGTCCGTGATCGGCTTCGACGATGAGCTCTACAAGACGATTCCCAACTCGATTCTGACGTCTGTGAAGTTTCGCCACCGCGAGCTGGGCATCCGTGCGCTTAACGAGGTCGTCGCAGGTCTGGAAGCCCCGAGCTCCAGAAGCCGTACGCTCGTTTCGGGCGTGCTGGTCGAGCGCGCGAGCGTGCGGGATCTGCGGGCGTAGACGTGCTCGGCCTGTTCGTCTAAATCTGTAACAGGTGGGACCCAAAAACTCGACTAGGTGTTACAGATCGAGATTTTGTCTACCCAGCCATCATCTTTGTCTTGACCTGTAACAGTTAGACGGCCAAAAGCGAGTCAGATGTTACAGATCGAGACAAACGTGCGGCCTAGCTCGCCCAAAAACAAAAACGGCGGATACGACCAAGGATGCTGAAGCATCCACCGGGAAGGTCGTATCCGCCACACGGAAAGAGGTGCATGGACGCAGCGCCCATGCGATCGGGAATGGTAAGGTGCACGGCAGCGTGATGGTCACGGCGGCCGATAGCGTTAACTAGTCCAGACGACGGGTCTGCGCCACGTGCTTATACCAGTATGCGCTTGCCTTGGGCGTGCGCTTCTGGGTTTCAAAGTCAACGTAGAAAAAGCCGTAACGCTTGTTGTAGCCATTGGTCCAGGAGAACTGATCCTGCAGGCTCCATAGGAAGTAGCCGCCCACGTTGACGCCCACCTCCATGGCCTTGAGCAGCCAGCGCAGGTGCTGCTCGATGTAGTCGATGCGCGGCTGGTCGTCCACAAAGCCGTCCTTGTAGGGATCCTTGTAGCCCATGCCGTTCTCGGTGATGAAGATCTGCTTGTAGTTGGGATAGCGCTGCTTAATGTAGACGAGCAGATCGAACAGACCCTCGGGATAGATGATCCAGTCCCAGTCGGTGGTGGGGATGCCAGGCTTGTTCACATGCTCGCCAATACCCTTAACGCGCCAGCGGCCGGTGCCTTTCTCGCCCGTACCGTTGTGGTGCAGGTCGTTCTCGCCGTCGTAAGCCTTGAGGAAGCGGCACTGGTAGTTGTTGACACCCAGGTAGTCGTTGTAGAGCGCTGCCTCGCGCATAATCTCGAGGTCCTCGTCCAGGATCTCGATGGTGCCGCCCGAGACGGCAGCCAGGCGGCTGGCGCACTCGAGGGTGTCGGGCGCGTAGTCGCCGCGGAAGGTAGCGTCGAGCAAAAACTGGTTCTGCAGCACGTGCTCGTTGTTGGCGGCCTTGATGTCGGCGGGGTCGTTCTCATTGAGCGGGTACTTGAACTCCAGCGACTGGATAACGCCGATCTTGCCCTTAAAGCCGCCGTTGTGGAAGGCCAGCACGGCCTTGGCGTGTGCGAGCATCATGTTGTGCTCGCACTGGAAGGCCTCGGCAAGATGCGCCTTGACGCCACCGGGGAAGGTACCCTCGATGTAGGTGTTGGAGGCGTCGGCCCAGATCTCGTTAAAGGTGAACCAATAGGTCACCTGGTCGGCGTACTCCTTAAAGCAGAAGGTGGCAAAGTCCACAAAGGCGTCGATGGTCTCGCGGTTGAGGAAGTCGCCCTTCTCAAAGAGGGGCAGCGGCGTATCGAAGTGATGCAGCGTGACAAACGGCTCAACGTGGTGCTTGTGGCACTCGGCGAAAAGGTCGTGGTAGAACTGGACACCCTCGGGGTTGATTTTGCCGGTGCCGTTGGGGAAGATGCGGCTCCAGGCGATGGAGAGGCGGATGCCGTTGATGCCGAACTCCTCGCACAGCTCCAGATCGACGGGGTACTGGTTGTAGAAGTCCGAAGCGGGATCGGGGGAAAAGCGCCCCTGGGCCTCCAGGAAGTCGTCCCAGGCAACCTTGCCCTTACCGTGAGTGCGGGTCTCGCCCTCTACCTGGTAGGCAGCAGTGGCGCCGCCAAAGACAAAGTCCTCTGGAAACTGCGCAGGCGGGTTGGTGACGCTAGCAGGATTAACGGACATGATGATCCAATCGTCTAAATCGAAGGGCCAGCCGGTCTTGGATGGTCGGCTGGCCCTAAGCGTTACTTACTTCGAGAGTTGCTCACTTACGAAGGCGAGAGACTTGTCGCCGTTCTGGGAGAGCTCGATGTACTGCTTGCCGCGGCAGGCGACGCACTTGTTGCCCACGCGTTCGCAGTCTTTCTGCAGGTCGGCCAGGTAGCTTGCGGCCTGCGGGGCCAGGACGACTAGGTCAAAGTCGGGGAGCATGTCGACGTGGTTGCCATAGGCCTCGGCAGCGGTTTCGAGGTTAATACCGCGCTCCTTGGCAGCCTTGGCCAGCGCGTTGGCGAGCAGGCCCGAGGTACCGCCGCCCTGGCAGAGCACGAGCACGCGCTTGCCGTTGAGGTCGCTGGCGGTCGTAGCCTCGGCAGCGGGTGCTGCAGAAGCGGCGGGGGCGTCGGCCTTCACGGCCTCGGCAGCAGCGCCGGCGGCAACGCTCTTGGCATCGGCCTTGCCCTGGAAGGCATCGTTGAGCTTGGCGGCCTTCTCGGCGTTCTTGGCGGCGAGCTCCTCCTGGGAGATCTCGGTCTCCTCGGCGCACTTCTGGGCGTCATAGGCACGGAAGAACGGGTAGTACAGGGCAAAGTCGACGACCAGGATGATGGCGAGCATCACAAAGGCGAGCGGCTGGAAGCCCAGGCCCATGATGGTGCCGATGGGGCCGGGGACAGTCCAAGGCAGGGTGTACATAAAGCCGTTCATGCCCAAGAAGTCGATAAAGATCTTGAGGATCCAGATGTTGGCGATCGGGGCAAAGACAAACGGGACAAAGAAGACGGGGTTGAGCACGATGGGCGCGGCGAACAGTAGCGGCTCGTTGACAGCGAAGCAGACCGGGACGATAGCTGCCTTGCCGACGGCGCGCATCTCCTGAGACTTGGCCAGGAAGCAGAACATAAAGACCAGGACGAGCGTGGCGCCGGTGCCGCCCATGCAGACGACGAAGTACTGGGCACCCTGGGTCAGGACAGCGGAAGCGTGCTGGCCGGCCTGGAACGCAGCCAGGTTGTCGGTCATGTTGGCAACGAGAGCGGCGGCGATGGCGGGCTCGACGATCGAGGGGCCGTGGACGCCCACGAACCAGAAGAGGCTCATGGCGCCGTAGATCACAGCGAGGCCGATGTAGCCGTCGGCAGCGGTGAACAGGGGCTGGAACACCTGGATGACGCCCTGGGCAAAGCAGAAGCCAAAGGCAGCGCGGAAGACGATGTCAAAGACCCAAAAGACGGTGATGCAGACGGAGAAGGGGATGATGTCCTTAAAGGTCTGCGAGATGTTGGGCGGAACCTGCTCGGGCATCTTGACGGTGATGTTGCGCTTAATAAAGAACTTGTAGATGATGCCGGTCACAAACGCAGCGATAAAGGCGGTCAGCAGGCCTTTGGAACCAAGATAGGTGGTGTTGAAGCCGCTGGCGGCGTCCGTGGCGATCGTGTCGCTCGAAAGGAGCAAGAAGCCGATGATGGCCGCGCACATGCACGAGATGAAGTTGATCTGGTTGTTCTTGGGCAGATCACGGTTCTGGGCGTCGGCGAAGTGCTTGGCCGTGGTGGCGGCGCAGGCGATGGCCAGGATGCCCATGGAGTAGTTGTAGCACTTCCACAGGGCGTTGTTGATGTCATCGGGCCAGTAGAAACCCCAGATGTTAGGGACCGAGGCTACCAGGCAGAAGATGGACGAGAAGATGATGATGGGGATGACGGAGATAAAGCCGTCGCGGATCGCCTTGAGGTACTTGTTGCGGGCGATCGCGTTGAAAAAGGGTTGGCCCTTTTCGATGATGGCGATGAGTTGCTCCATGCAATGCTCCTAAGAGTCGGTGGGTTAGCAACGATGGTAGCTTTTGGCGTTCGGTTGCCAAAATGTTGACGTTGCCATTTTGTGACACAAAAAAAGACGCGAACCGGTGGTTCCTGTGCCTGCGAACCGTCGATTCCTTACGCGTAAACGTTTGAGCCGCCCGGTGGCTCTGTGTTTGCACAATGGCAACGTTAACATTTGGGCGACAAAAGCCGTTCGGGGAAGCAAAAATGTCGGTGAACGGTAGGTTTTGGGTGGTGAGCGTATGGTGGGGGAGGCGTTAGATATACTTGAAGACGTTTCATTTGACTGCGTAGGGTGCCACCAATGGCATCGTTGACATAGAAAGATCGACCTATGGCCGCTGTTAAAAAATCGGTATCCGTCAAAGACGTGGCGCGCCTCGCGGGCGTCTCGGAGCAGACGGTCTCGCGCACCGTGCACGATTCGCCCAGTGTGCGCCCCGAGACCAAGGAACGCGTGCGTGCCGCCATGCGCGAGCTGGGGTATCGCCCCAATTTCGCCGGTCGATCGCTGCGCCGTGGCAAGTTTAAGACCGTCGGCGTCGCCATGTTCAACATTACCGGTACCGGCAACCTCGACCGTATGGAGGGCTTTGCCGCCGCGGCCGACAAACATGGCTATGCCATCACCCTCACTAAAGTAGATGGACATCCCTATACCCTCGAGAGCGCATCGTCGCGCATGAGCGCGCTGCCGGTGGATGGCATGGTCGTGATCATGAATCGCATGCCGGCGGACTTTGGCACCTTCGAGCCGCTGCCCGGCATGCAGACGGTGCTCGTTACGATGCTGGAGCACCCGCTCTGTTCAACGGTCGATAACGACCAGTTCGATTGCTCGCGCCAGGTGGTCGAGTACTTGCTGGGGCGGGGGCACAAAACCGTGCACTTTATCTCGTGTCCCGAGCGCTCACTTTCGGGCATGCGGCGCGAGGAAGGCTGGCGCGAGACATTGCGCGCGCATGGAATTGAGCCGCCGCGACTCGTCCGTGGGGATTGGACGGCACAGAGCGGATATGCTGCCGGTCAGGCTCTGGCGGAAGATCCGACCTGTACGGCCATTTATGCTTCCAACGATGCCATGGCATACGGCTGCATTCGCGGGCTCGAGTCGTGCGGAAGGCGTGTGCCCGAGGAAGTGAGCGTGGTGGGTGTTGATGACAGCCTGGGCGATATCGTGCCCGACCGTCGCCTGACCACGGTGCGCTTTGACAACAAGCGCGTCGGCATGTGGGCGGTCGACAAGATTGCCGGCGCTGATGGGGGTGCGTCTGGCGTGGAGCACATGCTGATCCCCGGTGTGCTCGTAGAGGGCGATACGGTGCGCGATTTGCGTTAGGTGCGGCCCTGTTTGGGTTGCCGCTAATTGTGTTCGATATTGTTCAGATTGGTTTAAAAACCGTTCACGGGCGAAAAGTGACCGTTCATAGTTTGAAATTACGTTTTGAGCTGTTCTTTTTTGTTTGAATGTTATTGTTTCTGTCATACACAACGCAGCGCGTATGCCCGGACGCGATGCTCTCCATTGGTTCATATGTGAAAGGAACGCAATATGGCAACCAAAGAAGAAATCTCGATGGTTGGATTCGAGATCGTCGCATACGCAGGTGACGCCCAGACCGATCTGCTTGCAGCGCTCGATGCTGCTCGCGAGGGTGACTTTGAGAAGGCCGAACAGCTGCACAAGGATGCCAGCGATGCGCTCATCGGTGCCCACGACACGCAGACCAAACTGCTTTCGCAGGAGGCCGGCGGCGGCGAGATGGAGATGACCTTCATCATGGCTCACGCTCAGGACACTCTCATGACCACTATGATTCTGGAGAAGCAGACCCGCTTTACCATCGATGCCTACAAGCGCATCGCCGAGCTCGAGGCCAAGCTCGCCTAACGAGCCCTCACAACCAAGTCCCCTTCCAAAAGCTCTGCCGCTACCCGCGGCAGGGCTTTTTCTGTCCTCCTCCAAGTTGCGGTGAAATGGGGACTGAATAGGGGCCGGCGGGCGCAAAACAATCCCTATTCCACCGCAACTCATCCGGAGATAGTCATTGGGGACAGTCTTGGTGCGCTTCGTTCGTCCTCCCGTTCGATTTTTGCTCGGTGGGTATACTTTCTTTCGCATTAAGCCCCGGACTGAGGAGGTGTCCAAATGCCGGACAACGGATTGATTCAAAAGACAGATGCGCGCGAGATGGCTCATGGGCGTCCTGTCCAGATAACCGAGCATACGACGGTAACCGAGCTGCAGCCCAGCCTGTCCGATGTCGTGTGCGCAAACAAAAAGCTGCAGATTGGCTTTATCGTTGCGCTCGTGGTACTGGCGCTGTTGTCGGGCTTTGTAGCTCGTCCGCATTTTGCCGATACCAAGACTTGGGACTCCACCATCGAGGTCATCGATCAAAAGAAGGGCAATGTTTTGGCGCTCACAACCTCGTGCGTCGCCCTATCTGCGGGTATCACTGCGCTGCCGGGCGATACGGGAACGCCAGTTGCCGAGCAGCTCGCGCAGCTTTCGGGAAACTTGGGTATCGTGCTTGCCGTGCTCTACCTCGAAAAATATCTGCTGACCATTTTATGGTCGGTCGGGCTGGGCATCCTGATTCCGTTCTCGCTCGTACTCTTCGCGGTGTCGCTTGGCATTCACGGACGCTGGAGCACGAGCGCGGTCATTCGCCGCGTGGCAACGCGTGTGCTGGTGGTCGCCATAATTGGCATGGCGTTGGTGCCTGCAAGCGTTTGGGTGTCGCAGAAGGTCGACGAAACGTATCGCGTTAGCATCGAGGCGGCCGAGCAAAAGGCGGCCGACGCTGCGGGTGCGGCAAATAGCGATAGCTCCAAAACAAGCAAGAAAAAGACCGAGTCCGCAGAGTCCAAGAGCGTGCTCGAGCAGCTTGCCGACGGTGCCTCGGGCCTCGTCACGTCGGTGACCAGCGGCGCCAAGCAGATGACCGATGAAATTGTGCAGCAAGTGACCGATCTCATCGAAGGCGTCATTGTGATGATCGTGACCTCGTGCGTTATCCCGCTGCTGGTGCTCGCGGCGTTTCTGTGGCTGGGACACACGCTACTGGGGATTGATATTTCCGGCCCGGCGAACTATTTGACGGGCCGCTTTCTGAGTGCTCCGTCCAAGCACGCCAAGAAGGGCAGGCAGTCTGAGTAGGCGGCAAAGCGTTCTTTGGAAGATCAACTGTAAGAAGGGCGGCCGAGACACGTTCTCGGCCGCCCTTTTGTTTGTTGAATACGCGGTCGCTACGTCCGCGTCGGGTCCAGACGGTCGGCAATCATCCGTGAACGGTATTTGTTCAAAAAAGAACAAAGATAAACAAATAATTCTTGCAGTTGATGTTCGAATGTGTTCAAATAAACACGAACAGTGAAGAACCGCACATTCAGATGCCCGGACCTGAACGCGATTCAACACTTCCAAACAGAAACTACGCACCTGCGTATCTCTCAAGGAGGATGTCATGAGGGTTGTAATCGCTTCCGATGCCGACGGTATGTCGATGAAGGAGTCCATCAAGGAGATGCTCATCGCCGACGGTCACGAGGTCGTCGACTATTCCGAGACCCCTGCCGCGGACTTTGTCGATTCCGCGACCGCCGTTGCCAAGGACCTGCTGGAGCACAAGGATTCCCAGGGCTTCGCATTCGA
Source organism: uncultured Collinsella sp. (assembly GCA_958450865.1). Taxonomy (GTDB): domain Bacteria; phylum Actinomycetota; class Coriobacteriia; order Coriobacteriales; family Coriobacteriaceae; genus Collinsella. The sequence continues at coordinate 471,792 of CAUDNY010000001.1, read as the reverse complement.
TAAGTACGGCGTCGGCTCCTATATGGCCGCCGTCAAGATCAAGGGCATGGTCGTCGCCAACATTTCCGACGAGCGTTCCGCCTACATGACCCGCGAGCACAACGGCTCGCGCATGGTCACCATGGGCCCGGGCGTTGTGGGCACCGAGGTCGCCAAGAAGATCGCCCGCGAGTTCCTGCGCGCCCAGTACGCCGGCGGCCGTCACCAGATCCGTGTCGACATGCTCAACAAGATGGCCTAACGAGAGCCACCGAGAACTCGAACTTCTACCTCAACTTGTGAATTCAGACGAAAGGACGTTCTGATGAAGAAGACCATCGCAATCGGTTGCGACCATATCGTTACGGACGAGAAGATCTATCTGGCCGACCGCCTGGAGCAGGCTGGCTACAAGGTGCTCGACTGCGGCACCTACAGCCACACCCGTACGCACTATCCCATCTACGGTAAGGCCGTGGGCGAGGCTGTTGCCAGCGGCAAGGCCGACTTTGGCGTGGCCCTGTGCGGCACCGGCATCGGCATCACCAACGCCGTCAACAAGGTTCCCGGCGCCCGCTGCGCCCTGGTTCGCGACATGACCTCTGCCCTGTATGCCCGTCGCGAGCTCAACGCCAACATCGTGGGCTTTGGCGGCAAGATCACCGGCGAGTTCCTGATGGCCGATATCATGCTTGCCTTCCTGGAGGAGCCCTACGAGAAGACTCCCGAGCACGATGCCCTGATCGCCAAGATCGATGCCTGCAATAAGGCCGACGCCGAGGCTCAGGCCGACCCGCACTTCTTTGACGAGTTCCTCGAGAAGTGGGACCGCGGCGAATACCACGACTAAGGAGGTTACGCGGTTTTGCCAAACCGCGTAACGGGTCGACGCTGCGCGGCGCTCAGGCACCCCATCTCGCCGCTCAAACCGTCGCTCGCGTACATGAAGTACGCGTCGCTCCTCTTTCGCGGCGACCTGGGGCACCTGAGCGCCGCTCGCTGACGTAGGGGGTACCAGCAGGGTTACCGCTGTTGTTGGGAAGCGTTCTGATTCGGCTAGCTGCTCCGATAACACGTTTGCTTGCTGAGCTTGAGTGCTTCGCTCCAGGCGGTACCCGGCATTCTGCAGCTTTTCAATTGACGGCTCGCGTTTCTGTGAGGGGGCGCGGGCCGGTTTTCTATCAGCCCTATTGACTTGGCGGGCTGTCGTAAGAAAGGGAAGGCTCCTATGGAGTTTGTTCTTGATAACGGTTCTATTCGTGTGGCGCTGAGCACGGCGGGCGGATCGTTCACTTCGATTAAAGCCAGCGGTCGCGAGTACCTGTGGCAGGGCGATCCTTCGGTCTGGTCGGGCCAGGCACCCATTTGCTTCCCGATCTGCGGTGGCCTTCGTGACGGCCGCGCGATGACCATGGGCGGCCGCGAGGTCGAGCTCGCTCGCCACGGCTTTGCGCGCAAACAGGAGTGGAAGCTCGAGGAGCAGGGCGACAACATGGTCGCGCTGAGCCTAAGCTCTGCCGACCATGCCGAGTTGCTCGAGCAGTACCCGTATCCGTTTAAGATCGTTGCTCGTTACACGATCGATTCGGAAAAGGTGGCCGTGTCGTACGAGGTGACCAATGAGGGCACCGAGGACATGCCGTTCTTTGTGGGCGGTCACCCCGGCTTTAAGTGCCCGCTCGACGAGGGCGAGTCCTATGACGATTATGAGCTTCGTTTTGAGCAGCGTGAGGCCACCGAGCTCTGTACTGCCGTTCCCTCGACGGGCCTGATTGATGTTGAGCATCGCAGCAAGAACCCCATGATCGGCCAGAACCTGCCGCTTACCCATGAACTCTTTGACTTCGCGGAGACCATCTTCGACGTGCTCGAGAGCCGCGTGGTTACGCTGACCAAGAAGACCGAGGACAAGGGCGTGTGCCTGACGTTCCCCGATATGCCGTACCTGATTGTGTGGAGCAAGCCCGAGGGCGACTTTGTGGCCGTGGAACCGTGGGGCGGCCTGTCCACCTGCTCCGACGAGGACGATATTCTGGAGCACAAGCGTGGCTGCCTGGTGGCCAAGCCGGGGGAGACCGTTACCCGCGGCTTTGAGATCGAGATTCTTTAACGAGCTATCGTATGTTTGGGGCCGCGCGTGTCGTGCCCCGGAAACAGGAGTTCAATATGATTCTGACCGTTACCATGAACCCGTCGATTGATACGCGCTATCAGCTCGACAAGTTGATCATCGACGACGTGAACCGCGTGACGCCCGAAAAGACTGCTGGCGGTAAGGGCCTCAACGTGAGCCGTGTGCTGCTGCAGCTGGGCGACGACGTGCTCGCGACCGGTCTGCTCGGCGGCCACATGGGTGCCTATATGGCTGAGCTTATGGATGCCGATGGCGTCAAGAACGACTTTGTGCCCATCGCCGGTGAGACGCGCATTTGCCTGAATATCCTGCACGAGGGCAATCAGACCGAGCTTTTGGAGAGCGGCCCGCAGATCGCCCCGGCCGAGCTCGAGGCCTTTACGGCCAAATTCGCCGAGCTTGCAGCAAAGGCGGACGTTGTGACGCTTTCGGGCTCGCTGCCGCGTGGTGTCGATGCCGGCTACTATGCCGAGCTCGTCAAGATCGCCGAGGAGGCGGGCGCCAAGGTGCTGCTCGACACCTCGGGTGCATCGCTGGAGGCCGCGCTTGAGTCCGACGCTAAGCCTGAGCTCGTAAAGCCCAACCTGACCGAGATTAACGGCCTGCTGGATACGTCCTTTACGACCGATGATGTCGATGCCCTGCGCGAGGCGCTTGTCGCCGATGGCCGCTTTGCCGGTATTCCCTGGGTTGTCGTTTCGATGGGCGCTGCCGGTTCGGTGGGCTTCCATGAGGGTCGCGCGTTCCGCGCCAAGACGCCCGCGATTGCGGCTGTGAACGCGACGGGTTCCGGTGACTCGACCATCGCAGGCTTTGCGCATGCCATTGCTGCTGGTGCCGACGACGTCACGGTGCTCAAGACCGCCAATACCTGCGGCAAGCTCAACGCCATGGATCCCAAGACCGGCCACCTGGTCATGGATCGCTGGGACGAGATCTACAACAGTGTTGTCGTGACTGAACTGTAGGGTTACGCGGTTTTACCAAACCGCGTAACGGCGCGACGCCGCAAACGCCCCTAAGCGGCAATCTGACGTTCAATCGTCGGGCATGACCAAAAGGTCAATGCCCTCCTCTTTCACGTCACCTTGCTCGCTTAGGGGCGTTTTCGCTGTCGTTGCCAAGACACCGGCGTTGCCTTGGTCGCAAGTAGTCATTGGGGACGCTCTTTAATGACTAGTCGTTTAAGAACGCCCCTTAAGAATGACCCCAATGACTACACTCAAAAACGGCGCCCGCCGGCGATGTTGCCGGCGGGCGCCGTTGTCTTGAAGACGAAATGATCCGTTTTCCTCCGTCCCCAAGGGATCATTACAACGAGTCGATAAAGCGCTGTTGGGCGGCGCGGCCGGCTTCGTCCCACTTAAAGACGCCGGCGTTGTCGAGCACGTGGCCAAACACCACGCCGACCTCTTCGTGCAGGATGTCGATGGCGTTGTCGGCCGTAAGCTCGTCGGCGCGGCGGGCAAAGACGTCCTTGGCCCATGCGGCGTGGCTGCGGCAAAGGTCGTCGCCCTCGAGCGCACCAGCAAGGTCGTAGCTGGCATCGGCCTTGGCCGCCAGCAAGTGCTCGCGGACAGCGCCGAGCTCGGGAACCAAGCGCGGCGGAAGAATGGCCAGGCCCATGACCTCGATCAGGCCGATGTTCTCCTTCTTGATGTGGTGGTACTCGGCATGCGGGTGGAATACGCCCAGCGGATGCTCGTCGGTCGTGATGTTGCAGCGAAGCGCCAGGTAGGCCTCGTAAATCTCGCCGCCGGCATTGCCGCGGGAGTCGACGCGGCGGATGACGGGCGTCACGGTGTTGTGCGCCACGCCGTCGGCTGTGTGCGCGATGACGCCCACCGACTCATCGGTCCACTCGCGCCAGGCGAGGATGATCTTCTCGGCGGCGTCGAGCAGCTGGGCGCGGTCGTGCGAGCGCAGTCGCAGCACCGAAAGCGGCCACTGTAACACGGTACCGCTGACCTGGTCAAAGCCGGGCACGCTAAACTGCGAGACCTCGGCGGCATGCATCATGGGGAACTCGTGCGCGCCGCCCTGGAAGTGGTCGTGCGACAGAATCGAGCCGCCCACGATGGGCAGGTCGGCGTTGGAGCCGATGAAGTAATGCGGGAACAGGTCCACAAAATCGAGCAGGCAGGTCAGGCCCTTGCGGTCGACGTGCATCGGACGATGCTCGGAGCTCATGGCAATGCAGTGCTCGTTGAAGTACGCGTACGGGCTGTACTGGAAGCCCCAGCGCTCGCCGTCGAGCTGGATGGGGATAACACGCAGATTCTGGCGGGCGGGATGAGCGCCGCCGTCGGCTGCGGCGGAGCGTCCGGGGTAGCCCTCGTTCTCGATACAGAGCTGGCAGGCGGGATACTTCTCGCCCGTGTTCTTGGCTGCACCGGCCGCGGCGATATCGCGCGGGTCCTTCTCAGGCTTGGACAGGTTGATGGTGATCTCAAGATCGCCCCAGTTGGTGGGGGTGCTCCATTTGATGTTGCGCGCGATGGCGGCCCGGCGCACGTAGCCGGCGTCGCAGCACAGGCCGTAGAACCAGTCGGTCGCGGCGCGGGGCTCGTTGACGCCCATACGTCCATTGAACTCTTCGTTTACAACCGAAGGCCTCGGCATGAGCGCGCCCATGATGCGCATGGCGATGCGATCGCGGCCCGATGCCGTGTCCTCGGCAGTACCGTTGGCAACGGCGGCCTCGGCAAGCACAGCAAGTGTGCCCTCCAGGTCAAAGTCGGGGAGTGTATCGGGGTGCAAGAGCGAGAGTTTCTCAACCTGGAGCGCCCAGGCCATATCGAGCGCCGGGCCCGTAGCGCCGATGCACTCCAAAATGGTGTTGTATGCCCAGATGCGATCGTCCTGTCCGATCATCGATCGATGGATGGCATACTCAATCAGGTCCTGCGCGGCCTCGCGCACATCAGTCATTACAGCCATGCCGCGTAAGCCCCCTTGTCAGAAATTGCGTAGTGACGGGCGGAACCCTCGCCCAGCCAACTGTTCATCTTGGTGATAAAGGTGTCGACCAGGTCGAGCGGCACAAAGGCCTGGATGGTGCCGCCAAAGCCGCCACCGTGGATGCGGACGGCACCGCGGCCGTCGAGCACATGCTCGGCCAGTGCCAAGGCATACATGGAAGGCTGCTCGGAACCCAGCTTGGCAACAACATTCTGCAGGTACATGGCAGAGCTGGCGCCGGACTCGCGCGTCAGGACCAGGAACTGGTCGATGTCGCCGGCGTTCAGAGCTGCCCAGCGCTTGTCGACCAGGCCGTTCTCGTACCAGTAGTGAACGGCGCGCAGGCAGGCACGGTCGCCCAGCTTGGCGCGCAGCTCGGGGAGCTTGGCGTCAAAGTCGGCAACGTTTACCTCGCACAGGCGTGCCTTGCCAAACTCGGCGGCAACGTCCTGCATCTCGCGCGGAACGGCGGCGTAGTCGTCGGTAGCTGCCACATGGTCGGCGCCAACCTTAACGAGCACGAGCGCATAACCGTGATCCTCAAAGTTGAGCTCGAGCTTCTGGGTCTTAGGCTGAGCCTGGTCCTCAAAGTCCATGTAGGCGAGGCCACCCAGGCACACGGCGGCCTGGTCCATCAGACCGCAGGGCTTGCCGTAGTAGTTGTTCTCGGTGCGCTGGCTCATCTGGGCGAGTGCGACGGGCTCAATCGCGGGCGCGCCCCAGAGGGTTTCCATGGCACGACCGTACGCGGCCTCGACGGCGGCAGAGCTCGAAAGGCCGCCGCCCGAGGGGACGGAGCAGGTGAAGGCGAAATCGAAGCCGTGGGGCTCAACGCCAAGGGCTGCAATCTCGTGGGCCATACCGCGCACGAGGCTTGCGGACGTGCCCTTCTCGGACTCCTGAACGCCTAGCGTGTCGAGCGCGATTTCAAAGGTGGGATAGCCCTCGTCGGCTACGCGAACCTTGTTGGAATCGGTTGCCACGGCGATGCCGTCGACGGCGACATCGAGCGAGCCGGCGATAACGTGGCCACCCTCGTGGTCGGTGTGGTTGCCGCTGATCTCGGAACGGCCGGGCGCGTGCACGTAGAGCACCTGGCGGTCGCCGATGGGGCCAAACTCCTCCTCAAACAGCTTGGTGAGCGTGGCGAATGTCTTTTCGTCGGGGGTGGTCATAGGAGTCCTTTCCTTGGCGCGCACGGGGAGTTTTGCGTCGTTATGAGTACGTTAACAACTTGAAGCGACATGAACCAAGTGTTCACGATGCCGCACGGTACGGGCTATGTTAACGTACTCATAACACATCGCTTGTCACTTTTTGAGAATCTGGTAATCGGTAGAAATACAGCCGTGAACGGTACTGCCGTATGGACTTATAAAGCAGAAGAGGTGCAGATAGAAAAAGTAGAGTACGTTAACATGCGTCCGACGATAGCGGGCCTCGGCGCGGGGTGTATTTCTGCCCGGGCTGGTATTCACGCTATTCAGATCTCGCAAGGGTGAAGGTGATCCAGTGGCAAGGCGCCCGTCCAACGATACAGGTACGCGTCCGATCTCCATGGCCGACGTCGCCCGCGCTGCTGGTGTTTCGCAGCAGACGGTTTCGCGCGTCGCCAACGGCTTGCCCAACGTTAACGAGCAGACGCGCCAGCGCGTGCAGGCCGCGATGCAAGAGCTCGGCTTTCGTCCGAGTTATGCCGGTCGCTCGCTGCGCGATGGCCGTTACCATTCGGTCGGCCTGTGCATCAACGATGTCACCAAGTTTGGCAACCTCTCAATGATCGACGGCATCGCCAGCGCTGCTCGCGAGCATAATTGCGCCATCACGCTGGTCGAGATGTCCAAGACCGAGGAATTCTCGCTTGCCGAGGCCACGCGTCGTATGGGCGCATTACCGGTGGACGGCATCATTATCGGCATGAGTCGCATGGCGCCTGATTTTGAGACGTTTGATCCACTGCCGGGCATTGGCACGGTCATCGTTACCATGTACGCGCATCCGCGCGTGACCACGGTCGATTCCGACCATTACGGCTGCTCGTTATTGCTTATGGATCATCTGTTTGAGCTGGGGCACGAGCAGATTCGCTATATTGGCGGCCCGTCCTTTTCGGTCGACGAGCAATTTCGTCGCGCCGGTTGGCAAGATGCACTCGAGCGTAAACACATCGAGCCGGTAGAGCCGCTCGAGGGTGACTGGTCTGCCAACAGCGGTTACGAAGCCGGCAGGTATCTGGCCGAGCACGACCGCACCATGACGGCGATCTATGCGGCAAACGACCAGATGGCCAACGGCGCGATCGCCGCGCTGCGCGATGGCGGTCTGCGCGTGCCCGAGGACGTGAGCGTGGTGGGCGTCGACGATTCGCTCGATGATTTTGTGGCACACAACGAGCTCACGACCGTGCGATTCGATCTACATCAGCGCGGACGCGAGGTATTCGAGCATGCGGTTCCCGAGGCGGGTACGGCGGGCAAAACCGTTGCCATTCGTATTCCCGGCCAGCTCATCATTCGACATAGCACAGCAGCGCCGCGCATATAGTTTTTGTAGGTCAACAGCGGTATATTCCGTCTCAATAACAATCGATAAGGATGCTGGCAGATAGCCGTGGCTATGAAGACGAGTGTTATGATAGACAGGTTTTTTGTCTATCTAGGAGGCTTTGCCTGATGGAGATCACCAAGGATATCCGCTACATTGGCGTCAACGATCACGACATTGACCTGTTCGAGGGCCAGTACGACGTGTCCGAGAACGGTATGGCATACAACAGCTACGTTATCTTGGGCGATAAAATCGCTGTCGCCGATTCGGTCGACGGTGGCTTTGTCGACGAGTGGCTCGGCAACCTCGAGGCCGTGCTCGATGGCCGTACGCCCGACTACCTGGTTGTCCATCACATGGAGCCCGATCACTCCGCCGGTATCGCCGCCTTTATGGAGCGCTATCCCCAGGCGCAGATTGTTGCCAGCATGGGTGCTTTCCGCATGATGGTCAACTACTTTGGCACCGACTTCCCCGAGCGCAAGATGGTCGTCAAAGATGGCGACGTGCTCGACCTGGGCGGCCACAGCCTAACCTTTGTCGGTGCCCCCAATGTTCACTGGCCCGAGGTGCTCTTCTCCTACGAGTCTACCGACAAGGTGCTCTTTAGTGCCGACGGCTTTGGCAAGTTTGGCGCCAACGACATCGAGGATCCCGAGGGCTGGGCTTGCGAAGCGCGCCGTTACTACTTTGGCATCGTGGGAAAGTTCGGCAAGTTTGTGCAGGCCGTGCTTAAGAAGGCTGCCGATCTGGATATCCAGATCATCTGCCCGCTCCACGGCCCCGTGCTGACCGAGAACCTGGGCTACTACCTCGACACCTATAACACCTGGTCGAGCTATCAGCCCGAGGACGAGGGCATCACGATCGCCTACGCGAGTGTGTATGGCCATCTGAAGGCTGCCGTTGAGGAGCTTGCATCTGCGCTCGAGGCTCGCGGCCAGAAGGTCTCTGTCTTTGACCTGGCTCGCGACGACATGGCCGAGGCTGTTGAGGATGCGTTCCGCTATGACCGCCTGGTGCTCGCTTCCATCACCTATCAGGGCGAGATCTTCCCGTTTATGAGCACCTTCATCCACACGCTCGCCGAGCATGCCTACCAGAACCGCACCGTGGCGCTCGTCGAGGCCGGTTCTTGGGCACCTGCCGCCGCTAAGGTTATGACCAAGGAGCTCGAGGGCATGAAAGACATCACGCTGACACAGAACAAAGTGACCGTCCTGGGTTCGCTCAACGACGCATCGCGCGCCCAGATCGAGGCCCTCGCTGACGAGCTCTCCAAGTAGCGATACGTTCACTTTTAATGCTCAAACCACCACAAAGGGGACAGGCACCTTTGTGGTGGTTTTTGTTTAAGCGCCGGCGATGATGAGGTTCGGGCGGGCGTCGTCGGTGGCCTCGGCGATTGAGGTGGCGACGGCATCGTCGGGATCACGGTCCATCACGATGGTGTTGACATCGGTCAGTTCGGCAAAGCGGTACATGCCGCGTCCGTTAACCTTGCTGGCGTCCATGAGGGCGACACTTTGACGGGCGGCACCGACCATAGCCGCTTTGGTCTCGGCCATCTGCGGAAAGTCGGTCGTAAAGCCGCAGCCGGGAACAAAAGCGCCAGGGCACATGACGGCAAGATCGGCGTGGACCATTTGGAGCGCCTGCATGGTAAGTGGGCCGTACAGATAGCGATGACCTTTGCGCAGTGCCCCGCCCAGCATGACGACATCGACCGAGGGCATGCTCTCGTCGATATAATCGGCGATGGTGATGTCGGCCGTGATGACGGTGATGCCGTCGCGCTGGTCGAGCAGGCGGACAAATTCAAGCGCGGTGGTGCCCGAGTCGACGAGCAGGGTGTCACCATTGCCGACGAGTTCGATGGCGCTTTGTGCGATGGCCTGCTTGGCGGCAACATTGACGTTGATACGGCGATCCTGGGTGGATACGGTCAGGCGCTTCTGGAGCGACACAGCGCCGCCATGCGTGCGGCGCAGCTTGCCGGACTCGGCGAGCGCGTCTAGGTCGGCACGGGCGGTAACGGAGGACACGCCAAAGGTCTGGGCGATTTCTGCTACCTGCACCGAGGCGTTATGTTCGAGCATTTCCATAATGGCGGAACGACGCTCATCGGCGAAAGCTCGGGTTGTTGCATGGGCCATAGCTGCTCCATCATCGTCTGAAATTTGCAGGAATTGTGTTGAGTCTATTTTCGTTCATTTTCTTTTTAAGTAAGAAAACGCCTTTCGATTACTTACTTTTTCTATAAAAGAAAGATGATCAAGGCCCAAAACTCAATTTCGAACACGCGCGCTCGGGTTCGACCCCTTCCGTTTGCTTTTCAAAAATGAAGGTTGGACCTCGCGCGATGACAATATCTCACACATGCATACCCGTTGAATTTCATACAATAAGCGCAGCAAAACGCAAGGTAAAACACCTTGTGAACAACTACGCCCGATGTCCAGATGCGGGCGAGGGAGAGGAGCAAACGCTCATGGCACTTGTTACCACCGAAAAGATGCTCAAGGACGCTCAGGCCGGCCACTACGCCGTCGGCGCGTTCAACGTCGAGAACCTCGAGTTTGTTATGGCCGTTCTGGCCGCTGCCGAGGAGACCAAGTCCCCCGTCATCATGCAGACCACCCCGGGCACCATTAAGACCGCTGGCCTGGATTACTTCTATGGCATGGTCAAGGCTGCCGCCGAGCGCGCTTCCGTGCCCGTTGCCCTGCACCTCGATCACGGCGATGGCTATGACCGCTGCATGCAGGCTTTCCGCACGGGCTACACCTCCGTCATGATCGACGGTTCGCACGAGTCCTTCGAGGACAACATCGCTCTGACCAAGTCCGTCGCCGACGCTGGCCGCGCCATGGGCGTGCCCGTCGAGGCCGAGCTCGGCAAGGTTGGCGGCAAGGAGGACGACGGCCCTGCGGTTGAGGGCGAGAGCCCCTACACCGATCCGGCCGAGGCCAAGGAGTTCGTCGAGCGTACCGGCTGTACCTCGCTGGCCATCGGCGTTGGCACCAGCCACGGTGTGTACACGAGCGATCCGCACATCGAGCAGTCCGTGGTCAAGGCCATCCGCGACGCCGTCGACGTGCCGCTGGTTCTGCACGGCACCTCCGGTGTGCCCGATGAGCAGGTTGCCGAGGCTGTGAAGAACGGCATCTGCAAGGTTAACTACGCCACCGAGCTGCGTCAGGCCTACACCAAGGGCTTCATGGCCTACATGGCCGAGAACCCTGCCTGCTTCGACCCCAAGAAGCCGGCCAAGGAGGGCATGCGCGAGATCACCGAGCTGGTTAAGATCCGCATGACCAACCTCAACTCTGTGGGCAAGGCGGAGTAACAGCAAGGGTACTCTGATCCCACCGGACGGCTTGGGCGGGTCCCCGTACTTAGTTTCCAAAACGTCCTCGCGCATGAAGGCCCCCGTTGCCTCGCTTCTACGAAGCGTTGGCAACGGGGGCCTTCGCGCTGCGGAATGATTTTGGAAACTAAGTACGGGGACCCGCCCAAGCCGTCCTGCTCAATCGCCCTTGTGGCGTTATGGCTGGAAGGGTGGGGCGCGCGGGGCGCTTTGTTGATGAGGGGCTAGAATGCCCTAGCTTGGTTGGGGAATGTTTTGTCTAGGGATGCTTGGAGCTTTTTTAATGAGGCCTGCAGGTTGAGGCTTTGATCGGTTGAGCGTTTTTGCTGTGAGGTTGGGGAGTCGAGGAGGCCGTTTCTCTGTGTCGGGGGGAAGGAGAAAAGGTCTGCATGTTTTAGGGATGGCTGCTGTGCTGCGTCATTGGAAGAATGCATGCTTATGCGGCCTCCTCGATGTCCACCAAAAGGTTGCGCACGGGGTGTGCTGCTAGGTCCCGTGCGTTGGCTGTATTATGCCGCGGCTGCCGCAAAGAAGCGCTAAAGAAAGGCTTAACCTGGTTTGGTGTTACGATGAAACTGCAGGTCAGAGGTATTGAGTAACACTCTTGAAAGGTTTTGGGCTTAAGGGCTTTCTAAGGTTTGTGACGTGGATGTGGCGCGGACGTACGGAGCGTGTGAATGCTCGCTGTTAGCGCTGCGGCTCTGCGGCGCGCACCTGCTCGATGACCTTTTCCATGGTGGTGTCGATGCGGTCCTTTTTGAGTTCGCATTCCCAGATGGTTATGGGCGTCCAGCCCATTTGAGTGAGTGCTGCCACGGCGGTGCGGTCGCGCTCAACGTTGCGACGGAACTTTGCCTCCCAAAACTCAACGTTGCGCTTGGGCTGGCTGGGATTGCACTTGGGGCAGCGATGCCAAAAACAGCCGTTGACGAAGATGGCGATCTTGCGGCCGGGGAAGGCGATGTCGGGCTTGCCGGGAACCTTCCATTCCAAGCGATAGCCCGTAAGGCCCGCTGCGCGCAGACGCTGTCGTACGAGCAGCTCGGGCCTGGTGTTGGCGCGCTTGTTGCCCTTCATGGACTTTTTGATGGCGGCGCGACGGCGGACGAGTTCACGCTCGTCAGCGGAAAGGTCCGAGGTATCGATGCCGTCCAGCAGGCCGGGCTTGGGACGCCTTTTGCTGCGGCGCTTAGGTTTACGTTTGGGCTTGGTAGCAGATTCGTCTGCCGCGGTGGCCTCGGCGCCGTTAGCCTCAAGCCGATCTTCCTTTAATTCAATCAGAGCATCGATAAGCCCCTTGTCGGCGGGCATCCACTCAACGGTGGCAAGCGAGGTGCGCGGAATCCAGCGGATATCGAGCTGGCGGTCGTGCTTCTGGGGCTCATCGGATTCATCAGCGAGCGAGCAGTAGTAACACTCCATGGAGAGATGGAAATCGGGGTAGTCGTACTCAACGGTATAGAAATCGCGCAGGTTGGTGACTTTGACCTGTAGCTCTTCCATGAGCTCGCGGCGTACGGCGTCTTCGGGCGTCTCGCCGCGCATGAGCTTGCCGCCTGGGAACTCCCAAAGTCCCTGCATGTCGCCGTAGCCGCGCTGCACGGCAAGCAGCTCGTCAGATCCTTCCTTGCGAATGATCCCAGCGGCAACATGAACAGTCTTCAACAGGAGTCCTCTCTCAACATCAACGCGTGACAGGGTAGCTATCCCTACCTTACACAACGGTAAGGCAAGCGTAAGCCATATCGATGGTAGCCGACTCGGCTCCCTGCGACTATAGATGCCGTAGACTAATCGCAAGAAAGGACTCGGTATGCAAACCACGCACATGGCGACCCCGGTACTGGAGGTCGCGCATCTCGAAAAGGTATATGGAGCGCTGGGCAACGTGACCCGCGCGCTCGACGACGTCAGCTTTACCGTCAATCGCGGCGAATTCGTTGGCATCATGGGCGCTTCGGGCTCGGGCAAGTCGACGTTGCTCAACTGCGTGTCGACCATCGATAGCGCCACGAGCGGCACCATTCGCATCAACGGGCAGGACGTTACGCGCATGAAGCAGGCCAAGCTTTCGCAGTTCCGCCGCGAGGAGCTCGGCTTTATCTTCCAGGACTCCAACCTGCTCGATACGCTCACGGCGCGCGAGAACATCGCCCTGCCGCTCACCATCGCCCGCACAAACTCGGCAGAGATCTCGACCCGCGTGCAGGATGTGGCAGCGCGCCTGTCCATTAGCCAGGTGCTCGACAAGTATCCCTACCAGATGTCCGGCGGCCAGCAGCAGCGCGTTGCCGCGGCTCGCGCACTCGTCACCGACCCCACCATGATCATGGCCGACGAGCCCACCGGCGCCCTCGATTCCAAAAGCGCCCGCCTGCTGCTCGAGAGCCTGGAGGCCCTCAACCGCCGCCTGCGCGCCACCGTGCTCATGGTTACGCACGACAGTTTTGCCGCCAGCTACACAAGCCGTGTGCTGTTTATTCGCGACGGCAAGATCTTCACCGAGCTGCGCCGCGGCGACACCGACCGCCGAGAGTTCTTCGACCGCATTATGGAGGTCGTTGCCATGATGGGCGGTGAGGGCTCCGATGCTCTGTAAACTCGCTTGGGGCAACGTCCGCCGCGCCGGCCGCGACTACCTCGTCTACCTTTTGACGCTCACCCTGGGCGTCACGGTCTTCTATGCCTTTAACACCATCTCGATGCAGGTCGACATCGCCGGAATCGATGAAGAGGGCTTGGCGCAGGTTATGGGCAGCATGCTCGGCTACTTGACGTACTTTTTGGCCGGTGTCATGGCCTTTTTGATGGTGTATGCCAATAACTTCATCATGAAACGCCGCAAAAAGGAGTTTGGCCTGTACCAGGTGCTCGGCATGGGGCGCGGGCGCGTCGCCACGATCATGGCGCTCGAGACCGTGATAGTATCGGTCGTGGCCTTTGTCGCCGGCATTGTGCTGGGTGTGGGACTTTCCCAGCTCATGACGTTCTTTACGGCTTCGCTCTTTAAGACACAGATCGCCAATTTCCACTTCTTTTTCTCGGTGCATGCGTTCAACCTGACCCTTGCCTGCATGCTCGTGATGTTTGTGCTCACGCTACTGCTGAACCTTCGCGCCGTGCGTCGTACCAAACTCATCGAGCTTATGGGTGCCGAGCGTCGCAACGAGAGCATCAAGACACGCAACCCCTGGATCGCGATTGCCATCTTTGCCGTGGGCGTGGTGCTTGTGGGCGTGGCCTATTACCGTCTCCTACGTGATGGGCTCCCGTTAACCGCGACGGACAGCAAGCTGCAAGAGGCCATGAGCCAGTTTGGCATTACGACCGCTATGGTTACAGTGGGCACTTTTGCCCTGTTCTGGGGACTCTCGGGCATGCTTATCAAGCTGCTGCAGAGCCTGCGCAGCGTGTATTGGCGCGGTCTCAATATGTTTACCGTGCGTCAGCTTTCGGCCAAGGTCAACACGGTGTGCTTTTCGATGGGCGTCATCGCGATGATCCTGTTTTTGGCCATCACCTCGGTGACGTGCGGTATGTCTATTGCCAATGTGATGAACGAAAACCTGGAGCGCTATAACCCTGTTGACGTGTCTCAGACGTATGTCTATTACACGCCCGAAACGCTCGACTACTACAAGGAGTATGTCAATCCGTCTGAGGCCGACCGCATGGTGCTGGCCGATGAAACGGTCGATTTGTACGCTGCATGGCATGGCGATCGTATCGATCCCGATAACGTTGCAGACGGTATTAAGGGCAAGTCGGCGGACAACAACGACGAGACCGGCAAAAAGGTCAATATCGCCGATGTTGCCGGTGAGCATGTGCAGATCGATTCGTATCTGAGTTACCCGCTTGGCGGCTCGGGCCCCTCGGTGGTGGCGAGTGAGATGTGCAAGGCCATGGGGGAAAAGCTTCCCAAGGCGCTCGAGGGAAGCAACGCCGATGCGATGGGTCTGTATGTGACGCCGGCGAGCCAGTACAACAAACTGCGCCAGATGATGGGCGAGGAGCCGGTGAGCATTGGCCGGGACCAGTATCTGCTCACGTGTGATATGGGCGGTGAGCTGGGCGACCTGTACACCAAATACATGGCCGGCGGCCATACCCTCACCTTGGGCGGGCATGAGCTCAAGCCCGCAACCGATAAGTCGGACGAGGACACGGCGGCCATCGCCAACTCGGCGATGGGCAGCAATCCAGGTACCGTGGTCGTAGCCGATGAGCTGCTGTTCCAGCTTAATCTGCAGCCGTATTCCAGTAATCTGCTCGTTAATTACAAACAGGGTATGGATACGACCGAGGCAGACGAGAGCATTAAATACACCTTGCTCGACAATCTGCTCGTTGACGGCAAGGAGCCGGGGTCGTGGGGAGTCTTCATCACGCGTTCCGAGATGTACACGCAGGCGGCGCAGATGAACGGCATGATTAGCTATCTGGCCATCTACATTGGCTTTGTGCTGGTCGTTGCGTGCGCGGCGATACTGTCGATCCAGCAGCTCTCCAATGTGGCCGACGGCAGCCGCAGCTATCGTGTGCTGGCACAGATCGGCTGTGACGACCGCCAGATTCGCCGTTCGGTGATGGCGCAGCAAGCGGTATTCTTCCTGTTCCCGCTGGCAGTGGGCCTGGCGCACTCCTTTGTGGCGCTCAAGGTGATTATCGAGCTGGTGAGCATATTCGGAGATATGAGCATCGGCGGCACCGTAGGCCTCACCTGTGCAATCTTCCTGGCAGCATACGGTGGCTACTTCCTTGTGACCTACCTGATGAGCGCCGGCATGGTACAAGCTGCCATCGCCACCCGCTACAGCGAGTAACTCGTTCAGCTCGGAATTATCGTAGGTTGAGCATAAGTCAGCGAAAACGCCCCTAAGCGAGCAAGGTGACGTGAAAGAGGAGGGAAGCGTACTTTTGGTACGCGACCAACGATTGAACGTCAGATTGCCGCCTAGGGGCGCTTGCAGCGTCGAGCTGTTATGCGGTTTGGTAAAACCGCATAACTTTATCGTTTCCAAAAGTGAAGGATCAACGTCGTGCGGTTTTGCTGTTCGGTTTTGACCAGGATGTTGTGGATGTGAGTCTTGACGGTGCCCACGGCAAGGAATAGCTCGTCAGCAATCTCTTGGTTCGACTTGCCCAGCACAACAAGGCGCATGACTTCGGTCTCACGGTTGGAGAGCCTGTAGGCGTTACGATAGAAGGGCATTTGCTCTTCGATGTGTCGATCAAGATCGCTGACGTTCTTTTCCTCGGGCGCCTCCTGCATGCGGATTGAAAGCACGTGGTAGGAGTAGATAATCAGGAGAATTGCAAAGTAGCACGCAAAGACGTTTTCGCTAAAGTTGCGCTCGGACAGATATAGCTGCAGCCAAGAGGGCGCCAGACTCATGGGGACGACAAGGATGTTGTAGAAATCCTCGGCAACGATGCAACCGACCAGGATGGCACCGATAATCAGGTGCTTTCGCTGGTTGTTGACGCGTGCCTTCAGCTCAACCTTTGTACTCTTATGAGCCGTCCAACAGATATACAGTCCCACAAAGACAAGGAATACCTGACGCATCGTGTAGTAGAGCCACTGATGCATGGGGCCGGAGGGGACAGCGATGATAATCAGCGACTCGCACAGCAAAAACGTTAAGACGGGGATAACGAACTGCTTTTTAGAATGTTTGTCGAGCAAGTCCATGGCAATCAGCCAAATAAAAGCCTGTGAAGCGGTCGCCACAAGGGTCCGCATTACAGGCATGGTAATTGCGTAATAGTCATTGGCCGGAAAACTTCGGTTTTGCAACGTGTATTCAAAAAAGAAGATCTCGGTCATCTCGATGGCGTAGCAAATAAAAACGCCGCCGCCATAGATAAAGAAGCGTCGACGGGACGAGGCATAGGCGGCAAGCGAAAGCACTGCCGTCACAATACAGATTACGAGTATTGCTAGGGTATAGAAGAACATCAGAGTGTTCATCTGTCACCGTCCCGTCTCATTTGATCTGTGTTTGGGCCCCATATAATCCCCGGGGTATATATGCCCCGGTCGGTCGTTTCACCGCGGATTAGGCGCCGATATATAGGATAGCCGCATACCGTTCACGGTTCTAGATAGTAAACCCCCTGCAAGCCAGCTACCTGCGGGTTTATATTGGTTTAGAGGGGGTGTAACTCCGTGAACGGTCTTTAATCCCGAATAAACTAGGTAAAAATTGCATACGGGTGAATGATGGTCTTGTCAACAAGAGGCGTGATGTTCGAGCGCCTCATAGTAATAGTCGGCAAGACCGGCGGAAAGGAAATCGACATGGCACTGCCTAAGGATTTCATCGACACCAACGACTTCACCAAAGAGCAGATCCTGGCTATCGAGGATCTTGGCCTGGCAATGAAGAAGGCCATCAAGGTTGACGGTTATTATCCGCACCTGCTCCGCAACAAGAGCCTTGGCATGATCTTCCAGCAGGTCTCCACCCGCACCCGTCTTTCCTTCGAGACCGCTATGACCGACCTCGGCGGCCACGCCCAGTTCTACGGCCCTGGCACCATCCAGCTCGGTGGCCACGAGTCCCTGGGCGACACCGCTCGCGTTATGGGCTCGCTGCTCGACATCATGATGGCTCGCGTTGACCGTCACAAGGACGTCGTCGGCCTCGCCGAGGGCTCTGCTGTGCCCGTCATCAACGGCATGTCCGAGTTCAACCATCCCACGCAGGAGATGGGCGACCTCATGACCATGCTCGAGAACCTCCCCGAGGGCAAGAAGATCGAGGACTGCACCCTGGCCTTCATCGGCGACGCCACCCAGGTCTGCGTCTCCCTCATGTTCATCGCCTCCAAGGTCGGCATGAAGTTTGTCCAGTTTGGACCTAAGGGCCACCAGATCCCCGACGGCGGCCTGCACGTTGGCACCGTCGAGGAGCGCGCCGAGTTCGGCAAGCAGATGATGGCCATCGCCGAGGAGAACTGCAAGGTCTCCGGCGGCTCTGTCGTCATCTCCGACGACATCGAGTGCATCAAGGGCGCCGACTTCATCTACACCGACGTGTGGTATGGCCTGTACGACGAGGAGGTCTCGGGTGAGAGCTACATGGACGTGTTCTATCCCAAGTATCAGGTCACCATGGACATGATGAACTTTGCCGGCCCCAACTCCAAGTTCATGCACTGCCTGCCGGCCACCCGCAACGAGGAGGTCGTCGACGAGGTCATGGACGATCCCGAGCGCTCCCTGTGCTGGGTCGAGGCCGAGAACCGCAAGCACTCCATCCGTGCTCTCCTTGCCGCCCTGGGCAAGCGCACCCCGCTCAACGACGAGGGTGTCGAGTACTCCGCCAAGGCTGAGCTCCACGCCGCTCTCGAGGCTCTCGAGCAGCTCTAAGCCTCAAGGCTTCTAAAAGCACGTTTGCGGGCGGCGGATGCTCGTCTCCTGTCGCCCGCTCACCGAGGCCCAAGCAATTGCCTTAATACCTTAGGGCATCGGATCTGTCCAAGACTGAGCGAAGGAGCTCATCATGAGCGACGGAAAGAAAAAGCTTTCCTTCTTGACGGTCATTTCGACCATCATCTGCGTCGTCTTCGTTTGCGAGGCCGCCGCTCCTGCTGCTGCCATTGGCAACCAGCAGTTCTTCTGGTGGATCTTCCTGATCCTGACCTTCCTGCTTCCCTACGGCATGGTTGTCGCCGAGCTCGGTACCACCTATGACGGCGAGGGCGGCATTTACGACTGGGTACGCGATGGCCTGGGCGACAAATGGGGCGCCCGCATCTCGTACTACTACTGGGTTAACTACCCGCTGTGGATCGCCTCGCTGGCTACCATGTTCCCCGACATTTTGGGCATGGTCTTTGGCGTCGAGTTCAACTTGATCGCCAAGATGGGTATCGATCTTGCCTTTGTGTGGATCGTCTACCTCATGGGCCGCTCCAAGGCGGCTGACTCCGAGTGGGTCCTTAACGGTGGCGCCATCATCAAGGTCGCCGTTGCCGTTATCGTCGGCGCTCTGGGCATTTGGTATGCCATGGAGAACGGTTTTGCGAACGACATGTCTGCTACCACGTTTCTGCCCGAGCTCACCAACACCAACGCTCTCGGCTACCTGTCGATCATCATCTTTAACTTCATGGGCTTCGAGGTCATCTGCACCATGACCGATGACATGGCCGATCCCGCTCGCGATATCCCCAAGGCCATCATCGTCGGTGGCCTGTCCATCGCCGTGATCTACCTGTTCGCTGGCTTTGGCATCGGCGCTGCGGTGCCGGCCGATTCCATCGACCCCGACTACGGCATGATTGTTGCAGTCCAGACCATGGTGGGCGACTCCATGATCTTTAAGGTCATCTGCATCGCCTTCCTGATCACCCTGTTCGCCAACATGGCTGCCTGGTCCTTCGGCGTCAACTCAGTCGCTCGCTACGCTGCCGAGCACGGCAACATGCCCAAGGTCTTCGCCTCGATGATCTCGGATGACGACATGCCCAACGGCGCCAACCTGGTCAACGCCATCGTTGCCTCCTTGGTGCTGTGCCTGCAGCTCGTTCCCATCGACGCCATCTCCAACGGTGTCTTCTGGATGCTCTTCGGCACCTCCGTCGTCTTCCTGCTGCTGACCTACATCCCGATGTTCCCGGCGTTCCTCAACCTTCGTAAGAACGACCCGAACCGTGAGCGCATCTTCACGTTCCCGTTTAAGGGCGCCATGATGAAGGTCATGCTGGCCATTCCCTGCATCGAGCTGGTCCTGGCCATCGTCGCAACCCTGGTTCCGTTCTCCGCCGCTGAAATTGGCGACAAGCTCCCGATGATCGTCATCTTCATCGTGCTCGTGCTCATCGGCGAGGTCGTCCGCGTCGTCAGCGCCAAGGGCCGCAAGGAAGAGTACAAGGGTCTGACCCCTGAGCTCGCAGCCCAGCGTCTCGCTGAGGAGGCCGCCGAGGCCGAGGAGAACTAGAGCACCCGGTTCTGGGGCTCCAACCCTCCTCGTGTACCAACGCGCGCTTCGTCGGGCTTGTCGCTCCCGACTCCGGGCACTCTAGCCTCTTCGGAGGCGTGCCCAAGCGACAGGTTTGCTAACCATTCCCCCGGGGTGGGTGTGAGCGATAGCTCCGGTAACCACCGCCCACCCCAATCTCTCTTCCGTATCCTTCGTGCGTTTTGTCTCCGCGCACTTGGTTACGTCGTCGCTTGCCGGTGCGATTCCGTGAAAACCGGCACCGGGCGCCCCGACCTTTGCCGGGGAACGGGCGCCTACCATCTCTTGGTTTTAGGCTGCGGGTAACCCGCCCGCAGCAAGCGATCGTTCGATTTGGAGGAAATCTTATGCGTACGATCACCGAGTCCGAGTCCACCCCCAAGGCCGACGGCTTCTTCATGCCCGCCGAGTTCGCCCCGCAGGATCGCGTGTGGATGGGCTGGCCCCACCGCACCGACACCTGGGCCCACGGCGCCAAGCCGGCCCAGAAGCAGTATGCCGCCATCGCCCGCGCCATCTCCGAGTTCACCCCGGTCTATATGTGCGCCAACCAGGTCGACTACGCCAACTGCAAGGCCGTCTTCGAGAACGACGAGAACGTCACCGTCATCGAGATGACCACCGACGACGCTTGGTTCCGCGACACCGCCGCCACCTACGTCATCAACGGCAAGGGCGAGAAGCGCGCCAACCACTGGCACTTCAACGCCTACGGCGGCCTCGTCGATGGCCTGTACTTCCCGTGGGACAAGGACGAGCAGATCGCCCTCAAGATGGCTGAGCTCTCCGGCTGCCGCCGCTATCGTCCCGATGACATGATCCTCGAGGGCGGCTCCATCACCGTCGACGGCGAGGGCACCCTTGTCGTGACCGACCAGTGCCTGCTTTCCCCGGGCCGCACCTGCTCTGCGGTGCTCGAGGAGGAAGAGGATCCCGAGTCCATCTGGCCCAAGTACCACAAGAAGTTTGAGCCCTGGAGCGAGGAGCTTCGCGCCTACATGGACGAGCACCTCAAGGATTACCTGGGTGTCGAGAAGGTCATCTGGGTCAAGGAGGGCATCGACCCCGAGGAGACCAACGGCCACATCGACGACGTCGCCACGTTCATCGCCCCGGGCGTCATGGCCTGCATCTGGACCGACGATCCCGAGTATCCGTTCTACGAGCAGTGCCACGCCGCCTACGAGACCCTCTCCAACGCCGTTGACGCCAAGGGCCGCAAGATGAAGGTCTACAAGCTCTGCATGCCCGTGAACCCGCTGTTCATGGACCAGGCCTCCTGCGACACCATCGACGCCGACGAGAACGCCGAGCCGCGCGTCCCCGACGAGCCGCTGATCGCCTCTTACATGAACTACCTGGTCACCAACCACGGCGTTATCGTCCCGCAGTACGGCGACGAGAACGACCAGCTGGCCGTTGACACGCTCCAGAAGATCTACGACGAGGTCTGGGGCGAGGGCGTCTACAAGTGCGTCGGCGTTCAGTCCGAGCAGGTCGTCTTCGGCGGCGGCAACATCCACTGCATTACGCAGCAGGAGCCGTCCGCGTAATTGTCTGGCTTCCTGAGGCACGGCACCTTCCCGTTCATTCGTCGCTTGCGTACCAAAGTACGCGGCGCTCCACTTTCACGGGAATCTGCCGCACCTCAGAAACCCAGCCGATCAATCGGACAGTCGGTGAATCGCACCGTGACCATCTTGGGGCATTGATGGTCTGGTCACTTGATGTCTTGGTCGGCTGGGTTTTTCTTTGGGCACTCCGTTGCCTCCACTTCGGAGTGCCCGCCTCTTTGATTGAGTACGCGTCTGATCTGGGATTTATTGCGGGTTAGGCCAATTGTTCGCTTGAATATCCCAGGTCAGACGCGTGCCCAATTGCCGAAAGTTTCCGGTTGCGAGCGCGACCGTTTTGATCGGAGTATCTATGTACCAGCGTATCGTTATCTACACGCGCCTGTTCCGCGAGCGTTGGTCCAACAATTGCATCCTCTCTTCTCTTTGGGATGGCACCTGCACCGGTGACGCGGCCTGCAACCCTACCTTGGGCTGCGCCTTCGGTACAGATGCCATCCTTTTTGCTGTAGGGGGAGCGCGTCGTGGCAGGTAAAAAGTTCTCCCTGTTCGAGGTCATCCTCTCGGTTATCTGCGTTGTCTTTACCATCGAGGCGGCCGCTCCGGCATCTGCCATGGGTAACGTGCAGTTCTTCTGGTGGATCTTCCTCATCATTACGTTTTTGCTTCCCTATGGCCTGGTGGTGGCCGAGCTCGGTACGGCGTTCGATTCCGAGGGCGGCCTGTACGATTGGGTTCGCCTGGGCTTGGGCGACCGTTGGGGCGCCCGCTGCTCCTGGTGCTATTGGGTCAACTTTCCACTGTGGGTGGCAAGTATCGCCTGCATGTTTCCCAGTGTCATCAATGCGGTATGGGGCATCGAATTTTCGCTTGGGGTCCGAATTGCCATCGAGCTTGCCTTTGTGTGGGGCGTCACGGTCATGGCAATGCAGCCGGTGGCCGAGGCCGATTGGGTCATGGATGGCGGCGCCGTCATCAAGGTGCTCATTACCGCCGTGGTGGGAATCGTCGGCATCTGGTTTGCCTGCAACAACGGCTTTGCCAACGACATGTCGCTTAAGACCTTTGTCCCCGATCTGGGAGACACTAACTCACTGACGTATCTTTCGATCATCCTCTTCAATTTTATGGGCTTTGAGGTGGTCGCGACCTTTGCCAGCACGATGAAAAACCCGTCGCGCGATATCCCCAAAGCGGTTATCGCCGGTGGCGTTGCCATTGCGGCAATCTACATCATTTGCGGCATCGGCATTGGGGCTGCGGTTCCCACCGAGCAGCTTTCGCTCGATTCGGGCATTGTGGATGCGGTCGCCGCCATGGTGGGGCGCGCTCACCCGCTGACGATGGTCGTGGGCGTGGCCTTTTTGGTGACGCTGTTCGCCAACATGATCTGCTGGAGCTTTGGCGTCAACAACGTGGCGAGCTATGCCGCGCGCCATGGCAACATGCCGCGTCCCTTTGCGTTGGTGTCCAAGAGGACCGGCATGCCAGACGGCTCGGCACTCATTAACGGTTGTTTCGCCAGCTTGGTGCTGCTACTTCAGATTCCGCTGGGCGAGGGTTCCGACGTCTTTTGGGTCTTCTTTTCGATGAACGTCGTCTTTCTGCTCATGAGCTATATCCCGATGTTCCCGGCGTTTTGGCGCCTGCGCAAATACGACGACCGCCCGCGTGTGTTCCGCGCGCCCTTCGAGGGCAAGGTGCTTGCGGTAGCGCTTGCGGTGCCGGTGGTAGAGCTCGTGCTTTCCATTGTTGCGACAATCGTGCCGCTTAACAGCTCGCCCGCCGAGATGTCAAAGTTGCCGATCCTCATGGGAGTGGTGATCGGCGTGTTGCTGGGCGAGGTTTCGCGCCTCATATCGCGCCGCGGCCGCAGCGTCGATAATCCCGGCGTTGGCGCAAGGGGGACCGGTCGCTTCGCACCAAAACAGTAGCGCCGCGAGTTGTGCGGCGCTGGCTGCATCTTGGATTACTGTTCGCGGTGCTCGGGATCAGAAGCGAGCTTAGGCGCAAAGTAGGGGACGTGGCCCAGGTAAGGGCAACTGTCCGTACGCTCGTCGACAACGCAGGGGATATCTTCGTAGGTGAGTGAGTCGCTCAGGCGGGCGATGGTCTTGGCGGCAGGAGCGACGAGCATCTTGAGCGGTGCGATAGGCGCCATGGCATCTCCTTTCTTGCATGCGACCCGTGTTTTGGCGCGAATGTATACGCCGCCAGTCTAGCATTCCGCCGAGGAGAGCTCCAAACCACCACAAAGGGGATGGGCAGATGCAAGTGAGTAGACTTATTTGGATATGCCGAGCACACCGCGACAAATACTCAATAAAACCGCAGGTCAGAGCTGTGGCGTTTTGGGGCGTGCTTGGTCTCCTACAAAAAGCCTGCTCACTTGGTTTTTCTGCTAGAAGACCGCCGCGATGGAAGGCAGCTCCCTCGTGGCGGCAGACATTTGCCCAGATAAAACCTGCCAAAATAAACCTGTCTACTCTTTGAGCCAGAGCCGACAATAATTCAAATGGCGAAATCAAAGGGCGGTCTCCGTATGGAAGGCGCCCTTTTTATCGCGGGATGTTTCGCGTGGCAGTCATGAGGCCCAGGCGGTTGCTGACGCCGAGCTTGCGATAGATGGCGTTGACATGCTTCTTGACGGTTGACTCGCTTATGAATAGCTCGTTTGCCATCTGTTTGTTCGTTTTGCCGTCGAGCATGAGCCGCATGACTTCGGCTTCGCGCGGTTGGATATTGTGCTCTGTAATGAAAGCATTCAGCTGGTTTGTGTCTTCTGTCTGGGTGAGTTTAATGCCCCGAGGATAGAGGTTGGCGAGCGCGAGGCTCGCGTGCCGAGCGATTTCGAGCAGGATCGCGAGCTCGGTGTCGGTGAAGTCTCCGGCTGTGCGTTCGCGAAACAGGGTGATGCTTCCTAGCGGCCTGTCGTTGTGCGCGAGCGTGGCCGTACAGCCAAAGTAGACGCCCTGCGGTTCCATCCATTTGCGATAGATGGGAGTGGCATCGCGTCGCTCGACGTCGACGAGGTCGAGGTCGCGGTAGACGCCGACCTTATGTAAGTCAAAGCTCCATGTTGTATAGTCCATCGCGGCGTAGCGGTTGTAGTAGTCGCTCAGTGCGCGGTCGTCCATTCCGCTGCTTGCGGGGTGGACGTAACGTGGGACATCACTGCCCGCCGCCTCGATCAGGTCGAACATGGCGATCCGATGGGGCACGAGCCCTGTCGTTCCCTCGAGGGTCTCCTTTTGCAGCTTATCGACACCGTGTGATGCGTGGATTGCAAGCGCGAGCTCGTTGAGAGCAGTCCAGGTCGTACTGTCCAACTCAATAGTCTGCTGTTTATTGCATGGGGGCATAGGGCGTCCTTTCCATTGTGGAACCCAGTATGTCATGTTCTCGGCCTGAATAGAACTTTAGGTCAGCGAATGGTATACCGTCGGTCGCTGAAAGGGGCTCGAGGGACCATTGAGGACATCTGGCTACGGCTGCATCATGGTCTCGTCAAGCAAAAGCACCGAGATTTAGGAGCTTGAAATGAAGACCATCTATGAGAGTGAATCCACGCCTAAGAAGGACGGGTTCTATATGCCCGGCGAGTATGAGGAACAGGAGCGCACCTGGATTCTGTGGCCGCACCGCTCCGACGTGTGGCGCTGCGGCGCCAAGCCGGCGCAGAAGGTCTTCACCGAGATCATCATGACCATTGCACGTTTTCAGCCCATCACTGTGGGCGTCAACACCGAAGACTTCCCCGCGGTGTGTGAGATCTTCGACGGCGTTGAGAACGTGCGCGTTATCCACATGGAGTACAACGACAGCTGGATTCGCGACCCCGGCCCGGCGTTCCTCGTTAATGACAATGGTGAGGTTGCTCTTTCGCACTTCCACTTTAATGCTTACGGCGGTTTCATTGACGGCCTGTATTTCCCGTGGGACAAGGACGCTTCCATTGGCCTGCAGGTGGCACAGCTCGAGCAGATTAACCGCTATCGTCCCGAGGATTATATCCTCGAGGGCGGCTCGTTCAACTGTGATGGTCAAGGCACCGTCGTGACCACCGAGATGTGTCTGCTCAACGAGGACCGCAACCCGCAGTACACCAAGGAGCAGATTGAGGAGAAGCTCTCTGAGTATCTCGGTATCGAGAAGGTTATCTGGATCAAGGACGGTATCGATCCGTATGAAACGAACGGTCATGTGGACGACGTCGCATGCTTTAGTGCGCCCGGCGAGGTCTGCTGCATGTGGACCGATGATCCCAACCATAAGTTCTACAAGGAGTGCCAAGAGGCGTATAAGACGCTTTCCGAGATGACGGATGCCCGTGGCCGCAAGCTTAAGATCCACAAGGTGATTATGCCTGCGACCTCGGTATATATGACCGAGGAGGAGGCATCGACCATCGATCCGGTCGAGGGTGTGCTGCCGCGTACTCCCGAGGACGCTTTCGAGCCGAGCTACCTCAACTTCCTGCCCATCAACGGGGCGGTGCTGGTGCCACAGTTTGGCGACCCCAACGATGCCCAGGCGCTCAAGGATATCCAGGCTGCTTATCCGGACCGTGAAGTCATCGGTATCATGACTCGCGAGGTTATTTACGGCGGCGGCAACATTCACTGCATCACCCAGCAGCAGCCCAAGGCGCGCTGCAAGTAGATGCGGTTGCAGGCACACGGGGTAGTGTCGATATGACCTGGGGCCCGCTGGCGCACACGCTGGCGGGCCCTTTTGCGTGCGGCGGGCAGCGTTGCACGCGGGCACTCGGGTCTAAGCGAGGGTACCAGAGGCCTTGCTTATCGTCGATAGTTGGTCTAGAATCGTCGATAGTCGATGATAGGGGGTAGCATGCAGCTTGTTGAAAGTGAGACCGTGGAGTTCAAGTGCACATTTACCCCTAAACTGCTCAAAGCTGTGGTGGCGTTTGCCAATTCAAATGGTGGTACCTTGTATATCGGAATCGACGATTTTGGCAGCATCATCGGCGTGGACGATATCGATGCCACCATGCTTCAATGCTCTAATGCAATAACCGATGGCGTGTATCCCGACGTTTCTGAAATCACGACGGTCTCCGCACTGGACATCGATGGCGCGGCGTTGGTGAAAATCGAGGTTGAAGCGGGTCCTCACAAGCCGTACTGCCTGCGTTCGAAGGGATTTGTTCCCGCCGGGGTATATCGGCGCCTGGGTCCTGCCAACGTGCCCATCGAGATGGCCCAGATCCGCTCGATGATCAAGCGCACCGACGGCGATTATTTTGAGACCGCGCGCTCTCATGAACAGAGCTTGACGTTTTTTGAAGCCGAGCGGGCCTTTAGGCGCGCGGAGATTACGTTTGACCAAACCTCGCAAAAGAATCTCGGCCTTATCGATGAGCTGGGCTTTTACACCAATTTGGCACTGCTGGTCTCTGATCAAAACCCCTTTGCAGTCCGCGCTGGCCTCTTCAACGACGATGCGTATACCGAGTTTATCGACCGTCAGGATGGCGAGGGCTCGATCTTCAGGCAGATAGAGGATATCGAACGGTTCCTCAATATATCGAACGCGACGCGTATGTACTTTGTGCCGGGAAGGCTCGATCGCATAGATAAGGACGACTATCCCCGCGAGGCTGTTCGAGAGGGAATTCTGAACCTGTTTATCCATCGCGACTACGAATCTTCGGTGGCGTCTCTTATCAAGATGAGCCGTACGGCGCTTGAATTTACCAATGCGGGAGGGCCGCAGCACATCAGCGTCGAGGAGGCGCTTGCGGGCGGCTCGGACGCTCGGAATCCAAAGCTGCAACTGCTCTTTTTGCGTCTGGGGATGGTTGAGGCGTTTGGAACGGGCCTCAAGGGGATCCGTGCGCTCTATGAGGCGGAAGGGTTGGAACCCGAAGTCTGCGCCTACCCTGCAATGTTTAGGTTGTCGCTGCCCAACGTCAACGCCGTGCGCAATTCCTATCTGACGCCTCGTGGCAATAGCGGTCCCAACTTGCGTGGGGATTACAGCGATTATGAGCAGCTCGAGCGGGAAGGGGCGCTGCCGCCCGATGTTTCGCAGGCGTTTGCATCCGTGCGAGCGCAGCGAGAGGGGCACGTGTCGATGAATGGCGACTGCGGCCACGAGGTGCGTGCCAAGCTCGTGGAGGAGCTTGGCTTTGATGTTGCGTGCAAGGCGTCCGCGATGCTACAGGATGTCTCGGACGAGCGACGTGGTGGATACGCTCGCGCCTTGATTCGCTTTGCCCTTGAGCGGCCCCGCGGTTTTACGCGCCAGGATGCTTCGGACGCTCTGGGAACTGGGCGCGACGTGACGCTGCGGGTTATCAACGGTTTGCTTGAGGAAGGCGCACTCGTTAAAGAGGGGCGCGCTCGGGCGACGAGATATCGCGCTGTCGGGCAGGTTTAGGGACGGGCGGTCCGGCCCCCTGGGTTATTCCTGGGCAGAGGCCAAGGGCCGGGTGCCCGGCGCACCTTGATTGAAGGGGTACTTAGAGCGTGCCTCCGTACATATAGACGATAAATCCGTCACCGGTGTCTTGGCTGTGGTCCTCTAGGATGCGCTTCATGTTGAGGTGCTCGTAAAACTGCCAGTCGGAGTTGCAGTCGCTCATCAGAAAGAATTTGGTGCAGCCTGCCTTGGCGAGCTCGGCGCGCGCAAGGTCGATGAGCTCGCGGCCGAGTCCCTTGCCCTGCCATTCAGGCACAATGATAATCAAGTTGAGCTGACCCTGGGCATATTCGTTGCCTGTGGCGGCAAAGCGATCCGCTGTGGCCTTTTCGCGGCTGTCTCCAAAGAGCGAGCCCTCGAGCTTGGCATCGGCGGTCTTTGCCATCTCGGTTGCCTGGGCGAACATCTCGTTATAGCAGGGCTCCCACGTGGGATTGGTGCGCGGCTTGCCGTCCTCGAAGATGCCGATGCAGCAGGCGGCGATAATGCGGCCCTCAGCCTCGGCGACGAGCGCGATGGGGGAGCGCTGCAGCTGCATGGCGATGTTAAAGCGCGCACAGAAATCGGCGGCTTCGACGTCGCCTCGGTTGCGCAGCGTGTTGCACCACAGCTGGTTGTAGATGGCGGCGATGCCGGCCAGGTCATCGAGCGTGGCGGCGCGCAGGGTTACGTTGTCAAGGCTCATGGAGGCTCCTTCCAAGTTGGGTCAGGCCACCTCTGAGTGTGACATGGCCGCAGAGCGCCCGCATCAATCATTCGGCAGACGAGCCACGATACCTCGGGGACGGAGGGCCCTAAGAAGGAATGAGGGCGGATTTTCGGACACTTGCTCGATGAGAGTGGATAATCTCCCACTTTTAGCGCTGGTATAGGCCAAAAACGGGAGATTATCCACTCTCATTCTGGGTAGTCGTTGGGGACGTTCTTAAACGACCAGTCATTAAAGAACGTCCCCAACGACTACCCCAAAAGGAGCGTCCCCAAGTGCCAGCTTTGGTAACGATGCTGGTATAAAAACGTCAGCGAAAACCCGTCAGAGCGAGCAAGGTGCCTTGAAGCGAGGCGGCATTGACCTTTTGGTCATGCCGTCGAAGCTGAAAGGCAGATTGCCGCTCTGGCGGGTTTGCAGCGTCGGCCGGTTACGGCGTTTGGTAAAACGCCGTAACCTACACCCGCTCCGCGATCTCGTGGATGAGGTAGTCGGTCTTTTCCCAGCCCAGGCACGGGTCGGTGATCGACTTGCCAAAGACGCCGCCATCGACTGGCTGATTGCCATCCTCCAGGTAGGACTCGATCATAAAGCCCTTGACCAGCTTGGAGATGGACTCGTTGCGGCGGCAGCTGTCGAGCACCTCCTTGCAAATGCGGTACTGCTCCAGCGGGCGCTTGCCCGAGTTGTCGTGGTTGCAGTCGATGACCGCCGCCGGGTTGGCGTAGCCGGCATGCTCGGTATAGCGCTCGGCCAGGCGTTCCAGGTGTTCGTAGTGGTAATTGGGGTAGGTGCGACCGTCGAGACCGATGTAGCCACGCATGACGGCGTGTGCGAGCGGGTTGCCGTCGCACTCAACCTCCCAGTTGCGGAAGATAAAGCTCTGATGTGCCTGGGCGGCGTAGATGGAGTTGAGCATGACGGTGGTGGAACCGGCGGTGGGGTTCTTCATGCCGACGGGCACCGAAATGCCGCTCGACACCAGGCGATGCTCCTGGTTTTCGACCGAGCGCGCGCCCACGGCAACGTAGCTCAGCAAGTCGACGAGGTACTGGTAGTTGGACGGGTAGAGCATCTCGTCGGCGGTAAAGAAACCGGTCTCCTCGATGACGCGCAGGTGCATGTGGCGGATGGCCTTGACGCCTTCGAGCAGGTCATCGGGCGCCTCGGGGTCGGGGTTGTGCAGCAGGCCTTTGTAGCCAGTGCCCTTGGTGCGCGGCTTGTTGGTGTAGACGCGCGGAATGATGATGAGTTTGTCCTTGACCTCTTCGGCGACCTTGGCCAGTCGGTTCATGTACTCAAGCACCGAGTCCTCGCGGTCGGCAGAGCACGGGCCGATGATGAGCGCTTTGCGTGCGTCCTCGCCGGTAAAGACCTTGGCGACCTCGGCGTCGAATGCCTGCTTTTTGGCGGTAAGCTCGGCGGAAAGCGGCATTTCCTCGCGGATCTCCATGGGGATCGGCAACCTGCGCTTGAATTCCATGGCCATATGGGGCCTCCTTTATCAATTAACGGCAACAATTGGCGAATTCTCGAATGCTCGGCATTATCCGCTGTCGCACGCTAAAGTGCAAGTGAAACCTGCCGAAAAGGGACAGGTTTATTTTGGTCGGTTTTATCTGGGGAAATGTCGGCGCTCGCCGGAAGGGGGGCCAACGTACGGCACGCTGGAGCAAGTTGGATCTTCTGCGGCATACCCTGTGGACAAAAAATGGCAAATATGAGTACTGTTGCTAGCGTAGTATCATATCGATCTTACAAGATAATAGACACAACAGTAAATATGTTCTTTAACGTTGGCACACAGAAGCATGCTGCCGGGCATTTTGATCAATTTGAAGGCATATCTAGGCCGCAAAGAGGTTGTTTGCGGCAGTTTTGGCTGCTACTAAAAAGGTGACAGTACTCATATTTGCCATTTTTTGTCCACGGGGCCTTGAGGGAGGCCGTTAATCAGGTCCCGGGGGAGGCGGTTCGAGGGCCGCAGAACAAAAACGGGGGCACAGTTCATTCTGCGCCCCCGTTTTTGGGTATTGCGGTTGTTTGCCGCCGGTTTTACGCCGCCTCGTCGAACTGCGAGTTGTACAGGTCGGCGTAGAAGCCGCCTTGGGCGAGCAACTCGTCGTGCGTGCCCTTCTCGACGATGTCGCCGTCGCGAATTACCAAGATCACGTCGGCGTTGCGGATCGTGGACAGGCGGTGCGCGATGACAAAGCTCGTGCGGCCCTGCATCAGCGCATCCATGGCGCGCTGGATGAGCTCCTCGGTGCGGGTATCGACGTTGGAGGTCGCCTCGTCCAGAATCAGCGCCGGACGGTCGGCCAAAATGGCGCGGGCGATGGTCACGAGCTGGCGCTGACCCTGCGACAGGTTAGTGCCCTCCTCGTTGATCATAAAGTCGTAGCCACCGGCGAGCGTATGGATAAAGTGGTCGCAGCGTGCGGCGCGTGCGGCGGCCTCGACCTCGGCGTCGGTCGCATCGGGGCGTCCGTAGCGGATGTTCTCGCGGATGGTGCCGTTAAACAGCCAGGTATCCTGCAGCACCATGGCAAACTCGCCGCGCAGTGCCGCGCGGTCCCAGTCGCGCACGTCGACGCCCTCGACGCGCAGCGAACCGCCGTCCACGTCGTAGAAGCGCTGCAGCAGCTTAATGAGCGTGGTCTTGCCGGCGCCGGTGGGGCCGACGATGGCGATGGTCTGACCGGGCTGCGCCTCGCAGCTAAAGTCGTGGATGATGGTCTTGTCGGGCGTGTAGCCAAACTTGACGTGGTCGAACTCAACGTGGCCGGGGCGCTTCTCGGGAATCTGGGCGTCGGCCTTCTGCTCCTCCTCGGGCGCGGCGAGGAACTCAAAGACGCGTTCGGTTGCGGCGGCCATCGACTGCATCGTGTTGCTCACGTTGCCCAGCTGCTGCACGGGTTGCGTAAAGTTGCGCACGTACTGGATAAAGCTCTGGATGTCGCCGGGCGTGGCATTGCCGGTCAGCGCGAGCTGCGCACCCACCACGACGACGCCCACGTAGCCCATGTTGCCCACCAAGCTCATAAGCGGCATCATCAGGCCCGATAGGAACTGCGAGCGCCAGCCACTAATAAAGAGACGGTCGTTTTGACGGTCGAACTCCTCGATCGAGGCCTCGGCGCGGTCGAACACCTGAATGACGTTCTGGCCGGCAAAGTCCTCCTCGATAATGCCGTTGACGGTGCCCAGGACTTGCTGTTGCTCGCGGAAGTACGGCTGCGAGAAGTGAATCATTACGGTTAGGATAATCGCGGCTGCCGGCAGCGTGAGCACGGTGACGCCGGTGAGCGGCAGGCTGATCGACAGCATCATGACGAGCACGCCGACAATCTGCGTCACCGACGTGATAAGCTGCGTCACGCTCTGGTTGAGCGACTGACCCAGCGTATCGACGTCGTTGGTGATGCGGCTGAGCACGTCGCCCTTGCTGTGGCCGTTAAAGTAGCTCATCGGCACGACGGCAATCTTGGCGGCAATCTCCTTGCGCATGCGGTAGCAAATCTTTTGTGTGACGCCGGTCATGAGCCAACCCTGGATGAGGCTGCAAACAGAGCTTGCCAGATACAGGCAGAGCAAAAAGCCGAGCGTCTTGGCGATCCAATCAAAGTCAACATCGCCGGTGCCGTCGACCTTGGCAACCAGGCCCTCGAACAGTTTGGTCGTAACCTGGCCGAGCACCTTGGGCCCCACAATGTTAAAGATGACCGAGCACACGGCAAAGGCGACGGCGGCAAACACGGCAATCTTGTGCTGGCCGATATAGCCGAGCAGCTGCCTCATGGTGCCCTTAAAGTCCTTGGCCTTTTCGCCGCGACGCATGCCGCCCATGCGGCCCATGGGGCCACGCTGACGGGTGGGCTTGGGAATCTGAGTCTTGGTCTCGTCTGCCATTAGCGCTCGCCTCCTTCCATGACGGCTGCAATTTCTTCTTGGGTAAGCCCCAGCTCCTCGGCGGAAAGCTGCGACTGTGCAATCTCCAGGTACGCCGGACAGCTGCGCAGCAGCTCCTCGTGCGTGCCGGTGCCCACTACGTGGCCGTCGTCGAGCACGATGATCTGGTCGGCGTGCATGATGGTCGCGATGCGCTGGGCCACGACCACGAGTGCGGCGTCGGTAACGTTTTTGGCCAGCTCCTCGCGCAGGCGCGCGTCGGTCTTGTAGTCGAGGGCGCTAAACGAGTCATCGAACACCACGACCTCGGGCTTTTTGGCCAACGCGCGGGCGATGGCCAGACGCTGGCGCTGGCCGCCCGAGACATTGGAGCCGCCCTGGCTGATGGGGGAGCCGTAGCCGCCCTCACGCTCGGCGATAAAGTCCTCGGCCTGTGCGACGCGTGCTGCCTGGCGCATATCCTCGTCACTCACCATGTCGCCGGCAAACTTGAGGTTGCTCTCGACGGTACCCGAGAACAGACGACCCTGCTGCGGAATATAACCAATGCGGCGGCGAAGCTCGGAAAGGGTCATGTCGCGCACGTCGATGCCGTCGAGCGAAATGCTGCCGCCCGTGACGTCGTACAGGCGCGGAATCAGCTGCACAAGCGTGGACTTGCCCGAGCCCGTGGAGCCAATGATGCCGAGCATCTGGCCGGCATGCGTGGTGAAGTTCACGCCGCTAATGACGTCGGCGCGGGCATCGGGATACTGGAAGCTCACGTCGCGGAAGGTGAGCTCACCGCGCGGCGCGCTGGCTGCGGGCAGTTTGGGCGAGGCAGGGTCGTTGATGCTCGTGGGGCAGGTGATGACCTCTTCCACGCGCTCTGCTGCGACCTCGGCGCGGGGCAGGATAACCGAAACCATGGTGAGGATCATAAACGCCATGACGATCTGCATGGTGTAGGAGATGAACGCCATCATGTTGCCGACCTGCATCACGCCGTCGGACACGCCCTGCGCGCCAAACCAGACGATAAGCACGGTGATGCAGTTCATGACGAGCATCATGAGCGGCATCATAAAGCTCATGGCGCGGTTGGTGTAGAGCTGCGTGGTCATCAGGTCGAGAGACGCCTGGTCAAAGCGCTCGAGCTCATGCTCCTCGCGGTTAAACGAGCGGATGGGCATAAGGCCGTCGAGCAGCTCGCGGGCGGTAAGGTTCACGCGGTCCACAAAGCTCTGCATCTTTTTGAACTTGGGCATGGTGAGGCCCATAAGCA
Source organism: uncultured Collinsella sp. (assembly GCA_958450865.1). Classification (GTDB taxonomy): domain Bacteria; phylum Actinomycetota; class Coriobacteriia; order Coriobacteriales; family Coriobacteriaceae; genus Collinsella. The sequence goes on along the minus strand of CAUDNY010000001.1, from coordinate 437,923 downwards.
CGCCGACGACGGCCGAGACCGCGATGATGGCCACGGCGATGGTCCACTCCAGGCCGGTGTGGTTGGCCAGGACGCGCATGACGGCGACGATGCCCATGACGGGCGCCATGAGGCACATGCGGATAAACAGGGTTGCGGCCATCTGAATCTGCTGAATGTCGTTGGTGCAGCGAGTGATGAGCGAGGCCTGGCTAAACTTGCCCACCTCGGCTGGCGAGAAGTGCATGACCTTGTTGAAGGTCTCGCGGCGCAGGTCGCGTGCGATGGAACAGGCGGTGCGCGAGGCCACGGCGCCGGTTAGGATGGTGGCGACCAGTGAGATCAGGCACAGACCAAACATCGTGGTCGCCATGCGGCCCAGGTAGGCGTTCTGCACGTCGGCGGGGTCGATACCCTGCGCCTTGTACTCGTCTTGCACATAGCTCACGGCGCGTTGGGTCACGATGGAGCCCGACATGGAGCCCATTTTGTCCGCCATTTCATTGGCGCCCTCGACGAGCTTGCTTTGGTCTACCAGACCGCCCTCGACACCTAGGCGCAGACTCTTCATGGTGATCTTGCCGCCGTCGGCATCAATCTGCTTTTGCATGTTTTGCGCCGCTGTGGCCTTCTGCTGCATCTCGGCGAGCTGCTCGGGCGTCATTGCCGCCATCTGCTCGGGGGTGGGCATGGCCTCGCCGCCGCCGCCATTGCTTGCCTCGGTGGATGCGCCGGTCATGTCGCCCATGGAGCTGGCGTCGATGCCCTGGTTGAGAGAAAGGACGACGGTCTCGGGCAGGCTCATAATGTCGGCAATCTTGCCGCCATCGGCACGCTCTTCCTCGGTGCCCTTGTACGTTCGAATGCCTTTTTTGTCAGCCTTGCTAAACACGGCCTCCACAGCTTTGGCGTCCTTGGTGCTCATAAAGAGCTCAAGGTCATCGAGTGATTCGGCACGAATGGTGTCGGGCACGGGCGAGGCGATGCCGCCTTGCTGTACGCCCACGTCGACGATGTCGCTCATGTAGGTAGGCAGTGCCAGATCGGCGTTGCAGCTGATTACGATAAGTACGATAGCTGTGAACAGTGCCAGGACATGCTTTTTAAAGAGCTTGAGAATCCTCACTCGGCATCTCTCCTTTCTTGATTGCGGTCGATAATTTCGTTGAAACGCCTTAGAAGGCGCACCATCTCTTGGGTATCTGTTTCGCCGAGCTGCTCGAGGAAGGCCGCGGTGCGCTCCTCGAATTCCCGACGTTTGATTTCGAGATTCTGGAATCCCTTATCGGTCATCGTGACGTGTACACGACGACGGTCGGTCTTTGAGTGCTCGCGCTCGACCCAGCCCTTGGCTTCGAGAGTGCGTAAGATATTGGCGATGCGGGCACTCGAGACCCAGGCGCGATTTGCGAGTTCGCTCGGCGTGAGCGAACCGCCAGCGAGCATGAGGGCGCGCATGACAGCCATCTCGCCGCCGAGAGCTTTGTCCGCAGAGCGTGAAATGCGATGATGCATGCTGCCAAACTCAGTTAAGAGCTGACGCCCAAGCTCATGGAAATCGGTATCTTCCACCGAAAACCCCTAACACTAGAAACTATTTTCGGTGAAAGATGATACCCGCATATTCGGGCCTCATGCAGTGGGCAATATAAAGAGCGCATAAAGAGTTAAAAAATTCAATTGCTGAAGCGTTTCAAAGAACTATTATGCCCGCGGTTAGGCGAGGGGTTGTCACCACCATGACGACTGGGACTCATTTATCGCCACGTGCGATGCTCCAACTTCCCGCAAGGAGACACCTTATATAAAGGGGGATGGAGTCATGGCATTTGACTTCACGGGCAAGACCGCGATTGTCACGGGTGGCACTCAGGGCATTGGCCTCGAGATCGCCAAGGGCATCGTCGCGGGCGGCGGACACGTCGCGCTCATCGCAAGGAACGCTGCCAAGGGCGAGGCCGCTGTGGCCGAGCTTGGCGAGGGCAACAAGTTCTATCAGCTCGATGTTGCCGATGCGCCTAAGGCGCGTGAGACCGTCGAGCAGATTTTTACGGACCTGCCGCAAACCAACATCCTGATCAACTGCGCTGGCGTCATCAGCACCAAGAAATTCGACGAGATTGATGACACCGAGTGGCGTCGCACCATCGACATCAACCTCAACGGTACCTTCACTATGATGAACGCCGTGTATCCGCACTTTAAGGCGGCCCATGCCGGCACTATCGTCAACGTGAGTTCCGTTGCGGGCAAGATCGGTGGCGGCCTGCTCGGCACAGCCGCCTACGCCAGCTCCAAGGCCGGTGTTAACGGTCTAACCAAGGCAGTCGCCAAGGAAGGCGGCAAGTTTGGCGTCCGCTGCAACGCCGTGTGCCCGTCACTTACCCTTACCGATATGACCTCGATTCTCTCTGACGAGAACTCTCAGCGCATCATCAACGGTATTCCTCTGGGCCGCGCCGCCCAGGCCAGCGAGCCTGCGCAGATGGTGCTGTTCTTCGCTTCCGACCTCGCCAGCTTCGTGAACGGCGAGATCGGCGACTGCGACGGCGGCATCGTCCTGGACGGGTAATACCCCACGACGATTATTCGGCGACGGTTCCTGCGACTCGGGACCGTCGCCTTCTTTCTGACATAGGCGCGTGCGGCTACGATTCGCATGCATCCAAAGGAGATATATATGAGTGAATCGACTGCGGTGGAGGCGCCGGCGGCAAAGGAGCCGTTCTTTAAGATGTCCTCCATCCCGGGTGCCAATATTTTGGTGCCGCTTTTGTTGGGCTGCCTGCTCAACACGCTGTTCCCCGACCTGTTCAAAACGCTCGGCAGCTTTACGCTCGGCATGACCCAGCAGGGCGCAGGCCCGCTTGTTGGCGCTTTTTTGCTCATCGTCGGTACGACGATTTCGTTTAAGAGCGCTCCTGCCGCCGCTGCCCGCGGCGCCATCATCATCGCCGTCAAGCAGATCGTGGTCGTTGCCGTGTCGCTGCTCATCCTTTATGTATTCAACGACAACCTGTTTGGCATCTCTGCCATGGTGATGCTGGCCGCTTGCACCGGCGCCAACAACGCTATGTACGCTGGTCTGATGGGCACCATGGGCAATGAGGCCGAGCGTGGTGCCGTCGCAATCACCACGCTGGTTGTCGGCCCTCCGGTCACGATGATCGTGCTCGGCGCTGCCGGTCAGGCTCCGATCGGTTGGTCGCTCGTGGGCGCCATCCTGCCGATCGTCGTCGGCATTATTCTGGGTAACCTCTTCCCGAGCTTTAAGAAGATGATGGCACCGGCACTTTCCGCCATCATCGTGCTCGTCTTCTTTGCCATGGGCTCGACCATGACCTTTGGCCAGCTTATCAACGGTGGTCTTCCCGGCATCCTGCTCGGCGTGATCTGCTCGGTAGTCTTTGCAATTCCCGTCATCGCGGTCGATAAGCTCACGGGCGGTACGGGTGTCGCAGGTGCGGCCATTTCGAGCTGCGCCGGAGCCAATGTGGCCACGCCTGCTGCCATGGCAAGCGTCAACGAGGCCATGTACGGCGGCGCGGTGCTCGCGACGGCTACGGCGCAGGTTGCAGCATGTGCTATCGTGACGGCCATTTTGACCCCGCTGGTCACCAGCTGGTGCTACAAGCATTTTGAGGGTCAGGGCCACAGCAAGGCAACGACCGACAAGGCCGCCGCAGCCGCCTAATGCCAAGCGGCAATCAAAGCTAAATAACTAACCATGCCACAGGGCGGTCCCGGGGGAAATCCCGTGGCCGCCCTGCAGTTTCTGCGGGGTCTCTGGGGCACTTTACCCTGCTAAAACTGGCATAACAGCTAGAGTGAACGTCGTACAAAGGCAAGGAAATATACCAAACAAATCGGTGAACGGTAGTTGCTCGCGCTCGCATTTCCTGCGGATTTGTTAAAAACGCCCTAATGGTATAAAAAAAGAAACATATAACAGCCCTGATGAAGGGGGTGGCTATGTTATCCTTCTCAAACGGGTGAAATCTTGGGTTTTGGGTTGCAGTTCCAAGGTGGACAAACGTTTTTCCCTGTACCAATGTGTGGTGAAGAACGGAAGAAGCCGGTAGTGCAAGCCGATAATTCAAGAATTCAATAAGCAGCGGTGTGAGAGAGCGCCGCATTACACGTAACTAGGAGCGTGGTTACACAATGCAGGAGGCATGGGAAGGCTTCAAGGAAGGCATCTGGACGGGAGAGGTTGACGTCCGAGACTTCATCCAGAAGAACTACACCCCCTACGAGGGCGACGAGTCGTTCCTCGCCGGCCCGACCGAGCGTACCAAGGAGCTGTGGGGCGAGGTTCTCGACCTGCTGCTCAAGGAGCGCGAGCAGGGCGGCGTCCTCGATATGGACACCAAGACCGTCACGGGTATCGTGAGCCACCCCGCTGGCTACATCGATAACGCCCATCGCGACAAGGAGACCATCGTCGGCCTCCAGACCGACAAGCCGCTCAAGCGCGCGCTGCACGTCAACGGCGGTATCCGCATCGCTTGCCAGGCTGCCAGCCAGCACGGCTACAAGATCGACGAGAACGTTGTCGAGCGCTACACCTTCGAGCGCAAGACTCACAACGCCGGCGTCTTCGATGTCTACACCCCCGAGATGCGCGCCTGCCGCTCGGCCCACATCATCACCGGTCTGCCCGATGGCTATGGCCGCGGCCGCATCATCGGCGACTACCGTCGTGTCGCCCTGTACGGTGTCGACTACCTGATCAAGGACAAGGAGGCCCAGAAGGCTTCCACCCCGACGGTCATGACCGCTGACAACATCCGCGATCGTGAGGAGCTGCAGGAGCAGATCCGCGCCCTCGGCGAGCTCAAGATGATGGCCGAGACCTATGGTTTCGACATTTCCAACCCTGCTACCAACACGCAGGAGGCCATCCAGTGGATGTACTTCGCCTACCTCGCTGCCGTTAAGGAGCAGAACGGCGCCGCTATGTCCATCGGCCGTACCTCCACGTTCATCGACATCTACGCTGAGCGCGACCTTGCCAACGGTACCTTCACCGAGGAGCAGATCCAGGAGTTCGTGGATCACTTCATCATGAAGCTCCGCATGGTCAAGTTTGCCCGTACCCCCGAGTACCAGGCCCTGTTTACCGGCGATCCGCAGTGGGTCACCGAGTCCATCGGCGGCATGGGTGTTGACGGCCGTACGCTCGTTACCAAGATGAGCTACCGCTACCTGCACACGCTCGAGAACATGGGTACCAGCCCCGAGCCCAACATGACCGTTCTGTGGTCGACCCGTCTGCCCGAGAACTTCAAGAAGTTCTGCGCCAAGACTTCTGTCGCCAGCTCCTCGATCCAGTACGAGAACGACGACCTCATGCGCGTTTACCACGGCGACGACTACGGCATCGCCTGCTGCGTGTCCTCCATGCGCATTGGCAAGGAGATGCAGTTCTTCGGCGCCCGTGCCAACCTGGCCAAGTGCCTGCTGTATGCACTCAACGGCGGTGTTGACGAGGTCTCCAAGAAGCAGGTCGGCCCCAAGTACCGCGCCGTCGAGGGCGACACGCTCGATTACGACGACGTTGTGGCCAAGTACAACGACATGATGAAGTGGCTCGCTGGCGTGTACGTCAACTCGCTGAACATCATTCACTACATGCACGACAAGTATTGCTATGAGCGCATCCAGATGGCTCTGCACGACAAGCACGTGCACCGCTGGTTCGCTACGGGCATCGCTGGCCTTTCCGTCGTGGCCGACTCCCTGTCCGCCATCAAGTACGCCAAGGTCCACCCCGTCCGTGACGAGAACGGCATCATCGTCGACTTTGAGACCGAGGGCGAGTTCCCCAAGTACGGTAACGACGACGACCGCGTCGACCAGATCGCTCACGACGTTGTGCACCAGTTCATGGAGTACATCCGCATGAACGACACCTACCGCAACTCCGTGCCCACGACCTCGGTTCTGACCATTACCTCCAACGTCGTGTACGGCAAGAAGACCGGTTCCACGCCTGACGGCCGCAAGGCTGGCCAGCCGTTCGCCCCGGGTGCTAACCCCATGCACAAGCGCGATAGCCACGGCGCCATCGCTTCGCTGTCTTCGGTTTCCAAGCTCCCGTTCCGCGATGCTCAGGACGGCATCTCCAACACCTTCTCCATCATCCCGGGTGCGCTCGGCAAGGAGGACCAGGTGTTCTTTGGCGATATCGACCTTGATCAGCTGGGCGAGTAACTATTGTTAGTGCTATACTAACAATAACGATTACTGATTAGCGCGCCGGTTTCGGCCGGCGCCTATTAATCGAAGGAGACACATTATGAAGGTTTCTGAAGTTTCTGAGACTCAGGCCGATAACCTGGTCCACATGCTCGACGCTTACGCCGAGAAGGGTGGCCACCACCTGAACATCAACGTCTTCAACCGTGAGACGCTGCTTGACGCTCAGGCTCACCCCGAGAAGTACCCGCAGCTGACCATCCGCGTTTCCGGCTATGCCGTGAACTTCCACACGCTCACCAAGGAGCAGCAGGACGAGGTCATTTCGCGTACCTTCCACGACAAGTTCTAAAGGGACTCAACTCCCACCGGAGACCCGGTAAGGCCTACGCACTTTGCCTCTCAAACGTCCTCGCCGCTTCGCGGCTGCGGAATGTTTGCGAGACAAAGTGCTCCCGGCCTTGCCGGGTCTCCTGCGTTGTCGCCCTTTAGGGAACTACGCTAAATCAAAATTGGTGTCCTCGGACATGCAAAGGGCTCCGCTGCGCGCTTCGCGCGGCGGAGCCCTTTGCGTCCTGCGGAATGTTTTGGGAGGTAGCCCAAACAACCCCAGCGGGGTCCTGTGTAGTCACCCTTTAGGCGGAACTCTCCTGATGGGCTGGACGCACGGGATACTTTCTTAGCAACTACCGTTTATCGCGTATAGCGACCGTTTGCGGAATAAGTAACACTCCTTAATAAACCGTGTAGAATCTCAGATAAGCACGGAGTTTTCCAGGGAGACGCTGTCCTTTGTTGTGTGCAAGGGGCGGCGTCTCTTTGGCGCTTGGACGCCGTTGTGCAACAGTGCGGCGGCGCGTGCCATGTATTTGAAAAGCCAATGTCGAGATGGGTCGTGATAAGAATGGGCAAGTACGTAATCGTGGTCGAGTCTGGGTCGGATGTGACGCCGGAGCTCTGCGAGCGCTACGGCATCGTGCGCGTGCCCATGCATGTCACGATTGGTGACGAGACCGTCGAGGACGGCTCGATCGATCCGCTCGAGATTTATTCGCGCTGCAACGAGTTTGGTGTGATGCCCAAGACCAGTGGCTGTTCGCCAGCGGATTTTGCGCATGTGTACGACCGCATCCATGCCGAGCAACCCGACGCGACTATTTTGCATCTTGCATATTCCGAGGCCACGACCTGCTCGCATCAGTCCTCTAAGATTGCGGCCCAGGGGCGCGACTACGTGTTCTCCATGGATACGCGTTTTGTCTCGGTGGGCCAGTCGCTCGTTGTCGTCGAGACCGCCAAGTATATTGAGGCTCATCCCGATGCCACCGTCGACGAAATTTTCGCCTTCACCAATTCGGTCATGGACCGCGTGCTGTTGGGTTTTGTCCCAACCGATCTCGCCTTCCTTAAGGCCGGCGGTCGCTTGTCCAACGTCGCGTTCCTGGGCGCCCATCTGCTCAAGATTAAGCCCTGCATTGAGGTAACGGGCGGTAAGTTTGTGGCGACCAAGAAGTTCCGCGGCTCTATGCTCAAGTGCGCCCGTGCCTTTATTGACCACATGGTTGCGAAGGGCGAGATTGACTACTCGCACATTGGCCTGGCGTATTCGGTAGGCCTTTCCGAGGAGCTGCGCGACGACATGGAAATCTATGCGCACGACCTGGGCTTTAAGGACGTTATCTGGACTCAGGTCGGCGGCGTCATCTCGAGCCATTGCGGCCCGACCGCCTTCGGCGCGGTGCTCACGCTTAAGGCGTAAGGCCTGGCGCCTATCGATTTCTATTGCCTCGGCGGCGGGCGGGTTGTGACAACCTTCCTGCCGCTTTTTCGTGGGGTCAAATAGGACGACCTAATTGACCGCTAAACCGTTTCGCCATCATACGTATGGGCTAAAATGGCTCTGGCATTTATGTAACTAAAACCAAAGAGAGGCAAGGTGGCGGGAATGGCTGAGATGACGCTCGAGGGTGTGGACGCTCGTCCCGAGGACTCCACGTTTGCCCTGGGCCGCGTACATTCGATTGAAACGATGGGTACGGTCGACGGTCCTGGCATCCGCTTCGTTGTGTTTGTCCAAGGCTGTCCCATGCGCTGCGCGTATTGCCACAATCCCGATACCTGGTCGGTCAACGGCGGCACGATGGTGACCGTCGAGCACCTGATGGATGAGTTCCAGAGCAACCATGAGTTTTACCGCAGCGGCGGCATTACGGTTTCGGGTGGCGAGCCGCTTCTGCAGCCCGAGTTTTTGGCTGATCTGTTCCGCGTGATGCACAACAACCCTGATGGTCGCGTGCATACCTGCCTTGACAGCTGCGGCTATGCGTTTGATCCCAACCACCCCGAGAAGTTCGATGCCGTGCTCAACGAGACCGACATGGTACTGCTCGATATTAAGCATGCCGACCCGGTCGAGCATAAAAAGCTGACCGGTTGTGATCCCGCACGCATCCTGGCGTTTGGCGATGAGCTTGCACGTCGCAAGATCAAGGTCGTTATCCGCCACGTGGTTGTGCCGGGCATTACCGACACGGTGGAGGAGTGCGAGAAGCTCGGTCGCCTGATCGCTCCATGGCACAACGTGGTGGGCCTGGAAATGCTGCCGTATCACACGATGGGTGTCGTCAAGTACGAGCAACTGGGCATTCCCTATAAGCTCGAGGGCGTGCCCCAGATGGATACCGCGCGCATGCCCGAGCTGCGCAATGCCGTTATGGCCGGTATGAAAAAGCGCCGTGCGGAGCTCAGGTCGGCCATCGGCTAACAAGCCCGTCCCAAATTGACTACCTTTTAAGATGTGTAACAAGGCGGGTTGGATAAGCGAGGATGGTTGCTATTCGACATGCGATGCGGGCCTTATCGACATCGATGGCCGTACCTATGTCATGAGCGTCATGACATCGATGCCGTGGAGCGACCGCTCGAGCGAGGTTACGGCTGCGATTGCAAAGGCTCTGTTTGATACGCGAGCTGCACTGGCTTAGCGTGTTCGTTTGGCGAGGTCAAACAAAATGCTGGTACCATACCTTGGTTGAGAATTTCGTATAGGTTTGGGGAATGGTATGGCTACCATCGCGATTATCGGTGCGCTCGAAAAAGAGATCATGCAGATTAAGGAAGAGCTGAGCGACGTTTGCGAGGCACGGGAGGCAGGCTTGACCGTTGTGAGCGGTGAGCTCGACGGCCTGACAGTTGTCGCCACAACGGCGGGCATGGGCACGGTGAACGCCGCCGCTGCAACACAGCACCTCATTAGCAAGTATGCTCCGCAGGCTGTTGTGTTTTCGGGCATTGCGGGCGGTTTGAACCCCAAGCTCCATATCGACGACGTGGTCATTGGCAAACGCCTACGCTATCTGGATACCGATACCGCGCTTATCGCCGAGTCCGCACCGGGGCTCGAGGAGTTTGGCTCGACGCCCGCGCTGGTCGATATTGCCGCCGACGTGCTTGCTGAGCGTGGGTTTGTTGACGCTTCGAAAAATGCAGTCGCTTCGAACGAGGGCACCAAGCAGTTCCTGGTCGGCACGATTGCCACGGGTAACCGCTTTGTGACGGGCGCCACCATGCGCAACGACGCTATCGAGGCGACGCATGCCGATTGTGTCGGCATGGAGGGCGCGGCAATTGCCCATGTCGCAACCAAAAATGGTGTCGATTGCCTGGTGTTGCGCGCTATCAGCGATAATTGTGACGAGGCGTACGATGCAATTTGCGAGCGAGAGTTCGATCTGTTCGAGTACGCGCGTGTCGCAAGTGACATTACGCTCGATATCGTCCGCCGCATTGCCGCTGCGCAATAGCGCGTCTATTTGTAAGAACCTACGACCAAGGAGTGTCCATGGCCGATTCCATTAACTACCAGCTTGCCAAGTTCGTCGCCAGCTATGGCAAGGTTTCGCAGATTCCCGAGTCCACCTGCCCCGAGGTGAGCTTTGTCGGCCGCTCCAACGTGGGCAAGTCGTCGATTATGAACAAGCTATTTGGCCGCAAGAACTTAGTCAAGGTTTCCAGTACGCCGGGCAAGACGAGCAACATCAACTTCTTCGAGGCCGACGACGTGCATTTCGTGGACCTGCCGGGTTACGGTTTCGCCCGTCGCTCCAAGGCCGAGCGCGACCGCTGGGCCGAGCTTATCGGCGACTTTTTCGACTCCGAGCGCAGCTTTAACTTGGTCGTCTCACTGGTGGACATTCGTCACGACCCCAGCAAGCTCGACCACGACATGATCGACTACCTACAGGGCAACGAGTTCAACTTTATCGTTTGCCTCACCAAAGCCGACAAGCTCAGCCGCACCCAGCAGGCCCGCCAGGCAGCAGCCATCAAAAAGCAGCTCAACGTTCCGGCCGAAAACGTAATCATCACAAGCTCCCAAACCGGCACCGGCATCGATGAGCTTAAGCGCCGCATTGCCGAGGCCTGCCTCTAGTAAGGGTCCCATCCCAGTAAGGGCCCCCACCAATAAAAAGCCAAACCATCAGCCCGGCGCCCCTTCAAAGCGTGGGTTCCTATAGACATCGTCGACCACGTTGCTGTAGGGCCGCCCAAGGGTATCCCCTTAAAAACATTCCGCAGCACGAGGCCCGCTTATCCGTAGCTCCGAAGGAGCAGGATAAGCGGGCCTCAAGTGCGAGGACGTTTTTAAGGGGATACCCTTGGGCGGCCCGAAGGGATTAACCAGCGATGTCTACAGGTACTCGATTTGAGCGCCCTCGGTGTCGCACGTCAAAATATGCGTGTCACACTTGGGGAACTGCTCACGCAGCTTGACCTGCAGGAACTTCGCCACGATGGTATCGTCGGTTACGGCCATGAGGGTCGAGCCGGAGCCGCTGATCCAGATGGTCTTGGCGCCGCCGTTAAGGCAGGTGTCGCGCACGGCGTTGTAGTCGGGGATGAGGCGGCGGCGATAGGGCTCCTGGATGCGGTCGTCGTTGGCGGCGGCAATCAGGTCAAGGTCGCCGGTCTCCAGGCCGCGCGTCATGCCGGCGATGCGGCCCATCTGCCACACGGCGGTGGAGAGCGGAATCTCCTGCGGCACGACCTTGCGCGCCTCGCTCGTGTGCACCTCGTAGGGCGGGATCACGGTAATAAAACGCAGTTTATCGCTCACCTCGTAGCGCAGGCACTGGGGCAGCGAGTCGGTCGGCGTAAAGGAGCAGACGGCGCCGCCCAGGATAGCGGGGGCGACGTTATCGGGATGCCCTTCGACCTCGGCGGCAATGCGGACGAGCTCGGCGCGGTCGACGGTGTGGCCCGTCAGCGCGGCGGCAGCCATGATGCCGGCGACGACGCAGGTGGAGCTGGAACCCAGGCCACGGGCGACGGGCACGTCGGTCTGAATGTCGATAGCGACGGGGAAGGCCGGCTCGCCCCAGGCGGCCAGAGCATCGACAAAGCTCACATAGACCAGGTTATTCTCGTTTTGGAACTCCTCGGGGCAGCCCGTGATGGTGAGCTTGTCGGCGCGCTCGAAGGTGAAGTGCGAGTAGAGGCTGACGGCCATGCCGAGGGTGTCGTAGCCAATGCCCAAGTTGGCGCTTGTTGCTGGGACGGTGATTTTGATCATGTGAGTCCTCCTGGCGTGCCTGGCTGTTTAGTTCGCTGCTCGGACAGTCCTGCGCAAGACGGAAAGCACATTAAGTGCTTTCCTTTGCGTGCGGAACTCGCGACGAACTAAACAGCCAGGCACGCTGTGCGCGTTCGTCATCATCCCGGGGGTTATCTGATGAAAGAAAGTGCGCCGGCTTTCGCCGGCGCCTCATAAGGGGTTTTAGTTGGAAGCCATCATTTTTGCTGCAGACTCTACGTAGTTGGCCATGTCGGCTACGTCGCAGACGTCTTCGAAGCGGACGGGCTTGGATTCGAGTTCGGCGAGCTGGGCCGGGGCGACCGTGTTGGTGGCCTGCTCGAGCACGCGCATGGCCTCAAAGTCGTCCTCGGGAACGTCGAGGCCCAGGGCGTCGCAGCAGGCGCGCGGGAACTTGTAGGGGCTGGCGGTCGAAAGCAGCACGCGGGCTTTGGCACCCTCGGCAGGAGCGACCTTTTCAAAGACGTGATAGCCGCAAGCGGTGTGCGGGTCGATCACGTAGTCGTTGGCGTCCCAGCAGCTCTTGATGGCGGTGCGGACCTCGTCCTCGCTGGCCCAGCCGCAGCCAAACACGCTCTGGATCTTGGCCAGCAGCTCGGCGGGCACCTCGTAGCGACCCGTCTGCGCCAGCTGCTCCATAAGGCCGGCAACGAGCTCGCAGTCGCCATCGGACAGGAAGTACAGCATGCGCTCCAGGTTGGAGCTAATAAGGATGTCCATCGACGGCGAGATGGTCGTGAAGAACGGGCGGTTGCGGTCGTAGACGCCGGTGGTCAGGAAGTCAGCCAGCACGTTGTTCTTGTCGCTCGCCACGACGAGCTTGGCGACGGGCAGACCCATGCGCTTGGCATAGTAGCCGGCCAGGATATCACCAAAGTTGCCGGTCGGTACGCAGAACTCCACGGCGTCGCCGGCCTCGATGGCGCCGGCGCGCAGCAGCTGCGCATAGGCGGCAAAGTAGTAGACGACCTGCGGTACCAGGCGGCCGACGTTGATGGAGTTGGCGCTCGAAAGCACGGTGCCAGCGGCCTCCAGGCGCTCGGCAAGCTCCTTATCGGCAAAGATGCGCTTGACGGCGCTCTGGGCGTCGTCAAAGTTGCCGCGGATGCCGCAGACGGCGACGTTATCGCCCTCCTGCGTGGACATCTGCAGGTTCTGGACGCGGCTGACCTTGCCCTCGGGATAAAAGACGGTGATGCCCGTGCCCGGAGCGTCGGCAAAACCGGCGAGCGCGGCCTTGCCCGTGTCGCCCGACGTGGCGGTGACGATCATGATGCGCTTGGCGCCGCCGTCCTTGGCGGAAGTGCGGGCCATCAGACGGGGGAGCATCTGCAGGGCGACGTCCTTGAAGGCGCTCGTGGGGCCGCCAAAGAGCTCCATCACATAGGTCTGAGGGGCGTCGGTGCCCGGTGCGGCATCGAGTTTGACGAGCGGTGTGACCTCATCATTCGCAAACGTACCGCGGTAAGCCTCATTCACGCAGGCCGAAATTTCTTCGTCCGTGTAATCGTTCAGTAACATTCCCAACACATTTTGAGCGATTTCAAAGTACGATTTATCGGTAAGCGAGCTGATATCGACCTGCTGGGTGCCAAGCTCGTCCGAGACAAACAAACCCCCGTCGGGAGCGATGCCGGTGCGGATTGCCACCTTACTTGAGCATGATAAAGTGCGTCCTCGTGTACTATGATAAGTTCCCATATAACAGTGCTCCTCGGATACCTTGGTCCCAATCGGTGAACTCATGGTATCAGAGCGCGCAAAACAGGTTTGCAGAGGCTTTTAGAAAGGTAACCTCCAGCCCATGATAAAAATTGCCAAGTTTGGCGGCTCGTCGGTCGCCGACGCCGAACACTTCAAGAAGATCAAGGCCATCGTCGATGCAGACCCGGCCCGCCGTTTTGTGGTGGTTTCCGCCTGCGGTCGCCGCTTTAAGGGCGATACCAAGGTGACCGACCTGCTCTACCTGGTTAACGCTCACGTTAAGTATCACGTGTCGTGTGAGGAGCTGCTCGAGGACATTGGCCAGCGCTATTTTGATATCGCTGACGAGCTGGAGCTCACCTATCCCATCCGCGAGGAGTTCGCAGCCTTTGCCGAACGCGCCCGCTCGGGCGGCTACTCCACCGAGGAGCTTGTGAGCCGCGGCGAGTACTTCACCGCTCGTCTGATGTCCGAGTACCTGGGCCTGCCGTTCCTGGACGCCGCGACGGTTGTGGCGTTCCATCATGACGGTACGCTCAGCATGAACCGCACCTCCGAGCTGGTGCAGGAGTACGGCCAGCAGGGCGGCTTTGTTATGCCCGGTTTCTACGGCGCGACGCGTGAGGGCCAGATTAAGCTGCTCGATCGTGGCGGCGGCGATATCTCGGGCTCGATCTTGGCCAAGTGCCTGGGCGCCGACCTGTACGAGAACTGGACCGACGTCTCGGGTTTCTATTCTGCCGATCCGCGTATTGTTCCGGAGGCTCAGCCCATTGCGCGCGTTACCTACGAGGAGCTGCGCGAGCTTTCGTACATGGGCGCAAGCGTCCTGCACGAGGAGGCCGTGTTCCCCGTGCGCGAGGCGGGTATTCCGCTGGTCATTAAGAACACCAATGCGCCGCAGGACCCCGGCACCATCATTAGCGAGACGGCTGATGAGGGCGAGGCGGAGCCCATCATTACCGGTGTGACCGGCAAGCGCGGCTTTGTCGCCATCAACGTGGCCCGCGACCGCACCAAGCCGCGCGTCGGCTTTATGCGCCGCGCGCTTTCGGTCTTCGAGCGCTATGACGTTTCCGTCGAGCATATGCCCACCGGCGTCGACCGCTTTGGCGCCGTGGTGCAGGAGCAGGATGTGCACGATTCGCTGTACTCACTCGTGGGCGACATTCAGCAGGAGGTCGAGCCGCTCGAGATCGAGGTTGTCGAGGGCTTGGCGCTCATCGCGACCGTCGGCCGTAACCTGCGCGGCCGCGCAGGTATCTCGGGCCACCTGTTTGGCATGCTTGGTCAGGCCGGCGTGAGCGTGCGTATGATTTCGCAGAGCTGCGACGAGATCAACATCATTATCGGTGTCGAGGAGAAGGACTTCGACCTGGCGATTCAGACCATTTACCGTGCCTTCTCCGACGAAAACGGCATTGTGAAGGTCTCCGACCTGGAAGCTCCCGCGCCGGCCGATCCCGCCCTGGCTTCGCTCCACAAGTAGCTGCTATCCCGGTAGATTTTTGGGTCATGTCTCAAAAATCTACGGCGGGGCGTTTCGTTTCGGTTTCGTTTCGACGGGGCGGGTTTCGTGTCCGCCCCGTTCTTGTATACACTGGCAACAACAATCGGCCTGCTCGGCGTGCGGGCAAAAGCCAAAACCTTTAAAGGGGGAAGCATGAAACAGTACACGGTTGCTATTTTGGGCGCGACGGGAGCCGTGGGCACCCAGATGCTCGAGTGCCTCAACGAGCAGGAGTTTCCGGTTGGCAAGCTCAAGCTGCTGGCGAGCGCGCGCTCTGCGGGCAAGACCGTTGAGTTCCGCGGCGAGCAGGTTGCGATTGAGGAAGCTTGCCCCGAGGCCTTTGAGGGCTGCGACATCGTGCTCGGCGCTGCCGGCGACGATATCGCCAAGGAGCTGCTGCCCGAGGCCGTCAAGCGCGGCGCCGTCGTGGTCGACAACAGTCACGCCTTCCGCATGGATCCCGAAGTGCCGCTGGTTGTGCCTGAGATCAATGCCGACGACATCAAGTGGCATCACGGCCTGATCGCCAATCCCAACTGCGCGACCATCATCGGCCTGGTTCCTACGTGGCCGCTGCATCAGCTTGCCGGCGTGAAGCGCATGATCGTCTCGACGTATCAGGCTGCTTCGGGTGCCGGCGCTCCCGGCATGGCCGAGCTCGAGGCTCAGCTGGCCGCCCTGGGCCGTGGCGAGGAGATTCCCGAGCCGCGCGCGTTTGCCGCCCAGCTCGCGAGCAACCTGATTCCGCAGATTGGCGGCGTCAAGGAGGAGGGCTTTACCTCCGAGGAGATGAAGTTGCAAAACGAGGGCCGCAAGATCATGCATCTGCCCGAGCTGCGCGTGAACTGCACCTGTGTGCGCGTGCCTGTGCTGCGTTCGCACTCCGAGAGCATTACGCTCGAGTTTGAGCGCGACATTACGGTTGACGAGGCCCGTGCTGCGCTGGCCGCCGCTCCGGGCGTGAAGCTGGTTGACGACATGAGCGCCGAGGATGCGCACGATCGCTTCCCCATGCCGATGGACACCTCCGACCAGGACCTGATTTGGGTTGGCCGTGTGCGCCGCGACATCTCGAACCCCGAGGCCACACGTGGCATCACCTTCTGGTGCTGCGGCGACCAAATCCGTAAGGGCGCGGCAACCAACGCCGTCCAGATCGCTAAGCTGCTCTGCGAGTAGCGGTGGACCTGTCCGGCGGGGGCCGGGCTTAGTTTTCAGAACGTCCTCGACCATGTGTGGCGCCTTGTCCTGCTCCTTCGGAGCCGCGGACAAGGCGCCACACTGGTCTGCGGAGTGTTCTGAAAACTAAGCACGGCCCCCGCCTGCGGTGACGCTGCTGTAATCGGCCTGCGATGGGGCCGTTGTTGGTTGGGGCCGCTGGGCTGATGTGGGGGCGCGTGGCTGTTGCGGGCCCTGGTCCCGGCGGCGGCCTCGGCGCTGCGCGCCTGTCGCCTTGGGGGACTGCGGGGCGCGGCCGGCAGCTGCGGCGCGTTGCGCCCGCTGCCTTGGGTGACTTTGGGGTCGATTGGGGTTGTCTGCACAATTCGCGGTATTATGGTGCGGAGTTTTGAAAGGAGCCGCTGGTGGTCACGACGACGTTTGCCTCGCATTTGGGCGAAATCTTGCTTGCCGCTGATGGCCGCGGTCTGACGGGACTTTGGTTTGAGGGACAGGAGCATTTTGGCTCTACGCTGCTCAAAGAAGATGCGGAACATGTTGAAGGCGCCGATGCGGTTTCCGGTATTGGTGGCATATCGTCGGTGAGTCCGGCAAATGGTGCGGCCTCTTCGGTGCTTGAGCGTTCCTGGGCTTGGCTGAATGCTTATTTTGCAGGGCAGGAACCTCGGTTTACGCCGCCGTTGCATATGATTGGCACGGCGTTTCAGCGTGAAGTTTGGTACGAGCTGCTTTCTATTCCGCGTGGCGAGGTCGCTACGTATGGCGAGATCGCCCAGCGTGTTGCGGCTCGACATCGGGTACCGGGAAACGAGGCACCCGTTGTGTCTCCTCGTGCGGTGGGGGCTGCGGTCGCGCGTAATCCCATTTCGATTATTGTGCCGTGCCATCGCGTGGTGGCGGCCGACGGATCGCTCAACGGATATGCTGGCGGGCTTGACCGCAAGGAGTGGCTGCTTCGGCTTGAGGGCGCGTACGAGGAGTAACGCCCGGGCACTTTGCATAGCCAAGACGCCATGAAAGACTGGGACGCGCTTTCCGAATGGCGTTCCAAGCGGAAACGGTGTCCCGGAATATAGCCTCAGAGTGGGACGTTGTTTCCGGTTGAGACCACCCGCTTGGACATCTATCTACGCCCGCTCCTGTAGGGCGTAGATCGACTTATCCATGTTGAACAGGTAAGCCACGACGCAGACAATAAAGAACATCGGCAAGTTACCAAAGCCGAAGACTTCGCAGCCAATGAGGATCGGCGCGAGCAGCGTATTGGTGGCGCTGCCAAAGACGGCGGCGTATCCCAGCGCGGCGCAGAGCTCAACGGGCATTCCGAGAATCCCGGCGAGCACGACACCCAGGCTGGCTCCGATGGAGAACAGCGGCGTGACTTCGCCACCTTGATAACCCGCGGCAAGCGTGGCGATGGTGAGCGTGAATTTGAGCGCCCAGTCCCAAGGCATGATGACGACCTTGCCGTCACCGTTGAGCGCCGCCGATATCAGGTTGGTGCCAAGGCCGCAGTATCGCCCCTGCCACAGCACGAACAGAATCGCCGACAGCGCAAGGCCCATAACGGCAACGCGTATGTAAGGGTTGGGGAGCAGCTGCGCCGCAAGGGTCTTGGCATGGGCAAGGCACCAGGCAAAAGCGCCACCTACCATGCCGAACGCGATGCCCAACAGCGCCAGCCGTCCAAGGCCGGGGAGGTCGAGCGCATACGAAGCGGTAACAGCGACCTTAAACTTCTCGAGCCCCAGGGCGCCGGAGGTCATGCTTGCGGCAAGCGAAGCCGTAAGCGCGGGAAACAACGCGCGGTATTCCATGCGTCCGGCGACCAGCACCTCGACCGCAAAGACCGTAGCAGCGAGCGGTGTTCGAAAGAGTCCGGCAAAGCCAGCGGCCATGCCGATAAGCAAAAACGTGTTGCCGGGGTCTCGGAAAGGTAGACGCTGGCCAATCCAATGCGAGACGGTTGCACCGATCTGCACGGCCACGCCCTCGCGTCCCGCACTGCCGCCAAAGAGATGCGTCCCCCACGTGCTCAGCATAATGAGCGGCACCAGACGCGGGGAGATGGCGTCCTCGCGTCCGTGACCTACGTCGAACACCAGACTCATGCCGCGGTCGGTGCCCTTGCCCCAGGTGCGGTAGGCAAACACGATGGCCAAGCCCATGAGGGCGAGGAAGGGAAGGAGCAGTACGATGTGCTCGTCACGGAAGGCGCCAATTGCCAGGAGCACGCGTCCAAAGAGGGCACAGATGGCACCAACGATGATGCCGATAGGGATTCCGACGGCACCCATAAGCACGAGGCCGCTATAGGTGTTGGCCAGGCGTTTAATCCTGCTCGATGCGCTGCTTTCCGACATTTTGCTTTCCGACACTTGCTCTCTTGATAGAAAAAGAGCTGGAGTTGCGCATCGTTGAGAGGCTTTCCAGCTTTAGCAAAACAAACTTATAAGATGCGACGGGCCGCGTCAAGATAATTACCGGACGGCCTAGGAGGCGGCTGGTTGGCTGGCTTAAAACCTAGCGCGTGAAATGACGCCCCACGCTATTCAGCGCGCTTGATAGGATGACGAACCACGGTCTTAAGTTTCTCCGGTGCGCATTTGCGTGGATCGGAGAGATAGATTTCGTGATGTAAACGGGTGTCTGAGAAGTCGGGAACATAGCCCAGCTCGGTCGTGTATTCATGCATAGCGTCTACGGTCGCCGGTTCGTTGTCGTAGGGCCCGGTGTGCATGCATTGAACGCAGAGACCCTCGTCAACTTTAAGCAGTTCGACGGCGGAAAAGTCCAGTTTCTTTTTGGTCGTGGCTTCCGCGACTGCCCAGTCAAAGTCATCTCGGGTGACGAAATCAGGCAGGCGGATGCACGAGATAAAGTTGAAATTGTCCTTGTGTACATAATCGATGTCGCCGCTCGGGGACTCTTGCCACCAGAAACCCTCGAGCGGCGGTACCACAAAGTCGAAATAGCCCTCGATACTCCTTGAGCCTTTCTTCGACATCTTGACGGTATAGGCGATGCCGTAAAGTAGCGGCAAGGCGTTTTGATACTCGCCACCTTCGGTATTTGGGTCGCCCTTTCCGCGAACGGCAACGTAGCTCATAGGCGGGACAGTTACGATACTCGGCTTGCTTGCAGGTTTGTAGAGCTCCTTGCATTCCTTCTTAAAGTCGAACGCCATGTTGGCCGCCTTTCTGCGTATTGGCCTGCTAAGATAGTTGAATCATATCATAGAAACGAACAGCTGTTCGAATGATTTGGCTGACAGATTGAGATGCGTGCGTTGTGCTTGGCGGTCGGCCTGACTCTGTCGATGATTTCTCGGCCTCCCCGGCGCCTCATCTATAGCTGCCGTTTCCCCATATAAAACCTGCCAAAATAAACCTGTCCCTTTTTGGTCGGTGGGAAATGGGTAATACTAAAGAGTTATCCGACCAGATGGGAATTAATCGATGGCCTATATCGAATTCAAAGACGTCATCAAAGCATACGGCGAAGGCGACGCCCGCATCCACGCACTCGACGGCGCGAGCTTTACGGTCGAGCGCGGTGAGCTCGCCATCATTTTGGGTGCTTCGGGTGCCGGCAAGACTACGGCCCTCAACATTCTGGGCGGCATGGATACGGCAACCTCCGGCACCGTGACGGTGGACGGGCGCGACGTGAGTTCCGCCAACGAGGCGCAGCTCGTGGAGTACCGCCGCGCCGACGTCGGCTTTGTCTTCCAGTTCTACAATCTGGTTCCTAACCTGACGGCGCTCGAAAACGTTGAGCTCGCAGCTCAGATCTGCCCCGATTCGCTCGATGCCGAGCAAACGCTTCGTCAGGTTGGCCTGGGCGAGCGCCTGGGCAACTTTCCGGCGCAGCTTTCGGGCGGCGAGCAGCAGCGCGTATCCATCGCCCGCGCGCTGGCCAAGAATCCCAAGCTGCTTTTGTGCGACGAGCCCACGGGCGCGCTCGACTATAAAACCGGCAAGCAGATCTTGCAGCTGCTACAGGACACCTGTCGCAAGCAGGGCATTACGGTCATTATCATCACCCACAACTCTGCGCTGGCGCCCATGGCCGATCGCCTGATTCGCTTTAAGAGCGGCCGCGTGGAGAGCGAGACGGTCCAGCAAAATCCCGTGCCTATCGAGACGATCGAGTGGTAGCGCCCATGGACCAGGACCGCCAAAACAGCCAAAACCACGATACGGAGCACGCGGGTCGCGACCGGGAGTTCGCGACCTACCGCACGGCCCAAAGCTCAAACGATATGGTGCCGACGGTTTTTCGCCGTGGCATCTACCGCACGATTCGGGGCAGTCTTAAGCGCTTCCTATCTATCGTGGTCATTACCGCGCTTGGCGTGAGCGTGATGTGCGGCCTTAAGGCGGGCTGCGAGGATCTGTGCGATTCGGTCGACGCTTACTTTGACCAGCAGAATGTTTATGACATTAACGTGCAGTCGACCTATGGTCTGACCGATGACGATCTTGCTGCGATCCAAGAGGTCGATGGCGTCGAGACGGCCGAGGGCATCTATACCGAGACCGCCTATACCGCCGTGGGTACGACGCGCGAGCGTGTCGTCGTACAGAGCCTCTCCAAAGAGAATATTGACCAACCGGTGCTAGTACGCGGCGAGCTGCCCGAGACTTCGGGCGAAGTGGCAGTGACCTCACGTTTTTTGAAGGTATCGGGCAAGAAAATCGGCGATACGGTGAGTTTTGCCGCCAATGACGCGAGCTCGTCCAATCAAAGCGCCAAGGACCAGTTTGCCGCGGGCGATTACACCATTACTGCTGAGGTCCTCGACCCCACTGATGTAAGTTCTGACTCGACAGTCAACGCCTTTCGCGCTGCTTCGGCGGCGGACTATAAGTTCTATGTGAGCGAGGACGCCGCGACATCTTCTTCCTACTCCGCGGTCCACGTGATCGTCGAGGGAGCCAAGAGCCTCAACTCCTATTCGGATTCCTACGCGGCAAAGATCAATGAGGTCAAGGGCGATATCGAGAAGATCCGCGAGGAGCGTGAGAAGGCGCGCGCTCAGGAACTGACGGTTGACACGCCGGCAAGCTTGGATGCGGCCGAGCGCCAGGCGAATATGCTCTTTGGGATTGAGCAGGACAACATCAATCGCATGGCCGAGGGCAGCGACGAGCGTGCACAGGCGCAAGCCGACCTGGACCAGCGCCGTGCCGCCGCCGACCAGCAGTTTGCCGATGCCCGCGCCGAGCTCTCTGACCTTGGTGAATGCACCTGGTACATCCAGGACCGCGGCAATATCGCAAGCTACTCGAGCGTGGAGAGCGATAGCTCGTCAATTGAGGCCATCGCCACGGTGTTCCCGTTCATCTTCTTTATCGTCGCCGTGCTCATCAGCCTCACCACCGCCACGCGTATGGTCGAGGAGGAGCGCACGCTCATCGGCCTGTATAAGGCGCTCGGTTATTCGCGCGGGCGCATTCTGTCCAAATACGTGGACTATGCGCTGTGGGCTTGTCTGATCGGCGGCGTGCTCGGCAATATCATCGGATTTGTGGGCCTGCCGCTGTTCCTGTTTACGGTGTTCGACGACATGTACTCGCTGCCCCAGATGCTGCTTTCGTACGACATCGTGTCCTCGATCGTTTCGGTGGCGCTGTTTGCCGTGGGCGTGGTGGGCGCCACGATTATCGCCTGCCGCCACGAGATGGCCGAGACCCCGGCCTCGCTTATGCGTCCCAAGGCCCCGCGCGCTGGCTCGCGCATCTTGCTCGAGCGCATCGGCTTTATCTGGCGCCGCATGGGCTTTTTGAACAAGGTCGCTGCACGCAACCTATTCCGCTATAAAAAGCGCGCCTTTATGACCATCTTTGGCATCGCGGGTTGCACCGCGCTTGTGATCTGCGGTATGGGTATTCGCGACACGTCGGTCGCGCTTTCGCCCAAGCAGTACGGCCACATCACACGCTACGATCTGCTGGCGGTCGCCAATCCCGACGATTTTTCGCAGACGTGCGCGGCGCTCGACGAGCGAAGCGCGGTCAAGGATTCCGGTGTGACCGTAACTTCGACGCTGCCGATCATGACTGACAACGTTACCTTTACGTTTGGCGGCAAGAGCGAGACCGTGCAGCTGATCGTGGTGCCCGATGACCGCACGAACGATCTGGACGACTACGTTCGCCTTGAGGATGAGTCCAAAGAGCCGCTGTCTTTGCGTGACGGAGACGTGTATCTGAGCAAGAGTTCACAGCTGGTACTGGGGATTCAGCCGGGCGATACGGCGCACGTCCAGGATTCGTCGCTCAATGTTGCTAAGGTCAAGGTTAGCGACATCTCGCTCAACTATCTGGGCAACACGCTTTACATGACGCAGGGCACCTATGAGCGCGTGTTCGGTCGAAGCGCACGCCTCAACGGTATCTTTGTGCTGCTTAAGGGCTCGTCGGCCGACCAGATTGCGTTTAGCAAGAAGCTTAAGAGCGACGGTTGGCTCACCATCTCGAGCACGGCCGAACATTGGCAGAACTACGAGGCGAACTTTGCGATCATCAATTCGGTCGTGGTGCTCGTGACCTTTATGGCGGCATGCCTGTCGTTTGTGGTGGTGTTTACGCTGTCCAACACGAATATCTCCGAGCGCGAACGCGAGCTGGCGACCATCAAGGTGCTGGGCTTCCGCCGTGGCGAGGTGCACCATTACGTCAACAAGGAGACGTTGATCCTCACGGCAATTGGCGCCGCGCTGGGCGTGCCACTGGGCGGCTTGCTGGCCGAGAGTTTTACGTACATTTTGCAGATGCCGTCGCTGTACTTTGACGTCGAAGTCGAGCCGCTAAGCTACGTGCTCGCCGTGGTGCTTTCCTTTGGCTTTACGTTTATCGTCAACCTCGCCACCAACCGAACGCTCAACAAGATCGACATGGTCGGCGCCCTCAAGAGCGCCGAGTAACCTGCCTGGGATTCAAGCTGTAGCGAGCTGTAATGTACCACAACCGCATTTTTGCATAAACCGCCCCGCCGATTGCATATTTCGGCGGGGCGGTTGCTTTTTGCCCGCGGGTACCCCAGGGGGCGGCGTGCAAATTCCGGAGAATTCAGCATCCCGGAGTCCGCGAGTGTGGGAGCGGGCGCACAAAAGCGCATTGAAAGCCTGACTTTGAGCTCCGGCGCCTCGAGGACCGCTCATTTTTTTGCAGAATGCGGCCCGCGGCGCCTGTCTCTCGCCCAAAATCCAGTATGCAGGCACCCTCGGCTGCTGAATACTCCCAAAAATGCACGCCGCATCCTACCCCAGGCACTTGCAGCAAGAAGACGAATAGCCTCGGCCTCCCCGGTTACCGCAGGAGGCCCCAGGGCTTACCTCCCAAATCTTTCCGCAGGACGGAAGGATCCCGCCGCGCGAAGCGCACGGCGGGATCCTGACATGTCCGAGGACGATTTGGGAGGTAAGCCCTGGGGCCTCCGATGGGGGCAGTCCTAGCCGAGGCTATTCGTCTTCTTGCTGCGGGTGTTTGGGGTGGAGGACTTGAAATGATGGAGTTCTTGGCTGTAACTTGCACTGACATTTGTCATGAAATTGCTGGTCATGAGGGCTGCTACCGGTAGTTGCGGTAGGGTTGGGGCAGATTCAAGCTAGAAATGGTGGTCGCTACCGACTGTTCTCGACATACTCGGGTCATTCTTCAACGGTCACCACACGAAAGGAACCACCATGGATCTTGCGATGGCACAGCGCCTCGTCGATCGCCGCAAAGCTGCTGGGCTTTCTCAGGAGGCACTTGCCGCCCAGCTGGGCGTAAGCCGCCAGGCTGTCAGTAAATGGGAGCGCAGCGAATCCTCGCCCGATACCGATAACCTTATTGCACTCGCCGCGCTGTATGGTGTGTCACTGGATGAGCTGCTATATGGGGAAGCGGTTTGTGATATCGATGACTCGGCAGACAGTGACTCTAGCGCAGACAATTTGGACGAGACCGAAGAAACCGAGACTTCTACTGAGCATACGAATTGCGGTGATAAGCCACTTGTCGATATTTCTCTCGCGCATGGTATCCACGTTATTGATCCCAACAAAGGCGAAGAGGTCCATGTTGGCTGGAATGGTATCCATGTGGCTAACGAGCGCAAGGGCGAAGAGGTCCATGTTGGGCCGGGTGGCATACATGTCGATACGCTTGAGGACGATGGGCACAGCGTGCACACCAATGCCGACGGCACCATCACCATCGACGGCGAGACGTTTGCGAGCTGGAAGGAGGCGCACGACAAACTCGACCATCATGGCAAGCATTTCCACACCAAGTTCGGTCGTGCGTGGAACAAGTTCCCCTTTCCCGCACTTATCGCCCTCGCATATCTGGCGCTCGGGATTATCTACGGCACGTGGGCTATGGGGCTCTTCCTCGTCTTTTTGATTCCCGTCTACTACGCGCTTGGTGACTTTATCGACCGACGTCATCTATCCAAGCTTATCGACGCCATCTACCCGGCAGCCGCCATTGCTTGGTTCCTCTATATGTGGCTCTGCTTGGGACAGCCTCATCCTGCATGGGTCATTCTCATCACCATCCCAGTTGTAAAAGCACTCATGCGCTGGTGCCGAAAACAATGGAAACACAGCAAGCAAGCTTAAGCCGTTCTGGCCGTCAGCATCACCCAGCCAACGCCGCTCACCCCTTCAAAGTTGCGGTGAAATACGGACCGTTTGAGAACCTCGGAGCGTCCAGCAGCCCCATTTCACCGCAGCTTACGAATGGACCGGGCAATTCCGGCACAGGAATTGGCATTTAACTCACCGCGCGCACGAAAAGGGCCCATCTACTACGATGAACTCGACGGGGTCGACCATACCCGCTTATTTTGAAAATCAGCAAGCCTTCTACCTGCTGTTTTTATTGTACGATCTTCGCCACGGTCGAGTGTGTGGCAGTAAACGTAGTAGATAGACCCATTTTGTGGCACACGGCTCATCCAAGCTCAAGCTCGAATACCGAGGACCCCCTCATTCACGGCTGCGAGCGAAAAACCGAATTGAATAAATATCAAATTGCTAAGCCTGTTTGGCGAACGGAGGAAATATGGGCGAGGTAGCCGAAAAAGACTGGAGGCTGTTCAAGGAGCTGCTCCCAAAATGGCAAGAAAGCTACATGGAAATGCTCATCGGCCAGTACATCAAGATGCTAAACGGCGACAGCGAAGCGTCCAGTAGATTTTGGGCGTTAGAGGAGCGCATCAATAGGGACAAGCTGTCCTCAGGAGTGCTGGTAAACGGTGCTCGCCGCAGCACCATGCGTTATGAGATAGCCAACTTGCTTTCCGATAACGTGATTACGCTTGATGACCTTGAGGGTTTTACCGAAGATATTAAGAGCTGCGCGCGGCGCTGCATCTGCCGGTAAGAACGCTGAGCGACATGCGCAACCACAACCGCCTATTTGCATAAATCGCCCCGCCGATTGCATATTTCGGCGGGTCGGTTGCTTTTTGCCCACAGGTACCCCAGGGGGCGGCGTGCAAATTCCGGAGTTTTCAGCGTCCCGGAGTCCGCGGGTGCGGGAGCGGGCGCATAATACAGCGCTTAAAGTCCTGATTCTGAACCCCAACGCCTCAAGAGCCGCTCGTTTTTCTACAGGATGCGGCCCATTGCGCCTGCCTTTCGCCCAAAATCCAGTATGCAAGCGCCCCCGAATGCTGAATATTCCCAAAAATGCACGCCGCACTCTACCCCAGGCACCCGCAGCAAGAAGACAAATAGCTTCGGCCTCCCCAGTTGCCGCAGGAGACCCCAGGGCCTACCTCCCAAATCTTTCCGCAGGACGGAAGGGCCCCGCCGCGCGAAGCGCACGGCGGGGTCCTGACATGTCCGAGGACGATTTGGGAGGTAGGCCCTGGGGTCTCCGATGGGGGCGGTTCCAGCCGAGGTTATTCGTCGCCGAAGCTGATGCCCAACGCCTTGGCCTCGCGCACCAGATCGCTCTGGGGGTCGACATATTTGAGCTTGCCGGCGACCTCCTCGAGCGGCATGTGGCACATCTTGCCGTCACGCAGGGCAATCATGTAGCCAAACTCGCCGCGTAGGCAGCCGAGCGCTGCCTCGACGCCGCACTGGGTCGCAAAGATGCGGTCCTGGGCGTCGGGCTCGCCGCCGCGCTGCGTGTGGCCGGGGATGGCGACGCGGGTCTCGCGACCGGTCTTGGCCTCGATCTCCTTGGCGATGTCGTACACGATTGACGGGCTCGTACGCTCGGCGAGCTTCTTCTTGTACTCCTTCTTGGACAGCGCCGCGTCCTCCTTGGAGATAGCACCCTCGGCGACGGCTACGATGGTAAAGCGGCTGCCGGTCTCCATGCGATGCTCGATGGTCTTGATGACGTTGTCCATGTCGTAGGGGATCTCGGGAATCAAGATGACATCCGCGCCGCCCGCGACGCCGGCGTACAGCGGGATCCAGCCAACCTTGTGGCCCATGATCTCGATAACGAACACGCGGCCGTGACTCGAGGCGGTGGTGTGAATGTCGTCGATGCACTTGGTGGCGACGTCGATGGCGCTCGTAAAGCCAAACGTCAGCTCGGTGCCCCAGGTGTCGTTATCGATGGTCTTGGGCAGGGCGATAACGTTGAGGCCCTCTTCGCGCAGGCGGTTGGCGGTCTTGGTGGAGCCGTTACCGCCCAGCATAAACAGGCAGTCGAGCTGCAGCTTATGATAGGTGTGGACCATCGCCGGCACCTTCTCGACACCATCGGTCTCGGGGGTATCCAGACGCTTGAACGGTGTGCGACTCGTGCCCAGGATGGTGCCGCCGCGGGTGAGGATACCGCTAAAATCGGCGGGCGTCATGACGCGGAACCTGCTGTAGATAAGGCCCTGATAGCCGTCCTCAAAGCCATAAATCTCGATAGGCTCTTCGCTATTGGTCATAAGCGTTTTGACAATGCCGCGCATGGTGGCGTTGAGCGCCTGGCAGTCGCCGCCACTAGTAAGAAGACCGATCCTAAGCATGGTGAATCCTTCCGGGCAAGTTATAACATGCGCATAAGTTTACCCCCGCACACTGTTGATACGGGGGTAAAACGTGTTAGCTCAAGCGTATGGAAATGTAAGCAACGTCAGGGAACGTAAGGTCGACGGGCCTGGCTCCTTACAGTGCGAAGGCATCGACGTTGCCCCAGTGGCGGCGCAGCGTGATGGCGGCAGCGGGCTCGGTATTGTCAAAGACGACCGACCATTGCGTATTGCTGGTGATGTCTTCCGGATTGGGCTCTTGCGCTGCGGCTCGCAGGGCTTCCCAGGCAATCGTTTCGTCCTGGGCACCGACATGGGCGTCAAGGACATCGGCGATGGCGATGGCGCGCTCTTTGCCATGGCCCATCTCGCCATTCTTTTGGTTGGGCAGCACTTCGTCGCCATAGCAGGCGTAGAAGTTCGTGACCTGGCGTACGGGCGTCGCCTTGCATGCACGGTCGGGATCGCGCGGATCCCACTCCACCACCCGCGCGTCACCGGCGGCGTCGTTGATAAAGAAGTGATAGTCGCGTCCGGCCATGGCGTGCATGTCGTAGGCAGAAAGCAGGTCGACGGCCTCCTGCGTGGTGGCCGCGCGGTCGAGCACCAGACGGATGGCGAGCGAAGTGTTGATGACGGGGCGTTGCGTGTCCTGGTCACAGGGCTTGGAATCCAGAGTGAGTACGGCAATGGACACGCCATATTCGTTGACGCCGTCGAGCTGGGCAAACGGGCCCATGAGTGCGGCGGCGCGTCCGGCGACGGAGTCAAGCGGAGTGTTATCGCCCAGGTTGTTAAGGGCCGCAAAGCCGATGGAGGCATAGCCGTCGCGCGGGTGATTGCGCACCAGCAGCGCCGAGGTGTCGTCCTTAAAGTCGTAATTGCGACCGGTGCGCACGCGGCCTTCGGCATCTACGGCGACAAAAGCGCTGCAGGCAAACTGGGGCGCCTGGACATGTGCCGGCACACCGGGCAGCACCTGCGCCACCACGGCATCGATGTAGGCCTGGTCGTCGCGCACGCCAGCGGCGATGATGCGATCAAGATCGTAGTCGTAGGCAATGTCGATTGCGTACAGGTCATAGCCATCCGCGTAGCCGGTCAAGCGTTTGAGCGACGCGACGGACTTGATTTGCTTGCGGTAAACGATGCCGGTGGCAGCGGCAAGGCCGACGGCGGCTCCCGCGACACCGCAGGCGATGGCAATGTTACGTGGCTTCATGACGACTCCTCTCGTCCTGTTAGTGCAATTGTCGCAAAAGGAGCGCGGGCATGATGGCTCAACTTGGTGAGCGGCGCGGAATTTAGCACGGAATGAAGAGTGCGGCGCTGGCGTGGCGGGGTATGCTGGAGGGGATCATCAGCCCAGCGAAAGGGGAGAACATGACGGATCAGGAAACGCCCGAGCGCGCGCATGTGACTGCCGACGATATCGAGGCCGCAAACGACCTCATCGACTTTATCGAGGCATGTCCCAGCATGTTCCATACGGCGGCGACCATTATGGCCGAGCTCGACGAGGCGGGCTTTACCTACCTGCCCGAGAATGCGGCGTGGGATATCGAACCGGGCGGTCGCTATTACACGCAGCGCAACACCTCGAGTGTTATCGCCTTTAAGGTGGGCGAGGACTTGGCCGCGACGTGGGGCGAGGACGGCGTTGCCGGCGACTACCATTTTCAGCTGACGGCGTCGCACAGCGACTCGCCGACGTTTAAGGTTAAGGCCGTGCCCGAGCTCGACGGCGCGGGCGAGACGCTGCGCCTGAACACCGAGGCCTACGGCGGCATGATTGACTATACCTGGTTCGATCGCCCGCTGGCGCTGGCGGGTCGCGTACTGGTGCGCGAAGGCGACCGTATCGAGAGCCGCCTGCTTGCCACCGAGCACGAGGTTGCCATTATTCCGAGCCTTGCCATCCACATGAACCGTGGCGTCAACGAGGGCTTTGCGCCCAATCGCGCTGTCGATCTGTGCCCGCTCATCAGCGCTGGTGACCTTAAACAGGGCGACTTTGATGCTCTGATCGCCGAAGAGCTGGATGTTGAGCCTGAGCAGATTCTTGGCCGCGATCTGTTCCTGGTCAATCGCCAGGATGCGCGCATTTGGGGCTGGGCCGACGAGTTTGTCTCGACGCCCAAGCTCGACGACCTGGCCTGCGCCTACACTTCGCTGCAAGCATTTTTGGGTGCCGAGAACGCGCACGACGTTTCGGTCTTCTGCTGCTTTGATAACGAGGAGGTTGGCTCCGAGACCAAGCAGGGCGCCATGTCGACGTTCTTGGCCGACGTGCTGCGCCGCATCAACGGATCGCTGGGCTTTGACGACGAGTCGTACCACCGTGCGCTTGCCGCTTCGATGCTCGTGAGCTGCGACAACGCGCATGCCGTGCACCCCAACCACGCCGAGAAGTGCGACGCCCGCAACCAGGTTGTGCTCAACGGCGGCATCGTCATCAAGGAGGCCGCCAACCAGCACTACTGCACCGACGCCTTTAGCCGCGCGGTGTTCCAGGCCATTTGCGATGACGCCGACGTGCCCACGCAGGCCTTCGCCAACAAGAGCGATATGGCGGGTGGCTCCACGCTCGGCAACCTGTCCAACATGCAGGCGAGCATGCACGCCGTGGACGTGGGCCTGCCGCAGCTGGCCATGCACTCGAGCTACGAGACCGGCGGCGTTCGCGACGTGATGCACGCCATCCGCGCCCTCACCGCCTTCTACGAGCGAAACCTAACCATCAACGGCGCTGAAAGCGTGGAGCTCTAAAACCTGCCAAAAAGGGACAGGTTCATTTTGGCAGGTTTTATCTGGGCGAATGCAAGGGGTGAAACCGAACTAGATCGGTGATGCGTAGCCGCCGAGGTGCAGTATGCCTCGGCGGCCTTTTGTGTACAGAGTACGGCTAATGCTTATAAGTGCTTTACATGCTTTACGTATCTACCATAGAGTTTTATGATAGTTTTGAAGTATTAAGGAGGGGCCATGACCACAACAGCCGCTCAGATCAACGTACGTCTCGATGCCGATCTTAAAAGAAGTGGGGACGCCGCTCTCTCCAAGGCCGGTATGACGCCGAGCCAAGCGGTGCGAGCGCTCTGGCAGCTTGCAGCGTCGCTGGCCGATCGCCCCGGTGCGCTCGAGGATATCCTGCTGCCCAGTCGTGCCCGGGCGGAACAGCGCGAGCGCGAAAAGGCCGCCAAACGTAAGCTCGAGCTCATGGATCAGGGGTCGAAGCTGTTCGCTGCCGCTTGCTGTGAGTCGGGAATCGATATGGTCAAGGCTCAGCCATCGGACGACGAAGAGCTCAAACGGAATGCCTATGCGGATCGCTATGGCGAGGAGATGAGCTGGCTCTATGAGTGAGGCTCCAAAGCGCATCTTGGTTGACACCAACGTGTGGCTCGATTATTTCATTCCCTCACGACGTGGTCGTTCGGTGGCGATTGAGTTTTTACGCGATGCATGCACGGCGCAGGTGGATTTGCTGTATGCGACGACATCGTCCAAAGACCTGTTCTATTTGATTTCAAGCGAACATAAGGCATGGTATCGGCGAGAGCACGGTTCGCTTTCCCAGGATGCCGCTATGGCAGCGACTTCGCTTGCATGGGATTGCCTCGACGTGTTGTCGCAACTTGCCACGCCGGTACCCTGCGACCTGAGTGACATATGGATGGCGAGCAGGCAGCGTGAGCTCCATAGCGATTACGAAGACGATTTAATCATTGCGGCAGCGATACGCGCTCAAGCAGATTTACTGGTCACCAACGATGTCAAGCTCTGTTCGCATGCACCCGTCGCAGCAATGAACGTCGAAAACGCAAGAAAGTACTTGGCAACGCTCTAGCAATTTGAAGATCCCGCAGGTTGAACAAAAGACAGCGAGAGCTCGCCGTTTGAGCCAAGGTGCCGTGAAATGAAAAGGCGCTGACCTTCTGGTCGCGCCTTTGAAATTGAACGGCAGATTGGCCAAACGGCGGGCTCGCAGCATCGACCGGTCCGCCGTTCGTTAGAACGGCGGAACCCTAATGCTCAATCCAGCAGCGCAGGGTTTCGCCGGCCTGCAGGTGACGCAGATTCTCCGCGGCAATGTCGACCACATTGTTGAGCGTAGCCTCCAAGTGGAACCAGCCCGAGACATGCGGCGTGATGAGCATGTTGGGCGCATCCCACAGTGGGCTTGTCTCAGGCAGCGGCTCGGGGTCGGTGACGTCGACCGCAGCGCCGGCAAGGTGCCCGGACTCGAGTGCCGCAGCCAAGTCGTCGGCAACCACAAGATCGCCGCGGCCGCCGTTGGCAAAGAAGGCGCCCGGTTTCATCGCGGCGAAGAACTCGGCGTTCGCCAGACCGCGGGTCTCGGGTGTGCTGGGCATAAAGGATGCGACGATGTCGGCCTCCGCCAGGCGCTCAGACAGGGCATCCATGCCGTCCATGTCCTCAAACACAATGGGGTAGACGAGCGGATGGCGCTTGATGCCGCGGACGTGCGCGCCCATGCTGCGGCAGAGCGTGGCAAAGTGGCCGCCAATGTCGCCCGCGCCCAACACCAGCACATTGGCATTTTTGAGCGAGGTGACCGGGCCTAAGTCCTCCCAGCGATGCTCGCGCTGCAAGTCGTGATAGCCGGGCAGGTGCTTCATCATGGAAAGGACCATGGCAAACATGTGCTCGCTCACGGCCTGGCCGTAGGCGCCGATTGAGCAAGACAGCTTGGCTTCAGCCGGCACGGTGCCGGCGGCGAGATAGTCGTCATAGCCGGCGGTCTGCAGTTGCAGCAGCTGGAGGTGCTCGCATGCGGTCAGCAGGGAAGGGTCGATGTTGCCCAAGATCACGTCGGCATCGGCGACCTGCTCGCGCGTGATGGCGTCGGCACTCGTGTAGATAAAGTCCTCGCCCGGAGCGCTCGACTCAAGAATTGCGCGATGACGGTCGTTGACGGGCAACAAAACCAGGATGTTCACAAACGGTCCTCTCCGCCCAACCTGCCAAAAGGGGACAGGTTTATTTTGGCAGGTTTTATCAGGCAAAACGCTATAAAAACGCCGGGCTTCGCGATGGTTAACATATCCATCGCGAAGCCCGGCGCATCCACGGCTACCAGCTCAGCAGCTCGTAGCCGTCCTCGGTCACCACGAGCTGTACCTCGCACTGGGCCGAATCGCTGCCGTCCTTGGTGCGCACGCACCAACCGTCGCCCTTGCTGATCTTGATGTCGGGCGCTCCGGCGTTGACCATGGGCTCAATGGTAAAGACCATGCCCGGGGCCATGATGGTGTCCACATCGGGCGCCTCGGTGGTAAAGCCCACAAACGGGTCCTCGTGGAACTCTTTGCCAATGCCGTGTCCGCCGTACTCGCGCACTACGCTAAAACCGGCGTCCTCGACCGTCTTTTGCACGGCCTCAGCCATCACGGAGAGCGGCAGCCACGGCTTGACGGCAGCCAGACCCGCCTCCACGCTGACGCGGGTGACGTCGACCAGGCGCTGGCGCTCGGCAGAGACCTCGCCGATGCAGAACATGCGGCTCGAATCACTAAAGTAGCCGTCTAGGATCGTGGAGCAGTCCACGTTGATAATATCGCCCTCATGCAGCACGTCCGTATCGCAGGGGATACCGTGACAGACCACGTCGTTGATCGAGGTGCAAACGCTCTTGGGGTAGCCCTCATAGTTGAGGTCGGCCGGCGTGCCACCGTGCTCGACGGTGTAGTCGTAGATCATCTGGTCGATCTGGTTGGTGGTCATGCCCGCGGCGATGTGTTCGCCTACGTAATCGAGCACGCCCACGTTGATGGCGGCCGAGCGCTTGATGCCCTCGATATCGGCGGGCGTCTTGTAGAGCGTGCGGGGCAGAACCTCCCAGCCCTCTTCCCACAAGCGCTCGAGGCGCTCATCAAAGGCGCTATGGCATTTCTTATATTTTTTGCCGCTGCCGCACCAGCAGGCGTCGTTGCGGCCGGGCACGGGTCCATTGTCAAACATGGCTAACTTCCTTTCATTCGCAGCTAGTATAGCCCACCCACGCGTCCATAAAAGTTGCGGTGATATAGTTCCGATTTAAGCGGTTTAACAGCATAAATAGGAACTATATCACCGCAACTGATGGAGCGGGATGGCAGGCACTAGCTGCTGCGTGGTTTTGCTAGTAGCTCACCTGGCAGGGAATGCCGAGGGCGCGCACGCGCGCGGCAATGGCGTCGAGGGCCTCGGGTGCTGCTTTGGCAAGGCCTGCGACCGGTGTCTCGCGCGCCACCGTGTAGATGGTCGCCTCCTGCGGACGAATGCGCTCGAGCACCGCGAGCCAGGGGGCGACGTACTCCTCGCCGGTGTTGTCGATGGGCTTGCCCTGATACTCACCGGTCAAAAAGATCGTCTGGATAATAACGTGACCGTCAAAGCTTGCGAACGTCTCGATCTGGTGCTCGACGTCGTAGGGGCCAACGGGCTGGTCGAGCAGCTGGATAAATGCCGGGTCGACGGTATCGAGCTTAAGAATGTTGTCATCGACCATCATGAGCGCGTCGTGCACCTCGGGGCGGTCGGCGCGCGTGCCGTTGGAGAGCACGGCGATCTTGGAGTTTGGGGCAAGCTCGTCGCGCAGCGCGACGGCGCCGGCGATGGCCTGCGGAAACTCCGGTGCGGCGGTGGGCTCGCCGTTGCCTGCGAAGGTGATCACATCGGGGAGCTCGCCCTCGGCTGCCATCTCGCGCAGCTTTGCCTCGAGCGCGTCGAGTACCACGGCAGCTGTGTTGTACGGCTCATGGCAGGGGCGCTCGGCGTTGAGGCCGTTTTCGCAGTAAATGCAGTCGAACGTGCAGATTTTGCCGCTGGCCGGCATCATGTTGACGCCGAGCGAGAGACCAAGGCGACGGCTGCGAACGGGCCCAAAGATGGGGCTGGCATTCAAAAACGTAGACATAGGCATATGCTCCTCAAGACAATTGTGCCTAAGCATAGCATCGGCTCCAAAGCAAGGTGCGGGCTCTTGCTTTACAAGTTTCGTTTTTTCACGTCGCCCATTATGCCGCGCCATGAAAAGCCTCGGGTCGGGTAAAGTTAATCTGTTAACAAGGTGTAAGGCAATGTGGGTCCATCCAACCGCGCTGACGTGCAACTGGATGAGCATTGATGATGGGGGCACAACATGAATTTTACGGTCGAGAATGCGGGCACCACGATTGCCTGTCGCGAATATGCCGGCCCAGATGTGTCGCCTGATGCTCCTGCCTTGGTGTGCGTGCACGGCGCTTGTGTCGACGGCACATTTTTCGACGGTATCGCTTGTGAGCTCAGCCGCAACTACCGCGTAATTGCCTACGACCGCCGCGGCTGCGGTGGCAGCAGCGATGCGGCAGACGGCAGCTATGATCTTGCCGCTCAGGCCGCCGACCTGCAAGCCGTGATCGAACACGTTGGCGCTCCGACAAATGTGCTTGCGCATAGCGCCGGTACGTTGGTGGCGCTGGAGCTTCTTCGCGCCGAACCCCATCTCGTCGCCCGTGCGATTCTGCATGAGCCGGCTGTGTCGGCCGAAGGCGTCGGCATGGGCGCAGCTCCGGTTTTGCTCGATATGATTGCGGCTGGAAAGGTTTCAAGGGCGCTCCGGCTTTTCTTGGGAGCCCTCGGCGACTTGGACCCCGAAGCTCCCGGGACGACCGAAGCGGAAGCCAAACATGCCCTGCGCAATGGTCGTTGCTTTATGGCTAATGAATACGGAACAAATATGACATATGCTCCCGACTGGGAGCGCGTCCGCGCGTCAAAGGCGGTGTCGGCCGTGTTTTTGGGCGAGCTTTCGGTCGATACACCCCGCGAGGCTGGCACGCGAGCGGCTGCCGAATATCTCGATTGCCCCCTTGTGACGATCCCGGGCGCGCATAACGGTCTGCGCGATCGCCCCGTTACGGCGGCAAACGCCGTTCGCGATGTCTTGGAGCGTTAGCACGCTCGATGACCTGCGGGGAGAGGGGCTGTTAGCGTTTCGTCATTGTTAACGAATGCGCCCATAACCGCGCGCCCGCGGCTCCATTACCGCCGTTTGCCAGGTCATAAAAATGTAACGATAATCGCGCGTTTGCCTTCAGCTGTTAGATGCTACCCTTGTACCAATTGATATGCACCGTTGCCGTGCGTAACGATAGGAAGGGCCCCATATGCTCAATAATCACGAGGTCAATCTAACCGACGAGGAGGCTGCCGCCGAGGTCGCCCGCGTCGCGAAGACCTACCCCGTGGTGCGTTTGTTGTCGGCCGATCAGATTAAGAGCGAGCCTAACTGCTTGCTCGCCGGCGATCGCTGCCCTTGTCTGCGTCAGTCGAGTCTTGAGGCCTTGGCAGGTTCCGATGATGTATCGGAGCAGCTGCTCAATGATGGTACCGAGTACCGCGCTCGCCTGCGCCCTCTAAAGGTCGAGGGCGAGCCTCACGTCCTGCTGATGGTGCGTCCGATCGATGAGCAAGAGGCTGCAGAAGAGGACCTCGTCTACACCGACGTGCTGACGAGTGTGCGCAATCGCCGATATTACGAGGAAAAGCTCCGTAGCGCCCGCATGAATGCCGGCGTTGCGGTGATCGACCTTGATGATTTTAGGGTCTTCAACGATACGTGTGGCCGTCATGCCGGCGACCTTGCGCTCGGTGCTGTGGCGACAGCCATACGCAGCGGAATTCGTTCGACTGACGAGCTTGTACGCTATGGCTGCGACAAGTTTGTGGTCGTCATGCCCAATATTCCCTCCGATGACTTCACCCGTCGCCTGCATCAGGTGTCCGATGCCGTTCATGCCACGATTGTTCCGGGCCATGAGTACGTGAGCTTGACGGCATGTGTTGGCGGTGTTCGCATTCATGGCGAGACGGTCGATGAAGGAGTTGGCCGCGCTGTCCAGTTATTGAGCCGCGCTAAGGCAAAAGCCGGTACGGTCGTGACCGATGCCGATTCCATCGAAGCCTTCCAAAGCGAAAAGCCTTTGGTGCTTATTGTCGATGACTCCGAGATGAACCGAGCCATTCTCAACGAGATGCTCAAGGACGAGTATTGCATCCTCGAGGCCGACAACGGTCGTACGGCGCTCGACATGGTCGACCGCTATGGCGATGAGTTGTCGCTCGTGCTGCTGGATATTGTCATGCCGGGCATAAGCAGCTTTGAGGTGCTGGCCGATCTGTCGCGCCGATCGGGTATCGACAATCTGCCTTTCATCATGATTTCGAGCGAAGATTCCGATGATATGGTTCTGCGCGCGTACGAGCTGGGCGCCTCGGACTATATCAACCGCCCGTTTGACTCCCGTGTCGTGCGCCGGCGTGTAAGCAACACCATCCGCCTATACGCCAAACAGCGCCGCCTGACGAGTTTGCTGTCCCAGCAGTACAACGAGCGCGTCAAGAACAGTCGCATGCTCATCGACATCATGGCCGGCGTTATGGAGCTTCGCAATGGCGAGAGCGGCAGGCACGTTACGAACATCGAGAAGCTGACCGAGCTGCTGCTTGGCTGTCTGGTCCAGCGTAGCGGCACGATCTCCCTCGACAATGAGGAACGCTCTACGATTGCCCTGGCTTCGGCGCTGCACGATATCGGCAAGATGTCGATTGACGATGCAATTCTCAACAAACCCGGGCGCCTTACGCCCGAGGAGTTCGAGATTATGAAGACGCATACCACGATGGGCGCCGACATGTTGCTTGAGCTGGGCCGCCATCACGTCGGCAATGCGCTTATGGAATATGCGTACCAGATTGCGCGTTGGCATCACGAGCGCTGGGACGGCAAGGGCTATCCCGATGGCCTTAAGGGCGACGAGATTCCCATTGCCGCGCAGGTGGTCTCGGTGGCCGACGTGTATGATGCTCTGACGAGCGTGCGTGTGTACAAGGACGCTATTCCGCACAAGGAGGCGATCCAGATGATCCTGGACGGTAAGTGCGGCACCTTTAACCCGCTGTTGCTCGACTGTCTGCTCGAGGTGCAAGACCGTATTGCCGAGACGTTGGCACGCCCCGCCGACGTTGTCGCGTTTCCCACGATTTAGTTTGACCTAAGGAGTTTTAATCCATGATTTCCATGCGTGAGGCGTATGAGAAGATCGGCGCTAATTATGATGACGCGTGCGCTCGGCTGATGGGCGAGGAGATGCTTAGCCGCTTTGCCCTCAAGTTTTTGGATGACGAGAGCATGGACAAGCTGGAGGCCGCCATGGCGGCAGGAGACGCCGAAGGTGCGTTTATGGCAGCGCACACACTCAAGGGCGTGAGCCAGAACCTGGGATTCGATAATCTGTACGAGCCGGCGGTCGTGGTGACCGAAGCACTGCGCGGCGCCGATGCCGTTGACGGCGCTCGCGAGGGAATGCATGCGTTGCAGCAGCAATATGCGGCAACGATGTCGGCTCTGCGCGAGGCGGCTGAATAAGAGCTTGCGAGCCTTGGGCTGCTTGCCGGCCACATATAGGTGAAAGGGCGCCCCGCCGGACCATGTGGCCGGCGGGGCGCTCTTATCTGTTTTGTGGTTCGCGTGCTAGCGGGCCTGCTTGACCTTGGCTGCCGCCTCGACAAACGACTTCCAGAGGTTAAAGTCGGTTTCGAGCGTCTGCCAGGTGTACTCGGGATGCCATTGCACGCCCAGGCAGAAGGGTTGGCCTTCGACTTCGATGCACTCGGGCACGCCATCGGTTGCCTTGGCGACCAAGCGCGTGCTTTTACCCAGACGATCGATGCAGCAGTGGTGTGCGGAGTTGGTCTGGATAAGCCTGTGCCCGCCAAGCGCGCGCTCCAGCAACGAGCCCGGCACGACCTCGACGGGATGCACGGGGTCGTTGAGCACGTGGGTATGGCGCCACTGCGTGCGGCCCTCGCGCGCGCCCAGGCTTGGCACGTCCATGCACAGGGTGCCGCCGGTGGCGACATTGAGCAACTGCGTGCCGCGGCAGGTGGTAAAGAGCGGCTTTTTGGCGCGGAGCACCTCGCCGACCAGCTTAAACTCAAAGCTATCGCGGATCTCGCAGCAGAGGGTGGGGTCGTAGGGTCGATCATCGCCCCAACGTTTGGGATTGACATCGGGGCCGCCGGGAATGGCGATGCCGTCGGCGATATCGACGTAATGACGGATGACCTCAATGTCCTCGGTGATGGACATCTGCAGCGGCAGGCCGCCGGCGGCAAGGATGGCATCGACAAAGACGCTCGCAATCTCCTCGTTGGGGGAGAGCGTCTCGCTCAAATAGGGTTTCGCTTCTTCCCAGCGTGGTGCGACCAGGATGAGCGGACGGTCGGCGGGATCGACGTCGACGTGCGGAGTGTAGGACGATGAGGTGCGGGTTCCGATCATGGGCGTAGCTTTCGAATCCGGGTGGACATGGCACAGGGGTGGCGCGGAGCAAACGTTACTGATGAATTTGCCCGCGTGGCAATTGGGTTAGTGACCCTTGATGGAGTTGAGGAAGTCCTGGGCGCGCTTGGTCTGGGGGTGGTCGAAGAACTCGTCGGGCGTGCCGGTTTCCACAATCTGGCCGTCGGCCATAAACACGACGCGGTCGGCCACGCGGCGGGCAAAGTTCATCTCGTGCGTGATGACGATCATCGTCATGCCCTGCTGGGCCAGACGGACCATGACCTCGAGTACCTCGTTGATCATCTCGGGATCAAGGGCGCTTGTGGGCTCGTCAAAGAGCATGGCCTTGGGTTGCATGGCAAGCGAGCGGGCGATGGCCACGCGCTGCTGCTGGCCGCCCGAGAGCTGTGCGGGCACCTTATCGGCCTGCTCGGCAACGCCCACGCGGCTCAGCAGGTCCATGGCGCGCCCACGAGCCTCCTCCTTGGACACGCCCAGTACATCGACCGGCCCCAGCATGACGTTCTGCAGTACGGTCATATGCGCAAACAGGTTGAACTGCTGAAACACCATGCCCAGCTCGGCACGCATGCGGGCAAGATCCTTGCCCTCCTGCGGCAGGGGCTCGCCCTCGATGAGGATCTCGCCCGAGTCGATGGTCTCCAAGCGGTTGATGGTGCGGCACATGGTCGATTTGCCTGAGCCCGAGGGTCCGATCACAACGACGACCTCGCCGCGGTCAACCGAGAGATTGATGTCGTTGAGGACGTGTAGATCGCCATAGTGCTTATCGACGTGCCTGAGCTCGATCAGCGGCTGATTGCCGGTGGAAGAGGTGCTCTGTGCCATGGTGCTCGGCTCCTTATGACTAGAAATGGTAAAGCGTTAGCGGATGATGGTCGCGCCGGTCTTGTGCGAAACATAGACAGCGGCCTTGTTGATCGCGACGTTGATGAGGATGTAGATGACTGCGATCACCAGGTAGACCGACACGAGGGCATCGTAGTTGGTAATGAGCACGCGGGCATTTTGCATGAGGTCGGGGTAGCTCACCACATAGGCGACGGTGGTGTCTTTGACTACGACCACGAGCTGTGAAATCAAGGACGGAATGATAAACCGAATAGCCTGCGGCAACACGATTTTAAAGGTGATTTTGGCCTTGGAGAGACCGAGCGCCTGGGCTGCCTCGACCTGACCGCGCGGCACGGCATTGACGCCGGCGCGGAAGATCTCGGCAAGTACGCCAGCTGCGGCGAGCGCGACGGGAAGCGTGAGCATCCAAAACGACGGTAGCGCGATCTTGTACTGGGGCAGCACCAAAAAGAAGAAGTAGATGAACAGCAGACTCGGCACACCGCGGAAGAAATCGGTGAGCACGCGGCAGACCAGCTTTAGCGGCTTGATGCCGCTGGTGCGGCCGAGCATAAGGGCTAAGCCCAGCACCAGCGCGATGGCGCCAGCGGTGAGTGCGACTTTAACGGTGCCCTCAAAGCCGGCAAGCAAGAACTTCCAGGTAGTGAGGTGCGTAAAGAAATACCAATAGTGGACCGAAAGCTGACCGGTCACATAAAAGCGCTGCAATACCAGGACGGCGAGTGCGGCCACGGCGACGAGTGAGATGGCGGTGCCGATGCGAATCTTGGTGCGCATCTTGGGGCCGGGAGCCTCGTAGAGCGCATCGCGCATGGTGAGTGCAGGGGAGGAATGCTTGCTCATCGGAGGATCCTCACCTTCTTATCGATGTAGTTGCCAATGTGGCTCACCACAAAGGCCGTGCCCAGGTAGCCGAGCGCCGAGATAAAGAACGCGGCGACGCCGCCGAGCGAGCGCGTGTTGATGTAGCTCACCACGCCGGTGAGTTCCTGCGGCTTAAGCGGCACCTGGCTGCCGAGCGCGGTGGTGAGCATGACGGCGATAAAGAGGTTGGTCATGGGCAGCACGCTCGAACGCAGCGCCTGCGGAATCACGATCTTAGCGAGGATACGGCTGAAGCTCATGCCGAGCGAGCGGGCGGCTTCCACCTGGCCGACGCCGACGGTGTTGATGCCGCTCATAAAGTTTTCGGAACCAAAGGCCGAGCCCAAAAGGACCGTGGCGACGATAACGCAGGTGCGGTAGGGCAGGACGACCTTGAGCGGCGGCAGCGCGTAGACGATGATGATGAGCAGCGCGATGCCGGGGATGTTGCGGAAGACCTGGACATACAGGTCGCCAAAGACGCGCAGCGGCTTGAGCGGCGACACACGCATCACGGTGACGGCGACGGCCAGCACCATGGCGATGGCAAACGACTCAAGCGTCATGCCCCAGGTTGCTAGCAGCGCGTCGATATAGTTCTGGCCATAGAGCGACCAGAGCTCGGAGAGACTCATGCGGACCTCCTGCCGATAAGGAAAGGGGCTCCCGTGTGTACGGAAGCCCCGACAACTCAGTGAGGAAACAGTTTACCGCAATAAAGCGCATCATGCGTTTCCATATGGTTTCGTTGCGGCCGTTACCAGGCTCGCTGCCTAGGCGCCGATCTCGGGCAGCTCGGGAACATTGGTGTCGCCCGTACGGTCGCCGATGCAGATCTGCCACAGCTCGGTCCAAGTGCCATCGTCCTCAATCCTCTTAAGGAAGTCGTTGACAAAGGCGACGCCGTCGGAATCGAGTGGCAGACCGATGCCATAGGGCTCCTTGCTGCCGAAGGGCTTGCCGGCGATCTTGTACTTACCGGGCTCGCGGACCAGGGCGCTCTGCTGCATGTTGTTATCGATGACGTAGGCGTCGACGCGACCCTGCTGGAGTGCCTGGCGGGCCTCCTCGTCGGTCTTGAACTCCTGCTGGCTGGCCTTGGGGGCGAACTCCTCCAGGATGGCGGGACCGTTGGAGCCGGACTGGACGGCGACGTTCTTATCGGCCAGATCGTCGACGCTCTTGATGTCGTCGTTATCGGCGAGCACCAGGATGGCTTGCTGGGTGTAGTAGTAGGGGCCGGCGAAGGAAACGAGCTTCTTGCGCTCGTCGGTGATGGTGTAGGTGGCAAAGACGGCGTCGACCTGGCTGTTCTGCAGGACGGACTCGCGCGTGTCCGAGGTCACCTGGGTGATCTCGACCTTGTTCTCGCCCAGGATGTAGTTGGACAGGAGCTGTGCGATACCGGCATCGAAGCCGCGGGTCTGACCGTCTTTCTCGTTGAGGAGGGAGAAGAGCGTGGAGGTCTGAACGCCACCGATCTTAAAGACGCCGGCGTCCTTGACGGCCGTGGCCCAGGTGCTGGCGGCGATGGCGTCGTCATCGGCCTTGGGGCCGTTATCGACGAGCTTGTCGAATGCCTTGGCGTCGAGCGTGGTGGAAGCCTCGGTATCATTGGAGCTCTTGGAGGAGCCGGCGGCGGAACCCTTGTCGGCCTCGGCGCTGGTGTCGGAGCAGCCGGCAAGACCAAGGCCGGCAACGGTTGCGAAGGTGGCGGCGACAAAGCCGCGGCGGTCGAGAACGACCTGCTGGGAGAGGTTCTTGCTCATGGTAGAACACCTTTCTCAATAAA
The DNA here is from genome assembly GCA_958450865.1 of uncultured Collinsella sp. Taxonomy (GTDB): domain Bacteria; phylum Actinomycetota; class Coriobacteriia; order Coriobacteriales; family Coriobacteriaceae; genus Collinsella. Next base: position 395,904 of record CAUDNY010000001.1, on the reverse strand, counting down.
ATCCCTAGCGGTTGAGTAGAGTTATACCCTATCGCGCTCAAATGGGTCAACACGAAATAACTCAGAAACATACTTGCCTTATGGGTTATTCTACCTACCATAAAGGGACAGGCACCTTTGTGGTGGTTCTGGCCGATGTGGCGGCATGCCTTACTGTTTTGTCTCAATCTGTAACATCTGCAGCCATTTTTGCCGAGTAACTGTTACAGATTGAGATTTTCTCTTCAGGGGAATTCGAATGTCTCAATCTATAACAGGTAGACGAGGAAATGGGTTCTTACTGTTACAGATCGAGATTTTATCCTTAGGGGGATTTGAATGTCTCGATCTGTAACAGTTAGACGGGCAAAAGGTCTCTATCTGTTACAGATTGAGACGAAGGCCAGGGACTAAGACGTCTTGTCTAGATCTGTAACAGTTAGACGGGAATTCGGGCCATAGATGTTACAGATTGAGATAATCGCGCCGTGAAAATTAAAACCTCCGCAGGGGTGCTTCCCTTGCGGAGGTTTTCTTACTCGTTGAGTAGCCTTACGGCTTCGGCGGCCATGTTCTCGACCGTCATGCCGTTCTGAGCGAGCAACTCTTTGGGGTCGTAGCGGTCGGGGAAGCCCTTGGCGATGCCGAAGGTGCGCGTGCGCACGGGCGTCCAGGCCAAGTAGCACGCGACACGCTCGCCCCAGCCACCGTCCAAGATGCCGTCCTCGAGAGTGACGACAACGCGATGCTCGGCGGCAAGGCTGTCGAGGAACTCACGGTCGAGCTCAGTTGCATAGCGCGGGTTGACGAGCGTGGCCTCGATGCCGTACTCGGCAGCCAAGCGGTTTGCCACGCGCTCGCCCAGCTCAAAGAAATCGCCAAGCGCGAGCACGGTCACGTCGCGGCCCTGGCGCACCACGTTGTAACGAACGGCGCCGTAATCGGCGTCCTCGGCAGGCGCCAAGTCGGGGCGGCTTACCAAGCCAATGCCCGGTACGCGGATCGCCACGGGATGCTCGCGGTGGTCGAGCGACCAGCTCAGCATGGACAGGTATTCCTCCATGCAGGCCGGCGCCAAGTAGTGCATGTTGGGAAGTCCGCCCAGCATGGAAATATCAAAGAACGAGAGGTGCGTCTCGGATGTGGTGCCAAAGATCGACGCGCCAAACACCAAGATGGTTGCGGGGGCATCGTTGAGGCACAGGTCGTGCCACAGTTCGTCGTAGGCGCGCTGCAAAAACGTGCCGTACACACCAAAGACTGGCTTGGCGCCCGAGCGCGCAAGCGCGGTGGCAAAGGTCACGGCGTGCTCCTCGGCAATGCCCACATCGACAAACTGCTTGCCTGCCGCGGCGCGAAGCTCGGGTGTAAAGCCCATGATATAGGGCGTGGCAGCCGTGATGCCCACAACCTGCGGATCGCGCTCGATGGCGGCGCTCAGCGCCTCGCCCGTAATGTCGGCATAGGTGCGCGGCGCAGGCTCGCTCGGATGGCCCGGGCAGAGCTTGCGCCCAGTCGCCATGTCAAACGGACCCACGTGGTGCCAACGCTCGGGGTCGCTCTGGGCCGGCTCGAAGCCCTTGCCCTTGGCGGTGGAGACGTGCAGCACGATGGGATGATCGATATCGCGTAGTTCCTGCAGCGCGTCGACGAGGGCCAACACATCGTTGCCGGCGTCCAGATAGCGGTAGTCGAGCCCCAGCGCGCGAAAAACGTTGCGCTCACAGGTGCCGTTACTGGCGCGCAGCTCGGCCAGATTGCGATAGAGGCCACCGTGGTTCTCGGCGATGGACTGGTCGTTGTCATTGACGACGATGATCAAGTTGCTGTCGAGCTCGGCGGCATTGTTAAAGCCCTCAAACGCCAGACCGCCCGAAAGCGAACCGTCGCCAATGATGGTAATGACGTTGTAGCTGTCGCCCGCCAGATCGCGGGCGTGTGCCAAGCCGCAGCCCAGGCTCACCGATGTGGAGGTGTGGCCCATGGCGAACAGGTCGTGCTCGGACTCGTCGGGATTGGCAAAGCCAGAAGCCTCGCCATAACGCTCCGGATCGATATAAGTGTACGCACGCCCAGTCAGCGCCTTGTGGGCGTAGGTCTGGTGCGAAACGTCAAAGACAATCTTGTCAATGGGGGAGTTAAACACGCGATGAAGCGCAACCGTAAGCTCAACGACGCCCAGGTTGGGGGCAACGTGCCCGCCGACGGCGGCGGAGCTTTCGAGGATTGCCTGACGGATCTCGCCGCAGAGCAGCGGAAGCTCGGCGCGGTCGAGAGCCTTGACGTCCTCGGGCGTTGTCGTTTGCGTAAGCAGCATCGTTGTGGGTTACTCCATGCGAATCGAGCGCCGGCGCTCCCTCGGCCGGCACAATTGCACAAAACAGTCTCGCACATTTTGGCGTTTGATATGTGACGGCGGCGCGGTAATTCGCCAACTGGTGGGGCAAAACGTTTTGTCCGATGCCATACTGATAAGTTCCATGATGATTTTATTCATTGCGTGCAGGCTGTGGCTTGCCGCCGAGCGCCGCCGGAAGGAGGCCGCATGCCCGATACCGTTCGTGCCGAGAAAATCGCGTGCGAAGTAGACCATGCTGCCCGTCAACTGGCACAGGCGGGCCGTCTGGACCTGACGCGCGAGTTTATCCAGCATGGCGATGTGACGGTGTATACGCATGTGACCTCGGTGGCGCGGGCAAGTCTGTCCTTTGCCGAGCGCCTGGGCCGCGTCGGTATCTCCGTCGACCGCTTGTCGCTGCTGCGGGGGGCCCTGCTGCACGATTACTTTCTCTATGACTGGCACGATCCCGACCCAAGCCATCGACTGCATGGCTTTCGTCACCCGTTTTTTGCCCTGGCGCGTGCGGAGGAAGATTTTGAGCTGACGTCGCGCGAGCGGAATATTATCGTGCGGCATATGTTTCCGCTGGTGCCGGTGCCGCCGACGTGTCGCGAGGCATGGATTGTGTGCCTGGCCGATAAATGGTGCGCGCTGCGCGAGACGGTTGCCGGTCGTCTGCGGCGCAAGGACGAGGCGGACGATGACGTGAGCAGCGAATCGAGCGAAAAGAGGAGAGGGTAGACGGTGGGAACCGCGATCGATATGGCTTTTGGCGGCGCGACGCTTGCCGCCTGCCCACTCTCGGCACTGGTGCTCTCGTTTGCCTTTTACGGGTTTTGCGGCTGGGCGTGGGAGTCGACGGTTTGCGCCATGCTCAATCACGGACGATTTGCCAACAGTGGCTTTTTGCTGGGGCCGTGTTGCCCTATCTATGGTGTGGGCGGCATAGCCTGCTGGCTTTTGCTGCGTGGAATTCCGGATGCCTCGAGCCAGTTTGTTGCCGCGGCGCTCGTATGCAGCGTGATTGAGTACAGCGTAGGCGTGTTGTTGGAAAAAACAACAGGCGCGCGCTTTTGGGATTACTCGCACCTGCCGTTTAATTTGCATGGACGCATCTGTCTGTACTGGGCCTGCGCGTTTGGCTTGGGTGCGCTGTGTATTTGCCGTTTAGTGGAGCCGGCATTGCTGGGGCTGCTTGGCCATCTGCCGGTGCTGATTGTGCGGCTGTCCGCCTTTATCGTTGCGGTCGCGATGATGGTCGATGCGGTGTGCTCGTTGGCCAGCTGGCGCCGCCTGTCCGATCAGCTTGAGCGTGTGCGCGCCGACCTTGCCGACCGCATCAATGAGTCGCTTGCCGATGCCTCCGACTCCATGCTCGAACGCATTCCCGATTCGACGATTGACTCGGTGGCGCAGACGCACATCCGTAGCCGTGCCGTTAACGCGTGGCTGGCCGAGCTGGGTGACGCCGCGCTCGATGCCCTGCGCGAGAAGGCTTCGATGCCGACGTTTATCTCGGATGGTGCTCGCGGCCTGGCGCTCGCTGCCCGCCGCGTGGCCGATGCCGCGCCGAGCGTGCCCCGTCCGTCGCTCACCCGTCTCCGTACCGGCAGGCGCGCGAGCCGTCCGGTGCCGAGCGTGTCACTCAGCCGCCGCGACCTACGCTTCTTTAACGCCTTCCCGCGTCTGCGCATCAATCGCTACGAGGGCGTCATCCGAGCTACCGACCTCCGCGACCGCGCCCACGAGCTGTTCCGCCGCTAGTCGGGACGGACGCGCTTACGGCTCCCTTGCTCGCGTATTTCCCATTCGTTTCGCGCCCGTTGCTGTGCCGTTTCTAAGATTGCGGCACCGTTTCCATTCGACAACGCAGCGTTTAACAACGCCGTATCTGGTCTACACCAGTTGCCCCTCGGCCGCATTATGGGCGCCGACAACGTTCATGCGATCAAGGGGGAGCGAATGTACGATACGGGATCGACAACGTTTATGCTCATCTGCACCATGCTCGTGTTTTTAATGACACCGGGTCTGGCGTTTTTCTATGGCGGCCTGTCCAGGCGCAAAAATGTCATCAACACCATGCTTATGTGCTTTGGCGCCATTGGCTTGGTCGGTGTGCTGTGGATTGTTGCCGGCTGGTCGCTGGCCTACGGCGGCGACGGCTCCAGCCCGTTTATTGGAGGCCTTGACCAGCTGCTGTGCCTGCCGGTGCTCAATCAGGTGCTGCAGGCGGCCGAGGGCAATGCCGCGGACGGTGCCGTCTACCCTCAGATCATCAACATCGCCTTCCAGATGGCGTTTGCCATGATCACGGCCGCTATCGTCACGGGCAGCCTGGCCGGCCGCGTTAAGTTTGGTGCCATGACGGCCTTCCTGGGCATTTGGCTGCTCGTGGTCTATGCGCCGCTCGCCCACATGGTCTGGGGCGGCGAGGGCTCCTTTATCGGCGACATCGTCGGCGCGCTCGACTTTGCCGGTGGCGACGTGGTGCACATATCGTCCGGTCTTACCGGCCTGATCCTCTGCTTAATGCTCGGCCGTCGTCGCGGTTTTGGCATGGTGAGCTATCGTCCGCATAACGTACCGTTTGTGGCGCTGGGCGCCGGCCTGCTTTGGTTTGGCTGGTTTGGCTTTAACGGCGGCAGCGAGTTTAAGGCCGACGCCGTGGCGGCGCTCGCCATCCTCAACACCGTGACGGCCAGCGCGGCGGGCATGGTCTCGTGGCTTGCCGTCGAGCGCGTACACACCGGTCGCCCCACGCTGGTGGGTGCCAGCACCGGTCTGGTTGCGGGCCTTGTGGTGGTCACGCCGGGTGCGGGCTTTGTCGAGCCGTGGGCGGCGCTGGTCATGGGCCTGATCGTCTCGCCCGTCTGCTACTTGGCCATCAGCCATCTTAAGACCAAGTTTGGCTACGATGACGCGCTCGACGCGTTTGGCTGCCACGGTATCGGCGGCATCTTGGGCGGCGTGCTCACAGGCCTGTTCTGCGTGCCGGAGCTCTCGTGGACCGGTAAGGGTGGTCTGTTCTACACGGGCGACATGTCGCTGCTCGTCTCGCAGATTCTGGGCATTGTGGTGACGGTCGTCATCGTGATGGTGCTCGACTTGGTGATCGCTGCGGTGGTCAAGGCGCTGTTCCACGGCAGCCTGCGCGTGGACGAGGCTGACGAGGCGCTGGGCCTGGATGCCAGTCAGCACGGCGAGAGCGCATATCCTTCGTTCTCCGGGCTCGATTAGCAGCTCGGCTTTCCCAGGCACCCGACCTTGCCCCTCAAACCGTCGCTTGCGTACCGAAGTACGCGGCGCTCCTCTTTCGGGGCAATCTCGGGCACCTGGAAAACCCGTGCCATGTGAAGGACAATTCATTTCTTTTATTGAAGAGAGGAATTCACTATGAAGAAAATTACGGCGATCGTTCGTGCCGAGAAGCTTGAGGTTCTCAAAGACGCGCTGTTTGCTGCCGATGTTCGCGGCATGACTATCAACCAAGTGCAGGGCTGCGGCGCGCAGCATGGCTGGAAGGAATACGTGCGCGGCAACGAGTTGCTTGTCAACACGATCCCTAAGGTGCAGTTCACCCTCATCTGCGCCGATGAACATGTCGACAGCATTGTCGAGATTATCTGCAACGCTGCTCGCACCGGTGCCGTTGGAGACGGCAAGATTTGGGTCGAGCCGGTCGAGGAGGTTATCCGCATACGCACCGGCGAACACGGCTCCGCCGCGGTGTAGAATCGACCGCCTACCATCCGCAACGTTAAAATGCTGCAATGAGGCACAAGACTTGCGTTGCGGATGGACGGATTATGGGTCGTAATAAATATCCCGAGGAGACTGTCGCGAAGATTCTCGACGCGGCACTGGAGCTATTCTGTGTACGGGGTTATGAGGGGACGAGCATTCAAGACATTGTCGACCGCCTCGATGGCATGACCAAGGGTGCTGTCTATCATCACTTTAAGAGCAAAGAGGAGATTTTCAACGCCGCGTTTGATCGGGCGATGACTCCGATTGTTGAGCACCGCCGCTCGATGCTTGATATCGGTAATATGACCGGAGCCCAAAAGCTCAAGCGGCTGTACGCGCCCGAGTCCGTCGTTCCGCAAATTGAACTATGGGCACGCATGCGTCCTGCAGCAGATCCGGTAAAAAGCTCGCGTCTACTGGCGATGCAGTACCAGGGCTCATTTGACGAGTCGGCCGATGGCTATCTCTTGCCGGTGATCGAGGAGGGCATCGCCGACGGATCCATTGCGTGCGAATGTCCGCGCGAAGCGGCAGAGGCCGTATCGTTGCTGGCGAATCTCTGGTTGCTGCCACTGTTTCGTCCGCTTGAACCCAAGGAGCGAATGCTTGCTCGCGCACAATGTTTGGCGCAGATGGCGGCCGCGGTGGGGCTTGATTTGGGTAATGAAGTGCTCCAGACAACGGCCCAGATTTGGGACGTATGGAACCGTGCCGGGTGGTAATATAGATACCAACGGTATGTAATTGATTTGTGAGGGTAGCCACGGCTGCCCTTTTCAAGTCATTAAATACATACTAACAGTATGTATTTGGGGGCAGGCTTATGGCTGGGATGCGAAGAATTAGCGTTTCATTGGCGCCAAAAACAGTGCGATCTATCAGGCTATTTGGTCTTCTTGTTGCACAGCTGTGTGCGTATTCGATGTTGTCGGCACTGTGCTTTGCGTGTCCGCTTTACTTGTTCGATTGCAGCGGCTCCTCAACGTTATATGGCGCCGTCGCGGCGATAGCGTTCATACCGGGCGTGCTCGCGACTCCGGTTGGCGGGATCTTGGCGGATCGGGGGAGACATCGCGGGGTTCTTGTGGTACTCGGCATTGTTCTGATGGCTACATCACTGCTGTTTATCCCCGTGAAGCGTTCGCTGCCTCTTGCGGTTGTCGTGGCAGCAATGCTTTGCGTCCAATATGGCATCCAATCGCTGCTGAAACCGATGCTTCAAATTGAGACGGTGCGCATGACGGACCAAGAAAAGGTTGAGCGTGCCACTGCGTTGGTCTCGCAGATAACCATGATGAGCAATATCTTGGGGCCTGTAGTCGGGACGGCAATCTATGGGTGCTTTGGTATCGATGTTCTATGCGAAACCGCGGCGTTGACGTTTGCGGTGTCAGCCCTGCTGTTCGGGGGCACACTCAAGCGATATGCCTCATCTGGAATGACAGGGGACAGTACGACTTGCTCGACATGCCGAAGCGATTTCCGGGAGTCGATTCGCTACCTGTTTCAAAACGCATCATTGCTCGTTGTAATTATGATTGCGGCCGTACTGAACCTTGAGTTAGTTGGGCTAACGATTGGCGCTCCCGTTATTGTTGCAAAGCATTTCGGAATGCAGTCATCCTTTGTTGGGATTATTGAGGTGGCTATGGGCTTAGGTGGTCTTGTCGGCAGTGGTTTGGTCGGTATTTGGCCGCATCGTTTTTCCTTCAAGGGCATTTGTCGATATGTTGCGATGATTTGTTTTGGAGTCGTACCGATTATTGTCACGCTACTGAACGGTCCTGATGAATTAGCGTTTGCCGCGCTTGCGGCTGGCTCGGCATGGGTCATGGCGTGGGCAAGCATTACATCGGTCGAAATCGTTTCATTTGTTCAGCGGTCAGCGCCAAAGGAACTTTGCGGAAAAGTGCTGGCACTCGTTTATATGACGCTTTCCTGTGCGACGCCTATTGGCCAATTGGTTTATGGGCTCGCATATGATCGATGGACACCGGCGATTGTATTCGCAGGCATGTTGGCGGTGCTGACGTTGACGACGGCGCTGTTTTATCGGCTGAAAAGTCGCTTGTGGCGATTGTCTTAACGCGTTGGGGCACCATGAATTTGTGGAGGCAGTGGCACGCCGCGCCGGGACGGCATTATTTGGGCATGCCTCTCCTTCGTCTACAATATCGTGCAGACGAAGGAGAGGCATGCCCATGATCAAGATGTTTGCGAGCGACTTAGACGGAACGCTGCTGAACGCCCTGCACGAGGCAGATGGGACCATCCGCCGTGCCATTCGCGAGCTGACCGAGGCTGGCCTGCATGTGGTTCCCGCGACCGGACGCTCGACGTTGCCAATCGGCGAGCATGGCTTTACGGGGCTGGCGCTCGATGCCTGCTGCTCTAACGGCTCCATCGTGCGCGACAGCCATGGCGAAGTGCTCAAGACCTGGACTATCGATCCGCAGATTACCGAGGAGCTGCTCAAGGCGTTCCCGGACATTTGCTTTGATTGCTCCACGCCCGATGGCATGTTCTCGAGTGGGTCGTTCGAGATGCACCAGGCGGGCTTTAAAAAGGACAGCCCCATCAAGCGTATTGTGATGCGCGGCATGCGTGCGCGCGGTGGGTATCACGAGGAACAGTATTTCGACCAGTCGATCGGTGACATCCTGCGCCACGATGTGTGCAAGATTAACTGTCGCGTGACCTCGCCCGAGCTGGAGCGCGACCTTAAGGCGTATTTGGTCGAGCGCTCGGACCGCGTGGTCAACGCGCCGTTCGATCCGGTGATGTTCGAGATCACGGACGTGGCGTGCAACAAGGGCGAGAGCGTGGCCTGGCTGGCGGGTTACTACGGTATTGCCGAGGACGAGGTCGCGGTCTACGGCGACGGCGGCAACGACATTGCCATGCTCAAGCGTTTCCGCCACAGCTACGCGACCAAAAACGCAAGCGATGCAGCCAAGGCCGCCGCGAGCGCGACCATCGGCAGCTGCATGGCCCACGCCGTCCCCAAACACATGCTCGCCACCATGCGCAAGCAGAACTCCCGCACCATCATCGAATAATGTGACAAAGGGACAGCCCCTTTGTCACAGGGGTCTGTGTGCTTGGAATACGAACAAACATTCGCATATCTAACTGCGCTTTGATAGAATTGATGCTGTTGGCGGCAGTTCCATGTGCCGGGCAGCGCCCTCCATCTGATGGGAGGTGATGCCCATGACCGATTTGATTGATTTCGTGAGACTTCTGACCGCTCTGGTCTCGTTCTTCACGGCGCTTGTCGGCCTTTCCGAGGCACTCAAGCAGCGTTCGAAGCGCAACAGAAGGGGGTCGCCGCCGCTAAGGCGTTGACCCCCTAATGCAAACAACGGCGCTGCCCAGCTAGCTACAACTTGGGCTGCCGTCGACACTATTCTACCCACGAATGCCATTTCGGACAATCGGTAATGCCGATTCAAAAGGTGGGCGGAATGTGACAAAGGGGCTGCCCTTTGTCACATCCAAAATATTGCCTTTACGTGTTGATGCACACGGTGTGCAATAATACTCGCACTGTGCAATAGCGCACGGACTGAGTAACAAGGAGGACGCTTGTCCCAACTCGAGAAATGCGATCGCCGGTCCCTTCGCTCGCAGCGTGCCCTTCGCCAGGCACTTGCCAGCGAGCTTGCCGAAAGCGGCGACCTTTCGCGCATTAATGTCGCGTCGCTCACCGAGCGCGCTGGCCTTACGCGCCGCACGTTCTATTCGCACTACCGCGATATCCCTGACTTTATCAATCAAATCGAGGACGGCTTGCTGACCGAGATCCGTGAGCGCATTGAGCTCATCACCGCAGCTCAGCTGCCTGATCTCTATCACAATATCGATGAGCTCGAGCCGGCGCCCGGTTCGGTTGAGCTGCTGCGTTATCTTGCGGCCAACCGCGACTTAATCGGTGCGCTGCTGGGTCCGGGCGGCGACCAGGCCTTCATTAAAAGGATCATCGACACCGCGCGTGAGGCTGTAGTGCCGCGTGCGCAGACGGGCATTTTGGGCCTGGCGCTGGGCACGTTCTTTGACTACTACGTCACCTACGTCGTGAGTGCCGAGGTCGGCATGATTCAGCGCTGGTTTGAGCGTGGACTCACCGAATCGCCCGAGGCCATGGCGCGCATTATGACGGTGCTCGCTTTTGTGCGCCCTGGTGACCTGTATGGCCAACCCATCGATATTAACGTGCCGGAATACGGCATGAAGCTATTGAACTTGCAGCTCGAGGACGCGGCCGACACCGCCGCAACCGTCAGGTCCAACAACTAAGAGGAGAGACAATGAGCAAACTCGTCGAGGGCATCAAGGACCGCATGGTCGCTGCCGCACGCGAGGCTGCGCCCGCCGTGGTGGACGCCGCGCAGAAGGCCGCGACCGCGGCAGCCGAGAAAGTTGCCGAGGCAGTTGCCGATGCCAAGAACGCGGCAGGGGAGGCGTCCGTCACTAGCGAGCCCGCCACCGCCGCTGAGCCCATAGCCGCCGCCCACGCCCCCGAAGGCGCGATCTTCAACCCCGAGAACGCTCGTGGCAACCTGCACCTGGGCATCGACGTGGGCTCCACCACCGTTAAGCTCGCCGTGCTCAACGACGACAACCAGATCGTCTACGCCAAGTACCAGCGCCACCACACCGACGTCCGTGCCTGCGCCCGCGACCTGTTCGAGGGTGCTGCGACCGTGCTGCCGGCTGCCCAAATGACCTGCGCCATCACCGGTTCGGGCGGCCTGCTGCTGTCCCAGTGGCTCGACCTGGAGTTTGTCCAGGAGGTCATCGCCAGCAAGCGCGCCGTCGAGACTCTCATCCCGGCCACCGATGTCGCCATTGAGCTGGGCGGCGAGGACGCCAAGATCATCTACTTTGATAACGGCATCGAGCAGCGCATGAACGGTACCTGCGCCGGCGGTACGGGCGCGTTCATCGACCAGATGGCAACCCTGCTGCACACCGACGCGAGCGGCCTCAACGAGCTCGCGGCCAACGCCACCACCATCTATCCCATCGCCAGCCGCTGCGGCGTCTTTGCCAAGACCGACGTCCAGCCGCTGCTCAACGAGGGCGCCCGTCCCGAGGACGTGGCCGCCTCCATCTTCCAAGCCGTCGTGACCCAGACCATCTCGGGCCTGGCGTGCGGCCGTCCCATCCGTGGTAACGTCGCCTTCCTGGGCGGCCCGCTGCAGTATCTCTCCGAGCTGCGCCACCGCTTCTACCTCACGCTCAACCTGGACGAGGAGCACCGTATCGTGCCCCAAAACGCTCACCTGTTTGTGGCGAGCGGCGCCGCCATGGCGCACGAGTCCAACAAGCTCAGCACGTTCCCGCAGCTCATCGAGGCTATCGACAGCTTGGGCGACACGCAGGGTGCTGAGGTCGAGCGTCTGGATCCGCTCTTCGCCACCGACGAGGACTTTGCCGAGTTCAAGGGTCGCCACGACGCCGAGGTCGTCCCCAAGGGCAAGCTTGACGGCTACACCGGCCGTGTGTTCATCGGCATCGACGCCGGTTCCACCACCATGAAGGCCGCGCTCGTGGGCGAGGACGGCCAGCTGCTGCACACCTGGTACGGCAACAACAACGGCGACATCCTGGGCACGGCCAAGGTCATCATGGCCGATTTCTACAACCACATTCCCGCGGGCTGCACCATCGGCCACGTGACCACCACGGGCTACGGCGAGGCGCTGCTCATCGAGGCCCTCAAGGCCGATTCCGGCGAGATCGAGACCGTTGCGCACCTGCGCGGCGCCAAGGCATTCCTGCCCGGCGTCGAGTTTATCCTGGACATTGGCGGCCAGGACATGAAGTGCCTGCGCGTCAAGGACGGCGTCATCGAGCACATCATGCTCAACGAGGCCTGCTCGTCGGGCTGCGGCAGCTTTATCGAGAGCTTCGCCGTGTCTATGAACATGGACGTGCGCGCGTTCGCCGACGCCGCCATCCATGCCAAGGCCCCCGTCGACCTGGGCAGCCGCTGCACGGTCTTTATGAACTCGCGCGTCAAGCAGGCGCAAAAGGAAGGCGCCACGGTGGGTGACATCGCGGCCGGCCTGTCCTATTCCGTCATCAAGAACGCCCTGTTCAAGGTCATTAAGCTGCGCGACCCCAAGGAGATCGGCAGCCAGGTGATCGTTCAGGGCGGCACCTTTATGTCCGATGCCACGCTGCGCGCGTTTGAGCAGCTCACCGGCGTTCATGCCGTGCGTCCCGACATCGCCGGCTGCATGGGCGCCTACGGTGCGGCCCTGCTCGCCCGCGATCGCGCCGGCGCCGACGGCACCTCGACCATTCTTTCTGCCGAGGACATCGCGCACCTCACCGTGACGCAAAAGCATGTCCGCTGCGGTCGTTGCTCCAACAACTGCCAGCTCACCGTCAACGACTTTGGCGGCGGCAGGCGCTTTATCACCGGCAACCGCTGCGAGAAGGGTGCCGGCCACAAAAAGCAGAAGACCGAGGCCCCCAACCTCTTCAAAAAGAAAAACGAGCTGCTCTTTAACCGCGAGGTGCTGAGCCCCGACGAGGCCCCGCGCGGCACCGTGGGCATCCCGCGCGCACTCAACATGTACGAGAACTACCCCTTCTGGCACGCGTTCTTTACGCGCCTAGGCTTTAGCGTGCAGCTGTCCGACCAGTCGAGCAAAAAGACCTACCAGGCGGGCATCGAGTCCATGCCGTCCGAGAGCGTGTGCTATCCGGCCAAGATGAGCCACGGCCACGTGATGAACCTCATCGACCGTGACGTCGACTTCATCTGGATGCCGTGCGTGCGCTGGGAGCGCAAGGAGGACCCGACCGCTGGCAACTGCTATAACTGCCCCATCGTTATGAGCTACCCCACGGCGCTGGCGCTCAACATCGACGAGATTCGCGAGCAGAACATCGAGTTCCTGTATCCGTTTGTGCCGTATCACGACAAGACCGAGCTCAAGCGCCGCCTGTACCAGGTGCTCGCCGTCGACCGCGTGGCCGATTCGCAAGCTGGTCGCGGTCGCGTGCGTGGACCCAAGATCACGCGCTCCGAGGTCGATGCCGCCGTCAACGCTGCCTTTGAGGCCGATGCGCGTTTCCACGAGGACATCCAGACCATGGGCGAGGAGGCTCTTAAGTGGGTCGAGGACCACGGCGGTCACGGCATCGTGCTCGCCGGCCGTCCTTACCACAACGACCCCGAGATCAACCATGCCCTGCCCGAGCTTATCTCGAGCTTTGGCTTTGCGGTCTTTACCGAGGATTCGCTCGCGCATCTCGTGAAGCCCGAGCGCCCCATCCGCGTCGTCGACCAGTGGATGTACCACAGCCGCCTGTACGCCGTCGCCCGTTTTGTGACGATGCGCAACGACCTGGACCTGATTCAGCTCAACTCCTTCGGCTGCGGCTTGGACGCTCTGACCACCGATCAGGTGCAGGAGATTCTGGAAGCCAGCGGCAAGATCTACACCGTGCTCAAGATCGATGAGGTGTCCAACCTGGGCGCCGCGCGCATCCGCATCCGCTCGCTCATGGCCGCGCTCAAGGACCAGGAGGCCGAGCGCTTGGCCGAGGCCACGGCAGCGGGCGAGGCCTACGAGCAGGGCGACGCCGCGCCGGTGGCACCCTCCACGGATGCCCCCGCGTTCGCGAGCCGCAAGTACACGTTTGAGGCGCAGCGAGAGAGCGCCTCGACCGCATGGCCCAAGGTGCCCTTTACCGAGCAGATGCGCGAGGAGGGCTACACCATTCTGTGCCCGCAGATGGCGCCGATCCACTTTGACCTGGTCAAAGAGGTGTTCCGTGGTGCCGGCTACAACTTGGAGCTGCTGCCCTCGACCGACCACGACGCCGTCGAGGCCGGCCTGCGCTATGTGAACAATGACATTTGCTATCCGTCCATTTTGGTGACCGGCCAGATTATGGAGGCCATCGAGAGCGGTCGGTACGACCTGTCCAAGACGGCCGTGGTTATCAGCCAGACCGGCGGCGGCTGCCGTGCCACCAACTACATCGCACTCATCCGCAAGGCCCTGCGTGAGAGCGGCCACCCCGAGATCCCGGTGATCTCGCTTTCGGCCGTGGCGCTCGGCGAGGACAACCCCGGCTTTAAGATTACGCCGGCGCTGCTTAAGCAGGCAGTCTACGCGGTGCTCTTTGGCGACGTGATGATGCAGATGCTCTACCGCTGCCGTCCGTACGAGGCCACGCCCGGTGCGGCGAACGCACTCTACGAGGAGTACATGGCACGCGCTCGCAAGCTGGCGCCTAAGTTCAACCGCCACAACTACACCAAGCTATGCCGCGAGGCCATCCGCGCGTTCGACACCATGCCGCTCGTGGGCGAGGGCACCAAGCCGCGCGTGGGCGTGGTCGGTGAGATCTTGGTCAAGTTCCACCCTACGGCCAACAACCACGTGGTCGATGTCATCGAGCGCGAGGGCTGCGAGGCCGTGGTACCGGGTCTGCTCGACTTCTTCCTGTACTCCATGAGCAACGCCGAGCTGCAGAAGGACGAGCTGGGAAGCTCTGCCACTACGCGCGCGGGCATGCAAGCGCTCATCAAGCTTGTGGACTGGATGCGCACGCCGGTGGAGGAGATGCTCGAGAAGTCCCGCCGCTTTGAGGCGCCCGAGCGCATCGGCACCATGGCCGACAAGGCCCGTACGGTGCTTTCGGTGTGCAACAACATGGGCGAGGGCTGGCTGCTCACGGCCGAGATGCTCGACCTGATCGATCATGGCGCACCCAATATCATCTGCACGCAGCCCTTCGCGTGTCTGCCCAATCACGTGGTGGGCAAGGCCGTGATTAAGGAGCTGCGCCGCCAGCATCCCGAGAGCAACATCGTCGCGGTGGACTACGACCCCGGTGCGTCCGAGGTCAACCAGCTCAACCGCATTAAGCTCATGATTAGCGTGGCGAAGGAGAACATGCGCGCCGGTAAGGGCTTTAAGCTCGAGAAGGTGGCGCCGCTCGCGATGGACGAGGTCACCGGCCAGATGCGTGCCCACGATGGCTGCGTGAGCTGCGGCTCGGTCGACGAGAGCGCCGTGGCGTCGGTCGCTGAGCGCCTGGGACGCGGCATTAAGAAGTAGTTGGCCTACTTCGAGCCGGATATAAGACAAACGGGTGGTAGCCGGCACGGCTGCCACCCGTTTTTTCTGGACATGGAACCCTGAGATAATGAACAAGTGTAGCCGTTCGCCGCAAATTACCGTCCGTTTATGGAACCCACCCCCAGTGCGCGTCATCCTTACGGTTGAATAAATACACATCTATGGAATTACGCAAGAGAGGACTGTTCCTATGAGCTACAAGACCGTTTGTGTTGCCGGCGGCGGCGTGCTGGGAAGCCAGATTGCCTTCCAGGCCGCCTACTGCGGCTTTGATGTGACAATCTGGCTGCGCAGCGAGGGCAGCATCGGGCGCACCCAGCCCAAGATCGACCACGTGCGCGAGGAGTACATCGCGGCAATCGATGGCATGGCGGACGGCACGGGCGAGTGGTGCTCCGGTATCGCCGATAGCGGCAAGCCCTTCGACAAGGAGGCGGCGCTCGCTGCCGTTGAGCGCGCCTACTCCACGCTCAAGCTGGAGCTCGATCTTGCCAAGGCCGTGGCCGACGCCGACCTGGTCATCGAGTCTATGGCCGAGGACACCCAGGCAAAGATCGACTTCTACAAGAAGCTCGCCCCGGCTCTGCCGCAAAAGACCGTCATCGTGACGAACTCCTCCACACTGCTGCCGAGCACCTTTGCTAAGTACACTGGTCGCCCCGAGAAGTACCTGTCGCTACACTTTGCCAACTCCATCTGGAAGAACAACATGACCGAGGTCATGGCACAGGACCAAACCGACAAGCGCTATTTCGATGAGCTCGTCGACTTTGCCAACGATATTCGCATGCTTGCCCTGCTCGTCAACAAGGAAAAGAACGGCTACCTGCTCAATTCCATGCTGGTGCCGTGGCTGCTCTCGGGCCTCGACCTGTATGTCTCGGGCGTGAGTGACCCCAAGAGCATCGACCTCGCGTGGACGCGTGGCACCGGTGCCCCCAAGGGCCCGTTCCGCGTATTCGACACGGTGGGCATCCAGACGGCCTACAACATCGTTATGCAGTATCAGAAGGTCCCGGGCCTGGTGAGCCCGCTGCTCAAGAAGATGATGATGCCCTACAACTTTAAGGCTATGGCGTCCGTCCTCAAGAAAATGCTCGACGAAGGCAAGCTGGGCGAAAGCTCGGGCGAGGGCTTCTTCAAGTACTAAAAAATGATTCCTCGGGGACGGAGGAAAACGGATCATCGCATTCCTGCGTCCCCTGTGCGTCTTGCGGCTAACAGCTCCGGCTGCCGCGAGCCTAAGCTATCCTTAAGGGGCGTTTGTTAAGCTTCGAGTCATAAATTGGACAGAGCTTGGCAAGTGCCCTGAAATATGAAGGAAGCGGCAGCGATGGAATTCTTCGATGGTGACGACATGGGATCGAGTAACGAAGGCGGCTGGCCGCTCACGCGTCGTGCTACCCTTGCGGGCATGGCGGCGGGCACGTTGGCGCTGACGAACGCGGGACTTGCAGGCTGCTCTGCTGCCGGAGCCGATGCGAACGATATGTCTAACGCGGACGACGGACTCACTGACGAGCAAAAGAAGATCTACAATCAGATCGTCGCGACCTACGACGTCGAGAAACAGGCTGCCATCAAAAAACAGCTCGATGCCGAGTACGCTGCAGGCGACTACGACGAAACTGCCCCGTTTGTCAAAACCGATCCCTTTGGTACCGACACCCTGAGTTGCTACGTGCGTTTTGCAACGACAGATCCCGTAGTCGTCACTTACGAGGTCGCCGGCCGTAAGAAATTCGCTGATTCCCCCAAAGTCGCCGCCTTTTTCCGCACGCCCCACGGTGGCGACACGCCAGCCACGGAGCACGAGTTCAAGGTCATCGGCCTCATTCCCAACCACAAAAACACGGTGACTCTCACCTGCGCGGCACAAGATGGCACCAGCCGCACTTCGACGTTCACCGTCAAGACGTCGGCGCTCAAGGGTGAGGAGGAGAAATACCTCACCGTCACGGCGGGGGAATCCAACACGCCGCTCGCCGATGGCCTCTTTACCATCTTGGGCAACGACTCGTCCAAGCTCGACTTTATGTATCTCTACGACAACGCGGGTCAGATTCGCGGCGAGGTGCCGATCATCGGCTACCGCAGCCATCGCCTGCTGTTCCCGGGTGATGGCAGCATGATCATGAGCGTCTCGACGACCAAGATGGCCCAGATCAACGCCATCGGCCAGGTGGTGAATGTCTGGAGCACCGGCAACTACGAGCTGCACCACGACTACGCCTTCGACGACGACGGCAACCTGCTGGTGCTGGCGAGCCACGCCGGCTCCGAGGCCGACTTGGACGTCGATCGCGCAGCGGCCAAAGACAAAGGCGAGCGCACTAACGTCGAGGATCTCATCATCAAAATCGACGTGACCACCGGCAATGTCTCTCTCGTTGTAGACCTGGGCGACATATTTCCCGACCTCAAGGCGAGCGCCAAGGTTGCCTCGGACGGCGACCTGGATTGGATTCATGTCAACACGATCCAGTGGCTCGGCGGCGGTACCGTCCTGCTCAGCTCGCGCGAGACCTCGACGGTCATCAAGCTCGCCGATATCTACGGCACACCCACGGTCGATTGGCTTATGGGCTCGCCCGATTTCTGGGCCGGTTCGGGCTTTGAGGACAAACTGCTGCAAGCCCAGGGCGATTTTTCGCTCAACGCAGGCCAGCACAGCGTAACGTATCTGCCGAGTTCTGACACGGCAACGACCGGTTGCTACCAAGTGCTGCTGTACGACAACAACTTTGGTGCGGCCGAAAGCTATCCCAAGTTCGACTGGGGCCAGCTGGGCGCCGCGGTGGTGACCGATTACAACAAGGGTACGCATTCGTTTAGTCGCATCTTTACAGTGGACGAGACGGCGCACACCTACGAGCTTGTGGACCAGATCGCAGTACCGTTTTCAGGCTACGTCAGCAGCGCGCAGCGCGTCGGGAATTTGAGCAGCATACTCGTGGCATCGGGCATGGCCAAGACCTTTATCGAGTACGACCGCTACGGACTGCCCATCGCCACCTACGAGATGAAAGCCGAGAAGTACATCTACCGCGTGTACAAGTACGAGCTATAGGGCCGCCCCGCATCATTTCACATCGAACTCCACGCGATCGAGCTCGGGTACATTGAGGTCGATGAGCTTGCGGGCGACGTGACGGTCGTGCGCCCCGAGCGCCTCGCTTGTCGTCACATGGGCGACAATCTCGCGCTCGACGATGCCCTCCTCGTCGCCTTCGGTGGCCGAGGTCTCGACGGCGACGGCGTAATCCTTAAAGCCTGGCAGCACCGCCGCAAGCTCGCGCGTGGTCTCGGTGACGCCATAGCCGTCCTGCACGCCGGCCTGCGCCGAGCCAATGGATCCCGCGGTCATAACGATGCAGGGGATGGCAAAGATCACCGTACCCACGATGATGCGGCGGCGCACCTTGTGTGACAGCTCATCGACCTCGGCGTTTTCCTCGGCGGTCACAATGCCGTCGCCGTTGAGGTCACGCTTGAGCGGTACACGTAAAAGAAGCAATACGGCTTCGGCCGCCAGCGCGATAAAGACGACGTTGATGCCAAACTCATAAAGCGCCGAGAGAAACAGTGGCCCGCTTGCGATGGCGATGCCATAGCCCGCCGCGCACAGGGGCGGCATGAGCGCGGTCGCCACGGCCACGCCGGCGATGAGCGTGGCAGGTTCCTGATCGCGCGAGTTGCCCAGGCCGCCCGCAAAGCCGCCCGCGAGCGCGACGGCAAGGTCCCACACAGTCGGTGTCGAATTGTCGATGATGGCGGCCGTGGTGGTGCCAAGGGGCGAGAGCTTAAAATACAGCGTGGACGTGACCAGGCAAAAGGCCATCTGTAGAGCCAAGCCCGCGACGGCCTCGAGGGTAATCTCGCGGTCGAGCGTGGCAATGCCGTATGCCATGGCAAGGACCGAGCCCATGAGCGGGCAGATGAGCATGGCACCTACAATGGCGATGTCCGAGTCGATATCGAGGCCGATGCTCGCGATTAACATGGCAATGATCAGGATGCATAAGTGCGAGCCAGTCAGGCGCGCCCCGTTTACAAAGCGTTTGCGAATCACGTGATAGGGCGCACGGCCCTCGCGAATGTTGAATGCCTGCTTCAAAAAGCGACTTGCCTGCTCAGCCGCCTCGCTATGGGCAGGGCGGATGCCGTGGCGCCGATGATGGCGCTCGCGCAGCCGCTTGATCTGTTGTTTATCGAGTTCCATGTCCACCTCGTTCTAACACGGGCCGCGTTGCGCTTGCTGCTATTACTCTACACCGTGGCAAGTGGAACGGATTTCGGGACGCGGGATGGGGCGTCCAGACGGCTTTGCCTGCATTTAGCAACGCCTCGCAAAATGAATCAATCTCAACTGCATATGTGACGGAACTGTGTCGAAAGCTGTTGAACAACCGACTTGCCCGCTTTGCCGCATTGTTGCGCAACAAAGACCGGGAAATGTGGCCCTAGACTCGCGGTAACGCAGATAGCGCTGTGTCGAAGGGAGTACAACATGGCAAAGTACAGTCCAAAACATCTTTCGTCTCCGGCCAAGACCGTCAACGTGAGGGGTGTCGCTAACCGCGCCGTCGCAACTGTTTTGACGGCAGGCCTCATCGCTCAGCCGCTCATGTCGCCGCTGGCGGCAATCGCCGCGCCGGCTGGTGATACCACCGATGCCGCAAAGGGCGAAAGCCCCATCGAGAGTACCGTCGTTGCCGGTAACCAGGCAGTCGCGAAGACTGCGGCGCAGCTGGCCGAGGAGTCGGCAAAGCAGTTCGAGGCTGCCAAGGCGGCCTACGATGCGGCTCAAAAGAAGGCCGATGCCGCGGGTCAGGCGAAAAAGCAGACTCAGCAGCAAAAAGACCAGGCTTCACAGGCCGTGACCGATAACGCGACCGAGCAGAACGCAGCGGAGGTCGCCGCGCTCCGGGAGAAGATCGACGAGCTTAAGGCGGCCGTCGACAAGGCCGAGCAGCAGCAGAAGAAGCTGGGCGACCTGAACGGCCAACTCGACCAGGCCAAGAAGAGCGTTGAGGACAAGACCCAGGCGCTTGCGGATGCCAAGGCGAAGCAGAGCGAGGCCGAGAAGACGCTCAAGGATGCCCAGGACAAGCTCGATGCCATGGATATGGATAAGTACGAGGCCGCCAAGAAGGCCGTCGAGGACGCGCAGGCCAAGCTCAATGCGGCGAATGCCGATGTGAAGAAGGCCGAGGGTGAGCTTGCGGCAGCTAGGACCGCCGCTGCTAAGGCCGAGCAGGCCAAGACTGACGCTGAGGCGGCTGTGACGACTGCCCAGGACAAGAAGCAGGAGACTGCCAATGCCCTTACCGCTGCGACCACCGCGCGTGACAACGCTCAGGATAAGCTGAACGACGCCCAGAAAGCGCTCGATGCCGCCACTTCGGGCACGGGCGTCGACCTGAACGCGCTCGAGGCAGCCAAGGTCGCCGCCGCTGGTGAGCTCAAGGCCGCGCAAACGGAACTCGATGCTGCGACGACTGCCGATACGACCGCTCAGACGAATCTGCAGACAGCCCAGGCTGCTGCCACTGTTGCGCAGGAGAAGGCCAGTGCCGCCAACGCTGCCGTGTCGTCTGCGCAGACTGCATTCGACGAAGCCAACGGCAAACTCGGTGATCTGACCAGCGAATACAACACCGCCAAGGCTGCTTACGAGCAGGCCCAGCAGACCGAGGCGGACAAGAAAGCTGCCTACGATCAGGCCGTAAAGGATAGGGACGACAAATACACTGAATGCAAGGCGGCATACGAGGCGGAGGATGTGGCCGAGAAGGAACTCGGCGAGGCTAATCAGCTGCTTGGCGATCTCGAAGGACAGATTGATGCATTGAAATCGACCATGACGGTCGACCAGGAAAAAGCCAAGCAGGGCGTGATTGGTTTAATGGACTCCATCGCGAATGACTCGTCCTATACCGATGCGCAGCGCGCAAATGCGCGCATTGCATCGGCTTGGCTGAGCGGTAACGCCGCCGCCGGCATCAACAAGGCTGATTGGTTTGATCAATATGTCGACAACGATGGAACGCACAATACGTCTTCATTTTCATTCGAACAACTAAAGAATGCGCTGACGTATATGGATACGTTGAACAATATTAGGAAAGCCAACGGGCTTGGCGAGCTATCTGTGAGCCTGAAGCAGACGGCGGCGGCAGTGCTGCAGGTAAACTACTCAGCGCACACAGGTCTTCACGCCCAGCACTATTCAAATGCGGAGAATTTATCGTCGACACTGGACTATGCCTATACGGGTGGAGAGACGATTGACACGCTTGGCGACCCCTATACCGGCTGGTACACAGAAGAGAAGCGGGTTTGGGACGAAAAAGTTGCGTCGGACCCGTCGTATGAGCAGTACAAAACACATGCGTACTTGCTGTATATGAGCGACCCCAGTTTTTATAGTCAGGTTGGCCATTACTTGAATATTATCCATCCGGATTATGTTGCGATGGGATTTGGTGTTGGCAATGGAAAGGGAGACAACGTCGGCGCCTGCGTGATCAACGATTTTTCCTTTGACTCGTCTGACTGCGATTTCTCCGTCGCGGATTTCAAGAAACTCGTGAACGATTATATCGACTCTGCATATGGTGCCGATGTAACGCAAGAGCAAAAGAATCAGCTGGCGCAACTTGAAAGCAAGCTTACAAAAGCTCAGAAGGACTTTGGAGCAAAGAGGGATACTTATTGGGTTAAGGTGAATGAATCCAGCAGTGCATACGAGGACTATAAGGCGGCTGATAATGCGATGAATACCGCCAAGGGCGAGTATGAGAATGCACGGGCTGCCACCACAACCGCCAAGGGCACCTACGACGCCGCTAAGAGCAAACTCGATGCTTCTGGTATTGACATCGACGCTCTCCAGCAGAACCTCAATACTGCTAAGGCCGTGGCTGCCACTGCGCAGGCTACGCTTGCCGACGCCAACTCCAAGCTTACCGAATGCCAGACGAACGCCTCTAAGGCTTCGACTCGTAAACTGAATGCTCAGAGCGGCTACGAGGCCGCCAAGGCAAAGTCCGATAAGGCCAACAAGGCATATGGCGACGCTACCGCTTCGGTCAAGGACCTTACCGCCAAGCTCGATGCCGCTAGGACAGAGTTCGATCAGGCTAACGAGGCGTATGGCAAGGCTAAGGCGGCCGACGATGTCGCCCAGGCTGGCGTTAACGATGCCGAGGCCGTAGCGACGGCCGCGGCAACGGCCCTCTCGAACGCGCAGCAGGAGGTCACCAACAAGGAGCAGGCGCTTGCCGCCGCACAGCAGGAGGTCAAGTCTGCTAAGGCGGCTCTGGCCACCGCAAACAAGGCCTTCGAGCCCTACGCCGCTGCTCAGAAGGCGCTCGACGACGCCAACGCAGCCTATGATGCCGCCGGTACCGGCGTCGCCGATGCCAAAAAACAGCTCGATGCCGCTAACCAGGCAGTCGTGGACGCCGAGCAGGCCATCGCCGATGCCCAGACCGAGCTTGAGGCTGATCAGGCCCTTCAGGCCGATCTTGAGCACGTCGACCACGAGGCTTCCCTTGCCGCTGGCGTAACGGTATTCAACGCGGGCTGGACGGCGCAAAATCAGCTACCCAAGCTCGATGCTGCCTATGCTCGCTATAAGGCCGCCGTCGACGCCGAGAAGGGTCTGAAGCAGGCCGAGGCCGACGCCGATGCCAAGCTGTCCGATGCCAACGACGCCTATGCCGCCGCGCTGGCAGGGCTTAACGACGCCAAGGATGCCCTGGCAGCTGCACAGACCGAGTACGACAAGTATCATCCCAAGGCCGAGCCGCAGGCTAAGCCCCAGGTTACCCAGGCAGCCGCAAAGGCCCCCGCTGCCAAGAAGCAGGCCGCGGACGGTGCGCTCGCCCAGACGGGTGACAACTCCGCGCTTGCGGGCGAGGTTTTCGTCATCGGCGGTGTGACGCTCGTGGCCACGGGCGTAACGCTGGGCGATCGTCGCCGCAAGCAGATGTAGTATTTTGAGTACTGGTTTCGCAACGAGCTGCGGTTAATTGCGAGACTGACTCGATGACTCAACCGATAAGGCCGGCGTGCTGTGATACGCAGCGCGTCGGCCTTTCTCTGTATCGATATCAAAAAAGCCCGGTCGGTAGCCACAAAAGCTACCGACCGGGCAAGCCGTAGGCAATATGATTGCGACCGGGCTGTTGCCTGGTTGCGAGTGAACAGCCGCTCGACTTAGCCCAGCAGGCTCACACCAACAGAGACAAACGCCAGGATAACGCCGACGATGGACTCGCCGCCCAGCAGACCGCTGGCGACAACCAGACCCTGCTCCTGGAAGGCGGCGTCCTTGGTGGCCTTCTCCTCGTCCGAAAGGCCGGCGGCGGCGTCACGGTGTGCGGCCCACTTGTCGTAGGCGAGCTTGACGCAGGAGCCCAAGAAGGCCGTGAGCGACATGTAGAACGGCAGGTACACGCCCAGGCCGATCATCATGGCCGGAATGCCGAGCCAGTACATGACGATACCGGCGATAAAGCCGCCTGCGAACCACGGCACGCTCGGGATGCCCGAGACCATGGTGGCGACCACACTTGCCTGTGCGGCAACGAAGCTCTTGTCGGGACCAAAGGCGTCCGGACCATAGGCGGTGACGAGCGCGACCATGACGGCGGCAGCGACCAGGGCGCCCACGATGCCGCCGATGGCCTGGCCGACCCACTGCGCGCGCGGGTTGGTGCCTAGCACGGCGCCGGCCTTAAAGTCGTTCATGACGTCGCCCGCAAGGCCGCACGCCACGGCCACGATGCCGGCGATAAAGAACAGCTTGACCTGCGCGAGCTGCGCGAAGGCAGCCACGATGAGCATGACGATGAGGCCGAAGATCTCCATGGGGTCAATACCCGTCTGGCCGCAGCTCTGAGCGCTCATAATGGTGGTGACAAAGGTGAACAGCGTGACGATGACAGCCGGGACAGGGCCAAGGTCGAGCGCGATGGCAACGATTACAGCGATGGCTGCGGTGCCCAGGCCGATGATGCCGGCGTCGAGCTTAAGGGAGCCCGAGATGAGCGACTGCTCGTCGGTGTCGGTGGAGCTGTCGGCGGCGAGGCCACGGACGATACCGGCGACCTGCGGCAGGATGTCCTTGAGAACGACGGCGACGCCAAAGCCCATCATAAGGCCCATACCCAGGGACTTGACGATGCCCTGCGCGGTCACAACATCGAACAGGCCGGCAGCGGTGCCGCCAACGATGATGCCAAAGTTGCCCAGCAGCGCGCCGGCAAACCAGAACGCGACGGGGGCAAAGCCCACCAAAAAGCCGATGGACAGCAACATGGGCGAGTTGTAGATGGCAAAGGTCACGCCGGGGATATTGAGCGTGCACAGCATGCTGGGCACCACGCCCAAAGCGTCGCGAAGCACACTATAGATGCCTGCGATGGCCATGGAGCCAAAGAGCTGCTTGCCGGTCTTGCCGCCGGCCTCGGTCGCACGCAGGGTCTGAGCTGCGGCGTTGCCGGTGGGGAACTCCAACGCGGCGTCCACGATAAAGTGACGGTGGATGAGGGCTGTCGCCAGCAGGCCCAAGATGGTGCCGGCGAGCGCCACGATAAACATGTCGAGCCAGCTGATCTGGTCGGCATAGCCCAGCATCCAGGCGCCCGGGATAGTAAACGCCAGGCCGCCGGCGACCATGGCGCCCGCGGACATGATGGTGTGGGTGACGTTGGCCTCGTTGAGGCTGGCGTTACCCATGAGCTTCAGGAAGAACAGCGAAATGACGGCAGCGAAAATGATCGGCCAGGGGAGGGCGCCCATCTTGAGGGCGGTATAGGCCGAGCTTGCCGTGATGATCACGCAGCCAAGGACGCCGATGACGACGCCGCGCAGCGTGAGTTGACCGCGCATCGAGGTGCGGTTCGAGGGATTGCTCATATAGAACTCCTTTGCGTATATCCGCTTCCCCCGGGAGCGCCGCTACGGATACAGCGCGGGAAGTCGGGTTACCAAGGGTCGCCGCGTGAGCTCGCGCGCGACCGCGCACCAGTATAGCCGTAAGCTAGTCATTTTGGGATGACTGGTTTAGGTAGGCGATATACTGCTGGGCAGACGAAAGGAGCGCCGACGATGCTTAATGGGTGCGCATATATATTGACGGTCGACGTGGGCAACACGTTCATTCGCTTTGGCCTGTTTGCAGAGGATTCGGCCGCGGCGCAGGAATGTCCGCTTGCGACGTGCGAGATCACCACGCCGTCGAGCATCACAGCAGACGAGGCGCGCATGCGTCTCGTGCAGGTCATGGCCGCACTGGCGGCCGATGCGGGCATGCCGGGTGCGCTTGTGCCCGCGGCTGCTGTACTGAGCTGTGTGGTCCCCGCGCTCGAGCGCCCGTGGAAAGCGGCACTTTCCCGCACCTGCACGGGGCGCGTGCTCACGGTGGGGCCGGGACTTAAGACCGGCATGCCCGTGCACTACGACGATCCGGCCGAGATCGGCCCCGACCGCATCGCCGATGCCGTGGCGGCCCGCGCCGTCTACGGCTCGCCGTGCATCGTGATTGACCTGGGCACGACGACCAACATCGAGGTCATCGACGCGCACGGTACCTTTGTCGGCGGCGTTATCGCGCCGGGGCTGGCGCTCGGCGCCCGTTCGCTCTCGGCCGCTGCGGCGCGCCTGCCTCAGGTTGAGCCCTCGGCACCGACGCATGTCATCGGCCGCAACACGCGTGAGGCCATGCGCTCGGGCGTGGTTCTGGGCGAGGTGGCCCGCATCGACGGTATGCTCGACATGGTGCTCGCCGAGATGCGCGCGACCAAGGCCGCGGGGGAGGGCGATGTGCCCATCGTCATTACCGGCGACGATGCCGAGGCACTTGCGGCCCTTGTCGGTCATAGCCTGACGGTCGATGACGCACTGACGCTTCGCGGTCTGGCCGAGCTCTACCACATCAATCAAAAGCCCCGTCGCGCGTAGCGATGGGGCGGTGGGACAAAAACGTCTCCACCTTCCACCTGCTACAATGGGTCAAACTGTTGAGATTACGGAGGTGTCTGCCATGTCGGACGATCTTCATCAAACTGCGTCGGGCAAGCGCCGCGACGTTATTAGCTGGGATGAGTTCTTTATGAGCGTGGCCATCGCCGCGCAGCGCCGCAGCAAGGATCCCAACACGCAGGTGGGCGCGTGCATCGCCAGCACCAACCACCGCATCCTTTCGGTGGGCTACAACGGTACGCCCTCGGCGCTCAACGACGACTTTTTCCCGTGGGGCACGAGCGACGACCCATTGCAGGATAAGCACAACTACGTGGTGCATGCCGAGGCCAACGCCGTGCTCAACTACCGCGGCTCGCTCAAAGACCTCGAGGGTTCCACGGTCTACGTCACGCTGTTCCCGTGCCACGACTGCGCCAAGATCCTGGCGCAGGTGGGTGTGGGCGAGGTCGTCTACCTGGACAATAAGTATGCCGACACCGATGACGGCCGTATCAGCCGCCGCATTCTCGATTCCTGCGGCATCAGCTACCGCCAGGTTATCGTCGATGTTCAGATTGGTACCGGGGGACAGACTCGGCAGTAATATGCGTTGTCGCTATCTGACGACGAACGCAGCTCAAAGAGCCCCGTCCCAAATTGACTACTCGTGAAAGTCGCGTCTGCGCGCATGGACGGCTCGTGAGCGGGTACATGGCTGTAGTAACATAGCTTCTGTCCGCGGGCGTGCCCGCGTTATTGTGAGAAAGGAGCCCCTGTGGCTGTTAACGAAGAGCTGCTTAAGAAGGTTCTTGAAGAGATCCGCCCCAACCTGCAGGCCGACGGTGGCGATATGGAGTATGTGGGCGTCGACGACGAGGGTGTTGTCAGGCTGGAGCTGCAGGGCGCCTGTGCCGGCTGCCCCATGAGCTCGCTAACCCTTTCCATGGGTATCGAGCGCATCCTGAAGGAGCACGTGCCCGGCGTTACCCGCGTTGAGCAGGTCAATGCTTCCGGCGAGGCCGAGGACCTGTACGACGAGTACGCACCGTTCTAAGATGCGAAAGCTGCGGACGGTACGCTCCGCATAGACGTTACGCCCAGATATGCGGCTGCGAGCGCAAGGCCCGCGGCCGCATTTGTATGTAGGGAGCAGGGGATCGATATGCTCAACGACCTCTACCACATGCTTGACCCCGTCGCGATCTCGGCGGGTCCCATCACCATCTACTGGTACGGCCTGGCCTACGTGGTCGGCGCTCTGCTCACGGCGGTCGTTATGTACCGCACGCAGCGTCGTTGGGGCTTCGACATTACGATTGATGACCTGACGAGCGTCGTGGTCGGCGCGGTCTTTGGCCTCATCATCGGCGCGCGCCTGTTTTATGTCGTCTTTTACGGCGATGGCTACTATTGGACCCACCCACTCGAAATCTTTGCCACCAACGAGGGAGGCATGAGCTTCCACGGCGGCCTGGTGGGCGGCATCTTGGGCGGCATCATCGTGTGCCGCATGTACAAGCTTGACGCCTGGACCGTCGCCGACCTTGCTGTGATCGGCGCCCCGCTGGCCCTGTGCCTGGGCCGTTGTGCCAATTTCGTCAACGGCGAGCTGTGGGGCAAACCGACCGATCTGCCCTGGGGTGTGGTCTTTGGCGGCACCGCGGGCGATATGCCGCGCCATCCCTCCCAGCTCTACGAGGCGTTTCTTGAGGGCGTCGTGCTCTTCTGTATTTTGCAGGTGCTCAGCCGCAAAAAGCCGCTGCTGCCCCAGGGTACGTTTATGGGCGTGTTCGTGATGGGGTACGGCATCGTCCGCTTTCTCGTTGAGTTTGTGCGCGTGCCCGATGCGCAGCTGGGCTATCTGCTGGGCGGCGTCATCACCATGGGTCAGCTGCTGAGTTTGCCGCTCGTGATCGCCGGTCTGGCGCTCATCATCTTCGCCCGACACCGCAATCGCCCCCAGCGCGTCTATTTGGACGCCTAACCACCAAGACCACCACAAAGGGGACAGGCGCCTTTGTGGTGGTCTTGCCGAGTTTGATAGGTTTCTAGAAAGGCTTTCGGACTGTGAAGGATTCCGACCTCTCCACAACGGCTGCGCGCGACGCTGCCCGCATCGTCTGGTTTAAGCGCTACCCCGCCAAGCAGACGCTCATCGCATTTTTGCTCGCGCTGTTGGCGACCACGGCGTTTTCCATCGATCCCGCCCCGGTGTCGAGCAACGCGGTCTTGGCGATTGACCCCAAAGCCTCGGGCATGCTGTACGTGTGCTACGAGGTGCTCCTCTCGTTTGCCGGCCATACCGACGCGGTCATGCTGCTCGCGCTTGCCTGCCTGCTCACGCTGCCGTTTCGCTACGTATTCTTTGGCCGCGGCGACGCTTGGCGTCCCTCGGTGATCCTTCCGTCGCTGTTCTTTGCCGTCTGCATGGTGTTTGGCCGCAGCTACGACCTCACCGATTCGGCCGAGATCGTGCTCGGCGACAAGGCGCGCATCATCTGCGCCTGGATAGGCGGTGCGGGCTGGATGCTCTTGGCGGTCGTTGCCTTCTACCTTGCCTTTGAGTGTCTAGATTGGCTGAGCTCTCGGCGCATTCCGTTTTCCGAAGCGCACTTTGGCCGTGTATGGCGTGTGGCTCACGCCGTGCTCTCGGTCCATCCCTTTGCCGGGCCTTTTCTGGTGCTTATGATCGCCTGGGCGCCCACGCTCATCGCTTCGCTGCCCGGCCTTTTTATGGGAGATACGGGTGCGCAGATTCGCCAGTGGTTCAACTACCCCAACGGCACGAGTGACTACCTGCGTCTGCTCAATCCCAACGTGTTGCTCAACGGACATCACCCCGTGGTGCACACGGCTATCATCGGTTCGTGCGTCCAGCTGGGGCTTTCACTGTTCAACAGCGCCAATGCGGGACTTGCCATCTACACCTGTGCCCAATTTGTCATCACGGCCGCCTGCATGGCCTATTCCATCTCGTCGCTGCGCAAGCTGGGCGTGAGCCTGCCGGTCCGCGGCGTGATCTTGCTGTTCTTTGTGTTTATGCCCATGTTCTCCAACTACGCGGCCCTGCTTACCAAAGACGTGCTGTTTGCCGACGCGTTTTTGGTGCTGTTGGTGCAGACCGTGAAGCTTGCGGCCTGCGGCCTGCCCCGTCGCGATGCCAATGCCGAGCGTGCGGGCGAACAGAGGCCCGTGCTCTTTGCGCGCCACGACTGGCTGCTGCTCGCTCTGGGCGCCATGGGTTCCACGTTTCTGCGCAACGGCGGCCTGGTGTTTCCCCTGGCGGCATGCGTAATCGCGGCGGCGTTTTGCGCATGGGACGCGCATACGGCTCGTCGCGCAGCCAAGCAGGCTGGTGCTGCGCCTTCGGGCGCCATCCCGCGTTTCCGCTGGATGGGAGTTCTTGCGGTGCTTGCACTCTGCCTTGCCTCTAATATGTACTTCACCAAGGTCTTTATGCCGGCGCACGACATCACGCCTGGTTCCAAGCGCGAAATCCTCTCGATTCCGTTCCAGCAGACGGCTCGTTTCGTCCAAAAGCACGACGGCCTCAACTCGGGCGTCAACCCCACGGTTAAGGAGGACGGCACCATCGTGGAGGCTCCTTGCGACGGCTTGGTGACCGACGAAGAGCGTGCCGTGATCGACCGTGTGCTCAAGTACGAGAATCTGGGCCGCCGTTACAACCCGGACAAGTCGGACGCCGTCAAAAATTGCTTTAACGAGTACGCCTCGCAGGAGGACATCAAGGCCTATTTTGAGGTGTGGGCCCAGATGTTCAAAAAGGATCCCGAGTGCTATATCTCGGCGCTCATCAATAACTACTACGGCTACTTTTATCCGAGTGCCCGCGATGCGTGGGTCTACAGCACGGCGCGCAGTGCCGAGATTATGGCGAAGCCCGATAACCTCAAGTACTTTGACTTCCATCCGGTCGATAGCAAGGTTGTGCGCTGGTGCGACCACCTGATCAACCTGTATCGCGTGGCAGTACAACGCATCCCGTTTATCTCGCTTACCATGAGCTCGGCTACCTACGTGTGGATTATGATCGCCGTGGTGGTCTATCTGCTACGCCGTCATTCGTGGCGCGGGCTGGCCATTTGGGTGCCGCTGCTGGGTGTGCTCGCCGTGTGCCTGATCGGTCCCTGCAACGGCTCGACCTACATGCGCTACCTGTATCCGGTCATCGCCTGCATGCCCTTTGCCATCGGCGCCACCATCACCCGCAGCGACCTCCTCTGGTCCTAATTTGGTGCAAAGGGGACAGGTTACTTTGCACCAGCCCCTTGTACCAAGGGGCTGCATCATCATGTCGCCTTCATTTTGGGGTTTATCTCGCAGGCCAGTAGGTATATCATAACGACGTTTGTTTATATTGCCCGAGCATCTGCGCTGGGCTTTAGGTCGAAACCGATAGGAGACACGTATGTCCGGACACTCTAAGTGGGCCACAACCAAGCATCGTAAGGGCGCGCAGGACGCCAAGCGTTCCGCCCTCTTCTCCAAGCTCAGCCGCAACATCACCGTTGCTGCCCGTCTCGGCGGCGACCCGCTGCCCGAGAACAACGCCAGCCTCGCCGCTGCCGTTGCCAAGGCCAAGGCTCAGTCCATGCCTAAGGACAAGATCAAGTCCGCTATCGACAAGGCTTTTGGGTCGGGTGCCGATGCCGCCGTCTACGAAAACATCGTGTACGAGGGCTATGGTCCCGCCGGCGTTGCCGTCTACGTTGACTGCCTGACCGATAACCGCAACCGTACCGCCGCCGATGTCCGTTCCGCCTTCTCCCACGCTGGTGGCAACCTGGGCACCTCCGGCTCCGTCGCCTTCCAGTTTGAGCGCAAGGGCCAGATTGTCGTCGCCAAGGAGATCCTGGACGAGAACGCCAAGAAAGAGACCATGATCGCCAACGGTGCTGCCGGTGACGAGGATGAGTTCATGATGGCTATCGCCGAGGCCGGTGGCGAGGACTACGAGGACGCCGGCGAGGAGTGGATCGTCTGGACCGCTGCTAACGACGTCATGGCTGTTTCCAAGGCACTCGAGGAGCAGGGCGTCCAGGTCAAGGGCTCCGAGACCACCATGGTCCCGACTACCCCGACCGAGGTCTCCGGTACCGACGCCAAGAAGGTTCAGCGCCTTATCGACCGTCTCGAGGAGCTCGACGACGTCCAGGACGTCTACAGCACCATGGACATGACCGACGAGGTCATCGCTGCCCTCGAGGAGGAGTAGCGCCTGCACGGGTTAAGCCGTGCATATCTGGGCATAATGAAGCGAGCATGCAAGCCTCGTGGAATAGATGAGCCGGATCCGCGTGCGTATGGCACCGGACCCGGCTCTTTTATAATGATGCGAATCGTTTTGCATTCTGTGGACCGAAACCTGAAGGGAGCGCGCGTGCGCGTACTCAAACGAGCCCTAGCGATCGTGTATCTTGCCGCCGCCATCGTGGCGCTGGGTACGCTTGTCTGCCAGTTCTGGGGACCGTATACGTATCGCTTTATGTTGCTGTTGCGTGACACCATGCCTCGCGTCGTCGTTACGGCGTGCGCCGCCATCGTGGCACTTGGCGTGCTCATCGGTTTTTTCCGCCTGATGTTCGCGCGTCGCGAGCCGTCCTGCGTGCATCCGGCGGGGGAGCGCAATATCGAGGTTACGCTCGCAGCGCTTTCCTCGTGCGCCCGTGCCGCGGCGGAGTGCGATGATCGCGTGATGGTTGAGCATATCGAGGCGCGCGTTCAAGGCTCCGACGAGTCGCGCGTTCGTTTTAAGGTCGAGGCCATCGCGCTCGATGATAAAGACGTCGCCTCTCTTGCCACCGCGATGCAGCAGCGCATCGAGAAGGCCTGCGACACCATGCTCGGCACGCCGGGCACGACCGCGCGCGTCCGTTTTTTGCCGTCCAAGACTACCGTCCAGACCGTGGAGGTTTCCGGTGAGTGATACCAACCAAGACAAGACCGCCCGCACGCCGCGCCTGTCGATCGACCAGAACGCTACGCCGGCAGGCGAGTCCGCCGACACCAAGCCCGAGGCCGGCGAGCAGCACGACAGCGCCGCCAACGACTTTGACGAGGCCATGGGTCTCATCAAAGGTACGGGCGCTGCTATCTGGAGCTACGCCGTGCGCCACCCCAACACTACGCTCGGCGCCGTGGCAGGCTTTATCCTCGCCGTGCTGGTACTTACGTTGGGCCTGTGGGACACGCTCGTCATCGCATTCTTTGTGCTGATCGGCGCCGTGATCGGCCAGATTCGCGACGGCGAGAACGGTATCGTCAACTTCTTCGGCCGCCTGTTTAGCGGCCGCTAATACGTATTCGACTGTCGCACTCGCGGCAGGCATAAGGAGGAACCATGGCTTTTAACACGAAGGTCGATGTGGCCGATACCGAGCTCGAGGCGAACGAGGTCGTCGCCGCCGAGGCGGAGGATGTAACGCTCGAGGACGAGGCGCTCGTCGAGGCCGAGTCCGATGCAGACGAGGACAACGAGGAGATGGACGAGGAGGCGGACGAGTCCGAGGACTCGCTGACCTATTCCAACGGCGTGATCGAGAAGATCGTCGCCATGGCCACCCGCGAGGTGCCGCATGTTCTGGGCATGAAGGGTAACCTTATGCACTTTGTGCAGGAACAGTTTGGTGCCGAGAACCTGACCAAGGGCGTGACGGTCGAGGTCACCGACGATAACCGCGTAGTCGTCAACATCTCGGTCATCATCGAGTACGGCGCCTATGCGCCTGCGATCTTTGACGACGTTAAGGCGCGCGTCACCGAGCGTCTGGCCGCGATGACCGGTCTTGAGGTGGCAGGCGTCAACCTGCGCATCGAGGATGTCATCACCCCCGAGGAGTACGAGCACCGCACCAGCCAGCACGAGTAACCTTCCAAAAAGGGATGTTTGTTTTGGCAGGTTTTATCTGCGTAAACGTCAACGGCCGGTCGCGCATGCAAAAGCGCGGCCGGCCGTTTTCTATATGCCCTCGATGCGGTCATACCGCTCGTCTAACTAAGGGTTGCAATCTTCGCGTTCCGCGTTACCCTAATGGGCGAATTGTTTCCAAATTGTTAACGAGGGGTTGCCGTAATGGCCGACGAACACGAGACCGAAAGCAAGGCATGGGCGATTGAAGCCGCTGCGGCAGAGGCGGCGTCGCGTGCCGCCGAGGAGGTACATCGTCCTCCGGTGGTGCCGATGGAGCGCGTTGTCGGTCGCGAGGATATCGAACGTGGCGAGCGCGCCGGCCGCAAGCGCAGCCAGGAGCCAGGCTTTCCGCGCTTTTTTGCCGAGCTCAATTTGGGCCTGATCCTCACGGCGTTCGCTATCGTGGCTTTTAAAACCCCCAATCACTTTGCCTTCGGCGGCACCTCGGGCGTGTCGGTCATTCTTTCCACGCTGTTCCCGACTCTGCCCGTCGGCGTCTTTATGTGGATTATCAACGCGGTCCTGGTCGTTCTGGGCTTTATCTTTTTGGAGCGCAAGGCGATTCTGTGGAGCGTCTTCGCTTCGTTTGCGCTTTCGGCCTACGTCTCGCTGTTTGAGCTCTTCATTCCGACCGATGTCTCTCTGACGGGTGATATGTGGCTCGACCTGTGCTTTGCCGTCATCTTGCCGGCGCTCGGCAGCGCTATTGTCTTTGACATCGGCGCCTCGACGGGCGGCACCGACATCCTTGCCATGATCCTTAAACGTCGCACGACGCTCGAGATTGGCCGCGCGCTGCTGTTGGTCGATATCGGCATCGTGACCATCGCGGCCTTCTTGTACGGCCCGCGTGTCGGTCTGTATTGCGTGCTCGGCCTGTTTGCCAAGACGCTTGTGGTCGACAAAGCCATTGAGAGCATTCACCTGCGCAAAGTCTGCACGGTCATTTGTTCCGAGCCCCTTAAGGTCGAGGAGTTTATCGTCAAGCATCTCAACCGCACGGCAACCATCAGCCGCGGCTACGGTGCCTTCTCGGGCAAGTGCGTGACGGTGATCATGAGCGTGCTGAGCCGTCGCGAGGCCGTGCAACTGCGCCGCTATGCGCGCGAAGTCGATCCGGGTGCCTTTATCACGATCGTCGACAGTTCCGAGATCGTCGGCAAGGGCTTCCGCGGAACGAATTAGCACAAACGTATTCAACGAACCGCCTGCTGGCGCCGTGTACCTTGCAAATCGGTCATCTTTGAGTATTTGACCCCACATTGGGTGATAATGATGTCAAAGACGTCGTTTGCGATCCAGGTGATTCGCTCAAGATACGAAGGGATGATTTCGATGTTCTGCTCGCAGTGTGGCGCCCCTATGGACGATAACGACAAGTTCTGCGGCGTGTGTGGTGCTCCTAATGTCGGTGCCGCTGGCCCCGCTCCCCAGGGACAGCCTCAGCCCCAGCAGTTTGTTCCGCAACCGCCCGTGGCGAATGCGCCAAAGGGCTGTGTGGCTCAGGCGTTCCAAGATATGACCAAGACTCCGGGCGTGCTTCAGCGTGTATGCCAAATCGCGTTTTTGCCGGCGCTGATTTGCGTTGTGTCGGTGCTCGTGTTGTTTATTCCCGTTATTGGCGGCATTGCGGCTGCCATCGGCTTTTTGGCAGCTTGCATTGCGAGCGTGTGCGGTTCCGGCTTTGGTATCGAGTGGGGCCGTGATCTTTCTCTCAAGGTCGATGACGGCATGGACCGTCCACTCATGCGTTCCACGTCGTTTGGTCTCGGAGTCTTTTCGAGCGTTATTTCGGTCGTGCTCGAGGTTATCGCTGCCATTCCCGTTATCGGTGTAGTGCTTTCACTGGTGGAGGGCGTGGTAATTGGCGCCGCGGGCTCGTATTCTTATTACGGCTCTTATGCGCTCGAGGCTGCGCTGTTCGGTTCGCTCGGCCTGCTTGTCCTGGCGCTAATTGCCTCGGCGATTCTGGGTGTCTTCTTTAAGATGTTCGCCGACATCGCCGTGATGCACTTTGCGGTGACCGGTCGCGTCGAGAGCGCGTTTTCGCTCGATAAGGTCTGGGCGGCGTTTAAGCACAACAAGACCAAGCTGTTCTGTGCTTCGTTCCTTCCCGAGTTTTTGACGGGCCTGGTCGCCAACGTTGTCACATGGATCTTGACGGTCGTCTTTGGCGCCATTGCCTCTGTCGGTATGTATAGCTACTACTATCGTCCTACGGGTATTGAGGCAATTGTTACCGGCGGTGGCGTCACGCTCGCGCTGTTCTTGGTGCTGGTCGCTTTCGTCACCGTATTTCTTACGGTCTTTGGCAAGATGCTCAAGCACCGTGCCGTTGGCTATTGGGCCGCACGCTATGCAAGCGAGTGGGCCGATGAGGATAAGGACGACGTCCTGACTTTTGTGTTGCCTTTCGAGAAGAAGTCCGCTCCTTCGGGTTACGGTGCTCCGGATGCTTCGCCGGCACCTGCACCCGCTCCCGCGACCGAGCCTGAGCCGGCGCCCGAGTCTGAACCGGCGCCCGAGCCTGAGACGGCATCTGAGCCCGAGCCTGCGCCTGAGCTTGCACCTGCACCTGCACCTGAGTCGGCGTCCGAGCCAAGCTCCGACGAGGAGCCTCAGGACGAGTAGCCATGCCGTCTGCCATTTGGGGACGGGGTAGAAATGGTAGAAATAGCGCTTGAAGAATGAGCGGGGGCGGACGTTTCGATACGTCCGCCCCCGCTCTGCTTTAGCCAGGCTGTTATGGATGGGTGTGACGACTACTCGTCGTGCTTCTCCTCGCGGCGTGCAGCAGCGCGTGCGTCGTGGATGCCCTTGATCGCGGCATGGCGAGCCGTTCGGGCATCATGGATGGCGTCACGGGCCTCGGCGGTCGTCGCCTTGGCAGAGCGCAACTTGGCGGCCAGATCGGGGTTGGTTTCGGCGACCGCGGTAATCGCGGGGCCGTCGAGCTCCTCTTGCGTGGGCTCGGCCAAAAAGTCGATAGCATACTGGGCGGCCACCATGGAGCCCTTTGCCAGTACGGTCTCGTCAATCTTGTAAAAGCAGGAATGCTGGGCGTACGTGGCGCCAATCTTGGGGTTGCGCGTACCTACAAAGGCGAGCACGCCCGGTACGCGGCACAGGTACTCCGAAAAATCCTCGCCCGAAAGCGTGCCGCGATAATGGCCTTGGCCGGTGGGACCCAGGCATTTGATTACAGCCTGACGGCAGCGTTCGCTCGAGGCGACCTCGTTTTCGACCTTGTAGTTGGCGATGGTGTAGTCGGTGAGCTCTGCCTCGGCGCCCAGAGCTGCCGCGGTATGCTCCACGATGCGGCGCATGAGCTCCGGCATTTCCTCGTGGGTCGAATCTCCGTAGGTGCGCACCGTGCCGGCGAGGTAGGCCGTGCCGGCGATAACGTTGCGCGCGGTGCCGCCGTGCAGCTCGCCGACGGTGATGACAGCCGGCTCATAGGGGCTGATCTCGCGCGAGACGATGGTCTGCAGGGCGTTGACGATCTCGGCGGCAACCATAACGGCGTCGTGGCCGCGTTGGGGCATGGCGCCATGGCACGAGGTGCCGCGGACATCAATGCGGAACCAGTCGGTATTGGCCATGCGCGGACCGGGCTCGCAGCTCACGGTGCCGGCGTCGACTTCGCTCCAGATATGCGCGGCGTAGGCACCATCGACGCCGTCGAGCACGCCCGTGCCGATCATGAGCTTGGCGCCCTGGCCGTTTTCCTCACTGGGCTGGAATACGATGCGAACTTCGCCGTGGATGTCGTCGGTCATATGGCGCAGGATTTGCAGCGTGCCGAGCATCATGGCGATATGGCAGTCGTGGCCGCAGGCGTGCATGCAGCCCTCGTTGACGCTGGCGAACTCCTCGCCGGTCTGCTCGGTGACGGGCAGGGCGTCGATGTCGGCGCGCAGCAGGATGCGGCGGCGTGGCGTGCCGTCCTCGCGATAGGCGTCGGGCGCGGTGCCGCGAAGGGTCGCCACCAGGCCCGTCTTAAGGGGACGCTCGTAGGGGATATTCATGGCGTCGAGCTGGTTGGCGATGTCGGAGGTCGTGCGCTCCTCGGCGAGGCTCAGCTCCGGGTGCTTATGGAAGTGGCGGCGCTGCTTGATGATGTAGGGTTCAAACTCGGTAGCGATATCTTTGATGGCTGCGGTGACGTCGTCAGCCGCGCGAGCCTCGGTCGCCGCCATAATCTGCTGTGCCTTGGTCTTCGTCATGGTCGATTTGCTCCTTGCTGGGTTGATCGCAAAATCGTACAGGCTCTCTTCAGTATGCCACCTGCCGCTAGGGCTGGTAAAGTTGCCGTTTGCCGCTTGGGGTTTTGTTGCAAGGGCGGGGGAGTACACTCGGGGGTGTTGAATTTCCTGCCAGAGATGGGGATGCCTATGCAACATATCGATCGGATTATCCGCTCCAAGAACGTCTTTACCGCGCAAGACGGCATCGATACCGCCCGCGAGCTTGCGATTGCCATCGCAGGCGACCGTATCGTCGCAGTCGGTGCGCCCGATGACGTGATCGCCGCCGCTCCCGCCGCCACGTCGGTTATCGACTACGGCGAGCAGTTTGTCTGCCCCGGTTTCCATGACGCTCATCTGCACTTCTTCCATACCTCGGTCGGTTCCTCGCCGTACATGCTTATGGATATGGGCACGTCCGAGGCGGCGCTGGTGCAACATGCGCTCGAGTTTTCCCAGGATCTGCCTAGTGACGCTTGGGTTGTGACGCAGGGCTGGCGCGACTACCGTTGGGACCCGCCCGAGCATCCTACCAAGGCGTCGCTCGATGCGGCATTCCCCGATCGTCCCTGTGTTATGTATTCGGGCGACGGGCACACGCTTTGGCTCAACAGCCGCGCACTCGAGGCGCTCGGCGTCACACGCGACAGCGAGCCGCCAGCGGGCGGCAGCTACGACAAGGATGCAAACGGCGAGCTCACGGGCATTGCTCACGAGGCGGCTGCCATGCAGCTGCTACCGCGCTGCCTTGAGTGGCTGGGCGAGGATCGCATCGCAAGCGCTTACGCCGATCAAATGAGGCGGATGGCCGAGCAGGGCATCACCTCGATATGCGATATGTCGCTCATGCCCATGCCGGGCTGCGATTTTATCCGCGACGACGTCTATGACAAGCTGCAGGCAGCCGGCAAGTTGGGCATCCGAGCCCATCTGTTCCCCACGCTGTTGGATGACCAGTCGCGCTTGGAAGAGCTGCAGACCCGCTACGCGAACAACGCGCTGCTCTCGGCGCCAGGCTTTAAGCAGTTCTTCGACGGCGTGTCGAGCGAACACACGGCCTATCTCACCGAGCCCTATACCAATCCGCGCTTCCCGGGCGACCAGGGCCGTCTGACGGTTCCCGCCGAGCGCATGCGCAAGCTAGTTCTGGCGGCCGCGGAGCGCGGCCACACCGTGCGCATCCACGTCATCGGCGACGGTGCGATTCATGCCGCGCTCGATATCTTTGAGGAGGCCTCCGACCTGTACGGGCTGCCCCAGCACGGCCATAACACGCTCGAGCACCTGGAGAACCTTCTGCCCGAGGACATCGACCGCCTGCGCAAGCTCAACGTGGTTGCTTCGAGCCAGCCCTGCCACATTACACTCGACCCGGGTGGCCCGGAGCGCGACCTGGGCCTGGAGCGCAGCCGCATCATGTGGCCGTTCGCAACCTATAAGCAGCGCGGCATTCGCCAAGCCTTCGGTACCGACAGCCCTATCACAGCTGTTACCAGCATGAACGTGCTCTACACGGCTATCACGCGCCAGGACCCCAAAAGCCACTGGCCCGAGGGCGGCTGGCTACCGAGCGAGCGTATCGATGCGGCCACAGCTCTGCGCAACTATACCCTGGGCAGCGCGTACGCAGCGGGCGACGAGCAAAACCTCGGCAGCTTGGAGCCCGGCAAGTATGCCGACCTGGTAGTCCTGGACCAAAACCCGCTCACCGTTGACCCCCAAGAACTGCAAGCCACCAAGGTTCAGGCCACCTACCTGGCAGGTAACGTAATCTACGAGCGCTAGCCTCATACCCCACTCATAGGGGGCACGTTTCAGCAACGTGCCCCTTTCTTGTTCGCAACATCTGCATCGCCATTTTGCTGCACTGACTTTTCTGAATGCCGGGCCCGAATTAGTTAACCTGCCTCCCGTGTGGCTCCGGAGGGGCGGGGCATAAGGTTTATCGCGAGTTCCGCACGAGCCGAAAGCCGCTTAATGTGGCCTTCGTGCGAGCAGGACTGCCCGAGCAGGAAACCTTATGCCCCGCCCCTCCGGAGCCACACGGGAGCCACCGCTAAGTTATCCCCCGGCATTCAGAAAATCTAAGTGCCAAAAAATAAGATTTTTTGACTCCGTGTTGTATAACCCGCCATTCGTGGGTACCATTCAACGCGTACGCAAACAAAAAGGGTTAATTCGCGTGGTATAACCGCGCGGCCCAAAAAGGAGGAGACAAGCATGTCGTCTTTGAAGCCGCTTGCAGATCGTGTTCTGGTCAAGCCCGACGAGGCCGAGCAGAAGACCGCTTCTGGTCTGTATATCGCCAGCAACGCTCAGGAGAAGCCGCAGCGCGGCACCATCGTTGCCGTGGGCGCCGGCAAGGTCAACGACAAGGGTGAGCGCATCCCCATGGACGTCAAGGTCGGCGACGTTGTCATCTACGGTAAGTTCGGTGGCAACGAGGTCAAGGTCGACGGCGAGAAGTATCTGCTGATGCGCGCCGACGACATCTACGCTGTCGTCGAGGCCTAGTCTCGTCAGAATCTCTGATTCGTCTTTGAACGCGTCCGCCGCATAGGACTCGGAAGCGGCGACGCGAGTCACATTTCTTTTGGAGGATTACCTACCATGGCAAAGAACATTACGTTCAACACCGATGCCCGCGCTAAGCTTGCCAAGGGCGTCAACACTCTGGCCGACGCCGTTACCGTCACCATGGGCCCCAAGGGTCGCTACGTTGCGCTGCAGCGCACGTTCGGTGCTCCGACCATCACCAACGACGGCGTTTCTGTCGCCAAGGAGATCGAGCTCGAGGACAACATCGAGAACATGGGCGCTCAGCTGGTGAAGGAGGTCGCCACCAAGACCAACGACACCGTGGGTGACGGCACCACCACCGCAACCCTGCTCGCCCAGGCTATCGTCAACGACGGTCTGCGCAACGTCGCCGCTGGCGCCAACCCGCTGGCCATTCGTCGCGGCATCGACAAGGCCGTTAACGCCGCCGTCGCCGAGATGAAGAAGCAGGCCAAGCCGGTCGAGACCAAGGAACAGATCGCTTCCGTCGGTACCATCTCCGCCGGTGACCCCGAGGTCGGCGAGAAGATCGCCGAGGCCATGGAGGTCGTGGGCAAGGACGGCGTCATCACCGTCGAGGATTCCCAGACGTTCGACATCACCATCGACACCGTCGAGGGCATGCAGTTCGACAAGGGCTATGTCTCCGCTTACTTCGTCACGGACAACGACCGCATGGAGGCCGTGATGAAGGATCCGTACATCCTCATCACCGACCAGAAGATCTCCAGCGTCCAGGACATCATGCCCGTTCTCGAGGCTGTCCAGCGCGCTGGCCGTGGCCTGCTCATCATCGCTGAGGACATCGACGGCGAGGCCCTGCCCACCCTCGTCCTCAACAAGATCCGTGGCGCCCTCAACGTTTGCGCCGTCAAGGCTCCGGGCTACGGCGACCGTCGCAAGCGCATCCTCGAGGACATCGCCGTCCTCACCGGTGGTCAGGCTGCCCTGGACGAGCTGGGCGTGAAGGTCGCTGACATCACCGCCGATATGCTCGGTACCGCTAAGTCCGTCACCATCTCCAAGGACAACACCGTTGTCGTCGGCGGCGCTGGCTCCAAGGAGGCCATCGACGCTCGTATCGCTCAGATCAAGGGTGAGATGGAGAACACCACCTCTGACTTCGACCGTGAGAAGCTCCAGGAGCGCCTGGCCAAGCTCTCCGGTGGCGTTGCCGTCATCAAGGTTGGCGCTGCTACCGAGTCCGAGCTCAAGGAGATCAAGCATCGCGTCGAGGACGCCCTGCAGGCTACCCGCGCTGCTGTCGAGGAGGGCATTGTCGCTGGCGGCGGCGTCGCCTTCATGGACGCTGCTCCTGCGCTCGACGCTGTCGAGATCGACGACCCCGAGGAGAAGATCGGCGTCGACATCGTCAAGAAGGCTCTGACCGCTCCGGTCGCCACCATCGCCAAGAACGCTGGCTTTGAGGGCGCTGTCGTGGTCGACAAGGTTGCCGAGCTGCCCGCCGGCCAGGGTCTCAACTCTGCCAACGGCGAGTGGGGCGACATGATCGAGATGGGCGTCCTCGACCCCGTCAAGGTCAGCCGCGTCACCCTGCAGAACGCTGCTTCTGTCGCCAGCCTGATCCTCATCACCGAGGCCACCGTCTCCGATGTGCCCAAGAACACTCAGCTTGAGGACGCAATCGCTGCTGCTACCGCTGGTCAGCAGGGCGGCGGTATGTACTAAGGCCGACAAGGTCTAGAACTCCCACCGGGAATCCGGGGGCGGGACGGGGACTTCTCTCCGGAACGTCCTCGGACATGCAAAGAGGCTCCGCATCGCGCTTCGCGCTGCGGAGCCTCTTTGCGTCCTGCGGAATATTCCGGAGAGAAGTCCCCGTCCCGCCCCCGGATTCCCTGCGTTTACGGCCTTGAGGTCGGCGTGGGCGGAGATCGTGGCTGATGGGGATACGTGTCCCGGTCGCTGTTTCGCGGCTTTGCCGCGAAAGGCGCGTTACTTTGGGACGGGTGGGGAACGTGGTTGTTGCGGTAACTGGTCCCCGCCATAAATTACCCATGGCATACTTGCGCGAAAGCCTACTGGTGCTACACTTGCAATTGCTGTTTCAGGGCGGGGTGAAATTCCCCACTGGCGGTAAATCGGGCGGTGCCAAAGGGGTGCCGTGGCGCAGGCGAGACGCCTGCGGCCGAGCCGATGAGTCCGCGACCCGTGTGTGCGTTGGTTCGCATGCCGGCTGAACTGGTGAGATTCCAGTACCAACGGTTAGAGTCCGGATGAAAGAGGCAGGTGATCTTATGTCTGAACAGTCGCAGCATATCCATTTTGAGAACACGAATAGGTGGAGCACCAAACAGCTCGTTACCATGGCGCTGATGTGCGCCTTGGGTGCCCTGTTTATGTACGTGCAGCTGCCCATCCTTCCTTCGGCGCCGTTTTTGACGTATGACCCGTCGCTGGTGCCGGCGATGGTGTGCGGGTTTGCGTACGGTCCTAGTGCCGGCACCGCTGTTGCCGCTATGGCTATCGTTATCCATGCGCTCACCACGGGTGACTGGGTCGGTGCGCTTATGAACTTGGTTGCCACGCTGGGCTATATTCTACCCGCGGCTATCGTTTACCAGAAGATGCACACCTATAAGGGTGCCGTGATTGGCCTGGTGCTCGGCGTCATTGCCGCTACAGCGCTGTCTATGGTCGCAAACCTTACCATTGGCGTATGGTTCTGGTATGGCTCGGTCGATGTGATCGCCCCGCTCATGATTCCTGCCGTGCTGCCGTTCAACCTTATCAAGACCGTGCTTAACTCGGTGTTGACGCTGGTGGTGTATAAAGCAGTCTCCAACCTCATCACGCCTAAAAAGGACCAGGTCAAAGGCCGCGCATGATTGAGTGTCGGGGCGTTTCCTTTAGCTATGACGGTGCCGTGTCGGCACTCGACGGTGTCGATCTGAACATCGAGGACGGGGAGTTTTTCTGCATCCTCGGTGGCAATGGGTCGGGCAAGTCGACGTTTGCCAAGCATCTGAATGCGCTGCTGCAGCCCGATGCGGGAACGGTGTGCGTCAACGGCATGGACGCGTCCGATCCCGAGCTGGTCTACGACATCCGCTCGACTGCTGGCATGGTGTTCCAGAATCCCGATGATCAGCTGGTGGCAACGCTTGTCGAAGATGACGTTGCGTTCGGTCCCGAAAACCTTGGCGTGCCATCGGCGCAAATTGCGCAGCGCGTACGCGAGGCGCTGAAGGGCGTGGGCCTGGTGGGCTTTGAGCGCCACGAGACCCATGCGCTCTCGGGCGGGCAAAAGCAGCGCGTGGCGCTCGCCGGCGTACTTGCCATGGAGCCGCGCGTGCTTATCTTGGACGAGGCCTCCTCGATGCTCGATCCGCGCGGACGCAAGGGTCTTATGAAAGCGTGCCGCGCACTCCACGATCGCGGCATGACTATCGTG
Source organism: uncultured Collinsella sp. (assembly GCA_958450865.1). Lineage (GTDB taxonomy): Bacteria > Actinomycetota > Coriobacteriia > Coriobacteriales > Coriobacteriaceae > Collinsella. The sequence goes on along the minus strand of CAUDNY010000001.1, from coordinate 352,592 downwards.
ATGATTACGCACTTTATGGAAGAGGCTGCCGAGGCCGATCGTGTCGCCGTGTTTCAGACGGGACGAGTTGCCATGCTGGGCACGCCCGAGGAGATTCTGACGCGGGCGAATGAACTCGCTCAGCTCAACCTTGACATGCCAGAGTCGTGCCGTTTGGGCACGGCGCTTCGTGCGAAGGGCGTGCCTGTTCATGCGCAGGTGCGCGAGGCGGGTATGGTTGCCGAGGTTGTGGAGACTTATGCCGAGCGAAGTGGGGCAGGCACTGTGGGGCAGTCTTCCGCACCCCAATCGGAAATCGTTGGCGGTACGGTTTCGGCAGGCAACGAAGATAACGTACCAGAGCCCGTTATCGAACTATCCCATGTTTCGTACAGTTATTCGCTCAGTCCGCGCGAGCGCCGCCGCTGGCATAAGCGCTCGGCCACTGCGGACAAATCGAACAAACAGGCTCTCTGGGGAAACGACCCAAGCAGCCCGTGGGCGCTGCGCGATGTATCGCTGACGGTGCGTCGCGGCGAGTTCCTGGGCTTGGCAGGTCATACCGGTTCGGGTAAGTCGACGCTGGTCCAGCATCTCAACGGTTTGATTCGCCCCCAGGAGGGATCCGTTCGCGCGCTGGGGCTCGATCTGTCAAACAAGAAAGACGCCGCCGCGGTTAAGGCCAAGGTCGGCGTGGTGTTTCAATATCCTGAGCGCCAGCTGTTTGCCGAAACCGTGGCGCAGGACGTGGCGTTTGGTCCGCATAACCTTGGCTTGCCGCAAGATGAAGTCGACCGTCGTGTCGAGTCATCGCTCTCACGCGTGGGCCTCGACCTTTCCACGGTCGGCGACAAGAGTCCCTTTGAGCTTTCGGGCGGTCAGCAACGGCGTGTGGCATTCGCCGGCGTGCTCGCCATGGAGCCCGAAGTCCTGGTGCTCGATGAACCCATGGCGGGGCTCGATCCGGCTGCGCGCAGGGATTTCCTTGAGCTTATCGATCGACTTCACCGCGATGGCCTGACCGTTGTCATGGTTTCGCATAGTATGGATGACCTGGCCAATTGCTGTGACCGCATCGTCGTAATGAACAAAGGTGCGGTGTTTGCCGAGGGCACGCCCGCTCAGGTGTTTGCGCATGCGGATGAGCTTAAATCGATCGGCTTGGGCGTTCCCGCCGCCCAGCGTATGGCGCTGGCGCTTACGGAGGCGGGCGTGCCGCTGCGCTTTGACGGCCTCTATACGGTTGAGTCGCTGGCAGACGAGTTGGTGGACCTGCTAATCGGTCGCTCGGGCGGTCCTTCTAACGTCGCGGACATTGCTAAATCCAAGACGGTCGCGCGAGAGGAGGGCTGCTAATGGAGGCGTTTTCGTTTGGCAGCTACTATCCGAGCGATAGCGCGATCCACCGCCTGGACCCGCGAACTAAGTTGCTCTTGGGCTTTGTGTTTCTGATCACGTCGCTCACAGTCAGCAGCTTCCGCGGACTGGCCCCTGTCGCAATGTTTGTCGTGCTGATCTATGCCGTGTCTCGGGTGCCGGTTCGTCGCGTTCTGTCGTCGATGGCGCCGCTGCTGGCAATCGTCGTCGTGGTCGCGGTGCTCAACTTGTTTACCGACCAGAGCGGGCGCATTCTGTGGCAGCTCGGCTTTTTGCAGATAAGCGAGGGCTCGTTACATTCCGCCGCCTTTATGGCGTGCCGCCTGACCTTGATGATGGCCGGCATGAGCGCCATTACGCTCACCACACCGACGCTCGACCTCACCGCGGGCTTTGAGCGCCTGCTCGCGCCGTTTGCGCGTGTGGGACTTCCTGCGCACGAGCTCGGTATGATTATGGGTATCGCGCTGCGCTTTATGCCGCAGTTTGCCACCGAGATAAAGCAGACGGCCGATGCGCAGGCGAGCCGCGGTGCGCGCGTGACGGGAGGCCCGCTCGGCGGCGTGCGTATGCTCGGCAGTGTGGCGATTCCGCTGTTCACGGGGGTGTTCCGTCATGCCGAAACGCTGTCTGCCGCCATGGATGCCCGTTGTTATCATGGCGAACAGGGCCGAACGCGCCTGCATACGCTTGTGTTTGGCCGCGGCGATGCGCTGGCAGCGGTGGTGACGATGCTGCTGCTCATCTGCGTCATCGTCATCAATCTTCAACTTGTTTAGGCGCGATTCGAGCGCAGGAAAGGGGTCCCCATGACTGACAACGACCGCACGGCGCAGCTCGAGCGCGCCTGTTCGTATCTCAGGCGCATTCCGGCGTGGTATCTCGCCACGATCGACGCGACGGACGGACATCAGCCGCGCGTGAGGCCGTTCTCGTTTGCCATGGTCGATGATGACAAGCTGTGGTTTTGCACCTCGCGCGATAAGGATGTGTGGGCCGAGCTCAGCGCGAACCCCAAGTTTGAGCTTTCGGGCTGGAAGCCGGGGGAGTGCTGGATCGTATTGTCCGGCAAGGCCGCGCTCGAGGACGATGCGGTGGTGAGCGACCGCGTTCGCGAAGCAGGCTTTAAGCACATGGTGGGCATTGGCGAGAAGCATGAGAGCGCCAACGACGGTCGTCTTGCGTTTTTCTCGGTCCGCAATATCGCCGCCCGCTTCTGCGATATCGACGGCAGCGAAGAGCATCTGGAGCTCTAGCGCGTCTCAAATTAACTACCCATCCCAAAATTGCGAGCGTCAGGAGGAAACGTGGACGGACTGAATACGGTGTTGGAGTATCTGACGTCGGTGCCGGCATGGTATTTGGCGACGAGCGTTGATGGGCAGCCGCATGTGCGTCCGTTTTCGTTTGCGCAGATCCAGGACGGCAAGCTGTGGTTTGTAACGGCGCGCACCAAAGACGTGTGGCAAGAGCTGCTGCAAAATCAACGCTTTGAGGCTACGAGTTGGTGGCCGGGCCATGGCTGGCTCATCTTGCGCGGGCATGCGGGTCTGGATGACCAGGCCGCTCCCGATATGCGCGAGGCAGGCTGGAAGCACCTGGAGCGCCTAGGCGAGCACTACGAGGGCGCAGACGATCCCACGCTCGTCTTCTTTAGCGTGGAGGAACCCGAGGCCTTTATCTGCAACCATGACGAATGGGTGCCGGTCGAGCTCTAAACGAGTCTCTCAGCAAGTTTCGACAATTCAAATTCTCGCATGTAGCGGGCCCCACATTGCAACGTCACCGTAAGGTGCACTGGGCAATATGGGGCTCGTATTTATTTGTCAATTCCTTTGAGTGAATGTGTCGGGACTGTTTCAATGCATGAATATGCAAAAGATTTGCGTATATATGCATCTTCTGGTGCTAAAGTTTCAACCCACTTCATAACGACGGCTGCAGGATGCGTATTGGTGCATAACTGCAGACAAGGAGTCTGATATGTCATTAAAGGTTGGAATCGTTGGTGCGGCTGGATATGCCGGCGCCGAGCTCATTCGCCTCGTCCTCGGTCATCCCGAGTTTGAACTTGCTGCCATTACGTCCAACGCCGATGCTGGCCAGCCGTTGTCTGCGGTGTACCCGAGCTTCACCGGCGTAAGCGATCTTGTCTTCACGACGCATGATGCCCCCGAGCTCAAGAACTGCGACGCGGTCTTTTTGGCCGTGCCGCACACAGCTGCCATGGCACAGGTGCCCGCCCTGCTTGCCGCGGGAGTTTCCTGCATTGACCTTTCGGCCGACTATCGCCTGAGCGATCCGGCCACCTTTGAGGCCTGGTATGCCGTCGAGCACACGAGCCCCGAGCTACTCAAGAGCCGCGCCTTTGGTCTGCCCGAGCTGTTCTGCCAGGATTTGGAGACCGTCGCATCTGACCATGCCGATGGCAAACCCGTACTGGTCGCCTGCGCCGGTTGCTATCCCACCGCAACGAGCCTTGCCGCCGCGCCTGCCGTGCGCGCTGGCTGGGTTGCCCAGAGCGGCCCCGTGATCGTTGACGCTATCAGCGGTGTAACGGGTGCCGGTAAGTCCTGCAACGCCCGTACGCATTTTTGCAGCACGGACGAAAACCTGGAGGCCTATGGCGTGGGCAAGCATCGTCACACGCCCGAAATCGAGCAGATCTTGGGCCTAACCGATCGTGTCGTCTTTACCCCGCATCTGGCACCGCTCAAGCGCGGTCTGCTCTCTACGGTGACGATGCCGCTTACGCCGCAGGCTATCGATACCTTGACCCTTGAGGACGTTGTCGACCATTACAAGCAGTTCTACACCGGTCGCACCTTCGTGCGCGTACTCGATGCCGGCCAGCAGCCCAAGACGGCTTCGGTCGTCGGTACCAACGCCGCCCAGATCGGCCTCGCGCTCAACAAGCGCGCGGGCGTTCTGGTGGCTACGGGCGCCATCGACAATCTGTGCAAGGGTGCAGCAGGCCAGGCGGTCCAGTGCGCCAACGTCGTCTTTGGTTTTGACGAGCGACGAGGCTTGCCCACAGTGGCGTGCCCGGTGTAGCACATTCGATTGTTAACGATTTGGTAGTCGGGCATCGAGTGGGGCGCCACTCTTAAGCTGGTCTCATGATCACGACTGGCATGGCGCACCAACCGATGTCCGTTTTTTGTTTGACATAAGGAGTCATAAAGACGATGAATACCGAGCTGTTTGATATCAAGATTCGCGCCGTCGAGGGTGGCGTTACGGCTGCGGCTGGTTTTAAGGCTGCAGGCATCCACGCTGGGTTCCGCAAGAACCCCGAGCGTCTGGATTACGCGCTCGTCGTGCCCGATAAACCCTGTCCCGGTGCCGGCGTGTTTACCACCAATCGCTTTTGCGCGGCGCCCGTGCAGGTGAGCCGTGCCAACCTGGGCGGTGCCGACAAGGGCTACGGAATCATCGCCGGCGTTTCGGTTAACTCTGGCAATGCTAACGCCGCCACGGGTGAGACCGGCCTTGCATGCGCGCGCGAGACGTGCAGCATCGCATCGCAGGTCATCGGCTGTGAGCCCCAGCAGATTCTGGTTGCCTCCACGGGTGTGATTGGCCAGATTCTGCCGATCGACACGTTTGAGACCGCCATTCCTGCCGCCTACGAGGCGCTCTCCGCCCACGGTGGCGCCGATGCCGCTCGCGCCATCATGACGACCGACACGCACTCCAAGGAGTACGCCGTGTCCTACGTCAGCGAGGCGGCGGGTCATGCGGGTAATGTCTATACGGTAGGCGGCATGTGCAAGGGCTCGGGCATGATCATGCCCAACATGGCCACCATGATCGCAGTTATCACCACCGATGCCCCCGTCGAGCCTGCGGCACTTCATGCCCTGCTGCTCTCGACCGCCAAGCAGACTTTTAACAAGGTAACGGTCGATTCCGACACCTCGACCAACGACACCTGCATCATGCTTGCCTCCGGCGCCGCTGCCGCAGATGCCGAGGCCATCGTCGAGGGCACTGATGCCTTTGACGAGCTGGCCTTTGCCGTGCACGAGGTGTGCGAGAGCCTGGCGCGCAACATTGCGGCCGATGGCGAGGGTGCGTCAAAGCTCGTGACGGTTAACGTTACCGGCGCCGCTAACGACGAGGAAGCCGATATCGCCGCCCGCGCCGTTGCCAACTCGCCGCTCGTTAAGACCTGCATCGCCGGCCACGACTGCAACTGGGGCCGCGTTGCTATGGCGCTTGGTAAGTGCGGCGTGAAGTTTAATCAGGAAGACGTTTCTATCGACATGATGGGCATGCCCGTCTGTCGCGACGGTCTGACTGTTCCCTTTGACGAGGACGAGGCTCTACGACGTTTCGAAGCGCCCGAGATCGTGATCTCGGCCGACCTGGGCGCAGGCGACGCGGCAACGACTGTGTGGACCTGCGACCTCACGCACGAGTACATCTCCATCAACGGCGACTACCGTTCCTAGATTCCAGGCACGCTGCGTATCTTGCCGCGATTGCGGACAGCGGAGCACGGCGCGATAACGATACGAAAGACGAGGCAGATTATGAAATTCGCACGCGATTGTCGTTCGAGCGAATCCAACGAAGCAACCGCGCAGCTGCTGTTCGAAGCGCTGCCGTGGATTAAGAACCTGACCGGCAAGACGGTTGTTATCAAATATGGCGGAGCCGCCATGGTTGATGAGCAGCTGCGCCGCGACGTGATGAGCGACATCGTTTTGCTCAAGATCATCGGTATGCGCCCCGTCATCGTGCATGGCGGCGGCAAGGCTATCAACGAGGCGCTGAGCCATTACGATATTCCCGTCGAGTTTAAGAACGGCCAGCGCGTGACCACGCCGGCGACTATGGATATCGTGCGCGAGGTGCTGGGCGGCAAGGTCAACCAGGAGTTGGTTGCTGCCATCAACCACCACGGTAACCTGGCCGTGGGCGTGTCGGGCAGCGATGCCGGCACGCTCATCGCCGAGCCGCTCGACCCCGAGCTCGGTCGCGTGGGCAAAGTGACGCACGTCAACACCGACTATATCGAGCGCTTACTCGATAGCGAGTACATCCCCGTCATCGCTACCGTCGCGGCGGGGGAGGACGGCGGTTTCTTCAACATCAACGCCGACACCGCCGCCGGTGCCGTTGCCGCGGCGCTCCACGCGCATAAGGCGATCTTTTTGACCGATGTCGATGGTCTGTACAAGGACTTTAGCGACAAGGACTCGCTTATCTCCAACCTAACGCTCGACGAGGTTAACGAAATGCTCTACGGCGGCGAGGTCGATAAGGGCATGATTCCCAAGCTGCGTGCGGCTGTCGACGCGCTTACCGGCGGCGTATTTCGTGCCCACATCATTAACGGTACTACGCCGCATTCGCTGCTCCTGGAGCTGCTGACCGATGCCGGCGTCGGCACCGTGATCCATTCCACCGAGACGGCTTACGAGTTCGATACGCATCCGCATCCGCTTTCGACGTTTGCTGCGCGTCTGACCGAGAACCTTGACGAGGTCGAGAAGCTTCAGACGGTCTAGCTGACCCGCAGCCGCCCCATTCCTGCACCCATAGCTCCGCGCCGTCTGGCGCCCAACGAAAGGCATCCCATGTCACTTGCAGCTCAGCAATCGCTTGAATCCCATTACGTTATGCATACCTTTGGCCGCTCTCCGGTCGAGTTTGTCGAGGGTCACGGCATGAAGCTCACCGGCGACGATGGCCGTGAGTACCTCGACTTTCTTGCCGGTATCGGCGTGTGCAGCCTAGGTCATGGCGACCCGGCTGTGCTCTCGGCGCTCGAGGCACAGACCAAAAAGCTCATGCATGTCTCCAATTACTTCTACATTGAGCAGCGCGGACAGGTCGCGGCGCTGCTGTCCAAGCTTGCTAACGACGACGTAGATGGTGCGCGCGTGCTTGCCGATGCCATTGTCGCCGGCGATGAGACCACGGCAGCTGCTCTTGGTGCCCCGGCTGCGGATGAGCAGGTTTGGGAGACCTTCTTTGCCAACTCTGGCGCCGAGGCCAACGAGGGCTCGATGAAGCTCGCGCGCCTGTACGCCAAGCGTGCCGGTAATGGCGGCAACACCATCGTGTGCATGCGCGGCGGCTTCCACGGCCGTACGCTCGAGACCATTGCCGCCACCATGCAGGATTGGCTGCAGGATAGCTTCCGCCCGCTGCCGGGTGGCTTTGTGGCCTGCACGCCCAACGATGTCGATGAACTGCGTGCGATCTTTAAGCAGCTGGGGAGCGAGATTTGTGCCGTGATGCTCGAGCCGATCCAGGGTGAGAGTGGCGTGCACCCCATGACCGAGGAGTTTATGGCGGCAGCGCGCGACCTGGCACACGAAGTGGGCGCCGTGCTTATCGCCGACGAGGTCCAGTGCGGTATCTTCCGCACGGGTAAGCCATTTGCGTTCCAAACCTATGGCGTGGAGCCCGACATCATGAGCCTTGCCAAGGGCATTGCCGACGGCGTGCCCATGGGTGCCGTCGTGGCAAAGAAGGGGATTGCCGACGTGTTTAAGCCGGGCGACCACGGCTCGACCTTTGGCGGTAGCTGCCTGGCCATCACGGCGTGTGCCGCGACGCTCTCCGCGCTCGTGCGCGGCGATTATGCCGACCATGCTGCCAAGGTGGGTGCCTATATGGAGCAGGCGCTGGCTAAACTTCCGCATGTGGTAGAGGTGCGTGGCCGTGGCCTAATGCTCGGCTGCGATTTGGATGATGCCGCGGGCGACGCGCATGATATTGTTGCCCGCGCGCTGGCCGCCGGTGCCGTGATTAACGCTACGGGTGCTCATACGCTGCGTTTCTTGCCGCCGCTCGTCTGCGAGGAAGCCGACGTGGACAGTCTGATCGAGATCCTGTCGGGTGTCTTGGTCTAACGCGGCGCAATAACTCAATTTGGACCGGGTTCCGGACTGCGAGCGTGCCCTATGTGGCATGATTCAGCGGTCTGGAGCCCGTTTTGCCTTAGATTTGCTAAGGCAGGGAGACCCGCTGGTCAAAAAACATTAAATATGAGTACTGCTACCGATTTGGTAGCAGCAATTTTGGACTAATAAGGCCAGATAGCAAGTCGAAATGGCGATGAATGCACGATTGTGATCTAACTGTTAGTCCTTATAATGGACATATGTTGCGTAACTTACGCAAACGCTATCTTTTTATATGTTGCAAGCAAAGTAGCAGTACTCATTTTTGCCATTATTTGGCCACGGCCTTTGTGACAGACGTGCTGGCGGGTTCGAATCCCATGAAATGGGCCCAAACAAAAACGGTCCCCTTTCGAGGACCGTTTCCAACTCAATGGTGGGCGATGAGGGGTGTCGCGTGCGGCTGACGCCGCCCGCTTTCGCTTCGGGCCTACGGCCCTCGCGTGCTGCGCTGGAAAACGCTTCGCGTTTCCTCAGCTCCGCACCCTGGCGGGTCCGAATCCCATGCACCGGGCCCAAACAAAAACGGTCCCCTTGCGAGGACCGTTTCCAATTCGGTGGTGGGCGATGAGGGATTCGAACCCCCAGCCTTGTGCGTGTAAAGCACCTGCGCTAACCGTTGCGCCAATCGCCCGTGCGGAGAGAGTATAGCAAAACAATCGCCTCATTCATCTCATATCCATTAAAGGTAACTGGCGCGTGTCGGCGCGGAGCTGATTCAGTTGAGATTGCCTGAACATTCCGCCCCTCTTTACGCCCTCGGGTATACTCAAAAGCTACTGATTCGATTTGATGCCCAGCAACAGCAGAGGGGATAGTATATGTGCGGTTTTGTTGGTTTTGTCGGTGGGACGGATAACCAATCCGAGGTGCTCACCAAGATGATGGACCGCATCGTCCATCGCGGTCCCGACATGGGCGGTCAGTTTATCGACGGCCGCGTTGCCCTGGGCTTCCGCCGCCTGTCGATCCTCGACCTGACCGAGGCCGGCGCTCAACCCATGGCCAACGAGGACGGCAGCGTCGTCATTGTCTTCAACGGCGAGATCTACAACTTCCAAGAACTCCGTTCCGAGCTCGAGGCCAAGGGCTACAAGTTCCACTGCGGCGCCGACACCGAGAGCCTCCTGCACGGCTACGAGGAGTGGGGCGAGGCCGTCCTCGATCGCCTGCGCGGTATGTACGCCTTCGTCATCTGGGACAAAAAGAAGAACAAGCTTTTTGGCGCCCGCGACATCTTTGGCATCAAGCCGCTTTACTACTATCCCATGGCCGATGCGGGCGACGGCGCTCCGGGCGTGCTCTTTGGTTCCGAGATCAAGAGCTTCCTGGACTACCCGCACTTCCACAAGGCGGTCAACAAAAAGGCTCTGCGTCCGTACATGACGCTGCAGTATTCGGCGACTGAGGAGACCTTCTTCGAGGGTGTCTACAAGCTGCCGCCGGCGCACTACTTTACCGTCGATATCCCGACCGGCAAGATGAACATCGAGCGCTACTGGGATTGCGATTACTCTGCCGTCGAGAAGCCGTTCGAAGAGTATGTCGACGAGCTGGACGAGGTCGTGCACGAGAGCGTCGAGGCCCATCGCATCGCCGATGTCAAGGTCGCGTCGTTCCTCTCCGGTGGCGTCGACTCCAGCTACATCGCCGCTTGCCTTATGCCCGACAAGACCTTCTCGGTGGGCTTTGACTACAAGAATTTCAACGAGACCAACTACGCCAAGGAGCTTTCCGATAAGCTCGGCGTCGAGAACGTTCGCAAGATGATCACCGCCGACGAGTTCTTCGGTGCGCTCGAGGACATCCAGTATCACATGGACGAGCCGCAGTCCAACCTGTCTTCCGTGCCGCTGTGGTTCTTGGCCGAGATGGCCCGCAAGGACGTTACCGTCGTGCTTTCGGGCGAAGGCGCCGACGAACTCTTTGGCGGCTACGCCTACTACGAGGATACGGTCCCGGTGCGCAAGTACAAAAAGATGGTGCCGCTGCCCATCCGTCGCGCGCTCGGTAACCTGGCGCTGCATATGCCGTACTTCAAGGGACATAACTTCCTGGTCAAGGGTGCCGAGATCCCCGAGAAGTCGTTCCTGGGACAGGCTCTGGTATGGCCGGAGCGCGAGGTCGACGGCGTGCTCAAGCCCGAGTACAACACCGGCGACGGCGCCTTCGAGCTCGCTGCACCCATCTACGCACGCGTGAAGGGTCAGCCCGAACTGGTCAAGAAGCAGTACCTGGACATGAACATGTGGCTCCCGGGCGACATTCTGCTCAAGGCCGACAAGATGTGCATGGCGCACTCGCTGGAGCTGCGCGTGCCCTTCCTGGACCGCAAAGTCATGGAGTTCGCCGAGCACATTCCCGATCGCTACCGCATCAACGAGAACGGCAACAAGCAGGTACTCCGCCACGCTGCCAACAAGTCGCTGCCCGATGAGTGGGCCACCCGTCCCAAGGTGGGCTTCCCGGTGCCGATTGTCTACTGGCTGCGCGAGCAAAAGTGGTACGACTATGTCAAGGAGTACTTCACCGCGCCGTGGGCAAGCGAGTTCTTCAATACCGGCGAGCTCATGCACCTGCTCGATCTGCACTTTGCGGGCAAGGGCGATTTCCAGCGCAAGATCTATACGCCGCTCGTGTTCCTAGTGTGGTACAAGCGCTTCTTTATCGACGAGGACCAGCCCGCTGTTCAGGCTGCCTAGCCTCGGCTTACGAACGCCTGCGCGTAACGGCTCCTCCGGGAGCCGTTTTTGCGTGGGTGCGTTTCAGTTACTATAAAACCGTCCCTGCCAAATGGCTGAGAAAGGTGAAAGATGCACCATTCGGATTCCGCGACCGTGACCACGGTCGATACGCTTGCCAAGCTTCTCGATGTGTGCGGCGAGCTGCGCGCATCAGAGCAGGTTGACGAGCGCGCCGTGACCGGCTGCTCGTTTGATTCGCGCGCGGTCTCGGCAGGTGACGTATTCTTTTGCAAAGGTGCTGCCTTTAAGCCCGCGTTTTTGAGCATGGCGCTCGATGCGGGCGCCGTCGCATTTGTGTGCGAGGAGTCGCTGGTCGAGTCTCTGGAGCCGCTGGCGCAGGAGAGCGGTGCTGCGATGCTGGTTGTTGATAGTGTTCGCACGGCCATGGCCCTGTTGCCGCCGGAGGTCTACGACCGTCCCGACCACGACGTCAAGATCGTGGGCATCACCGGCACCAAGGGAAAGACCACGGCCGCTTTTATGCTCCAGTCCATCATCAAGGCGGCGGGCGAGTCCTGCGGCATGATCGGCTCGGTGAGTACCGACGATGGTATCGAGTGCTACGAGAGCACCAACACCACGCCCGAGGCCCCCGAGGTTTGGCGCCATATCGCCAACTGCCGCACGTCCGGTCGCCAGTCCATGGTCATGGAGGTCTCGAGCCAGGCGCTCAAGTACCAACGCGTCGAGAATCTGCCGTTTGACGTGGCGTGCTTCCTCAACATCGGCCGCGACCACATCTCGCCGATCGAACACCCCACGTTTGAGGATTATTTTGAGAGCAAGCTTAGGATCTTTGACCAGGCAAAGACCGCCGTGGTGAATCTGGGCACCGATGAGGTTGACCGTGTGCTAGAGGCAGCGTCGACGGCCGAGCGCTTGGTGACCGTTGGCGTCGAGCATCCCGAGGCAAGCCTGTGGGCGAGCGATGTCCGCATGCTCGGCTTTAACATCGAGTTCAACTTGCACGGCATGAGCGCCGACGAGCCCGAGGCGGGGGAGAAGGTCCTGCTGGGTATCGCGGGCGACTTTAACGTGGAAAACGCGCTGGTCGCTATCGCCGCTGCGCGCGAGATCGGCATCGGTATCGAGGCTATCAAGAAGGGCCTCTCCAAACTGCGTGTGCCGGGCCGCATGGAGGTCGTGGAGTCGAAGGACGGCCGCGTGATCTGCGTCGTTGACTATGCGCACAACCAGCTTTCGTTCCGTTCGCTTTTCTCGTCGGTCAAGCGCGCGTTTCCCGCTAGCCCCGTCATTGCGCTGTTTGGCGCCGCCGGCGGCAAGGCGCAGGAGCGCCGCGAGCAATTGCCACGCGAGGCCGCACCGTATTCCGACCTGATGATCTTTACGAACGAGGATCCAGCTCACGAGGACCCGATGAAGGTCTGTCGCGAGCTTGCCGAGCATGTTCCCGACGATACGCCGAACAAGATCATCCTCGACCGCGAAGCCGCTGTGCATGCGGCGTTCAAGGCGGCGCGCGAGGAGTACGTCAACCCCGATGCTCCCACTATTGTCTTGCTGCTGGCAAAGGGTGACGAGGAGCTCATGCACGTGGGCGATGAGTTCGTGCCCATCGAGAGCGACCTTTCGCTGGCCAATCGCCTAATCGATGTTACCCAGTTTGACTAATGAACCATGATGGCGGCGGCGCCCTGAGTGCGCTGTCGCCATAAGCGTGTTCCCTCAATCAAAACATGCCGTCCAAGTCCAAACCCTTCTACGTAAACGGAGTAACCATGTCCCACAATACCCTGCCGACCGTCGCTGAGCTTTCGGGCGAGATGCGCGAGCGCTTGGCCAAGGTCAAATACGTCTTTACCGACCTGGATGCCACGATGCTTGCACCCGGCTCGTGCGTGCTGCGCGACAACGACGGCAACCCCTCGACCAAACTCGTCGAGGCCGTCGTGGCGCTCGCTCGTGCTGGCATTCAGGTGGTTCCCACCTCGGGCCGCAACCGTACCATGATCCACGAGGACGCGCGCGTGCTCGGCCTCAACTCCTACATTGGTGAGATGGGCGGCCTGGTTATGTACGACCTCAAGGCCAACGATTGGGAGTATCTGACCGGCGACATGCCTTACGACCCCGTCTGCGGCCTTACTCCGCACCAGGTGATCGAGCAGACCGGCGTGTGCGAGAAGATCCTTGCCCGCTGGCCGCACAAGATCGAGTATCACAACGACATGTCGACCGGCTACAAGTACCGCGAGGTCACCGTCGGCATGCGCGGCGATGTGCCCGACAATGAGGTCCAGGCCATCCTGGACGAGGCCGGCTGCGGCCTGGTGTGGGCCTGTAACGGTCACCTGACGCATCTGTCCAAGCCGACGACGCTCGAGCTCGATCGCGTCGAGGACGGTCGCGCATTCAACATCAACCCCGCGGGCCTCAACAAAGGCGTCGCCATTGCGCACTTCTGCGAGCACCTGGGGATCGAGCGCGAGGAGACGTTGGCGCTCGGCGATTCCGAGTCCGACTTCTACATGGCCGATCACGTGGGCACGTTCTGCCTGGTCGAGAATGGCCTGACGAGCGCCGGCGCGCCCGAGTTCCTGGCTGCTTGCGAGAACGCTTTCGTTACGCGTGGCAAAATTGTCGACGGTTGGGCGGCGACGGCAGAGCTGCTGGTCGCGGCGCGTTCGTAGCGCGCCGCCGCCGCACTTGGACATGTCTTTTCGAGAGAGACTGGTGAGGTAATGTCCGATATCGAGAATCCGGCAGGCGACACGCGCCCGATTGGCGTGTTCGATTCTGGTTTGGGCGGTCTGACGGTTGCGCGCGCCATCGCGACGGCGCTGCCGCACGAGTCCGTCTACTACTTTGGCGACACCAAGCGCTGCCCCTACGGCACGCGCACCGAGGATGAAGTGCGCTCGTTTGCGTTGCAGGCGGGTCGTTGGCTTTCGAAGCACGACGTCAAGATTATGGTCATCGCCTGCAACACGGCGACCGCTGCGGCCTTGCGTCTGGCCCAGCAGGTGCTCGACGTTCCCGTGATCGGTGTGATCGCGCCGGGTGCCCGTGCGGCAATCAACAGCACGCGTACGCGTCGCGTGGGCGTGCTCGCCACCAACCTCACTATTCGCTCGGGCGCCTATACGCGCGCCATTCAGGACCTGGATGCCGGCGTCGATGTATACGGCTGTCCAGCCTCGAGCTTTGTCGAGGTTGTCGAACACGAGCTCGCCTCGGGTGCACATCTGCAGGAACAGTGGCTTGAGAACGAGGACATCTTCGATACGCCTGCCGTGCGTGCGCTGGTGGGTGCCACGGTTGAGCCGCTGCGCGACCACGGCATCGATACCGTGGTGCTCGGCTGTACGCATTTTCCGCTGTTGGTGGGACCTATCCGCCATGCGCTGGGGCCTGGGGTGCGCGTCGTGAGTTCCGCCGAGGAGACCACGCGCGAGCTGACCGATATCCTCACGCGCCGCGAGCAGCTGGCGGGCGACGCCGCCGAGCCGCAGCATCGTTTTGCCACGACGGCCGATAACATTGCCGAGTTTGCGGTGGCGGGCAGCTTTATCTTTGGTCAGCCGCTCAAGAGCATCGAACATATCGATATCGATGAGCTGAAATAGATGTAAGGCAGCTGCCAGAGCCTTCGCCACATCTTTTGCCGAAAGGAAATTTCTATGGAGTACATGCAGGTCAACCGCGCCAACGGTCGCGCCGCCAACGAGTTGCGCCCCGTTAAGCTCACCCGTGGCGTCATGAAGCACGCTCACGGCTCGTGTCTGGCCGAGTTCGGTGACACGCGCGTGCTGTGCGCCGCCACTATCGAGGAGGGCGTGCCGGGCTGGCGAAAGGGAGCTAAGGCCGGCTGGGTGACCGCGGAATACGCCATGCTGCCGGCGTCGACCGGCAAGCGCTGCAAGCGCGAGCACGCCAACCGCAAGGGCCGCTCCATGGAGATCGAGCGCCTCATTGGCCGCAGCCTGCGTACCGTCGTCAACATGAAGGCGCTCGGCGAGTACACCGTCACCGTCGACTGCGATGTGATTCAGGCCGATGGCGGCACGCGTACAGCGAGCATCACCGGCGCCTGGGTGGCGCTGCACGACGCCCTCGCCATGTGGGTCGAGGCGGGCAAGATCGAGCGCATCCCGCTTATCGGCCAGGTGGCTGCCATCTCCATGGGCGTTGTCGACGGCAACACTCTGCTCGACTTGGATTATTCCGAGGACAGCCATGCCGAGGTCGACATGAACCTCGTCGCCACCGACACTGGTGAGATGATCGAGCTCCAGGGCACTGGCGAGCAGGCGCCCTTCGACCGCAAACGCCTCAACGCCCTGCTCGACCTGGGCGACAAGGGTATCGCCGAGCTCATCGAGCTCCAGCGCCAAGCCCTCGCCTAACCTACCAAAAAGGGACAGGTTTATTTTGGTAGGTTTTATCTGGGAAAACGTCGAAGTATAAGACTGCCGTTGATTGAGAGGGGAGAGAGGCCGAGGTCCTCGTCGTCCTCAACACGGCATTGCTATAGAGACAAGGAGGCCAGCTATGGCACTTGAGAAGATTGACATCGACACCCTCGACCCGGCGGCGACCATCGTCGTGGCAACCGGCAACGCCCATAAGCTCACCGAGATCGAGGTCATTTTGGGCAAGGTCATGCCCGAGGTACGCTTTGTGGCGCTCGGTCAGCTGGGCGATTTTGAGGACCCCGAGGAAAACGGCACGACGTTTTTGGAGAACGCCATCATCAAGGCGCAGGCTGCGGTCGAGGAGACGGGGCTCATGGCCATTGCCGACGATTCGGGCTTGGTCGTTGATGCCCTGGACGGCGAGCCGGGCGTGTATAGCGCGCGCTATGCGGGCGTGCATGGCGACGATGCCGCCAACAACGCCAAGCTGCTCGTTAACCTGGAAGGCGTGGCCGACGAGGATCGCACCGCGCGCTTTATGAGCGTCGTTGCACTCATCGACACGGACGGTTTGGTCACCTATGGTGAGGGCGCCTGCGAGGGCACTATCGCACACGAGGGGCGCGGCGATCACGGCTTTGGCTATGACCCGCTGTTCCTGCCGGTCGACACGCCGGGCAAGACCATGGCCGAGCTGACGGCGGACGAGAAGAACGCCATCAGCCATCGATTCCATGCGCTCGAGCACCTATCCGCCAAACTGACGGGCGAGGAGTAGGCCGTGCGCGCGGTGGTGCAGCGCGTGCTCAACGCCGGCGTGACGGTCGACGGCGAGTGCGTGGGTCGCATTGGACGCGGCTACCTGGTGCTGCTGGGTGTGGGCCATGGCGATACGCGTGCCGAGGCCGACAAGCTGTGGGGCAAGCTCCGCGGGCTGCGTATCAACGAGGATGAGAACGGCAAGACCAACCTGGCACTTGCCGATGTCGACGGCGAGGTACTCGTGGTGTCGCAGTTCACGCTGTTTGCCGACTGCCGCCACGGCCGCCGTCCGTCGTTTACGGATGCCGGCGCCCCCGATGTCGCCAACGAGCTCTACGAGTACTTCCTGACGCTCGTTCGCCAAGATGTCGAACACGTGGCGCACGGCATCTTTGGCGCCGATATGAAAGTCGACTTGGTCAACGACGGCCCATTCACCATCGTCTTGGACACGGACAACCTTTAGGTTACGCGGTTTTACCAAACCGCGTAACAACTGGTCATGCGAGGTTGTCGTCTGGTACGTATTTGGGACGGGGTTTATTTAGCTACTTGCGTGTGGTCGCAACAGGGTGCTATAGTATTAGAGTTTTGTCTATCTTAGGGGTATTATCCCCTTTTTGAATTGCACCTTCTGGAGGCCCTGTTCATGGAAGAGATGGAAGTCAATCACGTCGACGACATCCACGAGAAGCTGACCGATATGGTGGGCGATCGCGTCAAGGTTAAGGCCAACATGGGCCGTACCCGCGTCGTCGAGCGCATGGGCACCATCAAGAGCGTCCACCCGGCCGTCTTCATTGTCGAGGTCGACGAGCGTCGCGGCCGCAAGTCGCGTCAGTCCTACCAGTATATCGATGTGCTCACCGGTCAGGTCGAGCTGTTCGACCCCGAGAGCGGCGAGCATATCTTTACCCCGCTCGGCAATCAGCTCGAGGAGCACTAGCGGTGACCGATCGGTCCCTGACTCTTTCCGCGCCGGCAAAGATTAACCTCTACTTGGGGGTTCATACCGAGCGCGATGACCGCGGCTACCACAGGGTCGATTCCCTGATGGCAGCTGTCGGTCTTTCCGATACCGTAACGGTTACGCCGGCACAGGCGCTGACCGTCCAGACGGTTCCGGCATCAGATTTTCCCATGCAAAAGAATACGGCGTATCGGGCTGCGGTTGCTATGGCCGAGCATTATGGCCGCGAGGCAAACATCTGCGTGACGATTGAGAAGCGCATTCCATTGTGCGCCGGCTTGGGCGGTCCCTCGACGGATGCGGCCGCGGTCATTGTCGCCTTGGCGGAGCTCTGGGGAATTGATCGCTCCGACCCCGCGCTCGACGACATTGCGCGGGGCATTGGTGCTGACGTCCCGTTCTTTTTGCACGCGAGCCCTTCGTTCTACGTAGGTGGGGGAGACGTGCTGGCAACTGAGTATCCCGTGCTGCCCGCAACGCCCGTCGTGTTGGTCAAGCCGCGCGAGGCAAGCGTTTCGACAATTGAAGCCTATCGACGTTTTGACGAGGCCCCGGTGCCTGCGGACAAGCCCGGCGCGATAGCTTCTGCCTTGCGTGCCGGTGATGCCGAGACGGCATATGCACTCATCCATAACAACCTGGGCGTCATTTCCGCACAGATGGAGCCGCAGATTCAAACGGTTCTCGATTGGCTGCGTAAACAGGACGGCACGGTTGCTGTAGATGTGTGTGGATCGGGCGCCTGCTCGTTTGCCATTTGCGACACCGCCGCCACGGCCGAAAGGCTTGCCGACGCTGCCCTGCAAAACGGCTGGTGGTCCTGCGCGACGGAGCTCATTCCCAACACGGTTCGCATCGAAGTGCCAAAGAAGTAAAAATTTCTCTAGCACGCGACGGAAATCTTTGTTACTATAGTCGAGCTAACGGGTTGTGGCTCAGTTTGGTAGAGCACTGCGTTCGGGACGCAGGGGTCGCTGGTTCAAATCCAGTCAACCCGACCAGAGCATGAGGAGGGACCGCTTCTTGCGGTCCCTTTTTTTTCTATTGTTGTGATACCGCGATACCCGCGGTATACTCATTCGAGCTTGTCTCGCTGTATTGTGGAGGTCTACATGTTTGGACTGAGGGCTCCTGAGCTCATCATTATTCTCGTCGTTGTCCTGATTATCTTCGGGCCCAAGAACCTGCCGAAGCTCGGCAAGTCCCTCGGCTCTACCGTCAAGAATATCCGTGAGGGTATGGAGGGCGACGATAAGGCCGAGACCAAGCAGGCCGAGGAGGTCGTGGTCGAGCAGTCCGAGGAGGACAAGGAGATCGCTGAGCTCGAGGCCAAGCTCGCTGCTGCCAAGAAGAAGCAGGCAGAGGACAGCGACGCGGACGCAGAGTAGTCCCATCCCTTTGGGGTGAGCACCTGACCGGCTTGCCCGCAGGCTAGCCGGTCTTTTTCGTTTTGTTGACAGTTGATTGTTTGATCAGAGTTGGGGAGATATCCGTATGGACGCAAGCCAGATCGTACTGACCGCTGAGGGCCGCCAGAAGCTCGTCGAGGAGCTCGCTTGGCGTGAGGGCGATTACGCCAAGGAGATCGTCGAGGACATCAAGGAAGCCCGCGCGTTCGGCGACCTTTCGGAGAACTCCGAGTACGACGCCGCTAAGGACAAGCAGGCCCAGAACGCCGCTCGTATCGCCGAGATCCAGGCCATCCTCGCCAACGCTCAGGTTGCTGCCACCACGGGCGATCTGACCGTCTCCATCGGTTCCACCGTTTCTCTGATTGATCCCAACGGTGAGGTCATGGAAGTCACGCTCGTCGGTACCACCGAGACCAACTCGCTCGAGCACAAGATTTCCAACGAGTCTCCGGTCGGTCACGCCATCATTGGTCACGGCGAGGGCGACTCCGTCGAGGTCGTTACGCCTTCCGGCAAGACTCGCGTCTACACCATCGCCAAGATCGCACGCTAGACCACGGTCCCGCGTAAAGGTATGTTTTCGCTCCCTGGGACCGAATCCTGGGGAGCGTTTTAGTTTGAGGAGCTAACTTATGGCAGAGAACCAGAACGCCGCCGATCAGGCATCGACGCTCAACGACGAGCGCGCCACCCGCCTGGCCAAGCGCGCCGCCCTGTTCGAGGCGGGCCAGAACCCCTATCCCGAGCACTCTGAGCTTGAGGACTACGTTGCCGATATCGAGGCTAAGTACGCCGAGCTTGCCGATGGCGAGGACACCGAGGACGTCGTGAAGATCGCCGGCCGTGTGGTCGCCAAGCGCGGTCAGGGCAAGATCATGTTCATCGTCGTGCGCGATGCGACTGCCGAGATTCAGCTGTTCTGCCGCATCAACGACATGGACGAGGCTGCCTGGAATACGCTCAAGTCCCTCGACCTGGGCGACATCCTGGGCGTGACCGGCGTGGTTGTGCGCACCCAGCGCGGCCAGCTTTCCGTTGCCCCTAAGAGCGCGACCCTGCTTGCCAAGGCCGTTCGTCCGCTGCCCGAGAAGTTCCACGGTCTTTCCGACAAGGAGACCCGCTATCGCCAGCGCTATGTCGACCTGATCGCCAACGACGACGTTCGCGAGACCTTCCGTAAGCGTTCGCAGATTCTTTCCACCTTCCGTCGCTTTATGGAGTCCGACGGCTACATGGAGGTCGAAACCCCCATCCTGCAGACCATCCAGGGCGGCGCTACTGCCAAGCCGTTCATCACGCACTTCAACGCGCTCGATCAGGAGTGCTACCTGCGCATTGCTACCGAGCTGCACCTCAAGCGCTGCATCGTCGGCGGTTTTGAGCGCGTGTTCGAGATCGGCCGTATCTTCCGTAACGAGGGCATGGACCTTACCCACAACCCCGAGTTCACCACGATGGAGGCCTACCGTGCCTTCTCCGACCTCGAGGGCATGAAGGCGCTCGCCCAGGGCGTTATCAAGGCGGCTAACAAGGCCATCGGCAACCCCGAGGTCATCGAGTACCAGGGCCAGACCATCGACCTTTCTGGTGAGTGGGCCAGCCGTCCCATGACCGACATCGTCTCCGACGTGCTCGGCAAGCAGGTCACCATCGACACGCCGGTCGAGGAGCTTGCTGCCGCCGCGCGCGAGAAGGGCCTGGAGATTAAGCCCGAGTGGACCGCCGGCAAGATTATCGCCGAGATCTACGATGAGCTGGGCGAGGACACCATCGTCAACCCGACCTTCGTGTGCGATTACCCCATCGAGGTCAGCCCGCTCGCCAAGCGTTTTGAGGACGACCCGCGCCTGACGCACCGCTTTGAGCTGGTTATCGCCGGCCACGAGTACGCCAACGCGTTCTCCGAGCTCAACGACCCGGTCGACCAGGCCGAGCGCTTTGCCGCTCAGATGGCCGAGAAGGCTGGCGGCGACGACGAGGCCATGGAGTACGACGAGGATTACGTGCGCGCCCTCGAGTACGGTATGCCTCCCGCGGGCGGCATCGGCATCGGTATCGACCGCGTGGTCATGCTGCTCACCAACCAGGCTTCCATCCGCGACGTGCTGCTGTTCCCGCACATGAAGCCCGAGAAGGGTTTCCAGTCCGGTGCCGCTGCTGCCAAGGCTGCCGAGGCCGGCAACACCGCGAGCCCCTTCGTCAAGCCGCTCAAGCCCACAGTTGATTATTCCAAGATTGCCGTCGAGCCGCTGTTCGAGGAGTTCGTCGACTTTGATACCTTCTCTAAGAGCGACTTCCGCGCCGTGAAGGTCAAGGCATGCGAGGCCGTCAAGAAGTCCAAGAAGCTGCTGAACTTTACGCTCGACGACGGCACCGGCACCGATCGTACCATCCTCTCCGGCATCCATGGCTACTATGAGCCCGAGGACCTGGTCGGCAAGACCCTGCTTGCCATCACCAATCTGCCTCCGCGTAAGATGATGGGCATTCCCAGCTGCGGCATGCTCATCAGCGCTATCCACGAGGAGGATGGTGAGGAGCGTCTCAACCTGATCCAGCTCGACGCCTCCATCCCCGCCGGCGCAAAGATGTACTAACTAGTTACGCGGTTCTACGAACCGCGTAACGGCTCGACGCTGCGCGGGCCGCATTTGGACAATCTGACGTTCAACTTCAAGGGCGCGACCAGAAGGTCAGCGCCCTTTCGTTTCACGTCACCTTGTCTCAAATGCGACCCGCTCGCTGACTTATGCTCAACCTATGGTGGCATCTCGTTTCAAAGCACCTTGCTCGCTCTGGCGGGCTTTCGCTGTCGTTGCCAGGGCATCGGCGTTGCCTTGGCTGTCAAGCTGGACGCGGCTCGCTGTCCGTCCTCTACCTGCGGCGGTGACTTTGTTGACACTTAGAACATCGATGTAGCCATTGGGGACGGTCTTAAACGACTGCCCAACGGCTATTGCGCGCATGGCTCGCATGACAGCCGTCTCTTTTATGTTTCCTTTAGCCGTCGCTGCCTAGGATGGGGGTTAGTCGGCAGGAAGGGAGCGTCTATATGGACGACGCGAGCGATCGTGCAATCGAAGAGGACATGCTCGATCAGTTCAACTATTTTGATGATGAGGACGAGGAATTGACCGATCGTCGCGAGCCGGCGGCGCTCGATGCTTTCGACCTTGTTGATGAAGGGCCCGACGAGGACGAGGTCGAATCGACGGAACCTCCACAGCCTTCGCACCATGATTCGTTGCTCTCAAGAGTCCCCATGCACCACGGTGTCCGTGCCGGCGCCCTCCATATGAAAACCGACTGGCGCCAGATCGTGACGGCAGGCGATGAGCTTGCCGTCGATGCGCCGCTCACCGATAAATCATCCATCATCTGCCGCACCGGCATGCTTATGCTGGCAAGCGGAACAGGTGCCTGGCGCGTACGCGATACCATGAATCGTGTTGCTGCCGTACTCGGCGTCACGATTCACGTCGACCTGAGTCTCCTGTCGTTTGAGTGCACCTGCATCGAAGGCGGCCACTGCTTTAACGAGGTCGTCAGCCTACCCACAACGGGAGTCAATACTCATCGCATTTGGATGATGGAGAGCTTCTTAAAGGAAATCGAGGTTTACGGGCGCCGGTTTACCGTGCATGAGTACCACGAGATGCTCAAGACCGTTGAGAGTTCAAAACCCGATTACACTCCCTGGCAACAGGGCCTTGCGGCGGCCTGTGCTTGTGGCGCCTTTGTCTTTTTGCTCGGCGGCGGCCCTATCGAGATGGCTTGTGCATTTGTGGGCGCTGGTGTCGGTAACTTTGCTCGCTCCCATATTCTCAAGCAAGGCCTTGGCCAGTTTAGCGCGTTGACGATTGGCGTCGCGCTGGCCTGTATCTCGTATTTGCTGGCATTGCTCGGCCTTGGCCAGGTCATTCCGGGGGCAATGTCGCACCAAGAAGGCTATATCGGCGCCATGCTCTTTGTGATTCCCGGCTTTCCGCTCATCACGGCAGGCCTCGACATCGCTAAGCTCGACATGCGAAGCGGTATCGAGCGCCTTTCGTATGCCGTATCGATTATTGTGATGGCGACGCTCGTAGGTTGGATGGTTGCCGAGTGTGTGGGCCTGGCGCCGGACGACTTTGCCCCGCTTGGCCTCTCGCCGCTTGCTCTTACGCTCTTGCGCGTGGTGATGAGCCTTGTCGGCGTGTTTGGCTTCTCGGTCATGTTCAACAGCCCGGTAAAGATGGCAGCGGCGGCAGGGCTCATCGGTGCCGTATCCAATACTTTGCGTCTTACCCTAGTCGATGCACCGACGCTGTTTCCCTTTTTGGGCATGAGCGCAGGTATGCCTCCCGAGGCGGCGGCGTTTATCGGCGCGCTGGTATCGGGGCTGCTCGCGAGCTTAGCCGAAATCAAGCTCACCTATCCACGTATCGCCCTCACGGTGCCATCGATTGTCATTATGGTGCCGGGCTTGTATCTGTATCGCTCGATGTATTACATGTGCACCTTCGACACGGTCAATATGCTCGGCTGGTTTGTGCGTGCGGTGCTCATCGTGGCGTTTTTGCCCGTTGGCCTGGGCGTGGCGAGAACCCTCACCGACCCCCGCTGGCGCCACACCAGCTAATTGGTGCAAATGAAACTGATCCGCAAAACATGAACGTGGATAATCTCCCGTTTTTGGCCTGTTTACGGGCTCAAAATGGGAGATTATCCACGCTCGTGGAATGGGTGTCCGAAAATCCACGCTCGTTGGGCCGATGCAGAGGCACCTGGCAATTCCTTTTTTGTAGACGTTGTCGCGCGGCTACGGGCAGGAAAGGTCCCAACGGTTAACATATACTCCATATGGGTAAAGAGACCAAAGCGCCGCCACGAGTGGCGCTTTGCGTTTGAAAAACTAGCTCGTCTAAGAGGAACTAGCATGTTAGACCGTTTTACTGATCGCGCGCGCAAGGTCATGTCCATGGCCAAGCAAGAGGCGCTCGATCTGCACTCAAATAAGGTGGGCACCGAGCACCTGCTGCTTGCGCTCGCTAAGGAGGACGAGGGTATTGCCGCCGAGGCACTGCGTTCGCTCGATATCTCCTACGATGACATCATGGATACCCTCAAAGAGGTCCAGACCACGGTTCCCGAGCCCAGCGAGGAGACCGAGGCTGCCAAGCTCGCCTTTACGCCGCTCGTCATCAGCGTGATGGAACGCTCCTTCCGCGTGGCACGCGAGAACAACCAGACCTACGTTTCGACCGAGCACTTGCTGATCGGCATCGTCGAAGAAGGCAACGGCATGGCCATGGACATCCTCATGCGCCTGGGCGTGTCGTCTGCTTCCATTAAAAAGGCCATCGAAAAGCTCACTGCCAAGGATCAGGACAAGAAGCGTCCGCTCGCTGGCGCTGGCGCTGGTCGTCCCGGTGCGGGCCTGCCGTTCTTTAGCGGCTCGGATGCCTCTCAGCAAAAGGGGAGCGGCACCGACACGCTCAAGCAGTTCGCCACCAACCTCACGCAAAAGGCGCGCGACGGCGAGCTCGATCCCGTGATTGGCCGCGAAAAGGAAGTCCAGCGCATGATGGAGATCCTTTCGCGCCGCACCAAGAACAATCCGCTTATCCTGGGCGATCCCGGCGTGGGCAAGACGGCTATCGTCGAGGGCCTGGCGCAGCAGATTGCTGCTGGCAATGTGCCCGAGAATCTTATGAACCAGAATATCTGGACGCTCGATCTGCCGGGTCTTGTCGCGGGTGCCAAGTATCGCGGTGAGTTTGAGGAGCGCCTCAAGAACGTGATCCAGGAGGCGACCGAAGCCGACGACGTCATCTTGTTTATCGACGAGATGCACACCATCATCGGTGCCGGTTCTGCCGAGGGTTCTATCGATGCGAGCTCTATGCTCAAGCCCGTGCTCGCGCGCGGTGCTTTCCAGATCATTGGTGCCACCACGGCCGAGGAGTTCCGTAAGTACCTCACTAAAGATCCGGCCTTTGAGCGCCGCTTCCAGACCATCGATGTCGAGGAGCCGAGCGTCGAGGACACGGTCAAGATCTTGACCGCGCTCAAGCCGCGCTACGAGGAGCACCACCATGTGCGCTATACGCAGGGTGCTATCGAGGCCGCCGCGAACCTTTCCAACCGCTACATCCAGGATCGCTTCCTGCCCGATAAGGCCATCGACCTCATCGACGAGGCCGGTGCCCGCGCTCGCATCGCCGCGAATCGCGCGCCCGAGCCGGTGCGCGAGGCCGAGCATCGTATAGAGGAGCTCAAGGCCGCCGCGCAGGAGGCCACCGAGAGCGATGACATGAACAAGGCCGCCGAGATCACCGAGCAGCAGAAGGCCGCCGAGATTGAACTCGCCGAAGCCAAGGCCGCCTGGACCGCCGAGCTCGACGCCAGCCCGCTCACCATCGACGTGAGTCAGATTGCCGACATCGTGTCCGTGACCTCTGGCGTGCCGGTTTCCTCGCTCACCGAGAGCGAGAGCCGTCGCCTGCTGCAGACCGAAAGCGTGCTCAAGACCCGCATTATCGGCCAGGACGAGGCCGTCGAGGCCGTCGCCAAGGCCGTGCGCCGCAGCCGCTCGCCGCTCAAGGACCCGCGTCGTCCCGGCGGCAGCTTTATCTTCCTGGGTCCCACCGGCACGGGCAAGACCGAGCTCGCCAAGACGCTCGCCGAGTACCTCTTTGGCAGCAAGGACGCGCTCATCAGCTTCGACATGTCCGAGTTCGGTAGCGAGTTCGAGGTCTCCAAGCTCATCGGCAGCCCTCCGGGTTACGTCGGTCACGACGAGGGCGGCCAGCTCACCAAGGCCGTTCGTCGCCACCCGTACTCGGTCGTGCTGTTCGACGAGATCGAGAAGGCGCACCCCGATATCTTCAACATCCTGCTGCAGGTGCTGGAGGAGGGCCGCCTGACCGATAGCCAGGGCAAGACGGTCGACTTCCGCAATACCGTGATCATCATGACGTCCAACGTGGGCGCCCGCGAGATTGCGCAGGATGCAAGCGTTGGCTTTGGCACCACCGGCGAGCAGGGCCTCACCTCGAGTGAGATCCGCGGCCGCGCCATGGGCGAGCTCAAGCGCCTGTTCCGCCCCGAGCTGCTCAACCGCATCGACGACATCGTGGTGTTCCAGAAGCTCTCGGGCGAGAATCTCACCAAGATCGCGCACCTGCTGGTGGACGACCTGCGTCAGCGTTTGATTGCCAACGGCATGAACATCAAGCTCACCGATGCGGCCTATGACAAGATCGTGGCCGAGGGCACCGACCTCACCAACGGTGCGCGTCCGCTGCGCCGTGCTATTCAAAAGCTCATCGAGGACCCGCTGTCCGAGGAGCTGCTGGCCGGCGAGTGGGGCGAGGGCGATACCGTCCTGTGCGACGTGGCCGATGGCAAGTTTGTCTTTAGCCACGGCACGGGCGAGATCCCGGCACCGCGTCCGGCGGGCACGCTCGGGGGCGATACCGCTCCGGCGGCGCCGCACACCGGAAACGCCGCGCCTGTGAGCAGTGGCGTGAGCTCGGGCCCCGGTGGCATGATGCAAGCCGGTTCCGGCGCGCTGTAAGGCGTAACAAAACCTTGTGTCCACGAGGGCGTTCCAAAGGAGCGCCCTTTTTCTGTTGGAAAGCCCCCTTCGTTCAAAGTAGATCTCATTAAACATATCAATGGCGTATGCATAAACGTTGATCAAGCGTTGAGGTTGGTTGAAGGGTCCAACGTCCCTTCGGCGCGGCCCGTCTAACCTGCTTTATCTTAATAAAGTGGCGTCTCCCCACCGTTAGCCGATGATGCAAGGGCGCTCGGCGTTTTTGACTGGTTTATGCACGCAAAGTCTGGGAATATACAAGGCGCATGTCTTACTGTCTAACCAGTTGCGCCAAGGAGGCACCATGGATTACAAGATCACCGGCTACGAGCCCGCCCAGCTGTTCCATTTCTTTGAGGAGGTCAGCGCGATCCCCCGTGGGTCTGGCAACGAGAAGGGCATCAGCGATTTCCTGGTTGCGTTTGCCAAGGAGCGCGGCCTCGATGTGTACCAGGACGAGGTCTACAACGTCATCATTCGCAAACCCGCTTCTGCCGGCGCCGAGAATGCCCCGACCGTGATGCTGCAGGGCCACATCGATATGGTGTGCGACAAGTTGGGCTCTGTTGAGCACGACTTTACGACCGACGGTATCGACCTGGTCGTGAAGGACGGCGTCCTCACCGCTAACGGCACCACCCTGGGCGCCGACAACGGTATTGCTGTCGCTCTGATGCTTACTGTGCTCAACGACGATTCGATTGCTCACCCCGCCCTCGAGTGCGTATTCACCACCGACGAGGAGACTGGCCTGGTCGGCGCCGAGACGCTCGACAAGTCCCAGATTAGCGCCCGCACCATGATTAACCTTGACTCCGAGGAAGAGGGCGTTGCCACCGTCAGCTGCGCTGGCGGCGTCGTTGTTACCTACACCTGCCCCATCGTGCGCGAGCACAAGACCGGCAGCACCCTCACGCTCGACATCTCCGGCCTACTGGGTGGTCATTCCGGCAACGATATCAACCTGGAGCGCGGTAACGGCAACCTCATCATGGCCCGCATCATCGACCGCCTGATGGTCGCCGGCGAGCCCGCCATCGTTAGCTTTAACGGCGGCACTAAGGACAACGCCATCAACCGTGAGTGCAAGGCCGAGCTGGTTTACGCCGACCACGCTGCCGCCGAGGCCGCGGCCCAGATCGCAAAGGACATCATCGCCGACGTCACTGCCGAGCTCGAGGTCTTCGACCCCGGCTTTACCTGCACCGTCGAGATTGCCGACGACGCCGAGGTCGAGGCCATGGATCAGAAGTCCGCGCTTGCCCTCATCCGCGCCCTGCGTCTTGCCCCTAATGGCGTGATTCGCCGCAACGTCGCCACCGACGGCTCCGTCGAGGTTTCCTCCAACATCGGCGTGGTCGCCACTTCCGACGACCAGGTCAAGATCATGCTGTCCCCGCGCTCCTCGATCACCTCGCTGCAGAACGAGTTCAAGGACCGCCTGCAGACGCTGGCCGATGTCTTGGGCTTCGACGCCAAGTTCGAGTTCGAGTATCCCGGCTGGAGCTATGCCGAGCATTCGCCGGTCCGCGACGTTTTTGTCGAGAGCTATCGCGAGCTCTTTGGCTCCGAGCTGCGCATCGAGTCCATTCACGCCGGCCTTGAGTGCGGTCTGTTTGCTGAGGCCCTGCACGGCCTGGACGCCATCGCCGTGGGCCCGACGCTCTCCGATGTCCACACCCCGGACGAGAGCATGGAGCTCGCTTCTGCCGAGCGCTTCTACGAGCTGCTCATCGACGTCCTCAAGCGCCTTGCCGCGTAAGGGTCGCGCTAGCAGCAGTTCGAGCCACGTGCTAGCGGATTGCAAATGACATTACGAGAGGGGGCATCCGAACTTTTGCGACGGGTGCCCCCCCTCTTCTTTTAAGAAATGTGGATTGATTGGCGCCTAGCCCATATCCGCCTTGATGAGGTCGAGGGTGCGCTGGCAGTTTTCGCGGACGGGGCCGAGCATGTGCTCGCGCAGGTCCGCCATGCCGGGCAGGTCGGCGTATTCGTCCATGATCTCTTCCATGCAAATGGGCACCTCGTAGGCGAGGTCCATCATGGTCGCAAAGCAAAACTTCTCGGATAGCCCGGCATCGGTGAGCGCCGCCTCCAGCGCGGGGTCGCCCATACCGTGGTATCGGCGGATAGCGCCTGGACCGATGCGCCCCACTCGATTTTCGCCGCCAACGCTCATGGCAAGGCGCGCCCGGCGGCGCATACGCTCGTACGCCAAGCCCGATGCGACATCGTACATGGGTGCGAGCGCTGCGTTTGTGCCTTTACCTAGGATGAGCGAGTAGTTTTTAGCGTGTGCGTCAGGCGCTCCGATAATGGCGTTATAGAACAACATATAGGTAAAAAGCACAAGATTCATGTGGTGGGGGACTGTGTTAATCAGTCGTTCTTGGATGTCTCGTGTGGTTGGTCCTCCGTCGGCGGTGTATTTCTGGCTTGGCAATACACCGAGCGCCTGGCAAAAGTCCTCCTGATGCAGCCTTTCGATATTTCCGCTGCTATTGACCATTCTGTCGTACCGTTCAACGACGAGCGCGGCTTCGTCTTCAAATGTGCAATAGGAGACGTTGGCAGTTGGAATGCCAACACGCCGAGCCGTTTTCATGCAGACGAATTCGTTTAAGGCCTGATGTTTGAACCCAACGACACCATTTTTGAAGATATGGGTAGTGGGGGATGACCCTAGACATTCGCACCATTGGCCATCATGCCAAGCTAGTGCAAATTTGCCTTGGTTGCCGCCCAGGGACCAGCTTTCGTTGGAGCCCATCCATGTCTCTCTTTCGTCATCGCGAATTGCTTTGAGCTTGTGAGCGATTTGAGAATTGGTAAGCGGGCGGTATGCCGAGACCCTGCCGCGGGCGGCGCCTAATTGATCGGTTCGACAAAACTGAACGGCCCCTGCGCAGTCAAGACCGATATGGCACAAGAGGGCGACGGGGTTGTTGGATGCAACGTCATGCTCGGCGGCAATAGCGCGACGCTGCTCTTGGCTGTCGGGCAAAAGGCCAAATAGGAACGGGCGGACGATGTTATGGCCATACGTGCGATTGGAAAGCGGCATTGTAAGCGATAGTGGTGCTCCGCGATAGGTTGGGGCGTATACAAAGCTGCAGAGTCCATGCTCGTCTTGCCGGAGAGTGCCTGCGATTTCGCCACAAATGAGGGTCGCAAGCTCCATCTCTGCCATTTATTTCACAACCTTACAGCCAAAGGAGAGGTCTGAAGTGTCGGAAAGGCCTTGCTCGGCTGCGATTTGGGCCAGCAGGGCACCATAGGAAGATGGCGTTCCTTGTCGGGCGGGTCGTCTGCCTACGCTTGGCTTTGGCAGGGCATTCGAGTTCGCGATAGGGAAGTCCGCTATCGTCGTCGGATGTTCGGAGGGCGATGCGATGGAGTCGTTATCGCTTTGCGCAAAGAGACCTATGTCGAGTGCGTTAAAGACGGTCAGTAACTTGTCGAGCCGAATACCTGTGGCGTCTCCTAGCTCGAGCGATGCGAGCAGGCGCTCCGAAACGCCGGCTTTTTTAGCGAGGGCCGCACGGGTGATTTCCTGCGACTCGCGTGCCTGACGCACATAGATGCCAGCTTGGCGTGGTGTGGTGATGGGAAGGGTATCCATGGCGATCTCCAACATGCAGACTTTTGCATATCAGTATGACATGCAAAAGTCTGCACGAAAAGGCCTCATGCAAAACTTTGCATGAGGCCTTGTACTGGCGTTGAGTTTTGAGCGATTGTGTTTGGCGTTACAGCGCCAAAATCCCCAGATGCTCAAGCAAGATCTTAAGTCCGATGAGGATGAGCACGATGCCGCCCACGATGGTGGCAGGTTTTTCGTAGCGCGCGCCAAAGGTGTGGCCGATCGCTACGCCGGCGACGGAGAAGATAAACGTTGTGACGCCGATAAGCGATACAGCGGGAACGATGTCAACCGAGAGCGCCGCAAATGAGATGCCTACGGCTAGGGCGTCGATTGAGGTGGCGATGGCGAGGATCAGGTACTCGCCCAGGTCAATCTTTTCGGCATCCTTGCCGTCGCCTTCATTCTCGTCCTCGGTAAAGGCTTCCCACAGCATTTTGCCGCCGATGAAGGCCAAAAGGATAAAGGCGATCCAATGGTCGATGGGTCCGATGATGCCCATGAATTGACTGCCGAGCGCCCATCCGATTACGGGCATGCCGGCCTGAAAGCCGCCAAAGAACAAGCCGAGCACCACGGCAACTTTAAGGTTGATCTTCTTCATGCCAAGGCCCTTGCAGATGGATACGGCAAAGGCGTCCATCGAAAGGCCAACGGCGAGCAGCACGAGCTCTGCGAGTCCCATAGTCTGGCTCCCTCTCTGCGGGCGGGCCCGCGTGTACCTCTTGGGGGAGTAACAAAAAAGACCCGTGGCGTACGCGTTGCGCGCACAGCCACGAGTCTCGTTCATTAAGGCAAGCCAGGCCGCATCGGCCAGTGTGTTGACTTACCGCGCCACCGGAGGCGAACCCGGTCACGCGACTACTCCCTCATTCATGTGAATCCCGATGCTACCACATAAGCAGCTCATTCGGGTTGGGGCTCTTTTGACTACCCCAGCGGTGTTCGCTCATTCTGTAAGCATCGGATTTTGCGGGCGTCACAGAGGCAAACCGTGAGAAACTTATTGACGTTTATGGAGCGTATACGATGGGAGCGATGCCTTGGATAAGAACGAGCTGCAAAAGCGTATGGAACAGGCCATCCGCCTGACGGCACCTGGCCAGCCGATCCGCACCGCCCTCGACATGATCATTGCTGGTCACCTGGGCGCTCTTATTTGCGTCGGCGACACCGAAAACGTGCTCGCTGCTGGTAACGACGGCTTCCCGCTCAACATTTCGTTTACCTCGAACCGCCTGTTCGAGCTTTCCAAGATGGACGGCGCCATCGTCATCGACGGCGACCTCACCCAGATCCTGCGCGCCAACTTCCACCTCAATCCCGATCCCTCGCTTGCCACGAGTGAGACGGGCATGCGTCACCGCACCGCCGCCCGCATGTCGGTGCTCACGGATGCCATCGTGATCTCGGTCTCGGCCCGTCGTGCCGTCGTCAACGTGTACGTTCACGGCAAGAGCTACGAGATCCAGCCCGTCACCACCATCATGAGCTCGGTCAACCAGCTCGTCGCCACGCTCCAGACTACCCGTCAGTCGCTCGACCGCTCCCTGCTGCGCCTGACGGCCCTCGAGCTCGACGACTACGTTACGCTCGCCGACATTACCGGGATTTTCTCGAGCTTCGAGATCATGCAGCAGGCAAAGACCGAACTTAAGGATTGCATTGTCAAGCTGGGCAACCAGGGCAAGCTCGTGCAGATGCAGCTCGAGCAGCTCGCCGGCTCCAGCATGGATACCGAGTACGACCTGATGATTCGCGACTATGCGAGCGATTCCTCCGAGGCCAATGCCGAAAAGATCCGCGCCAACCTGAGCCGTATGACGCCCAAGGACTTGTCCGACCCGCAGCATGTGGCGGCGGTTCTGGGTTACGACGACCTGGACGAGGACTCCGTCATGACACCGCTGGGCCTGCGCACGCTTTCGCGCGTGTCCGTCGTGCGCGACGGCGTGGCCGAGAAAATCGTCGACGAGTATGGATCGCTGCAGGAGCTCATGGACGACATCAGCGAAGATCCGGAGCGCCTGGGCGACTTTGGCGTCAACAACCCTGCCATTCTTGCGGACTCCCTGTACCGCATGAAGGGCACCAAACAGGGGAACGCATAATGGCGCCCGTATGCGCCGTGGTCGTTGCCGGTGGCAGCGGCCAGCGCTTTGGTAACCCCGGTGGCAAGCAGCTCGTCAATGTAGCGGGTCGTCCGCTTATGAGCTGGTCCATCCGCGCATTTGACCGTAGCAATAAGGTCGGCCACATCGTCGTGGTTTGCCCTGCCGAGCGTCGTGCCGAGATGCGCCGCCTGGCCATCAGCCCGTATTCGTATAGCACGCCCATCAGCTTTGCCGATGCCGGCGAGACCCGCCAGGATTCCACCCGCGCCGGCGTGCACGCGGTGCCGGCGGGCTTTGAATATGTCGCCATCCACGATGGCGCCCGTCCGCTCATTACGACCGAGGCTATCGACCACGCTATCGACGTGCTCGTGAGCGACCGTGCCCTCGACGGTGTCGTGTGCGGTCAGCCCGCGATCGATACGCTCAAGATCGTCGATGGCGACAACATCGTCGAGACGCCGCCGCGCGAGCTCTATTGGGCCGCGCAGACGCCGCAGATCTTTAGCGTCGACGCCATGAAGCGCGCTCACGCCGCGGCGATTGCCGAGGGCTTTATCGGTACCGACGATTCATCGCTGGTCGAGCGCATGGGTGGGCGCGTCCGCTGCGTCCAGAGCCCACGCGACAACCTAAAGGTGACGGTGCCCGAGGACCTTCGTCCCGTAACCGCGATTCTGCTTGGCCGTATGGCCGAGGGAGAGGACCTTCCCCATGTTCAGTAACCTGCGCATTGGCCATGGCTACGACGTCCACCGTCTGGTGGAGGGGCGTCGATGTATCATCGGCGGTGTTGACATTCCCTACGAGCGCGGCCTGCTGGGCCACTCGGATGCCGATGTGCTCGCGCACGCCTTGGCCGACGCCATTCTGGGCGCCTGCCGCGGGGGAGACATCGGCAAGCTATTCCCCGATACCGACCCCGCCTATGAGGGTGCCGATTCGATGGTGCTGCTCGCTCGCGTGATGGACTACGCGCGCGAACTGGGCTTCGAGTTTGTCGATGCCGATTGCACCATTGCCTGTCAGCAACCCAAGATCACCCCGCACCGCGATGCCATGCGCGCCAACCTTGCCCATGCCCTGGGCGTCGACGTCGAAAACGTGGGCGTCGCCGCCACTACGACCGAAAAGCTCGGTTGGGAAGGCCAGGGCGAGGGAATCGGTGCCTGGGCCGTCTGCCTGCTACAGAAAACCGTTAAGGAGTAACGAATGCGTATCTACAACAGCGCTACCCATAAAAAGGAAGAGTTCCAGCCCATCGAGTCCGGCAAGGTCCGCATGTACGTGTGCGGCCCCACGGTCTACGACAACATCCACATCGGCAATGCCCGCACGTTCATCAGCTTTGACGTGATTCGTCGCTGGCTCATCGCGAGCGGCTACGAGGTCACGTTCGCCCAGAACCTCACCGATGTCGATGACAAGATCATCAAGCGCGCCAACGAGCAGGGCCGAACGGCCGCCGAGGTCGCGACGGAGTTCTCCGACAAGTTTATCGGCGTCATGCGCGCCGCCAACGTGCTCGATCCCGATGTGCGCCCCCGCGCCACCAAGGAGATCGGCCCCATGATCGCCATGATCAAGACGCTTATCGAGCAGGGCCACGCTTACGCAGCCGATAACGGCGATGTGTACTTTGCCGTGCGCAGCGATCCCAACTATGGTCAGGTCTCGGGCCGCAACATCGACGACCTTATGGTTGGCGCGCGCATCGAGGAGAACGAGGACAAGAACGACCCGCTCGACTTTGCCCTGTGGAAGGCCGCCAAGCCCGGCGAGCCCAGCTGGCCGAGCCCCTGGGGCAAGGGCCGTCCCGGTTGGCACACCGAGTGCGCCGCCATGGTGCATCGCTACCTGGGCACTCCGATCGACATCCACGGCGGCGGCTCCGACCTTGCCTTCCCGCATCACGAGAACGAGTGCGCTCAGGCCACCTGCGCCTGGCACCAGGGCTTCTCCAACACCTGGATGCACACGGGCATGCTGCTGGTCGATGGTGAAAAGATGTCCAAGTCGCTCGGCAACTTCTTTACGCTGGCCGAGGTCCTCGAGCAGCACTCCGCTGCCGCCCTGCGCCTGTTGATGCTGCAGACGAGTTATCGCTCGCCGCTCGATTTTTCTTGGGAGCGCCTGGAGGGTGCCGAGAACTCGCTCACGCGTATCGCCGGTACGGTCGAGAACCTGCGCTGGGCTGCGAACCATGCGACGGCCAATGCCGATGAGGCAGCATCCGAGGCGTTTGCCGCCAAGGCCGCTGAGACCCGTGCCACCTTTAAGGAGTGCATGGACGACGACTTTAACACCGCTGGTGCCATGGGTGCCGTCTTTGGCTTTGTGACCGAGTGCAACCAGTACCTGGAGCAGGCGGGCGACGCTGCCGACAAGGCCGCCGCGCTTGCCGCCGCCGATACGCTGGTCGAGCTGCTCGATACGTTTGGCGTTGAGCTCCCCGAGCCCAAGGTCGAGCTGCCGCTGGGTCTGCTAGGCGTTGCCGCCGGCCTGGTCGCCTACACGGGCGACGATGTGGACGAGGCCGCTGCCAAGATTCTCGAGGCCCGCGCCGAGGCCCGCGCCGCCAAGAACTGGGATCTGGCAGATGCCATCCGCGATCAGCTCAAGGACCTGGGCCTGACGATCGAGGATACTGCCGCCGGCACCCGTATTAAGACTCTCTAATCCCTGCGGGTTTCCCAAGCACCCGACCGCCCGAGCCACGGCACCTTGTCTTTCAATCGTCGGGCAGACCTCAAGGTCTATGCCCTCCTCTTTCAAGGCAATCTGCCGCACCTCGGGCGGTCGGTCTATTTGTTTCGTTTGATAGTTGTATTTAGGAGGTCGCTTTATGGCCGACAATCGCAAGCGTGCGCCTCGTGGTGGCAAACAGGCTGCTTCTGGCTCGCGCCCGATTCGCCGCAATGACCGCGCTGCCGCTTCCAAGGGCCAGCGCGAGCGCTCCCAAGCCCAGGCTGCGCGTCCGCAGCGAAATCGCAACCGCGACAACATTCAGGTCCCCAAGGGCGAGTTTATCGAAGGTCGCCGTGCTGCCGCCGAGGCCCTGCGCACCGGCTTTCCCGTCAAGTGCGCGCTCATCGCCGAGGGCGGGGAGCGCGATGCTGCCTTGTCGCGCCTGGTCGACGATCTCAACGCCGCGGGTGTCCGCATTAAGTATGTGCCGCGCGCGCAGCTCGATGCGCTGTCGAGCCATGGCGCTCACCAGGGCATTGCGCTCGAGGTGGGCAACTTCCCCTATGCCGATGTTGCCGATATCCTCGACCGCGCGGGCGAGGGTCCGGCTCTTGTCGTCGTGCTCGACCACGTGACCGACGACGGTAACTTTGGCGCCATCGTGCGCTCTGCCGAGGTCGTGGGCGCGGCGGGCGTCATCATTGCCAACAAGCGCGCCGCCGGTGTGACCGTCGGCAGCTACAAGACCTCTGCCGGCGCCGTTATGCATCTGCCCATCGCACAGGTTCCCAACATCGCTCGAGCGCTCGACGACCTCAAGGCCGCCGGCTTTTGGGTGGGCGGTGCTTCCGAGCACGCCGAGGGCAGCTGCTGGGATGCTCCCTTCGAGGGCCGCGTTGCGCTCGTCATGGGCTCCGAGGGCGACGGCATCTCGCGCCTGGTGCTTGAGAAATGCGACTTTTTGACCAAGCTTCCCCAGCGCGGCATGACCGAGAGTCTCAATGTTGCCCAGGCGACCACCGCGCTGTGCTTTGAGTGGTTGCGCCGCAATGCCGGCGAGCTCATGGGGGAGGAGTAGCGCATGTCCAAGAAGAACCGCGCCAAGTCCAAGGCCAAGCGCTTTGGCGAGGGCTCGGCCAAGCCGATCGTTTCGGCCGCGACCTATGGTGTGGGCGGCAATGCGTTTGCGCAGGCCATCGCCGATCCGGTCTCGACGGTGCACTCCAATAAGCCCGAGCTGCTGGTGGTCGACGGCTACAACGTGATTCACTGCACGCCGCGCTACGAAAAGCTCGTCTACGACCATTCCGACGATCCATATTCCAGCGACGTCCACGATATGGCTCGTACTGCGCTTATCAACGATGTCGCGGCGTTTGCCCAGGGCCGTTACGAGGCCGTGATCGTGTTCGACGGCGCGGGCAACATCTCCAACGAGCGCCCCAACCTACCGGCCCGCGGCGTGCGCATCGAGTTCTCGCCGACGGGCGTCTCTGCCGATACCGTGGTGCAGAAGCTCTGCATCGAGGCACGCGAGGAAGGCCGCGCGTGCTCCGTGGTATCGAGTGACGGCACGATCCAGGCTGTCGTCATGGGGAAGGGCGTCACGCGCATCTCGAGCCGTATGCTGGTGGACGAGATCAAACAGATTGATAACGACGTTCACGAGGCCGAGGAGGCCCCGCAGATCAAGATGACTCTGGGCAGCCGCCTGAGTCCCGATGCCCTGGCCAAGCTTAAGGCCCTGCGCGGACGGTAGGGGATTATCCATAGAGACCCGTTTCCCAATTGGCCGGCCCGTTGATTTGTAATCAATGGACTGTGGGTTGCCGTCGCCAAAACGAATAGTTTTTGGTTTTGGCGAACGGATAAAACTATTCGTTCTGGCGAATAGTTTTGAGATGTGGTCGGTCGAAGGGCCTGTTGCGCCCCGTCTTCAATTCCTTTATCCTTAACAGGCTTCGCGCGAAAGCGCCAAGTGTGCCAGTGTGGCGCAACGGTAGCGCAACTGATTTGTAATCAGTGGGTTGCAGGTTCGATTCCTGTCACTGGCTCCATGAAAGTTTCGGGCTCTGTCTCTATATGGGACAGGGCCCGTTTCTATTTATGTTGACATGTCAGCGGGTTTGACTTCCACCAGGCTTCAGGTTTGTCTTGATCTGTAACACGGGCGGGCTGAAAACCCTCCTTATAGTTACAGATCGAGACAATGCCAAGGGATGGTCGATAACATCTCGATCTGTAACACGAAGAAGCTGAAAACCGTTCGAGCTGTTACAGAATGAGACGTAAGCTGGGGTCTCTGCGTAATATCTCGATCTGTAACAGATAGGGGAGAAAATGTTCTCTAAATGTTACAGATCGAGACAAAGGCCGGGCCGGTCCCAGTCATCCTGTTTGAGCGAGGATTTCCGGACATACGAGCGTGGAAAATCTCCCGCCTAGTGAATGAGCGTGGATAATCTCCCACTTTGGGCTCGAAGCCACGCCAAAAGTGGGAGATTATCCACGTTCGATTCTGCCTGGGAAGAGCAATCTTCTGTCTGGGAAACCCGATCCCGACCTATATATAGGTGCAAATGAGTCGTTATCGAAGCAATATTCTGCAGGCTCACTCCACTACGCCAAAGTGTTCCCTCGGGAAATGTCACCGCTACATGCAAATTCAGCGTCCTTCATATCCAAACCCGGCAAAACAGCAGGTCAAAGGTATATAGATACGCCCGGCACCGTGTATCTAGAGGTTTTCGTTGACAGCCCCCAAGGTTGCATCGTATTATCTTTTTCGTTCGCGGGGGCGGCGGTCCAAAAGACCAAAGGACCTGCGGATACTTGAACGATTGGGAGTTTGCCCGAGTGGTTAATGGGGACGGGCTGTAAACCCGTTGGCTCTGCCTACATAGGTTCGAATCCTATAGCTCCCACCCGTCAAGTGCCTGTATAGCTCAGTCGGTAGAGCACTTCGTTGGTAACGAAGAGGTCACCAGTTCAAGTCTGGTTGCAGGCTCCATCCGGCGGTGTAGCTCAGTTGGTTAGAGCACACGGTTCATACCCGTGGCGTCACTGGTTCGAATCCAGTCACCGCTACCATAGGTAACACGGTGGCTTCTCAATAGTATGTTGAGAGGCCACTATGGTATAAAGGCAAAGTCCCGTCCGGGGACGACCTGTTTAGAGGAGGGCTTTATGGCCAAAGAGAAGTTTGAGCGCACTAAGCCGCATGTTAACATCGGCACCATTGGTCACGTCGACCACGGCAAGACCACGCTGACCGCCGCCATCACCAAGGTTCTCTCCGAGACCGAGGGCTGCAAGGCTGACTTCACTGCGTTCGAGAACATCGACAAGGCTCCCGAGGAGCGCGAGCGCGGCATTACGATCTCCGTCTCCCACGTCGAGTACGAGACTGCTGCCCGTCACTACGCTCACGTTGACTGCCCGGGCCACGCTGACTACGTCAAGAACATGATCTCCGGTGCTGCTCAGATGGACGGCGCTATCCTGGTCATCGCCGCCACCGACGGCCCCATGGCTCAGACCCGCGAGCACATCCTGCTCGCCCGTCAGGTCGGCGTTCCCTACATCGTCGTCTTCCTGAACAAGTGCGACATGGTCGACGATGACGAGCTCATCGACCTCGTCGAGATGGAGACCCGTGAGCTCCTCTCCGAGTACGATTTCCCCGGCGACGACATCCCCGTCATCCGTGGTTCCGCTCTGGGCGCTCTCGAGGGCGACGCCAAGTGGATGGACGCTATCCGCGAGCTCATGAACGCCGTCGACGAGTACATCCCGACGCCTGCTCGTAACAACGACCTCCCGTTCCTGATGGCCGTTGAGGACGTTATGACCATCTCCGGCCGTGGTACCGTTGCTACCGGCCGTGTCGAGCGCGGTGAGCTCAAGCTCAACGAGCCCGTCGAGATCGTCGGCATCAAGGATACCCAGAACACCGTCGTTACCGGTATCGAGATGTTCCGTAAGTCCATGGACTTCTGCGAGGCTGGCGACAACGTCGGTCTGCTGCTCCGCGGCATCAAGCGCGAGGACATCGAGCGCGGCCAGGTTCTCTGCAAGCCCGGTTCGGTTACCCCGCACACCAAGTTCACCGGCGAGATCTACG
Organism: uncultured Collinsella sp.; assembly: GCA_958450865.1. Taxonomy (GTDB): domain Bacteria; phylum Actinomycetota; class Coriobacteriia; order Coriobacteriales; family Coriobacteriaceae; genus Collinsella. Next base: position 313,896 of record CAUDNY010000001.1, on the reverse strand, counting down.
TTCTGACCAAGGAGGAGGGCGGCCGTCACACCCCGTTCTTCGATGGTTATCGTCCTCAGTTCTACTTCCGTACCACCGACGTTACCGGTACGGTCAAGCTCCCCGAGGGCACCGAGATGGCTATGCCTGGTGACCACATCACCATCGAGGGCGACCTCATCCACCCGATCGCCATGGAGGAGGGCCTGCGCTTCGCTATCCGCGAGGGTGGCCACACCGTCGGTTCGGGCATCGTCTCCACGATCATTGAGTAAATTAGCTCTTTGATATAGCTGACTTAGAGAACCCGGCACTTATATGGGTGCCGGGTTCTTTTCTGCAATGGATATTGAGCCGTTGCTGGTGTCGAGAGGATCGATAATGGTCCTGGATGCACCGTCGATTAGCTCTCGATGGCTTCATTGATGTGTTCCAAATATGAATGGATCCACCGAGAACCAATTGACTCGAGGTTTTCATTGACAGCACTTACGTGGAGCTGATAAAGTAACAACTCGTGCCCGTACGGGGCGGAAATGAAAGGTTCAGGATACATGCGTACTCTAGTTACTCTTGCGTGCACTGAGTGCAAGCGCCGCAACTATACGACCACCAAGAACAAGTCGACCATGCCTGATCGTATGGAGATCAAGAAGTATTGCCCCTGGTGCCGTCACCACACGCTGCACAAAGAGACTCGCTAGTCTCTAGTCACATACGCCAGTAGTTCAATTGGTAGAGCATCGGTCTCCAAAACCGAGTGTTGAGGGTTCGAGTCCTTCCTGGCGTGCCAGTCATTATTCCGTAAGCTCCCACTTGGGGGCTTACGGTTTACTCATGTATAAGCGCATTGCGCGGAGGTAACCCAAATGGCCAACAAGAAGAACAAGAAGAAGGCTCAGCAGCCGGCACCTGCCAACAACGCTGCTGCCAACTCCAAGGTTGAGGCCAAGAAGGCCGTTGCCAAGAAGAACGAGAAGGCTGCGAAGTCCAAGAAGAACGAGAAGCCTGGTTTCTTCGCCCGCACCAAGAAGTATTTCGCTTCGGTCAAGTCCGAGATGAAGCGTGTCACGTGGCCTGCTAAGAAGGAGCTCGTGAACTACTCGGTCGTCGTTTGCGCTTCTCTGGTCGTCGTCGGCGTCGTCATCGCTCTGCTCGATGCTGGCTTTGGCGAGGCTCTTGCTCTGTTCTCTGGATTGAGGGGCTAAACCATGTCTAAGCGTTGGTACGTCGTTCACACTTACTCCGGATACGAGAACCGCGTAAAGTCCGATCTCGAGCATCGTATCGAGACCATGGGCATGCAGGACCGTATCTTTGATATCGAGATTCCTATGGAGCGCGTCACCGAGATCAAAGAGGGTGGCAAGCGCGAGACCAAGGATTCTAAGATCTTTCCGGGTTATGTCCTGGTTCGCATGGAGATGGATGACGATGCCTGGACGTGTGTTCGCAACACGCCCGGCGTCACCGGTTTCCTAGGCGGCAACGGCAAGCCCGCTCCGCTTTCCCGCGACGAGTACAACAAGATGACTCGTCGTCCCGGTAAGGGCGATTCGCCCAAGCGCACCTCGGTTGATATTCAGGTCGGCACGTCCGTCCGCGTCACCGATGGCCCGCTTACCGACTTTGATGGCAAGGTCTCCGAGGTTAACACCGAGGCTGGCAAGCTCAAGGTCACGCTGATGATCTTTGGCCGCGAGACGCCGGTCGAGCTCGACTTTAACCAGGTCGCTGTCATCGCTTAAGTTTTCGTCCGTTCGCGCGAGCGTGCTTCTTCTGTGACTGCTCATCTCAGGAGTGCTTCTAACACGTGCGTGCTTACGATATAGCAAGTACTTCACACTCGTGATTCGAAAGGAATGACCATGGCTGAGAAGAAGGTTGCCAACGTCATTAAGCTCCAGATTCCTGCTGGTGCAGCTAACCCCGCTCCTCCCGTCGGCCCCGCTCTGGGCGCTGCTGGCGTGAACATCATGCAGTTCTGCCAGGCCTTTAACGCCGAGACGCAGGACAAGAAGGGCGACATCATCCCCGTTGAGATCTCTGTCTACGAGGATAAGTCCTTCTCCTTCATCACCAAGACCCCGCCGGCGGCTCACCTCATCAAGAAGGAGCTGAACCTCAAGTCTGGTTCCGCTAAGCCCCAGGCCGACAAGGTTGGTCAGCTCTCCCAGGAGCAGCTCACCAAGATCGCCGAGATCAAGATGCCGGACCTCAATGCCAACGACATTGACGCCGCCAAGAAGATCATCGCCGGTACCGCCCGTTCCATGGGCGTCACCATCGCTGAGTAGCGATTTCTTATGGTAACGACGGGTGCTCCGACCTGGGCGCCCGTTAAATGTGTGCAATAGGGCACACGATACGATGTGGGAGGGCTCACGCCCGTTTAACCACAGGAGGTAATGCACATGGCTAAGCATGGTAAGAGCTATAACGCCGCTGCCGAGAAGATCGATCGCGCCACGCTCTACACCCCCCTTCAGGCTGCCAAGCTCATTAAGGAGCTCGACACCGCCAAGTTCGACGAGACCGTCGAGGCCCACTTCCGTCTGGGCATCGATACTCGTAAGGCTGACCAGAACATCCGTGGCTCCATCTCCCTGCCCCACGGCACCGGCAAGACCGTTCGTGTTGCCGTCTTCGCCGAGGGCGAGAAGGCCCGCGAGGCCGAGGCCGCCGGCGCCGACATCATCGGTTCCGACGAGCTCGTCGCCCAGATCCAGAAGGGCGAGATCAACTTCGACGCCGCTATCGCTACGCCGAACATGATGGCCAAGGTTGGCCGCATCGGTAAGATCCTTGGTCCCCGTGGCCTCATGCCGAACCCCAAGCTCGGCACCGTGACCATGGACGTCGCCAAGATGGTTTCCGAGCTCAAGGCTGGCCGCGTTGAGTACCGCGCCGACCGTTACGGCATCTGCCACGTGCCCCTGGGCAAGAAGTCCTTCTCTGAGCAGCAGCTCGTCGAGAACTACGCTGCCCTGTACACCGAGATCCTGCGCGTCAAGCCCTCTTCTGCTAAGGGCAAGTACGTCAAGTCCATCTCCGTGTCTTCCACCATGGGCCCTGGCGTCAAGGTCGATCCCGCTGTCCAGCGCGACTTCCTGGCTGAGTAACTAACAGTTACTGCCTGAGCAAAGCAAGCATTGCTAAAGAGACCCGGTTCTGCCTCGTGCAGGACCGGGTCTCTTGCTTTTGAGTCAACGAAACCACCACGAAGGGGACAGGCACCCTTGTGGTGGTTTTACTTGTGTTGTACTTTAGCGCGATGTAGTACTACCCGAGGCCGAAGGGAGCCCAACATGTTTAAGAACACGCAACAGCTCCTAGGCCTAGCGCTACTAGATTGGATAGCGCGCTAGGGTTGTAATCTCGCTATAACGATTTGTTGTACCCGGGTGCGCTATCGTCTGCCGCTTTCAGGCGTGATGAGCGACACGGGTATTTTTCTATCTCTAGGCCTTCTCTCTCTCCTGAAAGCCATCTGTCATAAAACGGTCAATCAGGAGGAACATATAAGCCGCAAAATCACAATCTTTGACGCCACCCTGTGCGACGGTGAGCAGTCGCCGGGCGCCAGCATGAATACCGAGGAAAAGCTCTTCATCGCCCGCCAGCTGGTGCGCATGAACGTGGACGTTATCGAGGCGGGCTTTCCCATCTCGAGTCCTGGTGACTTTCGCTCCGTACAGGAGATTGGCAAGATTGCGGGCGACCGATGCACGGTATGCGGCCTGACGCGCGCTGTCGACAGGGATATCGAAGTGGCAGCAGAGGCGCTCAAAACGGCCCAGAGGCCCCGTATCCATACAGGGCTGGGTGTGAGCACCAGTCACCTGCGCGACAAGCTCCATATGACTGAGGAAAGGGCAATTGAGTGAGCGATCCATGCCGTCAAACATGCTCGCAAGTTCGTTGACGATGTTGAGTTTTATGCCGAGGATGCCGGCCGCTCCGATCAGGAGTTTCTGGTGCGCATTATCGAGGCGGCCGTAAAGGCCGGTGCCACGGTCGTGAACATCCCCGATACGATGGGCTACAACATGCCGTGGGACTTTGGCGCCCGCATCCGTGACCTGCGCGGGCGCTGCGGGTGCGGCCGGTCAGCGTGCGGTCGACGTGATGGAGTATCGCGAGTACGAGATTGAGCGCATTGCGCGCCAGGCATTTGAGGCGGCGCGCAAACGTCGCGGCAAGGTGACGAGCGTTGATAAGCGCAACGTGCTGGAGACGAGCCGCATGTGGCGCGAGATCGTGCATCGCGTGCAAGACGAGGAGTACTCCGACGTGGAGCTTGAGGACCTGCTCGTCGACAACGCCGCCATGCAGCTCATCAGTCGACCGGCAGACTTTGACGTCGTGGTGACGGAGAACATGTTCGGCGACATCCTGTCCGATGAGGCGGCTCAGATTACCGGATCGCTCGGTATGCTTGCCTCTGCCTCGCTGGATGATGGCGTATCGCTGTTTGGGCCGAGCGCTGGCAGCGCTCCTGACATCGCGGGGCTCGGCGTGGCCAATCCGCTGGCTCAAATCTTGTCGGTGGCGATGCTGCTGACCTACGCGCTCGACATGGGCGAGCAAGCCGCGTGGATCGAGAGCGCCGTGGCGCGCGTGCTCGACGAGGGCTGGCGCACCCGTGACATCGCCGATGTCAACACCCCGGCAGATAAGATCCTCGGCACCACGACGATGGGCGACAAGGTCGTCGCCGCGCTGTAGGCGATGCCGATTCAAGCTGTCAAATATCTCAATCTGTAACATCTAAGGGGCAAAATCGTTCCTACCTGTTACAGATTGAGATTTTCGGCTGAGCATCCGTGGTCTGTCTCGATCTGTAACAGCTAACCGATTATTTGGGCCCTACCTGTTACAGATTGAGACAAACCGTTGGGACAGGTCGGACGAGTCAGCAAAACCACCACAAAGGTGCCGGTCCCCTTCGTGGTGGTTTTTAGCGCAACGAGGTGTTCCCAGCCGACCATACGGGCGGCCTTGCGCTCACGCTGCTCGATGACAGCGCATCTTTAGACGCGAAGTGCGGAACCGGGTGCATATACGAGCCGCGTAGCGTTACGAATTCATGGGAATGACCGTATCGCCAATTTGTACGCTTGCAATCTTGTCTGTGTCACAAACTTGCGAGAACGGCCAGGTCTTGTGGACATCAGTGGTGCCGTTATCCAGTTTATTTGCGAAATAGCCGCTGTGGCTGGTTGCGTCCTCAACATGACCGTCTTTGAACGTCACGATGAGGGGTATGTTGCCAACGGCATCCATAGACTCCTCCATGTTTTGAGACATCTTGCCGCTGTTGTTGTCGTGTTCGATGGAACGATCTATGTTGTAGCGGACTGAAACGCCAACGCAGGATACGGTGGCCTCTTGAATTGTCGCCTTGGTGCCGTTAAAGTTGACCGATTTGGGCGCGGGAATCGTAACGGATGTATCTTCGTAATTCAGCTGGAACTTAAGATCCCATGGGCCCGTAAGTATTTTCTTATACTCGGGAAGCTCTTTGCCAGCACGTGGCACAACGAGAGAGTTGATATGCGTGCGGACGGTCCTGCCCATAAGGCCGGGTGATTCAACGCTGAACTGTGCAAAGTATTGAATGCTGGAGTCATTGGGGTTCTTGTCAATGAGCCATGATTGGCCTTGGCCGCCATGCTCGCCATCAACGTATACGTTTCCATCGACACTTCCGGCGATAGTTCCGTTCTCGCCCGGCTCGGAAAGCTTTTTCAGGGCAGCGGGATCGTCGAACGTAAGCGTATAGGCGATGGTAACCATATCCTTGTCGCCCATGATGGCGTCGGCGGTCACGGTGACTCCGTTGTTGGAGCAGCTAGCACCGACGGGCCGGCCAATACGGTCGATGATCTCGGTTTGAGAAGCAGGTCCGTCAAAGATGTCGGAAAGCATGTCAGAAGGAAGCGGCAGGACGCCTGTTGCCATAGCCGTGCCAGCGCCTCCAATGACGATAGCGAGGACTGCCGTTACAGCGGCAATGCGAGCGACTGTTCTTACGGGATGGCGGGCGATGCGCGGCTTGCGTCGCGTGCCATTAAAGTTGCTTTGAGCGGTCGCCGCATCGCTTGAGGCGACGGACTGAGCAATCGAGTTTGCCATGTGCTGCTTCGCATTATCGGTAAACGAAATGTGCTCCAGGGCGTGGCGATAGTCATTCGAATTCGTAGTCATTGTGGTCTCCTTTCAAGGAAAGCCGAAGTGACGCACGTCCGCGGCTAAGGTGCTGGGCGGTTGCAGCTGGCGTCGCGTGAACGGCGTCTGCGATTTCCCTGATGCTCATGCCTGCGTAGTAGTGCAAAAAGATGGCGATGCGCTGTGCTTGAGGCAGGGCCGTGACAGCGGAAAGAATGGCGCAGTCGCGTTGCGCGAATTCTTGCTCGGTATGTGTTACGGGTGCGCAGAAATCGGGGAGCGAATCGAGGTCGACAACCGGGTGATTCGCGTGCGTACGGCCGATATCGCGACATGCGTTCAGTGCGACTCGGATCACCCAAGCACGTTCGTGTTCGAGCGAGTCGAACGGTTGAGTGCGTTGGAGAATCTTGATCAACGTGTCCTGGCAGATGTCTTGAGCGTCGTCAGCGGATCCAAGGGCCGAATAGCACAATCGAAGGATGAGGTCGGAATACGTGTCGACCAAGCGCTTTGCTTCCCGCTCGATCTGATCGGCATCGCATCGGAGCGTGCTATTGCGGTTACGGCGTGCAGGCATAGTGTCACCTCCAATTGGTCGTGGTGGATATAGGGAAGGCGTCTCGCGAGGTCCCTCTACATACAACACGGTCGAGACTGCATAAGTTGACAAAAAAAGACGGCACGTGAGCGCCGTCCTTACAAAACAATGAGTGTTCTCGTTAATTACACAAGCACCGTGATGGACAGGTCGGACGAGTCAGCAAAACCACCATAAAGGTGCCTATCCCCTTCGTGGTGGTTGTTGGCAGTTACCAGGGGGTTCTGGCGGTTGAAGACTCGATTGCTTCGTGGCGTTTGAGCTCGCGGCGCATGGTTTGCGAGTTGAGCCAAGCGGCCTTCCAACCGCGCGTGGGGTAGCGCGCCTCGTCAATTTCGATCTTGGTATAGCCGCAGGCGTTGACAATCTTCGTTCCGCATGGGTGTTGGCGCTCGCGTTGAAAGTTGGGGCCGTAGCTTTGGTGCACATGCCCGTGAATCATATAGTCGGGACCCCAAGACTCAAGAGCCGCATTAAAGCACTCGAATCCTCGATGCGGCAGATCGTCCAGATCACCCATACCGGCGGCGGGTGCATGGGTAAGCAGAATGTCGCACCCGCCGACCATCCTAACCTTACGCGACAGCTTGCGCATGCGCTTGGACATCTCGCGTTCGGTGTACATGTTGGCGCCGTCGCGATAACGCATGGACCCGCCAAGGCCCGCAATGCGAATCCCTCGGTACGTGTACACGCTGTCTTCCACGCAGATACATCCGCCCGGTGCATGACGTGCGTAGCGGTCGTCGTGATTGCCGCGCACGTAGATGAGCGGTTTGTTGATGACGGTGACCAAAAACTCAAGATAGTCCGGGTCCAGATCGCCGGCAGACAGAATCAGGTCGACACCCTCAAAGCGCTCCTTGCGAAAGCACTCCCAAAGGCATCGTTCTTCGGTATCTGCTATGGCAAGGATCTTCATAGGGCGGTAACTCCCGGCTCATCGTCGAGCTGCGGAATGGTGCCTACCACGTTGTCCGCCAGCCAATTCATCTCGACAATCTGCGCGCTCGGCAGTGGGGGAAAGCCCTCGATCTGCACCACGCCGTCTTGGCTATGAAGCTCGCCGCCAAATGGATTGATGGAGCCCTCGACGATGCCATTGCGGAGCAGCTGCACCAGTTTGCGCGTCTGATAGGGCAGGCCCGGAGCGTAGCGAATGTCGATGACGCCCGAGCTCATGCCATACCAGTAGTTGACGGCGCGAACCTGGCTGTCGTCACTGGTCTCATCCCAGGTGCCATGTAGCAGGCTTCGCACGATAAGCTCGTAGTATCGGCCCCAGTTCCAGACCGGCATGGCGATGCCGGTAACCTTGCCATCGACCAGGCGGTGAAGTCCGTAGGCCGTAGGGTCTACGAGCGACTTTGACATGTCAGCGCCGGTCATGACGCTTACACCTTCGCGGCACATGGCTTCGGCAAGACCTCCAGCGGGCACATCGCCCCAGGTCAGGATAATTTGCGCACGGGGGTCGAGCAGAGAGGCGCCAATCGCAAAGGCGTTGATCTCGCTGAGTGCGCCCGAGGCGAAGACCGACGCGTGGTAACCGATGCGGTGGTTGTCCGCCATGCTGGCGGCAAGGGCGCCCAGGAGAAACTTGGCCTCGTACATCTTGCCAAAGTACGAACGGACGCTTTGATGGGGAAGGCCGATAGAGCAGTTGAGGAACCGAACCCGGGGATACTCAACGGCAGCCCTGAGCGTATATTCCATCAGGCGGTGCGAGGTTGAGAAGATGACGTTATCTCCATGTTTGACAGCCGTTTCCACAGCGGCGTAGAACACGTCCGGATCGTGGCAGTCCTCGAACGCCTCGGTGCGCACGATACCGCCAAAATGCTCATCGAGATACTGACGCCCTTGGTCGTGCAGGCTGTCCCAGCTCGACGTCGCACAGGGGAACTCATGGATAAAGGCGATGCGCAGAGGGTTGGCCGCCGAGTAGACGGTCTTGCCCATAAAGAAGTTGAGCACGCCGGAGGTGGACTTGGCGGGTGCCTCTTCCTCATCGACACTCGGCGCCTCGACAAGATCGACCTTCTCCTCATCACTTTTGCCGGCAATGACCAACTCGCGCCAAATCTTGCACAGGCGGTTTACGACGATATCCGTCGGCGTGTCCAGCAAGCGGTCTTGGTTGTACACGTTGAGGTAAACGAGCATAGCGTCGGCGGGCGTAATGTCCAGATGGTCGCCGCCGGCGCGCAGGTAGGCGCGCTTAAAGAGCAGGAAGGTGTGGCGCAGGTAGTCGACCTTTTTCTGCGGCCATTTTTCGATAAGGTTCTGACCGAGCATCTTGGCGAGCGTCTCGTAGCTTCCCTCACGCGAGAACTCGATCTCGTATAGGGGGCAGACGCGCCAAAACGCGCAGAACTCGCCATAGAGGCGGCTTTCGACGGAATCCCATTTTCCGGGATAGAGGCGGGTGACCTTGGCCGAAACCGTCGGGGCGTCCAGGAATTTGAGGACACTGACGCGCTTGTTGCCCTCTTGGACGTAGAACCGATGCATGAACTCGGTGACGATGATGGGGTCGCGATAGCCCTCGGTCACCTGGATGTCGTAGAGGTTGGACCACTTGCGGGCGAACTCGGTGCTAAATGGCAACAGGGGCATAAAGTTGCACGAAAAGGCAGACTGACGGCCCTTGGTAACCGTGCCGACGACCATTTCGAGCGGAATATCCCGCAGGCCGACGCTCTCTCGCTGACCTAAGGGGAGCTGGGCAACCAAGCTGTCGAGGTCCGTAAGGTACGGGTGCTCGCTTTGGCTGATGGCGCGACGGCGTCCCTGCTCGCCGCGCTTGCGTGCTTGACGATAGGCCTCTTCCATGGTGTCTACTCCCTTAGTCGTTTAAACAACGATATGAACCATGGTACCACGATGCGAAACTACCACAAAGGTGCCTGTCCCCTTTGTGGTAGTTTAGGCGATGATGGGGGCGATGGCACGAATGCAGGCGTCGGTTGCCGTGAAGGTGGTGCTATCGTCGCTGACGATAAAGATGATTTTGCCCTTGACGCCAAAGTCGCCGATCTCGCTAAAGAGCACGTACGGATCCTTGTCAAAGCCAGAGATGGGAAGCACCGCGGCCTTGGTGGCGTCGGTAAGCTCATCTGCCAGCGCGCCCAGCGAGGCCCACTTAGACGTGTCCTTTACGGCAACGGGCACGGCCACGCGCCCAAAGGGCATCAGATGCACGAGCGTGTTCTTGGAGATGTTGGAGTTGGGCACAATGATGGTCTGCCCGCAGGCATCCTCGATGGTCGTGTGGCGCCAGGTGATGTCTTGGACCACGCCCGACACGCCGCCGACCTCGATATTGTCGCCGGGCTTGATGATGCCCATGAAGGTCACCTGCATACCGCCGATAAGGTTCGACAGCGTGTCCTGAAAGCCGAGCGAGATGGCGATGCCGCCGACGCCAAGAGCGGCGACGAGGGCGTTTGCATTAATGCCAAAACAGTTGTCGAGGATAAAGCTGCCGCCGATCATCCAGATGACGGCGCGTGTGATGTTGATGAAGATGCTCGATGCTGGGAGCGGGTTATCATCGCGGTTAAGCAGGTGGTGCAGGGTCTTGGACGCGATTTTGGCGGCAACGGCGGTGCCGATGGCCAAGATACCGGCCCAGATGATGTTGTGGACCCATCGTTGTGCAAAGAAATGAAGAATTGGCTCAAACAATTCCATGTAGGGAAACCTCCTCATGATCATCTAACCATGATACCCACCAAGAAGCCCGTCCGATCAAATTCGGACGGGCTTCTGTGCTCGATATAAGGTTTATGCGGCGGGGCTGCAAGGCCCGGCGGTGTAGCTTAGCGTCGACGCTTCCAGATAATGCCGAGAATGATGACGATGATGCCGCCGATAAGGCACGTGCCAACTACTGCCAGCGTGCGGTCTCCCGTTGCGGCGAGCTTGCCGGTCGTCTTCTTGGTGATGACCTTCGTGGTCGTCGTGTCCGTCTTAGGCAAGGGCTTAGGCGTCGGGGCCGGTGTGGGCGTGGGGTTCACGGCTGCGGAGCCGAAGCTGATGGTGCCGGCGAGTCCGGCCATCTTGCTCTCCCAGCCGTTTTGCCCAATCAGCGCCCTCAGCGCCGCCTCACACGTGCCCCACTCGGTGCGCTTGGTGGCGTGTGCGAAGGTGGGGAAGTCGGTCGTGTTGGTAATGATGTAGTTGTTGGTGGCGACGGTATAGGTCTTGGTGGGATCGAGCGTGCTGCCGTCCTTAGCGAGTGTGGCACTCACAATGCGCTTGCCTTCGGGCTGCGTCCAATCAATCGTCACGTTGATGCCGCCAAAGGAGAGAACGCTGCCGGAGTCATCGCGCCACTTGTACTTGTCTTGCGCTTCCTGCTCGGTATGGCCGGCTGCCACGTAGGCTTGCTGAAGCTCATAACTGTGATTGCACTCGTCGCTGATCTGCAGCGAGTGCTCGAGCGCTGCGAGGAAGTCCGCACCGGTCATGGTCCAGGTCTCCACGGTGTTGCCGTAGGGCGAGATAGCGATGACGTTGCCTGCGGTCACATCGCCTGCAGCGATGCCGCCGCGGATGCCACCCGCGTTCTCGATGGCAAGGTCTGCGCCCGTCAGGTCAAGATAGGAGCCGCAGATCACATGGCCGATGGTCTGGGCCTTGGTGGTGTCGCCCTCCTTGCTGGGGCGGAAATCGGTGGTGCGCACCATTTCCCAACCATGCGTGCCTGCGGCGTCCTCGCCGTAGAAATAGTTGGTGGTGGATGTGCCGAGCACCTTGTTCGATTCGTTTTCAAAGGCCTCGTCGAGCGGCTTGATCTTGTTGCGGACGGCTTCAAGGCGGCTTTGGTAGTCGGAGCCCTTGTCGGGGTCTGCCAAAAGGTCGTTGACGTTCTTGGCGGTGTAGAGCTTCTCGTCACTGCCGTCTGCAGGGACCGTGACCGTGTCATCGTCGGTCGTCTCGGTGCCATTCGTGTCGTACTTGTACGGAATGGAAAGCAGCCCCACCTCGGCAAAGGCGCTGCCCGCTTCGACGACGCGGACCGACTTGCCGTCAGCCCCCGTCACGTTTTCGTCTAAGTTGATGTGCTCGTGGCCCGCGACCAGTGCATCGACCCCAACGAGCTTTGCAGCAAAGGTCTTGGCGTTGAGCGTGTGCGCGATACAGACGACAACGTTGCAGCCCTCTGTCTCGCGCAGTCGCTTGGCCTCGGCATTGATGGCGTTCGCGGCACTCGAGAACGACGTACCCGCGACCAGGTCCGCGCGCAGCGAGGATTCCAGCGACTCATCCATGGCACCCACGACGCCGACCTTGATTTTGTAGTCGAATGTGGAGTGATCTTCGCTATCCTCCCAGGTGCGATCGAGCGTCTTGGTGATACTCGAGCTCCATACGCCGCTCGTAGACTTCGCATTCGCGCAGAGCATGGCGAAGGGCGTGCCGGTGGGGCTGTAGCCGGTCATGGTGCGAAGCTTGTCCGCGCCATAGCTCCAGTCGTGGTTGCCTGGCGTGGTCGCGTCGTAGCCGTCGGCGTAGAAGGTGTCCATGAGCTCGGCGATGCTCTTGCCCTCGCTCATGGTGGCGAAGGACTGTCCGTGGAAGGTGTCGCCCGCATCGAGCAAAAGATCGGGGGCGCTGCTTTGGGCGCTATAGAGAACCGCCAGTCCGTCAAAGCCCACAGTGCCGGTGCCCTTGCTTGCGTTGTAGCTGTACTTGTAGCTGCCGTGGATATCGTTGGTGTGCATGACGGCCACGGAGCCGTCAATAGCGGCGGGCAGGTTCCCCGCGAAAGCGAGGCTTGGGATGCCTGCGAGCGAGCCGGCAAACAACGCGGCGGCTAACGCAAGGCGGGGGAGTCTTTTCATGGCAATTTCCTTAGTCCTTAGCCAGAAAGTCTGGTTGAATATCGGATTATCGACATAATATGCGAAAACCGCCGCAAGGGCGTCTGTCCCTTTGCGGCGGTTTTGACGTTTGCGCAGATAAAACCTGCCAAAATAAACCTGTCCCTTTTTGGTAGGTTTAGCTCAGCAGCATGCGGTCGTTGGCGAGCTCGCCGCCCGAGACCTCCTCGAACTTCTGCAGCAGGTCGGCTACGGTGAGCGACTTCTTCTCGTCGCCGGCCACGTCGTAGATCACATGGCCCTCGTGCATCATGATCAGACGGTTGCCCAGACGGATAGCGTCATTCATGTTGTGCGTAACCATGAGCGTGGTCAGATGGTTTTCGTCGACAATCTCCTCGGTCAGGTTGAGCACCTTAGAGGCCGTCTTGGGGTCGAGGGCCGCCGTGTGCTCGTCGAGCAGCAGCAGGCGCGGCTTGGTGAGCGTGGCCATCAGCAGGGTGAGTGCCTGGCGCTGGCCGCCCGAGAGCAGGCCGACCTTGGCGTTGAGGCGCGTGTCCAGACCGAGGTCCAGGCGCTTGAGCAGCTCAACGTACTCGTCCTTCTCGGCCTTGGTGACGCCCCACGAAAGACCGCGACGCTGGCCGCGGCGCTTGGCGAGGGCCAGGTTCTCGGCGATCTGCATGTCAGCAGCGGTACCGCGCATGGGGTCCTGAAACACGCGGCCCAGGTATTTGGCGCGCTGCGACTCGCTCAGACGCGAGATGTCGGTGCCGTCGAGCTCGATAACGCCCGAATCGAGCGGATACACGCCGGCGATCATGTTGAGCAGCGTGGACTTGCCGGCGCCGTTGCCGCCAATCACGGTTACAAAGTCGCCGTCATTCAGGGTGAGGTCGACGCCGGTGAGCGCGCGCTTCTCAGTGACGGTGCCCTTGTTAAAGGTCTTCTTGACGTGCGAGAGCTTAAGCATCTGCCTCATCTCCCTTCGTGTAGGAGCTGCGGAGCTTATAGCGCTCCCAAATCACGGGCACGCACAGGGCCACGGCGACGATCGCGGCAGAGAGCAGCTTCATGTCGTTGGCGTCCATGCCCAGCTGCAGCACGATGGCGCGGATAAGGAAGTACACCACGGAGCCAAAGACGGCGGAGGCAAGACGGACGCTAAACTGCGTCAGACCGCCGGGCAGCAGGCGACCGAGCACTTCGCCGATGACGATGGCGGCAAGACCGATAACGATGGCGCCGGTGCCCATGCCAATGTCGGCATACTTCTGGCTCTGGCAGATGAGCGCACCCGAAAGGCCAATGAGGGCGTTGGAGAGCACGAGGGCGATCATTTTGGTGGTGTTGGTGTTAACGCCCAGGGCGCGGATCATGTACTCGTTGTTGCCGGTGGCACGCAGCGCCGAGCCGATCTCGGTGCCAAAGAACCAGTACAGGATGGCGACGATGGCCACGGCCAGCACAATGCCTAGGATAATGGCAACAGTGGACTGCGGCAGGCCCGTCATGTTGCTGACGGATGAGAAGATAGTGCCCTTGGCAAGGATGGGCGTGTTGGACTTGCCCATGATGCGCAGGTTGATGGACCACAGACTGATCTGCGTAAGGATTCCGGCGAGGATTGCGGGAATCTCAAAGACGGTGGTCAAGATGCCCGTGACGGCGCCCGCGATGGCGCCGGCGCACATGCCGGCCAGCACGGCGAGCAAGGGGTCGACGTTATTGTTGACGATGAGCACGGCGCAGACACAGCCGCCGAGGGCAAAGCTGCCGTCGCAGGTCATATCGGGGATGTCGAGCAGGCGGAACGTGATAAACACGCCAAGCACCATAATGCCCCAGAGGACGCCCTGCGAAACGGCGCCCTGCAATGCAATGAGCATGCTTCATACCTCCTAGGATAGGGTGGACACGTGATTTTCCATAATAGCGGTACCAATGCATAAAAAAGCGGCGGACAGACGTTTTGTTTTACCTGAAACAAGCAGGGCGAACGCCGGCCTTTAGCGTTCGCCCCAATGACTCAGATATTGAATAACGCAGCCGTGGCACGCGTGCGGGCCCTAGACGCGTTATTCGTCCAGAGCGGAAAGGTCGATACCCAGAGCCTCGGCCATCTCGTCGTTCTTGACGACGACCAGGTCCTTGCTCGAGAGGTGCTTGATCGGCATATCCTCGGGCTTGGCCTCGCCCTTCAGGATCTTAACGGCCATCTCGCCCGCGGCGTAGCCCAGGTCCTTATAGTTGATGGAGAGGGTGAACAGGCCGCCGGCCTTGCACATGCCCTCCTCGCCAGTCACGAAGGGGAGCTTGTTCTCCTTGCAGATCTGGCCGACCTGCGAAGCACCCGCGGCGATGGTGTTGTCAGTGGGGGAGTAGAGTGCGTCGACCTTGCCCACGGCGGACTCGACGACGGACTGAATCTCGTTGGAGCTCGAGACGGTGAAGTCAGTGTACTCGAGCCCCAGCTTGTTGAGCTCCTTCTTGGCGGCCTTGATTTGGACGTCGGAGTTGGACTCGGCGGTGCAGTAGAGCAGGCCGACCTTCTTAACGTCGGGCAGGACCTTCTGCATCATCTCGAGCTGCTCGGCGACCGGGGTGAGGTCGGAGGCGCCGGTGACGTTGGTGCCGGGCTTGTCGTTGTCCTGGACCAGGCCGGAAGCGGCGTAGTCAGTGATGGCGCAGCCAACGATGGGGATATCAGCGGTGGCGCCGGCGGCAGCCTGCGCGGCGGGCGTAGCGATGGCATAGATCAGGTCGACGCCATCGCCCACGAACTTGTCGGCGATGGACTTACACGTGGACTGGTCGTTCTGGGCGTTCTTCTGGTCGATCTTGACCTTAAGGCCGCTCTCCTTGATGGCCTTGACAAAGCCGTCGTTGGCGGCATCGAGTGCGGAGTGCTCGGTGAGTTGCAGAACGCCGATGGTGTAGTCGGAACCGGCGGCAGCAGAGCCGGAACCAGAGTTGCCGCCGCATCCGGCGAGCGGGGCGAGCGCGAGCAGACCGGCGGAGACCAGAAGGCTCCTGCGGCTGATGGTGATGTCCTTCATATCATTACCCCCAGTATAAAAATGGCTGGAAACACTGCACTGGGACAAAGTGCAAGTGGAACTATAGTAGCGCTGATGTCCATTTTTACAACAGCCTGGCGGGTTTTTTAATACAGAATCGGATGGGCGGTACGGGTAGTCGAATGGGCGGCGGAGGGTCTTATGCGGCGGAGGAGGCGTCGTCCTCGTCCAGGGCGGCGAAGAGCTTCTTGCCGTCGAGGAGACGTGTGGTGACGTTTCTCATTCGGCCGATCTCTACGGTACGCAACGTGTCATCGGCGCCTCGCGCGTCATAGACCGTTCCCAGCAAATACGAGATGCCGTCTCGTTGCTTGATGGCAAAGGGCCGGAGTGTCATCCGCGCCACTTCGACCTCTCCGCGTGCCGTGACACTCGAAATATCAAAACTCACCGTGGTTCCGTGGTCGATGGCCTGCTCGATGAGCTCGCAGGCATCGATGCGCTTGACGGGCGTGCGTGTGGCCTTGGTGGATTTGTCGCCTGCGCTTGGAGCAGGCTCGGGTGCATCGAGGTAGCCGCGAACGTCGGCACTCGCCATGGCGACCAAGTGCTGCGCCATGCTTTTTCGAATGGCGATGGGCGTAGAGCGGTTGCGCATGACCATGCCGTGGAGCCGGATGATCTCTTCGTCGGTGAGCGGACGGGTCAAGAGTCGATAGCCCACGCCGCGCTTGTACTCAATTTCGTATCCGGCATGGCGAAGTGCGGAGATGGCGGTGTAGATGCTGCGCCGCGCCGCCGAGATGGGCATGCGGGCGGGGTCGTCGGGATGGGCGAGGCGCCGGATCAACTCATCGGAAAGCATGGCCTTGTCCTCGCCGGTGTTTTCGCTTAATAGTTGCAGGATGCGAACGGCGCGATAGGCTGCCATCGAGGCGGCGCCCCTCGTCGTGGTCTCGTAAGTTTCAACAGCGGTTTCGGTCATGGCGCCCACGTCCTTTCCGTTTTGGGTGGCGACGGTATGGAGCCTAGGACGCGGGGCTTTCCCAGGGGCGCAGAGCACTCTGGGCGGTCGGTGGCCGTCGGCAAGCGGCGGGTCGAGTTTTCAACAGCCCTGCCCAACTGACCAAAAACTTGCCAAAAGCTTGACGGATGCTGTTGAAAAAAGCGCCCCTCGGCTTGCCGAGAGGCGCTGGCGTGATGCGCTGGAACGCGTTTGGTGGCGCTGTGGCGATTAGAAGTCGGCGTTGCCCACGGTGCGCGGGTGCGGCAGGACGTCGCGGATGTTGCCCACGCCGGTGAGGTACATCACCAAGCGCTCGAAGCCCAGACCGTAGCCGGCGTGCTTGCAGGAACCGTAGCGGCGCAGGTCAAGGTAGTACTTGTACTGCTCGGGATTCATACCCAGATCCTTGATGCGGGCCTCGAGAAGATCCAGGCGCTCCTCGCGCTGGGAGCCGCCGATAATCTCGCCGATACCGGGAACCAGGCAGTCGGCGGCGGCGACGGTCTTGCCGTCCTCGTTCATGCGCATGTAGAACGCCTTGATCTCGGCCGGGTAGTCGGTTACGAAGGTCGGTCGCTTAAAGTGTTCCTCGGTCAGGAAGCGCTCATGCTCGGTTTGCAGGTCGATGCCCCAGCTCACGGGATAGTCAAACTTGTGACCGGCGGCGACGGCCTGCTCCAGGATTTCGACGGCCTCGGTATAGGTGACGCGGGCGAAGTCGGAGTTGGCGACATGGTCCAAGCGCTCGAGCAGACCCTTGTCCACAAACTTGTTGAGCATATTGAGCTCGTCGGGGCAGGTGGCCATAACATCCTTAAGGACGTACTTGAGCATGGCCTCGGCGTTATCCATGTAGTCGTTAAGGTCGGCGAAGGCCATCTCGGGCTCGATCATCCAAAACTCGGCGGCGTGGCGCGTGGTGTTGGAGTTTTCGGCGCGGAAGGTGGGGCCAAAGGTGTACACGTCGCCAAAGGCCATGGCAAAGTTCTCGGCATTGAGCTGGCCGGACACGGTAAGGCTCGCGTGCTTGCCAAAGAAGTCCTGGCTCCAGTCGACCTCGCCGGACTCGGTGAGGGGCGGATTTTTGGGGTCGAGCGTGGTCACGCGGAACATCTCGCCGGCGCCCTCGCAGTCACTCGTGGTGATGATAGGGGTGTTGACGTAGACAAAGCCCTGCTCCTGGAAGAAGCGGTGGATGGCGGCAGCCGCGACAGAGCGGATGCGGAACACGGCGCGGAACAGGTTGGTGCGCGGGCGCAGGTGCTGCTGGGAACGCAGGAACTCGACGGTTGCGCGCTTTTTCTGCAGCGGGTAATCCGGGGCGCTGACGCCCTCGACCTCGATGGAGGTGGCAGAAAGCTCGAAAGGCTGGGGCGCATCGGGGGTCAGCTTGACGGTGCCGGTGCAAATGAGTGCGGCCGAGACGTTTTGATGGGCGATCTCGTCGTAGTTGTCGAGTGCCTCGCGGTTCATGACGACTTGCAGATCGCGGAAGCAGCTGCCGTCGTTGAGCGTAACGAAGCCAAAGTTCTTCATGTCGCGGACGGACTTGACCCAGCCGGCGACGGTGACGGTCTGGCCGCCAAGCGACTCGGCATCGGCGTAAAGCTGCGCGATTTTGGTGCGGTTCACGTATCCTCCCATAACGGTTGAATGATAGTTATCCATACAGTTCGATATTCTAGCAGCTCGGCTCATTTGGGCTATACAGATAAGGCATTGACGGGATGGTTTTTCAAACGAAAAGCGCCCGCGGCCAAATGGTCGCGGGCGCTTGACGAGATGCCTTTTGGCTGTGTGGCGCGGGGCCTGGCTACTTGGTCTTGGCTACCAGCAGCGGGTCGCCCAGCTTGACGAGCGGGTTGCCGCCGATAAGCGTTCCGGACTCGCCGACATGGTCGATGCTCTTAAGACGATCGAGCTCGGAGATGATGACGGTCACGATGTCCTCGTGGCCGGCGGCCTTGATGGCCTCGCGATCGAAGCTGATGAGCGGCTGGCCTGCCTTGACCGTGTCACCCATCTCGACAAAGCGGGCAAAACCCTTGCCGTTCATTTCCACGGTGCCCAGGCCGACATGGATGAACACGCGCAGACCGTCCTCGGTAATCATGCCGATGGAGTGGTTGGTGACGGTGGTGGCACCGATGCGGCCGTTGGCGGGCGCATAGATGGTGCCGGTAATGGGCTCGATGCCATAGCCCTGGCCAAGCATGCCCGAGGCGATCGTCTCGTCGGGAACTTCGTCCAGGTTGACGAGCACGCCGTTGACGGGGGCATAGATGACGCCTTCGCGGGTGGCGAAGCTCGCTGCGGGCGGAACGGACGCCTCGCCGGTCGAGGTGAAGGTGGACTTAAGCGAATCGAGCAGACCCATAGTTGCCTCCAACTTAAATAGGCGCATATCGCGCGTTTGGTTTGCCGGAAACGTTTCATATCTGTTTCGCGGCTTGGTCAACACCCCCTATTCTACGCTGCTCAGCGATACCTCTGAGCTGGGATTATGTGATATATCAGTTGAAGGGAAACTTATTGCTGGCGTGTTTCTGCGTCACGGGTTCAAGTGGGGTACGCTTGAAGGCGAAAAACAAGGGCGCATAATTTGCGCGAAGGGAGCACATATGATTGTCGAGAACCATGCGCTGTGGGGCGAGGAGCCGACCGAGGAATATCCGGCGACGTTTACGTATTTGGGTGCCGAACCGCTGCCCGATAAACCGAATGGCCGCCGCCCTGCCGTGATTATCTGCGGCGGAGGTGCGTTTACGCATATCGCTCCGCATGAGCAGGATCCCGTGGCGTTTGCGTTTTTGGATCACGGTTACCAGGCCTTTGTGCTCAACTATGTCACAAGTTCTACGGGTGACGTGAGCTTTCCGCACCCCCAGGCAGATCTTGCCAAGATGGTCGCCACGGTGCGTGCGAATGCCGACGAGTGGCATGTCGATCCCAAGCGCGTGTGCGTCGTGGGCTTTTCTGCTGGCGGCATGATTTGCGCCTCGCTGGCAACGCAGTGGAAGACCGGCCCCTTCGCGGCACTTGCCGGGGCGCGTCCGGACGACATTCGTCCCGACGCCGTGGTGCTGGGCTATCCGTTGCTCGACCTTGCCTATGTGCGCGATATGCAGACGCGTGACCCGCGCATCGACCTGCGCGTGCCCAAGACGGGTGGCAAGACAGGGCGCGATTTGCTCAACGACTATCTGTCGATGGTGACGGGCGGCGAGGCGACCGATGAGCACCTGACCGACATTTGCCCTACCACGCATGTTTCGCGCCAGATGCCGCCGACCTTTGTGTGGGGCGTGTCCGACGACAAGACAGCGCCGATCGCACAGGTCTATCCGTTTGCGCAGCGCATGGCCGAGGAGGGCGTCGCTTGCGAGATGCACGTCTTTGACCAGGGCGGTCACGGCCTTTCGCTCGGCAACGCCAACACCGCGGTCGACAACGAGGACAAGCAGGTGGCAGTCCGTCCTTGGATCCGCCTGGCCTTCCGTTTCCTGGAGCGCCATATGTAAAAGTAGACTACTTGCCCGTTTCAAAAAGTCTGCTTAGAGGAGGAGCCATGCTTGAGGGTACGTATGTGGTTTTGGCCCAGACGCCGGTGGGGAGCAAGCGCGGCGAGGTGACGTTTTCACATGGGGTGAACGGCGCGCTCAGGGCAGTACTAAACGTCAGGGGTCTCAATATCGCTCTCTCGGGTGCCCGCGCTGAGTGCGATTTCTTTGAGCTCTCGGGTACTATCTCCCACGTCTTGATGGGCAAGGCGCCCTTTACATGCACGGGGTCGGTTGAGGGTGATCGACTCACTGCTACCGCGCGGTCGGGTTCCATTTCGATCTCGCTGAGCGGTATGCGCAAAGAGCTTTCGGGGCGCACCGCATAAAGTTTGCGCAGGTAAACATCGGTATTTGACTTTATAAAATAGTTCAGAGCGCTATCATTTGTCGTTACGAGTTGGTTAGCCCCGGTAAACGGTTAACCGCGTCTAACGAAAGGATGAGCGCGTGAAGCTCGATACACTCGAGATTGGAAAGGACGCCGTTGTCGCATCGGTGGCATCGGACGATCAGGCACTCCGACAGCATATTTTGGACATGGGCCTAACGCCGGGCACCGAAGTCACCATGATGAAGTACGCCCCCATGGGCGACCCGCTCGAGATCCGCCTGCGTGGCTACGAGTTGACACTGCGCAAGGACGATGCCGCTCGCATCGAGCTTGTGGGTATTCACGACACCGATACGGGTCCGCGCGCTAACGCCGCAATCGGCACGACGGAGCACCCGGCACTCGGCGAGGGGACGTATTCGCCCCGTGCGGCAAAGACGGCCGTGCCCGAGGGCGCGCCGCTGCACTTTGCCCTCGCCGGCAACCAAAACTGCGGCAAGACCACGTTATTCAACCAGCTGACGGGCTCCAACCAGCATGTCGGTAACTTTCCCGGCGTGACGGTCGACCGCAAGGACGGCACTATCCGTAACCACCCCGAGGCGAGCGTTACCGACTTGCCCGGTATTTACTCGTTGTCGCCGTACACGGGCGAAGAAATCGTCAGCCGCCAATTCATCTTGGACGAAGACCCCGACGCCATCATCGACATCATCGACGCCACCAACATCGAGCGTAACCTGTACCTGACGCTGCAGCTTATGGAGCTCGATCGTCCCATGGTCATCGCGCTCAACATGATGGACGAGGTGACGGCCAACGGCGGCGCCGTGGACGTCAACCTGCTCGAGAGCCTGTTGGGCGTGCCCGTTGTCCCCATTAGCGCTGCCCGCAACGAGGGTATCGGCGAGCTGGTGGATCATGCCTTGCACGTGGCGCGGTTCCGTGAGCGCCCCGGTCGCCTGGACTTCTGTGCGCCCGATGGTCCAGACGGCGGTGCACTGCATCGCTGCATCCACGGCATTGCCAACCTGATCGAGGACCATGCCGCGACGGCGCACATTCCCGTGCGTTTTGCGGCGACCAAGCTGGTTGAGGGCGACGAGCTGGTGACGGAGGCGCTTCATCTGGACCGTAACGAACTTGACGCCATCGAGCACATCATTACCCAGATGGAGGGTGAGGCCGGTACCGACCGTCTATCTGCACTGGCTGACATGCGCTTCGGCTTTATCGGCGACGTGTGTGGGCACTGCGTCGTAAAGCCGCACGAGAGCCGCGAGCACGTTCGTTCCGTCAAGATCGACCGCATCCTGACGGGTCGCTACACGGCCATTCCAGCGTTCCTGGTGATCATGGGTCTCGTCTTTTGGCTGACGTTTGGCGTGATCGGCGCGGCGTTGCAGGGACTCATGGAGGACGACATCGCTGCCATCATTACCTCGGCCGATGCGGGCCTCAAGGCGTTCGGCACCAACGACGTAGTGCGCTCGCTGGCTGTCGACGGCGTGCTTACGGGCGTGGGCAGCGTGCTGACCTTCCTGCCGATTATCGTCGTGCTCTTTTTGTTCCTTTCCATTCTGGAAGACTCCGGATACATGGCACGCGTGGCCTTTGTCATGGATAAAGTGCTGCGACGCTTTGGCCTGTCGGGCCGCAGCTTCGTGCCTATGCTCGTCGGTTTTGGCTGCACCGTGCCGGCTATCATGTCGACCCGTACGCTCCCATCCGAGCACGACCGCAAGATGACGGTCATGCTCACGCCGTTCATGAGCTGTTCGGCCAAGTTGCCGGTCTACGGTCTGCTGTGCGGGGCATTCTTCCCGCAGGCGACAGTTCCCGCCATGGTCTCGCTCTATCTGATTGGTATCGTGGTCGGCTGCATTGCCGCCCTGGTGCTCAACCGCACGGCATTTAAGGGCGACCCGGTGCCGTTTATCATGGAGCTTCCCAATTACCGCCTGCCGAGCGTCAAGACGACGGTGATGCTGGCATGGGATAAGGCCAAGGACTTTATTACCAAGGCCTTTACCATTATCTTTGCCGCTACCGTGGTCATCTGGTTCCTTCAGACGTTCGACATTCGCTTTAATGTGGTCGCCGATCAGTCGCAAAGCCTGCTTGCGGGTCTCGGCAGCATCATCGCGCCGGCGCTGGCGCCGCTTGGGTTTGGCGATTGGCGAGCATCCACGGCGCTCGTCACCGGCCTTATCGCCAAGGAGAGTGTCATCTCGACCCTCACGGTGCTTTTGGGCGCGACCTCGCCCGCGGCACTGTCGACCATGTTTTCGCCGTTTACCGCTTACGTGTTCCTGGTCTTTACGCTGCTGTACCCGCCCTGCGTGGCGGCCATCGGTGCCGTCAAGAGCGAGCTGGGTGCGCGCTATGCCGTTGCCGTGTTCGCGTTTCAGGTGACGGTCGCCTGGATCGTGGCGTTTGTCGTGCATTCGGCGGGCATATTGCTGGGGTTGGCTTAGCTATTTATTAACGGCGCAACCCCTGTGTATTGAGTTGATTGCGGTCCCGCATCTGTTGCTGACGGATGCGGGACCGTTGCTATATAATCGCCTCCGCTCAAAATGATTGGAGACGTTATATATGAGTCAGGCAAGACAAGATGGCATCTCACTCAGGCAGTGGCTCCCGCTTATCGGGCTCGCCTGCTGCGCATTCGTGTTCAACACGTCGGAGTTCATGCCCATCGGCCTTCTGACCGATATCGCCGCGTCGTTCTCGCTCACCGAGGCCCAGGCAGGCATCATGATCTCGGTCTACGCCTGGGGCGTCATGTTGCTGTCGTTGCCGCTTATGGTGTTTGCCTCGCGCTTCGAGTTCAAGCGTATGCTGCTCGGCGTGCTCGCCGTGTTCTCGCTCGGGCAGTTTCTGTCGGCCGTGGCGCCGACCTATCCTATTTTGGTCTGCGCGCGCCTGGTGGTCGCCTGCTCGCACGCCGTGTTCTGGTCGGTCGCTTCGATCATAGCCTCGCGCCTGGTCGATACGCGTCATGGGGCGCTCGCCATCAGCATGATTGCCACGGGCTCGTCCATCGCGCAGATCTTCGGCCTGCCCCTCGGTCGCGCCATCGGCCTGGCCGTGGGCTGGCGTATGACGTTTGCCGTGGTCGGAGCTTTTTCTGCCGTCGCGGTGGTGTACCAGGCAGCGGTGTTCCCGGTCATGCCGGCGGGCGAGCGCTTTACCGTCAAACAGCTGCCCGAGCTGCTCAAGAACCCGTTCCTCATCGCGCTCTACGCGGTCACGGTCTTTATGGCGACCGGCTACTACGCGGGTTACAGCTATATCGAGCCCTTCCTGGCGCAGGTCGCGCACGTCGACGCGGGCGCCATCACCATGACGCTGACGGCGTTTGGCTGCTCCGGTCTGGTGGGCAGCTGGCTGTTCGGCCGACTGTTCGATGGCCATCGCTTTCCGTTCTTGGCTATCACACTCTCCGGCGTGCCTGTGGCTCTGCTGCTCATGGGTCCGGTTGCACCGTCGCTCGTCGCCGTTCTCGCTGTTTGCGCGCTATGGGGCTGCTGCTCCACGGCCTTTAACGTGGCGTTTCAGGCCGAGCTCATCAAGTACACGCCGGCGGATTCGTCGGCCGTCGCCATGTCGATCTTCTCGGGCCTGTTTAACCTCGGCATCGGCACGGGCACCGCGATCGGCGGCACCGTGGTTTCGGGTCCCGGTATCTCCTGGATTGGCTTCGCGGGCGGGGCGATTACCGTCGTGGGCGTCATCCTCGCCATTACGGTGCTGTTCCCGGCCATACGCCGCGCAAAGCCCGTCGCCTAATCACGTTCCCTCATCAGTTGCGGTGGAATAGAGACTGTTTGCCCGGTTTATTGGTCTCAACAGTCCCTATTTCACCGCAACTTATTTTGGAGGAGGGGATGCACGGCAGGCATACAATGGATGGCGTTGTGTTGAGCTTACCGGGAGGCTGCTATGTGGGCATACGAGACGACGTTCTATCAGGTCTATCCGCTGGGCTTTTGCGGAGCTCCGCGCGAAAACGCCGCGCCCGTTGCCGAGGATGAACTCGCCCAGGCTGCCAACGCCGCGCCTAACCCCGATGCTCCCATTATGAAAATCGCCCAATGGGCCGGCTACCTGCAGAAACTCGGCATCGGTGCTGTGCTCATTAACCCGCCGCTCGAATCCGACAGTCACGGTTACGACACGCGCAGCCTGCGCCATATCGACCGTCGCCTGGGTGGGGATGCCGACTTTGCCGCCGTGTGCGAGACACTGCATGCCCATGGCATCCGTGTGGTGCTTGATGCCGTCTTCAACCATGTCGGTCGCGGTTTTTGGGCCTTCCGCGATGTTCAGGAGCGCAAGTGGGACTCGCCCTACAAGGATTGGTTCCACATTAGCTTTGACGGCGACTCCTGCTATGGCGACGGCTTTTGGTACGAGGGCTGGGAAGGCCATTTTGAGCTTGTGAAGCTCAACTTGCAAAACCCCGCCGTGGTCGATTACCTGCTTGAGTCCGTGCGTCGCTGGGCCGAGGGCTTTGGCATCGACGGCCTGCGCCTGGACGTTGCCTATATGCTTGACCGCGACTTTATGCGCCGCCTACACTCCTTTACCCGTGAGCTCAAGCCCGGCTTTGTGCTCATCGGCGAGACGCTCCACGGCGACTACAATCAGATCGTCAACGACGAGATGCTCGACTCGTGCACTAATTACGAGTGCTACAAGGGCCTGTATTCCAGCTTTAACTCGGTCAACATGTTCGAGATCGCCCATTCGCTGCACCGCCAGTTTGGCGGCGATCCGTGGTGCATCTACCGCGGCAAACATCTGCTGTCGTTTGTCGACAACCACGATGTGCCGCGCCTGGCAAGTATCCTTACCGACAAGTCCTGTCTGCGCCCCGCTTATGGCATGCTCTTTGGCATGCCGGGCATTCCGTGCGTCTACTATGGCAGCGAGTGGGGGATTCCTGGCGAAAAGGGCGGCCCCGATGGTGACTGGGCGCTGCGACCTGCGCTCGATGAGCCTGCGCCCAACGAGCTGACGGCCTTCATCAAGCAGCTCGCGCACCTGCGCTCGGCAGACGACGCGGCGGCCCGTGCCCTCAACTATGGTGCCTATCGCAACGTGGTGATTCAGAACAAGCAGCTGCTGTTCGAGCGCGCCTGCGACGACGCGACGGTGCTCGTGGCGGTCAATGCCGTGGGCGAGCCTTACACCTTTGGCGCCGGCGAGCTCAATGGGTCCTTTGTCGACCTGCTGGCCGACGGCGTGCCCACGGTCGAGCTGGCGGGCTCCCTTGAACTTGCGCCCTATGAGGTGCGTTATCTGCTGAGAGCCTAGCCCATGCCTGTGTCTGACGAGGGCTATCAACATATTGAGCATGGGTTTGAGCCCGTGTTCGACCGGCGCTCGCGCGTTTTGGTGCTGGGGTCGTTTCCCTCGGTGCTCTCGCGCGCCAACACCTTCTATTACGGTAATCCCCAGAACCGCTTTTGGCGCGTGATGGCCGCGTGCCTCGGTGTGCCCGTGCCGCCCAACGAGGGAGACGCTTTGGCGAGCGGCGAGCCCGCGACGCTCGACGCCTCGGTTGTTGCCAAGCGGGCTATGCTGCTCAACGGCGGTGTGGCCCTGTGGGACGTGATCGAGAGCTGTGACATCAAGGGCTCAAGCGACGCGAGCATTCGCAACGTTGTGCCGGCACATATCGAGCGCATTACCGATGTCACGCCGATTGAGGTCGTTATCTGCAACGGCGGCGCGGCCGGGCGGCTCTACAAACGCTATCTACAAGAGCGGACGGGGCTAGCTGCCATCGTGCTGCCGTCGACGAGTCCTGCCAACGCGGCGTGGCGTTTGGAGCGGCTTGTCGAGCGTTGGAGTGAAGCCGTTGACTGGGGCACCCTGTAATTTAGATATCTGATTGAGCATGGGCGCCGAGGCGTTTGATGATAGCGCGCCAGATTAGCGCGGGCACAGCAGGCCTAGCGCGCACCATGCCGTCGGTATCGACGCTACCGGCATTGCCACCGCCCAGCAGCTGCGCATGCTCAATGGAGCAGCCTATGCGCACGGCGCCCACAAGCTTATCCATCGCTTCCGAAAATGGTCGGCGCAAGAGGCCCATGCGTGGGGAATGGCGAAGCGCCGCGATGCCGCTGCCGGCGCAGATGGCAACGCCGCCACACCACAATTGGTCATGGCGCTCACATGCCTTGTGCAGGCGAACGGCGGTCCCACGCGCCTGCTCAGTGCCCTCTTGTGCGGCTCGAATCGCGGCATAGACGCGCGTTCCCGTACCGCCAAAGCGCTCAAGCGCCTGCTCGATAGCTGTCAACGTCTCATCGTCAGCCACATCTTCAATGGCCAGCACGATGCCATCGGCAACGCTGCCGGCGTCATTTGCCTTCAAGTCGACTGGGCGGGGGAGTACAGTGCCGGAAAGCTGTGCATAGGCGGCGATGGCATCCTGCAGGTCCCAGAGCAAAAACTCAAGATCGGCGCTCTCTGAAATACTGACAAACGCGATGTTATGCAGTGTTTTTGGTACATCGCCGCGTGCGGTCGTCTCCATGCCGCCTCCTTTCCGGTTCATTTCCGTTTAGGTTACACCGTCCGGCGGCGCCTCGCCGCGCTATCCTAGTGCAACCCTTACGAAAGGAACGCCATGCGTCTGTCCATGAATACCTCGCTTGCCACGCTTAAGCCCTCCGGCATCCGTCGGATTAACGCGCTCGCCGCCCAGCACCCGGGGTGCATTGCGCTTGCGCTTGGCGAGCCCGATTTTCCCACGCCCGATGTGATTAGCGCCGAGGTGACCGCCGCACTGGACCGCGGTGACACACACTATCCGCCCAACAACGGTCGCCCCGCCCTGCGTGAGGCGCTATCTGCCTACATGGGGGACGCGGGCCTTACGTTTTCGGCCGACGAGGTCATCCTGACCGACGGCGCGACCGAGGCCCTGTCGGCTACGTTTATGGCCATGCTCAACCCCGGCGACGAGGTCATTATCCCCACGCCGGCCTTTGGCCTGTACGAGAGCATCGTCGTGGCCAATCACGCCAAAGCGGTCTTTTTGGATACGGAGCCTGCGCAATTTCAGATTGACGAGGATGCGCTTCGCGCCTGTGTGACGCCGGCGACCAAGGCCATCGTCATCTGCTCGCCCAACAACCCCACGGGCTGCATCCTCGACGCGGCATCGCTCGACGCCGTGGCACACGTGGCGGAGCAGGCGGGCATCTACGTAGTCTGCGATGACGTATACAACCGCCTCGTTTATGTGGACGGCTACGAGCGCTTCGCCCAGCGACACCCGGAGCTACGCGAGCAGACAGTGGTTATCGAGAGCTTCTCCAAACCTTGGGCCATGACCGGCTGGCGCTTGGGCTGGCTTGCAGCCGCAGCCCCCGTCATCGCCGAGATCGCAAAAGCCCACCAATACCTAGTATCGAGCGCCGTCTCCTTTGAGATGGACGCCGCAGCCCGAGCCCTGACCGTCGACCCAACCCCCATGCTCAAAGTCTACCGAGCCCGCCGCGAGCGCGTACTCGCAGCCTTAGACGCCATGGGCCTGGACGTCGTGGAGCCCGCAGGAGCCTTCTACACTTTCCCGAGCATCAAAAAGTTCAGCCTAACCAGCGAAGATTTCTGCATCAAAGCCATCAAAGAAGCAGGCGTAGCCCTAGTCCCCGGAAACTGCTTCGGCACCGAAGGCCACATCCGCCTCAGCTATTGCGTTTCCGACCAAGATCTGGACGAAGGCCTAAATCGCCTGTCCACCTTCATTTCAACCTTATAGCCCAACGGGACGCAACACATCAGCCCACCGACCCAAGCATTATGAGTGGGGGGCGTCAGCCAACGAAAACCCGGGCTGCCCAAAGTCAACGCAGGCCGCGCCGCCAAAGGCCAGGCGCAAGGTTTTCGTAGATTCCGCACGAGCCGAAGAGCACTTAATGTGCTCTTCGTGCGAGCCCAGGACCTGACCGAGCGAAAACCTTGCGCCTGGCCTTCGGCGGTGCGGCCGGATGGTGGAATTGTGTGCAGCCCGGTTTCCCGTTGACCGACGCCGGGGTCCCCGCCATAATACTTTCGGTTCACGCACGAATCCGCTGCCAGAGACAGCCGGTGCAAACGGGCATCGCCCGCGAGCTTAATGGGATATCCCGCCAGCCGAGGTGGTCGAGTAGATATGTCTTCTCGCCCCCGTCGCTCATGCAGCGCGGGGGCTTTCTTTTTGGACATGCCCCCGTCACGTCCTTGTGGCGGACCGTGCCCGGAAAGAATTCGAGGAGGTGTAATTCATGCCCCAGCAGTACAAAATCGACAAGGTTGCAGAGATCGAGTCCCGTATCGCCGAGAACGCCGGTCTGTTCGTCGTCAACTACAACGGTCTGACGGTTAAGCAGGCTCAGGAGCTGCGTCATCAGCTTCGCGAGTGCGGCGCCGAGATGAAGGTCTACAAGAACAACCTGGTCAAGATCGCTCTCAAGAACCAGGAGCAGCCCGAGATCGACGAGATCCTCGCCGGCCCCGTCGCTTATGTGTTCTACGAGACCGAGCCGGTCGAGGCCGCTAAGGCCCTTAAGGACTTCTCCGCTAAGTCCAAGGGCGTCCTTGAGATCAAGGGCGGTATCTCCGACGGCAAGGCCGTTTCCGCTGATGATGTTAAGGCTATCGCCGAGCTGCCCACCAAGGATCAGCTTCTCGGCCAGATCGCCGGTCTCATCTCCGGTTTCGCTCGCGACATCGCTGTCTGCGTCAACGGCGTTTCCTCTGGTCTCGCTCGTTCGATCCAGCAGGTCTCCGAGCAGAAGGCAGCCTAGTCGCTGTTTTCACCCGCGGCGGCAACGCCGCACCCCTGGCGCATTCGCGCCGTGTTTTAACTGATCTCCGTGCATCCGCACGGAAACCGAAAGGACTTAGAAATGGCTAAGCTTACCACCGATGAGATCATCGATGCTCTTAAGGAAATGACCCTTCTCGAGGCTTCCGAGCTCGTCAAGGCTATCGAGGACACCTTCGGCGTTTCCGCCGCTGCTCCTGCTGCTGTTGTCGCCGCTCCCGCTGCTGGCGCTGCTGAGGCCGAGGAGAAGACCGAGTTTGACGTCGTGCTCGAGGGCTTCGGCGACAACAAGATCCAGGTCATCAAGGCCGTCCGTGAGCTCACCAACCTTGGCCTGAAGGAGGCCAAGGAGGTCGTCGAGGGCGCTCCCAAGGCTGTTCTCGAGGGTGCCAAGAAGGAGGACGCCGAGGCTGCCAAGGAGAAGCTCGAGGCTGCTGGCGCTGCTGTCACCCTCAAGTAATCAGGCTTTCTCGCCAGATTTCTTTGCAGACGGGGTTCGCATTGCGAGCCCCGTTTTTTTGTTTTTCGGTCCCTCGGCATCGGTTGCTCAAACTGCCATGTTCTGTGATTTGCGTCGTATCGGGTGCCCTGCCGTTGGGCAATAAAATTGCACCATTCGAGCAATAATTTGCGTTGACCTGCTGAAGAATTGTCTCTGCCTTGTAGCGACATATAGTTCCAGCGGTAAGATGCTTGGGTATCGCAATTTGGTCTGCGGCTGTGTGCCGCACGCATGGGGCGCTTTTGCGCCTGCGAAAGGATCTTTGAATAACATGAAGGCAATCATCCCCGCCGCCGGTCTTGGCACGCGTTTTCTGCCTGGCACCAAGTGCACGCCCAAAGAGATGCTGCCGGTGCTCGACAAGCCCGTCATTCAGTACGTCGTCGAGGAGGCGCTCGAGCCCGAGGAGGTCGACGATGCCATCATCGTTACCTCGCCCGGCAAGCCCGAGCTGCTGAGCTACTTCCAGCCCGATCGCTCGCTCGAGAACCTGCTGCGCGAGCGCGGCAAGAACGCCTATGCCGATGCCGTCGCCCACGCTGGCGGTATGCCGGTCGACTTCCGTTATCAGTACGAGCCCAAGGGCCTCGGCCATGCTATCCGCTCTGCTGCCGACGCCGTGGCAGGGGAGAACTTCCTGGTTCTTCTGGGCGACTACGTTGTGCCTAACCGCGACATCTGCGACAAGATGCTCGCCGTTTCTAAGGAGCACGGTGGCGCTTCGGTTATCGCCGTCGCCGCTTGCTCGCCCGAGGAAGTCAGCCGCTACGGCGTTATCGCGGGCGAGCGCGTCGGTTCGCTCGAGGGCGCCGAGGACGTTGCCGATGCCGAGCCCGGTGCTGTCTGGCGCATCGGCGGTCTGGTTGAGAAGCCCGCTCCCGAGGCGGCTCCGTCCAACCTGTACATCGTCGGCCGCTACCTGCTGAGCCCGCTGGTCATGGACCTGCTGGCAGATCAGCAGGCCGGCAAGGGCGGCGAGATCCAGCTCACCGACGCCATGGCCCGTTCGCTCGACCGCGAGGCCATGTATGCAGTCGTCATCGACCCGCTGTCGGGCTACGACACCGGCACTCCCTCTGGCTGGATGGCCACCAACGCCCTCATGGCTGCAAGCGACCCCCGCTTTGCCGATGCCTTCTGGGACGCCATCGACGAGCGCGGCGGATTGATGCGTAAGTAAGCCTTCGGGCATCGACATTTACGGGCGCGGACTTCGGTTCGCGCCCGTTTTTTATAAGAGCTGCGATTGCTGGCTCCCTGTTCACAGAAAATATATGAACAGATGTTCGATACACATACATCTACCTGCGTGTTTTCCGTCGAAAAACTTTGCTACTCCAAAAACTCAATCGCGTCAAGGCTTTTCTTGCCCAACGGTCGGTACCTGATAAACTATTAGGTTGCGATAACTGGCGAAGCTATGCCTCGCCAACCCACCGAGCATTTCCGTGAAGGAGGAAAAACCTGGTGACCTACGCATACACTGCCACTGAGCGCAAGCGCGTCAGCTTCGGGAAAATCCCGGAGGCCATGGAGCTCCCCAACCTTATCTCTGTTCAAAGGGAATCCTTTGAGCGTTTTAAGGACGAGGGCCTTCGTGAGGCGTTCAAGGAATCCAGCCCCATCCAGAGCCAGAACCATGTTCTCGAGGTTACCTTCGGCGAGCATCAGTTCGGCGACCCCGCGCACACCGTCGAGGAGTGCCGCGAGAAGGATATGACCTATCAGGCTCCGCTTCTGACCGACGTCCGTCTCACCAACAAGGAGACCGGCGAGATCAAGGAGCAGCTCGTCTTTATGGGCGACTTCCCCATGATGACCGATCAGGGCACCTTCATCATCAACGGTACCGAGCGTATCGTCGTTTCGCAGCTCGTCCGTTCCCCGGGTGTGTACTACAGCTCCGAGATGGATTCGGGCAAGCAGATCTACAAGGCCCAGATCATCCCGTCCCGCGGTGCCTGGCTCGAGTTTGAGGTCGACAAGCGCGATCAGCTCATGGTCTCCATCGACCGTAAGCGTAAGCAGAGCGCCACGATGTTCCTGCGCGCCCTTGGCATCGCCGTCACCAACGACGACATCATCGAGCTGCTCGGCAACTCCGATGTGATCAAGCGCACCCTGGAGCGCGACACCGCCCTCACCCGCGAGGATGCCCTTATCGAGATCTACCGTCGCCTGCGCCCGGGCGAGCCTCCCACCGTGGACGCTTCCCGCAGCCTGCTCGAGGGCCTGCTCTTTAACCCGCAGCGCTACGATCTGGCCCGCGTCGGTCGTTACAAGGTCAACAAGAAGCTCAACCTCACCACCGAGGAAGAGGTCACGGTGCTCACCGACGAGGATATCGTCGCGACGCTGCGCTACCTGCTGTCCCTCGCTGCCGGCGAGCAGGGCTTCAAGGTCGACGACATCGACCACTTTGGCAACCGCCGCATCCGCACCGTCGGCGAGCTCGTCGCCAACCAGTTCCGTATCGGCATGAGCCGTATGGAGCGCGTCGTCCGTGAGCGCATGAGCTCCCAGGACATCGACGAGATTACCCCGCAGTCGCTCATCAACATCCGTCCGATCGTGGCCTCCATCAAGGAGTTCTTCGGTTCCTCGCAGCTCTCGCAGTTCATGGACCAGGCGAACCCCCTGACCGGTCTGACCCACAAGCGCCGTCTGTCCGCACTCGGCCCTGGCGGTCTTGCCGGCCACAAGTCCGGCTCCAGCCGCCGCACCAACGTGCCGACGGCCGTCCGCGACGTTCACAACTCGCACTACAGCCGCATGTGCCCGATCGAGACCCCCGAAGGCCCCAACATCGGCCTGATCGGCTCGCTCGCTCTCTACGCCCGCGTCAACGAGTACGGCTTCATCGAGGCTCCGTTCCGTCGCGTCGAGAACGGCGTTGCCACCGACCAGATCGACTGGATGACCGCTGACGAGGAAGAGAAGCACGTCATCGCGCCGGCCAACACGCCGCTCGATCCCAAGACCAACGAGTTCATCACGACCGATGCCGAGGGCAAGCTTGTCCGCCCGCACACCGTGATCGCCCGTACCCGCGACTTCGACGGCTCCTTCGGCGCTCCCGCCGACGTGCCTGTCGAGGACGTCGACTACATGGACGTCTCGCCGCGTCAGATGCTCTCCGTCGCAGCCACGCTGATCCCGTTCCTCGAGCACGACGACGCCAAGCGTACGCTGATGGGCGCTAACATGCAGCGCCAGGCCGTGCCGCTGGTTCACCCTGCCGCTCCCTATGTCGGTACCGGCATGGAGCGTCGCGCCGCTCTGGACTCCGGCGAGGTCACCCTGGCCAAGAACGCCGGCGAGGTCATCTTTGCCGACGCTGCCAAGATCATCGTCAAGCATGCCGGCGGCATGGACGAGTATCACCTGGCCAAGTACCAGCGCTCCAACCAGTCCACCTGCATCAACCACCGTCCGCTCGTGCGCGTCGGTGACACCGTTGAGCAGGGCGAGCCCCTGGCTGACGGTCCTTCGACCGATCATGGCGAGCTCGCACTGGGTCAGAACCTCACCGTGGCATACATGCCGTGGGAAGGCTTCAACTACGAGGACGGTATCGTCGTGTCCGAGCGTCTGGTGGCCGAGGACCTGCTGACGACCATCAACATCACCCGTCACGAGATCGATGCCCGCGACACCAAGCTCGGCCCCGAGGAGATCACCCGCGAGATCCCGAACCTCTCTGAGGATATGCTTGCCAACCTCGACGAGGACGGCATTATCCGCATCGGCGCCGAGGTCGGCCCTGGCGACATCCTGGTCGGCAAGGTCACGCCTAAGGGCGAGAGCGCTCTGACCGCCGAGGAGCGCCTGCTGCGCGCCATCTTCGGTGCCAAGGCCCACGACGTCCGCGACACCTCCCTTAAGATGCCTCACGGCGCTTACGGTCGCGTCATCGACGTCGTCCGCTTTAGCCGCGAGAACGGCGACGATCTGGCCCCCGGCGTCAACGAGCAGGTGCGCGTCTACGTCGCCCAGCGTCGTAAGATCCAGCAGGGCGATAAGATCGCCGGCCGCCACGGCAACAAGGGTGTTATCTGTAACGTTCTGCCGGTCGAGGACATGCCCTACATGGCTGACGGTACCCCGATCGACGTTATCCTCAACCCGCTGGGCGTTCCCTCGCGTATGAACGTCGGCCAGCTGCTCGAGTGCCACCTTGGCTGGGCCGCTGCCTGCGGTTGGGATACCGAGAAGGCCGACTCCGACAAGTACGTCCCCGGTCCGTTCTTCACCGCGACGCCCGTCTTCGACGGCGCCAAGGAGGACGAGATCGCCGAGGTCATTCGTCGTGCCAACAAGAACATGCTCAACAAGGCCACCGCTGCCTTTGGCGATCACATGCGTCCCGAGTTCGTCACCCAGCTTGACGAGCGCGGCAAGACCCGCCTGTTCGACGGCCGCACCGGCGAGGAGTTCCGCGAGCCCATTACCGTGGGTACGTCCTACATCCTCAAGCTCGGCCACATGGTCGACGACAAGATCCACGCCCGTTCGACCGGCCCTTACAGCTTGGTTACCCAGCAGCCTCTGGGCGGCAAGGCCCAGTTCGGCGGCCAGCGCTTCGGCGAGATGGAAGTTTGGGCACTGTACGCATACGGTGCTTCCAACGTCCTGCAGGAGATTCTGACCGTCAAGTCCGACGATACCGTGGGCCGCGTCAAGACCTACGAGTCCATCGTCAAGGGCGAGAACGTTCCTGTTCCGGGTATCCCCGAGTCCTTCAAGGTTCTCGTCAAGGAGATCCGTTCCCTCGCGCTGGACATCGAGCCCATGCACGATGCTGACGAGGACGCCTCCGCCCCTGTGACCGCCGAGGAGACCTCTGCTCTCGACGACCTGGCTGCGCTCGCCGGCGTTGACGCCGACGTCGAGGCCGAGGATGCCGAGACCGTCGAGGCACCCGAGGCTGTCGCCGCCACGACCACTGATAAGGAGTAGTTGACTGTGGCAGATTTCGAAGCTACTGATTTTGACTCGGTAAAGATCTCCCTTGCCTCCGCCGACCAGATCCGTTCCTGGTCGCACGGTGAGGTCAAGAAGCCGGAGACCATCAATTACCGTACCCTCAAGCCCGAGAAGGACGGCCTGTTCTGCGAGAAGATCTTCGGTCCCGCCAAGGACTGGGAGTGCTCCTGCGGCAAGTACAAGGGCATCCGCTTTAAGGGTATCGTCTGCGAGCGCTGCGGCGTCGAGGTTACCTCGGCCAAGGTGCGTCGCGACCGCATGGGCCATATCGAGCTCGCCGCTCCCGTGTCCCACATCTGGTACTTCAAGAGCCCCACGAGCTTCCCGATGAGCCGTATGCTCGACATCAAGTCCAAGGACCTCGAGAAGGTTCTGTACTTTGCCAGCTACATCATCACCGAGGTTGACTATGAGGCCCGCGAGGCCGACGCCGACGACCTGCGCGAGGAGCTCGCCGCCGATCTGGAAGAGATCGATGCCGAGTGCGCCCGTCAGATCGAGTCCCTCAAGGAGCAGGGCGACCCCGAGAACTTTGACGAGTTCTCCGACGAGGAGCCGCTGACCCCCGAGGAGATCGCCTCTGGCATCGTCGACATCGAGGAAGAGTGCAAGGACGAGAAGCAGCTCCGCACGGACGCCTTCAACGCCTTCATGAAGCTCACCGAGCGCGACCTCATCTCCGATGAGCCGCTGTTCCGTGAGATGACCCGTTACTACTCCATGTACTTCAAGGGTGGTATGGGTGCCGAGGCTGTCCGCGACCTGCTCGCTGCTATCGACCTCCCCTCCGAGGCCGAGAAGCTCAAGGCCATCATCGCCGACGAGGATTCCCAGAAGCAGAAGCGCGAGAAGGCCGTCAAGCGCCTCGAGGTCGTTGACGCCTTCCTGAAGGGCGGCAACAGCCCCGCAAACATGATCCTGGACGTCATCCCGGTCATTCCGCCCGATCTGCGCCCGATGGTCCAGCTCGATGGCGGCCGCTTCGCCGCGTCCGACCTCAACGACCTGTATCGTCGCGTGATCAACCGTAACAACCGACTCAAGCGCCTGCTCGACCTGGACGCCCCTGCGATTATCGTGAACAACGAGAAGCGCATGCTCCAGGAGTCCGTGGACGCCCTGTTCGACAACGGCCGTCGTGGTCGCCCGGTCTCTGGCCGTGGCGGTCGCCCGCTCAAGTCGCTCGCCGAGGCCCTCAAGGGCAAGCAGGGTCGTTTCCGTCAGAACCTGCTGGGTAAGCGTGTCGACTACTCCGGCCGTTCGGTTATCGTTACCGACCCCAAGCTGCTGCTGCACCAGTGCGGTCTGCCCAAGACCATGGCGCTGGAGCTCTTCAAGCCCTTCGTTATGAAGCGCCTGGTCGAGCTCGGCAAGGTCGAGAACATCAAGGGCGCCAAGCGCGCTATCGACCGCGGTGCCACCTTTGTGTGGGATATCCTCGAA
The DNA here is from genome assembly GCA_958450865.1 of uncultured Collinsella sp. Classification (GTDB taxonomy): domain Bacteria; phylum Actinomycetota; class Coriobacteriia; order Coriobacteriales; family Coriobacteriaceae; genus Collinsella. The sequence goes on along the minus strand of CAUDNY010000001.1, from coordinate 277,630 downwards.
GAGGTCATCGACGGCCGCGTCGTGCTGCTCAACCGTGCACCGACCCTGCACCGTCTGTCCATCCAGGCCTTTGAGCCGGTGCTGGTCGAGGGCAAGGCTATCCACCTGCACCCGCTGGTCTGCTCGCCCTTCAACGCCGACTTCGACGGCGACCAGATGTCTGTCCACGTGCCGCTGTCCAGCCAGGCTCAGGCCGAGGCCCGCGTGCTCATGCTCTCTGCGAACAACCTGCGCTCGCCGGCATCCGGCAAGCCGGTCAACATCCCTTCGCAGGACATGATCATCGGTGTGTACTACCTGACCCAGGTCCGCGAGGGTCTGCCGGGCGAGAACCACGTGTTCTCGAGCTTCGACGACGCGCTGCACGCCTATGACTGCCGCTCCGAGGTCGACATGCAGGCCAAGATCCAGGTCCGCGTGTCCGCTGCCGATGCCAACGTCATCAATGAGGACGGCACCCGTATCTTCCGCGTCAAGAACGGCAAGAACGAGTTTGTCGACTACGATGTCACCGGCAATAAGACCGCGCGCTTCGAGACCTCTATCGGCCGCATCATCTTCAACCGCCAGTGCCTGCCCGAAGACTACGAGTTCATGAACTACAAGATGGTCAAGGGCGATGTGGCCAAGCTGGTTGCGGACTGCTGTGATCGTTACCCCGAGGCCAAGGTCGGCCCGATCCTCGACGCCATCAAGTACTCCGGCTTCCACTACGCTACCCGCGCCGGCCTCACCATCTCGGTGTGGGACGCTCTCATCCCTGCCGAGAAGCAGGAGCTGCTCGACCGCGCCCAGGCCAACGTCGACCAGATCAACGAGTACTTCGAGGAGGGCTTCATCAACGAGACAGAGCGCCACATCGAAGTCGTTAACGAGTGGACCGCTTGTACCGACAAGGTCGCAGCGCTCATGCTCGACATGTTCGACGAGGAGAACCCGCTGTACATGATGGCCGACTCCGGCGCCCGTGGTTCTAAGACCCAGCTGCGTCAGCTCGGCGGCATGCGTGGCCTGATGGCAGACATGTCCGGCGAGACGATCGACCTTCCCATTAAGGCGAACTTCCGCGAGGGCCTGCTGCCGCTCGAGTACTTCATTTCGACCTACGGCGCCCGTAAGGGCCTGGTCGATACCGCATCCCACACCTCGGACTCTGGTTACCTGACCCGTCGTCTGGTCGACGTGGCCCAGGACGTCATCGTCCGCGAGGAGGACTGCGGCACGCACGAGGGCGTCACCTACAACCTCATCATCCCCGGCACCACCGACCTCAACACCGACCTCGTCGGCCGTTGCTTCATCGAGGACGTCGTGGCTCCCGATGGCACCGTGCTCTTTGAGCAGGACGGCTACATCGAGAAGGTTGCCGACATTCAGAAGATGGTCGATGCCGGCCTTAAGAAGGTCAAGCTCCGCGCGCTGCTCACTTGCCGCTCCAAGTACGGCGTGTGCCAGAAGTGCTACGGCTGGGATCTTTCCACCCGTCGTCCGGTCGCCATCGGTACCGCGGTCGGCATTATTGCCGCCCAGTCCATCGGCGAGCCCGGTACGCAGCTTACGATGCGTACCATTCACTCCGGCGGCGTCGCTGGCGTCGACGATATTACGCAGGGTCTGCCTACGGTCAGCCGTATGTTCGATATCGTCGGCAACGTCAACGAGAAGATTCTGGGTCGCGAGGCCGAGCTGGCTCCGTACTCCGGCCACCTCTCGATTAAGCCCGAGAAGTCCGAGTACGTGCTGACGCTCACCGACTCCGAGGACCATACCCGTGTCCTCGACGAGCGTCGCGTCCCCGCTTCGGTTCGCTTTATGCCCGAGATCGAGGACGGCTGCGAGGTTCGCGCCGGCGACCAGATCACCAAGGGCTTCGTCAACTTCCGCAACCTGCGCAAGCTGACTGACATCGAGTCGACGATGCACACCTTCGTCGAGAGCGTCAAGGACGTCTACACCAGCCAGGGCGTCGACCTGAACGACAAGCACATCGAGGTGCTCGCACGTCAGATGCTGCGTCGCGTTCAGATCACCAACCCCGGTGACTCCAAGTACCTGCTTGGTCAGTACGTCGACCGCTACGAGTTCGCCGACGAGGTCGAGCGCGTTGCCCGTCTGGGCGGTCAGGCTCCTGTGGCCGAGCCCGTCATCCTGGGTACGCTCAAGGTCGCGTCCAACATCGACTCCTGGCTGTCGAGCGCTTCGTTCATCCGTACCGCCGGCGTCCTTACCGAGGCTGCCATCGAGGGCAAGGTCGACCACCTGCTCGACCTTAAGTCCAACGTCATCGTCGGTAAGAAGATCCCGGCCGGTACCGGCCTCAAGCCGTACGCCAACGCCAAGCTGACGTATCGTACGGCCGACGGCTACGTGGACATCGACGGCCCGGCTTCGCCCAACGCCAAGTCGCTGCCCGAGTGGGCTCCTGTGGAGCTCAAGGACCTGGACGAGCAGCTCCCGCAGCAGCTCGACTGGGCCGGCTACGACGAGTTCGGTGGTGCTGACGGTTCGTTCACCCGCAACGGCCACACCATCTCCGCCGAGAAGGCTCGCCTGTACCTGTTCGACGACCTGGGCGTGTCGCAGCGCTGGACCAACAAGTTCAGCGAGGTCGGCATCGAGACGGTCGGCGACCTGGTCGGCAAGTCCGAGGAAGATCTGCTGCGCATCGATGGCATCGGTGCCAAGGCGATCGAGGAGCTCCGTGACGGCCTCGAGGCCCACGACCTGCTCTACATCCTCGAGAACAACGACGACGTTGCCGACGAGGAAGACCTCTCGCAGCTGCTGCAGATGGTCTTTAGCCCCGACGGTCCGGACGACATCCTGCTGGGCACCTCTGCCGCGCCGACGCATCACGCCGACGCCGACGAGGAGCTCCTGGGCGCTCCGATCGACGACAAGAAGGCTCCCGCCAACGGTGCCATCAACGAGGACATGGCGTCCCTCGACGAGCTGCTCAACCAGCTCGTGGACACCGACGACGCCGAAGAGGCCAAGGACAACGACGAGGAGTAACTTCCAAGTACGTTAACCGCCCTTCCAAAGACCCGTTTCCCAACAGGGAAGCGGGTCTTTTTTGTTGAAGAAAACCTGCCAAAAGGGGATAGGTTTATTTTGGTAGGTTATTCCTGCTTGAATTTGAAACATTTCGTCCGGCCAGAGCGTATCTATGGTGAGGGCCTCAGCAAGAAATATCAGCATCACCGGGAGGTGATTATGGAAGAACAAGCTTTTAGACAGGCGGTCGAAGATCACCGGGATGTCGTGTTTCGAATCGCATTGACGTACCTGCGCGATCGCGCCGATGCCGACGATGTTGCACAAGACGTCTTTCTTAAGTTGCTCAAAAGCGATGGACACTTTGAAAGTCGGGAGCATCTTCGCCGCTGGCTTATCCGGGTCACGATCAATGAATGCAAATCGCTCTTTCGAAAGCCATGGAGGCGTGTGGAGGATATTGAGAACCTGGCCGATTCGCTTTCGACGGCGCAGGAGGAGTCCAAGGCGGTCCTGTCAGACGTTATGCGACTTCCGGAGCGATTCCGTGTTCCCATCGTGCTCTATTACTATCTAGGTTTTTCGACCTCAGAGATTGCCGAGTTACTGCATGTACCAGCCGCGACCGTTCGAACGCGTTTAGCTCGTGGTCGAACGAAGCTCAAATTCATCCTAGAGGAGGGCGACCGTGAAATCCAATCAAATCAAGCAGGCCTTCGAGTCCATCCAAGCCGATAGCGATCTTGCTGATCGCGTCCTTAATACCGCTGCGGGTGAGCCGCTTCATCGAAAGGGCCACGCGAAGCCTCTCTATGTTGCCGTAATCGGGTGTCTTGTCGGAGTGTTGGCGACCGGAGGGGTCGCCTACGCAGTTATCAATTCCAGCTATTTTGCCTCAGCCTGGGGAAACCACGGCAACGGGGATTCCATTACCTGGACCAACGGCGGTTCATCGGGGACTAAATATACCTACACTAGAGAGTTTGGTGACGGCATCGCGCCCCAAAGCCTGGAGGGCGCAGTTCAGGAGGTTAATCTGTCCGTCGAGGGTAACGGCTATACGCTTGATATCCATGAGATGGCTATTGACCAAAACGGCTGCGGAGCCGTGACGTTTACGTTGTCCAATCCAAATGGCGTTAACTACTACAAGCCAGCAGCAGAGATTGGCGAACTTGTTCTCAATGGGGGAGGGGGAGGGCAGTGCCTCGATACGGCTGACATGAAGTTTGGCGAAGATTGGGCCGACACTCGCTGCACCATTGATAAGGACGCGTCAAGCGAAACGGTCGTTAACGGCACAATGTACTTTTCCTCGTGGGATCGCAATCGTGACTTGCAGCGTGCTGTTACCTGGAATATCTGCTGGACCGAGGGTGAGGGTGAGACGGCAAAACAGTGCGAGGCATCGACACCCGAGTTTAGCGTCGGAGCGCACGTCGATACTAAGGAACTTCACTCCGATAGTTCATCCATCGCGATCAGCCCATTTTCAATTCAGACGCACATCGCCGATCTGGGCTATGAAGCAGTTGAAAATAAGCTGACCGTCACCTACAAGGATGGATCGGAGCAGGTCATAGAAGATGATGCTGCGGGCGCGTACAACTCCTATTTTTCGCTAACGCGCAATAACGGAGAGAACATCTGGGTGCCAACGAAGTTGATTGATGTCGACCAAGTGGTCTCAGTAACGCTTGAGGGCACGAGGTGCACGTCAACAGGAGAGGCCGAAACAGAAGTACCCTTTACCATCGTCTATTCGTAAGGTCTGGGCCGCTTCCCAAGAGGGGGAGCGGCCTATTTTGCGTTAAATGGGCGGTTATTGTTTCCCCAGATAAAACCAACCAAAATAAACCTGTCCCTATTTAGCAGGTAACGTTGCCCCGACGAGCACGTCGGATTCCCGGGCCGGGCGGCGCAGGGGTTAAGTTTGTCGCGAGTTCCGCACGAGCCGGAGGCCACTTAATGTGGCCTCCGTGCGAGCCAGGACTGTAGAGCAGCAAACTTAACCCCTGCGCCGCCCGGCCCGGGAATCCGTCCCCGCGTACAGAAGGGGATTCCATTTGTGTAGGCTTTGCGGAAATATGCCAATTTTAGGATACGCCCGGCGGCGTGGTCTGTTGACGGCACAGCTAACGCCACGTATCCTATCGAACTGCGTGTTTCGTAGGGGGATGCTGACCCCTCGATTCAAGCCGTTGCACTTTACAGAAAGCTGGAATCATTCGAGAAGGAGTACGCTTTGCCTACTATTAACCAGCTGGTTCGCCAGGGCCGTCGTTCCGTGCCCAAGAAGTCCAAGAACGCTGCTCTGCAGCACAACTCCCAGAAGCGCGGCGTGTGCACCCGCGTCTTCACCACGAGCCCCAAGAAGCCGAACTCGGCTCTTCGTAAGGTTGCCCGTGTTCGCCTCGTCAACGGCATCGAAGTTACTGCTTACATCCCGGGTGAGGGCCACAACCTGCAGGAGCACTCCATCGTGCTCGTCCGCGGCGGTCGTGTCCGTGACCTCCCTGGTGTCCGTTATCACGTCATCCGTGGCGCCTACGACGCTGCTCCGGTCCAGAACCGTATGCAGGCCCGTTCCAAGTACGGTGCTAAGCGCCCCAAGGCTAAATAAGCCAGATAACGTTTTGATACTTTCGCCGTGTGCCGCCTAAGCGCCGCACGGTAGACACTTAAGGAGATTTCACATGCCGCGTCGTGCAGCAGCTAATCGTCGTGAGGTTCAGCCTGACGCCGTTTACAACAACCGCCTGGTGACTCAGCTCATCAACAAGGTCCTTCTTGACGGCAAGAAGGCCACCGCTGAGCGCATCGTTTACACCGCTTTCGAGATCGTTGCCGAGAAGTCCGAGGGTGGCGACGCTCTCGCTACCTTCAAGAAGGCTATGGACAACGTCAAGCCTACGCTCGAGGTTAAGCCCAAGCGTGTCGGTGGCGCTACCTATCAGGTCCCGATGGAGGTCAACTCCCGTCGTTCCACCGCTCTGGGTATCCGCTGGATCGTCAACTTCTCCCGCGCTCGCAAGGAGAAGACCATGGCCGAGCGTCTCGCCAACGAGATTCTCGACGCTTCCAACGGCCTGGGCGCTTCCGTCAAGAAGCGTGAGGACGTCTTCAAGATGGCCGAGGCCAACCGCGCGTTCTCTCACTATCGTTGGTAAGTTAAGGTAAGGAACTAACATGGCTAAGCCTAAGTACAAGCTTTCCGATACCCGTAACATCGGCATCATGGCCCACATCGATGCCGGTAAGACCACCACGACCGAGCGTATTCTTTACTACACCGGTAAGACCCACAAGATCGGTGAGGTCCATGAGGGCGCTGCCACCATGGACTGGATGGTTCAGGAGCAGGAGCGCGGCGTAACCATTACCTCCGCTGCTACCACGTGCTTCTGGAACAAGGACGGTAAGGACTACCGCATCCAGATCATCGACACCCCGGGCCACGTTGACTTCACCGCCGAGGTCGAGCGCTGCCTGCGCGTCCTCGATGGCGCTGTCGCCGTCTTCGACGCCGTTGCCGGCGTTCAGCCCCAGTCTGAGACCGTTTGGCGTCAGGCTTCCACCTTCAACGTCCCCCGCATCGCTTTCATCAACAAGTATGACCGCGTGGGCGCTGACTTCTTCAACGCTATCGAGACCATGAAGGATCGTCTCGACGCTAACGCCGTGGCCGCTCAGGTCCCGATGGGCGCCGAGGACAACTTCTGGGGCGTCATCGACCTGGTCACCATGACTGCATGGGACTTCAAGGCCGACGAGAAGGGTATGACCTACCCCGAGCCGATGGACGAGATCCCGGCTGAGTTTGCCGACATCGCTGCCACCAAGCGCGAGGAGCTCCTTGACGCTGCTGCCAGCTTTGACGACGAGCTCATGGAGAAGATCCTCATGGAGGAGGACTTCACCGTCGAGGAGCTCAAGGCTGCTCTGCGCAAGGGTGTTCTGGCCAATGAGCTCAACCTCGTCTTCGTGGGCTCCGCCTACAAGAACAAGGGCGTTCAGGAGCTGCTCGACGCTGTCGTCGACTACCTGCCCAGCCCGCTCGACGTTGAGGCCGTCACCGGTACCGATCCGGACACCGGCGAGGAGATCCAGCGTCATCCTTCCTTCGACGAGCCCTTCTCCGGCCTGGTCTTCAAGATCATGACCGATCCGTTCGTCGGTAAGCTCACCTATGTCCGCGTTTACTCCGGCCGCGCCGAGTCCGGCTCCTACGTTGTTAACGCTTCCAACGGTCAGCGCGAGCGCCTCGGCCGCATCCTCGAGATGAACGCCGCCGAGCGTATCGACCGTGACGACGCTGCCGCCGGCGACATCGTCGCTTGCGTCGGCTTCAAGAACTCCACCACCGGCGACACCCTGTGCGCCGAGGGCAAGGAGATCGTCCTCGAGAAGATCGAGTTCGCTAAGCCCGTTATCGACGTTGCCATCGAGCCCAAGACCAAGGCCGAGCAGGACAAGATGTCCCTGGCTCTGACCAAGCTCGCCGAGGAGGACCCGACCTTCCAGGTGTCCACCAACCACGAGACCGGCCAGACCATCATCGCCGGCATGGGCGAGCTGCACCTCGAGATCATCGTCGACCGTCTGCTCCGCGAGTTCAAGGTTGACGCTAACGTCGGTAAGCCCCAGGTTGCCTATCGCGAGACCGCTGGTCACGACGTCGAGAAGGCTGAGGGCAAGTTTGTCCGTCAGTCCGGCGGTCGCGGTCAGTACGGCCACGCTGTCATCAAGCTCGAGAAGATGGAGGAGGGCTTCGGCTACGAGTTCGTCAACGCTATCGTCGGCGGCGTCGTGCCCAAGGAGTACATCCCGTCCATCGACAAGGGCATCCAGGAGGCCCTGAACACCGGTGTTATCGCCGGCTTCCCGGTCCTCGACGTTAAGGTCACCCTGTTCGACGGTTCTTACCACGAGGTCGACTCCTCCGAGGCCGCCTTCAAGATCGCCGGTTCCATGGCTATCAAGGACGCCCTCAAGAAGTCCGATCCGCAGCTGCTCGAGCCGATCATGGCTGTCGAGGTCGAGACCCCCGAGCAGTACATGGGCGACGTTATGGGCAACCTCTCCGGTCGCCGCGGCAAGATCGAGGGCATGGAGGATCGCAAGAACAGCAAGCTCATCCGTGCCAAGGTGCCGCTGGGCGAGATGTTCGGTTACGCTACCGACCTTCGCTCCCAGACCCAGGGCCGTGCATCCTACACGATGCAGTTCGACTCTTATGAGCCCGCGCCCAAGTCCATCGTGGACGAGGTCATGAGCAAGAACGCCTAAGTTCGAGCTCCCTGTTACGTAATCCGCGAGAACATCTCTCGCACTCTTTGGAGGTTTAAGTTGGCTACCCAGAAGATCCGCATTCGCCTCAAGGGCTATGATCACGAGGTCGTCGATCAGTCCGCGAAGCTCATCGTCGAGACCGCTCAGAAGACCGGCGCTCGCGTTTCCGGTCCTGTCCCCCTGCCCACCGAGCGCAACCTGTACACGGTTATCCGCTCGCCGCACGTGAACAAGGACTCCCGTGAGCAGTTCGAGATGCGCACTCACAAGCGCCTCATCGACATCCTCGACCCCACCTCGGGCACCGTTGATTCGCTCATGCGTCTCGACCTCCCCGCTGGCGTCGACATTGACATCAAGCTCTAAGCGATATCGCTCATAGCTTAAAGGGCCCCGCTGCCGTTACGGTAGCGGGGCCCTTTCGTTTTGAATGATGGTTTGGACTGCCGGGTAATGCTGCCGAGCCGATGGCTGCAGCGCCCTAATCGCTTAAGTGGCGCAAAGACGCCTCCTCAAAATGGAAGAAACGCAAGCCGTCTTTCGTTTCGATGCACGCGCGACCAAAGCCATCGACCGTTTTAAAGACGCCTCGCGCCAGCTCGTCTCCAGCGGGGGAGCGGGCGATAACGTGCTCTCCAATCCAATTGAGGTGAGCGACATATTCGCCGTGGACGGGCGCGAGCGGTCCGGTGTTTTCTTCCATGGAGTTGAGGCGTTCTGCCCAGGCATCTACGGCGTCTATAACGGCGTGATAGACCTCATCAAGGAGCATGTCGACGGTAGGAACGTTTTCGTTAAGGTCCGAGAGGCCAATTGCCGCCAGGCCGCCATCGGGCACCTCCTGGGGCGTGTAGTTTACGTTGACGCCAATGCCGCAGACGGCGAAGGGCCCGCCCTCGTTGTCACGAGCCGCCTCGACTAAGATGCCGCCAAGCTTATGTCCTCGTGCGACGAGGTCGTTGGGCCATTTGAGGCCGATCTCGTTAGCAAGACCCTGCTTTTCGAGCGCCTCGAGCACCGCTAGGCCGCTGACGGCGGCAAGACCAGAGTACTTTGCAGGATTAACGCATGGACGCAGGACAATCGAAAGCAATAGGTTGCCGGCGGTTGAATCCCACTTGTGGCCGCGCCGGCCGCGTCCTGCCGTCTGAGCCCGGGCGGCAAGTCCTGTGCCGTGCGGCGCTCCTTGTTTTCCTGCTTCGAGCAGGTCATCGTTGGTCGATCCGGTTACGTCGACTATCGTTAATTTGGCATCCATAGCGGCTGCTACCTCCTTAATGAATAAGTGAATAACGCAATAGTGTCGTGAGGCAGACACAATGTGAAGCCTTTGTCGCATTTGGACAATTTAATGTTAACACGTCAACAATGACCAAAATGCGCTATCCTCTCTCGGTCGATGTAAACACGTCAACAACTCAAAGGAGGTTAGTGATGGGTTTCACGATACTGGGAACGGGCTCGGCGCTTCCCGAGCGCAGCGTTTCCAACGACGAGCTGTCCGAGTTCCTGGACACCTCGGATGAGTGGATTTTTACCCGTACGGGGATCAAGAGCCGCCATGTGTGCACCGCCGAGTCACTCGACGACCTTGCCGTGGCAGCGAGCGAGCAAGCGCTCCAGGCGTCCGGACTCGATGCGAGCCAGCTGGATCTGATCGTCTGCTCGACGACGACGGGCGATCATCTCGTCCCTGCCGAAGCGTGCGCCGTTGCTGAGCGCCTGGGTGCCACATGTCCAGCCTTCGACGTTTCGGCGGCTTGTGCCGGCTTCGTATTTGCGCTCGATGTCGCCGAGGGCTATATCGCTCGAGGACGAGCCAAGCATGTGCTTGTCGTTGCCTCCGAGCAGATGACGCGCGCCCTTGACTGGTCAGACCGCGCCACGTGCGTGCTCTTTGGCGACGGCGCGGGCGCTGCAGTGATAGGGGCTGGGGGAGACAACCCCCTTGCCGTTGAGCTTTCGACGGCGCCCGACGTCGAGACGTTGCGCGTTCCCGGTCTGGTCGGCACCTCGCCGTTTAAGGCCTCCGCAGATAGCGAGAGCGTGCTGTCCATGAATGGCCGCCGTGTGTTCAAGTTCGGCGTCAACGCCATCTGCGACACGGTCCATAAGCTTGCGAGCGATGCGGGCATTTCGGTCGAAGATATCGATCATTTTGTATTCCATCAGGCTAACGAACGAATCCTGAGTCAGGCGGTCAAGCGCCTTGGCGTGCCAGACGAGCGCGTGGTTCGCACGTTGCGCGAGACCGGCAACATTTCGAGCGCCTGCATTCCCTTTGCGCTTGACCGGCTGGCAAGTACCAACGCGCTGAATGCAGGCGACACCATCGCCCTCGTTGGATTTGGCGCGGGCCTGGATATAGGTGGCTATCTGCTTCGTTGGAAGTAGTCGCACATAGGAAATAAAAAAGCCCCTAGGGCACAAACAAAGGAGAACTACCATGGCAGATCAGAAGACCTTCGAGCGCGTTTGCGACGTTATCCGCGAGACCGCCGGTCTTGACGATGTCGAGATGAAGCCCGAGTCCACGCTCGAGGAGATTGGTCTCGACAGCCTGGGCACCGTCGAGATCCTCGTCGCCGTCGAGGACGAGTTTGGCATCCAGCTCGATACCGAGGAGAACCCCAAGACGGTCGGCGAGTTCGCCGATACGGTCGAGGCGGCATTGGAGAAGTAGAGATGCTCAAGACTCCTCTCTGCGATCTGCTCGGCATCGAAAAGCCCGTGTTCCAGGGCGGTATGGCCTGGATTGCCGACGCCTCGCTGGCGTCCGCAGTGTCCGAGGCGGGTGGCTTAGGGATTATCGCGGCCATGAACGCCGACGCCAACTGGCTGCGCGACCAGATTCACGAGCTGCGCGCCAGGACGGATAAGCCCTTTGGCGTCAACGTCATGCTCATGAGCCCGTTTGCCGACGAGGTCGCGCAGGTCGTGATTGACGAGCGAGTGCCGGTCGTCGTGACGGGTGCCGGCAATCCCGCCAAGTACATGAAGGCTTGGAACGAGGCGGGCATCAAGGTCATCCCGGTCGTTGCCTCGGTGGCGCTGGCGCGCCTCGTGGCACGTCGTGGAGCCACGGCGGTTGTTGCCGAGGGTACCGAATCGGGCGGCCATATTGGCGAGACCTCGACGATGGCACTGGTGCCGCAGGTCGTCGATGCGGTTGACATTCCCGTTGTGGCCGCCGGCGGTATTGCCGACGGCCGCGGCGTGGCGGCCGCCTTTATGCTGGGCGCCGAAGGCGTGCAAGTGGGTACGCGCTTTCTGGTCGCAGACGAGTGCACCGTCTCGGAGCAGTACAAGGAGATGGTCCTGAAGGCCAACGACACTTCGACGCGTGCGACCGGTCGCTCGACGGGACATCCGGTGCGCGCCCTCAAGAGCCCCTTCACCAACGCCTATGCCAAGAGCGAGGGTTCCGGTGCGAGTGCCGAGGAGCTCGGTGCTATGGGAACCGGTGCGCTGCGTAAGGCCGCCAAGGACGGCAACTACGAAGAGGGTTCGTTTTTGTGCGGACAGATTGCCGGCATGGTCAACGAGCGCCAGAGCGCACGTGAAATCGTTGACGACCTGGTCGATGGCGCCGAGCGCGTCCTGAAGGGTGCGTCCGCATGGGTGGCGTAGCGTTTCTGTTTGCCGGCCAGGGTGCCCAACACCCCGCGATGGGCGTCGACCTGATCGAGGCATCGCCGGCGGCCGCCGAGGTGTTCGCCATTGCCGACGAGGTGCGCCCGGGGACCAGCGAGCAGTGCCGGAGCGCCTCGAAGGAGGAGCTCTCGCAGACCGAGAACACGCAGCCGTGCGTGTTCGTTCACGACCTGGCAGCGGCTACCGCTCTGCGTGAGCGCGACGTGGTGCCTGCCGCCTGTGCGGGATTCTCGCTGGGCGAGGTCGCCGCGCTCACCTTTGCGGGGGCATTCGATACGCGAGCGGGCTTTGAGCTCGTGTGCGAGCGCGCGGCGCTGATGGCCGCGGCTGCCGAGCGCCATCCGGGCGGCATGCGCGCCGTCATCAAGCTCGATGCGGTGCAAGTCGAGGGCCTGGCAAAACAGGCCGGCGAGGACTGCTGGCCGGTCAACTACAACAGTCCGCAGCAGACGGTTGTTGCCGGAGCGCCCGAGGCGCTGCAGGAGCTCGACGTCCTAGTAAAAGAGGCCGGCGGCCGCGCTATGAAAGTCGCGGTGTCGGGTGCATTTCATAGCCCCTATATGGCCGAGGCGACTGAGGGGCTGGCGACGTATATCCAAGCCGGCCACGCGCCATCTCCGCTGCTGATTCCGGTCATGGCAAACATGACGGCGGCGCCCTATCCGGCGGACCCGCGAGCGGCATCGGATATCTTGGCCAGCCAGGTGAGCCATGCCGTGCGCTGGGTCGACACGCTGCATGCTCTGCAGGATCAGGGTATCGACACGTTTATTGAGGTCGGCCCTGGCAAAACGCTGTCGGGCCTGGTCAAGCGTACGTTGAGCGACGTTCGCGTGTATTCGTGCGAAACGGCCGAGCAGGTCGCAGCTATTGCCGACGAGCTCGCATAGTCCACAGGGATGTAACCCGAAAGGAATGACATGGGCAACTTGAACAACGGCACGCTCGAGCGCAATGATTCACGTCGCGTGGCACTGGTCACGGGCGGCTCGCGGGGTATCGGCCGCGCCTGCGCTGTCGGTCTGGCGGAGGACGGCTTTGATATCGCCGTCGTCTATGCCGGTAGCGTTGATGCAGCGCGCGAGACGTGCGAAGCCTGTGAGGCGGTTGGCGCCGCGGCACGCGCATATCAATGCGACGTGGCCGATCACGCTGCCGTCAACGCATGTATGGAGGCGGTCCTCAACGACTTTGGCTCCATTTGGGCGCTCGTCAACAACGCCGGCATCACGCGCGACGGCCTGCTCATGCGTATGGGCGACGATGCCTTCGACCGCGTGCTCGATGTCAATCTCAAGGGCACGTTCAATACGACGCGCGCGCTCACCAAGACCTTTATGCGCCAGCGCGGCGGCTGCGTCGTCAACATGAGCTCGGTCGTGGGCCTGATGGGCAATGCCGGGCAAGCCAACTACGCTGCCTCCAAGGCGGGCGTGATCGGCTTGACCAAGGCGGTAGCGCGCGAGCTTGCGCCCCGCGGCGTACGAGTGAACGCAGTCGCCCCCGGGTTTGTCGAGACGGATATGACGGCAAAGCTCTCGGAGAAGGTGCGTGCGGCAACCGAGGAGCAGATTCCCCTTAAGCGTATGGCGCAGCCCGAGGAGGTGGCCGGTGTGGTGCGCTTTTTAGTGAGCGATGCGGCTGCTTACATTACGGGCGAAGTCATACGCGTCGACGGCGGAATGGCGATGTAGAAACCAGAGCCACACAACAGCTTGGATGAGGAGACCATGATGGAACAGAGAGTTGCAATCACCGGCATCGGTGCCGTATCGCCGCTCGGCAACACCGCGCTTGCCACCTGGGCGGCCATGTGCGCCGGCACGTGCGGCATCGGTCCGATCACGCACTTTGATACCGATGCATTTGCCGTCAAGGTGGCGGCCGAGGTCAAGGGTTTTGACGGCAATGAGTACTTTGGCAAGCATGACGCCAAGCATCTCGACCCCTGTGTTCAGTTTGCGATGGCGGCGTCGGACGAGGCCATGCACGATGCGGGCTTTGATGTCGAAGGCGCCATCGATCGCGAGCGCTTGGGCGTCTACGTGGGCTCGGGCGTGGGCGGCATGCAGACGCTTGTCGACAACGTCCACACGATTGCCGATCGCGGGCCTCGTCGCGCATCGCCCTACATGATCGCGATGATGATCCCCAACATGGCTTCGGGCAACATCGCGATTCGCCATAAGGCAAAGGGCCCGACCCTGCCCGTGGTGACCGCGTGCGCAACCTCGGCCCATGCGGTGGGTGAGGCGTTCCGCGCCATCAAGCACGGCTATGCCGATGCAATCCTGGCCGGCGGCGCCGAGGCCGCCATTATCCCCGATGCCGTTGCGGGCTTTACGTCCTGCCGCGCATTGACCACCAACCCCGATCCCGCGACGGCTTGTCGCCCGTTCGATGCAGACCGCGACGGCTTTGTGATGGGCGAGGGCGCCTGCGTGCTCGTGCTCGAGGGTATGGAGCACGCACAGGCTCGCGGTGCGCACATTTACGCCGAGGTCGTGGGCTACGGCAACACCGATGACGCCTACCACATCACGAGTCCCGACCCGGACGCGGCAGGTATCGCCCGTGCGATATCGTTGGCGGTGGCCGAGGGCGACGTTAAGCCTTCCGAGGGCCTCTACATCAACGCCCACGGCACCTCGACCAAGCTCAACGATTCGTCCGAGACTGCGGGCATCAAACGAGCGCTCGGCGAGGACGCGGCGCGCGCCGCACATGTCTCGTCGACCAAGTCGATGACCGGCCACATGATCGGTGCCACGGGCGCCATCGAGGTCATGGCCTGTGCCATGGCGCTCGAGCAGGGTGTGGTGCCGCCGACCATTAACTACCACACGCCCGATCCCGCCTGCGATCTTGACTACACGCCCAATCGCGCGGTTCGCGCCGACCTTACCTGGGCGCTTTCGACCAATCTGGGCTTTGGCGGACACAATGCCGCCATCGCGCTGCGTAGATATGCAAGGAGCTAGAGCATGGATTCCAAAAGACTTGCTGAGATAGCTGATGTTATGGAGGACCGCGGCCTCACGCGCGTGCGCGTTGAGGAGCCCGATGGCACCGCGGTCGAACTCGAGCGCGCGAGCGCCGCGCGGCCGGTTGCCGTGCCCATGCCTATGCCGGGTGCCGTGACTGCTCCGGCGGTGGCTCCTGTCGCCATGCCTGCCGCCGCACCGGAGCCCGCCGCGCAGGCGCCTGCCGCCGCACCGGAGCCCAAGGGCACCGAGGTGACCGCTCCCATGGTCGGCGTTTTCTATGCTGCCCCGGCGCCGGGCGACGAGCCGTTTGTGCACGTGGGCTCCAAGGTCAAGGCCGGCGAGACCCTCTGCATCATCGAGGCCATGAAGGTTCTCAACGAGGTGACGGCAGAGGCGGATGGCGAGGTACTCGAGATCTGCGTGGCCGACGGCGACCTCGTGGAGTTTGGCAGCTGCCTCATGAGGATCGGATAGGTGATATCCATGAACAAAGAAGAGCTCAAGAAACTGTTGCCGCATCGCGAGCCGATGCTTTTGCTCGACGAAGCCGAGCTGGTGGGCAACGAGGCCCACGGCAAGATCACGATTACGGGCGACGAGTACTTTTTGCAGGGGCATTTTCCGGGAAACCCGGTCGTCCCCGGCGTGATTCAGTGCGAGATGCTCGCCCAGAACTGCTGCGTGCTGCTGATGGGCGATGAGGAAGCTCGCGGTGCGACACCGTTCTACACGAGTCTGGACAAGGTGCGCTTTAAGCGTCCGGTGCGCCCGGGCGACACGGTAGATCTGGTGTGCTCCATCACGCGTGCGCGTGGGCCGTTCCGCTTTGCGACGGGTACTGCGAGCGTCAACGGTGAGGTTTGCTGTCGCGCCGATATGTCTTTTGCACTCATGCACGAAAGTTAAGGAAGGCTTCATGTTCGACAAAGTGCTCATCGCCAACCGCGGCGAGGTCGCGGTCCGTGTTATCCGCGCGTGCCGCGATATGGGCATCAAGACCGTCGCCGTCTACTCCACGGCCGATGCGGACGCGCTGCACGTGCAGCTTGCCGACGAGGCGTATTGCATCGGCGGCCCGCGTCTTGCCGAGAGCTACCTCAACGACGATGCCGTGCTCACCTGTGCCGTAAAGTCGGGAGCTAAGGCAATTCATCCCGGTTATGGCTTCTTTTCCGAGAAGGCGAGCTTCGTGCGCGACTGCGACAAGTATGGCCTGGCGTTTGTCGGTCCTTCGGCCGAGGTGATCGACAGCATGGGCGACAAGGACGCCGCGCGTCGAACGGCTGCCGCGGCGGACGTGCCCATCGTGCCGGGCTGTGATTTGCTCAAAAGCCCCGAGGAGGCAACGGCCGAGGCTGAGCGCATTGGCTGCCCCGTGCTCATCAAGGCGCGTGCGGGTGGAGGCGGCCGCGGTATTCGCAAGGTCGAGCGCGTGGAAGATGCGGCAAAGGCGTTCATCGAGGCGCGTGCCGAGGGCGAGGCCGTCTTTGGCGACGGCGAGTGCTACATGGAGAAGTTCGTCGCGCCGGCGCACCACGTTGAGGTGCAGATTATGGCCGATAAGCAGGGCCATGTGTTTTCGCTCGGCGAGCGCGAGTGCTCGGTTCAGCGTCGCAATCAAAAGCTGATCGAGGAGAGCCCCGCGCCGTGCCTCGACGGACACGACGACATTCGTGCTCGCATGCACAAGGCAGCGCGTGACCTGGCTCGTGCCGTCGGCTACGAAGGAGCCGGTACCATCGAGTTCCTGTATTCGGACGACGGCAATTTCTACTTTATGGAAATGAACACGCGCTTGCAGGTGGAGCATCCGGTTACAGAGTTTGTGACCGATACCGACTTGGTCAAGTGGCAGCTGCGCGTGGCAGCCGGCCAGCCTCTGCCCTTTGAGCGGGAGGACATGCCGGTCCGCAACCACGCCATGGAGTGCCGCATCAATGCCGAAACGCCGGACTTTCTGCCGTCATGTGGAACGGTCACCGCGTTGCGTGTGCCGGGTGGTCCGCGCGTACGCTGGGATTCCGCCATGTTTACCGGTGCGAAAGTTCCGCCGTACTACGACTCTATGCTCGGCAAGCTCATCGTGTGTGCGCCCACGCGTGACGGCGCTATTCGTAAGATGCGCTCGGCCCTGGGCGAGCTCGTGATTGAAGGCGTGAGCGAAAACAGCGAGCTTCAGCTCGACGTGCTGGCAAACGACGAGTTCTTGTCGGGCATGTATCACACCGATCTGATGGGGCATCTCTATGCTGATGAATAGAAAAGAGAAGACGGTCAACGTTCTCGAGGGGCCGATGACCGAGTCGTGCGCCGAGTTTCCTGCGCGCCACGTGTTTGTCAAGTGCCCGGAGTGCCGCCGTGTGATCGATGAGGCACGCCTGCACGACAACCTCGAGGTCTGCCCTCGTTGCGGCAAACACTTTCGCGTGAGCGGTCGCGCGCGCATGCGCATGACGGTCGACGAGGGCACGTTTGAGGAATGGGATGCCAATCTGGCGCCGGAGGACTTCCTCTCGTTTCCCGGCTATGCCGACAAGCTCAAGAGCGTGAGCGAGCGTTCGGGCGAGCGCGATGCCGTCGTGTGCGGCAGGGGTAAAATCCGCGGCTGCGATACCGCGCTCTTCTTTATGGATGCCAACTTTATGATGGGCTCGATGGGCTCCGTGGTGGGCGAGAAGATCTGTCGCACATTTGAGCGTGCGACCGAGCTGGGATTGCCGGTTGTCGGCTTTACCGTTTCGGGCGGCGCGCGCATGCAAGAGGGTGTGACGTCGCTTATGCAGATGGCCAAGATTTCTGCGGCGGTTAGGCGCCACAGCGAGGCGGGCGGTCTGTATATCACGGTGCTCACCGACCCCACGACCGGAGGCGTAACCGCGAGCTTTGCCATGGAGGGCGATATTATCCTGGCCGAGCCCGATGCCCTGACGGCATTTGCCGGTCCGCGCGTGATCGAGCAGAACATGCATAAGCGCTTGCCCAAGGGGTTCCAGCGCTCCGAGTTTTTGCTGGAGCACGGCTTTTGCGATGCCGTTGTTCCGCGTGGCGAGATTGCGCTCACGGTAGGCGAGCTGCTGGCGCTGCACGAAGGGCACGCGCCCGGCCTGGGGGCACCGCATGAAATCGTGCATACGGGTCGCCGCGGCAAAAAGCTGGGACACTTGTTTAAGCGCTCGGCGCCACCAAAAACCGCGCTCGAGATTGTCAAGCAGACCCGCTCGGCAGATCGTGCCACGGCGGGCGAGATGATCTCGCTGGGCTTGGACGGATTTGTGGAGCTGCATGGCGACCGTTACTTTGGTGATGACGCCGCCGTGGTGGGTGGCATTGGCTGGAAAGACGGACGTCCTGTGACGGTTATCGCCATCGAGCGCGGCACCACGACCAAAGAGCGCATGCGTCGCAACTTTGGTATGGCACATCCCGAGGGCTACCGCAAAGCGCGTCGCCTTATGCGCCAGGCCGAAAAGTTTGGTCGACCGGTTCTGTGCCTGGTCGATACTTCGGGCGCGTTTTGCGGCATCGGTGCCGAGGAGCGCGGCCAGGGCGAGGCGATTGCCCGGAATCTCATGGAGATGAGCGGCCTTAAGACACCGATTGTCTCGGTGGTGACAGGCGAGGGCGGCTCTGGTGGCGCGCTGGCGCTGTCCGTGGCTGATCGCATTTTTATGCTTTCGAGCTCGGCCTATTCGGTCGTGAGCCCCGAGGCCTGTGCGTCGATCCTGTGGAAGGATACCGAGCGCGCGAATGAGGCCGCCGAGGCGCTTAAGCTCACGGCCCCCGATCTGTTGGCGCTCGGCATCATCGACGGCATTGTTGACGATAGGGGCCTGTCGCATGAGGAAATCGCCCGTGCCGTCATGTCCTCGGCATTTGATGCCTTCGATACGCTTGGACGGCTCGACGACGCGACCCTCACAAACCTCCGCTACGAAAAGTACCGCGCAATCGGTCAGTACCGCACGATGTGACAAAGGGACAGCCCACATGTCACATTGGGAAAGGCGCTCCATGTCACAAGTTTCTAACACCTCGTTTACAACGACGGTTTCATCAAACGCCATGGCCGTGGTGGACTATCTGTCTAAAAGCATGATGTCGGCGTTGCCATTCATTGTCTGCGCGGCGTTGTTCCGCACCGTCGCCGTCATTATGGGCGAGGGCATGCTGGGCCTGTGGTCTGCCGATTCCGAAATCTATCGCCTGTTCTACAGTTGGCTCTATAACGCCGGCTACTACTTTTTGCCCATTTATCTCGGTTGGGCGGCCGCCCGCCAGCTCGGTTGCTCGGAGCAGCTGGGCATGATGCTGGGCGGCGTATTGATTGCGCCCGATCTGCTTAAGCTCGTCGATGCCGCATCGACGACGGGGGCATCGATGACTTCCGTGTATGGTCTGCTTCCCGCGCCGGTCAACGATTACACGACGACTGTTATTCCGGTTCTCATCTCGGTGCCCGTGCTATGGCGAGTGGAGTGTTTCTTTCGGCGCGTTATCCCTAAGGCCGTGGCGTTTTCGTTCGTTCCGTTTGCAACCATGCTCGTCATGGTTCCGGTTTCGCTGTGTATCACGGCGCCGGCGGGCAGCTATCTGGGCATGCTGTTGGGGCAGCTTATGTTTATGCTTGGCAATTCCGGTGGTATCGTGTCGCTGCTCACGCTCATGGGGCTTGCCGCGGGCTGGGAGTTCCTTAAGATCGTGGGTGTCAGTAACGTTGTCCTATCGCTTGCGTACGCGCAGTTTATGAGTGTGGGAACGGATTCGTGCATTCTCATTGCCGCGACAATGGCGACGTTCGCTGTTTGGGGCATGCCCTTTGGCGCGTCGCTCCGCGTTGCGGGTAAGGATGAGAAGGCGCTCATGCTGGGCTATTCAATCTCGGGTGTTCTTGGCGGCGTAAGCGAGCCGGCGCTGTACGGTTGCGGCTTTAAATATGGCAGGTGCCTGACGTGCATGGCCATTGGCGGCGCCGTCGGAGGCCTTGTTGCGGCCGTGGGC
This sequence comes from uncultured Collinsella sp., assembly GCA_958450865.1. GTDB lineage: Bacteria > Actinomycetota > Coriobacteriia > Coriobacteriales > Coriobacteriaceae > Collinsella. Next base: position 257,702 of record CAUDNY010000001.1, on the reverse strand, counting down.
CACGTTACGGCCTATACCATCGGCATGACGAATGTCCTTATGGTCATTGGCTTTGCCACGGGCGGCATCTCGAACCTGCTGTGGTGCTGCGCTGCCGGCGGTGTGGCATTTGCGGTGTCTGCGGCGCTGAGCTACTGCTTTGGCGTGGTGCCGGCGAAGGGACAGACGACGGGGGACGGAGCCGATTCACCCGAAACCTCGAAGAGCGTGGCCGAAGTAAGCGCGTAAACCTGTGCGACACAAGGACGATTCCTTTGCCATATTCCAAGGCCGTGGCCCGTGTGGGTTGCGGCCTTTTTTGTATCTGGGGGACAAAGTGGCTACACTACAATCCGTTTGAGCAATAGATATATAGGTAGTACCGTGGGGGCGGATGTAGATGGTCGAGTGGATTGTTAAGCGTGCGCAGGGCGACCGTGCGCGCGTGGGCACGTTGACGGGCGTGGTGTGTATTCTCGCCAATGTGGCACTATGCGCTGCGAAGGGCGTAATTGGCGTGCTGTCGGGATCGGTTTCGATTGTGGCGGATGCCATGAACAACCTGTCCGATGCAAGCTCGAATATCGTGAGCGTGCTGGGCTTTAAGCTGGCGAGCAAGCCGGCGGACCCCGAGCATCCTTACGGACATGGCCGCTACGAGTATCTCTCGGGTCTGGTCGTGGCGGCGCTCGTGCTGCTGATCGGCGTTGAGCTGGTGAAGTCCTCGGTTGAGCGCATCATCCACCCCGAACCTGTCGAGTTCTCGCTTGCCCTGGTGGCAGTTCTAGTGCTTTCGATGGTCGTAAAGCTCTGGATGGCGGCCCTCAACCAAAAGCTCGGCGATCGCATTGAGTCCGAGACGCTGCATGCGACCGCGCAGGATTCCAAGAACGATGTCCTTGCCACAGGCGCCGTGCTGGCGTGCGCGATTGTTTCCCAGGTGACGCATATCAATCTTGATGCTTGGGTTGGACTTGCCGTTGGCGCCTATATTGGCTGGAGCGGCCTTGAACTTATTCAAGATACGGTGAGCCCGCTTTTGGGCCAGTCGCCCGATCCTAAGCTGGTCAAGCACATTCGAGACAAGATCATGAGCTATCCCGGCGTTTTGGGCGTTCACGATTTGATGGTTCACGACTACGGCCCGGGCAGGAAGTTTGCAAGTGCGCACGCCGAGATGGCGGCCGAGGCCAGCCCGCTGGAAAGCCACGACACGCTCGATAACATCGAGCAGTCGTTTAGGGTCGAAGACGGCATGATTGTCACGCTCCATTACGACCCCATCGTGACCGACGACCCTAAGGTGGCGAGCATGCGTTTACGCATCAATGCCATGGCCCAACAGATCGATAGCCGCCTTTCAATTCACGATTTGCGCTGTGTGCCGGGTCCTACGCACACCAACGTGATCTTCGACTGCGTGCGTCCCTCGGATCTGCAGATGAGTGCCGAAGACTTAAAGCACGCGCTGGCACAACGGGTCGAATCGGAATACCCCAGGTCGATTGCCAAGATTACGATCGACGAAGACTACGTAGGACATACCCACGAGTAAGGCTGTGCCGGCAAAGCAGGTTATGCAGAAGGGGAGAGCATGAAGAAGCTGTATCTACTCCGCCACGGTCAGACGGAGTTCAACGTCAAAAAGCTGGTCCAGGGCCGCTGCGATTCACCGCTGACCGACCTTGGCCGCAAACAAGCGGGAATGGCAGCCGCATGGCTCAAGAGCCACGACGTTGTCCCCGACAAAGTGGTCTCTTCGCCCTTAGGCCGAGCCATGGACACAGCTCAGCTCGTCGCATGCGAGCTCCTCGGCCCGGACGCAGCAGTCGAGCCCTGTGAAGGCATTATCGAGCGCAGCTACGGCACCTTCGAAGAAGGCCCCCACGACGCCCTGCCCACCGACGTCTGGGATCCAGGCGAGGACTTAATCCCATTCGGAGGAGAAGGAAGCCAGGCACTGCAAGAGCGCATGGTAGACACCCTCACCAATCTCATAAGCGCCGAGGGCATCGAAACCCTCCTAGCAGTAAGCCACGGCAGCGCCAGCCGTCAATTCATCAAGGCTGCAGCCCCAGAGGGCTTCGAGCTCCCAACAAAACTCCCCAACTGCGCCATCATGATCTTCGATTTCGATGAGGCAAAGCTACAAGCAGAAGGCGAGCCAATGAAGTGCAAGTTCGCCCTCCAGCAAATAGTGGACCCTCAACAAAGTAATTAGCTGAACGAGCAGAGTTAAGCAGACATCAACGTGTCGTATCCCGAGCTTGGCAGAGGGGCGGCGAAATATATTAAGTTTGTCGCGAGTTCCGCACGCAAAGGAAAGCACTTAATGTGCTTTCCGTCTTGCGCAGGACTGTAGAGCAGCAAACTTAATATATTTCGCCGCCCCTCTGCCAAGCTCAGGCGACTCCAAGCACTTTACCTGCGTAAACAATGTGAGTGAAATATGAATCTCGATGGATACGCCCGCAGCCGTGTATACTAAACAGCTGTGTGTAACCAGGGGAGTATTCTGGCTGGACAAAATGCCTGCTTAATAGGGTTGTCAGGTAGTCCGGGCGAAATACAAGGCTGGGGAGCACGTCGTGTAAGTAGTGGTCCTCTAGGGGCGTACGCTCGGTGGTGTACGCATTGTCCCAAGACCACGCGAGAGTTGGGATCATATCTTGATCAGCATGATTCTCGGCCGCAAGATTGGCATGACCCAGGTTTGGGACGAGGACGACAACGTCGTTCCCGTCACGGTCATCCAGGCTGGCCCCTGCGCTGTCTCGCAGGTTAAAACTCAGGCAACCGACGGCTATGACGCCGTCCAGATCGGTTTCGGCGACATCAAGGCCAAGAACGTGAACAAGCCCATGGCTGGTCACTTCGCCAAGGCTGGCGTCGAGCCTGTCCGCTTCCTTCGTGAGGTCCGCGTCGAGAACGGCGAGGAGCACAAGGTCGGCGAGGTCGTCACCGTCGCTGATTTCGCTGATGTCGAGAAGGTCGACGTCATCGGTACCTCCAAGGGTAAGGGCTTCCAGGGTCGCATCAAGCGCTGGGGTCAGCGCCGCGGTCCTATGACGCATGGTTCTCACTTCCAGCGTCACCCCGGTTCTATCGGTCAGTGCGCCTATCCTGCGCGCGTCCTCAAGGGCGTCAAGATGGCCGGTCACATGGGTAACGAGCGCGTTACCGTCAAGAACCTTTCCGTTGTCCGCATCGATGCCGAGCAGAACCTCATCTTGGTCAAGGGCGCTGTCCCGGGTGCCAAGAATGGTCTCGTCGCCATCCGTATGGCCTAAGGGCCCAGCCCATTTAGCCCAGCGTCATACCAAGGAGAACACTTAAATGGCAAAGTTTGAAGTAAAGAACAGCGAGGGCAAGAAGGTCGCCGAGGCCGAGCTCGCCGCTGAGGTGTACGGCATCGAGCCGAACATCCACGTTATGCACCACATCGTCAAGTGCCAGATGGCCTCTTGGCGTCAGGGCACCCAGTCTGCTAAGGGTCGCTCTGAGGTTTCCGGTGGCGGCAAGAAGCCTTGGCGTCAGAAGGGCACCGGCCGTGCCCGTCAGGGTTCCATCCGTGCTGCCCAGTGGCGTCATGGTGGCGTTGTCTTCGCCCCCAAGCCCCGTTCCTACGCTAAGCGTATGAACAACAAGGAGGTCAAGCTGGCTATGCGCTCCGCGCTGTCCGCCAAGCTGGCCGATGGCGAGCTCGTGCTCGTCGACGACTACGGCTTCGAGAAGCCTTCCACCAAGGCTGCCGTCGCCATGCTCAAGGCTCTCGGCCTTGAGGGCAAGCGTCTGACCATCATCGTTCGCGATGAGGACGTCAACGCCTACCTGTCGTTCCGCAACATTCCCAAGACGTTCATCATCACCGCTGACGAGGCCAACACCTACGATCTCGTCAACAACAACGCTGTGCTGATGCCCGCCGACATCGCCGCTCACTTCGGGGAGGTGCTTGCATAAATGACCGCCCACGAGATCATCATCCGTCCGATCGTGTCCGAGCGTTCCTTCTCCGGCATGGAGCTGAACAAGTACACGTTCGAGGTCGCCAAGGATGCTAATAAGTATCAGATCAAGGACGCTGTCGAGGAGATCTTCGGCGTCAAGGTCGTTCGCGTGAACACCCTGACGGTCAAGCCCAAGACCAAGCGCGTGCGCTATGTCGCCGGCAAGACCCGTTCTTGGAAGAAGGCCATCGTCACGCTGGCCGAGGGCGACACCATCGAGGTCTTTGGCAACCAGGCCTAAGACTCGCTGCTGTTGAGTGAGCTCATGCCTCCCAAATAGGGGAGGCGGGAGCTCAAGGTTTTGGGCGTATAAAATGGACACGCCCGGAACCGTGTATACGTCCGGTGTCATCGCACCCGAGGCAGAACCTCGAATCCCTGTCTGCGATGGCTAACGGATTCCTATTGAAAGGGATTGTAATGGCTGTAAAGCACCTTAAGCCGACCTCCGCTGGTAGGCGTTGGCAGACGATCTCCGACTTCTCCGAGATCACCTGCACCAAGCCCGAGAAGTCTCTTCTCGAGCCCCTGCCCAAGAAGGCCGGTCGTAACAACAACGGCCGCATCACCACCCGCCACCAGGGCGGCGGCGTGAAGCGTCGTTACCGCGTGATCGACTTCAAGCGCAACAAGGACGGTGTGCCCGCCAAGGTTGCCACGATCGAGTACGATCCGAACCGTTCCGCTCGCATCGCTCTGCTGCACTATGCTGACGGTGAGAAGCGCTACATCCTGGCCCCCAAGGGCCTCGAGGTCGGTCAGACCATCATGTCCGGTTCTGACGCCGACATCAAGCCGGGCAACGCTCTGCCCCTCGCCGACATCCCCGTCGGTACGCTCATCCACGCCGTCGAGTTCCAGCCTGGCAAGGGCGCTGCTATCGCCCGTTCCGCCGGTAACTCCTGCCAGCTGATGGGTAAGGAGGGCAAGTACGCCATCGTCCGTATGCCTTCCTCCGAGATGCGCCGCATCCTCGTTACCTGCCGCGCCACCGTCGGTGAGGTCGGCAACGCCGATCACTCCAACATCGTCATCGGCAAGGCCGGCCGTAAGCGTCACATGAACGTGCGCCCGACCGTCCGCGGTACCGTCATGAACCCTGTCGACCACCCGCACGGCGGTGGCGAGGGCAAGAACCACACCTCTGGTCGTCCCTCTGTTACCCCCTGGGGTAAGCCGACGAAGGGCCTTCGTACGCGCAAGAAGAAGAAGGTCTCGAACCAGCACATCATTCGTCGCCGTAAGAAGTAATTTCGGATACCGAGTTTTAGGAGAAAGCACTTATGAGCAGAAGTCTCAAAAAGGGCCCGTTCGTGGAGACTCGCCTTCTCTCGCGTATCACCGCGATGAACGAGGCTGGCAAGAAGGACGTCGTGAAGACCTGGTCCCGCGCGTCCACCATCTTCCCCGAGATGGTTGGTCACACCATCGCCGTCCACGACGGCCGCAAGCATGTGCCCGTGTATGTTACCGAGTCCATGGTTGGTCACAAGCTCGGCGAGTTCGCGCCGACTCGTACGTTCCGTGGCCACAAGGCCAAATAGGGGGTTAACCGTAAATGGCAACTAAGTCTATTGAAACTGAGGCCACCGAGGTTCGCGCCGTCGCTAAGTACGTGCGTGTTTCCCCCAGCAAGGCCCGCCTGGTGGTCGATCTGATCCGCCGCAAGCCTGTCGCTCAGGCCTTCGACATCCTCCACTTCTGCGACCGCGCCGTCGCCGTGGATGTCGAGAAGGTTCTCCGTTCCGCCGTTGCGAACGCCGAGAACAACAACGGTCTGCGTGCCGACAACCTGGTTGTCGCCGCTGCCTATGTTGACGAGGGTCCGACGCTTAAGCGCATCCGTCCCCGCGCCAAGGGTTCCGCTTCTCGCATTCTGAAGCGTACTTCCCACATCACCGTCGTCGTTGCTCCTCGAAAGGAGGCGTAAAGCTGTATGGGTCAGAAAGTCTACCCCACCGGCTTCCGTCTTGGCATCACCGAGAACTGGCGCTCCCGCTGGTTCGCAGAGAAGGATTACGCTAAGACCCTCGGTAACGATCTCGAGATCCGCAAGTACCTCGAGAAGCGTCTTTCCCGCGCAGCTGTCTCCCGCGTCGAGATCGAGCGCGCTGGCGACAAGGTGAAGGTCATCATCCTCACCGCTCGCCCCGGCGTTGTCATCGGTAAGAAGGGTGCCGAGATCGATACCCTCCGCACCGAGCTCGAGAAGGTCGCTGGCGTCTCCAAGGGCCAGCTTTCCGTCGACGTTGTCGAGGTCAAGCGCCCCGAGCTCGACGCCAACCTCGTTGCTCAGTCTATCGCCGAGCAGCTCGAGGGCCGCGTTGCCTTCCGTCGCGCTATGCGCAAGGCTGTCCAGTCCGCCCGCAAGGCCGGCGCTAAGGGCATCCGTATCCAGTGCTCCGGTCGTCTCGGCGGTGCCGAGATGGGCCGTCGTGAGTGGTACCGTGAGGGTCGCGTGCCTCTGCACACCCTCCGTGCCAAGATCGACTACGGCACGGCTGTCGCCAGCACCACCATGGGCGCTTGCGGCGTGAAGGTCTGGATCTACCTGGGCGAGAAGCTCCCGGGCCAGCCTGTTCCCAACCCTGCACTCGAGGGCTCTTCCCGTCCTCGTCGTCGTAACTCCGAGAGGAGGGGTCAGTAGTGCTTGCCCCTAAGCGTATTCTTCACCGCAAGGTGCAGCGTGGCTCCATGAAGGGCCAGGCCAAGGGTAATACCGAGCTGCATTTCGGCGAGTTTGGTATCCAGGCTCTCGAGGCCCATTGGATCACCAACCGTCAGATCGAGGCCGCTCGTATTGCCATGACCCGCTACATGAAGCGTGGCGGTCGTGTCTACATCACGATCTTCCCCGATAAGCCCATCACCAAGAAGCCTGCCGAGACTCGCATGGGTTCTGGTAAGGGTAACCCCGAGGAGTGGGTGGCCGTCGTCAAGCCCGGCCGCATCATGTTCGAGGTCAAGGGCGTGCCCGAGGAGGTCGCTCGCGAGGCTCTGCGTCTTGCACAGCACAAGCTTCCCATCAAGACCAAGATTGTTGCTGCCAAGAACGCTGAGCAGCGCATCGAGAAGGAGATGGCTGAGGAGGCCGCTCTCGAGGCCAAGTGGGCTGCTGAGGACGCCGCCGCCGCCAAGGAGGAGAACTAATGAAGCCCGCAGAGATTCGTGAGCTCTCGGACGCTCAGCTCGTTGAGAAGCTGAAGGAAATGCGCGCCGAGCTCTTTAACCTTCGTTTCCAGATGGCCACCAGCCAGCTGGACAACACCGCTCGCGTCAACACCGTGAAGAAGGACATCGCTCGCGTCCTCACGGAGCAGCGCGCCCGTGAGATCGCAGCGGAGAAGTCCGCTGTCGCCGAGTAGGACCTAAGGAGAGAACATGACTGATTCGCGTAACTCGCGTAAGGTCCGTACGGGTGTCGTTACCTCCGTCTCCGGTGCCAAGACCATTGTTGTCACCATCACCGAGCGCAAGCGTCACCCCAAGTACGGCAAGATGATGACCAGCTCCAAGAAGCTGCACGCTCACGACGAGGAGTGCACGGCTGGCGTGGGCGACACCGTCCGCGTTATGGAGACCCGTCCTATGTCCAAGATGAAGCGTTGGCGCCTCATCGAGGTCGTCGAGCGCGCTAAATAAGCAGTCGCTCTTACGACTTGTACGTTTCCGAAGATGTGCGTATGCCTGGCTTGCATACCACAGGCCGTATAAAGGCAGCGCACCTCTCTTCGGTTCTTAGTTCGGAGGAACATCTACCATGATTCAGATGCAAACCATGCTGAACGTCGCCGACAACTCCGGCGCTCGCAAGATTCGCTGCATCAAGGTGCTTGGCGGTTCCAAGCGTCGTTATGCAGGCATCGGCGATGTGTTCATCGGTGCTGTCCAGGAGGCTACCCCTGGCGCCAACGTCAAGAAGAAGGACGTTGTCCGTTGCGTCGTCGTTCGCACCGTTAAGGAGATCCGCCGCAAGGATGGCTCCTACATTCGCTTTGATGAGAACGCCTGCGTTGTCATCAACAACGATGGTTCGCCCGTCGGCACCCGTATCTTCGGGCCTGTCGCTCGCGAGCTTCGTGACAAGAAGTACATGAAGATCGTCTCGCTCGCTCCCGAGACCCTGTAGTTAGGGGAGATATATGTATATCAAGAAGGGCGATAAGGTCCAGGTTCTCTCTGGTAAGGATCGCGGCAAGCAGGGCGTTGTCCTGCGTGCTCTCCCCGCCGAGAACAAGGTCGTTGTCGAGGGCGTTTCGGTCGTCAAGAAGGCCGTCAAGCCCAACGCTGCCAACCAGCAGGGCGGCATCGTTTCGCAGGAGGCTCCTATCGACGCCTCCAACGTCAATCTCGTTTGCCCCGAGTGCGGTAAGGTTACCCGCGTCGGTCACGAGAAGGACGGCAAGAACAAGCTGCGCGTCTGCAAGAAGTGCGGCCACAAGTTCTAAGCTGCCCGCAACATCAAGTTGCTAGCAAAGGCCCGGATGCCCCAAGGCACCCGGGCCTTTTTCTATCCCCACTCGATGGCTTCGGTTCTGCCGTCCCGTCATTCCGGTTGCATCCAGTTTTCGGTGCCGTCTCGAATCGAGTGCCGCCAGGTGATACCCTGTCGCGTTTCGTCGGCTTCGGGGACAAAAGTCGGGACAACTCCAAAAACTATTTTCGAACTCAGGGCTATGAGTTTTTGTTTTTGTCCCAAAGGGCGCGGCGGGATGCCTTTGGAGGCTCGATAGCGCCGAAAACGCCCGTTTTGAAACTTAAATGCCTTTTCGCGTGCAAGCCGCCAGCTGCAATAGGAAGTGAATCAACGCAGGTGGCTTTCAAGCAGTTTGCAAAACTGCAGGTCGCAGGTCTTCATTGCCAGTAGGAGAAATGAGTAGTCTCAGGTGGCTTGCCCATGAGTTGACGAACGGGATTTGAGATTACGCTGACGTCCGGAAACGCTTCGAGCACGGCGTTACGTTTTTGGGGTTTGGGCGTAGCCCCTGCACCCGCGAGCGCGGGCCTTAAGCCCGCCGAGAGGGTGACGCGTCGAAAACGAAGGGGAAAGAGAGAAGGGGCCGTCCCTATCATTCAGGTTGCGACCGAAGAAGACAAGGAGACCCCCTGAGCCTGAATGATGCCCCACAGACCGCGTCCGACCGAGCTCAAGCCGAGCTTTTCCTGACGTCCGCCTTCGCGAAGATGATGGCTGGATTGGCTATGGATTGGCAACACTTATTTGGACGATTCCGGGAGGGACGGCCCCGCCTCCCTGAACTCGACCGGCGACATGTAGCCCAGCGTCGAGTGGATCCTGAAGTTGTTGTACCAGTGCACGTAATCCAAGAGCTTGGCTCGGAGCCCGCGCGTCCCTCCTCGGTCCTTCGGAGTGGCCGACGATCTCCCCGTTGCAGAGGTCGACGAGCAGGCAGACGTAGTTCCACGACGCCCCGACGCGCACGCAGGCCAAGTCGCTGCATATATGGGTGCACGGCGCCCTGCCGCCGAAGCCGCGCGCGACGACGTTCGACACGTCGGCCTCGTTGACCGCCCCGGGGTGCACCTTGAACCTCTTCCTGCCGTATGCGCCGGCCAGGCCGTTCTCCCTCATGATGCGGCAGACGCGGCGCCGGCTGACGGTAACGCCCGACCTCCCGGGCGACGCCTTGATCTTGCGCGATCCGTTCCGGCCCTTGCTGGCGGCGTGCGCCGCCGCGGCCGCCGTCGCCCCCGACATTAAGGTCCTCAAGGGCCGCGTCGTCTCCGGCGACCAGTTCGTCTCGCCCGCGGAACAGAAGGAGCGAATCCTCGCGGCCTTCGGCGACCTGTGCTGCGAGATGGAGGGCTGCACCATCGCGCAGGCCTCCTATCTCAACGGCGTGCCCCTCGTCGTCGTGCGCGCCATCAGCGACAAGCCCTGCGCCGAGGGCCGGGTCGTCGACTACAACACCTTCGAGAAGAAGGCCGCCTGCGACTGCGCCCGCATCGCCGCGCGCATGGTTAAGCTTTAGGCCCGGCGCGCCGGGGCCCTTTCCAAAGCGAAGTGTCGAGCCGAAGTGTTGAGCGTCGGCCCTGAATGTTCAATGGCCGTTGTTTTCTGCCCCTCAAGTGGTGGACTTTTCCTCGGAGCTGTTGATTCCCCCACGCGCCCCCTTCCGTTCTCTGTTCTCCCCTTATACTCCTTGTACGAGGAGGTAAGAAGTCATGGACAAGACCACACAGGACAGCTTGGCAAAGAAACCCGTCGACATGAGGGACAGGATTCTCGAGCATCTCGAGGCCCTCACCTCTGCCGTCTCGCTCGACGACCTTGCCCGCCTGTCCACCTCCGACATCGCCGAGACGCTCATCATCTCCAGGAGCCTGGCGAGCCAGTACCTCAACGACCTTGTTCGCGCCGGTCTTGTGGTTAAGGTGGCGGGCAGGCCTGTCCGTTATTTTCATCGCCGCGCGTTCCAGAAGCGTTTTCAGGTAAAGCTCTCTGCAAGCGAGTATGCCTCGCTCGCCGACCTCATCCAGGCGACGGGAATCGCCGATCACCGCGACTTCGCGCGTGCCGTGGGCTTCGACATGAGCCTCAGCTCCGTTGTCGAGCAGTGCAAGGCTGCGGTTCAGTACCCTCCGTTTGGCCTGCCCATCCTCTTGAGCGGCGGCGTGGGTGTCGGTAAGTCTTTCCTTTCTCGCCTTGTGTACGAGTACGGCAAGAACCAGGGCTTGCTGTCCCGCGACTCCTCCTATGTGCGCATCGACTGCGCCGGGGTCCCGGACGCCGCCTCGTTCAACGGGCTTCTTGACGAGTCGATCGCGAAAGCGCGCGGGGGTGTGGTCTTTGTCAACGGCATCGAGGCACTCTCTCCCTCTGCGATGGAGCACTGCCTTGCGACGGCCCTCGGGCTCGATGCCTCCCAGGATGCGCCGCGCGCTCGCCTCGTTCTTTCGACGACGCTTTCCGCCGATGACCTGAAGGTTTCCTCGGCCTACAGCAAAATGCCCATCTGTGCCCGCGTCCCCTCACTCAAGGAGCGGACCCCCGAGGAGCGCGAGGATCTCATCTTGAGCTTCCTGCGCAGCGAGGGGTGCCGAATCGGTTCTGATGTGAAGATCAGCCGCGGCGCATACCGTTGCCTCGTGAACGCGGACTTTTCCGATAACATCGCCGGCTTGCGCGCCTGCGTGACGAACTGCTGCGCCAAAGCGTTCCTCAATCGCGAGGGCGACTACGTCGTCGTTCGCCCGTATCTTCTTCCCAGCGGGCTCCTCTCCTCCGCGCAGATCGATCAACAGCCCGACGATGGCGTTCTGATCGACGCGTCTCTGGATGCCGCCGAGAGCACAGGGCCGGTCGAGCAGGCGCTCGATGCCCTGTGCTCCCTCGATGAGCGATTCTGCGCCGGGGAGCTCTCTGTCTCCGAGCTTGTCTCGCAAGCTGTCTCCGCTGTGCGCGGCGTTGAGGATCACTTGATCTTCGACCACGGCGTCGCCTCCTCGAGGTCGCGCGCCTTCGAGCGCGTCGTGGGCGCGGTCCTTGCCGACGCAGGCTCTTCTTATGGCATCGAGCTTTCGAGGAAGGTCGCTTTTCTACTGGCCCAGGAGATTTGCCTGCAGTTGTGGCCGGGTATCGGCCTGGCTAAGCGAAAGTCTGCCTGTGCGGAGCAAATCTCCCATCTCCTCGGTGCCGTGACCTCCGAATTGCCGTTTGCCTCGAGTGTCTCCGATCAGGTCGCCGCAGACGTGGAAGGGGCGCTGGGAATCTCGCTCGATCACTTCACGAAGACGCTTCTGACGCTGTGCGTCGCATCGGAGTCTCGCGATGCGAAGGCCCTTCGGACGCTCTGCGTCATCTTGTCCCACGGCTACTCAACGGCGACGAGCATCGCCGACGCGGCGAACCGTATGCTCGGCATGCATGTGTACGAGGCTGTCGACATGCCCTACGACCAGCAGCTGAAGGACATCGTCGGTCCGCTCCAGCGCCTCGTCGACCGCCATTCCTACTGTACCGGGGTCGTGTTCCTCGTCGACATGGGCTCCTTGGAGGAGGCCTATAAGGCCCTCGAGAACGTTACCGACTCCACTATCGGCGTGGTGAACAACGTCTCTACCGGTCTTGCGCTCGAGATCGGGGTCGGGCTGCTCGGCGGCAAGTCCATCGCCGAGGTTCTTGGCGATGCGACCGCCGCGTGCGTGACGCACTGCAAGGTGATCGAGCGCGTCAACCGTGAGGACGCCATCGTCTTCTGCTCCGAGTCCGGGGTCGACGCCGCGGAGAGGATACGCCAGCTCGTCTCGCAGAGCCTCCCGCGCACCATAGGCGCGCGCCTGCTCACGAGGCCCTTCAAGCAGCTCGTCGCGAACGGGTCGAACGACGCCGTTTTCTCCGAGCACCGCGTCTGCGCCGTCATCGGCACGGGAGACCCCGGGGTCGCCTCCGTCCCCTTCGTCGCCCTCGAGGACATCATGTCGACGGCGTCCGCCTCTAAGGTTGATGCCGTGTTCGGCAGGTGGCTTGACGCTTCCGAGCTCTCTTCTTTCCACGAGAAGCTGCTCTCGAACATGACGCTGCAGAACGTCATCCGCTCCATCACCATCCTCGACCCGGAGCGGCTATTCCATGAGATCGAGAGCGCCGTGCACGAGCTTCAGCGCAGGACAGGCGAGAAGATCGGCAGCAACGCCATCATTGGGCTCTACGTTCACCTCTGCTGTCTCGTCGAGCGCCTTGTTACCAGAAACCCCATTGAGACCTACGTTGGCCAGGATCGCTTCGAGGAGGAACGCGCCGATTTCATCGAGTCCTTCAGGCAGAGCTTCTCGAGCATCTCGACGCGCTATCGCGTAGAGGTTCCCGTAAGCGAGATCGCATATGTCTTCGACTACATAAGCGTGAGCGCCGCCCCGGCGCGAGAAGAGCGCCTCGGCTCCTCGGACCTCCTGCTCGACGAGTGACCTTCCCCGCGCCGCCGCAAGCTGACCGCGCGTCCTCAATAATCCGATAACCCCTTGCCCGGCGCGAATCCGGATAGCGCCGAGGCAGTACCGAACGCAAAACTTCATTTGATAGGAGCAAACATGAGTGTTGTTATGGCACGAATCGACAATCGCCTGCTTCACGGCATCATCGTGACGCAGTGGGCCCCGGTGTCGGGCGCGACCCGAGTCATGGTCATCGACGACAAGGTCGCCGGCGACGAGGTCCTGAAGTCCACCATGAGGATGGCGCGCCCCGCGGGCATGGCCGTTTCGATCATCTCCGAGCAGACCGCGCTCAAGAACTTCGCCGCGGGCAAGTACGACCGCGAGAAGGTCTTCGTCATCGCCAAGGAGCCCGAGACGATGCTTCGCCTGGTCGAGTCGGGCGTCGAGCTCCCGTCGCTGGTCGTCGGCGGCTCGCTCGTCAAGGAGGACGGCATCCAGCTCACCCAGCGCGCCTACGCCTCCGCCGAGAACGTCCAGAGCTACAAGGCGCTCATCGCCCGTGGCGTCAAGGTGACGGCCCAGTTCGTGCCCGCCGACAAGCCCGTCTCCGTCGCAGACCTCATCTAAGGGGGAAATATGGTCAACTTCACTATCCTGCAGGTCGTCCTTTTGACCCTGCTGGCCTTCATCAAGCACGTGGACTACTACGGCATCCCGATGATCTTCGTCAATTACGCCGTTTTCTGGGGCCTCATCACCGGAGTCGTCATGGGCGACTGGAAGACCGGCCTTGTCATCGGCGGCACCATTCAGCTCATGCAGCTCGGCGTCGCGGGCTTCGGCGGCTCCTCCATTCCCGACTACGGCACGATGGCCATCATCGCCACCGCCTACGGCGTGACCCTGGGCTCCGACACGGGCCTCGCCATCGGCCTGCCGGTCGGCATGCTCGGCATCCAGCTCGACGTCGTCGCCAAGATCCTCAACGGCTTTGTCGTCGAGAAGTCCCAGAAGTTCTGCAACGAGGGTAAGTTCAATCAGATGAACGCCATCCTGTGGGTCTGCCCCGCGCTCTTCGGCCTGTGCGCCGCCCTGCCCGTCTTTGTCTCCGTGACGCTCGGCCAGCCCGCCGTCAACTGGCTCCTCGAGGTCATGCCCCAGTGGTTCCTCTCCGGCCTCACCCTCGCCGGCAAGATGCTCCCGGCCGTCGGTATCGCCATGCTGCTCCGCTACATGCCAACCGCCAAGTACTTCCAGTACCTGCTCGCCGGCTTCTTCCTCTCGGCCTTCCTGAACGTGCCCATCATCGGCGCCGCCATCGTCGGCGTTGCCCTCGCGATTGCGTTCTACCAGCGTGCCGAGAGGGACACCGAGCTCGCCGCCCACGCTTCCGCAGACGCCTTCATCGGAGAGGATGAGTAACCATGGAAAACGAGAACATCACCGCCGTCGCCGAGGGCAAGCCCTCCGGCTACAAGGTCACCAAGAAGGACCTGCGCAACGCGAACTGGCGCTGGCTCATGAGCGTGTGCACCTTCAACTACCAGACCCAGCAGGGCGCCTCAGTCGCCTACGCCCTCTCGCCGGTCCTGAGGAAGATCTACACGAACGACGAGGACTATAAGCAAGCGCTCAACAACCACTTCCGCTACTACAACACCCAGCCTTGGCTCGCCGCCATCATCCTTGGCGCCTGCGTGGCCATGGAGGAGCGCGACGGCCTAGCGGCGGCGGACGCCGTCCAAGACCTGAAGATCGGCACCATGGGACCGCTCGCCGGCGTCGGCGACTCCCTGCTCATGACCATGATCCCGACCATCATGGGCTCCATCGCCGCCTACATGGCCATCGAGGGCAACCCCGTGGGAGCCGGCATCTGGTTCGCGCTCATCCTGGCCATCTTCTGGGTCCGCATGCACGCCCTCGAGTTCGGCTACAAGCAGGGCGTGAAGCTCGTTACCGACTTCAGCGAGAAGCTTCCCAACCTCACTGCCGCCGCCTCCGTGCTCGGCCTCACCGTGGTCGGCTGCCTCATCGCCTCGGTCATCGGCGTCACCTGCCCGATTAGCTTCAGCTTCGGCGACGTCGCGATGGAGATTCAGCCGCTGCTCGACAAGATCCTGCCTGCCATGATCCCCGCCGCCATCACGGGAAGCGCGTATTACCTTCTTACCAAGAAGAACGCGAGCATGACGGCCCTCATCCTCGTGGTGATCGTCCTCGCGATGGTCGCCTCCGCCGCCGGCATCCTCGCCTAGCTTCGACCCAAGAGATTGGTGAATCAATGAGAAAGATAGTTGTGGCGAGCCATTCCCTTCTCGCCCAGGGCTTCAAGGACACCCTCGAGTTCCTTACGGGTAAGGGCGACGCCGTCAACGCCGTGTGCGCCTACGTGAACGACAACGGCGAGGGGCTCGACGCGGCGGTCGAGGCGGCTCTTTCGGGCACTGACGAGGTCGTCGTCCTCACCGACGCGTACGGCGGCAGCGTGAACCAGCGCTTTTCCCGCTTCGCCTCCGACCGGATCCACGTGATCGCGGGTGTCAACCTCCCGCTCGCCATGACGGTCGCGCTCGCGCGCCCCGACGAGAAACTCGACTTCGACGCCCTCGTCAACGAGGCGCGCCAGCAGATCATCTACGTGAACGGTGCCAGTTCCGCCGAGTGCGACGACGACGAATAGAGGAGGTCGACGATGAGAGAGTTCCTTAAGGACGTGTGGATGCACGGCGGTGAGGAAAGCCGCGCCATCACCCCCGAGAACATCACGGGCGAGAAGGGCCGCGCCGCCATGTCGGCCAGCCACCTCGGCGTCGGCCGCAAGGGCTCGTGCTGCGTGCCCCTTGAGTCCGGCGAGACCATCACGCTCGCGGACATCGAGGGCCCCGGCATCATCCGCCACATCTGGATGACCGTCCCCGACAAGACCGCCGCCGGCAGCTTCGTCATGCGTGACCTCGTGCTGCGCTTCTACTGGGACGACGAGGAGACCCCCTCGGTCGAGTGCCCTGTCGGCGACTTCTTCTGCAACGGCTTCGGTGAGCGCGCCATCGTCAACTCGATGCCCATCTGCGTGAACCCGACGGGCGGCATGAACTGCTACTTCGAGATGCCCTTCAGGAAGCACGCCAAGGTCACGCTTACGAGCGAGCACCCCGGGTTCATTAAGTACATCTTCTACACGTTCAACTACGCGCTCACCGACGTGCCGGACGACGCCATGTACTTCCACGCCCGCTTTAACCGCGAGCGCAGCACCCGCAGGGGCGTCGACTACACCGTGCTCGACGGCGTGCGCGGCAAGGGCTACTACGTCGGCACCTACATGGCCCTGTGCGCCCTGGAGCGCTATTGGTGGGGCGAGGGCGAGATGAAGTTCTTCCTCGACGGCGACGAGGAGTTTCCCACGGTCACCTCGACGGGAGCCGAGGACTACTTCGGCGGTGCCTGGGCCTTCCTCGACAGGCCGCCCCACGCGCTGCCCGAGGCGCAGTGCTTCAACACGCTGTTCGCCGGCTACCCGTACCGCTCGACGCGCGACGCCACGCGCGACCGCTTCAGCGCGGGCAAGCCGAACCCGAATCCGATGCTCGCGACTAACGACGACGCGCTGCCCAGGCACGGCCTCTACAGGTGGCACCTTCCCGACCCGATCTCGTTCAAGGAGGACCTGCGCGTGACGTTCCAGGACCTCGGCAACGACGACATCAAGCTCTACGAGCGCGAGGACGACATCTCCACCGTCGCCTACTGGTACCAAAGCGAGCCGCACGCCGTGCTCGCCCCGTTTGCCGCGAGGCAGGACCGCGTGCCCAGGTAGGGTCGCCTCGAAACAAGCCAACGTTATGGGCGCCCGTGGTTGACCATGACTGCGGGCGTCCCTTTGTAAGGAGGATCACATGAGCGAAAAGCAAATGAGGCTCGGCGCCCTCGAAGCCGGCGGGACCAAGATGGTCTGTGCCGTGGTGTCCGGCGACGGCGAGGTCCTCGACCGTATGGAGACCCCGACGCTTACGCCCGCCGAGACCGTCCCGCAGATGATCGAGTGGTTCACCGCCCGCGATGTGGACGCGTTGGGCATCGGCGCCTTCGGCCCGACCTGCGTCGACCCCAACGACGAGCGCTACGGCTCCATCCTCCAGACGCCCAAGCTCGCGTGGCGAGGCCATGGTCTTCGCGCCGCGTTCGCCGACGACCTCGGGATTCCGGTGGCCTACGACACGGACGTTAACGTTGCCTGCCTCGGCGAAGTGGTCTTCGGCTGCTGCAAGGGGCTCGAGGACGCCGTCTACGTGACCATCGGCACCGGCGTGGGCGCGGGCGTCATGTGCGCGGGCAGACTCCTTCACGGCATGCTGCACCCCGAGGCCGGTCACATGCTGGTAAGGACCCGTCCCACCGAGGAGGGACGCTGCGTCTGCCCGAGCCACGCGAGCTGTCTCGAAGGGCTCGCCTCCGGCCCCGCCATCGCCGCGCGCTGGGGAAAGCCCGCGGCCGAGCTCGCGGACAACGATGAGGTGTGGGCGCTCGAGGGGGATTATCTGGGGCAGATGTGCGCGAACCTCGTGCTCATGTACTCGCCTCGCCGCATCGTCCTCGGCGGCGGCGTGATGCACCAGGAGCAGCTCTACGGCATCGTCCGCAAGAAGACCCTCGAATATCTGGGTGGCTACATCCAGACCGCCGAGCTTAAGGACATGGAGAGCTACATCTGCGCCCCGGGCTGCGGCGGCGACCAAGGAATCCTCGGCGCGGCCGAGCTGGCAAGAAGGGCGCTCGCGTAACTTGCGCTCTCTCCGCCATACAACGCGTTAAGAAAAGACGAGCGCTTCTTGCCAATTGAGCGGCAAGAAGTGCTCGTCTTTTGCATTTGTTTTTGGGGCAGGACGCCCCGCCTCCGCTAGAGTCCCTGGACCGCCACACCCACGAGGTTTGGACCGGTGTGGACAAGAAGCGCGGGGCTGATGTCGGAGCGGACGACCTCCACCGCGTTGGCCACGCGCTCGCACAGGGCCTGCTCCATACGGTCGTAGAGGTCGGCGTGGGCCGAGGTGCGGCTCGCGGCAAAGCGCACCTTGGGGTGCTTCTCGACGATGGCGGCGATGAGCTTGACCTCGGTGCGATGCGGTACTTGCACAGCCATTTCGTGTACGCGAGGCTGTTGGCTTTCTGGGCCACAGCAATCACCTTCCCCCTAGTATGATGACCTGAACAATCCTCATGCTAGGGGGAAGGTTTTTGTCGCGTAGCGGAAATTGGCCTCCACCCGCTGAGCGGGTGGCTTTCTATGCCGCGCGTGCCGCGCGGCACGGACTAAAGTCCATGAATAAAAACGAGGAAGGCCACGTCCGGCCTCCCTCGCAAAGAGTCTCTGATTGCTCCCACTCATTGGGGACAGACTTACATGAGTGATTGCACTCATTGGGGACAGACTTAAATGAGTGCTCTTGAAATGCCGGCGCCTGGGGACGTTCTTTTTCTGTCTGCAGTTTGGGACGTTCCTTTTCTGTCGGCAGTTTGGGACGGTCCTTAGAGCTGCAGCGCGCCATGAGCGACGAGGCGAAGCGGATCATCCTGTCTTTCGAGTTCTAAGCAGAATTCCCCGTCTCTGAGTAATGATTAGTGCGCATTTGTGCGTATTTGTGTGCGTAGGATTGCGTGGCTATGCGTGTATAAGCACCGTCTGCGGCTGTATTATGACCATTTGGCGGTTATATACGCAAAAGTACGCACATACGCGCTAATTTGTGCGAATATAGAGACGGCAGAAATGTTAGACGCTCCATGACCCAGGAGGCACATATGGCAGATTTCAAGCAGGCTCCACTCGACGCGGCGGCAGCCGCCAAAGCAGCGTTCGCTTCGGTCCAGGGTAAGCCATTCCCCGATGATATCTTTACGGCTCCCGAGCTTCGTTGGGCTGTGATCGGGTGCGGTGTTATCGCCAACCAAATGGCCCAGTCTCTCGCTCTTGCCGGCCGCAAGCTCGCGGGCGTTGCCAACCGTACGCTGTCCAAGGCCCAGGCTTTTGCCGAGCAGTATGGCGTCGAGAAGGTGTACGAGACGGTTGAGGACCTCTACGCCGATCCGGACATCGACGCCGTCTATATCACCACGCCGCACAACACGCATATCACCTATCTGCGTGCCGCGCTGGCCGCCGGCAAGCACGTGCTCTGCGAGAAGGCCATTACCCTCAACTCTGCCGAGCTCGACGAGGCCCGTGCCATTGCTGTCGAGCATAACGTGGTCCTCATGGACGCCACAACGGTGCTCCACATGCCCTTGTATCAGGAGCTGCGCCGCCGCATGGATGCGGGCGACTTTGGCCGCATGAACCTCGCCCAGCTCAACTTTGGTAGCTATAAGGAGTACGGCGACCTGACCAACCGATTCTACAACCGCAGCCTTGCCGGCGGCGCCATGCTCGACATTGGCGTCTATGCCCTGTCCGTCATGCGCCTGTTTATGGCCAGCCAACCCGCCGAGGTCGTATCTCTGGGCAATACCTGCGAGACTGGCGTTGACGTCGCGGGTGGCATTGTCTGCCGTAACGCCGAGCAGCAGCTGGGCGTCGTGAGCCTTACGCTCCACTCCAAGCAGCCCAAGCGCTCGGTTATCAGCTTCGACAAGTGTTATATCGAGGTCAACGAGTATCCGCGTGCCGACCATGCGACCATCGTGTGGACTGCAGACGGTCACCGCGAGGAGGTCCACACTGGCACCGAGGCCTACGCACTGTGCTACGAGATGGCCGACCTGGAGAAGGCCGTTGCCGGCGATGATTCTAAGCGCGAGCTTCTGGGCTATGCTTCCGATGTTATGGAGCTAATGACCAAGCTCCGCGCCGATTGGGGAGTCGTGTACCCCGAGGAGGAGTAAACGATGCTTGCGGAAGATAGGCTCAACGAGATCGTGTCGATGGTGCAGCAGACCGGCTCGGTTACCGTGCCGGAGCTTGCTGAGGCCCTGGGCGTGACGGCGTCTACTATTCGGCGCGACCTGCAGACGCTCGACCGAGCACACCGTATCGCCAAGGTGCACGGAGGTGCGACAAGTCTGGAGCGCGCGCACGTGACGCGCGACCTGACGATCAACGAGCGCAGCGATCTCCATAATGATGACAAGGAGCGCATCTGCGCCCGTGCGGCGGCGCTTGTGGAGCCCGAGAGCTTTGTGTACATCGATTCAGGTTCGACGACGCTTAGGCTCATCGAGCATCTTCCGCGCCTTGAGGGCGTCACCTATGTGACCGACTCCGTGCTCCATGCTCAGCATCTCGCTCTGCGCGGCATGCGCACCGTGGTACTGGGCGGCGAGCTCAAGCCCGAGACCGAGGCGCTCGTCGGTCCCGATGCCTTGGCAACTCTGGACCGCTATAACTTCAACTGCGGCTTTTGGGGTTCCAATGGTATCGCCGCCGAGCAAGGTCTCACCACACCGGATATCGAGGAAGCGCAGGTCAAGCGTATCTCGATGCGCCATACCGCCAAACGCTTCGTAATCTCGGACGCCAGTAAATTTGGCATGGTGGCGCCCGTTAAGTTTGCGGACTTCCGCGACGCAACGATTATTACCGCGGGCGAGGTGCCAGCCAAGTACCAGTCGATGGACAACGTCATCACGGTCTAGCGACAGGGCAAGGTCAAAACCACCACAAAGGTGCCTGTCCCCGTTGCGGCGGTTAGTAACGAAAACCGAGTAGTTTTCTCAATAGAAAAGCGGCAACGTCCATCACGGGCGTTGCCGCTTTTGTTGTCTGCCGTTTTGTCTAAATCTGTAACAACTAGACCGTTAAAAGTGGGCTAGGTGTTACAGATTGAGATACTTCCGAACCTTGCCGTCCCTTTGTCTCAATCTGTAACAGCTGGGACCGATTTTGCCGAGTTATTGTTACAGATTGAGATTTTCCTTAAGGGGGATTCGAATGTCTCGATCTGTAACAGATAGACCGGAAAATGGGTTCTAACTGTTACAGATCGAGACGTTTTGGGACCGTGGCTGAGCCATTGCGGCAAAACCACCACAAAGGTGCCTGTCCCCATTGTGGTGGTTTAGGGCTCCCAGGGGCAAGGGGCTTCGATGTGGATGTGCTCGCCGGTTACGGGATGCGTGAAGGACACGCTGTGGGCGTGGAGCATCAGGCCGCAGGGACGCGGCGTGCCGTAGAGCTCGTCGCCTACCAGAGGATGACGCTCACTCGCCAGATGCACACGGATCTGGTGCTTGCGGCCGGTGAGCAGCTCGACATCGATATACGAGCGCGTGGGCAGGCCACGGCGGCTCTTAAGACGCTTGAGTACCTTCACGCGCGTTTGAGACGGCTTGCCGCTAGCACCGACGCGCATCTTGCGACTGTCGTGGCGGTCGCGGGCGATGGGCTTGTCGATGAGCTTTTCGTTCCAGTCGATCTTGCCCTCGGCGAGCGCCAGGTAGTGCTTTACGAAAGCGTGGTCGATGACCATCTGGTCAAAGGCGGGCTGCGTCTGCTTGTCGAGCGAGAACAGCACCACGCCGGTGGTGTCGCGGTCCAGGCGGTTGAGCGGCTGCATGTCGGTAGCGGCAAAGCCGTCGCCCATTGCCAGCAGCAGGTCGCTGGCGTAGTCGGTGAGCGTGCGCTCGCCGGTGCCGTCGCCGTGGACGATCATGCCGGCGGGCTTGTCGATGGCCATGAGCCAGGCGTCGCAGTAGAGGACTTGAGGTTCTTCGTTCACGTGTAAGCCTTTCGGTTAGCTGATTCCCACAAACATGCAGCCCGAGGTCGCCCCGCGCAGGCGGGCGGCGGGCTTGCGGCCGGCCTGCGCTGCTTCGACGGCACGACGGACGCGGGCGACGGCACGGCCCACCTCATCCGTCTCGAGCAGCGTTCCGTCCACCATGAGACGACGCACGCCGGCATCGAGCAGCTGAGGAACCTGTGGCGTGAGATCAATGGGGTAGGCATCGTACAGGCGAGAGCGGCCGTGGATGTCGGTGCGGACGGGCATGACCTTGCCGTCGATATTCTTGAGCGAGAGCTTGCGGGCACGCAGGTGGCAGTTGGCGCAATCGTGGATGCAGCCGTTGGCAACCTGCAGAATGCAATGCTCGCTTGTCATGACGCGCGGGCGGCCAAAGACGGTGATGCCCAGAGCCGCGGGCGCGGCGGCGCCGAGCGAGACGATCTCGTCGAGCGTGATCTCGGGCGAGAGCCAAAACGCACCGGCTCCGCGCTCGGCAAGCGCCTCCATGCAGGGCGTGTTGTGCACCGGCAGGCAAGAGCGAATCTCGGCCGTGGCACCGGCCTGCGCGGCTACGGCGAGCTCGGAGATGTTGCCGACGGCGACGGTGGCTCCGGCATTGATCCAGGGATCGACGCGCTTGTGATCGACGGCTCGGCAGACCTCGTCGAGTACAGGCACGATACCCTGCTCAAATGCATCGGCAGGGGAGAGTCCGACAGCCTCGAGCGCGTCGGTGGTCATATAGATGCGCGCGGCGCCCTCGGCACGAGCTGCCTCGGCGGCTTCGAGCGTGGTGACGGCGGCGCAGATCTGCGGCTCATCACGGTAATGCTCGGGCATGGCGTGCGTACATTTATCGAGCACCGGCAACTCGAGCGTTTTCGCGCGCTCCTCGTACGGCGCCAGAATGGCCTCCTCCAATGCTTTACAGGCGGCGGCGCGCACCTTGTGCACGGCGGAGAAGCCCATACCGCAGCAGGCGTCGAGCGAAACGTCAAAGCTCGCTGCCTCAAAGGGCGAGGAACCCATGCGGCCCACATGCTCAACCAGGTCTGCCGCCTCGACGGCGCGGGTCTTGGCAGCCTCGACGGTAAAGCCGGTGGCGGTGGCAGTGAGCGCGGGGTCGTCGCAGCAGGTGAGCGTAACGGTAAACGGCTTGCCCAGACGCGCCACGACGGACACATCTACGGCGCGGCGGCGCAGCACATCGCGCTTGAGCGCGGCGCCGGCGGCGTCGATGGCACGCTGACTGCGAATCACGCGGACGCGGCAGCCCTCGGGCATGCTGCGGGGCACGCGGCACTCGATAACATTACCGGCGGCGGCATCATCGGCGGCAATGGTGGTCAGGAACTGGTCAAACTCGTTATCGTGGCGAAGCTCCAGCAGGTCGCCCTTGCCCACGGGCTCAAACAGCTCAATGCGGGCGATGGCGGCGCGGCGACGGCGGTCGTCGGGCTTGAGGCCGCGCACATTGCGGTTGGCCGGGCGGCTGCCCAGCACCGTGCCCACAATCTGGCCGCGGTTGTTGGAACGCTCGTAGCTCATCATCTCGTCGCCCGAGGTGCCGTCCTGATAGGCATGCGTAAAGTCGCGGTTGAAGCAGCGTTTGAGCTGGCGCTGGCGGGCGGCTTCCTCGTCCTTGGCAACGGTGGCTCCGGCCAGCATGTCGTCGATCTGATGACGATACACATCGACGATGGAGTACACGTAATCGGGCGCCTTCATGCGGCCCTCGAGCTTGAGCGATGCGGCACCGGCGTCATACAGACGGCGAACGAGCTGTGAAGTGTTGGTGTCGCGCGGGCATAGAGCGCGCTCGCGTCCGGCAGGGGAGAGCGCGCGGCCGTTCTCGTCGATCAGCTCGTAAGGAAGGCGACAGGGCTGAGCGCACATGCCGCGGTTGGCCGAGCGGCCCGCCATGGCAAAGCTCGACAGCAGGCACAGGCCCGAGTAACAAAAACAGATGGCGCCGTGGCTAAAGACCTCCAGGTCAACGTCGGGCGCGGCATTGTGAATGGCGGCGATCTCGTCGATGGAAAGCTCGCGCGAGAGGGTCACGCGGTCAGCGCCCTGCTCGCGGCACCAGATAGTCCCACGGTCATCATGGATGTTCGCCTGGGTTGAGATGTGTGTTTCGATGCCGGGCATGGTGCGCTTGACCTCAAAGAACAGGCCCCAGTCCTGGATAATGAAGGCATCGGCGCCCAGCGTGGAGCAGCGGTGGATGAGTTGCAGTGCATCGCCCATCTCGGACTGCTTGATGACGATGTTGACCGTGACGTAGACGCGCGAGCCGGCCAGGTGCGCAGCGCGGCAGGCTTGCTCAAAGGCCTCGTCGGTAAAGTTGGTGGCCTTGCGGCGGGCGTTGAAGCTGCCCATGCCGCAGTAGATGGCGTCTGCCCCGGCGGCGAGTGCGGCGGCAAAGGGCTCGGGCCCTCCGGCGGGCGCCAAAAGCTCGGGTCTGCGGTTAGTGGTTCGACTGGCGGTTGCGGTCATATCCTGCCTTTCAAAATGCTCAGATACTCAAAAGTATAGTGGTGCTGTCGCGGCGGACGAGCCCTGTGGTCCAAGCAGGATAAAGTCTTCAGCAGCCCTTGCAGCAAAAACGATCCGTTTCCCTCCGTCCCCTATGGATCACCTGATCGGCTGGGGACGGAGGGAAACGGATCGTTTTGAGTTTCACCGTCCGGTCGTGCCGTTCAGCGGCCGACAGGTGCCGTTGGGCGATAAAATATTCTCGCAACGTGATAATAATCTTGCATCGCGCGGAAACCTTGAGTACTATCCCAATCAAGCGCGGCGTTCAGACCGAACTGTGCCTCCCGGTGTGAACGCCGCGCTCACGCTCTCTCAACTGATCGTAAGGAGATAAACATGAGCAAGACCGTCGTGTCTTCCGATAACGCACCTGCAGCCATCGGCCCGTATTCCCCCGGCATCCAGACTGGCAACATGGTGTTCCTGTCCGGCCAGCTGGGCATCGACCCCGCAACCGGCAAGATGCCCGAGGGCGTCGAGGCCCAGGCCAGGCAGTCCCTTGCTAACGTCGAGGCCCTGCTGACCGCTGCCGGCGCCACCTTTGCCGATGTCGTCAAGACCACGGTCTACCTGGCCGACATCGCCGACTTCGCTGCCGTGAACGAGATCTACGCCTCCAAGTTCGAGGCTCCGTTCCCCGCGCGCAGCGCCTTCCAGGTTGCCGCCCTTCCGGCCGGCGGTCTGGTCGAGATCGAGGTCGTCGCCGCTCTCTAAGGCGTTGGCGAAAACAAATCATGACATGCAAAAAGACCCTGCAGTGCGAGCTGCAGGGTCTTTTGTCAAGCGACAGATTGCTTGTGGAGCCACCAAGGGCAGTCTTTTTGTTTGTTAGCCTTCCTTGCGGACCTTTTGCAGGTAGCGGTAGACGCTGGGCTCCGAGATGTCCAGCGCGGTGGCGGCGCAGGCCACGGCGCCCTTGAGCATGAACACCCCGTTGCCGTTGAGGTGGCGAATGACGTCGACGCGGTCGCTCTGGCCAAGTGACGCTACATCCAGCCCGCGCGCACTCAGCAACTCGGCAATGCTGCGGTCGATGAGCTCCTGTGTTGACTCCGAAAGGCTTTCGACCTCGATAGGGGCGGGCTCCGTGCGCGTCGGCGCCGCGTCGAAGCATGCCATGAGCTGCTGCGCCATGGCGTTGATGGAGCGCACGGTCGAGAGGTCGGTGTTGACGCAGAGCATACCGACGATCTCGTCATTCTCGCGGATAAAGTACGTCGCGGACTCCAACGTCTTGCCACCGGCGCCGCGGCCCTCGTAGCCCGTAATAAACGGCAGGTCGCGATACTTGGGGTCGTGCATGATCTTGAGCGCCAGATCGGTGGCGGGACCGCCGACCTTACGGCCGCTCACGATGCCGTTGCGAATATCGACGATGGCGTGGTCGGGATCCGAGAAATCATGCAGCACGATCTCACTGTTCTTACCGAGTATCTGCTCCAGGAAATCGACCATCGGCAAAAAGCGACGTACGGTCTCGTTCACGGGCAACTCCTTTGGGTGAAATCGGAAATGTTCATAACAATTTTTTCTCATGGTAACACGCTGCTCTTCATCTCGTATATCCGCAGGTACATTGCGTAATACAGACGAACGGTAGGAATTTGGCGGTAAACGGTTGACCAAAAGAAAAGTTAGATGTTATTTTGACCAGACACTTTCCTGACCTGCGGAAATGCATTATCTCAGCTGAAGAATAGTCTGATAACAAAAAATTATTATTGAGAATGAGAATCATCTTTAATACGATATGCAACGAAGGCACAACCTCAACCCCGCACTGCGTCACAATAGAGCGTTAGATGCGAAAACAACTATTTCGAGGATTGGTGGTCAAATGACCCAGGAGACGGTTAAGAACGGCACTGAAGCCCTGTTCACTCGTGAAGGCATGCCTCCCGTTAAGGAAATGATCCCGTGTGCCCTTCAGCACGTACTGGCTTCGTTTGCCGGTATCATCACCCCGGCTGTCATCATGGCCGGCGTCTACGGCTTTAATAGCCAGCAGAGTACCGACATCATCCAGGTCGCGCTCATTCTTTCGGCAATCGACACGGCCCTTCAGGCCTTCGCTCCCTTCCGTCGCATCGGCGGCGGTCTGCCCATCGTCATGGGCGTTTCGTTCGCGTTCTTGCCGGCCCTGCAGGCCATGGGTGCCTCGGGCTTTAGCTTTGGTGCGCTGCTGGGCGGCGAGATCGTCGGCGGCGCCGTCGCGGTCCTCTTTGGTCTGGCCTACAGCAAGATCAAGTGGCTGTTCCCGCCCGTCGTGACCGGTACGGTCATCTTCTCCATCGGCGTTTCGCTGTATCCCACGGCCGTCAAGTATATGGCCGGCGGTATGGGTACGCCGCTGTGGGGCACCCCGCAGGCCTGGTGCGTCGCTCTTATCACCTTCGCCGTGGTCTTTGCGCTCGCCAACTTTGGCAAGGGCACGCTCAAGCTGGGATCCGTGTTCTTTGGCATGATCGTTGGCATGATCGTTTCGATCCCCTTTGGCATGATCGACTTCTCCAGCGTCGCCACCGCTCAGGTCTTCGCCCTTCCCAAGCTCATGCCCTACGCGCTCGAGTTTGATCCCGAGGTCTGCATTACCCTCGCCGTCGTGTTCCCCATGGTTGCCATCCAGGTTATCGGTGACGTCTCCGCCGCCTGCCTAGGTTCCATCGACCGTATGCCCACCGAGCGCGAGCTCTCCGGCGCTATCGTGTCCCAGGGCCTTACCTCTATGGTCGGCGGCCTGCTGGGCGGTCTTCCCACCAGCGCCCTTGGCCAGAACGTGGGCATCATCTGCTCCAACAAGGTCGTCAACAAGTGGGTCTTTGTGATCATCGCTGCCGTCTTTGCCATCGCCGGTCTGTTCCCGCAGCTCTCTGCCGTCCTTTCCGCTATCCCGCAGCCCGTCATCGGCGGCGCGACCGTCGGCGTCTTTGGCACCATCACCATGAACGGCGTGCGCATGTTCACCCGCGAGGGCCTTACGCAGCGCACTACCACCATCGTCGGTACCTCCGTCGTCTTTGGCCTGGGTATCTGGATGGCCAGCGGTTGCCTTGCCGGCGAGGGTATGCCCACCTGGGTGTCCACCGTCATCGGCTCCAATGCCGTAACCCCCACCGCCATTATGGCCATTGTCCTTAACCTGATCCTTCCGCAGACGCCGGTCGTGGCTCAGCACATCGATGCTGCCAAGGACGCTGCCGTGGATCTGGTCTTGCCCGAGAGCAAGAAGTAACCAATTCGGTGCTATTCGTCGGCGGACGCATCGCCTCGTCCGCCGACGTCATGCGGCGCCAAGCCGCACTTCAAAGGGTTTGTCCCTTTGGTGAAGCGTTGACGGGAGAGGGCCCGTTTCCGGTGTAGGCCGGCGCTTCGCACTTCCGCTATGTCAGAGGTGTCAAACCCCGCCTCTGATGTTGAAGGGAGCATTCATGCTTCTGGTCGCTAACGGTTCCGTTTTTACCCGCAATTCTCAGACCCCGTTCATTCCAAACGGTGCGGTCGCCATTGACGGAGATACGATCGTCGAAGTGGGCCCCGAGTGCGAGCTCAAGTCCAAGTACCCGGATGCCGAGTACGTCGACGCCCAGGGCAACCTCATCATGCCCGGACTCATCAACTGCCACACCCACATCTACTCGGGACTGGCCCGCGGCCTTGCCATTAAGGGCTGCAACCCCACCAACTTCTTGGAGAATCTTGAGCAGCAGTGGTGGAAGATCGACGACAACCTGACGCTCGACGGCACCAAGGCAAGCGCCTATGCCACGATTCTGGATTCCATCCGCGATGGCGTCACCACGATCTTCGATCACCACGCGAGCTTCTGTGAGATTCCGGGCAGCCTCTTTACCATTAAGGATGCAGCTCAGGAGCTGGGCATGCGTTCGTGCCTGTGCTACGAGGTCTCCGACCGCCGTGGCCGGGAAAAATGCGACCAGGCCATTGCCGAGAACGCCGAATTTGCCCAGTGGGCCGCCAAGGAGCGTCGCGATAACGACAACCACATGATTGCCGCCATGTTTGGCGGACATGCCACCTTTACGCTGTCGGACGAGACCATGGACAAGATGGCCGAGGCCAACAACGGCCTGACCGGCTTCCACATCCATGTGTGCGAGGGCATGAATGACGTGTGGGACTCCCGCCTCAACCGCGGTGGCATCAGCCCCGTCGAGCGCCTGCTGCAGCACAATCTGCTGGGTCCCGACACCATGCTCGGCCACTGCATCCACGTGACGCCTGCCGAGATGGATATCGTCAAGGAGTCCGGTACCTGGCTCGTCAACAACCCCGAATCCAATATGGGCAACGCCGTGGGCTGCGCCCCCGTGCTCGAGTTCTTCCGCCGCGGCATCCCCGTGTGCATGGGCACCGACGCCTACACCCACGATATGCTCGAGAGCCTCAAGGTCTTCCTGATCATTCAGCGCCACAACGCCGCCATGCCCAACGTGGGCTGGTGCGAGGCCATGACCATGCTGTTCGAGAACAACGCCAAGATGGCCAGCAAGTACTTCGATCGTAAGCTCGGTGTGCTTGAGCCCGGCGCTGCCGCCGACGTCATCGTCATGGACTACAAGCCCTTTACGCCGCTGAGCGAGGAGAACATCGACGGCCACATGCTCTTTGGCATGATGGGCAAAAACTGCCGCACCACCATCATCAACGGCCGTGTCCTGTACAAGGATCGCGAGTTCGTTGGCATTGATGAGGACAAGATCAACGCGTGGACCATGGCTGAGTCCAAGAAGCTCTGGAGCACGCTCAACGATCGCGCGTACTAATTACAAGTAGATTCACGCGCGTCGGATGTTTCGCCGCATCCGACGCGCGTATAGGCGACCTCCGCGGGGTCGCCGGCGCTGTGCTAGCGCTACGCCGTATTTGCGCCCGCCGCGCGGTCTCGCCGGGCGTTACAGAGAGGAGCTCACTATGAGCGACATCATGAGGCCGATCCCGTTTTCGCAGCTGATGAACTGGATCATCGAGGAGCATAAGACCCAGGACGCCATCTTTGGCGTGCGCAAGATGGTCACGACCAACCAGGAGGGCGCGCTCCCCATTTTTGACGAGCGCATCGAGACTCCGTTTGGCCCGGCCGCCGGCCCCAATACGCAGCTTGCCCAGAACATCGTGGCATCCTACGTTGCCGGTTCCCGCTTCTTTGAGCTCAAGACCGTTCAGGTTATGGACGGCGAGGAGCTCTCCAAGTGTGTGAACAAGCCCTGCATCGTGGCGCAGGACGAGTGCTACAACTGCGAGTGGTCGACCGAGCTCGAGGTTCCGCAGGCCTTTGCCGAGTACGTGAAGGCATGGTTCGCCTGCCACCTGATCGCTCGCGAGTACGGCCTGGGCAGCCCGGACGGTTTTGTCTTTAACATGTCCGTGGGCTATGACCTGGAGGGTATTAAGAGCCCCAAGGTCGACGCCTACATCGAGGGCATGAAGGACGCCAGCGGTTCCGACGTCTGGAACGAGTGCCGTACGTGGGCGCTCGCCAACCTGGACAAGTTTGAGCATGTCGATGCCGCGTTTGTCGAGTCCATCCCGGCGCGCGTCTCCAACTCCATCACCGAGTCCACCCTGCACGGCTGCCCGCCGGCGGAGATTGAGCGCATCGCGACCTATCTGATCGCCGAGAAGGGCCTCAACACCTACATCAAGTGCAACCCCACGCTGCTGGGCTATGAGTTTGCCCGTCAGCGCCTCAACGAGCTGGGCTTTGACTACATCGTCTTCGATGACACACACTTCCGCGAGGACCTGCAGTGGGTCGACGCCGTGCCCATGTTCGAGCGCTTGATTGCCCTGTGCGCCGAGCGCGGCCTGGAGTTTGGCGTCAAGCTCACCAACACCTTCCCCGTCGACGTGACGAGGAACGAGCTGCCCTCCACCGAGATGTACATGTCCGGCCGTTCGCTGTTCTCGCTGACCATCGAGGCCGCCCGTCGCATTACCGAGCAGTTCGATGGCAAGC
The DNA here is from genome assembly GCA_958450865.1 of uncultured Collinsella sp. Taxonomy (GTDB): domain Bacteria; phylum Actinomycetota; class Coriobacteriia; order Coriobacteriales; family Coriobacteriaceae; genus Collinsella. Next base: position 227,574 of record CAUDNY010000001.1, on the reverse strand, counting down.
TGCGCATCAGCTACTCCGGTGGTGCCACGGTCTACAACATCCGCGCCCTGTACGATGCCGGTATTTGGCCCGTCACCCTGGCGACCGACGTTCTCAAGCCCGGTGGCTACGAGCGCTTTAGCCAGATGGCCGACGAGTTTGGCGATCTGGACGGCAAGCCGTTCGCGGGCGTCTCGCTCGAGGCCGTGACCGCGATCCAGGTCGACTCGCTCACCAACCCGCTCTACAAGAAGCCGCTGCGCCCGCTGCCCGACCGCAAGGTTGCCGGCAAGAGCCCGCTTTCCGACTGCTTTACCACGCCGTGCCGCACGAGCTGCCCCATCCAGCAGGATATTCCCGCCTACCTGGCGGCAGTGGATGAGGGCCGCTACGAGGACGCGCTCAACATCATCATCGAGCGCAACGCCCTGCCGTTTATCACCGGCACCATCTGCCCGCATCCCTGCGGCCGTGCTTGCGAGCGTGCGTTCTACGAGCCCGAGGGCGCCCAGATCCGCGCCAGTAAGCTCAAGGCCGCCCGTGAGGCCATGACTGCCGTGCTGCCCAAGCTGCGCGCCCAGGCCATCGCCAACGACGGTGAGCGCAACGTTGCCGTTATCGGCGGCGGTCCGGCCGGCCTGGCGACGGCGTTCTTCCTGACGCGCGCCGGCGTGCCCGTCACCATCTTCGAGGCCCGCGATTCGCTCGGCGGCGTGGTCCGTCACGTGATCCCCGAGTTCCGTATCGCGAGCGACGATATCTCCCACGATGCCGAGCTCTGCCTGGCCTTTGGCGCCAAGGTCCAGCTCAACGCCCGCGTGGAGTCCATCGACGAGCTCAAGGCCCAGGGCTTTACCGACGTTGTCGTGGCCACCGGTGCCTGGATGCCCGGCTCTGCCGGCCTGGGCGAGGGTGCCGAGCTCGACGTGCTGGAGTTCCTCGAGGCCGCCAAGAAGGGCGAGAAGCTCGAGCTGGGCGAGGACGTCGTGGTCATCGGCGCCGGCAACACCGCCATGGACGCGGCCCGCGTGGCCAAGCGCCTGGCTGGTGTGAAGAACGTGCGCCTGGTGTATCGCCGCACCAAGAAGCAGATGCCCGCCGACGAGGAAGAGCTCGATCTTGCTCTTGCCGACGGTGTTGAGTTCTGCGAGCTGCTGGCGCCCAAGGCACTCAACGGCGCCGTGCTGACCTGCGACGTTATGGAGCTTGGCGAGCCGGATGCAAGCGGCCGTCGCAGCCCCGTCCCCACGGGCGAGACCGTCGAGCTTCCCGCCACCACGGTGATCTGCGCCGTGGGCGAGGGCATCGATGCCAGCCTGTACGACGCCGCGGGCGTTGAACATGACCGTCGCGGCCGCCTTGCCGCCACCTCCACCGGCGTCGAGGGCGTCTGGGCTGCGGGCGACTGCCGCCGCGGTCCGGCTACCGTGGTCGAGGCTATCGCCGACGCCGCCGAGGTTGCCCGTGCCATTGCCGGCGTGGACTTTAACAAGTACGCCGACCAGAATGCTCAGGCCGGTCGCGAGGACACCTGCTACGAGCGCAAGGGGTCGCTGTGCCGCGACAAGCGCAACTGCACCAAGACCCGCTGCCTGGGCTGCGGCTCGGTGTGCGAGGTCTGCTGCGACGTGTGCCCCAACCGCGCCAACGTTGCCATTAAGGTGCCGGGCCTGGCCAAGCATCAGGTGGTACATGTCGACGGCATGTGCAACGAGTGCGGCAACTGCGCCGTGTTCTGCCCCTACCAGGAGGGTCGTCCTTACAAGGACAAGCTCACCCTGTTCTGGAGCGAGCAGGACATGGAGAACTCCGAGAACGAGGGCTTCCTGGCCGTGGACGAGGATCACTTTAAGGTCCGCGTTGCCGGCACGGTCCGCACCGTCTCGGTCGATGCCGTCAACACCGGTCTGCCCGAGGCCGTCCGCCTGACCATCAAGGCCGTGCGCGACAACTATTCGTACCTTCTTAAGAAATAGGCGAGTCTCTTATGGCCAAATCCATTCAACATAACGTGGCCTACGTTGCCTGCGGAAGCGGTTGCGCCTCCGCAGGCGGCGACGCCCACTGCAGCGAAGGCTGCATTGGCTGTGGCGCCTGCGTCACGGCCTGCCCCCACGGCGCCATTGCGCTGGTCGATGGCATCGCCCGCGTGGATCGCTCCAAGTGCACGGGCTGTGGCCTGTGCGGCATGGCGTGCCCCCAGCGCGTGATTGCCTTCGTTCCCGGCTACCAGAACATCCTGGTGCGCTGCAACAACACCGATAAGGGCGCCATCGCCCGCAAGATCTGCGACACCAGCTGCATCGGTTGCGGCATGTGCGCCAAAAAGTGCCCTGCCGGCGCTATCCGCATCGAGGACAACTGCGCCCATATCGACGGCGCGGACTGCCTGTCGTGCGGCATGTGCGCCGTCGTCTGCCCGCATGGCGCCATCCACGACCGCACCGGCATTGCCGCCGGCGTGTAGAAGGGAATCACCATGGCACAGGAATTCACTTTTACCGTTAACGGCGTCGAGTGCACGACGACCCAAAACAAACCGTTGCTGCGCTACCTGCGCGACGACCTGCATATCCATTCCGCCAAGGACGGCTGCTCCGAGGGCGCGTGCGGTACCTGTACCATCCACGTGGACGGTGCGGCCGTCAAGGCGTGCGTGCTGACCACCGCGCTTGCCGCCGGTCGCAACATCGTGACCGTCGAGGGCCTGCCCGAGGACGTGCGCGAGGCCTTTGTGTACGCCTTTGGCGCCGTGGGCGCCGTGCAGTGCGGCTTTTGCATCCCCGGCATGGTCATGGCAGGTGCGGCGCTCATCGCCGAGGATCCCGAGCCTACCGAGGAACAGATCAAGTACGCCATCCGCGGCAACGTCTGCCGTTGCACCGGCTACAAAAAGATTATCGAGGGCATCTCGCTGGCCGCAGCGGTGCTCCGCGGCGAAAAGCAGATTGATGAGGACCTGGAGCGCGGCGACGACTACGGCGTGGGCAAGCGCGCCTTCCGTATCGACGTGCGCAAGAAGGTGCTCGGCGAGGGCAAATACCCCGACGACATCGACGAGCTCGATCAGCCGGGCCTGACCTACGCCAGCGCCGTGCGCTCCAAGTATCCGCGCGCTCGCGTGCTCTCCATCGATACCGCCAAGGCCGAGGCCCTGCCCGGCGTGGTGGGTATCCTGCGCGCCGAGGACGTGCCGGTCAACCAGGTCGGCCACCTTATCCAGGACTGGGACGTCATGATCGCCCAGGGCGATATCACCCGCTGCGTGGGTGACGCTATCGTGCTGGTGGTTGCCGAGGACGAAGCGACGCTCGAAAAGGCCAAGAAGCTCGTAAAGATCGATTACGAGCCGCTGGAGCCCGTGCGCAACATTGTCGAGGCCAGGGCTGCCGACGCCCCACGCCTGCACGACAGCTTCTTTGCCTTTGGCAACACGGTGGAGCTCAAGGACAATGTGTGTCAGAGCCGTCACGTGACGCGCGGCGACGCCGCCAAGGCGCTGGCGGAGAGCGCATTCACCGTGACGCAGCGCTTTACCACGCCCTTTACCGAGCATGCCTTCTTGGAGCCCGAGTGCGCCGTGGCGTTCCCGTATAAGAACGGCGTCAAGGTGCAGTCGACCGACCAGGGTGCCTACGACACGCGCAAAGAGTGTGCCCACATGTTTGGCTGGGACAACGAGCCCGAGCGCGTGGTCGTCGAGACCATGCTCGTGGGTGGCGGCTTTGGCGGCAAGGAGGACGTGTCCATCCAGCACCTGGCCGCGCTCGCCGCATATAAGTTCCAGCGTCCCGTGAAGTGCAAACTCACGCGCGCCGAGTCGCTCGCGTTCCATCCCAAGCGCCACGCCATGGACGGCACCTTTACGCTGGGTTGCGACGCCGAGGGCAACTTTACCGGCCTAGATTGCGAGATCAACTTTGACACCGGCGCCTACGCGTCGCTGTGCGGCCCGGTGCTCGAGCGCGCCTGCACGCATGCCGTCGGCCCCTACAAGTACCAGAACACCGACATTCGCGGTTATGGCTACTACACCAACAACCCGCCCGCCGGCGCGTACCGCGGCTTTGGCGTTTGCCAGTCCGAGTTTGCGCTCGAGAGCCTGATCGACTTGCTGGCAGAGAAGGTCGGCCTGGATCCGTGGGAGATCCGCTACCGTAACGCCATCGAGCCGGGCGAGGTTTTGCCCAACGGCCAGATTGCCGACTGCTCCACGGCGCTTAAGGAGACGCTGCTCGAGGTCAAGGATGCCTACTATGCGCATCCCGGACACGCCGGTATCGCCTGCGCCATGAAGAACGCCGGCGTGGGCGTGGGCCTGCCCGATGCCGGCCGCTGCAAGATTCGCATCGAGGACGGCGTGGCTGTGGTCTATGCCGCCACGTCCGACATCGGCCAGGGCTGCAACACCGTCTTTTTGCAGGACGTTGCCGAGGCATGCGGCCTGCCGCTTCGCTGCATTGCCAACGGCGAGTGCTCCACCGAGAACGCTCCCGACTCCGGCACCACGTCTGGTTCACGTCAGACGGTCGTGACCGGCGAGGCCGTGCGCGGTGCCGCCTTCCTGCTGCGCGATGCCATGCTTGATATCGAGGCCGGCAAGTCTGCGCCCGCCGCTCCCGTGAATGCGCATGGCGACGGCGTCAAGATCGAGTACGACGACGGTCGCGCCTATCAGCTGCACACGCAGGAGCTCGTCGCCGGCCAGGGTATGCATCCTCAGGATCCCGCGGCCGCCATCAAGGCGCTCGAGGGATGCGAGTTTGGCTACGTGTACCTGGAGCCGACCGACAAGCTGGGCGCCGACGTTCCCAATCCCAAGAGCCACATCTGCTACGGCTTTGCCACGCATGTGGTCATTCTGGACGATGACGGTCGCGTGAGCGAGGTCTATGCCGCGCACGATTCCGGCAAGGTGGTCAACCCCATCTCCATCCAGGGTCAGATCGAAGGCGGTGTGCTTATGGGTATGGGCTATGCGCTTACCGAGGACTGGCCGCTCAAGGACTGCGTGCCCCAGGCAAGGTACGGCACGCTCGGGCTGTTCCGTGCGCCCGAGATTCCGGATATCCACGCCATCTACGTGGAGAAGGACGAGCTACTGCCCGTGGCATACGGCGGCAAGGGCATCGGCGAGATCGCAACGATTCCCACGGCGCCCGCCGTACAGAACGCCTATCGCGCATTTGACGGCAAGCTGCGTCCGGATCTGCCCATGGCGGATACGCCGTACAGCCGCGCCCGTCACCGCGGGTAGGGTAGGGCGCGGACAGTCATTGCTGATGGGCTGTTCGCGCTGAGCATCAACTACATACGCTGCGCCTTTGGCCCCAGCTCCATCGAGAGCCGGGGCCTTTTGTTTGGAGCGGAGGCAGCATTCCGGAATTCAGGCAATCCGGTGGTCAGGGGTTGCGCGAGCGTTGCGCTAAGGATGCCAAGCGTAAAACCTTCAATGAAAATAGGGTAAAAACTGCATCTGTCATGGCGTAAAAACTACATCGGTCATGGCGTAAAAACTACATTGAAAGTAGCGTAAAAACAGCATTGAGAATGGCGTAATTTCGTATATCGCATGTCGCCCGAGCTTGCACACGGCCTTTTGCGAGCTCTTGCCATGAACGAGAGCCAGGCCGTCACGTACAAGACGCTCATAAAGGACGCCTCGTACGGTGAGGCGGGCCCCGACGAGAGGACCATCGCTGCGTACCTGGACCTCTTCAACAGGCTCAAGCTGACCGAGGACCTGTGCGGATGGGAGCCGCCCATGCGCTCGAAGGCCCGCGTTCGCGTGCGCCCCAAGCGCTACTTCTGCGACCCGTCACTTGCGGCGGCGTTGCTGGGGGCTACCCCTGAGCGGCTGCTTGGCGATATGCAAACGCTGGGGATGCTCTTTGAGAACCTCGTCCTGCGCGACGTGCGCGTGTTCCTTTCCACCTACGGCGGTGTCGACAACAGTGTCCATTATTTTTCCGAGATGAGAAGGGCCTTGAGGTCGATCTGATCGTTGAGCACGACGGGCGCTGGGGAGCCATTGAGGTCAAGCTGAGTGATGCGAAAGCAGACGATGGAGCGAGAAATCTCAAGGCGCTGGAGAGGAAAGTGCTCTCCAATCCTGCCGCCCAGAATGCCGCGCCGGCGTTTTTGGCGGTCGTGGTTGGAAAGGGGAGCATTGCCTACACACGCGACGACGGCGTGGCGGTGATCCCCATGGCGGCACTTGGGGCGTAGCGGTTTTGCGGGCGTGCCGTGCTTCCTTTACCGAAAATCCATTTGGTAAACCCGGCGCCCGTGGGTAAAATAAGGTCGACGGCAGCCCAAGTAGTGAAGAGCTGGGCAGCGCCGTTGCTTGGATTAAGGGGTCATCGCCTTAGCGGCGTCGACCCCTCTTTTTATGCTTCGTACGCTGCTTGAGTGCCTCGGTAAGTCCGATAAGCGCCGTGAGGAGCGAGACCAAAGCGGTCAGGAGCTTCACGAAATCAGTCAGATCGGTCATGGGCATCACCTCCCGTCGCATGGAGGGCGCTGCCCGGCACATGGAACTGCCGTCAACAATAACCAGTCTATCAAACTGCAGCCATAAATACGAATATATGTTCGATAATAACAACGACGTGACCATTTCAAAGCGCAGCCTTACGCAAGGATGTCGGAAAGCTGCACTGTGCGATTTCATGTCCGCACGGACACTTATCCTTACGGCAATGTAGCTGCCTGTGAAACAGGCGGCAGTTGACGGAGAAAGGCCCTCACCGTGCCAGACAAAAAGACGCCGTGTATCTCGGCTATCGATACGACGAACTTTGCGCGTCAGATTGTGCTCGACTTCGAGTTTGCGCCGGTGTCAAGGCAGCGCCAGCGCCGCGGGTTGCGCAACGAGATTATCGAGGTCGGCGCGGTTAAGCTCGATAACCGCGGCAACGTGATGGGCGAGTTCTCGCAGTTTGTGCAGACGGAATATGCCGAAGGCGTTGCGTTCCCCGTTCGCGAGCTTACGGGGATATCGGCCGTGGACACTGCGATGGCCGATCCGCTCTACATGGTGATCAAAAGGCTCAGCGATTGGATCGGTCGCTACTCCGCCCAGGTGGTCTGTTGGAGCGGGGCGGATCGTCGACAGCTTTTGACTGAGTGCCAGGCAAAGCATATCGATCTTTCCGCATTTCCTACGGACTGGGCCGACCTGCAGGCGTTTTACACCTCGATCATGGACGTGGGTAGCCACGGGCGCGTCTCTTTGAGTGACGCGGCAACGTGGTTTGGCATCGAGTTCGACGAGTCGACGGGCCACGCCCATAGCGCCCTGGCCGATGCACGTGTAACCGCCAAGTTGCTCAAGCAGATGATGGAGGGGGACTATCGCGTGAGTCCGCATGCCCAAGAGATCCGCCAGCGATGGGGGATGGGCGAGCTACCCCAGACGCGCCTTTCCAACAAGTGCCCCGAACTGAGCGACCTGCTGGTGAAGCTGAAAGCGGAGGGGAGGTAGGGGACTTTTTTGGTGTTTAGTGTGCGCAAGGAGAGTAAAAAGGCGGAGGCGCTCTTTTCGACCCGCGCCGTGCGGGCTTAGGGAGCCTTGACTGGTTTATGCTATGCGAACAAGCATGCCTTACGGTCTTGGAGATATTTGAAGCGTCCATCCGATGGGATTTTGTTCATAATAGTTTTTGACGTATTCGATCACGGGAGATTGCCTGTGCAAACGACTATGTTTTAATAGCCATTGTATTTCTTTGATGTTTTGATAAATTAAAGATTTATTTGATTTGCCAATCAAAGGTGCCTCCTTCTGATTTTCTTGATTCTCTGCTACACTTCAGCCCATTGGATGTCAGCATCCAATGGGCTGAGTATTTAAAAGGAGGGGCAATGTACTGCACAAAATGCAACCGCTTCACAGATAGCGGTACATGCCCTGAATGCGGCGGAGAGACAATCGAAGAAGCTCCTCGTGTCGTTTATTGGTGTGACAGCTGCAACATCCCGTTGATTCACATCCCGGGGAGCCGAAAAATCGAATGCCCGATTTGCGGGCACGAGGCAAAGTATCTTTGTGCAGATATGCGCCCTGTCTTTCCTGAGGAAAGGCTGCTTTTTGAGGTGATGACGGGGAAGCCACTTGCGTATATCCATGAATCCGTGTGGGCTTCGGGAAGCAAATATTACGTCAATGGCAAGGCAACGAACATTACGGTTGCCGAATTCCTTTCCTCTAACCCAATTGAGGTCAGGTCGCAGATCGACGAATATGCCAAAGGGAATAGCTACGATGCATTCGATCGATACGTCGATGTTTTCGTTGAGGCGAACCGTGAGCATCTTGACGCCATCGTGCGCGAGGCGTGCTCTTTCGTCGTTGACGCCTCCAAGAATTACCCTGAGGAAAACCTCGTTGTCTCTTTTTCGGGCGGCAAGGATTCGACCGTAACCGCCGATATCGCTGTTCGCGCCTTGAGTGACCCTTACCTTGTTCATATATTCGGCGATACTACGCTCGAGTTTCCTAGTACTACCGAGTATGCAAAGCGCTTTCGCGCCAACCATCCTTTGGCGATTTTCAAGACTGCGCGTAACTACGAACAGGATTTTTACGATATGGCCGAGGTCATCGGTCCGCCAGCGCGAATGATGCGGTGGTGCTGTTCGATGTTCAAAACGGGGCCGATTTCGCGAGCATTTAAGGGACTTTTCGGCGATGAGCCCATTTTGACCTTCTACGGCATTCGCAAGGGAGAGTCGGTCTCGCGCAGCAAGTACAATCGTATTGAGGACAGCGCCGAGTCCGTCAAGATTCAACGGCAGACGGTTGCGGCGCCAATTTTCTATTGGAATGACCTTGACGTTTGGTTGTACATACTTGGTGAGAAAATCGATTTCAACGATGCCTATCGTCTCGGTTATGAGCGCGTGGGCTGCTGGTGCTGCCCGAACAACAACGTGCGAGCCCAATTCCTGTCTCAAATCTACATGCCAGAAGCTGCGGCTAAATGGCGCAGTTTCCTAGTTGATTTTGCACGCCGCATCGGTAAACCGGACCCGGAGGTATACGTCGACACGGGTAAGTGGAAGGCGCGCCAAGGAGGCAATGGCCTTGCCGCTGCAAGCTCTGTTCTTGTTGAGGCGAGCCACTGCGCCACCGACGACAGCGCGACCATTTTCTCGCTTGAGAGGCCCTACTCAGACGAATTGGTGGGCCTAATGACGCCCATAGGCGATTATGCGCCCGGCCTCGGCCGTCCGCTACTCGACGAGAAGGTCATCGTCGACCACCGCACGAGGGAGCCACTTATCTCCGTCATGCCTTTCGCGCAACCTGGCCACGAGTACGCCGCAAAAGTGCGCGTGCTGAAGACCTCTGATGCCGAGACGTTGCTGCGCATGGCGAAGTATCAGGTCGTTAAGTTCAATGCTTGCAGGCAGTGCCTCAAATGCGAAGGCCTGTGTCGTTTTGGCGCGATAAGCATTACGTCGGACGGCTACCGGATTGACCCGCAGAAGTGTGTGCGCTGTCGACAGTGCGTAACCGATAAGTACCTTGAGGGCGGTTGCCTCATGCGCAAGTACCTCAGAACCAAGGAAGAGTAACGTCATGCAGATGAAGTTCAAGGCACACCAGTCTTTTGCTGTGCGCAAAGGATGGCTCGGAAAAGGCCTCCGCACAATAGCGAATCCCGATAACGCTGCACTTCTGATGCCAAGCAATAGCAAGGCCGCGATGGACGAGCTGGGTTTGGGCTCGAACCAGGTTGTGGCGCTGCGCTATTGGATGCAGACGCTTGGCCTTGTGGGCTACAGGAAAGGATCTCGCAACCGCGAGCACGTTCTTACGCCGCTCGGCAAACTTATCTACGAAAACGACCCGTATACCGAGGAAATCGGTACGCTTTGGGCGCTTCACTGCAACCTCGCATCCGCCTCAGAGGGCGCCGCTTCCTGGTATTTCTTCTTCAATGAGTTTGGTATGAGCGTTTTTACGCGAAAGGATTTTACTCGCGCCCTGGAGCGCTACATCTTCACCTACAACGATAAGAAGGATGTGTCCCTTAAGTCGCTCGAGGACGATTTCAACTGCATCATCAACACTTACGTCGCGCACGGCTATGCCGGCAAGAAGGGCGGCTCGCCCGAGAGCGTTATCGATTGCCCTCTCGGCGAACTCGGCCTTGTGGGTATCGAGAACCGCAGCGCAAGAAGCTTTCGCAAAACGAGTGCTAATCCCGCCATGCTTCCTGCATTGCTGGTGCTCTATTGCATCTGCACAATGGTGGATTTCCAAAAGTGCATGGACGGCCCTCTCGGACGAGAGATAAGGCTCGCCGACTTGCTCGATGCACCGTGCTCACCAGGAAGGGTTTTCAACCTTGACGCTGTGGCACTTCTTGGCAAACTTTACGAACTTGAGGGCGAAGGCTACGTCCACATAAATCGCACTGCCGGCCTTGACGTCGTTCGTCTCAATGAGCCAGACATGACTCCGACCGTCTGCCTTGAGCGCTATTACGAGATTATTGGTTAGGAGCGCTCCCGTGAACCTAAAAGATATGGTCGTCCCCAATAAGGACTTTCAAACATCGATAAATATCGAATTCGACTTCGGCTCCAAAGAGAAAATCGAGGGTCTCATTCCCACCGATTCCGTCTGTCGCTACCTTGAGCGCATCTTGGGCGATGTTATTGCCCCCTCTAATCAGCGGGCAAAGCTGCTCGTCGGCGCCTACGGTAAAGGCAAGTCCCATGTCGTGCTCGCGGCGCTGATGGCGATGTGGTGCAAAGACCCCGGAGCATTTCAGAGGATCACAAACGCATATAGGCGTAGGAACAGCGGTTTTGCAGAGACCTTCGACAGATTCGTTCAAGATGGCCAACGCTTGCTTCCCGTCGTTATTTCGGGAAGCACGTCCGATCTTCGCCACTCGCTTCTTTTCGCGCTCAGAAATGCCCTGAAGCTTTGCGATTCCACCGATCTTATGCCTTCAACGAATTACGACGGCGCAATTAAAATACTCGACAGATGGCGTCGCGATTATCCGAGCACGCTGAAACGATATGAAGAGCTTACGGGCTCGACCTACGGTGCCACTGTCGCAAAACTGCGCGCCCTTGAAACCGATACGTATGAAGAGTTCGTTGCCGCTTACCCAAGCTTGACCTCGGGTAGCACGTTTGATGTGCTCGACGGGGCAGACGTGCTTTCCGTATACGAGCAGGTGCTCTCCGGTCTTGCCGAACGCGGCGTTAGCGGACTTTATGTCGTTTACGACGAATTCAGCAAGTATCTAGAGACGAGCATAGGACGAGCCACTGTTGAAGACACGAGGCTCCTTCAGGACTTCGCCGAGGCATGCAACAGAAGCGGCACAGAAAAGCAACTTCATCTTCTGCTCATTAGCCACAAAAGCATCTCGAACTACATTGACGCCGACCTGCCCAAAGAGAAGGTCGATGGGTGGCGTGGCGTGTCTGGTCGCTTTGAAGAAATCGAAATGTCCGATGACGAGAACCAGTCCTACGAGCTCATGTCTTCGGCGATCATCAAGGATTCCACGAAGTGGAGCCGTTGGCGCTGCGATCATGAAGCGCTTCTATCGCGAATCGAGGGCCGCTACGTCCACAATGGACTTTTTGCGGTCAATATGTCCGATGTCGTTGTGCGTGGTTGCTACCCGTTGCATCCGTTGACAGCGTTCTTGCTCCCGAAGCTGTCTGAGAAAGTTGCCCAGAATGAGAGAACCCTGTTCACCTTCCTGTGCGCCGAAGGTGACAAAACCATGTCGGCGGTCCTGGCGGAATCGGCGGAGTTCGTTACTCCCGACTGCATTTACGATTACTTCGAGCCCCTCCTTCGCAAGGAGATGTATACGAGTCCCCTCCATAGGGTTTACGAGCTTGCTCGCGCATCTCTTTCGCGCGTCGAGCCCGTCTCCCTCGAGGCGCGCATCATTAAAACCGTGGCTGCAATCGACGCGGTCGCGCAATACGATCGAGTGGAGCCGACCAAGGAGACTCTCCTCGACCTTTTTTGTGACTGCGGATTGAGAGCAAAAGAGGTCGATGAGGCCATTACTCGCCTTGTCGAAGGAGACTCAATCGTCTACCTGAGGCGCAGCAACGCATATCTCAAACTCAAGGAAGCCACTGGCGTTCATGTGGATGCAGAGGTTTCCAATCGAGCTGGCTCGCTCCGCAGCATGATGAGCTGCGAAGCGGCGCTTAACCGAGAAATCGGAAATATGGCCCTGTACCCGTCTCGATACAACGAAGACAAAGGCATGGTCAGGTTCTTTGAGTGCGGTTTCGTTGGCGCATCCTCGCTAAAGAAATGGTGTGAGCAAGAGGTGAGGCCCGATCATATCCTCGACACCGGCAACGATTGGGTGGCGGATGGTCAGGTTGTCGGAGTCTACTGCTCGACGCCGGATGAGCTCATTGAGCTGAAGGACCTTGCCAAGAATGAGCTTTCGCGTGAAAAGCTGACCGTTGCGGTTGTGCCGAGGTCGTTCACGAGGATCGAAGAGGCGCTTTACCGCCTTGAGGCCGCAAGGCAGTTGAAGGAAGAAGCAGCAGACGATGCAGCGCTTGCTGACGAATACGAGATAGTCATCGAGGACTACTCGGAAATCGTCAACGGCTATATTGCTGGCTTCTTTCAGCCGGAGCTGAGGCAATCCCTCTATTACGTCGGCGGAAGCCAGAAGAAGGTCGTTACGCGTAAACGGAAGCTTTCCGAAGAGCTGTCTCTGCTTTGCGACGAAGTCTTCGGCTCAACGCCGAGAATAACCAGCGAGTCCCTCAACAAAAACGATCTAACGGGAACAGCCTTCAGCAGCCGAACCAAGATTCTCAAGGCTTTGTGTGCGCCTACGCTTGCTCAAAACCTGGGCTTCGTGGGCAATGGCCAGGAGACGTCCATGGCGAGGAGCGCATTCGAGAAGACTGGACTCATCAAGGATATCGCGAAAGCAATTAACGAACCCGGCGTTCCAGAGTTAGGCATTGAAGCGGTCATCGATACCATCAAGGACTTTATTGAAACTGCTGACAACACGCCTCTTTCAGAGCTCTACGATAAACTGATGGGGCGCGATCTCGGCATCGGCTTGCGAATGGGCCCGATCCCTCTCTACCTCGCCTACGTTCTCAGAGGCTACAGGGAGCAGATCAAGATAACCTTCAATGGCGAAGAGCGGCCCCTTAACGAGACCCTCTTTGATGACATCGCAAAGAATCCAAGCGTTTACCGTCTGACAAGACTCAACTGGTCCCCCGAGATGGGAGCCTATGTGAAGAAGGTGGCAGGGGTTTTCGGGTGCAAGCCCGATAGGGCTACGCGAGCCGACGTTGTCGACGCCATGCGTCTCTGGTATGTCGCCCTTCCTCAGATGACTCGTAACGCCAATATTGATCGCTCCCATGGCGGAACGGAGCCCATCTCGAGGGTAAGGAAGCGCTTCTTTAAGGCGATAAAGAAAATAGATTGCGATACCGACAAGCTGCTGTTCGAGGAAATCCCCTCGATATTCGGAGAGCCTTGCGATTCGGACGCCTTAATATACGCGCTCAAAAACGAGAAGGACGAGTGCGATGGATATCTGCGCGACTGCGTCGAAGGGCTGGCGCACGCTTTAATGGCGTTGTTCGGCCCCGATGCGCACGAGGACGCAAGTCTTTCATCCGTTTTGAGAGATTGGGTTGACGCCCACCCGGCTGTGCAAACGAGCGTTTATTCGGGTATCAACAATAAAGTCCTTCAAGCTGTGGCTACTTCAACGGGCGACGACTTCGTGACCATCAACAGAATTGCCAAGGCGGCGACCGCGCTTCGCATCGACGACTGGAATGACGAAAGGTTTGATGACTTCCTCCGAATCGTTCAAGGTATGAAAACTGAGGTCGAATCAACCGTCGATGAAGCGGGAACGACAGAAGATGAATCCGCCTGTCTGAGCATCAGGTTTGCCGACGAGGGCGGCGTGCTTAGGGAAAAGACGTTCCCGGTCGTTATCCCGTCCCGGCGCGCCAAGCTTCTTAAGACCGGGCTTCTTGCGTGTTTGGATGAGATGGGCGGCGCTCTTTCCCCCGAGGAAAAGCGACAGGTCGTTTTCGATGTTCTGAGGAGGCTTTGCTAGCTATGCCAGAAACAGCTTATTTCGATAATGCGGCGACCACCTTCCCAAAGCCGAGTGTCGTCTATGACTATGCTGACTCTTTTTATCGCAATTCTGGCGGCAATATCGGCAGGGGCGGCAACGCTCTGGCCGTTGCCGCCGGCGAAATCGCCAAAGCAGCAAAGAGCAACCTGAAGAAGCTCTATGGTTGTCCTGCAGACGAGATCATTTTCACGGCTTCGGCGACCGATGCCCTAAACCGCATTCTCCTCGGCTTGAATCTCGCCAAAGATGACGTTGTTTATTGCACGCCCTTTGAGCACAACGCTGTAACCAGGCCTTTATTCCATTTGGCCGAAATGACTGGCATAAAGATCAAAGTGCTGCCCTTCGATGCCGAAACGTTTATGCCTCGATATGAGGAAATCGAGGAAGCCTTTGCTGCCCAGCCGCCGAGGCTCGTTGTGATGGCTCACGCTAGCAACGTATGCGGCGCGGTCGTTCCTGTAGAGACTGTGGCGCGAATGGCTAAAGCCTATAGCGCAACGACCGTTATCGATATGAGCCAGACTGCTGGTCTGCTCCCGCTTCAGCTTTCCAGCGATTTGTTTGATTTCGCAGTCTTCGCAGGCCATAAGACCTTATATGGTCCATTTGGCATCGGAGGCTTTTTTTGCAAACGCGGAGCCAAGCTCAGGCCCGTCTTATTCGGCGGGAATGGCATCAACTCGGTCGAGCAGCGCCTCCCTGAGAATATCGTCCAGATGGAAGAGGTCGGAAGCCAGAATACGTATGCAATCGCTGGGCTTAAGGCGTCCACCGATTGGCTGCTCGAGCAGGGATTGGAAGCGATTCGCAAAATCGAAATGGAGAATCGGGACAGGCTTTTGGAGTACCTGAGGGTCGCCGGGTTCTGTTCTCTTGTCGGCGAAAGCATGGAATGCGAGAGGATAGGTGTTGTGTCTACTCTCTTTGACGGGTACTCACCGGACGAAGGGGAAATGGTCCTTGGCCGATGCGGGGTTGCCGTGCGTTCCGGCATTCAATGTGCCCCATACGCCCATCGTTTTCTCGGCACTCTTCCTGCTGGAACAATTCGCTTCAGCGTGAGCGCTTTGACCGGCGACCCCGAGTTCGAGGCACTGGAACGAGCGTTGGACGTCATCGATGAATAAAAAATAGCCGCCCATTGATAAAACCAAACCATCTGCCGAACTTATCCCCAGTGGATAAGTCACTTATTGTCTGACAAGCCTGTAAGCCGCCTTATAATAAATAAATCGTCAGACGGAGGTGTTTCGGTGAGCTTTGTTGATTTGGATATCAGAAGAGAATATCGATCGCTATCGCGCGATGTTGTCCGTGATTTCTATACGCCACTTCTTTCCCAAGCGGTCCTCTATAGACGTGCGGTTGGCTTCTTTTCGTCTTCCGCGTTAATTAGTCTTACCGAGGGTCTTAAGGGCCTCATCAAGAATAACGGTACGATTGAGGTAATCGCTTCTCCTCGTTTATCGGACGCCGACATTGAAGCCATTCGAGACGGCGTTTCCCGGCGCGATGATGTAATTATAGAGGCCTTGCTCCGCGAGCTCGACAAGCCTAAGGGCAAGTTTGAGCAGGCACGTCTGAATCTTCTTTCAAATCTTATCGCTTCTGGCGTTCTAACGATTAAAATCGCTTTTCTTGAACGAGATGGCGAAATGGGTATGTTCCATGAGAAGCTCGGATTGATGTATGACGCCGACGGCAATATCGTTGCCTTCTCTGGTTCCATGAACGAGTCCGAGAACGCTTTTCACTGCAACTACGAATCGATCGATGTTTACACGTCCTGGTCCCAAGACGCCGACCGCGTGAACGACAAGGTCTCTGCGTTTACTGCGATGTGGGGCGATTACGAGCCAGGCGTCACTGTAGTTGACTTTCCCCAAGTAAGCCAAGCCATTGTCGACCGGTACAAGATTAGCGATGGTATCGATCCCAGCGCATGCGAGATTACGCCGGATGGCATGAATGAAGAAGATAAGGCGGCCGCAACGGAACCGAATGATGATATTCCGAGACTCCCGGAATGGTTTCGTGACGGAATTCGCGATTACCAGAAAGAAGCTGTCGGAAACTGGGAAGCCAACGACTTCAGGGGCATCTTCGATATGGCGACAGGCACGGGCAAAACGCTGACCGCCCTCGCGGCTGTCTGTCGACTTTCCGAAACTGTTGATCATAATCTTGGCGTTGTCATAGTTTGTCCATACCAGCATTTGGTTGAGCAATGGAAAGAGGATATCCTTGCTTTTGGGATGAAACCCATCGTATGCCACTCTGCCTCAAAGCAAAAAAACTGGAAAGACAGGGTTCGTAATACTGTTGGGGGATTCAAGCTCGGAGCAATTCGACGTTTTTGTATCGTAACGACTAACGCAACTTTCGGACTGCCCTTCATGCAAGAGCAGATTGGCAAGCTTAATGGCAGTTGCCTAATTGTTGTCGATGAGGCCCATAACCTCGGTGCGGAGAAGTCGGCCAAGGCATTGCCAAGAAATTTTCGATACAGGCTCGGGCTGTCTGCGACGATTGAGCGTTATGGAGACGAGGACGGGACCAAGGCCCTTTTCGATTTCTTCGGCGAGAAATGCATCGAATACTCTCTCGAGGATGCAATCAGAAACCATATGCTGACGCCATACTACTATCACCCGGTCTTCGTTTACCTCGAATCGGATGAGCTAGAACAATACGTCGCGCTGTCGAAGGAAATCGCAAAGGCAGTCGCCTCGACTGGCGCAAAAAGTAAAACTGAACTAACGGAACACGCAAAGATGCTTCTGATCAAGCGCGCCGCCCTCGTTGCGGGCGCTAACGCAAAAGTGAATAAGCTTAAAGAGCTGATGCGAGGCTTTGTCGACAAGAACCATATGCTCGTCTACTGCGGGTCAACAACTATTCAGGACCCTGGCTATATGGAAGATTGCCCAGAAGAAGGAGAAATACGTCAGATTGACGCTGTCTCATCCATGCTTGGCAATGAGCTCCATATGAAGGTGTCTCAGTTCACTTCACGGGAGAATGCGGAGAAAAGGAAGCTGCTTCAAAAAGAATTTGCCGAAGGAAAGCAAATGCAAGCGCTCGTCGCTATTCGATGCCTCGATGAAGGAGTCAACATTCCCTCTATTGAGACTGCTTTCATTCTCGCGAGTAGCACCAATCCCAAGGAGTACATCCAAAGACGCGGGCGTGTTCTGAGACTTGCTGAGGGAAAGCGCTCTGCAACCATCTACGACTTCGTCACCCTTCCCATGCCCGCAGAAGACATCGGAGACTACCCACCCGATATCGCGGCTTCTTCGAAGTCCCTTGTATCCAGAGAGCTTGCTCGAATGAAGGACTTTGCCGCAATTGCGGAGAACCCTGCGGAGACTATTAACGCGACGACTGAGTTGACGATTGCATTCGATATTAAACCTGACGGCGAGGAGACAGACTATGTCTAAAGCAGATATCGCATCCATTGAGATTGACGAGAAAAAACTCGACCAGATGAAATACATGATTCTCGAAGCTGAGCGCAATAATAACAACACGCGAGCGAAGACCAACGATGGAATGATTGATTTAATCACCAACACCATCAAGAGTGTCGCCGATAAAACTTACTAGGAGAACCAATGCTGCTCAAATCACTTCGCTTATTAAACTTCAGACAGTACGAAGGAGCTCAGCGTGTTGAGTTCTCGGTTGACGGTGATAAGAACGTCACCGTTATCCTTGGCGACAACACGTTCGGCAAGACTACACTGCTTCAAGCTTTTAACTGGTGCTTTTACGGAAAGGTAAACCTACTCAATCCGGAAATGCTTCTGAACTACGACGTCGCAGATAGGATGGGAAATGGTGAGACTGCTGACGTTGAGGTCGAGATCGAGCTTGTTCATAATAATCGGCTCTACTCTCTTTTGAGAAAGCAGACTTATTCAAAGATTGGCGGAAACGTACGAGGCGACGCGCCTACGAAGAAAATGAGCTTTTTCAGGCCAGACGGGCAATCCGAGCCGATTAATCCAGGTAAAGTCGATGAGGTCATTAAGTCGATCCTTCCAGAAGACCTCTCGAGCTATTTCTTCTTTGATACGGAACGCGTTGCGTCCGTCAGCACAAGAAAGGACCTTAGCTCCTCCGTCAAAGACCTTGTTGGCCTGTCTGTGCTCTACAATGCCACGAAGCACCTCGGCGATAAGAGCCACAAACGCTCTGTTATCGGAAAGCTTTACGATTCCATGGACCAGGATGGCGACGAACGGGCAGCTCAAGCTCTTAGGATTATGCAGGACGCGACTGATAGGTGTGAAGCGATAAAAAATCAGCTTGTTGAGTGTGACGGCGAGCTGGAACAATTGAATGCGCAGAAGGCGCAACTTGATGAGAAGCTTCGAAATAACGAGGATACAAAAGCGCTGCAAGCTAAGAAAATGAAGCTCGAGGCCGAAGTATCTCGCGATGAGGCAGCAGTAGAAAAGACCAAGAGCCTTCTGAGGCGCGATTTCAGCGATAATTCTCTCCGTTACTTCATTGGGCCTCTCGTCAATAAGGCAGAGCTCCTGTTGAAGGATGCCGAGCTCGACGATAAAGGGATCAAGGATTTGACTAGGCCAGCCCTAGAGGAGATTCTCGAAAGAGGGGTTTGCATTTGCGGTCTGAAGTTCAGTGAGCATGCGGACGCTGTGGAGCATATCAAAACAGAAATGCGCTATTGTCCGCCGGAGTCTATCGGAAACGCGGTCAAAAACTTCCGGGGAGACATCGTCAATCTAGCCGGCGATGTCAGTCGCATCCTTGATAGCATGAATGACCGCAAGGCAAATATCTATACAACGTCACAACGCATCGATCAAGCGCACGACGATATCGACTCACTCAGCTCTAAAATAGAAGAACTTCCAGATCTCGGCCGATATGAGGCAGCAAGAAATGACGTCAAAAAGCAAATCAGGAAGAAGGTGAATCAGCGCGATGCGCTCATGCGAGAGGACGGCGCTCTGAAGGCTAAGGCTGAAAAGGCACGAAAGACTTATGAGCTTTTTTCTGTCGCCTCTAACAAGAATAAAAAAATTATCCGCTATATCAGATATGCCGAAGCCATATCTCAATGGCTTGATGAAACTTATTCTGAGAAAGAATCTGAGATTCGTGAAACCCTGCAAGAACGGGTAAACGCTATCTTCGAAAAGATGTATCACGGCAAAAGGCGCGTTGTTATCGATGCGAACTATCAAGTAAACCTAGTTACTGATCTAAATGGCACGAGTAAGATAACTGGCGAATCAGAGGGTCTTAATAGAGTCAAGAACTTCGCATTCATAGCTGGACTCGTCTCAATTGCAAAGGATAAGGTCGTGACTAAACTTGGCAAGCAGGAATACGATCTTTCCTCGGAACCGTACCCGCTTGTGATGGATGCGCCATTCTCGAACACCGATGAGACCCACATAGCAAACATTTCGAAAGAGCTGCCTATGGCTTCGGAGCAGGTCATTATGTTCGTGATGAATAAAGATTGGCGTTATGCCAAGCCCGTGCTTGAAGGCCGAGTTGGCGCCAGCTATGTGCTTTCAAAGATAAGCGAACAACATTCGAAACTGGTGGAGGCATAAATGTTTGAACGCGATATCACGCTGACCGGCAAACACGCCACCTATGTTAAGTACTTTAGAGACGACGCAAAGCTGTATGCCCGCTACGTTGATGTCTATATGAACGGTGCTATTTTTGGCCTTTTGCACAACCGTCGAGCTGAGAAAGACTCCGGAGACGCTACGGCGAACATTCTTGCCGATACCCTGCAAAGAGAGCGCAATAAATGTGTTCTCTTGTATCGTCTTGTAATGCTGCTTGATGAGACATCAAATCTTGATGTACAAGAGAGGATCAATCGTGCATTCCGTGACGATGCGGACGATGCCGCTCCTGGTAAGCTGGTCGCCAATATGGAACTTTTCAATTCGTATGTGCGTGGGGGAATTGAAGAGATGTATGAGCAGTTCATAGACGGTCACGGTGTAACGGCAGACGAGTACCTCGATCGCGCCATGGATGTCATGGAGACTTTTAAAGACGAGCTTGATGATGTTGATTTTTCAGATAAAATAGAGTCTCTTGTGCAAGGATAGATGCGTTGAATGACGGCGCCGTAACGCTTGAAGATGAATATCAATGGTTTGATCAATTGGCTGTTCTGCCAATCGACGCTGCCGCCGTGCGGTTTTTTTCAAACTTAGGATATCTGGACGAGGGCAAAGAAGTTGATATAGCCGCTTGTTCGTCTGACAGGCTTGTGTATTCACTTTTGCCCGAGGATAAACTTCTTTCTGATGAGGACAGGCGCGCGCTAGGCATGATTGATAAGTGTGCGAAGATCGCCGCTTTCTATAGCTCTGATTACGAAGAGCCGTCTACTGACATTGATATCTACGCTGTTGATCTAAAAGATGCAGGCAGTATGCGTAGTGAGGCGGCTTACGGCATTCATGCGGTTTTTTCAAAATTTAACGATAATCCTAGTATCGTCTTTTTTCGTAGCGAAAAATCCGTTTTGCTCTCGTTTCTCCAAGCAACGGGCGAGGGCTCTGTAGCCATCTATCTTTCGGATTGGCTTACGTTTGACACAGTTGATATTGGGCAGCTCGAAAGAATTCATATTGGATCATGCTCACTTCTGAGCTCGATCGACTTGTTCGATTCTCTAGAATTCGAAGCTATAAGGGACTACTATAAATATCCGCTATCGCGCTATATTGCAGCCTATGAGGTTGTCTTTCCTTCTGTTAACTATTCTTCCATGGTCGACCTTTCGGCATTTACCCGCGTGGATCAAAATGAAGCGATTGAGGCGGTGCTCAACACTTATGCCACTCGATATGGTGATGACTATATTGATGGCTCGCTTAAGGAAATCGACCAGGAAGATTGCGTCGATCTCGACGATCTCGAGTGGGAGGCGCAAAGTCTCGGACTAGACGACGATGAGGGCTTCAGCTCATTAGACGATGTGAGCGCCAAAAAGAGCCTAACTTCTATATTGACCCCTCCATCTGACGTGATGGGCGATCCGATTGCCCTTCTGGATTGGCTCGAGGGCAACGCGGGCGGAAGTAATGGACGGGACTCTGAGGAGGTTTCAGCTCTTCATGCTGTTCCTGTTGGCAAAGCCCCTCCTCCGGTTGGAAGCCATCTCAGACATGCCGGCCTTGGAGAAGGCGTTGTAACTTGTGTTAATCGGTCTCCGCATGGTGAGGCGGGCTTATATGTAAGCGCCGAGTTTGGAGGTACGTCAAGGTCATTTGCATTTCCTCGTGCATTCGAAAGTGGAGTTGTTGAACTCTTGGGCTGACTTTTTCCTTTAGCGACATTGATTATGTGGATGAAGAAGTCTCTTGTGGGGCCATCGCCGTAATGATTGGAGTCCAGACAATCTGACTTATCGAAATGAGAAGTTGTAAAATCAATGGTTGCGATTGGCTCCTAAACAGGGCTCTGTTAAAGGCAAATCGAGTGTTTGATTCGCTTTTGGGGTGCTTACAAACGTTGTAACAGCCTGTTCAGTAGGCAGTGATCAAAAGGTT
This sequence comes from uncultured Collinsella sp., assembly GCA_958450865.1. Lineage (GTDB taxonomy): Bacteria > Actinomycetota > Coriobacteriia > Coriobacteriales > Coriobacteriaceae > Collinsella. The sequence goes on along the minus strand of CAUDNY010000001.1, from coordinate 205,874 downwards.
CTGCTGATCACGAATGAACCACGCTGGCGCTTGTGTGATTTGAGAAGCGGTATGCAACGGCCGCACGTCACCATGGCACCGCCTGCGTTCGTCTACGCACCCACGATTCCACGTGGCACGCTCAACAGCTCATACTCCCTCTGGCTCCACTGGCGCAGCTTGGTCGCGCGTACGGCGTCGCGGCACAGGTCCAGGAATACCTCGGCTCCTTCGCAGAAGCACTCGCGGGCAAAGGCGCCGGATCCGTCCGCAACGCATGCGCCATCAGCAAAGAACTCCCAGCTGGACGGCTCGCGCGAGTCATCTCCGAGAAACTTGATCTGCAGTACGTGCGGGTCGCCGGCAACGCAGAGCTCTTCCTCGAGCGCCTGCACCGTAAAGCGCATCTGATGGGAGAGACTGCTCTTGACCATGGCCGAGGCATAGCCGCTCGGCTCGTCCAGAAGATGCATTCGTTTTGGCTTGGCTACCAGGTTGTGGAAGTTGCGCTCACTGCGCACGGAGAAATTGTCCATACGGACTCCTTTCATCGATGTTGGCAGGACCACCGTGCCTCTTGGCCGGTTGGCGTTGGGATCGTGGAGCCAACTCTCTACCCCGACTCTGGATAAAACACGCCCGCTCCTATCGGGCACGATGGAGTCTATCAACGTGTACGGACAGAAATCAAGCGCCGCTTGCGAAATGACACGCGGGCGGCGTTTGTTTTCGCCAGCTGCTGCTAGGCTCAAATCAGGAAAAGTGTCGAAATATCCCGTATAAAAGTACGGAAAAGTGTCGAAATACATACTTTAAAACATCGAAAAAGTGTCGAAATGAGCACCTAACAACTACGGAAAAGTGTACCATAGTGCTAAAACAGCATGTAATAAGGGGTGCGCTTATGCTACGGAGAAAAGCGAAAGCACAGTTTGAATCTTGGCTTGCCTCGTCGCCTAACAAGGCTCTTTTGGTCAAGGGCGCCCGACAGGTAGGAAAGTCATATTTGGTCAACGTCTTTGCAAGCGAATCGTTCGAAAATGTCGTGACGTTCGACCTTATCGCCGACGCGTCCGTGCGCGATTCGTTTTTGGCGGCAAAAAGCGCGGATGACCTGCTTATGCGCATGTCTATTGCTGCAACGCAGCCGATGGTTGCGAACAAGACCGTTGTGGTTATCGACGAGGTGCAGCGATGCCCCAACGTAGTGACGTTTATCAAATACCTGGTCCAGCGCGGCGACTTTCGATACATCCTTACCGGATCGCTCCTTGGCGTTGAGCTCGAGGGCATCGATTCCCTGCCGGTGGGCTATGTCGAGCAGGTCCAGATGTATCCGCTCGACTTTGAGGAGTTTTGCTGGGCAAATGGCGTTGGTGCCAGCGTGTTTGACATGCTCAGGGGCTGTCTAAAGAATGAGGGGGAGCTTCCCGGCTATCTGTATGACCGCTTGCTCGATCTGTTCCATCAGTATGTGGTGGTGGGAGGCATGCCCGACGCGGTCAATTCCTTCTTGGCGACGCGCAATGTCGACGAGGTTCGAAACATCCACCGCGATCTTCACGCCCTGTATCGCGATGACATCGCAAAGTACGCTCCGCCCGAGCTGCGCTTGGTTATTCGCGATATCTATGATCTGATTCCCAGCGAGGCCGGTTCCAAAAACAAGCGATTCAAACTGTCATCGATTAACGGTGTCAAACGTTTTTCGCAGGTGACAGATCATTTCCTCTGGCTATCGGAGGCGGGTGTCGCGCTTCCTGTGTATAACGTAACGGCGCCCGTGGCACCCCTTTTATTGGGGGAGCAACGAAATCTGTTTAAGCTGTTTTACTTGGACACCGGAATGCTTATGTCGTCGTATTCCAAAAGGGTCGCCCAAGGCGTTTTTGATGGGGAGGCAGAAGGCCCCTTTGGCATGAATATGGGGGCGGCATTCGAGGGCTTCGTTGCCCAAGAGCTCAAAGCCCACGGATTTAGATTGCGTTACTTTACGTCCAAAAAGGTCGGTGAGCTCGATTTTGTGGAAGAGACGCTCGATGGGGAAGTGCTCGCCATCGAGGTCAAATCGGGCAAGAGCTTTAAGTCCCACGCGGCGCTCGATAACGCACTGGCAACGAAGGGCTACGGAATCGATCGCGCTCTGGTACTTGCGGAATGTAATCTTCACCGCGATGGTGACGTGCTGTATCTGCCCATCTTTATGGCAGGGCTTTTGGAGCCGTAACGTGCCGCCGACTCTTCCGACCCTCCCTTAGCCCTCGCTACTCGTCGTCCCCGTCGTTGGGGTCGCCCTTGAGGGTGTTGATGTCCAGATACTCGTTATCGTCCTCTTTTTGCTGGGTCTCCGACTCCGCTTGGGTGGGGCCGGAGAACAGCCGGAATCCCTCAAACGCAATGACGCCGAGCAGGGCAATGACAATGGCGATAAAGGCAACCTTGACTGCCTGCGGAAATTCCGAGAAACGCAGCGCCTTTTCCTCGGCGTAATAATCGGCGAAGCGCTCTTCGCCCGTGCTTTTGGTATACGCCGGCGCGGACGCGGCCTCCGGGTCATATTCCGGTGCAGGCGTGGCAGCGTACGGGTCGTTGAGATAATCGCTCGATGCGTTGCCATAATCCTCGGTCTCGATGCGATCGGTGCCAGCATAGCCATCGGAATAATCGGAATATGCCGCACCGCCCTCATAGTCCGCGGCGCTCGTGTTGGCGGCAAAAAGCGGGTTAACTGGAACGTCGAGCGCCGGCATGCCGGTAGAGGTCTCATCCAGATCGGCTGCAGCCCAGGAATCGTAGGCAACCTGATGGGCAACGGGCTCATCGAGCCTTGTGACCGGAGACTTGCGTGCCGCAGGAACGGGCAACTGCTGGGCGCTGTACATAACGGTGCTGTCGGCCGATTTGCTCCGCGTCGCCGCAGCGAGAAATGCCGCCGTCTCGGACGGGTCGCTTGCGGGGCAGGGAGTGGGCGTGGGCGCCGAAGTGGGTGCGGGCGTAGACGCGGGCGTCGAAACAGGCGGCTGCGTAGGAGTCGGCGCAGATGCGGGCTTAGGCGCAAGTGCGGGATTGGGGCTTGACGGGCGAGCCCCACCGCCCATGAGTTCGTCGGCGGTCCACGGGCGATCATCCATCACGTCGTCAAGGCTCAGCGAAAACAGGTCGTCTTCACCCTCATCGAACATGCGGTGCACATGTCCACCAATTGCCGGAATCAATCCGCGACCGGTGCATGATGCCTTGCTCAACGCCATTCTGTTCCACCCTTTCGAAATGCTAATGACATCGATTATATGGAACTTCCCAAGCGGCTCGGTCTTGGATTCGTGCTTTCCAGAACTCGCGCCCAAAAGGGGAGGGGCAATCCAGGCGAGTGCCTACTTGTCGCCTGTCGCCGCCTTGGCCTCATTGAGGTAGCTATAGAAGCTGTACTTGGAGATGCCAAAGAACTCGCAGGCGCGCTCGCTCGACTTGGAAATGAGGAAGGCGCCGCGACGGTCGAGGTAGCCAATGGCACGAATGCGCTCGTCTTTGGTCATGAGTGCCGCGGGCTTGCCCACAAACTGCTCGCACTCGTGCAGCAGGTCCTCGAGCAGGTCGCCGATGTTCTTGGTAATGGGCTCGGGCTCGGTATAGCCCGTGCCGCCGGTGCCGGTAAAGGCGTCGAGCGAACGCTCAAAAGCCTTCATAAGCGTAATGTCAAAGTTGATGCCCAAAATGCCGACGGGCTTGCCCTCATCGTTGCGGATAAAGATGGTCGAGGACTTGAGCAGCTTGCCGTCGGCGGTTTTAGTGAGGTACGGCTCGCGGTCGTGTATGTCGGTGGTGCCCTCGTGCATGGACTCAAACACGATATGGCTGGGGCCGTCACCCAGTTTGCGCCCGCTGACGTGGCCGTTTTCGATCACTACGATGGAGTGGTCCACGTCCTCGGTCTCCAGATCGTGGACGACGACTTCGCAGTTGGGACCAAATTGGAGCGCCAGACCGTGTGCGAGGCGCTTGTAAAACTCAATCTGTGCGGGGGTCATGGGTGCCTTCCTAAAAATTAGTTTGGGCACACTTTGCCATAAACCACACTTGTTCGCAAATAACGAAAGCGTTGCTGCGTTATGTGACCGTTCGGCGGCGAAAAGGTACCGATTACGGCAACAAACAATTTGTTAGGTATACCAATCAAAAAGTGTGATAGAACAGTACTAACAAACTTTTTGTTTGGCATCCACATAAAAGTTCAGCCGTGTGAATGGGATCGGGCTGAAACGCGTATGCGGGGGCCGGCAAGAGAGGACTTAAGGAGTTCACCGTATGGCCGATAAGATCCAGTGGGCGGGCAACACGATGCCCAAGAGCGATGACAAGCACTTGGGAATCATGAGTCTCGACCACGTGAAGAAGGCCCGCGCCTTCCACCAGTCGTTCCCCCAGTACACCGTCACTCCGCTTGCCCGCCTGGACGGCCAGGCCGCGCGCCTGGGCCTGTCCAACCTGTGCGTTAAGGACGAGAGCTATCGCTTTGGCCTCAACGCTTTTAAGGTCCTGGGCGGCTCGTTTGCCATGGCCAACTACATTGCCGACGAGACCGGCAAGGACGTTGCCGACTGCACCTTCGATTACCTGACCTCCGATCAGCTTGCCAAGGACTTTGGCCAGGCCACCTTCTTTACCGCTACCGATGGCAACCATGGCCGCGGCGTGGCGTGGGCTGCCAACAAGCTGGGCCAGAAGGCCGTCGTGCACATGCCCAAGGGTTCCACCAAGCCCCGCTTCGATAACATCGCCGCCGAGGGCGCCACGGTGACCATCGAAGAGGTCAACTACGACGAGTGCGTGCGCATGGCCGCCGCCGAGGCCGATGCCTGCGAGCGCGGCGTCATCGTTCAGGACACCGCCTGGGAGGGCTACGAGAAGATCCCGTCCTGGATCATGGAGGGCTACGGCACCATGGCTTCCGAGGCTGCCGAGCAGCTGCGCGAGATGGCCATCAACCGCCCGACGCACGTGTTTGTCCAGGCTGGCGTGGGTTCGCTCGCCGGCGCCGTGGTGGGCTACTTCACCAACCTGTATCCCGATAACCCGCCCACCTTCGTCGTGGTCGAGTGCGCGCCTGCCGCCTGCCTGTACAAGGGCGCTGCCGCCGGCGACGGCGATCCGCGCATCGTGGACGGTGACATGCCCTCCATCATGGCCGGCCTGTGCTGCGGCGAGCCCAACATTCTGGGCTGGGATATCCTGCGCAACCACACCACTGTCTTCGTGTCCTGCCCCGACTGGGTCACCGCTCGCGGCATGCGCACCCTGGGTGCTCCCGAGAAGGGCGACCCGCGCGTCATCTCCGGCGAGTCCGGCGCGGTGACCACCGGCCTGGTCGAGACCCTCATGCTCGATCCCGAGTACGCCGAGCTCAAGGAGCTCATCGGCCTGGACAAGACGAGCTCCGTGCTCTGCTTCTCCACGGAAGGTGACACGGACCCCGACCAGTATCGCCGCATCGTCTGGGAAGGCGAATACCCCACTTGCTAATACTGGGCGGAGTAAATAGGTATCGCTCCGCCACCTCACAGGTAGATTCCTTCGTTTGAAAGGTTATGAACAATGGCTAAAGAACTCGATTTCGACGCTATCAAGGCTGCTGCTGAGTCTCATCGTGCTGATATGACTCGCTTCCTGCGCGCCATGATCTCTCACCCCTCTGAGTCTTGCGAGGAGGGTGAGGTTGTTGCCTGCATCAAGGCCGAGATGGAGAGCCTTGGCTATGACGAGGTCAAGGTCGACGGCCTGGGCAACGTCATGGGCTTTATGGGCGAGGGCGACAAGATTATCGCCATCGACTCCCACATCGACACCGTCGGTATCGGCAACATCGAGAACTGGGACGCCGATCCCTATGAGGGCTACGAGACCGACGAGATCATCTACGGCCGCGGCGGCTCCGACCAGGAGGGTGGCATGGCTTCTGCTACCTACGCTGCCAAGATGATGAAGGACATGGGCCTCATCCCCGAGGGCTACAAGATCATGGTCGTCGGCACCGTCCAGGAAGAGGACTGCGACGGCATGTGCTGGCAGTACATCTACAACAAGGACGGCATTAAGCCCGAGTTCGTCATTTCCACCGAGCCCACCGACGGCGGCATCTATCGCGGTCACCGCGGCCGCATGGAGATCCGCGTCGACGTTCACGGCACCTCCTGCCACGGCTCCGCTCCCGACCGCGGCGACAACGCCATTTACAAGATGGCCGACATCATCGCCGACGTCCGCGCCCTCAACAACAACGGCTGCGACGAGTCGACCGACATCAAGGGCCTCGTCAAGATGCTCGACCCCAAGTACAACCCCGAGCACTTCGAGGATGCCCGCTTCCTGGGCCGCGGCACCTGCACCGTCAGCCAGATCTTCTACACCAGCCCCAGCCGCTGCGCTGTCGCTGACTCCTGCGCCATCTCCATCGACCGTCGCATGACCGCCGGCGAGACCTGGGAGTCCTGCCTGGACGAGATCCGCAACCTGCCGGCCGCCAAGAAGTACGGCGACGACGTGAAGGTCTCCATGTACATGTACGACCGTCCGTCCTGGACCGGCGAGGTCTACGAGACCGAGGCTTACTTCCCCACGTGGATCAACAAGGAGACCGCTCCGCACGTCAAGGCCCTCGTCGACGCCCACAAGGCCATGTTCGGTGACGAGCGCATCGGCTGCGAGCCCAGCATGGACAAGCGCACCGGTCGTCCGCTGTGCGACAAGTGGACCTTCTCCACGAACTGCGTTTCCATCCAGGGCCGCTATGGCATCCCCTGCGTCGGCTTTGGCCCGGGTGCCGAGTCTCAGGCTCACGCTCCCAACGAGGTCACCTACAAGGACGACCTGGTCACCGCTGCCGCCATGTATGTGGCTGCCCTGAACCTCTACGATCCGAGCCAGGCCGATGGCGACGCCACCGTCTTCCGCGCCGGTCTGACCAACAACAAGATCGACTAGTCCCATTCCTCGATTTTGTTGAGCCGGGGACAGTTTATGCCCCCGGCACCTCCTGTTGACTCGGGGCCCGCGGTCGTTATCTCCCATGCTTCCTCAACGGTGGCGGGTCCTCGTCATAGTGCTCTGCATGTTCTAGCCACACGCGCATGCCGGAGCACATCTACTCATTGCAATCGTTTCATCTTTGGAAAGGATATTTACATGGACGCCAAGTTTACCGAGCTCGTCGAGCAGCTGAACGGCCTCGATTTTAAGGGCATGTACGGCAGCGACTTCCTGCACACCTGGGATAAGACCACCGATGAGCTCAAGGCGCTCTACATCGTCGCCGACGCCCTGCGCGAGCTGCGCGAGAACAACGTCTCGTCCAAGATCTTCGATTCGGGTCTGGCCGTCTCCCTGTTCCGTGACAACTCCACCCGTACGCGCTTCTCCTTCTCTAAGGCAGCCAACCTGCTCGGTCTTGAGCTGCAGGACCTGGACGAGAAGAAGTCCCAGATCGCTCACGGCGAGACCGTCCGCGAGACCGCTACCATGATCTCCTTCATGGCCGACGTCATCGGCATCCGCGACGACATGTACATCGGCAAGGGCGACGCCTACATGGCCGAGGTCTCCGAGTCCGTGCAGCAGGCCTACGAGGACGGCGTTCTGGATCACCGTCCCACGCTCATCTCCCTGCAGTCCGACTCCGATCACCCCACGCAGTCCTCTGCCGACATGCTCTACCTCATCAACGAGTTTGGCGGTCTTGAGAACCTCAAGGGCAAAAAGGTTGCCGTCACCTGGGCCTACTCGCCCTCTTACGGCAAGCCGCTGTCCTGCCCGCAGTCGCTGATCAGCCTGCTGCCCCGTTTTGGCATGGACGTCACCTTGGCCCACCCCGAGGGCTACGACCTCATGCCCGAGGTCGTCGAGCGCGCCAAGGGTTATGCCGCCGAGTCCGGCACCACCTTTAAGCAGGTCAACACCATGGCCGAGGCCTTCGAGGGCGCCGACATCGTGATCCCGAAGAGCTGGGCTCCGTTTGCCGCCATGGAGAAGCGCACCAACCTGTACGCCGAGGGCGACGACGCCGGCATCGCCGCGCTCGAGAAGGAGCTGCTCGCTCAGAACGCTACGCATCAGGATTGGTGCTCCACGACCGAGCTCATGGAGAAGACCGCCAACGGCCAGGACACCATCTTTATGCATCCGCTGCCCGCCGACATCTCCGGTGTCTCTTGCGAGCACGGCGAGGTCAACGCCGACGTCTTCGACATGCACCGCGTGGGCATGTACAAGGAGGCCAGCTACAAGCCGTACGCCATCGCAGCCATGATGTTCCTGCAGAAGGTTGCCGATCCCGCCGCTACCCTCAAGGCCCTCGACGAGCGCAACACCGCCCGTTGGTTCCAGGCCTAAAGCTGGGTTGAGGTAAGCCATGTAAAGGGGGCGCTCTGCCAACCGGCGGGGTGCCCCTTTTTGCATCGTGGGCGTGCGGGATAAGCGCTTTCGATGTAGATGCCCCGCGACGCGAGTTATGGGTACGATGGTTTCAGGGGAGGTATCGCCATGAAACTTGGTTGCGTCATTATGGCTTCGGGCGAGGGCAAGCGATTTGGCTCTAACAAGATGCTCGCCGATATCTATGGCGAGCCGCTGATTGCCCGGACCATTGATTCGGTTCCCCGGGGCTTTGACGTTGTGGTTTCGACGCGTTGGCCCGAGGTCGCTCAGATTTGTGATGACAAGCATTGCCCGTGCGTGCTGCACGATGGCGAGCTGCGCAGCGAAAGCGTCCGTGCGGGCCTTTCGTGGGGAGTCGAACGCAACTGGAAAGGTTGCCTCTTTTTGCCGGGCGACCAGCCGCTCGTGAGTTCAGATTCTTTTGAGGCTATGGTTCGTGCATTTGACGAGCGTGGCCGCAAGCATCCGGTGCGTCTTGCGTGCAACGGTGAGCCTTCGAGCCCGGTGCTCTTTCCGGCGGAACTGTTCGATGCACTTATGTGTCTTGGGGGTAAGGACGGCGGCGGTTCGATCCTCAAGGACCGTACCGACGTGGTGCTGGTCGAGGCGCGTGCCTACGAGCTGTGGGACGTCGATACCGTCAAGGGACAGCGACGCATAACGGAGCATATCGCCGCCTGCTCGTATTTTGATCGCGTGGCCAACTGCATCAATCAATAAGGAGCAATTATGATCATCATCAAAAACGGCGCACTCGTGACGCCCCAGGGGCTTCGCCGCGCCGATCTTGCCATGGAGGGCGACAAGATTGTGCGGATTGCCGCGGCAATCGAGCCGGGCGAGGGCGATACCGTCGAGGACGCCACCGACTGTTGGGTGTTTCCCGGCTTTATCGACGGCCACACGCACATGCAGTGCTGGACCGGCATGGATTGGACAGCCGATAGCTTTGAGACCGGCACGCGCGCGGCTGCCTGCGGCGGCACGACGACCATTGTGGACTACGCGACGGCCGATCGCGGCGTGACCATGCCCGATGCCTTGGTCGAGTGGCATCATCGCGCCGACGGCACCTGCACCGCCAACTATGCCTTCCATATGGCGCTTGCCGAGTGGAATGAGCGCAACCGCGCCGATCTTTCGGCCATGCGCGAGGCGGGCGTGTCGTCGTTTAAGACCTACTTTGCCTACGACCATCTGCGCCTGGACGATGCCGAGACGCTCGAGGTGCTGGAGGAGCTCAAGCGCGTGGGCGGTATCCTGTGCGTGCATTGCGAGAACGGCACGTTGGTCAACGCGCTGCAGAAGCGCGTGTTTGAGCAGGGTATCCACGGGCCCGAGGGCCATGCGCTCAGCCGTCCGGACGTGTGTGAGGCCGAGGCCGTGAGCCGCCTGCTGTATCTGGCGCACTTGGCCGGGGACGCTCCGGTCAACGTGGTGCACCTTTCGACCAAGCTGGGGCTCGAGGCCATTCGCGCTGCCAAAGCGCGCGGGCAGAAGAACATCTATGTCGAGACATGCCCCCAGTATCTGATGCTCGACGACACCTGCTATCTGGAGCAGGGCGAGGACGGCTTTGCGGGCGCCAAGTACGTGATGAGCCCGCCGCTGCGCCATGCCGGTGACCGTGCCGCGCTGCGCGAGGCGCTTGTGGCTGGCGAGATCGATACTATTGCGACCGATCATTGCAGCTTTAACCTGCACGGGCAAAAGGACCGAGGACGCGATGATTTCCGCGCGATTCCCAACGGCGGGCCCGGCGTGGAGCATCGTCCCGTTGCGATTGCCACGAGCTTTGAGGGACAGCTGGGTCCCGAGGATCTGTGCCGCTTGATGAGCGAGAATCCGGCGCGCGTTTTTGGCATGTATCCGCGCAAGGGCTGTCTTGCCGAGGGCGCCGATGCCGACGTGTGCGTGTGGGATCCGTGCGCGCGTTGGACGATCAGCGCCGCGACGCAGCATCAGGCCGTGGACTACACGCCGCTCGAGGGCTTTGAGGCACATGGCCGCGCCAAGGCCGTGTTTGTGAACGGCGTGCTGGCGGCACGCGACGGCGAGCCCACCGGAGCCCAGCCCGGCCGCTACGTGCCCCGCTAACAGGAAGACCGCCGGGGTAGCTAATTTGGGAGATGATTTTTTGGGACGGGGTAGCAAAAAGAGCCCCGTCCCAAATTAGCTACCCCTGGAGGCTGGTGGCGATGAGGGGGCGGTTGAGGGCTGCCTCGAAGCGATCTGCCATTGTTGGGTCGGCAAGCGTGTCGGCTTGGTTGAGCATGACGCGTGCGGTGCTGAGTCCCAGCGCCTGCATCTCGGCATTGAGCACCTGGGCGACGCGCTCGGGCGTGGCGATGTCGGTAGGCTCGCAGCCGCAGCGCTCGCAGAAGAGCTCGGGGCGGTGGACAACCTCGGCGACGGGCTTGCCCAGCCCCGAGGCGCCGACGACCCAGACAACGTTTGTCGCGGCGGCGGGAATTACCGGCTCCCAGGCGGCATGCGCCTTGAGCGGGAGTCGCTTGCTGCCATCTGCCTCGGCCAACACATAGTCAAAGCGCTGCGCCAGCTCGTTGAGCGGCTCGGCGGGGGCGGAGAGCTTGCCTGTCTCCGGGTTCAAAACACCCGCCTGGCAGATACTTCCGCGGACAAGTCCCGCGCATGCCTCGCAGGTGCAGCTGGGAACATGTAGGGTCCCCGGCTTCCAAGGCGCGGCGTCCAGGCGACGGCTCGACCCGTCCCATGGCACGCCGGCGACGGGAAACATGTGCGTGGTGGTACAGAGGAGCACGCGGCCGCCAGTGCGCATGAGCTCGAGACCCAGCGTCTTCAGCAGCGTCGACTTGCCGCCACTGCCGATAATCGCGGTAATGCCCGGCTCGATCTTGAGCGCGGAGGCAAGGTTTCCGCTCGTCGTTTCCATCTGTTCACCGCCGTATAATACTGTGATAATAAATAATCATCAGAGTAGCGGTCGGACCGCTTTTGCTCTGCTCAAACCGTAGCACAGGGAGGTGCCCCGGGAATGCTCGTTTATGTTCGCGGCGCCGGCGATATCGCCACGGGCGTCGCTGCCCGTTTGGTGCGCGCCGGCGTGTCGGTCGTTATGGCAGATATCGCGGTTCCCACGTGCATTCGCCGCACAATCTGTTTTTGCGAGGCCATTCGCCTGGGCGAGGTCGAGGTCGAAGGCATTCGCGCTCGCTTGGCACAGACGCCGGCTGAGGCGCTTGAGATTACCGAGGCTGGAGACGTCGCCGTTGTGGTGGACCCTCAGGCCAAGATGCTCGATGAGCTTAAACCCGCGGCTGTGGTCGACGCGATTTTGGCTAAGCGCAACTTGGGCACCACGCGCGACATGGCGCCTGCCGTCATCGCCGTGGGGCCGGGCTTTACCGCGCCGGTTGACTGCGACGCCGTGGTCGAGACCATGCGCGGGCATTTTCTCGGCCGTGTCATTACCCAAGGTTCGCCCCAGCCCAACACGGGCGTGCCGGGCATTATCGCCGGCTATGGCAAGGAACGTGTTATCCACAGCCCCGCCGCCGGCGTGTTTCGGTCCGACCGCGCAATCGGCGACATCGTGAGTGCCGGAGACGTGATTGGCTACGCGGGCGATACGCCCATGTGCACGCAGATCGATGGCTGTCTGCGCGGGCTTTTGGCGAACGGCGTGCGGGTGACTGAGGGCTTTAAATGCGCCGATGTCGATCCGCGCGGCGACGCCAACTATATCAACTATATTTCGGACAAGGCGACATCGGTCGGCGGCGGCGTGCTCGAGGCACTCGCTATGCTCACCGATGTCTTTAGAGGATAGAAGGCGGCAATGGAAAAGCTCGATGTTGTGAATGCGGCGCTTGCCACCCTGCGTGCTGGTAAGACGTGCGAGCTGGTGGTCGTGGCCGGCACGGCAGGGTCGTCGCCGCGCGGCGTGGGCGCCTGGATGGCCATCTTTGCCGATGGCAGCCAGGCGGGCACTATCGGCGGCGGCAAAATTGAGCTCTTTGCACTGGATGAGGCGCGCGAGCTCCTGGCCGGGGGTAAATCGCGTCTGGTCCGCTACACCATGGGCGGCGAGAACTCCGATACCGGCATGATTTGCGGCGGAGCTATCTGCCTGTGCTATCTGCACCTGGACGCGACCAAGGCACCGTTGTTCCAGGAGATTGCCAATGTGCTGGCGTATCGGCGCATCGGTGACTTCGCCATCGACTTTGAGCCGTTTATCGCGAGCGTGCTCGAGGGCGATGTGGCCGAGTACCATGGCGAGGAATCGCGCCGCACCATTGCGGGCTGCCCCGGGCTTTCGCTGGCGGAAGAGGGGAGCAACGTCACCTACACCAACGCCGCCTCCGAGATTCCCGCGGCGCACATCGAGACGCTCTGCCCCGAGGGCCTGACCTATATCTTTGGCTGCGGCCACGTGGGTGCTGCGACGGCGCGGGTGCTCACGGCGGCGGGCTTTGCCGTCGTGGCTTGCGACGACCGCCCCGGCACGCTGACCCCCGAATGGGTGCCCGGTGTCTACGACCGTCGTCTGGTCGACTACAAGAACCTGAGCAAGCAGTGCCCCATCGGCCCGCGCGACCTGGTGGTCGTCGCCACGGCGGGTCACAAGTCCGATATCGACGTGGTGATTCAGGCCATGCGCGCCAAACCCGCCTATCTGGGCTGCTTGGGTTCGCGCCGTAAGACGGCCTTTGTGCGCGCCCGCCTGGAGCAGGAGGGCTTTACGCAGGAGCAGATCGACGAGCTGCACCTGCCGATCGGCGTTTCCATCGAGGCCGAGGACCCCGAGGAGATCGCCATCTCCATCGCCGCCGAGATGATCCACCTGCGCCGCACCAAACTCGTCCCCCGCAAACGCTAATCGCATCCCCACCAAATAAGTTGCGGTGAAATACGGATTGTTCAAGCCTGCTAGACCACCAAACAGTCCCTATTTCACCGCAACTGCTTTTTGGGACCCATTTGTGCGGGGGAGTTGTGGAGTTGTGCAGGCAGACGAGGTTTTTCTGGAAATACGCTCCCGATGCGCGTATAGTACCGATTGTTTTGTCGGCTCCTGCTGTGTCGAGTCCAAACCGCGAAATGCCATGAGCGGCGCGGATGCAGCCAGGAGGCACGAGGACAACCCATCGTGGCCACGCCCCGTGCTTAAAACCCCAAGAAGGAGTGAACAATGGCAGAAGAGAAGTATGTGCCGCGTCTGAAGACCAAGTACAACAACGAGGTCAAGCAGCAGCTTCAGGACAAGTTCCAGTACGAGAACGTCATGATGATCCCCAAGTTTGAGAAGATCGTCGTGAACATGGGTGTCGGCGAGGCCGCTACCGATTCCAAGGCCATCGACGGTGCCGTGCGCGACCTGCGCGCCATCACCGGCCAGCAGCCGATGATCACCCGTGCCCGCAAGTCCATCGCTACCTTCCGCCTGCGCGCTGGTATGCCGATCGGCTGCAAGGTTACCCTGCGTGGCGATCGTATGTGGGAGTTCTTCGATCGTCTGACCTCCGTCGCGATCCCCCGTATCCGCGACTTCCGCGGCATCTCCGCCAAGAGCTTCGACGGCCGTGGTAACTTCTCCATGGGCGTCACCGAGCAGCTCATCTTCCCCGAGATCGACTTCGACTCCGTCGATCACCAGCGTGGTATGGACATCACTTTCGTGACCACCGCCAACACCGATGAGGAGGCCAAGGCCCTTCTGGACGCCTTCGGTTTCCCGTTCAAGAAATAGGTTCACCTGCCCTATGAGCGCCGTTCCCAGAAGGGGGCGGCGCTTGGGGCGAACAATACTCTATGTGAGGAGGATATAAGTGGCTAAGACATCGATGATCGTCAAGTGCAATCGCAAGCAGAAGTTCTCTACTCGTGAGTACACGCGCTGCCAGCGCTGCGGCCGTCCGCACTCTGTGTACCGCAAGTTCGGCCTGTGCCGTGTCTGCTTCCGCGAGCTTGCACTCAAGGGCGAGCTTCCCGGCGTTAAGAAGGCCAGCTGGTAAGTCACTACCAGCGTTTCAAGCATCAGTTTGGAACAGGGAAAACGCGCTAAAAAGGCTTTGCCGTTAAGGGTGGCGAAGAACCAAGAGCACGTGTTCATCAAGAACGAAGGAGAATCTGTATGAACCTTACAGACCCGATCGCAGATATGCTTACGCGCATCCGTAACGCTAACTCTGTGAACAAGGCCACGGTCTCCATGCCGAGCAGCAAGAAGCTCGTCGAGATCGCTCGTGTTCTGCACGAGGAGGGCTACATCGAGGGCTACGATGTCGAGGACACCGTTCCCCAGAAGACTCTGCACATCACGCTTAAGTATGGTCCCAAGAAGGCTAAGGTCATCAACGGCATCCGCCGCATTTCCAAGCCGGGCCTGCGTAAGTACACCGGCGTTGCCGACATGCCCCGCGTCCGCGGTGGCCTTGGTACCGCCATTATTTCCACCAGCCATGGCGTCATGACCGACCGCGATGCTCGCAAGCACAACGTCGGCGGCGAGATCATCGCTTACGTCTGGTAATTCGCTCGGTAGGTAGAAGGAAAGGAGATCACCGTGTCTCGTATCGGTAATAAGCCTGTCCAGATTCCCGCCGGAGTCGAAGTGGCAGTCAACGGCAACAACGTTGTCGTCAAGGGCCCCAAGGGCCAGCTCGAGCTCGATGTCTTTGAGAAGCTCGCTATCAACGTCGAGGACAACGTCCTCACCGTTTCCCGTCCCGACGACGAGCGTGAGACCCGTGCCCGCCACGGCCTCACCCGCGCCCTCATCCACAACATGGTTGTTGGCGTTTCCGAGGGCTTCGAGAAGAAGCTCGAGCTCGCCGGCGTCGGTTACCGCGTGCAGCAGAAGGGCAAGAACCTCGAGTTCTCCCTGGGCTTCTCGCACCCCGTGATCGTCGAGGCTCCCGAGGGCATCACCTTCGAGGTTCCCGACAACACCCACGTGAACGTCAAGGGTATCAACAAGCAGCAGGTCGGTCAGATCGCCGCTGAGATCCGCGGCCATCGTCCTCCCGAGCCTTACAAGGGCAAGGGTATCCACTACGTTGGCGAGCACATCCGCCGCAAGCTGGGTAAGGCCGCCAAGTAGTCGTAACCGACTCACTCGCATAAGACCAGCACCCCGTCAGGTGCTGGCAAGATCAACCTTTTTAGGAGTTTACGTATGAACAAGCATAAGGCGAAGCTGGAAGGCCTCAAGCGTCGTCAGCGTCGTGTTCGCGGCAAGGTCTCGGGTACCTCCGAGCGTCCGCGTCTTCGCGTGACCCGTACTAACGCCAACATCTATGCCCAGATCATCGACGACAGCAAGGGCTCCAGCCTGACGCTCGTCTCCGCCTCGACCCTCGAGGCCGAGTTCAAGGGCACCCACACCTCGAACAAGGAGGCTGCGGAGAAGGTCGGTCAGCTCGTTGGCAAGCGCGCCATCGAGGCCGGCATCACCAAGGTCGCCTTCGATCGCGGTGGCCGTATCTACCATGGCCGCGTCAAGGCCCTCGCCGACGGTGCTCGTGCCGCCGGTCTCGAGTTCTAGGAGGTATGTAGCACATGGCTCGTAATCAGAAGCAGCAGCGCGAGGCCTCCGAGTTCGAGGAGCGCGTCGTTTACATCAACCGCGTGTCGAAGACCGTCAAGGGCGGTCGTCGCATGAGCCTCGTCGCTCTCGTCGTCGTTGGCGACGGCAAGGGCAACGTCGGCGTTGGCATGGGCAAGTCCGCTGAGGTGCCCCTGGCCATCTCCAAGGCGTCTCTCGATGCCAAGAAGAACATGTTCCACGTGCCGGTGACCGAGCAGGGCACCATCCCGCACGAGGTTCTCGGCCACTTTGGTGCCGGCCGCATCATCATCAAGCCCGCTGTCGAGGGTACCGGCGTTATCGCCGGCGGCGCTGTGCGTCCCCTCTTTGAGCTTGCTGGCATCAAGAACGTCCTGTCCAAGTCCCTCGGTACCGACAACGGCCTCAACATCATCAAGGCTGCCGTCGAGGGCCTCAAGGAGCTCTCCAGCCCTGAGGACGTCGCGGCTCGCCGTGGCCTGACGGTCTCCGAGATGTTCGTCGGTAAGGAGAACTAAGCATGGCTGACACCATCAAGATCAAGCAGGTCCGCAGCACCAACGGTTGCAAGCAGGACCAGGTCCGTACTGTCCGTGCCCTCGGTCTCCACAGGATCCGCGAGGTTCGCGAGATTGCTGACAACGAGTCCGTCCGCGGCATGATCTTCAAGGTCAAGCACCTTGTCGAGATTGTAGAGGAGTAGCAAATGCAGCTTCACGATCTTACTCCCGCGCCCGGTTCCACCAAGAACCGTAAGCGCGTCGGCCGTGGCAATTCTTCGGGTCACGGCACCACTTCTGGCCGCGGCCAGAAGGGCCAGGGTTCCCGCTCTGGCGGCACCAAGGGTGCCGGCTTCGAGGGTGGCCAGACTCCGCTGGCTATGCGCCTGCCCAAGCTTCCGGGCTTCCGCAACCCCCGTCGTATCGAGTACACCGCTGTTAACGTTGAGCGTCTCGAGCGTAAGTTCGAGGATGGCGCTGTGATCGACGGTGCCGCTCTTAAGGCCGCTCGCATCACCAAGAGCGAGTTCGAGCCCGTCAAGGTGCTTGGCAATGGTGAGCTCACCAAGAAGTTCACGGTCAAGGTCGACAAGGTCAGCGCTTCTGCGCAGGCCAAGATCGAGGCCGCCGGCGGAAAGGTCGAGCTGCCGTGCTAAATGGTCTTAAGAATGCTTTCCGCATCAAAGAATTGCGCGAAAAGATTCTTTTTACCATAGCTATGCTCGTCGTGTACCGCATTGGTGCGCACGTTCCTGTGCCCGGCATTCCCTTCCAGGGGATGCTGGGCCTTTTCTCGACCGATAACAATTCGGTCGCCGCAGGTGCTATGGCCCTCCTGAATCTTTTCTCTGGCGGCGCGTTGAGCTATGTGTCGGTGTTTTCGCTGGGCATCATGCCTTACATCACCAGCTCGATCATCCTCCAGATGCTCCAGGCCGTCGTGCCTTCCCTGCATGAGCTTGCCCGCGAGGGCGAGGTCGGTCAGACCAAGATTACGCAGTATTCGCGTTACCTCACCTTGGCTCTGGCAATCCTCAACTCCGTGGGTTACCTCTTCCTCTTTAAGAGCTTCGGCATCAGCTTTAATGGCGCCGGCGCTCCCGAGATCATCTTCGACCTCATGGTCGTCGGCACGCTCACTGCGGGCGCCATGCTGATCATGTGGATTGGTGAGCTCATCACCCAGCGCGGTATCGGCAATGGCATGTCGCTGATCATCTTTGCGAACATCATGGCCGGTCTGCCGCAGGCTATCTTCTCCAGCACCGAGGGCAATGCCGGTGGCATCATCACCATGGTGATCATCTGCGCCATCATCCTGCTGGTTATCCCGCTGATCGTTTTCCTTGAGCGCGGCCAGCGCCGCATTCCGGTCTCCTACGCCAAGCGCGTCGTGGGCCGTCGCATGATGGGTGGACAGACCACCTACCTGCCCATCAAGGTCAACACCGCGGGCGTCGTGCCGATCATCTTCGCTTCGGCGCTGCTGTACTTCCCGGCTCAGATTGCCGTGTTCTTCCCCGGCATCGGCTGGATTCAGGCAGTTGCCTCTGCGCTTTCGACCGGTTGGCTCAACTGGGTGCTTAACGTTGTCCTCATCGTGTTCTTCGCGTACTTCTACACCTCCATGGTGTTCAACCCCGATGACACGGCCGACAACCTTAAGAAGCAGGGCGGCTTTATTCCGGGCGTGCGTCCGGGTAGGGCTACCGCGGCCTACATCAAGAACGCGCTCAACAAGATCACGCTTCCCAGCGCTGTCTTTTTGGCGCTCATCGCCATCGTGCCTTCGATCATCTTCTCCTTCACGGGTAACCATCTGATCCAGGCATTTGGCGGCACGTCCATCCTCATCATGGTCGGCGTCGTGCTCGACACGGTCGATAAGCTCGAAGGCCAGATCAAGATGTATGATTACGATGGATTCTTTAAATAGGCTAGAGGAGGATTGCTCATGAACCTCGTATTGCTCGGAGCTCCGGGTGCCGGTAAGGGCACCGTCGCACAGGAGCTCGTCGCCGAGTTTGGCGTCGCTCACATTTCCACGGGCGACCTGCTGCGTGCTGCCGTCAAGGGTGGCACCGAGCTTGGTATTCAGGCTAAGAAGTACATGGACGCTGGCGAGCTCGTCCCCGACCAGCTCGTGATCGACCTTGTCAAGGAGCGCCTTGCCGCCGATGACGCCCAGCAGGGCTTCATCCTCGACGGCTTCCCGCGCAACACCGCCCAGGCTGTGACGCTCGATTCCGAGCTCTCCGCCATGGGTCGCGAGATCGACTGCGCCCTTCTGGTCGACGTGGCCCCCGAGGTCATCATCGATCGTCTGTCTTCGCGTCGCACCTGCCGCGCCTGCGGTTACACCGGCACGGCTGCCGATGCTACCTGCCCCAAGTGCGGTGGCGAGATGTATCAGCGCGACGACGACAAGCCCGAGACCATCAAGAACCGTCTCGACGTCTACGAGAAGTCCACGAGCCCGCTCGTCGACTACTATCGTGGCCAGGGTCTGCTCAAGTCGGTCAACGGTGACCAGGCTCGCGAGACCGTGTACGGGGATGTCAAAGAGGCTCTCGGTCTATGATCAAGATTAAGTCTGCAACGCAAATCGAGCAGATGAAGAAGGCAGGAGCGCTATCTAAGATGGCGCTCCGCCACGTTGGAGCCATGGTGCGCCCCGGCGTTTCGACCTTTGAGCTCGATCAGCTCGCGGAGCAGATTATCCGCATGCATGGCGGCATCCCGGCCTTTAAGGGTTACGGCGGGTTCCCGGGAACCATTTGCGCATCGATCAACGATGCCGTGGTCCACGGTATTCCCAACCCCGACATGATCCTGCGCGATGGCGATATCATTTCCATCGATACGGGAGCCGTTGTCGACGGTTGGGTCGGCGATAACGCTTGGACGTTTTTCGTCGGCACCCCCACGCCCGAGGCCAAGGCCCTGTGCGAGGTTACGCGCGATTGCCTTAAGGCTGCCATCGAGCAGGCTGTCCCCGGTAACCATATCGGGGACGTCGGTTATGCCGTTCAGTCCCTCGCCGAGTCTCACGGTTACGGCGTGCTTCGCGACTATGTGGGCCATGGCATTGGCCGCGTGATGCACGAGGACCCCAACGTTCCTAACTATGGAAAGAAGGGGAGGGGCGTTCGCCTCCAGGCCGGCATGGTCATTGCCATCGAGCCGATGGTTACGATGGGTTCCAACCATGTGAGCACGGGCTCCGACGGTTGGATTGTTACGACCAACGACCACCTGCCCGCCGCGCACTACGAGAACACCGTCGCCATTACCAATGACGGTCCGGTGATTCTCACCACGGATGCCCAGGGTGCTTGGTGTTCCTTGCAAGGCGGTGAAATGTAAAAGTCGCCGCCCCCTGATGCCCAACCTCGCCTTTCAATTTCGAAGGCATGACCCCAAGGTCTATGCCTTCTCATTTCAAGGCGATCTTGGGCATCAGGGAACGGCTTTGTTTTACATTTCAAATGTAACAAGTTCCGCTTAGTTGTGGAGCCATTACGAAGATACTACGATACGTGCATGCGTATTGTAGAATACTCAATCGCTGTCGTTTTCTAGAGAAAGATGATTGCTTGTGAAGAAGGAAGACGCAATTGAGCTCGAGGGTACGGTAAAGGAACCGTTGCCCAATGCCATGTTTAAGGTCGAGCTCGAGAACGGTCATTCGGTTCTGTGCAACATTTCTGGCAAGATCCGAATGAATTACATCCGTATTCTCCCCGGTGACAGGGTTGTCGTGGAGCTTTCCCCGTACGACCTGACCCGCGGCCGCATCACCTATCGCTACAAATAGCGGCACGCATACACGCACTCCATTTCCGGCTGCAGGCTTAGCTCAACCTACGGTCGGATTGTGTGTGAAGACCAGCCATAGTTTTAAACGCCTGCGGCTGGGCGAGTAGATAGTAGGGAAGTAGTTTGAGCGCTACCGAAAGGAAGAACGATGAAGGTACGTCCTTCGGTCAAGAAGATGTGCGATAAGTGCAAAATCATTAGGCGCCATGGCAAGGTCCTCGTCATTTGCGAGAACCCCCGTCATAAGCAGCGTCAGGGTTAAGAGAGGAGACTACGTTGGCCCGTATTAATGGTGTCGACCTCCCGCGTGAGAAGCGCGTTGAGATCGGTCTGACCTACATTTACGGCATCGGCCGCACCACTGCGACGAAGATCTGCGTCGAGTGCAACGTTAACGTGGATACACGCGTTAAGGACCTCACCGAGGATGAGGTTAACGCCATCCGCGATTATATCGATAAGAACCAGATCATGGTTGAGGGTGACCTCCGCCGTGAGCGCAACCAGAACGTCAAGCGCCTTATGGACATCGGCTGCAACCGCGGCCTTCGTCACCGCAAGGGCCTCCCGGTCCGCGGCCAGCGCACCCACACTAACGCTCGTACCCGCAAGGGCCCGAAGCGTCAGATCGGTGCTAAGAAGAAGAAATAAGGAGCGCTAGATAGATGGCTACTGCTAAGAAGAACGTTCGCGCTGCCCGTCTGAAGCGCGCGGACCGTAAGAACATTTCCGTGGGCCAGGCTCACATTCGTTCTACGTTCAACAACACGATCGTTTCGATCACCGATCCCCAGGGCAACGTCATTTCCTGGAAGTCGGCTGGCCAGGTGGGCTTCAAGGGCTCCCGTAAGTCCACGCCGTTCGCTGCCCAGATGGCTGCCGAGGCTGCTGCTAAGCAGGCCATGGAGCACGGTATGAAGAAGGTTTCCGTCTTCGTCAAGGGCCCCGGCTCCGGTCGTGAGACCGCCATCCGCTCCCTCCAGGCTGCTGGCCTCGAGGTCTCGAGCATCCAGGACAAGACCCCCATCCCGCACAACGGCTGCCGCCCCAAGAAGCGTCGCCGCGTGTAACTGAAAGGATCGTATCAATATGGCAATCGACAGGACTCCTGTTCTTAAGCGCTGCCGTCAGCTCGGGATCGATCCCGCTGAGCTCGGTTACAGCAGCAAGAAGGAATCTATCCGTCAGCCCAAGCGCCGTCGCAAGGAATCTGAGTACGGCATGCAGCTGCGCGAGAAGCAGAAGGTCAAGTTCATCTATGGCGTTCTGGAGAAGCAGTTCCACGGCTACTTCAACAAGGCCCGCAAGATGAACGGCGTCACCGGTGAGAACCTCATGATCATCCTTGAGTCTCGCCTCGACAACGTCGTCTTCCGTCTTGGCTTCGCCCGCACCCGCAAAGAGGCTCGTCAGTCCGTCCGTCACGGTCACTTCACCGTGAACGGCAAGCGCGTGGACATCCCGTCCTACCGCGTCAAGGCCGGCGACGTCGTCGCTGTCGGCGAGAAGTTCCGTGACCTCCTCCCCATCAAGGAGGCTCTGATTTCCTCCGAGCGCTTTGAGGTCCCTGGCTGGCTCGAGGTCGATATCGAGAAGCTGTCTGGTAACGTGCTCGCTCTGCCGACGCGTGAGCAGATCAGCGGTGATATCAACGAGCAGCTCATCGTCGAGCTCTACTCTAAGTAGTCCATCCGGGCTGCTGAGGCTGGAGGTAATACATGTCAGAATTCATTAGGCCTCAGGTTCAGGTCGAAGAGATCAACGAGACGTCTGCTCGTGTCTCCGTCGAGCCGCTCGAGCGTGGCTACGGCGATACGCTGGGTAACTCCCTTCGTCGCGTACTTCTGTCCTCGCTCGAGGGTGCCGCCGTCGAGGCTATTCAGATCGATGGTGCACAGCACGAGTTCATGACCATCCCTAACATGGTCGAGGATGTCACCGACATCGTCCTGAATGTCAAGGGTCTTGTCTTCAGGGCTCTCGGCACGACCGACGAGGCGACCGCCACCATCTCGGTTGACGGCCCCTGCGAGGTCACCGGTGCGGACTTCTTTATTCCGTCCGAGTTTGAGCTGGTCAACCCCGAGCAGCACATCGCTACGCTCACCGAGGGTGGCCATCTCACCATGAGCATGCGCATCGGCTATGGCCGCGGCTATGTCTCTGGCGAGGCTAACAAGCGCGACAACGATCCCATCGGTGTGATCCACGTCGACTCGCTGTACTCGCCGGTGTCCCGTTGCGCCAAGCTCGTTGAGGCTTGCCGTGTCGGTCAGCACACCGACTACGACCGCCTTGTCCTCGAGATCGAGACCAACGGCTCCATCGCTCCGCGCGACGCCGTGGTCCAGGCTGCCAATATCATCAACCAGCATATGGCTGCCTTTATGAACCTTGCCGAGACCCCCGAGGTCGAGGAGGAGGCTTCGATCTTCGCTCCCGAGGTCACCAACGACAACGCCGAGCTGGACAAGCAGATCGAGGATCTGGACCTTTCCGTCCGTTCCTACAACTGCCTTAAGCGCGCCAGCATTCACTCGGTCCGTCAACTCGTTGAGTTCTCGGAGAACGATCTGCTCAACATCCGTAACTTCGGTGTTAAGTCGATCGAGGAAGTGAAGGACAAGCTTGAGTCCATGGGCCTGAGCCTGAAGGCTTAATGCTTCGCATATTTGAGGAGAAACTAGACCATGCGTCACAACGTTAAGAAGGGCCTGAAGCTCGGCACCGATGCGAGCCACACCAAGGCCATGAAGAAGAGCCTTGCTAAGGCCCTCTTCGAGAACGACCGCATCAAGACCACCGAGACCCGTGCTAAGGCGCTGCGTTCGGTCGTCGACCCGATCATCACTTGGGCCAAGAAGGGCGACCTGCACTCTCGTCGTCTGGCTATCGCCAAGCTCGGCGATAAGCAGCTCGTTGCCGAGATTTTCGACAAGGCTGCTCAGGGCATGTGGCAGGACCGCAACGGCGGTTACACCCGCATCATGAAGCTCGGTAACCGTAAGGGCGACAACGCTCCCATCGTTATCATGGAGCTCGTCACCGAGCCTTGCACGCCTAAGGCCAAGAAGGCTGCTCCGGCCCCCAAGAAGGCCGCTGCTCCCAAGAAGGTCGAGGCTGTCGAGGAGACCGCTGCCGAGGAGAGCGCTGAGTAGACATTCCGTCTGCATAGGCTATATTCGAGGGGTACGTTCGCGTACCCCTCTTTTTTTGTCGCGATACCGTTGCTTGTTTGTTGGGAGCGTCCATGACTGCGCCGTCTGATTTCAATTCGATTTCCGAGCTTGACGCCACACTCGTATTTCGCGTGGCCTATGATGGCTCGTCGTATAGCGGATTTGCCGAGCAGCCGGGACAGACGACGGTTGCGGGTGAGCTACGTCGAGCCATCGAGACGCTGCTTCGCCGCCCGATCGATCTGACGTGTGCGGGGCGTACCGATGCCGGCGTGCATGCCGTGGCTCAGTACATCAGCGTGCCCGTAACGGACGCTGAGCTCGCTTGTACGCGCCGTAGGTGGCTGCGGGCCATGGATGCCCTGCTACCCAAAGATATCGCCATAAACGAGGTCTACAAGGCCCGTAAAGGCTTTTCTGCGCGTTTTGACGCGCGTTCACGTACGTATACGTACCGTATTGCCGATCGAGATGCGCGCCCCGTGCTGTCCCGCGGTGCCGTGTGGTGGCATCGCTATCCCTTGGATGTTGAGGCGATGTCTGCTGCCTGCCCCGCGCTGCTGGGCGAGCAGGACTTTAAAAGCTTTTGCAAGGTTGCCTCGGCCGTTGGCAAGCCCACGCATCGCTGCGTGATGCGTGCCGAATTTGGCCATGAGGTTGCGTTTGGCGAGGACATCCTGACGTTCACCATCGAGGGCAATGCGTTTCTGCATTCGATGGTCCGTACGATCGTGGGCACGCTTGTCGAGATTGGCATGCATCGCCGTGAACCCGAGTGGATGCGCGAGGTTATCGATGCTTGCGACCGTACCGCTGCGGGCCCCACGGCTCCTGCCTGCGGCCTTACGTTTATGGGCGTGGATTACGATCCCGCCGAGCTTGTCGTGCTCGACTAGGGGAGGGCTCGACGTGTCGTGCGTCGACACCTGTCATCTGTGGGCTGCGCGTGTGCAACATCTGTTCTTGGCGTGCAATGCAACCGGTGTCTCATTGCTTTTATTGCCGGGGTGTACCATGAACCACGGTTTGATTCATTGCTGTCGAGAGGACGGATAATTTGGTTCGACGTGGCTCGCATCCGCGACTTTCGGTGATCCTTGTGGTAGAAGGTTCGCCCAGCTATGCGATGCGTGCGCTCGAGAGTATCCAGAACCAAGACCTCTACGATTTGCAGATTGTCGTTGTCTGTCGCGATACTGCGCCCGGTGTGCGCCATTCGCTTCAAGTTGCTGCCGACAGGGACATCCATATTGATTTGATTGACGTCGAGGACGCGACGCGCGGCGCGTGTCTTCGTGCCGGTTTTGCTGCCTCGCGCGGCTCTCAAATCATCGCCATGAACGCCGATGAGTGGTTTGCTCCGCAATCACTTTCCAAGATGGTCGATATCGCGTGCGATACTGCGGCAGACATAGTGTTCCCCACGGTGTCGCTCGACCGCTATGATGCACATCGAGAGCGCCATTCGCGCGTCTTGGATGCTACTCATATTTCCATTGATAGCAAATCTTCGATGGTGGCCGGGCTGCCTCAGTTGATTTTGGGCGGCTTGGTTGCTCAAGTCTCTGGCGTGATGTATAGTCGTCCGCTGTTTGAGGCATGCCTTTTGTGCGACAAGGCGTTTCGCACAGTTGGGTTTATGGCATGCGCGCTCTCGCAGGCGCAGCGCGTCTCCGGATGCGGCGACGCTTGTTTCCACGCGGTGGCGCCTAAGCTTGCAGATGCCTTTGATCCCACCATGTATGCCAAGGTATCCGATGACACCCGAGCGCTCGACGAGCTTGCGGACTCACTCTCGGAAGCAGATAGCGGTGGTCGGCTCAAGCTGGCAAGCCAAAAGTTCTACTTTGCCGGACTGGTCGCCTGCATCGAGAATTTGTGTCTGAGCCCGCATGGGGTGTCGTCAATCGAGCGTTCCGCCCGCATGCGTGATATGCTCGAGGCGCCTCGAACCCGTCAAATGGTCGCCGCGCTCAAGGATAACCATCGGGGGCTCGGTCTGTTGTTTGGGCCGATCGCCAGCGCCAAGCCCGCGCGCTGCGTGATGTGTACGCATCTGGCAGCTTTTCTTAACCGGACGGGCGCAAAAACCGCCTAAACGACTCATTACGAAACAAATTTGCATAGAATTGTTTCGAAATGCGTTCTTATACACAAAAGCCTTCAAATAGCGTTAAACTATTCAATCACTGATTGATTGTCTCCGCCATCTTTTGGAGTGAGGGTTTGTATGGCTAAAAAACGCAATGGGCGCCAGGATGCCATTAGAGATATTGTGCGCAATAAGGACGTCCGCACGCAGCGCGTGCTGGTCGATGAGCTCCGTGCTATGGGCTTTGATTGCACGCAGGCGACTGTCTCTCGCGATATTGCCGATATGGGGCTGCGTAAGCTCCCTGAGGGCATCTATGTTCTGGCAGAGGACCTGCACCTGCAGCGCATGGTTTCCGAGCTCGTAACGGGCGTTCTGCGTACCGATAATCTGGTTATGATCAAGGCTCAGCCTGGCACGGCTTCCGGCATCGCCGCCGCCGTTGATGCGGCAGAGTTGCCCGATGTGCTTGGCTCGCTTGCCGGCAACGATACGATTTTGGTTATTGCCCAGACGGCCGAGGACGGCGAGCGTCTCGAGGCGCTGATCAATAAGTTGAGCAATTCTCGCAAGTAGGCGTGCGGGTCGTGCGTTCGGCATTGTGTGCGCTGACATAGTGGCTTGTAAGGGGTATCGACGTTGGTCGGTACCCCCTTTTTGTTTGCCGGTATAAAGACCGCCCTCCAGGTCGTTTCAAACTAAAAGGCCCCGAGCAGTTCAATAAGCTGCTCGGGGCCTTGTTGGCTTTAGTCGCGTACTTCTTAGCCGACCGTATCGTCAGGCGTGGGCGAGGGGTCTGGAGTGGGCGTAGGCGTAGGCGTGCCGCCATCGCCGCCGGTCGAACCACCAGTGGAGCCGCCCGTCGAGCCACCGGTCGTACCGGTGCCGCCGGTGGTGTCGCCGCCTGTGGTCTCGGTGGTCGTGGTCGTCGTGGTAGTCGTTGTGGTGGTTTCCTCTTCGTCCTCGTCCTCGTCCTCGTCCTTGTCGTCGTTCTCCGACTTCTTGGTGTTGTTGGTGCCGTAGAACTTCCAGACGCTGTTGTTCTTGTAGGTGGGCGCCGTTCCGGTCGCAAACTCCTCGCGCTCGGTACCGGTCAGAACGGTGTTCATAAACCGCTTAAAGACAGGCAGGTTGGTGCTGTCGCCCAGCAGGTCCGTGCCGTACTTTTGGATGGGGATCTCGCCCGCGGAATAGCCGGTCCACAGGGCGCATGCCAGCTGCGGGGTATAGCCGCAGAACCACAGGTTGGTGGTGTTGTCGGTGGTGCCCGTCTTGCCGGCATAGGGCTGGTTGACACTCAGGGCGCCGGCAGCACCCGTACCGCTGCCCTTCATGACGCCGGACAGAACATCGGTGACCGCGGCGGCCTCGCCCTCGGTAAGCACCTGTGAGGGATTGTCGGTGTGCTGGTACAGCACCGAACCGGTACGAGAGTCAATCTCGGTGATGGCGATCGGCTGGCGATAGTAGCCGCCGTTGGCAAACGTCGCGTAGGCGGCGGCCATCTCGAGCGGCGAGATCGAGCCGGTGCCGAGGGTCATGACGGGAACGTCCTCGATGTTGTCCTTGGCGGGGTCGATGCCGAGCTTTTTGACGAGCGAGATGATCTTGCTGTTGCCGACGGCTTCCGCCACCTGGATGTAGCCGGTGTTGGAGGAGTATGCCGTCGCCTGCTTAAGCGTGATGGTGCCGTAGCTTTGATTGGCGTAGTTTTGTACCTCGGTTGTGGTGCCCTTGGCCTTGAGCGGCGAGTTGCAGTTGAGGGTGACGTTGGGGTTCATGCCGTTTTGGATGGCAGTTGCCAGCGTAAAGGCCTTAAAGGTGGAGCCGACGGGACGCTTGGCCGTGGCATGGTTTACGTGGTTCTCGTCGGCGTTGTAGTCGTAGCCGCCCACCATGCACTTGATGTAGCCGGTCTTGGGGTCGACGACGACCATGCCCATGTCCAGGCCGTCAAGCGAGAGCGTGTCGAGCTGCTCGCGGACGGCATTCTCTGCCACCTGCTGCATCGTGGGGTCGATGGTGGTCTTGACGGTCAGGCCGCCCTTAAAGAGCACGTCGGTCGAGAACTCCTGCTCCAGCAGCTGCTTGACGTAGGAGACAAAGTAGGGCTGCGAGTATACGTCGACGCCGCTGCCCGAGATTTCGGTCACGTTGAGGGTGATGGGCTCGGCCTGTGCGGCATCGTGCTCCTCCTGGGTGATGTGGCCCAGGCGCAGCATGTTGTCGAGAACCTTGTTGCGGCGGGACAGTGCCAGATCGGGATTGACCGTGGGGTCGTACTGCGAAGGCGAGTTGGGAAGGCCGATGAGTAGCGCGGCCTCGCTCAGGGTGAGGTCGGCGGCGCTCTTGGACAGATAGGTCTCGGCTGCGGCCTCGATGCCGTAGGCGCCGTGGCCGTAATAGATGGTGTTGAGGTACATCATGAGGATCTCGTCTTTGGAGTACATGTCCTCCATCTTGATGGCGATGTAGGCCTCGCGCACCTTACGCTCAATGGTCGAGTCGAACTGCTCCTCCTGCAGGATGGTGTTGCGCACAAGCTGCTGGGTGATAGTCGAGGCGCCTTCGTGCCCGCCGCCGAGGGTTGCCACCGCAGCACGCGCGATACCCCACAGGTCGATACCGCCGTGCTCGTAGAAGCGCTCGTCCTCGACGTCAACGGTGCCCTGCAGCACGTAGGGGGAGACCTCGTCCTTGGTGATGGATTTGCGGTTTTGCGTGTAGAAGCTCGCGATCTTGTTGCCGTTGCAGTCGACGATCTCGGTGGGCTCGCTCACCAGATACGCGTTGGCGTCGGTGTAGTCGGGCAGATCGGACAGCCAGCGGTTGACGTTGCCGACCATGCCGATGCCAAACGCCACGCCCGCAATCAGCAGAAAGCCCAAAAACGAGAGCAGGATTATGGGCAGGGCGTGCGTCTTTGAACGGCTGTGTCCCTGTCGTTGGCGAGGACCCATATATTGACCTCCAGGTATGTCGTGCCGGACGGTGGATGTGCCGTCGGGGCAGGATGGACATAAGTTATTACACGATAAACCAAACGGGGCGCGCGAGGCCTCGTGTATGCTGGAAGACGGCATTTTTCAGAGTGAATGCATACCTTGGTAAGGAGTTTGTCGATGGCGATTCGGGCGATGGGGCCGAGCGGACAATGCGAGACTGGATTGGATGTCGTCAGTGCGGCGCTGCCCGAGCTGCTGGCGCCGGCGGGCGGACTCGACCAGATGCTTGCGGCTATCGCCGCGGGCGCCGATGCCATCTATGCGGGGTTGGGCGGCTTTAACGCCCGTGTGAGCGCCCACGGCTTTACGGATGACGAGTTTGCGCGCGGCTGCGCCGTGGCGCATGCCCATGGCGTGCGTGTGTACGTGACGCTCAACGTGTTCGTGTTTGACGATGAGTTGTCCGACGCGGTGGCGTTGGGAGCTCATGCACTGGAGCTGGGCGCCGATGCTCTGATTGTGGCCGATGCCGGGTTGGCCTGCGCGCTGAGCGCGGCGATTCCCGGGGTCGAGATTCACCTGTCTACGCAGGCGGGCGTTCATAGCGAAGGCGCCGTGCGGCTTGCCGCCGATGAGTTGGGGGTCGAGCGCGTGACGACGGCGCGCGAGCTGACGGTCGACGAGATTGCGGCGCTCTGTGCCACGGGCGTGCCCATCGAGGTATTCTGCCACGGTGCGATTTGCATCGGCTATTCGGGGGCGTGCGAGTTCTCGGCCCTGCGGCGTGGACGATCGGCGATGCGCGGCGACTGCACACAGCCGTGCCGTCTGGCGTACGACCTAGTGGACGAGGCGGGACAGAGCGTTGTCGCCGTTGAGGGGGATCGTCTGCTGTGTCCGCATGACTATCTGGGTATTGCGCATCTGCCCGAGCTTGTAGATGCCGGCGTGGCGTCGCTCAAGATCGAGGGGCGCATGAAGAACCCCGATTACGTATTCAACGTGGTGCGGGTTTGGCGCCGGGCGCTCGATATGCTGCGCGACGGCGCGTGGGACCCCGGTGCCGTGGAAGAGCTTGAGCGCGAGCTGGGAAGGTCGTTTAACCGTGGGTTTACCGATGCGTACCTGCGAGGGCGTTCGGGTGCCGAGCTGATGAGCTTTGAGCGTGCAATTAACCAGGGCGTGCGCGTGGGGCGCTTGGTCGCTGTGGGCCACGAAGAGGTGACCGTTGAGCTCGATGCCGCCGTGGCGGCGGGTGACACGCTCGAGATTCGGTTCTATCCGGGCGTCGACGCGCGCCCCGATGTGCCCAAGCGCTGGCCGCAGGTGCCCTGCCCGGTGGATGCCGCAGCGGGGAAGCGCGTCGTCGTGCATTGCAAGCGTAAGGTGGACGCGGGCTGCGAGGTATACCTGATTCGCAGCGCCGGCGTGTTGGATCAGACAGCGGCGGTGTTGGAGCGCATGCGGGCCGAGGCGGATGCGATTGCACCCGTTGCGCGCGCCGTTGAGGTGCTGCCCTTTGAGGACGTTGCGGTGGATGGCGGTGCGTCGACGGAGTTGGCGGAGCGCGCGGTTCCCGCTCACATGGTTTTTGCTTGGCAGCTGATGGATGCCGATCCGCGCGGAGAACGCGATTTATCCGACGCCGTTGTGGTGCTGGACGAGGTGTGCCGCACGGGTGACGTTGATCGGACCCGCTCACTTATGCAGCGTGCCGGGCGCGTCGTCTGCCGCAACCTGGGACAGGTGGTGATCGCTCGCGAGCTGGGCATGACGTTTGACGTGGCGGCGCCGGTGTTCTGCGCGAATCGGGTCACGCTTACCTGGCTGCGCGGACTCGGTGCGGGGCGGGTGTACTTGCCGGCCGAGTTGCTCGGCAATGATGCGGAGCGTATTGCCGAACTGGCTGCTGAGCCCGGCGTCTTGGGTCCGGTCGACGCCGACCGTCCCGAGCTTATGGTGTGCGAGCACTGCCTGCTGACCGCCGAGGGCGTCTGCGCCACCGATGCGACGGGACAGGTCCGTTGCCGTGACTGCTCGCGCCGTCAGCAGGCGCGCTTTTTGGTCGAACGTGACGGCACGCGTTTGCCGGTCGTTATCGACGCGTGCGGCAGGACGAGGATTTTCCTGTCGTAGGTGCCGCGTCGCGCTGTTTTGGTTATTATTAGTGGGTTTATGAACTTCCAGCACCGCCGTATCCGGTGAGGGTGCTATAGCAAAAGGAGGATACCCAATGCTGTCTGTTGACGAGCAAATGCGTATCATCACCTCGGGTGCAGCGCAGATCGTCCCCGAGGCCGACCTTCGCAAGAAGCTTGAGAAGGGCGAGCCCCTCAACATCAAGCTCGGCGTCGATCCCACCAGCCCCGACCTGCACCTGGGTCATGCCGTGCCCCTGCGCAAGATGCGTCAGTTCCAGGACCTGGGCCACAACGTCACCCTCATCATCGGCAACGGCACCGCGCTGATCGGCGATCCCTCGGGCAAGAACTCCACGCGTCCGCAGCTTTCGCAGGAGCAGATCGAGGCCAACGCCGAGACCTACGTGAGCCAGGCCATGAAGATTCTGGACCCCGAGAAGACCACCATCGTGCACAACGGCGACTGGATCCTTTCGATGGACCTGGCCGGCCTGCTGCAGGTGTGCTCCAAGTTCACCGTCGCTCGCATCCTTGAGCGCGACGACTTTACCAAGCGCTACCAGTCCCAGACGCCGATTGCCCTGCACGAGTTTCTGTACCCCGTGATGCAGGCCTTCGACTCCGTTCAGATCAAGGCCGACGTCGAGATGGGCGGCACCGACCAGCTCTTCAACCTGCTCGCCGGCCGCGAGCTCATGGAGAAGATGGGCATGGAGCCGCAGATTGCGCTCACCATGCCGCTGCTCGAGGGCACCGACGGCGTGCGCAAGATGTCCAAGTCCTATGGCAACTACATCGGCCTGACCGACGCTCCCAAGGATATGTTCGGCAAGACCATGTCCATCCCCGACGAGATGATCGGCAAGTACTATCGTCTGGCCAGCTCGCTCGCCCCGGCCGAGGTCGACAAGATCGACGCCGCCCTGGCCGACGGTTCTGCCGACCCCTACGAGCTCAAGCGCGCTCTGGGCCGCGACCTGTGCGATACCTACCACGGCGCCGGCGCCGGCGACGAGGCCCAGGCCGAGTTCGACCGTGTGTTCAAGGAGGGCCAGCTTGCCGACTTCCCCGAGAAGCACGTTGAGCTGACCGTCAACGACGAGGGCCAGATTTACCTCGCCGGCCTGCTCAAGGACCTGGGCCTTTCGGCCAGCGCCGGTCAGGCCCGCCGCGACATCGACGGCGGCGGCGTCAAGATCAACGGCAAGGCTGTGGCTCCCAAGAGCTACAACATCGACCCGAGCGCCCTCAAGCTGGGCGACACCCTCTCCGTGGGCAAGCGCAAGGGCTTTAAGTTGGTCTAACGAGCGAGTTGACCTCACAAGTGCAATAAGGCCGCAGCCGGGAATCCCGACTGCGGCCTTTTTGGTTACGACGATCCCTTGGGGACGGAGGGATCATTTGGCGGTGCCGTTAAGCGGAAGGGGTGTTAGCGGGACTTTCTTTTGGGCATACAATGGCTATTGGCTTGCTGCGGTGAAGGTCTGTCCGCTCCGCAGCTGTTTTCTACGGTTAAAGGAGTATGTATGTCCGTTGAGGTCATGAGGTCTGTGATCGACGCTGCCGAGGGCCGCGTGCCCGTCGACACGCTGTTTACCAATGCGCAGATCGTCGACGTGTATGGCCAGCGTGTGGCGCCCGGTAGCGTTGCCGTCAAGGACGGTGTGATCGTCGGCGTGCTCTACGATGGTCGCGACGATGCTGCTGACACCTACGAGGCAACTGAGGTCGTCGACTGCCAGGGTCGCTATCTCGCTCCCGGTTTTATTGATGGGCATCTGCATATCGAGTCTTCGAACATCCGTCCCGCCGAGTATGCTCGCATGGCCGCGACGCGCGGTACTACCACCGCCATTGCCGACAGCCACGAGATTGCCAATGTTGCCGGTCTCGACGGCTTGCGCTTTATGATTGATGACGGCCGTCGCGCGCCCATTTCCATCAAGTACATGATGCCTTCGTGCGTGCCCGCGCTGCCCGACGAGCAGGCCGGTGCCGTTATTTCGGCTGCCGATATGCAGGCGTTTTTTGCCGAGCATCCGGGCGATGTTTTTGGTCTGGGCGAAATGATGAACTTGCCGGGCGTCTTTATGGCCGACCCCGAGACCTGTGCTCGCATCGATGCTGCCAACCAGACGCCGTCCAAGCAGGTCGACGGCCATGCGCCGCTCGTTGCCGGTAAGGACCTCAATGCCTATGCCGCAGCGGGCATTATCGCCGACCACGAGTCGACGATTCCCGAGGAGGCACTCGACAAGCTGTCCCGCGGCATGTACGTGATGCTGCGCGAGGGTACGTGCAGCCAT
Source organism: uncultured Collinsella sp. (assembly GCA_958450865.1). Lineage (GTDB taxonomy): Bacteria > Actinomycetota > Coriobacteriia > Coriobacteriales > Coriobacteriaceae > Collinsella. The sequence continues at coordinate 172,934 of CAUDNY010000001.1, read as the reverse complement.
GACCTGGCCAACCTGTCTCCGATGCTGCTGGAGAACCCCGCCCGTGCCCGCCGCTGCTGCTTTGCGACCGACGACCGTGCTCCCTCCGACGCGCTTTCGACCGGTATGATCGACAATGCCTGCCGCGTAGCGATTGAGGCCGGTATTGACCCCGTGGTTGCCATCTCTATGGCGTCCCTGTCCACAGCCGAGGCGTTTGGCCTGGACCACGGCTGTCGCGACCCGCACGAGCTCCGCGGTGCGATTGCCCCGGGCAAGCGTGCTGATCTGCTGGTGCTCAATGACTTGACGTTTGCCACGGCTCCGCATCGCGTATATGCCGCCGGTGCTCTGGTGGCGCAGGACGGCACCTTTGTGGGCGAGATTGCACCCGAGATGGCCGAGGTTGCGGCCCTTGCCGACGAGCTGCGCGCTTCCGTTAAGCTGCCGAAGCTATCGCTCGACGTGTTCGACTATGCCTTTAAGCCGGGTGAGGCCGTGATCGACGTGGTGCCGGGCAAGGCCATCACGGGTATGGCTCGCCCCGAAAGCGCCGAGGGCCTGCGCCGCATTATGCTTATCGAGCGCCATGGCCGCGGCGTGTCGCTGCAGGCCGAGGGCGCCGATGGCGATGGTCCCGCTGGCCTGGGCCTGGTCGGCAAGCATATCGGTCGCGGCTGGGTGCGCGGCTTTACCATCACGGGCGGTGCCATCGCCTCGACGATCGGCCACGATTCGCACAACGTGTGCGTCGTGGGCGATAACGCTGCCGATATGATGGCTGCCGTCGAGGCTGTTGGCCAGGGTGGCCACGTGCTGGTGCGCAACGGCGAGGTCGTGGCGCGTATCCCGCTGGCGCTTGGTGGTCTGATGAGTGAGGGCACGGCCGAGGATGTCGCCGCGCAGCACGACGATTTTATGGTCAAGGCGCGTGCCATGGGCATCGAGCCGCCGCTCGACCCCATCATGGGCATCATCTTTCTGCCCCTGCCGGTGATTCCGACGCTCCGCATCCGCCCCGAGGGCATGTTCGACGTCACCACCTTCACCTACGCCGACTAGTCATCGGGGACGTTCTTATAGTCATCGGGGACGTTCTTAAACGACTAGTCGTCGGTGACACTCTTTGGCGTGTCGCCTGACGCCGCGACCGTGAGACCTCTGGCACGCGTGAGCTATTTGCTAGGTCCATGTAACGTTTATGACTGCGGGGTCTTATTTGAGCTCCCTTTGGGTACGTTGGAATCGGATACACGTTCGATTCCAACAAGCCCGAAGGGAGCTTTTCTATGTTTAAACTGATTGCATCCGATATGGACGGCACGTTGCTTGACGAAAACGGCCAGGTGCCTCCCGAAACCTATGAACTGATCCTGGCGCTACGCGAGCATGGCGTGCATTTTGCCGCATCGTCAGGCCGCCGCTACGATCGCCTGTGCGAGTTCTTTGCGCCCGTTCGCGACAAGATGGACTTTGTCGCAGCTAACGGTGCCCAGGTCTACGCCGACGGAAAGATGGTGGACCGTGAGGTGTATTCGCACCTGGCGATTCGAAAGCTCGCCCAGGCCGTCGGGACGTTTCCCAATTTGCATCTTGCGCTCTTTGACCGAACCAAATCCTTCTTGCTCGATGACGAGTGCAAGTTCGTACGCGAGGTCGATAAGGACCTTCCCAATGCCGAGCGCATTTGGGAACTGCCCGATCCCAGCGTAAATATCATCAAGGCGAGTATCTTTTGCGATGACTGTGCCGTTATGGACAGTGCGTACGTGCTACAGCGAGAACTCGGTCAGCTCTTTACCTTTGCGCCTTCGGGCAACGCGTGGATCGATGCCATGCAGCCCGGTGTGTCGAAGGCCTCGGGCATCGCACAGCTTGCGGAGCATTACGGCATTGGACGCGACGAGATCATGGCGTTTGGCGACTCGATGAACGACTACGAGATCATCCGCTTTGTCGGCACGGGCTGTGCGATGGAAAACGCGCGTCCGGCGCTCAAAGCGGTGGCCGATCGCGTGGTGGGGCGCAACCGCGACCACGCTGTCCAGCAAGAACTCCGCCGTGTGCTGGAGAGCCTCGCTTAATCCGACAGATGGGGACGTTCCCGTTCTGCCGGCAGTGGGGGACAGTCCTTGCAGCTTTTCGCGAAGAGTGTCCCTAACGACTAGTCATTCAAGAACGTCCCCAATGACTAGCCGATGGCTAGGCGAGGGCGGCCATGATGGTGCGGGCGACGCCGTCGTGGTCATTGTCGTATTCGGTGATGGCGTCGGCGGCGTCGCGGTCTTCGGGCTCGCCGTTGATCATGGCCATGCCATGGCCCGCTGCCTGCAGCATGGGGATGTCGTTGATGTTGTCGCCGAAGCCCCAGGCGTCGGCGAGACGCTCGCCCAAGTGCTCGCATAGCCACGTGAGGGCCGTTCCCTTGGTGGCGCCCTCGCCCATGACCTCGATATTCATGGCGTACGAACGTGTGACCTCAATGCCTCCGAGCGTGTCGAGCTCCGCCGCGATGGCGTCGCGATCGGCCGGGTCGTGCCAGTACATGGCGATGCGTTCGAGCGTCTCGACCTCGTCGATCTTGCTGTCGATATTCATGTCGATCGGTGTTCGTGTGCGCTTGAGCGAAGCCGCGATGTGGGGGTCGCCGCCGCAGAATTCGTCCAGGCGCGTGTAGAGCGAGCGGGGGAGGAAGCACTGCCCGTCCGCGAAGATATCGAAGGTCACATCGTGGCCGGCGGCAATGCGATGGATGCGGTGGGCAATGCCACGGTCGAGCGGACGGCTCAAGATGCACGTGGCGCGCGAGGCGTCGGTGGGCGTATCCTCGTCGAGCTGCCAGACGCTGGCGCCGTTGGCACAGACCGCGTAGTGCACGGCGGGATGGGCGAGAATGGGCTCAAAGATGCCCGACAGCGGACGTCCCGTGCAGGGAACAAACTCGATGCCACGATGTGCGAGCTCGTCGAGCATCGCCCAGGTGGCATCGCTCATTTGCTTATCGCTCGTCAGCAGCGTCCCATCCATATCGGAAAACACAATCATTTGATGCGGCCCTTTCTACTGGCATAAAAAGCGTGGCCGAGGGCTTGGGTCCCTGGCCACGCTCGAGTTCTATAACGGTCCGCGTCCTAGCGGTCGGCGAGCGGCTTGTACTCCAGCGGCTCGATCACCGGACGATAGGCGGGGCGGATGATACGGTGCGCGCAGAAGAGCTCTTCCATGCGGTGTGCCGACCAGCCGGCCATGCGGGCGACGGCGAATAGCGGCGTAAAGAGCGTTTCGGGCACGCCGAGCATCTTGTAGATAAAGCCTGTGTACAGGTCGATGTTGGCGCAGATGGGCTTGGTCATGCCGTGGTCGCGCATCACCTGCGGTGCCAGGCGCTCGATGCGCTCGATGAGTGCGAACTCTTCGCCCAAGTCCTTCTTGGCTGCCAGTGAGCGCGCGTAACGGCGGCACACCTCGGCACGCGGGTCGCTCAGCGTGTAGACGGCGTGGCCCATACCGTAGATGAGACCCGTGCCGTCGAAGGCCTGCTTGTCGAGAATCTTGCCCAGGTAGGCTGCAACCTCGTCCTCGTCCTCCCAGTTGGAGACATGCGCGCGGATGTCCTCGTGCATAGACACGACCTTGGCATTGGCACCGCCGTGGCGCGGGCCCTTGAGCGAGCCGATAGCCGCGGCGTAAGCGGAATACGGGTCGGTTGCCGAAGAGGACAGCACGCGGCAGGCGAAGGTGGAGTTGTTGCCGCCGCCGTGCTCGGCATGCAGCATGAGCATAACGTCGAGCAGCATCGCCTCATCGCGGGTGAACGCCATGCCGCCGCGCAGGACCTGTAGGATGGTCTCGGCGGTGGAGAGACCGGGCGTAGGGTGCGGCACGTGAACCTCGGAGCCGCGAAGCTTGGCGACCGAGGCCATGTGTGCGAAGGCGGCGATGCGCGGGAGACGTGCGAGCATGGAAATGGCGACGTCGATTTCGTGCTCGGGCGTGATCACGTCCGGCTCGGCATCGAAGGCGTAGAGCAGCAGTACGGCGCGCTGGAGCACGTTCATGATGCTCGACGACACCGTGGTCATAGGGAACTCTTTAACGTACTCGTCGCTCAGATGTCTAAAGGCGCCCAGGCGCTCACAAAAGCCGTCGAGCTCTTCCTTGTTGGGCAGCGAACCCGTGATAAGCAGATAGGCGACTTCTTCGTAGCCGTAGCGATTCTCGGCCTGGGCATTGTTGACCAGATCCTCGATGCTGTAGCCGCGAAGCGTGAGCTTGCCCTGATCGGGCACGACCTTTCCGTTGACCTTGTTGTAGCCGTGCACATCCGAGATACGAGTGAGACCCGCGACCACGCCCGAGCCGTCAGCATTGCGCAGGCCGCGCTTGACATTGTGCTCGACAAACAGGCCCTCTTCATAAGGGTCGGTCGGAAGGCCGTGGTAGAGGCTTTCGCTCTCAGACGAAATCTGGCGACTTGCTTCGTAATCCAGAACCAGTCGGCTCAAGTGGTCATCGAAGCGGTAATAGATTTTCTTGGCGTCGTAGGCCATGCGCGCTCCTCTCCGGGCCGCATCGGGGTGGCCTGCATGGGCATGCGCGTGTCAGGCTATCCCCGCGGCCTGTTCGCTACAGGCGGTACATAAAGTTAAAGACGTCCTCGCGCTGAATGGACACGTTGACGCCCGAAAGCTCGCCGGCCTCGGCCAGGGCCTTCTGCAGCTCGGCGAAGTCGAGCTTGGACTCGGCGGTGTCGGCCAGCATGGTCATGGTGAAGATGTCCTCGATAATGGACTGCGTAATGTCGCGGATGTCGACATTGGCTTCGCCCAGGACACGGGTGACGCCGGCGACGATGCCGGGGCGGTTCTTGCCAAGGACGGTGATGACGATACGGGAGGACGAGATCTCGGCCATGGGAAACCCTTTCGCGTGATTGCGGCGCGCGCGGGGCGCTCCGCTACGGTACAGTGTTCATCATTGTACCTGTCTGGCGCAAAAAAGGCGCGCTCGCTGCGGCGTTACATGCCTGCAACATGAGCGTAAGGGGGAAGGCCGTACGGGGAAGAGCCGTCTGGCGCGTGTCCGGCTCGTGTTGGGTTGATTTCCGATCTCAGCCGAACACATTGAGCGGACAGGCCGTTCCCGCAGTCAGCCGAACGCCTCCGACGGCTGATTCCGAACTGGAAGCGGAGGGCATCCCCGCCCTTCGGTAGGGGATACCGCTCCGCGGCGCATGCCGCGGGCGGCGCCCCTATCGGACCACCGTGACCTCAGTTGGGATGGGCCCAGCACTGCCGCGTACTCGGTGAGCTAGAGCCAACTGTTCGTCTTCACGTCGCGTATGGCGATATTTCGGTCGTCCGGCTCGGTGATACCGTAGCCGAACGCCTGGAGCGTCTCGATGGACTCCTGGATCCTCTGTTGGAACATGGGACCCGGATCGACCCTCGGCCCGAGGTGCCCGCGCCAAAGGCACGGCGTGGCGCGCAGCATGTTATGGATTTTGGAGATGGGCTCGATGTCGGCGTAGACGTTGAGCGTCGCCATGGCGTCCTTGTGGCCGAGGATCGATTGGAGCGCCTTGATATCGCCGCCTTGGCGGATCCACTGCGTTGCGAACGTGTGGCGAAGGCCGTGGAACGTGATCAGCTCGTCGTTGGTGCCCATGAGGCCGTTGGTCTCCGAGAACGTCTTGAACGCCCTGCGGATATAGCTTGTCGTCGCGAAGGTCGCGCCCGGCTCCGACAGGATGTAGCAGTCCCCGATCTCGACCGCCCCGGTAAGGCCGCGCAAGCGCAGCTTTCCGCAGTCGATCTCGTGGGTCTCCTTCAGGAAGGGGAGTAGGCCGACCGGGTCGATGGGGATACCCCTGGCGTCATGGGTCTTGGTGTCCTTGATGAACGAACCCATTCCCTTCGCGTACGCCACCGAGTGTCTGATCGAGATCAGGCCCGTCTCGAAATCCACATCGCACCACCGAAGGCCGCAGACCTCGCCGATTCGCATCCCCGTGTGCAGGGCGAGTACGACCGCCCTCTAATCCTCGGCGGACCAATCGAGTCCGAACTCCTTTCGGGCATCCTCTTCGCTCATGACTTCGAGAAGGTCTCCGGGTTGGCAACGAAGGGCGAGGCATAGCTGCTCGAGTGTGTTGAAGCGAATGCCGCGAATATGCCCTTTTTTAATACGGGACAGGTTCACGGGCGTGGTTCCAATCCTTTCGGCAAGTTCGTTCGAGGAAATCTTTCGCTCGGCCATGATCTTGTCGAGGCGAACAATTACGGGCATGGCGTTTCCTTACGCAATCTCGTCGGAGTCGAGGTACAGCTCTCGGGCGTACAAGAAGAGCTGGGAAAGCATGAACAGGACGATGCCGAGAACCAGAGAGGTCCAATCGAATGATGAAGCGATCTCTTGGGCGCCGACGGCCCCCTCGCCGCCAAACATCGAAACGGAGGTTTTGAGTGAGCCGGCGTAGAGGCTGGTGGCAGCTTGAACAACGAAGAGAATGCCGAGCACCTTCAAGCATGTCGCAGACCCTTTCTTGAAGGGGTCTCCGCTCTTGATCGTCCACACGAGAACGGCGCTGAGGATGGTCGTAGCGATACCGATGACGGCAGGGACCAATGTCGAGATCGCAAGGGCTGGATACGCGGGGGAGTCTGCAATTACAGGGTTGTCGAGCACTTCGATTGCTGGCTTTAAGGAGAACGCCACTTGTGCGATGGCGGTGGCGCAAAGGGTCGCAGAGGCTATCGCACATGCGATGCGGAAGGAATGAAGCCGGGGAGTGCGATTGTCGGAACTCATAATAACCTCCGAAGAATTTAAAAAACTCAGGTTACTTTTTAACAGTTTATGTTAAATTGACTTTGCCGACAAGTAATAAGGGCCGAGCATTTTGTTCGGCCCCTCTGTTCCGACTGGATGAGGTTAAGGTTGGCGATGAATATGCTCAAAATCTCGAAGGCGATCTTTAGGTCGCTTCTCTCCTCCAGGTCGCTCTGTGTTGTCGTTGTTGCGTTGATGGTTCTTTGTGCTCTGCCCGTCTTCAGGAGCGCGGCTGGCATCGACGGACGGGTCGAATACCTCGAGTCGGGAATAACCCGTGTTGAGCAGGAATTGTCAGCATCCTATGCGGATGCGCTTGTGAATGCGGGGGAGGACGGTGTCTATACCTCTTCATCAAGCATGCCCGCGCTTCTGTACCCTCTTGCCGCGGGACGTCTTATCTTGGCACCGCTCTCTCCCCTACTTCCGTTTCTGCAGATATCGGATGGAGAGTACACCTATTATGACGGATCGAAGGAGTACTTGCTATGGGTCGCAACGGCCGTTGCCGTCTCGTTCCTTGCCGCGCGTCTTAACAAACGTGAAAAGCTCATCATCCAGGCACCGATGGGCGAGCTGGGTAGACTTGTTGCATCGAGCGTATGGGCGAGTGTTTTTGCAATGCTTGCCGTCCTCGCCATCAATCTTCCAGGGATAATCGCCGCGCTTGTGAAGAATGGCCCGGGCTCGCCGTTCTATCCGATAGGCTACATTCAATATGCGACTCCGGTTATCAAACCGGCTTGGCTGGTGTTCGCGCAGACGGCCATCTTGCAATTCTTGGTGGCAGCGTTCATCTCGCTTGTCGTTCACCTTGCCGTGAAGATTGCCAATAACCCTACGCTTGGAATCGTGTTCGTATGTGCCCTGATGGGGGTGACGATGGTTCCCGGGTATTACGGAAGATCCATCGCTTTACGTGAGTTCGCCCTGTTGAATCCCCTTACGTATGCGAACACTGAGTTGACCGTCGGCGCCTATAGCCCGTACCCGACAACGCAGATAGTGAATCTGCCTGGACTTTGCTTCGAGCGTGGCGCGATTGCCCTCGTATGCGCAATCGGGATCGAGGTGCTGGCAATTAGCCTGCTTTGCGTTGCTGGAAAGAGCGGCTGCGCGTGCCCGATATCCCCGATTTGTCTTGAGAGAGGTTCCTTCACTGCATCGAGAACGGCAACTCGTTCGAGCGCTTGTGCCTCCGCCGTTGCATACGTAAGAACGATGGGGAAACTGCTCCTGCGTTCTCCTACCCTCGCCGTATGCGCGATTGCAATGTCGACGACGATGCTGGCCCCGGCTCTGGTCGAGATGTTTCCTGACGCTGATAACGTTTCCGCTGTTCGGTATAGGGATGGGGAGCTCCGTTCAATAGATCGGTATCTAGAGCAGAACGCTGCGAATATGGACGTCGAGGGCAAAGCGGCCCTGGAAGACATGCGGGATGCTCTTTCGGGTTTCGTGTACGCGCCTATGCCTGCGGAGGGGTTTCGAAGCCTTGCGACGTACGAGCGCGCTCGAGGTGAGCTGGGCGCGGCAGATGCGACTCTCCTGCAATCGATCGGAATCGAGCCGGAGACTCCTTCTCGTGCGGAGGCGCGCGCCCTTCTGCTTGAGTCGATCGCGAGCTTGCCGGACCCCAAGGTTTACGAGTTAAGTACGAAGATGCCCCCATTAATCCTCCTTTCGTATCTCCAGGCAGCGCTTCCCTCCTTATTTTTGCTGTTGCCCGTGGTTGTCACATCGCTCGCGTGCACCCACCTGCAGTGTCGTTCCCTTCTGGTTCTCCAGATCCCCGCAACAGCGCATGTGCGTTTTCTGACGGCTGTTGCGCTGGCTCTCCTGCTTGGCTTGGTGCTGCTTTTGGTGTCGATGGTTCCCGCTGTCGTTGTGTCCGTGATTAAGAACGGTGCGGGTGGATCGGAGTATCCCGTCGCTCTCATTCGGGCGGGAGCTTCGACAACGTCCACGGTGGGGGAGGCGGTGTTGTGCAGTATTCCGTTGCTGGTCATGGCATACGGCGTGATTTCCGTCGTCGCTGCGTTGACAGCAGCGATTAGCCGCAACCCCGTTGTCACCGGAATGGTTTGCGCGGTTCTCTTGGTGTTGGGTTCGTTGAGCGCTCATGTTGAAAGCGTGGGCATGGGCGTCGCGCTGCTGGCTCCATTCGCCTCGTTTGATCCCGCTTCCTAGGTGGGGACGATTGGGTTCCTTGGGCGAGGGACGAACGCGATGCCTTTTGGAGAGGTCGTCGGCGCATCGGGCGCTCTGCTGGTGGTCTTGGGCGCCGTATCTCCGTTGATGGTGCGCCTGAGTGTTCCAAAGATCGAAAGGGGATGATCTCGATGATTGACCTTCAAACGCTGACGATCTCTTATGGAAAGAAGGCGCTCGTAGATTCGGTGAACGCTGAGTTTGCCCCGGGTACGGTCTACGGTCTCGTCGCTCCGAACGGGCATGGAAAGACGACGTTGCTGCGTGCGATGGCAGGTTTGCCGGGTCCTCGCGTGGACGGGAGCATCGTTCTGGATGAGGTGCAGGGTACGGGTGCGAGAGAGGTCCGTTCTATGATCTTCTATGCACCTGGTGAGGGGACGCTGCTGTATCCCGGATTGCGTGCGGAAGATCACCTCAAGATGGTTTGCGATATGTGGCCGCATGCTCGCGATATCGAAGAGATAGTGGAACAAACGCAGATAGGCGAGTTCGCGAAGATGAGGATCCGCACTCTGAGCCAGGGCATGAAGCAGCAGCTTACCCTGGCGATTGCGTATGCGACGGGCGCGCGGTACCTTCTATTAGATGAGCCCATGAACGCGCTCGACCCCAGCAGGGTGGACTTGCATTCCGAGATTCTCAGGAAGCTGGCCGATTCTGGTACGTGCATCATCATGTCATCCCACATCTTGGATTCGGTCGATAGGCTGTGCGATGAGATTCTGTTTTTGAAGGATGGGAGGCTCATTAGAAGCATTCCGCAAGATGATGCTGCGCCGAAGTCTCCTGGATCCCATTTCGCAAAGCCTGCCGGACGCGCCGAGGGTGCGCTAAGCACGTATCGGCGACTCTACGAAAAGGGCGGGTATAAATGCAAGTTAAAAATCTATGTGGCCAATGTGATACCGTTGAACCAGCGTATCGATACCGCTCAGCCATTCGCCTCGCCCCCATCGCACGCATCTTCATTCGGTCTGTCATTATTAATCTAACGATGCTTTGAGAAATGTAGGTGCTTCTAAATGTACTGTCGACTTCTTCTCAAACTAATCCTAAGAGACAGGGCCGTATGGATTTGTACGCTCGTTCTCGCTGCAGCCTTCTCCGTCCCCATTGCGTTCAATTCACCCATCTACGGGCCCTTCTTCATGAAGCAGGGCATGCAGGGCTTTGTCGACGCATTCAATACGCGCGCGCCCCAGGCCAGCGGCACAGACCTATCTCCAGAGCAGCAAAATGACGCGGAGCTTGCAAGATACGCGAACGCCGCCCTCGCCGCTCAAACCGACGCCGCCTTTCTCGATTCTGCCGAGAGCTACTACGCGCTCATGGGCGAAGGCTTCCAATCCGGGTCCATCGTGGGAGACCGAGAGACCAATGACGCAGCGCTCGCATATTGCCGTGCCCTGAGCAGCTCCGGCATCACGGATATCCCGGCCTCCGCAAGCGACCTGCCATTCCTTTCCTTCCTGCCTTACGCCATTGCCACGGCGCCGTCTTTCCTTCCCTTCATCCCCTTCCTTCTCTCGTCGATACTCGTGCTCGGCGCCACAAGGCCCGGGACCCTGGCGGCGAAGGCGCCCGTGCCCAAATTCCGGCGCCTTATCCAGATCGTGTTTTCGATAATCGTCGCGGGGACCGCGATGCTCCTCGCCGGCCTCGCACCCGGGGGCATTTACGCCTTGGCCCTAAACGGCTTCGGGCAAACTGGGTACCCGATCGCCTTCTTCCATGACGGCGCGCTTGCCACCACGACCGCGGGAAACGTCTTCACAGCCCTGCTTCTCGCGCTGCTTGCGGGCGGAACCTTGATATCCGTTTGCTCCGCCGTCCTATCGACCGCAACGAGGCGCGTCCTCGCGGGCCCCCTTACCTCCGCGCTGCTTGTCGCGGCCCCGGCATTCCCGTTACTGTCCGATTCGGCACTGGAGCATAACGCCGTGCTCGGGCTCCTGCCGCTGGCCGTGTTCTCGCCTATCGAGGCAACGGGTTACGTAGGATGCTTCCCGACAGAATTCATTGGCTCCGGTTCAGGCAGCGCATCGATGCTTGCCGTGGCACTGATATACGTCGCGGTCCTTTTTGCGGTCGGCGCCGTTGCGGCACGTTCGCCCAAACAGGCTGGACCCGCTAAAAAGCACCATGGGCTCGAGCTTCTGGACGCGAGCGTGGGATACGGGAGCACGACGGTACTTTCAATCGGGTCGCTTTTCCTGGGCCCGGGGACGGCGGCGGGCCTCGTTGCTCCCAACGGCTCGGGGAAAACCACCCTTCTTGAAGCGCTGTCGGGCCAATTTCCCACCCGCATCCGCTCGGGAAGCCTGGCGGCAGACGGAATCTGCCAACGTCGATCAGCCGAATTTGCAGAACTCGTCTACCTGAGCTCTTCGGGCGGCGCGGATCTCTATCCCACGCTATCGGCCCTCGAGCACCTTGCTTTCGTTAGGGAGGCGTGGAAATCGGCCGCCGACATCGACTCGCTCTGCAACTCCCTCGGAATCTCCCCATATCTCGACAAGCCGACCCGTAAACTCTCGACAGGAATGAAGCAGCAGGTAAAGCTTGCCATGGCGATAGCGACCGATTGCCCGTACCTCATCCTCGATGAACCGCTGAACGGCCTCGATCCGGGAAAACGGAAAACCTCCTGCGACGCGATGCGCAGCGAGGTGGCGCGGGGACGCAGCGTGCTCATTTCAAGCCATCTGCTCGACGACCTGGCAGACCTCACCAACTCGTTCTACTTCATCGAGGCCGGCACGCTCGTGGAAAAGATCAAGTCGTCCTCGCAGACGCTCAAGCAGGAATACCTCGATACATACGAGCGAGGTGAATGACATGAAACTATTTGAACAGCTGAAGCCCAATGCGTCGCGCATGGCTGTCTACGCCATCCTTGTGGCAACGGCTTTATGCGGAATCGCGGCACCCGTCTATGCGCTCAACGGAAAGAAAGGCGATGTCGAACCCGCGTACATGGCTTCGACGGTTAAGGACCGGTACAAAGCCTTCTCTGGAGACGCGTTTTACGTAGCAGAGTACGACACGACCTACCGTGAGCTTCGCTACAACAAGAGATACGAATATCTAGGCGCAAATGCAATCAGCTATACATCGGGTTGGTACGGCTCCCACTATGGACACATAACCCAGTTCAAGTGTAACTACCGTGTGTACAACTAAAGCAACCGGCCGGGACGAGGGGTGACGCAAAAGCGTCGCCCCTCGTTTTTAACCATGTCAACTGAACCTAGTTCAGTTTGGTTGATTTCCGATCTCAGCCGAACACATTGAGCGGAAAGGCCGTTCCCGCAGTCAGTCGAACGTCCCCGGGGCCCTTCTCAGGCCCCGGGGACGGCATTTTCCCAGTTGGAGGAACGGTGGAGATGTGTTTCGATGGGTCAGATTCGTGTCGTTCCGAAAAGACCGTGAACCTTTTGTGGGACACGCGGCGCCGTGGTACCATAGCCGAGTTTGTTGTCTTGGTCGGAAACCAAGACGCCTTATGCGCTGATCGGTAACCAGCGCCTGACCAATAAGGAGTCCTACCATGAAGCAGGGTATCCATCCCCAGTATGTCGAGTGCACGGTGACGTGCTCCTGCGGCAACACCTTCAAGACGCACGCTACCGTGTCCGAGATGAAGGTTGAGCTTTGCAACGAGTGCCACCCGTTCTACACCGGCCAGCAGAAGTTCGTCGACACCGGTGGACGCGTCCAGCGCTTCGCCGACAAGTTCGGTGGCGCCGCTGCCGCCCAGCTCAAGAAGGCCGAGGAGGCCAAGGCCGCCAAGGCCGCCAAGGCTGCTGAGGCCGAGGCCGCTCGCAAGGCCGCCGCTGAGGCTAAGGCTGCCGAGAAGGCTAAGCGTGCCGCTAAGTTCGCCGAGGAGGCTGCCAAGCAGGCTGCCGAGGCTCCCGCAGAGGCTCCCGTCGAGGAGGCCGCTGCCGAGGCCGAGACCACCGAGGCTGCTGAGTAAATAGCTCGCCGAGCAAACACTCGCATTCATGGCTAAAGGGCCGCGTATCCATTTGGGTGCGCGGCCCTTTTCTTTTATTGGTGCAAACGGACCTGTCCCCATGACACCAAATCGGTGCGAAGGGGGACAGGTCCGTTTGCACCAAATGATAGAGATGCAGCGTTTGCCCAGATAAAACCTGCCAAAATAAACCTGTCCCTTTTTGGCAGGTTGGTCGTAGTTATTACGTGGCGGTCGAGGTCGACCGTATAGGGCGCGCCCTGTTTGGCTAAAGTACAATTATCTGTGTTTAACTCGCCCAAGGCTGCATGGCGTGGGCGATGGCCAAAAAAGGAAAACCACATGGGATTCATGTCAAAGCTGCTGTCCTTTGGATCCGATAAGGACCTCAAGCGCTACTACAAGATTGTTGACCAGATCAACGGTCTTGAGCCCCAGTTTGAGAAGATGACCGAGGAGGAGCTCCGCGCCCAGACCGATAAGTTCCGCGAGCGTTACGCCAACGGCGAGTCACTCGACGACATGCTCCCCGAGGCTTTTGCCACCGTGCGTGAGGCTTCCAAGCGCATCACGGGCATGCGTCACTTTGACGTGCAGCTCATCGGCGCCATGGCACTGCACGAGGGACATATCGCCGAGATGAAGACCGGCGAAGGCAAGACCCTGGTCTCCACGCTGGCCGGCTACCTCAACGCTATTGCCGGCAAGGGTGTGCACGTCGTTACCGTCAATGACTATCTGGCCAAGCGCGACTCCGAGTGGATGGGCCGCATCTACAAGTACCTGGGAATGACCGTCGGTCTGCTGCAGAACAACATGCCGCTCGAGCTTAAGCGTCCGGCCTACCAGGCCGATGTCACCTATGGCACCAACTCCGAGTTCGGTTTCGATTACCTGCGCGACAACATGGTCACCCGCCCCGAGCAGCGCGTGCAGCGCGGCCACCATTACGCCATCGTCGACGAGGTTGACTCCATCCTGATCGACGAGGCGCGTACCCCGCTCATCATCTCGGGTGCCGGCACCAAATCCGCCAGCACTTACAAGGACTTCGCGCGTGCCGTGCGCGGCCTTGAGCGCGGCGAGGACGTCTCACACGACATGCTCACCGCCACCGAGGACGTTGAGCCTACGGGCGACTTCGTCATGGACGAGGCCAAGCACACCATCGCCGCCACCGAGCGCGGCCTTAAGAAGATCGAGCGCCGCCTGGGCATCGAGGACATCTATGCCGACCTTTCGGGCCAGCTGGTCAACCACCTACAGCAGGCGTTGAAGGCCCAGTACATGTTCCACCGCGATAAGCAGTATGTGGTCACCAACGGCGAGGTCAAGATCGTTGACGAGTTCACCGGCCGCATCATGGAAGGCCGCCGCTACTCCGAGGGTCTGCACCAGGCCATCGAGGCCAAAGAGGGCGTGCTCGTGCGCGAGGAGAACCAGACGCTGGCCACCATTACCCTGCAGAACTACTTCCGTCTGTATGACAAGCTCTCCGGCATGACCGGTACGGCACTCACCGAGGACGCCGAGTTCCGCGAGATTTACAAACTGCCTGTCGAGGTCATCCCCCCCAACAAGCCCGTTCAGCGTGTTGACCACGAGGATCTGGTGTACCGCACCATCCAGGCCAAGTACAACGCCGTTGCCGACGACGTCGAGCGCCGTCATGCCAAGGGCCAGCCGGTCCTGGTGGGCACCGTTTCCATCGAGAGCTCCGAGAAGCTGTCGGCCGCCCTTACCAAGCGCGGCATCGCGCACGAGGTCCTCAACGCCAAGCACCACGAGCGCGAGGCCCATATCGTGGCCCAGGCCGGACGCTACGGCGCCGTGACCATCGCCACCAACATGGCCGGTCGTGGTACCGACATCCTGCTGGGCGGCAACCCCGACGAGCTGGTGCGCGAGCGCATGGAGTACGAGGGCCTGACCATGGAGGACGTGACGCCCGAGCAGCTCGAGCAGTTTAACGCCGAGGCCAAGGAGACCTGCAAGGCCGAGCGCGAGCGCGTGCTTGCCGCCGGCGGCCTGACCGTCATCGGCACCGAGCGCCATGAATCCCGTCGTATCGACAACCAGCTGCGCGGCCGTTCCGGCCGTCAGGGCGACCCGGGCGAGACCCAGTTCTACCTGTCGCTCGAGGACGACCTCATGCGCCTGTTCGGCGGCGACAGGATGGACCGTGTCTCCAAGATGATGGTCACGGCCGACATGGGCGACGACATGCCCATCCAGCACAAGATCATTTCCAAGGCCGTCGAGAACGCCCAGCACAAGGTCGAGAGTATCAACTTCTCCATGCGTAAGAGCGTCCTTGAGTACGATGACGTCATGAACAAGCAGCGCCAGGTCATTTACGCCGAGCGTAACAAGATTCTGGATGGCAAGGACCTGACCGACCACATCACTGAGGTCATGCACGACACGGTGTACCGCTGCGTGCAGGAGTTCTGCACCAAGGACAGCCACGATGGCGAGCGCGATCTTGAGGGCCTGCGCAAGTGGGTCGTGGAGTTGACCGGCCATATCGATACGCCGAAGTTCCCCGACGAGGATTACGAGGCCCTTGCCGCCGATGTCCTGGCATACGTTGAGAAGTGCTACAACATGAAGGCCGAGCGCTTGGGCGAGGACCTGATGCGTGAGCTCAACACCCAGGTCATGCTGCGCGTCATCGATACCCGCTGGATGAACTACCTGCAGGAGATGGACTACCTCAAGACCGGCATCGGCCTGCGCGGCTTTGGCCAGCGCGACCCGCTGGTTGAGTACAAGACCGAGGCCTACGGCGCGTTCCAGATACTCGTCGATACCATGTATGAGGATTACCTGCGCACAGTTCTGCGCATCGAGATCAAGGCTGCCCCGCGTGCCGTGGAGCACAAGGAGGAGCCCGCGCTCGAGGGCGCGCACTTCTCCGGTCCTGCCGAGGTCGATGGCGACAACGGCGACTCGGTGCTGCGCAAGCAGGCGCAAGTGCAGGCCCGCACGGCTGTCCAAGGTGGTCCGGCTGCCGTCAACAACGGCGGCAAGGTGACCACCTATCGCAAGTCCGAGAGCGACGATCCGTACGTCAACGTGGGCCGCAACGACCCGTGCCCCTGCGGTAGCGGCAAGAAGTTTAAGTACTGCCACGGCAGGAATCGTTAATGGCTGAGGCTTTAGAGGTAACGCCCGCCGAGCTGGACGCGTTTGCGGACCGGCTCGGTGAGGTCGAATCGTATCTCCATTTGGACGAAAAGCGCACGCGCGTGACCGAGCTCGAGGCCAAAAGTGTCGCCCCTGGCTTTTGGGATGACGCCGACGCCGCCCGTGCCACCATGGAGGAGATTGCGCGCACCAAGGAAGATATCGCTTCCGTGGACACCGCACGCGGCGAGCTATCTGACGCCCGCGCGGCGCTGGAGCTTGCCGAGGAGATGGGGGATGACCCCGATGCCGCCGCATTGCGCGAGGAGGCTGCCGCTACGGCAGAACGCCTGGCCCGCGCTATCGACCAGCTCGAGCTTTCGAGCTGGTTTACCGGTGAGTTCGATCACGGCGATGCCATTGTGACCATCAAGCCCGGACAGGGTGGCCTGGAGGCCCAGGACTGGACCTTCATGCTCTTTAAGATGTACATGAAGTACTGCCAGCGTCGCGGCTGGAAGGTCACCATCAACGACTGTCCCGCGGCCGAGGTCATCGGCATCGACCGCGCGACCTTTACCGTCGAGGGCAAGGACGCATTTGGCATGCTGCGCGCCGAGGCCGGCGTCCACCGCTTGGTGCGCATTAGCCCCACCGACGACAAGAAGCGCCGCCAGACCACGTTCGCTGGCGTCGAGGTCATCCCTGTGCTACCCGATGATATCGACATCGAGATTAGTCCCGACGACATTCGCGTCGACGTGTACCACGCGAGCGGCCCGGGCGGTCAGGGTGTCAACACCACCGACTCCGCCGTGCGCGTGACGCATTTTCCCAGCGGCATTGTGGTTACCTGCCAAAACGAGCGCAGCCAGATCCAGAACAAGGCCGCGTGCATGCAGATCCTCAAGGCTCGCCTGTACGAGATTGAGCTCGAGAAGCGCGCCGAGGCGCTCGATGAAATTCGCGGACCCAAAACCACGATCGGTTTTGGCAACCAGATTCGCAGTTACGTGCTCTACCCGTACCAGATGGTCAAGGATCTGCGCTCGGGCGTGGAGACCAGCAATGTCGAGGCCGTTCTTGACGATGGCGACCTGGACCCGTTTGTTATTGGCTACCATCGCTGGGCCACTGGCAACGCTGACGCGGAGACCCCATCTGCATAAACCGCTTGGTTTATGTGGGAATGGATAAAACCCTCCGAGCAGGGTGGTTTTGTATCCAAAGCAAACCCTGCGCAGGGGTGGTTTTTGTTCGGCGAATCGGTAGAATCGAATACAGCAAGAAGTTCGAAGCGCATCCGTTTGGGTGCGCTTTTTTGAGGGAGGTAGCATGGCATATCGTCTGGACATCAAGCGCATTCTATCGATGAACTTCTTTCACGACCTGCCCCAGATTATGTTGGGGTGCGCTCTGGCCGCTATTGCGACCGACCTGTTTTTGATTCCCAACGGCCTTGCTGCCGGTGGCGTTACGGGCCTTGCCACCATTATCCAGGCGGTCGGCGCATCGCGCGGCCTATCGCTTCCCGTTGGTATTCAGACGATCGTGATGAACGCCTTGCTGCTGCTGGTCGTTATGCGCGAGGGCGGCATGTTCTACGTGGTGCAGACGGCGACGGGCTTTGTGCTGCTGGGCTTCTTTACCGACCTGTTCGCCCCGTTTGTAGCACCTCTGGCGCATGCGGACCTGATGCTTCCCGCTATGTGGGGCGGCATTATTACGGGCATCGGTTACGGCATGGTGCTGCGTGCCGGCGCCAACACCGGCGGCTCGGACACGATTGGCCAGATCATCTCGCGTAACACCTCGCTGCCGGTGGGCTCGACCGTTATGGCAATCGATGTTGCCGTATGCGCGCTGTCGGCTCCGGTCTTTTCAATCGAAAACGCACTATATGCAGGCCTTTCGATGGTCATTAGCGGCTACGTGATCGATGCCGTGGTCGATGGTGGCAATAAACGTCGTATGGTACTCATCATCTCGGACAATTTCCCCGATATCGCGGCCGACATCATGTATGGTCTGGGACGCGGCTGCACCAAGTTTAGGGCGACCGGCATGTACTCGGGTGCCGAGAAGCCGGTGATCATGGTCATTGTGAGCCGCCGCGAGCTCAATACGCTCAAGACGATCGTGCGCGAGCGCGATCCTCATGCCATCGTGACGGTTGCCGACGTTACGGAAACCTTCGGTGAGGGCTTCAAGGACATTAACGCGTAGGGCCGACCGCGTCCCATCCAAAAGACGTTCACATTGATAAACCGTTTCATCAGCGGTTCTGCCTGCTCAATTGCTCAAATAATGATAAAAAGTCTGGTAAAGCCATCAGTTTCCAGCATAATGAAGGACGTACGTGCATCGCGGCTGGGTTGGGACGACCTTCTGTGCCGTGCGCATTTTGTCTAATGAGGATGAAAGGAAGGCACAATGAGCGACGAAGAGCTCAAAAAGGTTGCCAACGAGGTAAGGAAGGGCATCGTCACCGGCGTGCACGCTGCCAAGTCCGGCCATCCGGGCGGTTCGCTCGGCGCTGCCGACATCATGACCTATCTGTACTTTGAGGAAATGAACGTCGACCCGGCCGATCCCCGCAAGGCCGATCGCGACCGTTTTGTGCTCTCCAAGGGCCATTGCGCTCCGGGTCTGTACGCCGTGCTCGCCGAGCGTGGGTTCTTCCCCAAGGAGGATCTTGAGACGCTGCGCCACATCGGCAGCCACCTGCAGGGTCATCCCAACATGAACGACACTCCGGGCGTTGACATGTCCACCGGCTCGCTCGGCCAGGGCATTTCCGCCGCCGTGGGCATGGCCGTTGCCGCCAAGCACTGGGGCGACGACTATCGCACCTACGCCCTGCTGGGCGATGGCGAGAGCGAGGAGGGCCAGGTCTGGGAGGCCGCCATGTTTGCCGGCAACCAGCAGCTCGATAACCTCTGTGTGATCGTCGACCACAACGGCCTTCAGATTGACGGTCCCGTCGAGGAGGTCAACGACCCCATGCCGCTCGCCGACAAGTTCCGCGCGTTCAAGTTCCACGTGGTTGAGCTCGCCAACGGCAACGACTTCGACCAGATCCGCGCCGCCTTTGCCGAGGCTCGCGCCACCAAGGGGCAGCCGACCGCCATTATCGCCGAGACCACAAAGGGCAAGGGCGTGTCCTTTATGGAGAACCAGGTTGGTTGGCACGGCAAGGCCCCCAACGATGAACAGTTTGAGCAGGCCATGGCAGAGCTCACGGCCGCCGGAGAGGAGCTCTAGGATGGCAGACGTCAAGAAAATCGCCACGCGTGTAAGCTACGGCGAGGCCCTCGTCGAGCTCGCCAACGAGCACGATGACTTTGTGGTCCTCGACGCCGACCTGGCCGCCGCCACGCAGACCGGTAAGTTTAAGGCCGCTTGCCCCGACCGCTTCTTCGACGTGGGTATCGCCGAGAGCAACCTGATGGGCGTCGCCGCCGGTATCGCAACCACCGGTCGCGTTGCCTTTGCGAGCACCTTTGCCATGTTCGCTGCCGGCCGCGCCTTTGAGCAGGTCCGCAACTCCATCGGCTACCCGCACCTCAACGTTAAGATCGGTGCCACGCACGCTGGTATCTCGGTGGGCGAGGACGGTGCCACACACCAGTGCTGCGAGGATATCGCCCTGATGCGCGTCATCCCCGGCATGACCGTTATCGTTCCTGCCGACGACGTCGAGGCCCGCGCCGTGACGCGCGCCGCCTACGAGTGCGACGGTCCGGTGTACATGCGCTTCGCCCGTCTGGCCTCGCCGGTTATTAACGACCCCGAGACCTACAAGTTCGAGTTGGGTAAGGGCATTGTCATGCGCGAGGGCGCCGATGTGACCATCATCGCCTGCGGCCTGATGGTCGGCGAGGCTCTCGAGGCCGCCGAGCAGCTTGCTGCCGAGGGCATCGATGCCGAGGTCATCAACATGCACACCATCAAGCCCATCGATGCCGACCTGATCGTCAAGAGCGCCACCAAGACCGGCCACGTCGTGACCGTCGAGGAACACTCCGTGATCGGTGGCCTGGGCAGCGCCGTTGCCGACGTCCTGTGCGAGCAGTGCCCGACGCCGCTCAAGAAGATCGGCGTCAACGACACCTTCGGTGAGTCTGGCCCGGGTGCCGAGCTCCTGCACAAGTACGGCCTGGACGCCGCCAACATCGTGGCGACCACCAAGGAGTTCTTGGCATAAGGCAAGACGAGGCAAAGCATCGCTTCGACAACCGCAAACAAGCCAGAACAGGGGCGTCCCCAAAGAGGGCGCCCCTGTTTTTTCGGCAACAAACAAATCAGGCCCGCACCAAGCAAGGGCTTCCTCCGGGAAGCGGGCTCATATCAGCAAAGTGCAACTCAGCCCTCCCAACTTTGTATATGCAGCACCCCAAGAAAAACGCGGCGACTCCTTAGTAGCCGCAGGCCGGGCACAGGGTTACTCTCCAAATCTTTCCGCAGGACGGAGGAGCCCCTGCCGCGCGAAGCGCGCAGCGGGGGCTCCGACATGTCCGAGGACGATTTGGAGAGTAACCCTGTGCCCGGCCGACGGGATCCCTAAGCACGCCATGCTTCTTATGTGCAGCAAAGCTAATGCTGCTAAAATACAAAGCGCTCATGTAGTTTAAACGCACGACGATAAGGAGCACCAGTGGGTAACCACTTCCGTACCTCCGGTGCGGGCGATGATGCCCCCAAGACGCAGACAGGCGTCCAGGGCAGTCGTTTCGCCACTCCGGATTCAGAGGGCCAGCCTGTTGCTCAGGCCCCCACTCAGCCGGCAGATCAGGCACAGCCGGCATCCGATCCCTTTGCCTACAATCCCACCAGCGATGTCGCGCTTTCCGGCACGGCGGGTTTTGAGCCCGTTCAGGCCGTGACCGCTCGCGTGGAGCAGCCTCAGGCTGGCGCCGCCACGCCGCAGCCTACCATGGCCGGCATTCCCGACCCCATGGCCCCTGCGACGCCGGTTCCTCAGCCTGCGCAGTCTGGCCTCTTTGCCGCTATTCCCGATCCCACGCAGCCTGCTGCCCCGGTGGTCGAGAGCGATCAGGCAGCCGAGGTCGCAAGCCTCGATAACGCGCTCAACAACCCCGATTTTACGTCGGTGTTTGCGCCCATCGATCCGCAGGCCAGCCGCAAGAAGATGGCCAAGCAGGCCGGTGTCGAGCCCGTCATCCTTATGGAGCATGTCACCAAGATCTATCCGGCACAGCCCAACAAGCCTGCACTCGACGACATCAACATCGAGATCTATCCGGGCGAGTTCGTCTTCCTGGTCGGTCATTCCGGCTCGGGTAAGACCACGCTGCTGTCGACGCTCAACCGCGACGTCAAGCCGACGAGCGGCCGCATTTTGGTTGCCGGTCAGGACCTCATGAAGATCAAGAACCGCAAGGTTCCGTTCCTGCGCCGCCAGATTGGCGCCGTGTTCCAGGACTTTAAGCTTCTGCCGCAAAAGACCGCCTACGAAAACGTGGCGTTTGCCTTGCAGTGCATCGGCAAGCCCAAGGGCGTCATTCGCAGCCAGGTGCCCGAGGTGCTGCGTCTGGTCGGTCTGGCCGATCAGATGGACTCGTTGCCCGACCAGCTTTCCGGTGGCGAGCAGCAGCGCGTCGCCGTCGCCCGCGCTATGGTCAACCGTCCGCCGCTGCTGATCTGCGACGAGCCCACGGGTAACCTCGACCCGGCGATCTCGCTGGGCATCATGAAACTGCTCGAGCGCATTAACCGCACCGGCACCACCGTGATCGTCGCCACGCACGACCGCGAGATGGTCGATAGCATGCACCGTCGCGTGATCGCCCTCGAGGGCGGCCACGTTATCCGCGATCAGGAGAGGGGAGGTTACGGCAACTATGGCACCAACTAACGTGGGCTACTCCTTCAAAGAGGCAATTAGTCACTTCTTCCGTAACTGGACTACCTCGCTCGGCGCCGTCATCACGATCTTCCTTTCGCTGTTTATCATCGGCCTGTTCATCATGGGCTCCGCGATGCTGAACTCCGTGATCGGCACCGTCGAGGATCAGGTTGTCATCAACGCGTTCATTAGCGATGACGCCGATCAGGCCGATGTCCAGGCTTTTGAGGCCGAGCTTAAGACGTGGAATAACGTCAAGTCCGTGACCTATAAGGACAAGGACGACGCGCTGGCCGAGTATACGAGCAAGATGTCGGGCAACGCCGACGCTACCATGAGCGCGCTCGACGGTCAGAACCCGCTGCCGGCTTCGTTTGCAATTGAGATGGACGATCCGTCCAAGGTCGAGAGCACGGCCCAGAAGCTCAAGAAGAACGCCGATTTTCAGAAGATCGCGGACGACGGCGACGTCAACGCGAGCGTGCTGTACGGCCAGGAGGAAGTGAGCCGCCTGTTCCAGGTGACCAACTACATCCGCATCGCCGCCGTGGTGCTCGTTGGCCTTCTGACCTTTATCGCATTCATCTTCATCAACAACACGATTCGCCTGTCCATCACGGCGCGTCGTCGTGAGATTGCGATTATGCGTCTGGTCGGCGCCAGCAACGGCTTCATTCGCGGCCCGTTTATCACCGAGGGCGTACTGCAGGCCATTTTGGGCTCGCTGCTTTCCATCGGCGTTCTGGAGCTGCTGCGCAATCTGATGATTCCGCGTTTGCAGGAGAGCATCGGCTGGATGTCGTTTGCCCTGCCGATGCAGTACTACCTGGTGACCTATGCTGCGCTGATTCTGGTCGGTGTGATTATCGGTCTCTTTGGTTCTGCCATAGCCATGCGCCGCTACCTGCGCGTGTAGGCATGTCTGGAATTCATCCCTTCCAACGGGTCGTCTCTTATGGGGCGGCCCGTTTTTTGATCCCAAGGGAACGGCAGGAAAGCGAATCATTTGGGTAGACTCTTTGGAGTTCGTCATCGATAGCAAGGAGGCGCCATGGGGCGCAATAACAAGCATAAGCGCGGTGCCCGAAATAAGCGTGGGCCGGTGCGCAGCGAACGCCGTCCGAGCCTGACCGGGCGCGTGCAGCTCCATGAGCATGGCGCCTATGTCATAACCGAGAGCGGCGACTACAAGGTTATGGGCCGCGGTAAGCGCGAGATCATGGATGGCGATACCGTTGCCGTGAGCATTAAGAACAGCCCGCACGGTGAGCGGCGCGCCGTGATCGAAGGCGTGGTTGAGCGCGCAGCCATAAGCGTGGTGGGTACGTACCAGACCGCTGGTCCGCTCGGTGTGATCGAGCCGCTCGATTCGCGCCTGAAGGCTGACTTCTTCATTCTGCCCGAGGATACCTCGGCGGATCGTCTGGGCGTCCACCCGGGTGATGCCGTTGTCGCGCGCATTTTGACCTACCCGACGCGCCTGGAATCGGGCACCGTGACGATCGAACGCCGCATTGGCGGAGATGACGCGCCCGATTTGGGCGTTCAATATGTGATGGCGCGTTACGGTTATACCGATAGCTATCCCGAGGCCGCGCTGGACGAGGCCGAGGGGCTTTCGCTCGATGTGTCCGCGGCGCTTAAGGACCCGCTCCGCCGCGATCTGCGCGACCGCTTTGTCATCACGATCGACCCGGTTGACGCGCGCGACTTTGACGATGCCATTTCGCTTGAGCGCACGCCCGAGGGTGGCTACAAGCTGGGTGTGCATATCGCTGACGTTTCTCACTATGTGGCTTGGGACGGGCATATCGATCTTGAGGCTCGCCATCGTACGACATCGGTGTATCTGGCCGATCGCGTGCTTCCCATGCTGCCCGAACGCCTGTCCTGTGACCTGTGTTCGCTTCGCCCTGACGAGGACCGTCTTGCGTTTACCGTTGACATTGAACTCGATGCGCAGGGTCGCGTGCGGCATTACGATCCGTACCCCAGCGTGATTCGCTCGCGTGTGCGTATGGACTATGACGGCGCCGAGGCGCTGCTGGTGCGTGCCGGCGCGGTGGAGTATGGGGTGCTGGAGGGTGCGGCCGAGGATGTTGCGGCTGCTGAGGCCTCGCGCGAGGAGGCGCTTGAGCGCGGTCTTGCGTGCGAGAAGGCCGCCCGCGGCTATAACGTCGACCTCGGCAATTTCCTTGTCGCCGCCAACGAACTCGCCGAACTTCGCCGTCGTATTCGTCGCGTCCGCGGCTCAGTCGATTTTGACACGGCCGAGATTCGCGCTCTATTGGATGAGGACGGAGTACCCGTGCAGATTGTGGCGCGCGAGCGTTCGTGTGCCACGTCGCTTATCGAGGAAGCCATGCTGCTCGCCAACGAGTGCGTTGCAGAGTGGCTGGCAGACCGTGATATCGAGGCCTGCTATCGCGTGCATGAGGATCCGAGCCCCGATAGCCTGCACGGTGCCGCCGTTGCGCTGGCGCAGCTGGGCATCATCGACGATCGCCGTGCTGCCGGTATTGCCCTGGGGAGTCCCGATGAGCTGCAGGCTGCAGTTGATGCTGCCGCCGGTACGGCCAACGCACCGCTCGTCAACACGCTGCTTCTGCGCAGCATGCAGCGCGC
The DNA here is from genome assembly GCA_958450865.1 of uncultured Collinsella sp. Lineage (GTDB taxonomy): Bacteria > Actinomycetota > Coriobacteriia > Coriobacteriales > Coriobacteriaceae > Collinsella. The sequence goes on along the minus strand of CAUDNY010000001.1, from coordinate 148,311 downwards.
GCTGTACAAGCCGCGCAACGAGGGCCACTTTGCGCTCGCCGCGCCGTGCTACTGCCACTTTACGAGTCCCATCCGTCGCTACCCCGATCTGGTGGTGCACCGCGTGCTCAAACTGCAGTTGGCCTATGAGCAGCTCGGCGGCAAGGACGCCTTGGTCCGTACGCCGCGGCTGATCGGCAAGGGGCGCGAGTCGCTGCCGCGCATTCTGCCGCAGATTTGCCGTGCGTGCAGCGATGCGGAGCGTGCGGCCGATGCCGCCAGCCATGCGACGCAAAAGATCAAGATTGCCCAGTACTATGAGGATCGCCTGGGCGAGCGCTATGCCGGAACGGTCTCATGGGCCAGCAGCATGGGCCTCTTTGTGCGCTTGGACCTGACGCAGGTCGAAGGCTTGGTTTCGATCAAGAGTCTGGGCAACGAGTGGTTCGAGTTCGACGAGGATGCGCTTACGCTGACGGGCGCCGACACGGGGACTCGCTATGAACTGGGCCAGCGCGTGATTATCGAGGTCTCGCGCGTCAATACCACGCGTGGGCACTTGGACTTTAAGCTTATCCATTAGCCAAATCTCGACTCATGGCGGGAGAGCGGAGGGCGGTCTTTCGGGGCCGCCCTCCGCATTTGGATCATGGCTACCTTGCCGTCTGCTCGGCCGCCCGCTTACCTGCTATTCGAGAGGTAAAACCTACCAAAATAAACCTGTCCCTTTTTGGCAGGTTTACAAGAAAGCGGGGATGAGATGGCGACGGTGTATGGTTATGCGCGGGTGAGTTCGCGCGATCAGAATCTAAATCGGCAGCTGGATGCGCTGGGCGCCTATGGCGTGGGCTCGGCGAATATTTATGCCGACCATGCGAGCGGCAAGGACTTCGATCGCCCGCGGTATCGCGAGCTGCTGCACATCCTGGGAGACGGGGACGTGCTGGCGGTGCTTTCTATCGACCGACTTGGCCGTAATTACTCCGAGATTCTTGAGGAATGGCGACGCATTACCAAGGAGCTCGGGGTTGCCATTGTGGTGTTGGACATGCCATTGCTTGACACGCGCGCCAGGGCCAGCGGCGCGCCGGATGTGACTAATACCCTGATTGCCGATATTGTGCTACAACTGCTGAGCTACGTGGCGCAGGTGGAGCGCGAGAATATTCATCGGCGCCAAGCGGAGGGAATTGCAGCGGCGCGGGCGCGAGGCGTCCGTTTCGGTCGACCTCGCAAGCCGTGCCCTCCTCAGTTTGATCTGGTACGGGATAGCTATGAGGCGGGTGATATTACCCGCAGCCAGGCAGCAAAGTGCCTGGGCGTGTGCGTGGGGACGTTTGATCGCTGGATGCGCGAGGCGGGGTAGGGGTTTGCGTCGCTTTGTCGCTTCCTGTTGCGATTCAAATTTTGATACGATGGCGATGTCATTTGGGGCTACACTCGCTGATATTCAAAAAAGGAGGTAGGCCCTTGGCGCGCGTAAAACAAATAATCGGATGGACCGCGATCGTTCTGTTCGCTGCAACGCTGGCGGGCATCTGGGTGCTGACGGAGCAAAATGCGGTGGAGACGTCGTTGCTGAGCGAGTCCACCGCGCGTGTGGTGGAGGGTCAGGCTACGGGCGTACAGGCTGCCGATGTCGCGGGTGAAGCTCAGACCGAGAACGGGATGACCGGGGGCACCGATTCGGCTGCTTCGAATGTCCGGTCTGGCCGACTTGCTTCCATTCGCATGTGGGTGGGCACGAACGTCCGTCGCGTTGCCCATACCGTAGAGTTTTTCTTCGTCGGATTGTTCGCCTCGGTGGTCGTGGTTTGCTTTTCCAGGCGTCCGTGGAGCGTATGCTCCCGTTGCGTGCCCGTGTTGCTCTTTTGCGCCGTCTGCTCCGTTGGCGATCAGGTACATAAGATCTTTGTTCCCGGCAGGCATTTCGACGTTATCGATTTAGGATTCGATGCTGCGGGCTATGTCACCGCCATGCTGTTGGTATTGCTGGCAGCGGCGTTGGTGCGCTATGCGACTCGGCCGATCGGCGCCCATGCGAGGCGCTAGCCGGTAACAAACCCGTTTCTGATAATGCGACCTTGTTGAATTATTTTGTGTCGCGCGTATTTCCGAGCGGTCGGATTTGAGGGGCGAGCGGTAGAACGCTCGCCCTTTGTGCGCCACGATGCGGCACAATGTACCGTAAAAGCTGTTTGTATCCGGTACGAATCGTTCGTTGGTCTTTAATTCTTCTCAACGGAGGTGTTTGAGATGGCAAACGGATTGCTTTTGCGGCTTCGCGAGCGTGAGCTCAGCGCGAGCCCGGCGGAACGCAATGTCATCGCATATGTAAGCGCTCATCCGCACGAGGTGGTCGGGCTGTCCGTCCGCGGTCTTGCCGATGCCACGTTCTCCTCGCCCTCGAGCATTTTGCGCTTTTGCAAGCGCTTGGGTTTTGCGGGCTACAAGGAGTTCCAGCGCGAACTGATTGCCGAGCTGGCGCTCTTGGGTGACAAGAAAGATGTTGCCCTCGAGGACATCTCCATGGATGACAGCGTCGAACGTATCGTGGGGAAGGTGATGAAAAGCAACGTGCGCACGATCGAAGCGACGGCGCGAACGCTCGATTACACCGTCTTGGAGCGATGTGCGGCCTATCTTAAGCGGGCACGTGCGGTCAATCTGTTCGGTATCGGTGCCTCTCGTTTGGTCGCGCACGATCTGGCGCAAAAGCTCATGCGTGTCGACAAGGAGTGCCATCTGTACGACGACTGGCATGATCAGCTCTTGTGTGCCAAGAACATGCATGAGGGCGATATGGCAATCGCCTTTAGCTACTCGGGCTTGACGCAAGAGGTGCTGGACTGCACCGCCGAGGCTCAACGTCACAACTGTCCCGTTGTGGCCGTTACCAAAGTAGATGGATCATCCAAGCTTGCCACCGTGGCCGATGCCGTGCTCGGCGTCGCTGCGAGTGAACCCTTGGTCCGCAGCGGTGCCATGGCTTCGCGTATGGCCCAGCTTATGGTTGTCGATGCCCTGTACGCTGCTTACGTTGCCAGCGACTACGAACGGGCGACGCATGTCATTAAGCAAAACTACATCGAGAAACAGGAAAGATGAGGTGAATGAAATGCTCGATTTAACAAAATTCACGACCGAACAGCGTAATCAAAGTTCAATGGACCTCGATACGATGACATCGCTGCAAATCGTCACGACGATGAATGATGAGGATCTTCGTGCCGTCCAGTCGGTCACGAAGGTGTTGCCCCAGGTTGCCACAGCAATCGACTGGGCTGCTGAGGCACTCGAGCGCGGCGGGCGCGTCTTTTACATGGGCGCAGGCACCAGCGGTCGTCTGGGTGTACTCGACGCTTCGGAGTGTCCGCCCACGTTTGGCGTGTCACCCGATCTGATTGTCGGGCTCATTGCCGGAGGCGAGACGGCGTTTATCAAGGCTGTCGAAGGTGCCGAAGACAGCGAGGAGCTTGGCGCGAGCGACCTGCGGGAGCGTGGACTCTCGGACAAGGATCTTGTCGTTGGCCTGGCGGCAAGCGGTCGTACTCCCTATGTGGTGGGCGGCCTTGTGTACGCCAAGGCAACTGGGTGCAAGACCATTGCAATTGCCTGCAACCAAGGGTCGAAGATCGGGGAGAGCGCAGATCTTGCCATTGAACCCGTGCCCGGTCCCGAGGTGCTGACCGGCTCAACGAGGCTCAAGGCGGGAACGGTTCAAAAGCTCATTCTCAACATGATTTCGACCGGTGCCATGGTCAAGATCGGCAAGGTATACCAAAACCTGATGGTCGATGTGCAGCAGACGAACGAGAAGTTGGTGGTGCGCGGCCAGAACATCGTGATGGAGGCGACCGGCTGCACGCGCGAGCGCGCTATTCAGGCGCTTGCAGATGCCGGCGGCCACGTAAAAACCGCTATTGTCTCGGTACTGCTGGGCTGCGATGCCGAGCAGGCTGCGGTAGCTCTTGAGCGAGCGAGAGGCCATGTCCGTGCTGCGGTGAGTGGCCATGAGAAGAGCAATGCCGATGCCCAATAGGTGCGCGGTGTGAGCTGATATGACATCCAGACGAGATACCCAATACAAGGAGGAGTTATGACGAACAAAGAGCTGGCTCAAAAGCTGCTGGACCTTTTGGGCGGTAAAGACAACGTGCTGGCAAACGCGGCGTGCATGACGCGCCTGCGCGTGACCGTCAAAGACACGGGCAACGTCGACACGGAGGGCATTAAGGCACTCGACGGCGTGATGGGCCTGGTCGAGGACGACACGATGCAGATCGTGCTGGGTCCGGGCAAGGTTAATAAGGTGCTCGAGGAGTTCTCCAAGCTCACCGGCCTTGCGAAAGGCGTTGCTGACGAGAGCGTGGTCGACGCTGCGGCCACAAACAAGGCCGCGCAGAAGGCCAAGTACGAGTCCAAGCCGGTTCAGGCCTTCCTCAAGAAGATTTCCAATGTCTTCGTCGCCCTGCTTCCCGGCATCATTGCGGCTGGCCTCATCAACGGTATCTGCAACGTCATTAACGTCTCGACGGCAGGCGCGCTTGCAGGCGAGTGGTGGTACCAGGGCATTCGTTCCATGGGCTGGGCCCTGTTTGCCTATCTGCCCATCTTGGTGGGCTATAACGCGGCACGTGAGTTTGGCGGCTCCGCTGCGCTGGGCGGCATCGCCGGCATGATGTGTATCGCCAACAGTGCCATGCCCCTGCTTGCGCCTGGCGCGGCTGATCCTGCCACTGCCATTCTGCTGCCGCTCACCAATGCGCAGTACAACCCCGCGGCGGGCGGCATGATCGCGGCTCTTATCGCTGGCGCATTTTTTGCCTGGATGGAGCGTCAGATTCGCAAGGTTATGCCCAACGCACTCGACACGTTTTTGTCCCCGCTGCTGGTACTCATCATCGGCGCCTTTGCTCTGATGCTCGTCATCCAGCCGGTTGGCGCATGGCTGACGACTGCCATCTTTAGCGTTTTGACCTTTATCTTCGAGAAGCTGGGCGTCCTGGGCGGCTATATCCTGTCGGCAGGCTTCTTGCCGCTGGTTTCCGTCGGCCTGCATCAGGCGCTCACGCCGATCCACGCTATGCTCAACGATCCCGACGGCGCTACCAAGGGTATCAATTACCTGCTTCCCATCCTTATGATGGCTGGCGGCGGCCAGGTCGGTGCCGGTTTGGCGCTGTACTTTAAGACCAAGAACGCCAAGCTCAAGAAGTACGTCGCAGAGTCCATTCCCGTTGGAATCCTGGGTGTGGGCGAGCCTCTGATGTATGCCGTTACGCTGCCGCTCGTTCGTCCGTTTGTGACGGCCTGCCTGGGTGCCGGATTTGGCGGCGCGCTCGCGGCGCTGCTTCACATCGGCACGGTTTCTCAGGGCGTTTCCGGTTTGTTTGGCCTGCTGATCGTCGTTCCTGGCCAGCAGCTCGGCTACGTTGCCGCTATGCTGCTTGCCTATGCCGCCGGCTTTGTCCTGACGTGGTTCTTTGGCGTCGACGAGCAGAAGATCAACGAGTTCTTTGGCGAATAGTTTGATATCGCGAGCCGTGTTGCTCAGGGCTCGCAGCGCGCGGCAGATTTCTTGATGCTATGGTTGTGCCGGTGGGGCTAACTGCTCCGCCGGCCTTTTTTAAAGGAGTGTTGAAGCGTGAAAACGGGTATTTCGATTTATCTTTCCAACCCTCTGCAGGATATTGAGCGGACGATTGAACACGGTGCCGCGGCGGGTGCGCGCTATGCGTTCACCTCGCTGCATATTCCCGAGGATGGGGGAGCGGCGTATACCGATAAGGTCCGTCATGTGCTGTCGCTGCTTTCCGCCCGCGGCATTGCGCTCATTGCCGATGTGGGGCCTCGCACGTGCGATTTGCTCGGGCTTGAGCGCATCGAGGACCTGCGCGATCTGGGGTTGGAATACCTTCGTTTGGACTATGGCTTTAGCGCCCAACGGGTCGCGGAGCTGTCCGGTGTATTTCGCATAGTGGTCAATGCATCGACGGTGAGTTCTGATGAAATCGCATCGTGGCGTGAGGCCGGTGCCGATGTGACTCGTTTTGCCGCCTGCCACAATTTTTACCCCAAGCCTTATACCGGTTTAGCTCTGGAGGACATTGCTCGGGTGAATCTTCGTCTTGCGGCGCTTGGATTCGAAATCATGGCTTTTGTGCCGGGTGATGCCAACGTTCGCGGGCCGGTATTCGAGGGACTGCCGACGGTCGAGGCGCAGCGCGGTCGCGCGTCAAAGGTTGCTCTCAATATGCTTGAGCTTGCACATGGCGCCGATTGCGACATTGTGTTGGTCGGCGACCCCGATCTTTCCGATGCGGGCTGGACGCAGTTTGCTCATGTTTCCGCCGGATACGTGGACCTGCAATGCGAGCTTGAGCCCGGTTATGCCTATGTACGTGGGCAGATTCATCACGACCGACCCGATTCGAGCACCCTCATCTTTAGGTCTCAGGAGTCGCGTACGACGCTTAAGCCGGATTCCGTGCCGATGGATGCCGGTGCCGGCCTGTCACGAAAGACGGGGTCGATCGCTGTGAGCAATAGCGGCTATGGGCGCTACGAAGGCGAGCTTGAGATTGCGCGGGTCGATCTTCCCGGTGACGAGCGCATGAACGTTGCGGGCCATATCACGCCCGAGGCAATGGAGCTGCTGCCGTTCATCAAACGCGGATTCGGGGTACGGTTCGTTTAGCGTGTGACCCGTGGGCTACAATTGGCCCATCATGCGAAGGCGCCTCGTGTGGCGTGTGCCTGCGTTGGCCGATCTATATTCGGAGGATTTCCATGACCGTACTGTTTGTTGAATATCCCAAGTGCTCGACCTGTAAGAAGGCCAAGGCATGGCTGGACGAACACGGGGTAGAGTATATCGACCGCGATATCGTTTTGGACAATCCCACGGCTGATGAGCTTGCGACCTGGATTGCTCGTTCGGGGCTGCCGGTGCGGCGCTTCTTTAATTCGTCGGGCATGAAATATCGAGAGCTGGGCCTGAAGGCGCGTCTGGATGCGGGCATGACGGATCGGGAATGCTATGAGCTGCTGGCGACCGACGGCATGCTGGTCAAGCGTCCGCTGCTGGTGGGCGACGACTTTGCGATTCCTGGCTTTAGGGAAGCGGCTTGGGCCGAGGCGTTGCTGTAGCGGCTCCGGAAAATGCGACCCGTTTTGAGTGATCGGGGTGGGATGTGTTTTCCATCGGCGGGCTCGCTCGGCTCAATCCTCGAGCTGTGCCCATTCGTGCGGATCGTAGACCTTTACGTGCTTGTTGGGCTTGCCGCTCCAGTACTCCTCGTCCATAAAGGGCAGATATGCCTGAACGCCGGGACAGATAAAGGGAATCCGCTGCTGTTGCAGTCGCTCGCGCTGGCGCTGCTCCAGGTGCGCCTCGGATATGACGGTCGGCATACCGGACAGCTCGACGAGGCTTGCCTGGATTCGCTTAAGGTCGGGGAGTCCCGCGTGCCATGACACTCGCATGATCAAAAAGGATGCACGGCGGTATTTTGCCTGCATCACCGTGATGGCGGGGCGCAGTGTGGGATGGATTTTGTCCCGTTCGGGCCAAAGGTCAGCAGTGATCTCGAGGCCCAGGGTCTCCCATAGGTAATCAAGCTCTTCGTCCATGGTGCCTCGATATCTACGTGATCATTGATACTTCGATTGTGTTGCCTGGTGCTATCGTTTTCGCGGTAGAATCTGCCAACGGTTGACGGCTACCGCTCGCGGCGTTTTGCCCTTCGTGTACAGCGGTTGGCTTCACAGGTCCTTCACGGGTTGGACTAAATTAGGCCAATTTGACTGAATTTCAAAAAAGTCAAAATTGGGGCTTGCGTCACGGCGAGACTTCCCGTATATTTCTTTCTTGCGCAAAGGCACAGCCGAGCGCAGCGATGCAGTCATTGGGATGTCGTCTAATGGCAGGACAGCGGATTCTGGTTCCGTCAATGGGGGTTCGACTCCCTCCATCCCAGCCATTGCATTTGCTACATATGGCCCGTTCGTCTAGCGGTTTAGGACGCCGCCCTCTCAAGGCGGAGATCACCAGTTCGAATCTGGTACGGGCTACCAAAATTGAACGCCCGGGCCTCGTAAGAGACCCGGGTTTTGTGTATTAACCGTATATACGGCGCCTGCCGTGTTTCGCTCAGATCGAGGAGTAGCCATGGATCTGCCCATCAGCTTGCAAGACATCACGTATGCCGAGAACTATCTGGCGCAGGGCGACCTGGCTACGGCGACGCCGCTGCTGGAGCGTCTGGTGGAGCTCGCCGAGGAGTATATCGACGCTGAGTGCAAGACGGAGGAGAAGCGTCAATACTTTAGCTTCGATAGCAAGTTTGAGCGCTTGGCCTATCGCCGCGTGGAGAAGGATCCGCGCGAGCTCGTGCAGGTCGAGGTGCCGTTTGACCGCCTGTACTCTGACATGGCGTTTGCCTACATTCGCCAGCAGGATTATGTGAGTGCTCGCAACGCCTTGATGCAGGCCGTGCGCTGGGACCCCATGAACTGCAACTACCGCCTGGATCTGGCCGAGCTGTTCCGCGCTCTCGAGGACAAGCAGGAATGGGCATCGCTCTCGTTCTCGGTGCTGGAGCGTGCAAGCGATGGCAAGTGCGCCGCCCGCGCTTACGCCAATCTAGGTCAGTACTTCTTGGAGCCCGAGACCGAGAACGTTTCGGCTGCCGTGGGCTGCGCGCGTCTGGCGCTGCGCCTGGCGCCCAACGATGCGCATACGACGCGCCTGCTCAACAAGATCCATACCACCTATCCGGATGCCGCCGATGAGAGCGACGACCACGTGATGGGTGAACTGGCCCTGCAAGGCGTGCCGACCTCGCCTTCGGCCGAGATTGCCATCTGCCTGATTATGTGCGCGACCGATGCTGCAAGCGACGGCGACAAGCAGGAGGCGACGCGCCTGACGGTACGTGCTCGCGACTTGGTGGGCGAGGAGGCCTGCGCGGCGATTATCAAACTGGTGCGCGAGAGCGATGCCGAGCTCAATGCCGAGCGCAAGGCAAAGCGCGAGGCTGCGGGCTCAAACGCCGATGGCGCCAAGGAGGCCGGCGATGCCCAGTAAGCGCGAGCGCAAACTCATTTCCAAGAATCGCTCGGCACATCACGAGTACTTTATCGATGAGACGTTTGAGTGCGGTATTGAGCTGAGTGGCACCGAGGTCAAGTCGATTCGCGAGCGCGCCTGCCAGATCACCGATACCTTCGCGCTGATCCGCGGCGGGGAGTGCTGGCTCGTCGGCCTGCATATCCACCCTTATAGCCATGGTGGCGTGTGGAATCGCGATCCTGACCGTCGGCGTCGTCTGCTGCTGCACCGCAAGGAGATCGACTTTCTTGACGGCAAACTTCGCAACCGTGGTTATGCGCTGGTTCCGTTGGAGCTCTACTTTAATACCGACGGCCGCGTAAAGCTGCTGCTGGGTCTGGGTCGCGGCAAGAAGCTCTACGACAAGCGCGAGGACATGGCCAAGCGTGATGTCCAACGCGAGATCGACCGCGCCCTTAAGGAACGCAACCGCTAGGCACTCTGTATAAGTTGCGGTGGAATACGGACTGTTTTCCTGTTTGAGGGGCTATTCAGTCCCTATTTCACCGCAACTGCGGGCGTCTCATCTTTCTTACTGTTCTGACACATATGTCTCAAAGGCGGCGTCCGTTATGGGTGCCGCCTTTTTTGTGGGTACATACATTCATGAGGTTCCAACCCGAGCTAGGGGAGTGATCGTTATGGACAAAACTGCGTTCTTTACCATGCCGAGCGGTCTGTACGTGGTGAGCGCTGCGGCAGACGGGCTGCGCGCCGGCTGCGTCATCAATACTGCGGTGCAGGTGACGTCCATGCCGCCGCGTATTTCGGTTGCCGTGAACAAGGACAATGTCACCTCGGGCGTCATCGCATCGGCCAAAGCGTTCGCGCTGACCGTGATCGGTCAGACCGCCGACATGCTCTACATCGGTAACTTTGGGTTCCGCACCAGCAGCGATTATGACAAGTTTGCCAAATACGAGACCCGCGAGACGGCTCTGGGCATGCCCTATGTGCCCGAGCACGCGGCGGCCCTGTTTAGCTGCCGTTTGATCGACACTGTGGATGTGGGAACGCATCTGCTGTTTATTGGCGAGGTCGAGGATGCCGAGCGCCTGAGCGACGAGACGCCGCTCACCTACGATTACTACCATAAGGTCCTGAAGGGCAAGACGCCTCCGAAGGCGTCCTCGTATCAAGGCTAGAAATGTTTTAAAAATACTTGCATTATATTATTGATAACATATACTAATAAGCGAAGTACATCACCAGTCGCGTTCGAGAGGAGAACATCATGGCTGAGGAGAAGAAGACGTATAAGTTCGTGTGCGTCGTTTGCGGTTACGAGGTTGAGGTCGATACGCCCGAGCTGCCCGAGGATTATGTGTGCCCGGTGTGCGGCGTCGGTCCCGATCAGTTTGAGCTCGTCGAGGAGTAGCTCGTCGGCACGCGGCTCACGGCAACATATAGCTCTGTCCAAGGGTCCCGGTCGGATATCCCGGCCGGGACCCTTTTTCTCCGCCCCCAAGGGATCACGGTTGCTGTTGGCCGATCCTGTCTGTTGTGAGTCCGGCCGACCTTTTGTCTCAATCTGTAACATCTAACGGTGGAAATTGGGTCCACTTGTTACAGATTGAGACAAACGGAGCTGTCCCTCGGAATGATCTCGATCTGTAACATCTAGACATCAAAAGCGGGTCTAGATGTTACAGATCGAGACGTTTGCCTGGGTAGGTGCCCCGTCCCATTACATCCCTGTCAACAACACGACATCGAGAATCGTCACGATGGCACCAATCCCTACGAGCAGCGCGTTGAGCGGGCGCGAATTGGCGTATTTGCCCATGACGCGGGGTGAACTGGTGAGCCGTATGAGCACAAAGACCGTAATCGGTAGCTGAAGCGACAGCAGTGCCTGACTCCAGATGAGACCTTCAAAAGGATTTGGGACGACCAGGCACGCCGTCACTGCGCCGACGAAACAGGCCGCCACCCCGATCGAGGAATGTCGGTCGTGGATATCGTATTCCTCGTCGAACATGCCCGCAGTGATGGTTCCCGCCGCCATGCCCGCTGTCACGCTGCTCGATAGTCCCGCGAACAGCAGCGCTATCGCAAAGATGGTCGAGCTCGCCGGGCCCAGAATGGGGGAGAGCGTGGCCGCTGCGACGGCGAGGTCGTCTACGACCATGCCGTGCGCAAAGAAGGTCGTTGCGGCAAGGATGACCATGGCCGAGTTGATTGCCCAGCCCACGCCCATCGAAAAGAGCGTGTCGAAGAGCTCGTAGTGCAGACGTTCTTCGATAACTTGCTCGCCTTGGCCTTCGAAGTGCATGGATTGGATGACCTCGGAGTGCAGAAAAAGGTTGTGTGGCATAACGACCGCACCCAGGACACTCACGATAATCGTTGCCGAGTCGGCAGGCATGCTGGGGATGATCCAGCTTGCAGTTGCTTGCGGCCAGTCGACTTTGACCAGCGCGAGCTCTGCTAAAAACGAGAGTCCCACCACACCCACGAAGGCGATGATCCAGCGTTCGGCGCGCTTGTAGGAGCTCGTCATGAGCATCGCCATCGATACTGCCGCCACGATGACGCAGCCCGCGCGCACGGGCAGCCCAAAGAGCATTTGAAGGGCAATCGCGCCACCCAGGACTTCGGCCATGGCGGTGGCGATGGTCGCGAGATAGGCGCTGGCGAGCACCGTACGCCCGACGAAGCGGGGGAGGTAACGTGTCGTGGCCTCGGCAAGGCAGGCGCCCGTGGCGATACCCAGGTGCGCCGCGTTGTGCTGCAGCACGATGAGCATAATCGTGGACAGCGTGACGATCCACAGCAGCGCGTAGCCAAACTGCGAGCCCGCGGCCATATTGGAGGCCCAGTTGCCCGGGTCGATAAAGCCGACGGTCACGAGCAGCCCGGGGCCGATATGCCGCGCAATGTCTAGGCCTCCGTGACCACCGGTGCGTCGGGAGCCAAAGTGTTGTTTGAGATGGTTGAGCATGGTGAGCTCCTGCGTATGGGCGGCGTGACGTCGCATCTGGGTCGTGCGGCGCCACGCGTCGGATTTGGGTTGGGGCTACTTGTGCGCTTTGCCCTGATTGGCCACGGCGTCGATCTTGGCGGCGATGGTCGCCGGGTCGCCGATGTAGCGCTTGTCGAGGACGTTGAAATCGGTGTCGAAGGTGTAGACGAGCGGCACGCCGGTGGGGATGTTGACCTTGAGGATCTCCTCGGGCGTGAGGTGCTCGAGCTTCATGACGAGTGAGCGCAGGGAGTTGCCGTGTGCGGCGATGAGTACGCGCTTGCCGGCGAGCATCTGGGGGCGAATCTCGTCTTCGAAATAAGGCCAGGCGCGGGCGATCGTGTCCTTGAGGCACTCGGTATAGGGCAGCTGATCGGGCGCGACATCACGGTATTGCTCCTGGGTGTGGGGATCGCGCGCGTCGTCCGGCTCGAGTGCCGGCGGGCAGACATCGAAGGAGCGGCGCCAGATGAGCACCTGCTCGTCGCCGTGCTCCGCTGCGGCATCGGCCTTGTTGAGACCCTGCAACGCTCCGTAGTGGCGCTCGTTGAGCTTCCAGGATTTGATGACGGGCAACCACTCGCGATCCATTTGGCCGAGCACGATGTCGAGGGTGTGAATTGCGCGCTTGAGACGCGAGGTGTAGCAGACGTCGAAGTCGAAGCCCGCTTCTTTGAGGGCTCGACCGCCTGCTGCGGCTTCTTCGCGGCCCGTGTCGGTGAGTTCTACGTCGGTCCAGCCGGTGAACAGGTTGAGTTTGTTCCACTCGGATTCTCCGTGACGGATAAGGACAAGTTGCATTGTCTGTCGGTCTGCTCGGTGCGCCATAGGGGCCTCCTTGATCTGGCACGGTGTGCGTGCCGTTTGCTTGACGCCGCAAAGGATACCCGTTTTATGCTAAAAAGTTAACCATGACTAACAAAATTGTTGTATTTGAATGGGACGGTGAAAGGGGATTGCCGAAATGTCTTGATCTGTATTAACTAGGGATGGAAATTGGGTCTAGGTGTTACAGATCAAGACAGGAAGAAATGGTCCTATGGAAAATCTCGATCTGTAACAGCTGACCGCCAAAACCGGCCCTTCATGTTACAGATTGAGACATTCGGAACCGTCTCTCGAAAACATCTCAATCTGTAACAGTTAGTCGTCGAAATTGGGTCTTACTGTTACAGATTGAGATGTTTGAAGAGGTGAGTTTGCAGGCCGAACTTGGGGCCTATGTTGTCGCCCTTGAGGTCGGCGGTGTCCACTCGTAGGGCGTGCGTTACGCGATTGTTTCGAAACGGGCGGGAAACACAACGGGCCGGCGATGCTCCTACTATGCCTATTCAACTGACTGTCTAAATATCTAGGGGAGGATCGCGATGCAGGCAGATTCCGCTCAGCAGCAGGGCCTTTATCGCCCCGAATTCGACCATGATGCATGTGGCATCGGCGCGCTTGCCGATATCAACGGTGAGCGCCATCACCAGATTCTGGACGACGCACTGTCCATTCTGGTCAACTTGGAGCACCGCGGCGGCACGGGACTCGAGAAGAACACCGGCGACGGCGCCGGCATCCTGTTCCAGGTTCCGCATCACTTTTTCCGTAAAGAGGCTCAAAAGTGCGGCCAGATTCTGCCGGCAGAGGGCGACTATGGCGTGGCCATGCTGTTCTTCCCGCAGGACGACAAAGGCGTAGAGGATGCCCGCCGCGTGTTTGAGGAGGGCTGCGCCGAGGCCGGCGTGCCGCTGCTCTTTTGGCGCGAGGTGCCGGTCGACCCGCACGACCTGGGCGAGACGGCGCGTGCCTGCATGCCCACCATCCTGCAGGCATTCCTGGGCCGTCCGGACGACACGCCCGCCGGCGACGCCTTCGAGCGCCGCCTGTACGTGTGCCGCCGCACCATCGAGAAGAAGGCCGACGCCGAGTTTGCCCTGCGCGACAAGATCTTCTATGTGTGCTCCATGAGCTCGCGCACCATCGTGTACAAGGGCATGCTGGTCGCCACACAGATGCGCCGCTTCTTCATCGACCTCAACGACGCCGCCGTCAAGACGGCGGTGGCGCTCGTCCACTCGCGCTACTCCACCAACACCACGCCCAGCTGGGAGCGCGCGCATCCCAACCGCTTTATCATCCACAACGGCGAGATCAACACCCTTAAGGGCAACGTCAACTGGATTCGCGCCCGCGAACCCAACCTGTACAGCCCCGTGTTACAGCACGATCTTGAGCGCGTGATGCCCGTCATCAACCGCGAGGGTTCCGACTCGGCGATTTTGGACAACGTGCTTGAGTTTTTGGTCATGAACGGTCGCCCGCTCACGCGTGCCGCGTCCATGCTGCTGCCCGAGCCGTGGGACCACAACGATAGCCTGAGCGAGGAGCGCCGCGCCTACGACGCCTACCAGTCCATGCTCATGGAGCCGTGGGACGGCCCGGCGGCCATCGCCTTTACCGACGGTCGCACGCTGGGCGCCGCCCTCGATCGCAACGGCCTGCGCCCCGCTCGTTACTACGTGACGCGCGACGGTCGCTTTATGCTGGCAAGCGAGGTGGGCACCATCGAGGTGAGCCCCGAGAACATCCTGACGAGCGGCTGCTTGGGACCGGGCCAGATGCTCGAGGTCGACTTTGCCCGCGGGCGCGTCATCTACAATGACGAGCTGCGCGCCCGTTACGCCAAGGAAAAGCCCTACCGTGATTGGATTGCCGAGGAGACGCTGACCGTCGACGCGCTCGATGAGCCCGCCGCGCCCGCGTCCGCCGAGGACGCCGAGGTGCCCGCCGCCGTGCGTATGGCCAAGCTCGGCTACCACTGGGATGACGTCGACGAGGTCGTGCGTCCCATGGCCCAGCAGGGCAAGGCCCCGCTCGCCTCGATGGGCATCGACGCACCGCTGGCCTGCCTGTCCAAGAAGACGCGTTCGTTCTTTGACTACTTCTATCAGCTGTTCGCTCAGGTCACGAACCCGCCCATCGACGCCCTTCGCGAGCATATGGTCACTTCGACCACGCTCTACCTGGGCAACCACGGCAACCTGCTCGAGGACTCCCGTACAGCCTGCCAGCTGGTGCGCTTGGAGCGTCCGCTGCTGAGCGAGGAAGAGTTTGACCGCATCTGCGCCATCGACCGCGTGGGCTTTAAGACCCGCCGTTTCCGTGCCGTCTACCGCCGCGATGCCGGCGAGGGCGCGCTGCAAGCTGCGCTCAAGCAGCTTGCAGAGGACGTTGAGGCTGCGGTCCGCGATGGCGTGAACATCGTGGTGTTGAGCGATCGTGCCGCTGCGGGCGAGGTGCCCGTGCCGTCGCTGCTCGCTGTGGGCTGCGTGCATAACCACCTGATCCGCGCCGGCGTGCGTACCTTTGCCGACATCGTGGTGGAGAGCGGCGACGCCGTGTCTCCGCACGACTTTGCGGCACTGGTGGGCTACTCCGCGAGCGGCATCTATCCGTACAACGCACATGCGTGCATCCGCGATCTGGCGGCACACGGCGACCTGGACGTGACGGCCGAGCAGGGCATCGCCAACTACAACAAGGCCGCGACGGCGGGCATCGTCTCCATCATGTCCAAGATGGGCATCTCCACGGTGCAGAGCTACCATTCGGCGCAGATCTTCGAAGCCGTGGGCTTTACGCCGGAGTTCGTCAACGCGTACTTTGCCGGCACGGTGAGCCGTGTGGGCGGTATGGGTGTCGAGGACGTTGAACGCGAGCAAAACGAGCGCTACGACGCCGCGCTCGCTATCCTTAAGAGCCCGGCTCCCGATCAGCTGCCCACGCTGGGCCTGACCAAGTGGCGCCCGCTCGGCGGCGAGGAACACCTCATCGACCCCCAGGCCGTCTACCTGCTGCAGACCGCCTGCCGTGAGGACAGCTACGACACCTTTAAGGAGTACAGCGCCCGCCTGCACCGCACCGGCCGTGCCGTGCGTCTGCGCGACTTGCTCGACTTTGATGCCAGCGGCCGCACGCCGGTTTCGCTCGACGAGGTCGAGCCCGCGCTCAACATCGTCCGCCGCTTTAACACCGGCGCCATGTCGTACGGCTCCATCAGCAAGGAAGCACACGAGTGCATGGCCATCGCCATGAACCGCCTGCACGGCCGTTCCAACTCCGGCGAGGGCGGTGAGGATCCGCGTCGCGAGACCCCGCTGGCTAACGGTGATTCCAAGAACTCCGCGATCAAGCAGGTGGCAAGTGCGCGCTTTGGCGTGACGAGCCGCTACCTGTGCAGCGCCTTCGAGATTCAGATCAAGATGGCCCAGGGCGCCAAGCCCGGCGAGGGTGGCCACCTGCCCGGCAAGAAGGTCTACCCCTGGATTGCCGAGGTCCGTCAGTCCACGCCCGGCATCGGCCTGATCTCGCCTCCGCCGCATCACGACATCTACTCCATCGAAGACCTGGCCGAGCTCATCTTTGACCTTAAGAACGCCAACCCCGGCGCACGCGTGTCGGTCAAGCTGGTCAGCGAGGCCGGCGTCGGCACCATCGCCACCGGTGTGGCCAAGGGCGCTGCCGACAAGATCTTGATCAGCGGCCACAATGGCGGCTCGGGTGCCGCTGCGCGCGACTCTATCTGGCACGCCGGTCTGCCGCTGGAGCTCGGTCTTGCCGAGGCTCAACAGACGCTGCTGCAAAACGGCCTGCGCTCGCGCGTGGTGCTCGAGGCCGACGGCAAGCTCATGGACGGTACCGATGTCGCCGTTGCCTGCCTGCTGGGCGCCGAGGAGTTTGGCTTTGCGACCATGCCGCTCATCTCGATGGGCTGCCTCATGCAGCGCGACTGCCAGCAGGATACCTGCCCCGCCGGCATCGCCACGCAAAACTGCCGCCTGCGTCGCGGCTTCCGCGGCAAGCCCGAGCACGTCGAGCACTTTATGCTCTTTGTTGCCGAGCAGCTGCGCGAGATCATGGCGAGCCTGGGCTTCCGCACCGTCGACGAGATGGTCGGCCATCCCGAGTGCTTGCGCCAGATCGAGGTCCCGGGCAACCGTAAGGCCAACCTGCTCGATCTGTCGCCCGTGCTGGCGAGCGCGACCTGTGAGTTCGGTGCCCATATTCCGGGCGCCGACGGTCGTCACTTCCTGCCGCAGATGGCCGCGGACAGCGAGCTCGACAAGACGCTCGACTCCACGTTGTTTGTGCCCTATACGGCCGATGCCCGTGCGCACCTGCGCCCGATTCGCTTCCGCGCCGATATCGCCAACGTCAACCGCTGCGTGGGCACTATCCTGGGCAACGCGGTGACCAAGGCGCATCCCGAGGGTCTGCCCGCCGGCTCCATCACCATCGATTGCGATGGTTCGGCCGGTCAGAGCTTTGGCGCCTTCCTGCCGCGCGGCATTACGCTCAACGTGTGCGGTGACGCCAACGACTACTTTGGCAAGGGCCTTTCGGGCGGCGAGGTGTCGGTGCGCCCCAACCCGCATGCGACCTACAAGTTCGACGAGAACATCATCGTGGGCAATGTTGCGTTCTTTGGCGCTACGAGCGGCCGCGGCTTCATTAACGGTCTGGCCGGCCAGCGCTTTGGCGTGCGCAACTCCGGTGCCACCGTGGTGGTCGAGGGCTGCGGCAACCACGGTTGCGAGTACATGACGGGTGGCCTGGCGCTCATCCTGGGCGAGGTCGGGCAGAACTTCGCTGCCGGTATGACGGGTGGCGTGGCCTACGTCTTTGACCAGTACGGCACGCTCGATGCCCGCGTGAACCACGAGAGCGTTGAGCTCAAGGCCCCGACTGCCGGCGAGCTGGCGCAGATTCGCGAGCTCATCCAGGAGCACGTGGACGCGACGCAGAGCCCGCGCGGCATTAAGCTGCTCTACAGCTTTGAGACGATGAGTAAGCACTTTGTGAAGGTCATTCCGACCGAGTATGAGCGCGTGCTGGCGATTGTCGCCGCCGCCGAGGCCGTCGGCAAGACGCATGCGCAGGCCGAGGAGCTGGCGTTTGACATTGTGACCGGTCGCGCGAGTGCCGCGGATGTCGCTCGCTTCGATATTGCGGGCAGTGCTGCGGGTGCTGCGTCCGTGGCCGCCAGCTCTGTTGCTTCGACCAAGAAGGAGGCGTAAGTGCCATGGGTAAGCCCGGTGCTTTTCTTGATATCGATCGCGTGGCCCACGAGCTTCGCCCCGTGGAGGAGCGCAGCCGTGATTTTGATCCCCTGTATGTGGAGCTCGACGACGACGCACGTCGCGCCCAGGCGAGCCGCTGCATGATGTGCGGCGTGGCGTTTTGCCAGATGGGCGCGAGCTTTGGCAAGGCACGTCCGAGCGGCTGCCCGCTGCACAATTTGATTCCCGAGTGGAACGAGCTGGTGTACCGCGGCCGCTGGGATGAGGCTGCCGAGCGCCTGTCGCTCACCTCGCCCATGCCTGAGTTCACGAGCCGCGTGTGCCCGGCGCTGTGCGAGGCCGCGTGCAACCTGGGTTCGGTCGATGGCCAACCCACGACGATCCATGACAACGAGCGTGCGATCAGCGACCATGAGTGGGCAAACGGTGGCCCGCGCCGCTTTGAGCCGGCGGGGGAGGGCGCACCCACGGTTGCCGTGGTGGGCTCCGGTCCTGCTGGTCTGGTGGCAGCATGGGAGCTTGCGCGTCGTGGCGCCCGCGTGACGGTGTTTGAGCGCGACGACCGCCCCGGCGGCCTGCTCATGTACGGCATTCCCAACATGAAGCTCGAGAAGTCTGTGGTCGAGCGCCGCGTGGCACTTATGCGCGAGCTGGGTATTGTGTTCGAGCTGGGCGCCGACGTGAGCGATCCCAAGGTTACCGCCAGGCTCGACGACTTTGACGCCGTCGTGGTGGCTGCCGGCGCCCGTGCTCCGCGTGGGATTTCGGCTGCGAACATTGATGCCCCGGGCGTGGTGTATGCCGTGGACTACCTGACGGCTTCGACCGTCTCGGTGCTCGATGGCGGCGAGCCCGCCATCGACGCGCGCGGCCTGGACGTCGTGGTCATTGGCGGTGGCGATACCGGCAACGACTGCGTGGGTACCGCGGTGCGTCAGGGCGCGCGCAGCGTGCGCCAGTTTGAGTTCTTGCCGGCTGCGCCCGATAAGCGCGCGGCGAACAACCCCTGGCCGCAGTGGCCCAACGTTAAGAAGACCGACTACGGCCAGCAGGAGGCTATCACTGCGATGGGTGGCGAGATGCGTGCCTGGGGCGTGGATACGCTCGAGGTGCTGCTGGACAAGAAGGGTGCGGCTGCGGGTCTGCGCGTGGTCGATCTGGACTGGTCGGCGGGAAAGCCCGAGCGCATCGCGGGCTCTGAGCACGAGGTGCCTGCGCAGCTGGTGCTCATCGCCTGTGGCTTTACAGGCCCGGAACACGGTGTGTTCGATGCAGTGAGCGTGCCTGTTGCCACCGCTGGTCGTCCGCTGCCGGTGATGGCTGCCGAGGGCTCGCATCTCGCGGCTCGCACGGAGGGTGTCGCCGCGGATGCCGCGCCGGTGTATGTGGCGGGTGATGCCCGCAACGGCAGCTCGCTCGTGGTGAACGCTATGGCCGATGCCCTGGCCTGCGCTGCCGAAGTCGCCGACGCGCTGGAGCTGTAAAGTAGTCACGGAGATATTCAACAATCGAATCGGCAAGGGCTGTCCCTAACTGCCGGCACAAAAGGAGCGTCCCTAAGTGCCGGCAGTTAGGGACGCTCCTTTTCTGTCGGCATTCGGGGACACTCCTTGCGGATTTGCGAGCGATTTGCTTGTTTGTCGACGTACGGGTGTTCATTTGCCGACTTCTTGGGCTGTGGTCACCTGTTGTTTCTGTGGTGGCTGCGGGTATCTGGCTCAAAAGGGCGGGTGTGCCGTCTATGTTTACCTGCGGTTTTGTTGCAGTGCGCATTTTCGGTCAAGCATCCCGTCAAGTGTTTGGTCAGCAGTTGGTTTGCAGCCGGAGGCCTATTTTGTCCGTGCTGACAGTGGCTGCCCACCCTCCTCGTAAGCTCAAATTGAGGTTCATCAGTTTGAGGAGGATGCCATGACTGACCACGCTTTTGACCGAGCAGAGCTGGCTGAAGCCGTCGGCAACGATATTGCCGACATGGCCCATTTTTGGATGCTGCGGAAGTTTCAGTTTTTGGAGCCGGCGCGCGAACAGTTCGAGATCATTGTTGACCCGTGGCTCAGCTATTGCACCGAGCCTTCGCAAAACGAAATCATGGCCTACAACATGGCATTTACCGATTGGCTGCTCTTCGAGCGCCCCTATCGCCATGGCAAGACGCTGCTCGAGCTGTATGTTGACGAGCCGCCGGCATCGCTTTCGCCTGCCTCGCTCAAGCGGCTCGAGCAGGTACGCGACACGCAGTATTTCTCGCGCTTTGGCATTTTGGACAAGGATCCTGCGAACGGCATGGTTGCGCTGAAGGATACGCGCACCGACCGTCGCTTTGATGTCTACGACCCGCATATCGTGCAAAAGGAGCATTGGAGCGACGGCGCGATTGCGGTGCGCCTCGCCTGCGTCGACGATGTCTGGCTGGCGGCGGGACAGCTCTATCTGTATGACATCGCGCGCCTGAACGACACGGCGGTCGACGGGCCGGGTGCGGTGCATCCGGAGGACCTGCGGGATGGCTTTGACACCTCGTGCATCAGCTTCTTCTTGCGTCTGGTCCGCGACATCATGGGCGCCCAGGGGCGGTACGTAAAGTCGCTCAACATCTACGAGCAGGAGTGGGAGTAGGGATCGCTGGACTGGTGCCGTCGCATCGTTCTCCGCCGGTTTGTCTCGATCTGTAACATCTGGCCGCCAAAACACGGTCTTACTGTTACAGATTGAGACGTTTCGTCAGCACGGCCGAAGTGTCGCCACGCTGTCTCCGTTTGCCCTCACATCTCTCTCGTCTCTCCGTTAACCGATATGCTCGACTTTAGGTCGCTGCATTAGGTGATAATGGACAAATGTTCAAGTTAATCGTGAGGGAGGAGCTCGATATGGCATCTGCCGATCGTTCCACGTTGTTTATCAACGCGACCATTCTGGATGGTTCGGAGCATATGGAGCCGCAACCCGATATGGCCGTGACTGTAGAGCGCGGCGTCATCACCTGGATAGGGCCGAGTGCTGTGGCGCAGGCGCCAGCAGGTGCCGAGGTTATCGACCTGGGTGGTGCGTATCTCATGCCCGGTCTCATCAATATGCACGTGCACCTGTGCGGCTCGGGCAAGCCGGTTTCGGCGGGCGATGCGGGCGCGCTGATGAAGAAGCTCGACAACCCTGTGGGTCGCGCCATCGTGCGCCATATTCTTAAGGGCAGTGCCCGGCAGCAGCTGGCAAGCGGCGTGACCACGGTGCGCGGCGCGGGTGACCCGTTGTTTGCCGATCTGGCCGTGCGCAACGCCATCGACGCCGGTAAGTATCAGGGTCCGCGCCTGGTAGCGCCGGGAACGGGCGTCACGGTGCCGGGCGGCCATGGCGCGGGCTTGTTCGCGCAGGTGGCCAACAGCCCCGTCGAGGCAGCCGAGCAGGTGCGAGACCTGTATGCGCGCGGCGCCGACGTCATTAAGCTGTTCGTAACGGGCGGTGTATTCGATGCGACCGAGGTGGGCGAGCCGGGCGTGCTGCGTATGCCGGTGGAGGTTGCCGCGGCGGCGTGCAAGGCGGCGCACGAGGTGGGCCTGCCGGTTATGGCTCATGTCGAGAGCACCGAGGGCGTGAAGGCCGCGCTTGAGGCCGGGGTCGACACGATCGAGCACGGTGCCCCGATGACGCCCGAGATCCTGGAGCTGTACCGTGGCGCCGCGGGCACGCAGCTCGAGGGACGTGCGCCCAGCGTGACCTGCACGATCAGCCCGGCGCTACCGTTTGTGTTGCTCGATCCGGAGAAGACCCATTCGACTGACACGCAAAAGAAGAACGGCGACATCGTGTGCTCGGGCATTATCGAGAGTGCTCGTGCGGCGCTGGAAGCTGGCGTTAAGGTGGGCCTTGGCACAGATTCGAGCTGCCCGTTCGTGACGCAGTACGACATGTGGCGTGAGGTGGCCTATTTTGCCAAGTATGTCGGCGTGAGCAACGCCTTTGCGCTGCATACGGCCACGCAGGTCAATGCCGAGCTCCTGGGGCTGGGCGGCGAGACCGGTACGATCGAGTGCGGCAAGGCCGCCGATATCCTGGTGACGCGCAAGAATCCGCTCGATGACCTGTGCGCTCTGCGTGAGCCGATACATGTGATGTGTCTCGGTGATCTGGTACGCAAGCTCAAGGTGAAGCGTATTCCCGAGGTGGACGCCGAGCTCGACGCGATTATGGCCATGCCTGCCGAAGCGCTGGCAGAGGAGCTGGCCCGCGACGGTGTGGCGTAGATGTGACAAAGGTGCAGCTCCGTTGCCGCATACAAAAAGCCGAGGTCTCAACACGAGGCCTCGGCTTTTTTATCGAACAAATACTTAAGATTTGGGACAAACAAACCTGATTAATTTGTCCCGCGTGCGGGCGCTAGGAGCGCGTTTCCATCTTGGCGTGGCACTTGGGGCAGGTGACGCGGATCTTGCCCTTGCCCTTGGGGACGGAGAGCATCTGGCCGCAGTTGGGGCACTTGAGGTATGCCGTGGTCTTGCGACCCTTCCACATCTTCTTGGCCGTGCGCTTGGCACGTTCAAAGTCTTCCTTACTGGTGCCGGCCGCGCGCGAGGCGTTGGAAGCCGCAGTCCCGCCGCCCAAGCTGGCGACGAATTTGCCCAGGCAGGGGACGTTGGCAGTCGCGGCAACGAAGGAATCATTTTCCTTGCGGCGGGCGTCGATGTTTTTGGACAGACCACGCAGCACGCCGAGTACGATTACGGCGATGGCGATCCAGCTGAGCCACTGGTGGCGGGCCATCGATCCGACCATCGCGAAAATAATTCCTATGAAGCCCAGCACGATGGTGAGCTCGTCGGCGCCGTTACGACCTTTCATAAAGTCATTCATGCGAATTGCCTTTCGTTCGATATACTGCACGCCTTTATACCCCTTTTGGTGCAAGGGGGACAGGTAAATCTGCACCAATGTGGTGCAAACATACCTGTCCCCGGAACACCAAGACGGTGCAAAGAAGTCTGTCCCCAATGCCCCAATTACTTGGAGAGCTTGTCGACGACGCGTTCGATCTCGGCGAGCTTGGCGGCTTTGAGGTCTTCGTCGCCCGATTCGATTGCCGAAGTCACGCAGCCCTCGATATGCGCCTTGAGCACGTCGGCGTTAATGCGCGCGAGGAGCGCCTGTGTGGCCATGAGCTGCGTGGAGATATCGACGCAATAGCGGTCCTCATCGACCATCCGCAAGATGCCGTCGATCTGGCCGCGTGCCGTCTTGAGCATGCGGGTCACCGATTTATGGTCTGCCATCATGGCGGGTCCTCGTTTCTGGTCGATGGGGTCGAATGCTTCTGGTAGCTGCTACGCGGCGGCCACGGACAGGGCGTGGAACTTCTCGCCCGCGCCCTCGACGGCGGCGGCGAGTTGCTCGGCGGTCACGGTGTCGGCGCACTCCACCTGGACGGTCTGGGTCTCGTGATCGGCGTCGGCGTCGGTCACGCCGGCCACGTTGAGCAACGCCGTCTCGACGGTGGCGTCGCAGTGGCCGCACATAAGGCCGGAAGTCTTAATCGTGTAACGCATGGATATTCCTCTCTGTTGTGTCGGCTTTCCCAGGCACCCGGCCTTGACCTTCAAACCGTCGCTCGCGTACCAAAGTACGCGTCGCTCCTCTTTCAGGTCAATCTCGGGCACCTGGAAAACCCGTTCTAAATGGACTTAATGGTGAGCCTATTTTGCCACTTTAGGCTTAAAGGATTTCAGGCGCAGGGCGTTGCTTACGACGCAGACACTCGACAGGCTCATGGCCGCGGCGCCAAACATCGGCGAGAGTTGCCATCCCGTGAGCGGGAAGAACACGCCCGCCGCCAGCGGAATGCCGATGCCGTTGTAGAACAGCGCCCAGAACAGGTCCTGCTTGATGTTGCGAATCGTGGCGCGCGACAGCTCGATGGCGCGGGCGACGTCCATGAGGTCGCTGCGCATGAGCACCACATCTGCCCCTTCTTTGGCGATATCGGCGCCGGTGCCGATCGCAAGGCCCACGTCGGCGCGCGCCAGGGCGGGGGAGTCGTTGATGCCGTCGCCCACCATGGCGACCATGCTGCCCGCATCCTGCAGCTCGCGCACGTGGCGCTCCTTGTCGGCGGGGAGGACGTCGGCGATGACCTGCTTGCTGTTCAGTCCCACGCGGCGGGCGATTGCTTCGGCCGTCACACGGTTGTCGCCGGTGAGCATGCGCACGTCGACGCTGAGCTTGCGGAGCGCGGCGATGGCCTCGGCGCTCGTCTCCTTGACCTCGTCGGCCACGGCGATGGTACCGACGAGCTCACCGTTCTTGGCAAAGAACAGTGGCGTCTTACCCTCGGCGGCGAACTGTTCGGCAAGGCCGGCGGGAACCTTCGCGCCCAGCTCGTCCATCAGACGTACGTTGCCGGCTGCGATGGCGTTTTGCCCCTCGCGCGCCGTCACGCCACGACCGGGCACGGCGGCAAAGTCCTCGACCATGCGCGCGACAATTCCGCGTGCCTCGCACTCGGCCATAATCGCTTCGGCTAGCGGGTGCTCGCTTGAACGCTCCAACGCGGCGGCCAGCTTGAGCAGCGCCTTTTCGCTCATGGCGGGCGAACCGTCAGTGCGCGTGGCTACCACGATATCGGTCACGGCAGGCTTACCGCGGGTGACCGTGCCCGTCTTATCGAGCACCACGGTGCCCACGCTGTGCAGGTTCTCCAGCGCCTCGGCGCTCTTAAACAGAATGCCCATCTCGGCGCCCTTGCCGGTGCCGACCATAATGGCGACGGGCGTGGCCAGGCCGAGCGCGCACGGGCAGCTGATCACCAGCACGGCCACGGCGGAGGTGAGCGCCTCGTTCACGCTGCCGGTCAGCGCCATCCATACCGCAAAGGTCGCGGCCGAGATCGCGAACACCACGGGCACGAACACGCCGGCGACCTTGTCGGCCATGCGGGCGATGGGCGCCTTGGTGGCATTGGCGTCCTCGACGAGCTGGATGATCTTGGCGAGCGACGTGTCGGCGCCCACACGCGTGGCGCGGAAGGTAAACGAACCAGTGCGGTTGACGGTGGCGGCGTTGACGGTGTCGCCGGCGGTCTTTTCCACGGGGATGGACTCGCCGGTGAGCGCACTCTCGTCCACGGCCGAGCTGCCTTCGAGCACCACGCCATCGACGGGGATGGACTCTCCGGGGCGCACGCGCAGGACCTGGCCGGGAAGGATGCTGTCGACGTCGACGGTGGTTTCGGTACCGTCCTCTGTCACGACGGTCGCGGTCTTGGGCGCCAGGTCGATCAGCGCCTCGATGGCGCCGCCGGTTTTGGACTTGCTGCGCGTCTCGAGGTATTTGCCCACGGTGACGAGCGACAGGATCGTGCCCGCGCTCTCAAAATACAGATTGTCCATGCCCGTCATCATGGCCTCGTGGACCTGACCCGCGGCTAATTGGTCGGCCATGATGAACATGGCGTAGAGCGACCAGGCGACGGAAGCAGTGGCGCCCACGGCAATAAGGGCGTCCATGGTGGGCGCGCCGTGCGCGAGCGATTTAAACCCGTTGATAAAGTATGCGTCGTTGACATAGACGATGGGGATGAGCAGGACGAGCTCGGTGAGGGCGAGCGTCATGCTGTGGGTATGGTCGGTGAAAATGCCGGGCAGCGGCCAGCCGAGCATGTGCCCCATGCCTATGTAGAACAGTGGGATGAGGAAGACAATCGAGACGATGAGGCGGGTGCGCATGGCAGAGGCGGCGGCCTCCAGCTTTTTGGTGGGCGACTCCATGTGGGCGGCGCCGGACCTGGCTTGCGCGCTGCCGTTTGAGCCGGCGGCACTGGTGCCCGCATCGACGGGCGAGGCCGAGTAGCCCGCGCGGTCGACGGCGGTGCAGATATCGTCGGGGGTGACCTGCGCGGGGTCGTAGTCGACCATCATGGAACCGGCGAGCAGGTTGACCGCGACGCTTTGGACGCCGTCGAGTTTGCTCACGGCGCGGTCCACGTGCGCCTGGCAGGTGGCGCATGTCATGCCGCCCACGTCGAACTTATCTTGAGCCATGGCTTCTCCTTTCTGTGGTTCGGTGTTGGAATTGTTAACCTGCCGATACTATACACCCATACCCCCTGGGGGTGTTTAGTACAGAAAGAAATATATGACATTTCGTTACGGATGAGGGCGGCTGCTCAATCGTTGGCAGTCCCTGCCAAACATCTCAATCTGTAACATCTGGTCCAGTTTTTGAGCCGTAACTGTTACAGATCGAGACAGACCGTCCGCGGTCAACTCAAACATCTCGTTCTGTAACATCTAGGCCTGTATCTGCCGAGCTAGTGTTACAGATCGAGACAATTGCCGGGGAGGGGTCCCGTCACGGCAAGACGCCCGCCGCCTAGATACAGAACCCGGGGATCACACAGGTTAGCTTGTTTGGCTTTTCCGCAGGCGTTGCGCACGTAAAGACGTCGCCGTCGTGCCCCACGCGGTTCATATAGAGCGTGCCTTCGCTCTCCGATGTGTCGGGGCTCACCGTGCGCTCCCACCAACAGGCGTCCTTGCCCTTCCACTGGCGAACCAACGTCTCGTTCGTGGTATACGGACTTACCTTGAGCTCGCGGAAGAGTTGGTACTCCTTGCCCTCGCCGTTATAGATGTCGGCCAGGTAGTGAAAGCCCTCGGCAAACGAATCGGGCGGTTGCGTACCGCACAGCTCGACCATGGCGGGCAGCCAAAGGGTTGCGGGCAACTCGCTCAGACACGAAGCGCTTCTGGCGGCGCCAACGTTATTCGAGATCTTTTTGACAGACTTGATGAGCGCGCGCAACTCGTTGGGCAGCAGCTTAAGGCCGTCGCCGTCGAGCCATTCCCGCAGCTCGCAATCTGCCCAGCCGGCGCTCGGCGGTTCAGTCGCAGCATCGCGCTCGGCAATACCCGCGTCGAACATAAACGTCAGCCCGGCCTTGCCCGTCCCGTCCAGAAGCTCATCGTGACGGATGCCCACAAGCTGCGCGCCGACCTCCATCCCGTTGGCGAGCTTCACACGCTTGGTGCACGGATAGGGGATATGCCCATCAGTGTCGAGCAGGTGGTAGCGCTTGGCAATCTCGCGTGCCTCGCTACGGGTCTCGGCGGCCTTAATCTTGAGCGAAATCTCCTGCAGTTGAGCCCAGGTGTAGTCGTCAAGCGAACCGCGGATGCCGTCCAGGTAGTCGGGGATGCCAAAGCCATGGGTTGCCGCCCCGATAACGCCGAGCCCCGCAACGGCTGCAACGACGCCGCCGATGACAAAGCGGCGGCGGGTCATGGCATCGTGACGGGCCTGCTCCAGGATCTCTCGTGCGCGCTCGCCGGCGACGTCGACCTTAAGGTGCGTGCCAGAATCGATATCAATTGCGGCCTCGTCTCCTGCACCCTCGCGGTCCTCAGATTCTGCAGCGGGGAGGTATGTCGAGAGCGCCTCGAGCATCTGCTGCTCGGTAGGGCGATCGCCCTACCGAGCAGCAGATGCCTTTCATGATGATCTGGACAAGCGCTTTGTCGCCCTCGCAGCGCGGCTCGAGCGGCGCCGGTTTGGTCTTGGTCTTTATGAGGTAGAACGAGCCGGTCGCCGCGGCACCCGTCGACTCAACATCGAACGGCTTACGACCGCTGTAGAGCTGGTACAGAGTGCTCGAAAGCGCATAGACGTCAATCGCGGGCGAGCGGCGAAGGGCCGCGATGCCTTCGATATCCTGCGTGAGCATTTCGGGCGCGGCGTATGCGGGTGTGGCAAAGCGCCAAATGTCGGCACGTCGGGTGATTGTGTCGTCGCCGAGTGCCATGGTCGCGGAGCCCATGTCGATGAGGCAGGGGTCAAAGGAGCAATCGGCGATCTGCTGCTCGAGCGTTCGGCTGGTGGTGCGGAACATGATATTGGCAGGCGACAGGTCGCGATGGATGACCGGATTCACGAGGCCTTGGGTCATCAAGAGCGCGCGAAGCACGGCGTTTCCGACGGCGGCGACCATCTGGGTGGTCAGCCCGCCCGAGGCGTCGTGCGGAAGCAAGGGCAGCGCCTGCTTGAGCGAGGTGCCCTCGACCCACTCCATGAGGATGAGCGGGTCGTCCTCGCATGAACCGTAGCCATAGACGCGCGGAAATCCGCGCAGGTACGAGACGGTACACAGATGACGGTACTCCTCGAACAGCGCGGCGGTGTTGGCCAGGTGAGCGGCCGATTGCTCGGCGGAGCGGTCGGGGGCTTGGCCGGAAAGGATGGCGTTGTCCTTGAGTAGCTTGACGGCAAAGACCTCGCCGCTCGTGTTGGTCGCGCGCAGCACGTGCCCGATGTTGCCGTTGTTGCGGTGGGCCGTCTGGAGAATAAGCGTCATAAACCGACGCTTGGCGTCGTCCTCGGCGCTGGGGTTGACCGCCACGGCGGTGTCGAACGTGTCAAGACGGATGAGTTTGTCGCCATAGGCGCTATCGGTAGTATCCATGGCGTTCCTTTGTCTGGCATGGGTTGCTGCGCGTATACGTGGGCAGTGTGGATATCGGTAAAGTACCATGATAGCCACACTGCCCACGTATACCGCTGAGTATTGTCGTTTACGACGCAGAAGGTAGAAGACGAAAGACGGACGGCGACCGTCTTTCGATCGCCGTCCGCGCTAGTCCACAATGACAAGGAATGTCGTGTAGAGACCCAGATGGAGCCTGTCGCTGTTTTCGATTTCCACCGGGGGATAGACTTTGCCGGGCTCGCGTTGGTCGCGCGGCGGCTCGATTACGATATCGCCGTCGCCCGCGCCCGATTCGAGCACTGTGCCGTTGGTCGACCCAAGGCCCTGGGCGTACCAGTGCTCACCCTCAAGCCAAATGCGGAGATGCTCGCGCGATGCATCAGCGCCTACATCAGTGATGCTGGGCGAGGTTTTGGGCAAAGAACCAATCACGGTGCCGCGCGGATCGCGTGTGAGGGGATGGATTTGCATGTCGGCACAGTTGTCGGCATGGGTTCTGAGCAGACCGAGGTTGGGGGCGACGGTGCGCGGCTGCTCCAGGCTGCTCATAAAGCCACGTCCGACGGTAGTTTCGGTGGTGCCAAAATGCCCGCCCGTCTTGCTGTCGCAAAAGCGCTCGACGGTGGCCACGCCCTGAACGGGATCGGCGAGCGCCCCCG
This sequence comes from uncultured Collinsella sp., assembly GCA_958450865.1. GTDB lineage: Bacteria > Actinomycetota > Coriobacteriia > Coriobacteriales > Coriobacteriaceae > Collinsella. The sequence continues at coordinate 119,060 of CAUDNY010000001.1, read as the reverse complement.
TTGCCACAAAGAGCATAAGGTAAAGCGTGCTTTTCTCGCGCACGGCATTGCCGTCAAAGTTGTCGATGCGATTGAGGGCATTTGCATATAGGCGGCTGTCCAGCTTGTAGCTGGCGAGAGCCGACATCATTTCGTTGGCGGCCGGACCGCGATAGTGCTCGGCGATTGCCTGATAGGCGGACTCGCCGTCGCCGAGCTTGCTGCAGATTGCCGCGGAAAGGTTGAGCGTGGTGACGGTAAAGTCGCTGTAGATGGCGGGCGCGCACTGGTCAGGCTTGCGATGGACGATGTAACGGGTGAGATACGAGCGGTTGGAAGAGCATTTCTCGAGCAGGGTACTGCCGAGGTAAGAGTTTCCATTGATGAGCATTCGGGCGATCTCGAGATGTTTAAGACCGCCGAACGAGCGAATATCGTTATAGAGGACCGAGCAAGGCGTCTCTGCTGCCACGGATACCTCCTTTGACTGCTTCCTAGCCAATATGGCGATAGGAATTAATGGCCCCCGGTGGGCGACGTATTAAATGGCTGCGCAATAAATAGCGTAACCAAAGCAACATTATAGGCCACATGTTCGAAATTGCAGGAAGACTGAGAGATTTGGTTTGGACTGGACGGAAATCCCCCTCTGTCTTGTTCTGTAACATTTAGGGCCGGTTTTGCTTCGCAGCCGTTACAGATTGAGACAATCAGCCGGGCCCGCCTCGTCCGCCTCGTCATCTGTGGTTTACGTGGGGGCATGCGATGCACGGGTATACTAACCAGCGGCGAATCTGCTCCATCGCTTAGAGCTGCTGCGTCTGGACGGCGCGTGATAGGGCTGCCAAAGCGATCGCCAGCGTGCTGAGCAACGTCCTCTCTGTGCGCACCCGTTTTTGTATGTATTAGCGCACTACCAAGCACGCCCGCGCGGCCGCATGCCGTGCCCATTGCGCGTGCAGATAAGGAACAACAACATATGCGTAATTCTGTATCCGACGTCACCGACGCCGAGATCCTGGACGAGACCCGTGAGGCCATGACCCAGGCTGCCTTCGATGCCGCCGATGAGGCCAATGCTGCCCAGGCCGTCGAGTCCGCTACCGAGAGCCTGCCCGCCTTTGACGAGCTGGGCCTTTCCGACGAGATGCTTCGTGCCATCGAGAACCTGGGCTACACGGCGCCGACGCCCGTGCAGGCCGGTTCGATCCCCGTGGTGCTCGAGGGCCGCGACCTGCTTGCCGCCGCTCAGACCGGCACCGGCAAGACGGCCGCCTTTTTGCTGCCGACCATGAACAATCTGGAGCACATCGCTCCTCCCAAACCCGTGCGCGAGCGCGGCGGCCGCAACCGCCGTCGCGGTGCCAAAAAGCCCGAGGGCAACGGCCGCGGCCCCGTGATGCTCGTCATCACCCCCACGCGCGAGCTTGCCCAGCAGATCGATGAGGTCGCGAGCAAAATCGCCGACGTCACGGGCCACGTTGCCGTGACTGTCGTGGGCGGCGTGAGCTACAAGCCCCAGACCGCGGCGCTCAAGTACGGCTGCGACATCCTGGTCGCCACGCCGGGCCGTCTGGTCGATCTGATCGAGCAGGGCGCCTGCCACCTGGACGAGGTCAAGGTGCTGGTGCTCGACGAGGCCGACCGCATGCTCGACATGGGCTTTTTGCCCGCCGTCCGCCGCATTGTGCGCGAGACGCCGGCCGAGCGCCAGACGCTGCTGTTCTCGGCGACGCTCGACGAGGAGGCCGTGGGCGAGATCACCGACCTGGTGAGCGACCCGGCACGCGTGGAGATCGCGCCGGCCACGTCGACCGCCGACACCGTCGACCAGTTTGTGTTCCCGGTGTCCATCGAGGCAAAGAACAACCTGCTGCCCGAGTTCCTCAAAAAGGAAGGCCCGGAGCGCACCATCGTTTTTATGCGCACCAAGCACCGCGCCGACAGCTGCTGCCGTCGTCTGGAGCGTAAGGGCATCAAGGCCGCCGCGATTCACGGCAACCGCAGCCAGGCCCAGCGCGAGCGTGCCCTTGCGGCCTTCCGCGACGGCACCGTCGACGTGCTGGTGGCAACCGACGTGCTTGCCCGCGGCATCGACATTAGCGACGTGCGCTACGTCGTGAACTTTGACGTGCCGGCCGAGCCGACCGACTATATCCACCGCATTGGCCGTACGGGCCGCGCCGGCGAGCTGGGGTGGGCCATCACGTTTGTGACCGAGCAGGACGTCGATGAGTTCTACGAGATCGAGAAGCTCATGGACAAGACCGCCGACATCTACGAGGCCGGCGACCTGCACGTGGGCCCCAATCCGCCCGCGGTTGATCCCGAGCGCGACCCTGCAGCCTTTAAGGTGAAGAAGAAGACCAAGCGCGGCAAGTCCAAGAGCAAGAAGAAGCTTGAGCAGGCACGTCGCGACGGCAAGCGCAACGGCGACGATTACGGTGATGTGGCCGGTCGTTCCAACCGCGGTCGCGATGAGCGTCGCGGCGACGGCGAGCGTCCGAGCCGTCCCAAGCGCGGCGGCAAGACCCGCGTGCGCGAGGGCGTTCAGGCTCGCGTAGACGAGGCTGTTGAGAGCGTGGCTCGCGAGGTGGCTGCCGAGGAGCGCGCTGGTGCTGGTGCCGCTGAGCAGCGTGCGCGCGGTAACCGTGCCGAGCGTCGTGCCAAGCAGTTCCAGGGTGAGGCGCATCGCCGCCGTCGCGAGGATGAGGATCGCGGTGGCCGTCGTCGTGTCGAGCGCGAGGACGAGGGCCGCGGTTCGCGCGGTGGCAAGCGCGGCGCGGGCGACCGCCGTCGTTCCGGTCGTGATGACGAGCGCGGTGGTCGCGACGAGCGTCGCGGCGGCGAGGGTCGCGGTGAGCGAGGTGCCCGTGGCGGTGAGTCCCGTGGCGGCAAGCGCTTTGAAGAGCGCGGTAGCCGCGGCGGCGAGCGTCGCGAGGGTGCTCGCGGCAATGGCGGCCGCGGCGGCGCTGGTCGTTCTAACGAGTCGCGCGATCGCCGCGATCCGCGTGCCAGCCGCGATCGTCGCGATGACTGGCGCAACTACGACGATACTCGCGAGGAGCGTCGTGGCGGCTATCGTGGCGGGCGTGGCGGCGGCCAGGCCGGCTCCCGCGGCGGTCGTGCCGGCGGTCGCGATAACCGTGGCAGCTATGGCAATAGTCGTGGTGGCAAGCGCGGCAGCAGCTCCCGCCGCCCCGGTGACGGCGGCGGCAAGCGCAAATAGCATACGCATCGCCCACTAAAGCGAGGTGAACCAAGGGCCCCGAGCAACTACGCTCGGGGCCCTTTTTGTTTGCCGTATCCGATCGCTAGTTCAAATGTGATTTCCTCGGGAATGCATCTAGAAGATGCCGTGGGCCTGTTTCCTGCCATGCGGCAATGGGTCCCATGGGGTGTGCCGTGCATTTTTTGGAGTATTCAGCAGCTCTAGCTGGCTGCATACGATTCGGTATTGCCAACGGTGGCCTTCAGATACCCCCTATGAGCGTTTTGAGTTAGATTTCGCCGTTTTTCGAAGCAAAGGTACGTCATTCTCGCTATGTCGGAACCCTAAATGACGCAGCGCCCTACAGTTTTGCTCGCCCGCGGCGGTGCTGGCGCAGTCACGTTGCAGAATACTCCGTTTTTTGCACGGGCCAGGATGGGGTACCTCAGGAGAACACGGCGGTATCCCGTAAATATATACAATCTGTACCGTAATTTATACAAAACGAAGAGGCAGACAGCGTAGGGTGGGTGCATTGGGGTGCTTGGTGCACCAAAACGGGGATCCCATGCGCCGTATACTCTGTCTGAATGTGAAAACGGCTTGACGTGTTGCCTGGCGTAGGGGGAGGGTGCCTCGATGAGCGTATTCGAAATTGTGTTTAGTCCGACGGGTGGAACGCGGAAGGTGTCTGGCCTTGTGGCCGGGGCACTGGACAAGAATACCGTTACCGTCGATCTGACCGATAGCGGGCTAGATTTCAGCGCTGTCTCGATGACTGAGGACGACGTGGCCGTAATCTCTGTGCCGGCGTATGCCGGTAGAATCCCGACTGTGGTGGCTGACCGGTTGGGCATGGTGCGCGGCAACGGGGCTCGGACTGTTTTGGTTTGTGTATACGGAAACCGCGCGTTTGAGGACACGCTCGTAGAGTTGGAGGACGTTGCGAAGCATGCGGGATTCCGGGTGATCGCGGCAGTTGCAGCCATTGCAGAACATTCCGTTGCGCGACAGTTTGCTGCTGGGCGACCGGATGCGCAGGATGCGGCGCAGCTCGCAGAGTTTGCGCAGCAAATTCAGCAAAAGCTGTTGGCTGAGGATGCGTCCGAGCCCTCTATTCCCGGCAATCGTCCTTATAAACAAGCTGGAAGTCACCGTATGGCACCCGAGGCAACAGAGGATTGCGTCTTCTGCGGTGCATGCGCCGCGGCGTGCCCCGTTTGTGCTATCGAAAAGGGCGACCCCAAGCGAACAGCTGGCGAGGCGTGCATCTCCTGCATGCGCTGCATCGCCGTATGTCCGCGAGGCGCTCGCAAGCTTGATCCCAACAAGCTATCCGCTGTTTCCCAGATGCTGAGCAAGGTTTGCGTCGTGCGGAAGGAATGCGAGCTCTTCATCTAACGCATGCGAAATTGCTGCAAGGAGTGTCCCTGGGTACTGGCAGTAAAGGAACGTCCCTAAGTGTCGCTTAAATACCGTTTATCGAAGAATAAATACCGCTCACCGGTCATAATGACTATTCTGGCTTTGCTGTTGCCTACAATAACCCCCGTAAAAAGAAATGCGGAAGGTTACCGAGTCCCTCGGACGTGGGCCTAACCAAAGTCTTTGAACGGGTGTGTCTCTATGGACGCATTCGCTTGATTTTGGTTGGGCTATATTTATGAAGGGACATGCCACCATGGGTTTCTTTTCTCGCCTGATGGGCGGTTCGGATGAGCAGAAGACTGTAACTTCCGAGTTCGAAATCCTCGCTCCTGTTTCCGGCGAGCTTGTTCACCTAGAAAAAACCAATGATCCCGCTTTTAGCAGCCGTGCCGTGGGCGATGGCGTTGCCGTGGTTCCCCAAGAGGGAACGGTGTGCGCTCCTGTCTCCGGTACTGTCGCGGCGCTGTTTCCGACTGAGCACGCGCTGGGCATCATGTCCGACGACAGCTCTGCTCAGGTGATGCTGCATATCGGAATCGACACTGTTAAACTTGAGGGCAAGGGCTTCCATGCGCTCGTTGCCCAGGGTGACCATGTCGACGCGGGCCAGCCCCTCGTCGAGGTCGATTTCGACGCGGTCCGCGCCGCCGGCTTCGATCCCACGGTCTTCGTTATCGTGTGCGAGCGTTCGGAGAACTCGACTCTTCGTGAGCACGCTTCCGGCCCTGTTGCTGTTAAAGAGCCTGTCGTCTGGCTTTCCGAGTAAATTCTTGTGGTGGGTACCGTGGTTATCAAGCGAGTTTTCAACAATAACGTCGCAATGGTCACTTCGGACGATGGCTCCGAGCTCATTGTCATCGGTCGAGGTCTCTGCTTTGGCCGTCATGCCGGCGACGCTATCGATGAAGCATCGGTCGAAAAGACCTATGCGCTGCAGGAGGGCACTTCTCAGGATTCGCGTACGATTGACCGCTTGGCACATCTTTTGGAGTCCATCCCCACCGTCAACCTCGTGATTGCCGAGGACATTGTTCAGATGCTCCGTCGAGAGCTCAATGTTGATATCAACGACAAGATCCTCATTGCTCTCGCAGACCATATCGGCCTTGCTTTGGAGCGCGAGCGCAAGGGCGTCTCCTGTGAGAATCCGTTGCTGCTCGAGATCCAGCAGTTCTATCGCAAGGAGTATGCGCTTGCGGGCCGTGCGCTGCAGATTGTCAAGGAGTATATGGGCATCCAGATGAGCGAAGAAGAGCAGGGTTTTATCACGCTGCATATCGTCAACGCCACCATGCCGCAACGCTCCGACCGTCTCATCATCTCGGTCCAGCTTGTTCGCGACGTACTCGCGATTGTTTCCGATCGTTACGCTGCGACCCTCGACGACACCTCGTTGCCCTATGAGCGTTTCGTCCGCCACCTGCAGTTTTTCGCACAGCGGGCGCTTGACCCAGCGGCCGGGCAGATCAATGACGATGCGCTGTTCCGAATCGATGAAACTAAGTATCCGTGCGCGTTCTCGTGCGCGGACGCTATAGCCGCCCACTTGTCGTCTACCTATAACGTTGTCGTTACCGATGCCGAGAAGAGTTATCTCGCATATCACATTGTTAACCTGCTTGGAGAACCTGGTCTCTAGGCATAACGTGCCCACACATCGATTGATATAAAGGCAGGGCTTATGGCCTTGTCCAGGGCACATCTGTCTTAATTTGCGGAAAAGGAAGGGGAGTACCGCTATGACCGCAAAAAAGAAGTTCAATTTCAAAGCGCCGTTGGAGGTGTTCGCGAAGTCAATCGTCCAGCCGATGATGTATCTCTCGGTTGCCGGCATTCTGCTCATCGTGGGCATCATTCTAACCAACAAGACCATCTGCGCCATGATTCCCGTGCTGGGCTCCGGTCCGTTCCAGCTTGTGGGCGCCGTTGTCTATCAGTCGCTGATGTTTATCATCAACAACCTCTCGATTCTGTTCTGCGTGGGCATCGCCGGCGCCATGGCAAAGAAGAACAAGGGCCATGCTTCGCTGATCGCCCTGATGTCGTTCTTCCTGTTCCTTCAGGCCAATAACATCGTGCTCAACGCCACCGGCTCTCTTGCCGAAGCGAGCGGCATGCTCGGCCTTACCGGAACCGGCCAGAGCACCGTTATGGGCATTCAGGTGCTCGATACCGGCGTGTTTGGCGGCATCATCCTGGGCTGCATCACTGGTGCCGTGTTCAACAAGTACTCGAACAAGCAGTTCCCCATTGCTCTTTCGATGTTCTCGGGCGTTCGCTTCCCGTTCCTGATCATGATCATCATTTCCTGGATCATGGGTGCTGGCTTCTGCATCGTTTGGCCTCCGGTTCAGGGTGCCATCTCCTCCGTTGCCGGCATCATTAAAGAGTCGGGCAACATCGGTCTGTTTATCTACGGCATGCTCAACAAGCTGCTCGTTCCCACCGGTCTGCACCACCTCATCTACACTCCGTTCCAGTTCTCCGATGTGGGTGGCACCCTGACGCTGGGCGATCAGGTTATCGCCGGCGCCTATCCCATCCGTGTCGCCGAGATGGCAATGACGGGCCAGCCCTTCTCCGATAGCACCTACTTCAACAGCTACACCTTCAACAACCTGTGGCCCTACATCGGTATCGGTCTCGCCTTTATCTTCACCGCTTACAAGGGGAACAAGGATAAGACCAAGGCCGTTATCATCCCGCTGATCATCACCGCCGTGCTCTCCTGTGTCACCGAGCCCATGGACTTCCTCTTTGTCTTTGCCGCTCCCGTGCTCTTTGTCGTTCACTCGGTTCTTTCCGGCATCTTCCTGGTTCTGCTCAAGGTCCTCTCCGTGCCCGCTTCGACTGCAGGCGGTATCATCAACATCGTGGTTTCCAACCTGGTCCTCGGTGTCGACAAGACCAACTGGCCGGTTATGCTGGTGCTTGGAGTCGTCAACGCCGCTCTGTACTTCTTCCTCTTCACCTTCCTTATTAAGAAGCTCAACCTCCACACGCCTGGTCGCGAGGAAGAGTCCGAGCTCGCCGAGTCCGTTGCCGAGGGCGAAGCTGCCGCGTCTGTCGCGGTGAAGCAGGGCGCTGTTGCCACCGCTCCCACAGAGGGCGTCGATGCGGGCATTGCCGACCTGGTCGCAGGTCTTGGCGGCAAGGACAACATCGAGGAGCTCGAGAACTGCTTTACGCGTCTCCGTGTGAACGTTAAGAACCCGGACCTCATCGATGAGAGCCTCATCAACCACGTGCCCAACAGCGGCATCAACCGCAACGGCAACAATATCCAGATCATCTTTGGCATGAAGGTCGCCGAGATGCGCGACAAGGTCGAAAACGCAATTGAGAAGGAGCAGTAAACAATGATCATTACTCTGTGTGGTGGCGGATCCACCTTTACCCCTGGCATCGTCAAGTCCATTGCCCTGCGCAAGGACGAGCTCGACGTTGACGAAATTCGTCTGTACGACATCAACGAGGAGCGTCAGCGCAAGATCGGCGTGCTCGTGGACTGGATTCTGCACGAGGACCTTGGCCTGGACATCAAGCTTACGGTGACCACCGACAAGGAGACGGCTTTTACCGACGCGAGCTTCGTGTTTGCCCAGATGCGCGTGGGCGGCTATGCCATGCGCGAGCAGGACGAGAAGATTCCGCTGCGTCACGGCTGCGTGGGCCAGGAGACCTGCGGTTGCGGCGGCCTTGCCTATGGCATGCGCACCATCTTCCCCATGGTCGAGCTGATCGATGACGTTGAGAAGTACGCCAAGAAGGATTACTGGATTCTCAACTACTCCAATCCTGCCGCCATCGTCTCCGAGGGCTGCCGCGTGCTGCGTCCCAACGCTCGCATCATCAACATCTGCGACATGCCGATCGCGATCATCGACGTGGTTTGCGCCGCACTCGATATCGACAAGAAGGATGTCGAGTACGATTACTTTGGCCTCAACCACTTTGGTTGGTTCACCTCGATCCGCCACAAGGGCGAGGAGGTGCTCCCGCAGCTGCGCGAGTACATCAAGGAGCATGAGATTCTGCTGCCCGACTCCTACCTCAAGGGCATGGGCTCGCTCATGGCAAAGAAGCCCGAGGAGGCCACTGACGAGCACCCCGAGCAGAACCGCCACACCAAGGGCAGCTGGTACTACGTCTGGAAGGGCGAGTACGAGATCATGGAGTGCTTCCCGGAGTACCTGCCCAACACGTATCTGAACTACTACCTGCAGCAGAAGGAGTTCGTCGAGCATTCCAACCCCGAGCGCACCCGTGCTAACGAGGTTGAGGAGACGCGTGAGAAGAACCTCTTCGACGGCATCGACCACTACGAGAAGACGGGCGAGATCGACGAGAGCACGTTCTATGCGGGCAGCCACGGCGACTGGATTGCCGATTTGGCTATCGCTCTGAAGAACGACACCAAGCAGCGCTTCCTGGTCATTTGCGAGAACAAGGGCGCTATCCCCAACATGCCCTACGACGCTATGGTCGAGCTGCCTGCCTACATTGGCAAGAACGGCCCCGAGGTCATCAGCCGCGACAACATTCCTCTGTTCCAGCAGGGCCTCATGATGCAGCAGCTGAACTCCGAGAAGCTCGTGGTCGAGGCTACGATCGAGGGTTCTTACGAGAAGGCGCTCAAGGCCTTTACGCTCAACAAGACCGTGCCTTCGATGAAGGTCGCCAAGGAGGTTCTCGACGACATGATCGAGGCCAACAAGGGTTACTGGCCCGAGCTTAAGTAAAGATGACAGTGCCGCTGGCCGCATAACTTGAACAATGCCCCGTCCGCGTGTTGTGCGCGGGCGGGGCATTGTCATTTGGTAACGCGTTTTATCAAATATGGCATTTATCTGCGGAAATGTTCGTTTTCACCGCTAAGGACGACATTTCATACCGCCTGCCGAACCGTGTTGTTGCCAAACAACTTTTTAGGTCAGTGTGTTGCATGTAGCATTTTCGCCCGGCCTCGCCTCCGGGCTGCCGCATGAGAGGGGATCTTATGGCACGACTGCATGTAATGGAACGCAGCCACGCTCAGGCCGTCATGGACGACCTGCACGATGCGCTCGGACGCCGTCTGGCGGTGAGTTCGCTCGCCCCGTGCCCCGTCGAGTTTACGGCGGCGCTCGTCAACCTGTGCTCCACCCAGAGCTGCGGCAAGTGTACGCCCTGCCGCGTGGGCCTGAGCGCGCTGAGCGATCTGCTCGCCGATGTGCTCGAGGGCCGCGCCGACGAGTCCACGCTCAACTTGATTGAGCGCACCGCCCGCACCATCTACCTTTCGAGCGATTGCGCCATCGGCTACGAAGCTGGCGCCATGGCACTCACGGCCATTCGCGGCTTCCGCGACGATTTTGAGCATCACATCCGCGAGCACTCCTGCGGCTTTGACCGCGAGGCCCGCGTCCCGTGCGTCTCGGGCTGCCCGGCGCACGTCGACATTCCCGGGTACATTTCGCTCGTCGAGGCCGGCCGCTATGCCGACGCCGTCAAAGTCATCCGCAAGAACAATCCGCTGCCGCTCGTCTGCGGCTTGGTGTGCGAGCATCCCTGTGAGATGCACTGCCGCCGTGGCATGGTCGACGACCCCATGAACATCCTGGCTCTCAAGCGCTTCGCCGTTGAGCACAGTGACCTCAACGATTACAAGCCCAGCGTGGCCGACAACACCGGCAAGCGCGTCGCCGTGATCGGCGGCGGCCCGGCCGGCCTTTCCTGTGCCTACTACCTGGCCGTGATGGGCCACAAGGTGACCATCTTTGAGCAGCGCCACCGCCTGGGCGGCATGCTGCGCTACGGCATCCCCAGTTACCGCCTGCCGCGCGAGCGCCTGCAGGCCGAGATCGACTGGATCTTGAGCGCCGGTATCGACGTTGAGCTCGACCACTCCGTCAACGGCGAGGAGCTTGCCCGCCTGCGCGACGAGTTCGATGCCGTCTACCTGGCCATTGGTGCCCACAGTGACAAGAAGCTCGGTCTTCCGGGCGAAGAGGCGCTCGGCGTGGAGTCGGCCGTCAAGATGCTGCGCGCCATCGGCGACGACGAGCTGCCCGACCTGAGCGGCCAGCGCGCGTGCGTCATCGGCGGCGGCAATGTGGCCATGGACGTGGCACGCTCTGCCGTGCGCTGCGGTGCCGAAAAGGTGAGCATCGTCTACCGCCGTCGCATCTGCGATATGACGGCCCAGGATGCCGAGATCGCCGGCGCCCAGGCCGAGGGCTGCGAGGTTCTGGAGCTCACCGCACCGCTCGCTATCGAGACGGGCGAGGACGGTCGCGTGAGCGGCCTGCGCGTGCAGCCGCAGATCATCGGTGAGCCCCGTCGTGGGCGTCCGGCCCCGCGTGCCGCTGCCACGCCCGAGCGCGTCATTCCCTGCGAGCGCGTGTTCGTCGCCATTGGCCAGGACATCGATTCCAAGCCGTTTGAAGACATGGGCATTGCCTGCAAGTGGGGTTGCATCGTCACCGATTCGGACGGCGCCGTGCCCAACTTCGATGGCCTCTTTAGCGGCGGCGACTGCCAGACCGGTCCCGCTACCGTCATCCGTGCCATCAACGCCGGCCGCGTTGCTTCGGCAAATATCGACCGCTACCTGGGCTTTGACCACAAGATCAAACTTGACGTTGAGCTGCCGACCGTCCAGTTTAAGGGTAAGCACGAGTGCGGCCGCTGCGAGCTGGGTGAGCGCGAGGCCGGCGAACGTATTCACGATTGGAATCTGGTCGAGCAGGGCCTCACCGAGGAGGAGGCACGCCAGGAAGCGAGCCGCTGCCTGCGTTGCGATCACTTTGGCTTTGGCGCGTTCCGCGGAGGGAGGAACCTGGAATGGTAGAGCTCAACAAAACCACTGTCGGCGACAACAGCGAAAACGGAGCGCACAACATGGTCAGGCTCATTATCGATAACTGCGAGGTTGTGGTTCCCGAGCACACCACGATCCTGGATGCGGCCAAGTCCGTCGGCATTCAGATTCCCACCCTGTGCTACCTGCGCGATCTGAACGAGATCGGCGGCTGCCGCGTGTGTGTGGTCGAGGTCGAGGGCTGCGACCAGCTGGTTGCCGCCTGCAATAACTACGTGCTCGACGGCATGGTGGTCCACACCAACAGCCCCAAGGCCCGCGAGGCCCGTCGCACCAACGTGCAGCTGCTGCTGTCCCAGCACGATTCGCAGTGCACGGGCTGCGTGCGCAGCGGCAACTGCAATCTACAGACCATCGCCAACGACCTGGGCATTTTCTATCTGCCGTATCAAAGGCATTTGGCGGGCGAGGGCTGGGATTTCGACTTTCCCATCATCCGTGAAAACGACAAGTGCATTAAATGCATGCGCTGCATCAAGGTGTGCGAGAGCGTGCAGGGTCTAGGGATTTGGGACCTGACCAACCGCGCCACGCACACCGCCGTGGGCACCCGCGGGCGCGCGCCGATCGGCAAGACCGATTGCGTCGCATGCGGCCAGTGCATTACGCATTGCCCGACGGGCGCACTGCGCGAGCGCGACGATACCGAGACCGTGTTTGACGCGCTCGCTAATCCCGACAAGATCGTGCTGGTGCAGATCGCGCCTGCCGTGCGTAGCGCTTGGGGCGAGGAGCTCGGCATATCTCGCGAGGAAGCCACCGTTGAGCGCCTGGCTTGCGCGCTGCGCCGCGTTGGCTTTGAGTACGTGTTCGACACCGATTTCTCGGCCGACCTCACCATTATGGAGGAGGGCTCCGAGCTGCTCGAGCGCCTGGGCGAGGCGGCCAAGGGTAAGGGCGATAGCCACGGCTGGCCCATGTTTACGAGCTGCTGCCCGGGTTGGGTGCGCTTTGTGAAGGCGCGTTATCCGGAATTTGTCGACAGCCTGTCTACGTCCAAGTCGCCGCAGCAGATGTTTGGCGCCATCGCCAAGACGTATTACGCCAAGGTGCTGGGTGTGGAGCCCGAGCGCCTGTTCGTGGTGTCCGTTATGCCGTGTACGGCCAAGAAGGCCGAGTGCGCGCTGCCGAGCATGGTGGGCGAGGACGGCGCGCCCGATGTGGACGTTGCGCTGACGGTGCGCGAGATGGTGCGCATGATTCGCGCAAGTCACGTGAGCGTGGACACGCTGGTCGAGGAGCCGCTCGACACGCCGCTGGGCTTTGGCACGGGCGCGGGTGTGATCTTTGGCGCCACAGGCGGCGTGATGGAGGCCGCTGTGCGCTCGGCCTATTACCTGGTGACGGGCAAGAACCCCGATGCCGACTTCTTTACCGATGTGCGCGGCCTGGACGGCTGGAAGGAAGCCGTGGCCGATATCGAGGGCGCCAAGGTGCGCGTCGCCGTGGCACACGGGCTGGGCAACGCTGCCCGTCTGCTCGACGCGATCCGCGACGGCCGTGTGAGCTATGACTTCGTTGAGGTCATGGCGTGCCCGGGCGGCTGTGTCGGTGGCGGCGGTCAGCCCATCCACGACGGCTGCGAGCTGGCAGCTGAGCGTGGCCGGGTGCTGTGGGGCCTGGATGCCGCTGCGGATATTCGCTTCTCGCACGAGAATCCCGATGTCCAGGCATGCTACCGCGAGTTTTTGGGCGAGCCGCTCTCGCCGCTGGCCGAGGAGCTGCTGCATACCGACCATCACGCCTGGTCGATGCCCAACGAGGGGACGTGCTAGCGATGCGCGCGTTTGATGTTGAGATGACGCGCCGGGGGTTTGCCTCGGCGCTCGTCGCGGGCGCTCTGTCGCTTGCGCTCGCGGGCTGTGGCGGCGGGGCTGCCGGTGCCGGGTCCGCCGCGGGCTCGGCTGCCGCGGACGGCGCCGGTGCTGCTGCAGAGCCGGTCGAGGTGCACGTCGCCTCGCTCAAGGGGCCGACCTCGATCGGTCTGGTACAGTTTATGGACCAGGCAGCCGATGGCGAGACGGACAATGAGTTCGACTTTGCGATCAACACTGCCGCCGACGAGATTGTGCCCAAGGTCATTCAGGGCGATATCGACATTGCCCTGGTGCCGGCCAACGTGGCGAGCGTGCTCTACAACAAGACCGAGGGCGCGGTGCAGGTCATCGACATCAACACGCTGGGCGTGCTGAACGTTGTGACGGGCGACGCGAGTGTAGCCTCGTTTGGCGATCTGGCGGGCCATACCGTCTATATGACGGGCAAGGGCACCACGCCGGAGTACGTCATGAACTACCTGCTGGAGCGCGCGGGCCTGACCGGCCAGGTGACGCTCGAGTTTAAGAGCGAGCCCACCGAGGTGCTGTCGGCCCTGCTTGCCGACCCGTCTGCCGTGGGCGTGCTGCCCGAGCCGTTCAAGACCGCTGCCATCGCAAAGGGCGAAGGCAAACTGTCGGCGCCGGTAAGTCTGACCGATGTGTGGGATGAGCTGGCGGGTGACACGGGCTCGCGCTTGCTGACGGGTGTGACCGTGGTGCGCCGCGCGTTTGCCGAGGAACATCCCGAGGCCGTGGCGGAGTTCTTGAGCTGCCATGCGGCGAGCGTTAAGGCTGTCAATGCGGCGCCGGCAGACTGGGCGCAGGCCGTGGTCGATGCCGGCATCGTGGACAACGCCACGATTGCCGAAAAGGCGATTCCCGGGTGCATGCTCGTGTGCCAGACGGGGAAAGATATGAAGGCGGCGCTCGGTGGGTATCTGCAGGTGCTGGCCGATGCGGATGCGAGCGCCGTGGGCGGCAAGCTCCCGGCTGACGATTTCTACTACTTGGAGTAGCCCGTGCGTGCGTTTGCTCGACAAATGACAGAGCGCATGAAGGCGGTGGCGGCAGCAGGTGCCGTCGCCGCCTTTTGGCTTGCCGTGTGGATGCTGGTGGCGGGTCTTGTGGCACAGCCGCTGATTTTGCCGGGGCCGGGCGCTGTCGCGGTATCGCTGCTGCGCCTGGCGTGCGATGGCGGTACCTGGGCGATTCTGATGGGCTCGGGTGTGCGGATTCTGGGCGGGCTGGCGCTTGCCGCGGTGTGCGGCGGCGTGCTGGCGGGAGTCTCGGTGCGGTCGCGTGCGTTTGCGCACCTGGTGGCTCCGGCGCTGTCGTTTGTAAAGGCGACACCGGTTGCCTGCGTGGTGGTCCTGCTGCTCATTTGGTTGGGGTCGGCGCGCGTGAGCATCGCCGCGGTCTTTTTGATGGCGCTTCCAGGCGTGTATTTTTCGCTGGTCGAGGGCTTGGCGCAAGTGGATAAGCCGCTGAAGCAGATGTTCCGCCTGCATGGCGTGCGGGGCTGGCGACTGTTTTGCGCCCACACCTGGCGCGAAGTCCTGCCGTTTGTGCTTTCGTGCGCCCGCGCCGTGATTGGCATGAGCTGGAAGGCCGGTGTGGCGGCGGAGCTGATCGGCATGGTGACGGGCACCGTGGGCGAACGCATCTATCAGGCGAAGCTGCTCATCGAGACGGCTGACCTGCTGGCTTGGACCGTGCTAGTCGTGGCGGCATCGTGGGCATGCGAGCGTGTGCTGGTGTGGTTGCTGCGGGCTTCGGGACCCGCGGCGTGGCGTGCGGCGGTGCTGTCGCATGGACGCGGCTTGCACGGGCGTGCGGGCGGTTCTGCTGGCGGCAGGGCTGCGGCGGAGCTTGCGCTTGCTGTGGGCGATCGTGCGCCCTGGGCGCCGGCGCTCGACGGACTGGTACTTCATGTGTCTGCCGGTGGGCGCGCCTGCGTGATGGGCGCCTCGGGCGTGGGCAAGTCGACGTTGCTTGCGCTGGCGGCGGGGGAGTGCACGCCGTGCTCGATGGTGTTTCAGGATACGCGCCTGGTTGAGGACGCCTCTGCTTTGGATAACGTGCTGGTGTGCGCCGACGCGCGCGTGGATGCCTCGAGTGCCGCAGCCCTGTTGCGTCTGCTGGTGCCGGGGATCGACGTGCATGCGTGCGTGGCCGAGCTCTCGGGCGGGCAGCGCCGTCGCGTCGAGATCGCTCGCACCCTGCTGTGCCCGGGCGGCGCGGTGATTCTTGACGAGCCCTTTACCGGTTTAGATACCGCTGCGCGCGACGCATGCGCCGAGGTCGTGCTCGACTTACTCGACGGCCGTATGTTGCTGCTTGCCTCGCACGATGTCGCCGACGCTCAGGCCCTCGATATCTCGGACATCATCACGCTCTAAATACTAACTCAGCAACAAAATGATTCGTTTTCCTCCGCTCCCATGGGGTCGGGTGTGGTATTCTATCAGCGGGGTAATACTTAGGAATACCAAGTAATACCAACGCCGTAGAAACAAACTTCAGATGCGGGCCAATCGGGTTGCCTTCACAGCCCGTCGCCCAGCCGCGTGGCCCGCATCTATCCGCACCACCGTCGTTTCAAAAAGGAAGCGCCATGGCAGAACACATGACCCCGGTTGTCGCGAAGGTCTTGCCCGAGGAAAAGGCGGCCTTCGCGGCGGCAACCCAGCTCGTAGGCACCACGCCGTCCAACGCCATCCGCATGTTTATCGCTGCGTTTAATCGCTGCGGCACCTTTCCGTTCGACATTTCGCCTAACGGGGCCTTTGGCATTGCGCCCGATTCTCATCAATAAGTGATCCGTTTTCCTCCGTCCCCATGGGATCAGCTCTCTGCCGAGTTGTGGTAGAACTAGGGAACGGTTTTGAGGAGGTTGGCATGCTCAATGCGATGATTTGGGCGCTTGCCTGTTTTGGTGTCGTCGCTGCCGATATTGCCCTGAGCATTGTTTTGTTCTCCGCGCTGGACATCGTGTCGGCACTGACGGGTTTCCCGATCGACAATCTCGATATTCAATGGTTTCAGGCCGCCGCTCAGACGGCGTCGTTTTTGATGGCGCTGCTGTGGTGGCGCTATCTGTGGCCCCGCTCCTTCATGGCGCGCCGGCAAGGTGAACGCCCGCTCGGCGGGGGAGCAAATGCTGCATGGAAGCGCATCGCATACGTTGTCGTGATCGGCCTATCCATGCAGGTGGTCATTAGCTACCTATGCGACGGCGTGCTGTCGCTGCTGCCCGAGGTTGCGGCAGACTATAGCGAGCTCGTCGAGGAAACAGGCTTGGGCGATACCAACCTTCTTGCCGTCCTGACCACGGTGCTCGGCGCTCCGTTTTGCGAGGAGTTGCTGGTGCGCGGCATTGTTTTTGAGTTTTCGCTACGAGCGTTTAATCCGCAGTGCCGCCCGCTTTGGAAGCGCCGGCGTCGTGCGAGCGCGCAGGACGGCGCCATGGTGCCCTGGGCGGCACCAAGCACGTGGGGTATCGCCGCGGCGATTGTGCTGCAGGCGGCAATCTTCGGTTTTATGCACATGAACTGGGTGCAGGGCTGCTATGCGGGTGCCGCCGGCCTCATCTTTGGCTGGGTGCTCGTGACCACTGGAAAGCTCCGCTACACGATCCTGCTGCACTTTGCCTTTAACGCCGGGTCGTACCTGATGGGTCTGTTGTGGTTTGTGAACACACCGCTCGACGTGGTAATCACGGTCGCTATCGCCGGCGTCATCCTCGTTGAGGCTATGCGCTCGCTGCGCCACGCGTGTGGGATGGGCGCAGCGAGCGCGCCGCTGCCCTAGTTGCGACGCCCGCCTCCGTTGGCGCCCTGACGCCCCTGGGCCGCGCGATTACGCCCGGCAGTGTTCTGTGCACGCGACATGCCGCCGTGCCCCTTGCTGCCTTTGGGTCCCTTGCCGCCAGCACCACCGTGCGGTTTGCCGCCTTTCTTGCCGGTGCCATGCCCGCCGCCGGCAGACGTCTCGCCCGGGCGCGGCGGCACGGGACGGATTAGGCAATGCTTGGTGTAGCCGATCAGGTCGCGACGCCCGGCTTTTTCCAGCGCCTCGCGCACGAGCTTGTAGTTCTCGGGCTTGCGATACTGGATGAGCGCGCGCTGCATGGCCTTCTCGTGCGGGTCGCGCGCCACGTAGATCGGCTCCATGGTGCGCGGGTCAACGCCGGTGTAGTACATGCACGTCGACATGGTGGACGGGGTGGGGTAGAAGTCCTGCACCTGCTCGGGCATGTAGCCCATGTCGCGCACGGCTTCGGCAAGGTCCACGGCTTCCTTCATCGTCGAGCCGGGGTGGCTCGAGATCAGATATGGCACCACGTACTGCTTGAGTCCGTATTCGCGGTTCAGGCGTTCAAATTTACGGCAGAACGCATCGTAGACGGCGCGGCTCGGTTTGCCCATCACGGAGAGCACCGCATCGCTCACGTGCTCGGGTGCCACGCGTAGCTGGCCCGAGACATGGTACTCCAGCAGCTCGCGCAAAAACTCGTCCGAGGCATCGGCCATGGTGTAGTCGAAGCGGATGCCGCTGCGCACGAAGACCTTTTTGACGCCCGGCAGCTGGCGCAGGTCACGCAGCAGCTGCGTGTAGCCGCTCTCGTCGACCACCATGTTCTTGCACACGCTCGGCCACAGGCAGCGCTTGTTCTTGCACACGCCGTGCTTGAGCTGCTTGTCGCAGGCAGGACGGCTAAAGTTGGCCGTCGGTCCGCCCACGTCGTTGATATAGCCCTTAAACTCGGGATCGCGCGTGAGCAGCTCGGCCTCGCGCATGATCGAGTCGTGGCTTCGCATCTGCAGCACGCGGCCCTGGTGAAAGGTGAGGGCGCAAAACGAGCACTCGCCAAAACAGCCGCGGTTGGAGCTAATGGAAAACTTGATTTCGGCAAAGGCCGGCACGCCGCCTGCTGCGTCGTAGTCGGGATGCCAATCGCGTGCGTAGGGGAGTTCTGCCACCTCGTCCATCTCGTCGGTGGTGAGCGTCGCCGACGGCGGGTTCTGCACCACATAGACGCTGTTGGGGTAGGGCTCTACCAGGCGATGTCCGGTGATGGGGTCCATATTCTGCTGCTGCACGTTAAAGCTGCGCGCGTAGTTGAGCTTGTCAGCGGCAAGGTCGTCCCAGCTGGGCAGCAGGTCGTAGTCGTAGACCTCGTCGAGCGAACCCGTGCGGTAGACGGTGCCGTTGATATAGGTGATCTGATCGACAGGCAGTCCCGCGTCGAGCGCGTCAGCGATCTCGACGATCGCGTGTTCGCCCATGCCGTAGATGAGGATGTCGGCGCCCGAGTCGAGCAGTACCGAGCGCTTGAGCTTGTCCTGCCAGTAGTCATAGTGGGCCAGGCGACGCAGGCTCGCCTCGATGCCGCCGATAATGATGGGGGCTTCCTTGAACGTCTGGCGGATGAGGTTGCCGTAGACCGTGACGGCTCGGTTGGGGCGGTGTCCTTCCTCGCCACCAGGGGTATAGGCGTCGGTGTGGCGGCGGTGCTTGGTCACCGAATAGTGGTTGACCATGGAGTCCATGTTACCGGCACTGACGAGAAAGCCCAGGCGTGGCTCGCCGAGCACGGTGATGCTGGCGGGATCGGTCCAGTCGGGCTGGCAGATAATGCCCACCTTGTAGCCGTGCGCGTCGAGGACGCGGCTGATGATGGCCATGCCAAAGCTCGGATGGTCCACGTAGGCATCGCCGCAGATGTAGACAAAGTCGCACTGGTCCCAGCCACGCGCATCCATGTCGGCGCGGCTGACGGGGAGGAACTTGTCGCGGCCCGGTCGCCAGGGGCGGGCGGGCGTCGCTTGGGAATGCTTGGTGCGGGCGACCGTGGCCTGCGCCTTGCCGCCGCGCTTTTGCTGCTGGCCCTGTTTGCCCTGCTGACTGCGCTGGTTGTTCTGAGCGTGCTGAGGCTTTTTTGCCACGATCCCTCCCGGTGTTTGTATGCTGCACGTAATTGTAACCAGTCTTTTTGGGGCGGGGCTAAAAAGACTGGTGGAGTACATGAGCTGGTGAGTGAGAGCGTCGCTGAGCCAGTCGTTTGTTTCCAGACTGTGTATCCCCGTGTCGAAGGGGTCGTCTCGCGCGCACGCCATGTTGTCAATGGGTTACAGTATGAACGGCGGCTATGTTTCCGCCAACGCACGAGAGAGTCGTCAACAAGGAGGATGCACGACGATGCAGCGTGCCAAGCAGATATCGGAGTCTATTGAGCTGGGCATCATCTTGGCGCTCGCCGGTGGCTTTATGGACGTTTATTCGTACATTGGGCGCGACCATGTTTTCGCAAATGCGCAGACGGGCAATATCTTGCTGGTGGGCGTGAGCATTTCGGAGGGCAACTGGGTGCTGGCGGGACGCTATTTCTTCCCCGTGGTGTCGTTTGCCGTGGGCATTATGCTTGCCGACCTGGTTCACGAGCGGTTTGGCAGCGTGATTCACTGGCGCCAGGTGACGGTGTTTTTTGAAGCCGTTATCTTGCTGGGCGTGAGCTTTATCCCGGGCGGCGATTTCAACCTGCTCGCCAACTGCCTTACTTCGTTTGCCTGCGGTATGCAAGTCGAGAGCTTCCGCAAGATCCACGGTCACGGCATCGCCACGACCATGTGTATCGGCAACTTGCGCAACGCGCTGCAAAACGTGGACGATTACATCATCACCCACAAGCGCGGCTTTTTGGAAAACGGCCTGCTGTACTTTGGCGTGATCTTTACCTTTGTGTTTGGCGCCGTGTTGGGCAACTGGTGTATTGAGCGCATGGGCCTGCACGCCATCGTCGTGGCGAGCGTGCTGCTGTTTGTCGCGTTTGCCATCATGTTCATCGACCGCGAGCGCGACTTGCGTTTTCGCTGGAAGGTTGCGGCCGAGGCTTGGAAAGAGGGCTGTCGAAAGTAACCGAATGCGGCAAAGGGGCTGTCCCTTTGCCGCAATATTTTTTATCTTCTGTTGAAACGCTTTAACAATTTTGACGTTCTCACGTGTTTTTTTGTTTCAAAAGCGTTAGGATGGGACTCATAGCGTGGGGCGTAATGGGTGCCCCGCACACGATGGGAGGCTATCAATGGCTAATCGTTTCGTTCTCAACACCATTTCTTATCATGGTTCCGGCGCCATCAAGGAGATCCCCGGCGAGCTCCAGCGTCGCGGCTACAAGAAGATCTTCGTCTGCTCCGACCCCGACCTGGTCAAGTTTGGCGTTACCGCTAAGGTGACCGACGAGCTTGACGCCGCCGGCATCGCTTGGAGCCTCTACTCCGAGATTAAGCCCAACCCCACCATCCAGAACGTCAAGGACGGCGTCGAGGCCTTCAAGGCCGCCGAGGCTGACGCTATCGTGACCATCGGTGGCGGCTCCTCCATGGACACCGCCAAGGCTATCGGCATCATCATCAACAACCCCGAGTTTGCCGATGTCCGCAGCCTCGAGGGCGTTGCTCCCACTAAGAACCACGCCGTGTTTACCATCGCTGTGCCGACGACCGCCGGTACCGCTGCCGAGGTGACCATCAACTACGTCATCACCGACCCCGAGAAGGTCCGCAAGTTCGTGTGCGTCGACACCAACGACGCCCCCGAGGTCGCCGTCGTCGACCCCGACATGATGGCTTCCATGCCCGCCGGCCTGACCGCCTCCACCGGCATGGACGCTCTAACCCACGCCATCGAGGGCTACACCACCAAGGGCGCTTGGGAGCTCTCCGACATGTTCCACTTTGAGGCTATTAAGCTGATCAGCGAGAACCTGCGCGACTCCGTTGCCGAGGCCAAGTCCGGCAAGCCCGGCTCCGGCCGTGAGGGTATGGCTCTTGGCCAGTATGTCGCCGGCATGGGCTTCTCCAATGTCGGCCTGGGCATCGACCACGCCATGGCTCACACCCTGTCCGCTCACTACGACACCCCGCACGGCGTCGCCTGCGCCATGCTGCTGCCGATCGCCATGGAGTTCAACAAGCCGGTTTGCACCGAGCGCCTGGCCAAGGTCGCCGTCGCCATGGGCGTTGACACCACGGGCATGAGCACCGACGAGGCCGCCGACGCCGCCATCGCCGCCGTCAAGCAGCTTTCCGCCGACGTGAACATCCCGCACGTCTGCGAGGCCATGAAGGCCGACGAGATCGAGGTCCTGGCCAAGGACGCCATGGCCGACGCCTGCTTCCCGGGCAACCCGCGCGAGGCGACGCTCGACGACGTCATCGAGCTCTTCAAGAAGATTTGCCCGGCTGAGTAAATTACTCCCGTCGGCGGTCCCGGGCTTCCCTCCGGGCGCGTCCTCGGACATGTAAAAGGCCCCGCTGCGCGCGTTGCGCGGCGGGGTCTTTTACGTCCTGCGGAATGCGCCCGGAGGGAAGCCCGGGATCGCCTGCGTTCTTTTCTCAGATGCCGGGGTGCCGGAAAGGCGGGATGTGAGGGGCGCATTGTTGGATGGCGCCTTGTATCTGCTTATCGTGGTGGGCGCAGTTCTGGGGAGCTCGATGGGTCATCTCGCGAGGTAAAAAGATGGTTCGCGGTGGTATTGTTGCTGTGGGTTTAATTCGATATGAAAGGGTGACTTTGGTGTCCAAGATGGATTCTACGCTCTCCTATATTACTGACCAGTTGAAGGCGCTTACCTCGATTGCTTCGCCTACGGGCTATACCCGTGCGGCGACTGATTATCTAATGGAAACGTTGCGCGATATGGGCTTTGGGCCCGAGCGTTCTAACAAGGGCAATGTGCTCGTTGAGCTTGGTGGTGAGGGCGAGCCGCTTGTCTTGGCGAGCCATGTCGATACCCTGGGCGCCATGGTGCGCTCCATTAAGGACAATGGTCGCCTGCGTCCCACGACGCTCGGCGGGCATCAGTGGTCTACGGCCGATGGTGAGAACTGCACCGTTTATACGCGCGATGGTAATGTCTACACGGGTGTGGTCCTCAATACCGAGCCTTCGGCGCATGTGGCCGATGAGCCGGTCAAGACCATCGAGAAGAACATGGAAATCCTGCTCGACGAGAACGTCGACAGCAAGGACGATGTGCTCGAGCTGGGTATTCAAACCGGCGACATCATCGCTATGGACCCGCGTACGACGGTGACGGAGAGCGGCTATATCAAGAGTCGCTTCCTTGACGACAAGCTGTCGGCGTCGATTCTGCTGGGCTTGGCGCGTGCCGTCGCCGCTGGCGAGGTGACGCTTTCGCGTAAGGTATCGCTGCTCTTTACGGTGTACGAGGAAGTCGGCCACGGCGGTGCCTTTGTGCCGGCCGACACGCGCGAGATGATCAGCGTGGACATGGGCTGCGTGGGCGACGACCTGGGCTGCACCGAGCGCATGGTTTCGATTTGCGCCAAGGATTCGGGTGGTCCGTACAACTACGACCTGGTGACCACGCTGTCCAATATCGCGCGCGAGCTTGAGCTCGATTACGCCATCGACGTGTACCCGCATTACGGCTCCGACGTCGAGGCCACGCTCTCGGCCGGCTACGACATTCGCCATGGTCTGATCGGCCCCGGCGTGTACGCGAGCCACAACTACGAGCGCAGCCACATCGACGGCGTGCGCAATACCTACGAGCTGGTTCGCGCCTACGTTCAGCGCTAGGGGAGCAGCTTGCGACTCGGCTGACCAATCACTAAGGCCCGATTTCTCGGGCCTTTTTTCGCTTTGGATTGTTTAGTATTATGATGTATGTAATATATTAACTAAACGTTTAAATTACTTAACGAGGTGATGCGGTGTATGGATACGTCTGAGTACTTGTCTATGGGTGATGCTGCCCGCCTGCTGGGCGTTACGAAAGCCCGCATATCTCAACTTGCCTCATCGGGAACGCTCGCGTGCGATATTGTGGGCGGACGGAAGATGGTCGAGTACAATTCCGCGGTCGCTTATCAAAAGGTCCGCAAACGTGGACGCCGTCCTGCGGCCGATGTGGGGCGCAAGTTTACGCTGATGTCCGCCGATTACGAGGTTGCGCGTGTCTCATTTGATCCGACGCGTGAGTTTCCCTTCGAAATCGCCGAGGTCCTCGATGAGCAGAGGATGCCGTTTGGCACGTGCTCGAGCTCTTCTCCAACGGTGAATAAGCGGGAGCTCAATGCGTGGTGGGGGCATCGATCGGTACCCGATGTTCGCCCCGGGCTTATCTCGCGCTACCGCGAGCTAGGGATTGTCAACGGCGCTGAGGTGCCGGTTCAGTGCCTGGGTCTCTCGCTTTCGGATTGTTATTGGCTACGGCCGGCCGATTGCGCCGAACTCAAATGGCAAAACATCAATTATTTTGAGAACGAATTTGAGCGATCGGCGCCCGAAGAGCGTTCGGGTTGGCTGGAAGGCATCGGTCTTAAAAATCCGGATAACACGTCCGAGGGCGAGCTTCCTAAATCGTGGATGATCCGAAACGGCATTCGCATTTTGGCTAAAGGATGCGGCATGGACGATCAGCGTCCCTTTAACGAGGCGGTTGCAACGGCTCTGCATCGTCGCTTGCTGTCGGAGGGCGAGTTTGTTCCTTATACGGTTGAGCGGATGTTCGATGGCCCTGTGTGTCTGTGCGACGACTTTCTTGACGGCCGCGAGGAATACGTTCCGGCTGTTTACGTTAAGGGCGCACTTGGTAGCCAGCGGGGAGACTCGACATACGATCGATACTGTCGCTACCTTGGCAAGCATGGTGCCGATGAGGCCGCTGTGAGAAGGTCTATGTCGCAGATGATTGTCTGCGATGCCCTTTTGGCCAACAGCGACCGCCATTGGCGAAACTTCGGCATCATCCGTAATGTCGACACCCTGGAGATAAAACCTGCACCGCTGTTCGATAGCGGCAACTGTCTGTGGTATAACGTGCCAACTGTCTTGCTCGCGGCTGGGGAGTTTGGGTTTTCCGCTAAGCCGTTTGGGCCCGACCCTTCCGCTCAGCTGGCGCTTGCGGACTCGCTCGATTGGTTCGATTCATCGCGGCTCAACGGATTTGTTGATGAGGCGATCGAGATTCTTTCGCAGAGCAAATGGGCCACGGCGGAGGGTCGACTCGAGGCCATCCGCCGCGGCCTCGAGCGTCGCGTAATCGAGGTTGGTGCCGCTGTTGAGGTACTTCGACACGTGCAGCGATAAACCCGCGGCTACTTAAGCGCGCCGGTCACCGTGCCGCCGCCGAGGACGATGTCGCCGCGGTAGATTACAACGGCTTGGCCGGGGGCGATGGCGCGCTGTGGCTCGTCAAAAGTTAGCAGCATTTGCCCGTCTTCGCCACGTGTAAGGGTCGCTGCCTGGTCTTTCTGACGATAGCGGTACTTGGCACCTACGCGAATGCCGCCGGCATCCAGCTCGGCCTCCATGTGGTCGGCGGGGGCGCTCCAGATCCAGTCGTTGGCCGTGAGCGCCGAAGCGGTTAGGTCCTCGGTCTCGCCCAGATGCACAATGTTGTTGGCGGCGTCGACGCCCGTTACGTACACGGGATGCGCCATCGCGACGCCCAAGCCCTTGCGCTGGCCGATGGTATAGCGCAACGCGCCGTTATGGTGTCCGACCACGCTGCCGTCGCGCCATACAATATCGCCCGGTGCAGCGGGATGTCCGCAGCGGCGCTCGATATAGCCCGCGTAGTCGCCGTCCGCGATAAAGCAGATATCCTCGCTCTCGGCCTTCTGGGCGTTGATGAAGCCCTGCTCGGCGGCAATGCGGCGCACGTCGCGCTCTTTGTCTAGGTCCGCCAGCGGAAAGACTGTGTGCGCCAGGCGCTCCTGCGTAAGCGAATACAAAAAGTAACTCTGGTCCTTTTTGGGATCTTCGCCGCGATGTAGCTGCCAGGTGCCGTCTGCCGCTTGGCTTGTTTTGGCGTAATGGCCCGTGGCGATGTAGTCGCAGCCCATGTCCAGCGCCGCATCGAGCAGCGCGCCAAACTTAATGTGGCGGTTGCAGATGATGCACGGATTGGGCGTCAGCCCCTCCTGGTAGGCGGTCACGAAGCGCTCGATAACGTTGCGGTCGAAGGTCTGCTGCAGGTCGAGCACATGGTGGGGTATCCCCAGGCGCTCGGCGACGGCCTTTGCATCGGCGATGTCGCGATCGACTTTGCTCATGCCCGTGACGGGATCGGGCGCGGGACAGGTGAGGCGCATGGTGGCACCGACACATTCGTAACCCTGACTTTTGAGCAGATACGCGGTCACGCTGGAATCGACGCCGCCGCTCATGGCGACGAGCACGCGCTTGTTGTGCATGGGGAGGTTCTCCTTGGTGGCATGTGGCCAAAAAAGAAAAGCGGCGCGGGAGGCTGGTTCCGCGCCGCAGACATTGTAGCAAGTTCGGACGTCTCGTGGGACGCCCCGATGGGATGGGCTCAGACTGCCGGGAGAGAGGAGACCGGTTCGTCCTGGGCTCAACCTATGGGCGGCAGACCTTAGTCCTGGAAGAGCGCCGTGGACAGGTAACGCTCACCGGTGTCGGCGAGCAGCGCCACGATGGTCTTGCCCTCGTTCTCGGGGCGCTTGGCTAGCTGCAGTGCGGCCCACACGGCGGCGCCGGACGAAATACCCACGAGCACGCCCTCCTTGTGGCCCACGGCGCGGCCGGTGGCAAAGGCGTCGTCGTTCTCGACGGGGATGATCTCGTCATAGACCTGGGTGTCGAGGACGTCGGGCACAAAGCCGGCGCCGATACCCTGGATCTTGTGCGGGCCGGCCTGGCCCTTAGAGAGCACCGGGGAGGTGGCGGGCTCGACGGCGACGACCTGAATCTCGGGGTTCTGTTCCTTGAGGAACTCGCCCACGCCGGTCACGGTGCCGCCGGTGCCGACGCCGGCGACGAAGATGTCGACCTTGCCGTCGGTGTCATCCCAGATCTCGGGGCCGGTCGTGGCCTTGTGGATGGCGGGGTTGGCGGGGTTCACGAACTGGCCGGCGATAATGCTGTTGGGCGTCTCCTTCTGCAGTTCCTCGGCCTTGGCGATGGCGCCCTTCATGCCCTTGGAGCCGTCGGTGAGCACGAGCTGTGCGCCGTATGCCTGCATGAGCTTGCGGCGCTCGACGGACATGGTCTCGGGCATAGTGATGATCACCTTGTAGCCGCGGGCCGCCGCCACCGAGGCGATGCCGACGCCGGTGTTGCCGCTCGTGGGCTCGATGATGGTGTAGTCGCCACCGCGCACGAGCTTGCCGGCCTTCTCGGCCTCGTCAATCATGTTCTTGGCGACGCGGTCTTTGACGGACCCGGCGGGGTTGAAGTATTCCAATTTGACGAGCACACGGGCCTTGAGGTCCTCGTCGGCCTCGAAGTGGGTGAGCTCCAGAAGCGGGGTGTGGCCGATAAGCTGATCGATGGACGTGTAAACATTGCTCATGGTGAACCTCCAAAGTGTTCAAATGACTGGATACCGTGTGGTTTTACGGTGTGTGTGGCAGCGAAACCCACAAACCTTATAGGTTGTTCGTTTTGCTGTTGGCAAGCATAGTAGACAGTAAAGCCTAGTAACGCAATAGGAAATAGAAGATTATTACGAGTCGATTAACTATCTTGACGGGAATAGGTATTTTCAAAACCAATTTTTCGGCTAGAATTTCTACGAATTAAAAGACCGAAAGGCAGCTATATATATGTTGGTTTCCACAAAGGGCAGATATGCCCTACGCGTTATGGTCGACCTGGCCGAGCATCAGGCGGCCGGTCGCATCCCGCTCAAAGAGATCGCGGCGCGCCAGGGGATTTCGGAGAAGTACCTCGAGAATATTCTGGCGACGCTCGTGCGCGCCAATATGCTCTCGGGCATGCGCGGCAAGGGCGGCGGCTACGTGCTTACGCGCCCGCCCGAGCAGTACACGGTGGGCGAGATCTTGCGCCTGACCGAGGGCAGCCTGGCGCCGGTCGCCTGCCTGGATGGCGACTGCAAGGGTTGCTCGCGATCTGATGAGTGCCCCACGCTCGACGTGTGGAAGAACCTTGACAAGCTCATCAACGACTACCTCGACGGTGTGACGCTCGATCAACTTGTCGCTCCCAATGAAGGCTACGATTACGTCATCTAACCCATACCTGCCATGTGGGGACAGGGTGGAAATGGCAGATTCTCTCGCCCTTTGAGACTTGGCAAATAAGAAGGCCGCCCATTTTTGCGATGGGCGGCCTTCGTTTTGGGCTGTTGAGACGGGCGCGGCCGGAATGGCCGTTTTAGCCCTCGGCGATGCTGTCAAGGATGCTGCGCATGATGGACACCAGGATGCTGCCCATAAAGGCCGATCCAAAGCTGGCGATGGAGATACCCGCGCCCAGCAGATTGACCGACAGATAGCTGGCCAGCTCGAGCATAAAGCTGTTGACTACGAGCTGAAAAATACCCAGCGTAATGATCGTGAGCGGCAGCGAGATAACCGTCAGGAACGGCTTGACGAGCGAATCGACGATGTTCAAGAACAGTCCCACGAAGGCGAAACAGACCCAGGCCTCGGCAAAACCGAAGGGCTGGATGCCGGGGACGAGGAACGTGGCAATCGCGATGGCGATCGAGGTAAAGAGCCAGTTAAGCATAAAGCGCATGGTGTGAATCCTTTCTTGCGCAGGGTGCGTCGGTGTCGCGTGAAGCGGTTTGCTGCGGCAGCTTGGACGGCCGCTCGGGTGTGCCGCCTTGTTCGGCCGCCCATTGTCTCAGATATTCGTGGAGCTTACGTGCGCATTCGGTTTCAAAACGGCGTTCGTCCTAGAAAACGCGCCGCTGGCAGAGAGTTTTGTCGCTTTAGTTTGGTGGTGTGCTAAACTGCTACGGGCAAAAGCCACAGGCGTTGCCCTATTGCATAGAACGGGCGAACGATGCCCGATGTCAGTATCAACTTCGATGCCTTTTGGCGGGTTTGGCGGTGATCGATGAATATCGAGAACATGTTTGACAAGCCTGATGTCAAGCAGCTGGTCCACGCATTTAGTCTTTTGGATGACGAGAAGGATATCCAGGCGTTTTTGACCGATATCTGCACGCCGCGCGAGATCTGCGATCTTTCGCAACGTCTGCAGGTTGCGCGTTATCTGGATGAGGGCGAGCCTTATGTTGAGGTTCAGGCCCGCACCGGCGCTTCGTCCACTACGGTGAGCCGCGTTTCAAAGGCACTCAACGGCGAGTACGGCGGCTATCGCAAGATCCTCATCAAGCTGGAGGATGGCGAGTAGGCCAGCGGTAAAAACGAATTGCGCAGAACCGTCCCTTCGGGGGCGGTTTTTTTGATCCTTTGGGGACGGAGGAAAACGGATCACTGGGTTAGACTGACCTCCTCGGTGATCCATTTTCCTCCGTCTCCAAGGGGTCAAATCTGTTGGCGTGGGGCAAATCTGTCCGCGCGGGCGGGTAGGATGGAAGCATTGAATATTGCGAACGGTTTGAGTGGAGGACCATGCCTGTTCGAATCTATACCACCAACGCCGGCGCGGATTTGAGCGATGCCGAGGCGGCGCTGCTTGCCGACCTTATTGCCCGCCACGGGCGTGCCGTGCTGCTGGCGCCAACGTTTGCCGAGCTCGACCTGTGCCGTCATGATGCGGCGGAAGCCGGCGTTTCGCTGGGTATTGACTACAAGACGCCTACATCGTGGCTTCGCTCGCTTTGGGAGCTTTTGGGCGACGGGCGCGGTTTCGTCGACAACCTGCAGCGCCAGATGCTGTTTTCGGACATGGTAGCGCGCCTCGACGACGCCGACCTGCAGCCGCTTTCGCGCAGCCAGGGCACGGTGCGTATGCTCGCGCGTATGGCTCGCGATGTGCTGCCGGGTGTGGCAGGGACAGGTGCCGAGCGTTGCTGCGACAACGTTTGCAAGCCCAAGCCCAAAAGCGACGCCGAGGCTCGCGTGTTTGAACTTTTGTGCGCCTATGCGCGCGGTTTGGACCGTCGAGATATGGTCGAGCCCTGCGAGGCGGCTGACATTATGGCCGGCGCTTTGGCCGACAACCTGCCGGGGTGCGCCCGCGCCGTTTGCGTGCGCGGCGTCACGTCATTTACGTATAGCCTGCTCGAGCTGCTGTCCGCCGTGGCAAACAACGGGGGAGAGGTTGTCGTGCTGCTTGCTTGCGAGCAAGCGGCGATGCGCGAGGAGCTTGCCGCGGCATTTGATGTCCGCGGTGTGCTGTTTGAGATCGCGCCGCTGGGGGAGGGCGCCGCCGCGCCCCAGACTGCCTCCAAGTCCGCTGCTCAGCCTGCCTTTATTGAGGTCGCCGGCCCCCATGCCCGTGCCCATGCTTATGCGGACGTCATCGATAAGTTGGTGAAAGCGCACAAGGAGTCCAAGGACGATAAAGCTGCTGCAACACCCGCCGACCCCGTACGCGTGCTCGTTGTTTCTGCCCGGGCACCCCAGCTGTTCGGCGAGCTTGCCGCTCGTTTGGCGGCGCGCCACGTTGCTGCCGAGACGGCCGAGTTCACGGCGTTTTCCCAATCCATTGCGGGCAGGCAGTTCACGGCGCTCGCCAACCTGATCGAGCGTATGAAGGCCGCCGACGAAGGGGCAGCTTCTAAGACTGAGTGGTGGCCCGCTCCGGAGCTTACCGACTGGATTTACAGCCCGCTTTCGGGTGCCGACGCCGCCAGCGCGCGCACGTTCGACAAGAATATGCGACTGTCGCGCAGCAAGACCACTGCGGGCGTCAAGAGCCTGCTGCAGAGCGTGCAGGGCCAGGTGAGGGGCGCGCGTAAAGCGGCGAGCGACGAGAACTGGTTTAAGAACGTGCCGTGCGTGATCTCGGACGTGTTCCAGGCGCTGTGGCGCGACAAACCCGTGACGGCGCTCAAGGCCATGCTTGCCGTTGCCGAGGCACTGCCCGATCGCGCACTTGGCGGTCTCGACGGTCAGGCCCGTCGCCAGGCGGAGGTGGCCCTGCTGCGCCACGTCATCGACATCCTTATGAATGGCGCCCGTGCGCTCGACGTGTCGCAGGCCGCGACCGTGCCCGTGCTCGATGACATTCGAACCAAGGTGGACAAGCGTAGCGCCGCCTACGATTACGAGACCTACGAGGTTGACCGTGCGCCACGCGCCCAGGTTCGCTTTGCTTCGCTTGCCGATGCGGCGGCTCTGCGCCCCGGCAGCTACGATGCCGTGCTGTTTGCCGACGTCGACCTGGACAGTTATCCGCTCTCACATGAGGAGGGCCCGCTGGCAACGCTGACGGCAGAGTTAGATCGCAGCGGTGTGACGCTTGAGCCTGCCGCCTTGTTGCGCGTGCGCTTTGGCCGCGCGATGCAGGCCGCGCGCGGTCCGGTTGCGCTTGCCCGCGTGACGCACGATCGCCAGGCGCGCGAGTGCTACCCGGCTGCCGTGTGGACCGAGTTGCGGGCGCATGCCGAGGCCGCTAACGATGCTAAGGCCGCTGACGCCGACAAGGCCGCTGACGACGCTAAGGCCGTTGGCGCCGACAAGGCGAAGTGCGTGGGTGAGGGCGATATCGTAAGGGACTTCGATCCCGCGGCAGGCGAAGGTCTTAGGCGCGAGCGCGTGACCTGCGAAGCTCCTCAGCATCTGAGCGATGAAGCCATTCCGTATCTGGTCCTGCGCCGTCGCGATGGCGAGGGCGAGGATGCGCCGCTGGTGCCGCGCCTGACGTCTGCCTCGCAGATCGAGGCCTATTCGACCTGCCCGCTGTGCTGGTTCGTCTCGTATCGCGTCAAACCCCAGTCGATCGACGCCGGCTTTGGCAACATGGAGAAGGGCAACTTTGTCCATGACGTGCTGGAGCACTTGCATGCCCGTCTGCCCCAGGAGGGCATGGAGCGCGTGACGCCCGAGAACCTGCCACGTGCTCAGGAGCTGCTGCACGAGGTCTTTGCCGAGACCCTGGCCGAGCACGCCGGCAAGCGCGGTACCGAGGGCCCGCTCGTGCCGCTCTCTCCAGTGGAGGAGCGCCAAGTGGCCGAGATTTTGCCGCAGCTGGAGGGCGTGCTTGCCTATGAAGCCGAGGCGCTCGCGCCCTTCGCGCCGCGCTACCTGGAGTTTGCGTTCAACGAGCTCCAGGTCGAGTATGCCGGCTGGCCGCTTGGCGGGCGCATCGACCGCGTGGACGTGGACGCCGAGAATCGCGCCGTGGTAATCGACTACAAGCATCGCACGGGCGTTGAGGAGTTTAAGCTCGCCGACCCTACGGTGCGCGACGAGGAATCAGGCACGGCGCCCATCGACGATCCGCGGTGGCTGCCGCCCCATACCCAGACGCTTATCTATGCGCAGGCTATGCGCCGGGCGCTGGATCTGGACACCCGCGCGGCGCTCTATTTTTCGACCAAGGGCGGCAAACCGGCGCTGCGAGGCGCCGCGAGTGCCGAGCTGCTCGAGGAGGAGCGTGGTGACGGCCGCATCCCGGGGCTTAAGAAGGGCTTTCCCGGCGAGGGCGGCAGCATGGACTTCGACGCCCTGCTCGATCGCGTGGAGGACGGCATCGCCGAGCGCCTGCGCGAGCTCGAGGCAGGCAACGTTGCCGCCGTCGACCCGGCGTCGACGCAGGCCGCGCATGCGCGCTGCTCGTATAACCACGAAGGAACGTTTGTAAGGAGGGACGTGTAGACCATGGATCTTTCGACTTTGATGCCGCAACAACTGCAAGTCGTCAAAACGCTCGACCGCCCGCTGTTTGTCTCGGCAGGTGCCGGCTCGGGCAAGACCTTTACCCTCACGCGCCGCATCGTCTATGCGCTCTCGCCCGAATCCGGTCCGTTTGTCGAGCATCTGGATCAGGTGCTCGCCATTACCTTTACCAAAGATGCCGCGGCCGAGATTCGCGACCGCGTGCGTCGCGCGCTTATCGAAGAGGGTATGGACGAGGAGGCCCTGACCGTCGACGATGCGTGGATCTCGACCATTCACGGCATGTGTTCGCGCATCCTGCGCGCGCATGCGTTGGAGCTGGGCATCGATCCCGAGTTCACGGTGCTTACCGATACCGATGAGCTTATGGATCAGGCTGTTGAGCATGTGCTGGCCCGAGCGACGGCGCCCGATGCCGCCCCCGAGCTCGCCGCTTCGCTTAAAAGCCTCTACGCCTGGTATCCCATGGCAGGCGAGGGTGGGCCGTTTGGCGCCGGTACCACCATTAAAGGACTGGTGCGCGACCTGCTGGAGCTATCGAGCCAGCTGCCGGGCGGCATGGACGATGTGTGCGTGGCGCGCGGCCAGGCTGACACCTCGGCGCTTGCCGACGCCTATCGCGCGGCGTTGGGTGCGAGCAAGGCCGCGACCGAAAAGGCGCAGGTGGCACTCGACGCCATCGACGCGTTTGAGGCGAGCGGCAAAACCATGGAGGATGCGGCGCGACTCATGATGTCGTGCAGCATGCCTCGGGCGAGCAAGGCGTTTTCTAAGGAGCAGGTGGAGCTACTCAAGGCCGAGGCTGCCGATGCGTTTATCAATATCGTGCTGGCCTGCGGTGGTCCCGCGCTCGATGCGCTGGTGGGCCTGGCCCGTTCCGTGGAGGCTGAGTATCGCGCGCTGAAGGCCGGCCAGTCCGCGCTCGATAACAACGACCTACTGCGTATGGCGTACGAGGCGCTGCGCGACTACCCGGCTATTCGAGCGGCCTATGAGGGCCGCTTTAAGATGGTCATGATCGACGAGTTCCAGGATACCGACCAGATGCAGGTCGACCTGATCCGTTACCTGACCGGCGCGGGTGAGCGTGCGCTGTGTACCGTGGGCGATGCACAGCAGTCGATCTACCGCTTCCGTGGTGCCGAGGTCGAGGTGTTCCGTCGCCAGGAGCGCAAGGTGGGTTCGACGACGGCGTCCGAGACGGTCGCCACGTCCGATGCCCCCGCCGGCGAGCTTGTCAAGCTTGTACGCAACTTCCGCAGCCACGACGAGGTGCTGCGCTATGTGGCGCGCGTCTTTGACGGCGACACCGGTGGTTTGATGCAGGGGTTCTTGGATCTTGAACCGAGCGACGAACGCGAGGACAAGCTCAAGGCGAAGGCATCGCGCCGCCAGGCGATCTTCGTTGCCGGTGGCAGTACGCAGGAGCGAACGCAGGCGAAAGCTCGTGCGATTGCGGAGCGATTCCAAGCACTCGTTAAAGCGGGCCAGCCCCAGGGCAGCATGGTCCTGCTGCTGGGCCGCATGACCAACGCCGATGTCTATGCGCAGGCCTTCCGCGACCAGGGGCTCGACTGCGTGATCGCAGGCGGCTCGGTCTTTGCCCAGGCAGCCGAGGTGCAGACGGTGCGTGCCCTGGTCTGCGCACTCGCCAATCCGGCCGATACGGCGCAGGGCCTTATGCCACTGCTCGCCTCGCCGATGTTTGCGCTCGGCGCCCAGGAGTTCCTGGCGCTGGCGACCAAGCTGGACGACCAGACGGGGGAGACCTCGCGCCGCAACATCGACGTGGGCATCATGAGCGATTCCGATGTGCCGGGTTTGCAAGACTTGCCGCTCGTGACGCGCGCCCGCGAGGTGCTGCGGTATGCGCTTCGTCGCGTGGGCCGCGATTCGTTCGCCGCCATCGCGCGCGATACTGTCAACGCTTCCGGCTGGTTTGTGCGTCTGGCACAGCGTGGTCCCGAGGGCAAGGCCATTGCCGCCAACGTGCTTAAGGCGCTCGATGCCGTGGCCGAGGCGGAGGCCGAGTTCGGTAACTCGCCGCGTTCCATTGCGCTTGCCTTCGACCGCTTCTTGGCGGGCAAGGAGGCCCCGGGCGCGCTCAACGAGGAGGGCGACGGCGCGGTACGCATCATGACGGTGCATGCGTCCAAGGGTCTGGAGTATCCGGTCGTAGCGGTTGCCGAGTGTTTTGGCGTGCGTAAGTCCTCGGGTGCGGCACAGATGGGTCGCGTCGAGGGCGGAGCGCAGATCGTGGCGCTGCCGGCACGCTTCGACGGCGTTAAGCTCGCCGACGGAACCTTTGTGAAGGGCGACGACGTCAAAAAGCAGTTTGAGCATGCGTTTAAGGGCAAGGGCACGTCGTTGTGGCTGCCGCCAGAGCTCATGGAGGACGTCTGTGCGACGGGCTCTCCCGCCGAGGCATTTGCCCGCCTGCGCGACGACGACCTGCAGCTTTCGCTCGAGGAGCGGGCCCGCTTGCTCTATGTTGCCATGACGCGTGCGCGCGAGCTGGTCATTCTGGCGATGGATGCCGGCGTGAGCCGTGGCAAGGTGACGGCGCCGACCTTCGACGTCGAGACCGATCTGACCTACGACGTGCTGCGTCGTATTCTGCCGACGGACGGCCTGGACATGCCGCAGCTCGATGCCGACCGTTTGGTGTTCGACAACTCCCAGCCGGGCGACTACGAGCTCATCTCGCTGGCTGACTTTGCTTTTGGCGAGCAGTCGTTTGAGGCCAATGCTTCTCTGGATGCCGAGGGCAGGCTTGTCCGCGGCGATGCCGATGCCGCCGATAATGCTGCGCACTCAACTGTGCCCGGTCCTGCCGACCCCGAGCCCGATGCGTTTGAGCTCGTGTATCCCCAGGCGGTGGGCGTGCGCATGGGCACCTGCCCGTATCCGGCGCGCGATTCGTACAGTTACTCGTCAATTGCCGCGGCGCTGCATGCCGAGACGGAAGACCGTGCCGCCGAGACTCGTGTTCCCATGGACGAGGCAGGCGATGATGCAGAGTCGGATGGCTCGGAGATGGCCGATGCAGACGTGGCTGCTGTCGAGCCCGCCGGCAACCCCATGGCGCTGGGCTCGGCGTTCCATGCCGCCTGCCAGTGGCTGATCGAGATGGGTGCCGATGCGCTGCCCGCTGAGCGTGCCGATGCGCTGACGCGCCTGTGGCACCTGACGCCGGAGCAGCGCGAGCGCTTCGACGTTGCCCTGGACCGCTGGCTCAAGTCGGCGGTCCGTGCCGAGCTGCTTGCCTGGCCGTGCATCCGTGCCGAGGTGCCGTTCTTCTCGCTGGGCTGCGAGGACGAGGACATCGCCCGCTACGGTGCCTATGCCGAGGGCGCCATTGATGCACTGGCGACGAACCCGGCGGATTCGTCACGCGCGCTGGTCATCGACTACAAGACGGGCGGCACACCGGACGAGACGCCGGAACAGCTGCGGGAGAAGCACGCCCTGCAGGCGCGCGTCTACGCCGATGTTCTGCACAAGGCGGGCTTTGAGGCCGTGACCGTCAAGTTCGTCCGCGTGGAGCAAGTCGACCCCGCCAACCCGTGCGAGCCTCAGGTGGTCACCTACAGCCTCTAGCCCTCAATAACTTGCGGTGGAATGCGGACTGTTTTGGCCAAAAAAGCCGCCAAACAGTCCGCATTTCACCGCAACGCATGGGAGAGCCTGGGGCGGTACAATGGCTCGAACGGTTCAAACGAATAAGGAGCCATCATGCAGCTCACCAAAACGCTTAAGGTGACGCCGGAGGAGCTTTTTGACGCTCTGGCGGGGTCCATCATGCAGGATATCGAGAACGCCACGGGCAAGCGTCCCAGCCGCAACAAGCTCAACGGCTATAAGTACGAGAAGCGCGCCCAGTCCGCAAAAGGCAAGGCCAAGGGCACGGCGATCAAGGTTAAAATCAAGCACTTTGACTACCCGTGTCTCTATGAGGTCCGTTTTCAGTATGCGGCGGGCATCAATACTATGCGCTATGAGACTGCACCTGCTGGCGATGGTGCTTGCGAGCTCACCTATACCGAGGATTTTCAGGGTGCGGGTGGCAACACGTCTGGCATGCGCGGCAAGCTCGGCCTCTTCTTCTACGAGCGCAAGCTCAAGAGCCACGCCAACCAGACGATTGATCAAATCGTCAAATACATCGAGGGTGAGCGCCGCGTAAAGGCTAATCCCGCCTTCGCCGATGATACTGCCGAAAACGCTTCGGATGTATTCCATTGATACCCTGTGCAAAAGCTTTACCGCTCTTCACATCAACTGTGAACACTTCAGGCTTCGAGTCAGTAGCGAGCGGCCCGACAATATTAGTTGATGGAAGTGCCAAATGAATAAGAATGCCGCTACGCAACTGCACATCTATTCCGCCTTTTTCGTTCTCGCGGGATTTGTTTTAAATCGGGGAGTGTTTCTACTTTTCCTTGCGGAGAAAGGAATGCCTGTCACGGAAATCGCGCTTTATCAAGCCCTGTTTAACATTGCAACGGTCGTCCTCGAGCTGCCAACAGGGCTGATAGGCGATTTCTTTGGAAAGAAGTTTTCGATTCAAGTGGGCGTGCTGCTGCTTTTCTTCCATACGGCTGGCATGCTGTTGCTCTCAGGCCCCTTTCTTGTCGTGCTTTCCCTTGTTGAGGCACTCGCCTACTCCCTTCAATCGGGATCCGAACAAGCACTTTTATATGAAATTGCCCGGAATGCCGGTCAAGGAGAGCGCTTCCTCACCATCAATGCTCGGCTGCTTGCCGCACAATCAATCGCTACGGGAATGGCAATTGTGCTCGGATCTTTCATTGCCCAAGTATCTTGGAGCGCCCTCTACGTATGTGTCTCCGTTTTCTATCTCCTGCAGCTTTTCCTTCTGTATCCCATTGAGAGGACGGAAGCGACCCGTTCTGAAAGCTCTGAAAAGGGAAGGTTTGACGTAGCCAAGATCTTCAGACGCGAAACCTGGTGCATTGGAGAATCCGCTTTTGCGGTGTTGCTTCTTCTAATCGGCACAAGCATGCTCGATGGATTCTATGGGAGTTATTACAACTTGAATCAGTTGGTATTCGACGCATTTGATGCTCCCGTCTCCATAATAGGAATCTTTTTCGGTGCATCCTATGCAGTAAATGCGACGGCCTACATTGCAGCAGATTTCTTCTCATTGCGTTTCGGGAAAAGAAATACCATGCTCGGCTCGATGCTAATCGAGGCTGGCCTTTTCATGATTCTTCCGTGGTTCGCTTCAAATCCGCTGTGTTTGTTTGGCCTTAGCATGGTGCTTTGTTTTCTCCCAGAAGTGGTGTACATCACTTCGGAAAACTTAATCCAAGACGCGATAGCGGACGATCTCCGCGCGACGATCCTTTCCGTCGCGTCTCTGGTAAGGGCTCTCTTTTCTGCAGTGTTTTTCTCCATATTTGGACATGTGTTGGGGTTATATCCCATTCAGATAGCGCTCGGTATTATTGGTGCAATCGCGATAGCAATTACCGCCGTTGTTTCATTAAAAATGGTTGGAATACAGGTCTCCAAGAATTGATATATCGATTGACGAGCTATCCGAAGCGTCGAGCCTTCTTGATGGACATGACTATTCGTCACAAATCATTCCGCGCATCGCCGGGGTTCCAGTAATACTCGATATATCTGGATGCCCTCATTCCCCTTTTTGAAGGTCCCAAATTGACTACCCGTGTTGGTTTGGCTAGGTTCGGGTGCTATCCGCGCCGTGCGGTAAAATCGTTCAGTCAGAACACGAACCCGCATCGGAGCTCATCACATGGCATTCGTCCATCTGCACAATCACACTGTTTTCTCCATGCTCGACGGCGCAACCCGTATCCAGGATATGGTCAATCGCGCCGTAGAGCTGGGCATGCCCGCCGTGGCCATTACCGACCACGGCTACATGTATGGCGTGCCCGATCTGGCGCTGGCCTGCGACGCCGTCAACCACAATACGCCCGAGTACAAAACTTGGAGCCACGACAAGGCCTTCTTGGAAAAGGACCGCCGCGACGAGCTGGTGGAGCCCGATCCCGAGGAAAACCCGCGCGAGCATGCCCAGTATGTGAAGGACATGGCCATGTGGGACGAAAAGGGCAACATCGACGAGCTCAAGCCGCCCCTGGTCATCAAGCCCATCTTTGGCTGCGAGGTCTACTTTACGCCGGACGAGACGCTCGCCCGCGACCATAAGCCCGAGCTCTACCACATGATCCTTCTGGCCAAGGACCAGGAGGGCTACGTCAACCTGATGCAGACGGTCTCCGAGGCCGCTGTGCAGGGCTTTTACTACAAGCCGCGTGTGACGCTCGACAACCTGCGCCGCCATGCCAAGGGCATGATCTGCACGAGCGCCTGCATTGCGGGCATCATTCCCAAGTACATCGACCGCGGTGACATGGAGGGCGCCATCAAGTGGGCCGAGACCTTCCGCGACACCTTCGATCCCGGCGACTTCTATATCGAGATCCAGGAACACGGCATTACCACCGACAACGGCCTGACCGACGAGCAGATGGACCGCACGCTCATCGACATTGCCAAACAGGTGGGTGTCAAGGTCATCGCCACCAACGACTTCCACTACCTGCGCCGCGAAGACGCGCCCGTGCAGGACGTCATCATGTGTATTGGTATGAACGCCAAGGTCGACGACCCCAACCGCATGCGCATGACCGGCTCTGAGTTTTACATGAAGACCGAGGAGGAGATGCGGGCGATGTTCCCGTATTGCCCCGAGGCCTGCGACAACACGCTCGAGATCGCCGACAAGTGCTACGTTGAGCTGGACTGGGACTCCATCATCCTGCCGCGCTTCCCGCTGCTCGATCCCGGCGAGACGCACGAGAGCCAGTTCCGCCGCGAGTGCGAGAAGGGCCTGCGCCAGCACTACGGCGACGACTGGGCCACGCGCGAGATCGGCGGCGTCAACATCAAAGAGCGCTTTGAGTACGAATACAAGGTCATCTGCGACAAGGGCTTTGCCGCCTACTTTTTGATCGTTGCCGAGTACGTGCAATGGGCCAAGGACAACGGCATCGGCGTCGGCCCCGGCCGTGGCTCGGCCGCCGGCGCTATCGTCGCCTACGCCATGAACATCACCGCGTTCGACCCGCTCGAGAACGGTCTGATGTTCGAGAGGTTCCTGTCCCCGCAGCGTACCGAGATGCCCGATATCGATATGGACTTCGACGATGAGCGGCGCCTCGAGGTCGTGGAGCACGTTCGCCAGCTCTACGGCCCCGAGAAGGTCACCCACGTCATCACCTACTCGACCATTAAGGCCAAGCAGGCCATCAACGACGCCGCGCGCGTCCTAGACTACCCGGTCTACATGGGCCAGCGCCTGTCCAAGATGGTCTCGAGCGACCCCAAGGTCAAGCTCAAGCAGGTGCTCGAAAAGCAGCCCGGCAAAGAGGATCTGTTTAACCCCGATTTTGCCGAGGCCTATAAAAAGGACGACGACGCCCGCCGCATCATCGACACGGCGCTCTCGATCGAGGGCCTCACCCGTGGCGAGGGCGTGCACGCGTGCGCCGTTCTGATCTGCCGCGACCCCGTCAACGAGCACGTGCCCACCAAGCTCGACACCAAGGGCGGCGTCGAGATTACCCAGTACGAGGGCCATACCGTCGCCGACATGGGCCTGCTCAAGATGGACTTCCTGGGCCTGCGCACGCTGACAGTTATCTCCAAGGCCAAGGCAAACATCAAAAAGAACTTCGGCATCGACATCAAAGAGGAAGAGATTCCCTTTGACGACCCCGAGATCTTTAAGCTCATGGGCTCCGGCCACACCGCCGGCGTCTTCCAGGTCGAGTCCGCCGGCATGACGGCCACGATCAAGAACATGAAGCCCACCGAGTACAAGCACGTCGTGGCATTGATCGCTCTGTACCGCCCGGGCCCGCTGGGCGCCGGCATGGTCTCGTCCTACATCAACCGTATGAACGGCAAGGAGCCGGCCGTCTCCTACGACGACCGCCTGGACGACATCCTGGGCGAAACCTACGGCACCATGGTCTACCAGGAGCAGGTTATGCTCATCTCCGTCGAGATGTGCGGCTTCTCCAAGGGCGAATCGGACTCGCGTATCCGTAAACCCGTGGCTAAAAAGAAGATCAAGCTGCTCACGTCGACGGTGCTCCACTGGGAGGATGGCTCCGACGAGACCACCTACGATCACTGGATGAACGGCGCTATCAAGAACAACTACACGCGCGAGGTCGCCCAGAAGATTTGGGACGATGTTCTCGAGTTCGCATCTTACGCCTTCAACAAGTCGCACTCTGCCGGCTACGCCATCTTGGTTATGCAGACGGCGTGGCTCAAGGCGCACTATCCGCACGAGTACATGGCGGCCGTTCTGACGTCCTATACGGGTAAGACCGACAAAATCGTGCACTACGTCTCGGCATGCCGTCACGACGGCATCCCCGTGCTTTCGCCAGATGTCAACGAGTCCGGCACCGAGTTCACGGCTACCAAGGAAGGCGTGCGCTTTGGTCTGGCCGGCATCCGCGGCGTGGGCACCGGCGTGGCGCAGGCGATTATCGCCGAGCGCGAGGCGGGCGGTCCGTTTAAGACGCTGCACGACTTTGTCGAGCGCGTGGACTCGAGCCAGGCAAACCGTCGCGTGATTGAGTCGCTCATCAAGGCAGGTGCCTTCGACTCCACGGGGTATCCGCGTCGCCAGATGATGCACTTTGTGGATAAGAACAACCCCGAGAACATCATCGATGCCGCGATAAAGCGCCAGAAGGACCGCGCGAGCGGCCAGACCTCGTTCTTCGATATGTTTGGCGACGTTGAGGGCTCGGGCTTCGAGGTGAGCGTGCCAGATCCGGACGGCCAGGAATGGGACCGCCACCTCAAGCTGAGCCAGGAGAAAGAGGTTCTGGGCATCTATGTCTCGGACCACCCGCTGCGCCCGTTTGAGTATGCGCTCGCCAAGGCGCGCGACTTTTCGTTCTCGCAGATCGATACCGGCTACGAAGTCCAGAATCCTACGGGCGGCACCATCAACCAAGAGATTCCCGAGGGCAAGGCGCTGTGGTGGGCCGGCATGGTCTCGAGCGTGTCCAAGCGCGTGACCAAAAACGGCGACCCCATGGGCATCGTGCAGCTCGAGGACATGGAAGGCGAGGCCACCGTCGTGGTGTTCCCCAAGACCTATAAGGAGGCCGAGGGTTACCTGTACGGCGAGGTCGATCCCGAGACCGGCGCACAGCTGTCCGACGCCTTTGTGCGCATTAAGGGCAAGCTCGAGCGCTCGGACCGCGGCGACCAGATCATCGCGCAGGAGATCGTGCCTCTTGAGCTCAACGAGGAGAACAACAAGCCCAAGGTGTTTGAGGTCATGGTGCCCAACAGCCGCTTTAGCCAGGGCAATATGGCGCGTCTTGCCACGGTGCTCACCGCTAACCCGGGCGGCGATCGCGTGGAGATCTTTATCGAGCAGGTGGACGGGCGCGTGCTGCGCGCCGAGGTGCCTGCCAAGGTCAACGCGCGCTCGATTCCGCTGCTGGCCGAGGCCAAGGCCATCGTGGGTAACCAAGGCCGCGTGACGGTTATCTAGGGACGGAGTTGCTGGTCCGCGCGAGATTGGAGGAAGTGATGGCACAGGGGACGTTTGTGCAGGCGCTCCGGAAAGAGGCGGCGCTGAGCGGCACCTTTATGAAGGGGCGTTCGCTCATGCTCAACGGCGCCGTGCTGTCGATCGAGGACAGCGGCTCGCGCTTCTCCAAAAACGTGACGGTTGAGGGCTCGGTGCGCGGCTCGCGCGGTGACCTGTACAAGACGCACGTGGCGCTCGACATGGACGAGCACGAGGTGATCGACTACGACTGCGATTGCCCCGCTGCCTATCGCTACCCTGGCATGTGCAAGCACGCCATCGCCACGGCGCTTGCGTATCTGGACGCCAGCGGTATTGAGCCTGTTGAGGGACTGCGCACGCCGGTTCGCACGTTTACGGCGCAGCCGAAACAGCCCGCGCGTACCGCGCCCAAAGCGCCGGCCGTCAACCCCAACTTTCCCTTTCCTGCGCCCGTCCCCACGAGCCCCAGCCTCATGGCGGCACTCTCCGATCTTTCGGACGCGCGCATGGATGAGTTGGCGGGCATGCGCCGCAAGCTCGCCGGCACAGTCGACCCCGATGCCCCCAAGGCGGTATTGGAGCCCTCGCTGGTGCCGTACCACAATCCGCTGTTCGCTGACCGCTTTAGCTGGGCGCTCGAGTTCCGCATTCGCTGTGGATCGGTCTCCTACGTGGTCAAGGACATCGACGGCATGGCCGACGCCTATGTCCGAGGCGGCACCTTCTCGTACGGCAAGAAGCTCACGTTTGTCCATACGCCCGAAGCCTTTGACGAGGTTTCGGTGCGCCTGCTCGACCTTGTTGTGGCAACGGTTGTGTATCTGAGCGACATCACGAGTTCGCGTTCGGCGTCGTACGATTTTGCACGCAGCGGCTTTGTCGCCGAGCGCCAGCTGCCGCTGTCCGAGCATGACATCGTATACATGCTGGACTTGCTGCGTGGCCGGACCATTTCCTTCGAGCCCGCTTGGTCGCGGGGAACGACGACGCATCGTTCCTACGAGGTAGCGGTTGAGTTGTCGCCGGTGGGGGAGGACGAGGCCTCGGCAAAACAACCGCCGCTCCTTGCCGCCAAGATCGCGCCGGCGGCCGGTGGCAGCTACGACCTGCGCCTGCCTGCCGATATGTACTGCTTTGCCTCGGGCGACGTTGCCTATCTGGTCGACACGCACCGCGCGCGCCGTACCGACGCTGCATTTGCTCAGCATGCCGCACCTTTTTTGTCGCGCTTGCTGCCGTGCCGTACGCCCGCCCATATTGCCGCCGAGCAGGTGGGGGAGTTCTGCCGTATGGCGCTGCCCATTTTGCGCGACTATACCGACCTTACCGCGCCCGCTGCGCTCGATGCCGTGGCGCCCGAGCCGAGCTTTGCCATGGTGATCGGCGTCGATGATGGGTTCGTGACCTGCAAAATTACGGTTACCTACGGCGACTGGTCGGCAGATCTCTTTAGTCTGGGCGCTCCGGGAAGCCCCTTCGAAGACCAGCGTCCTGGCGTGCCGCCGCGCGACGAGGTGGCAGAGTTTCGCGTTATGGACACGGCTGCCATGTACTTCGATTTCCAAGAGGGCGGCCTGGCGTTTGAGGAACGCGATGACGAGAGCTTGTTCTGCCTGCTCACCGAGGGCCTGTCTGCCCTGTCCGAGCTGGGCGAAGTCATGCTCAGCGATCGTCTGCGCCAGATCTCGGTGCGCCCTGCGCCCAAGCTTTCGGTGCGCGCGACCGTCAAGAGCAACCTGCTCGACGTCGAGCTGGGCGCGAGCGGCCTTTCGGCGGCAGACCTTGCCATCTACCTCGACTCCTACAAGCGTCATCAGACGTTTGCGCGTCTCACGTCGGGCGACATCATTCGCCTGGACGAGGGTGCCCGCGCCGCGTTTGGCCTTGCCGAAGATCTGGGTGTCGATGCCGTCGACCTGCTCGACGGCGTGTCGCTTCCCGCATCGAGTACCCTGTTTGTCGATAGCATGCTCGCGCGTACGCGCGCGCTCGAAGCCGATCGTGACGCTGCATTCCGTCGCACCGTCGAACGCTTGGATACGCTCGGCAAGATGGACTTTACGGTGCCGGTCTCGCTCAAGGCCACACTGCGCGGCTATCAGGTCGACGGCTACCAGTGGCTTGGCTCGCTCGAACACCTGGGCCTTGGCGGCATCTTGGCCGACGACATGGGCCTGGGCAAAACGCTCCAGATGATTGCGCATATTCTGGCGCGCGTGGAGGCGGGGGACACCAAGCCCACGCTCGTGGTATGCCCGGCCTCACTCGTGTACAACTGGACTGCCGAGCTGGAGCGCTTTGCCCCGTCGCTCGATGTGTGCGCCATTGTGGGCGCCAAGGCTCAACGCCGCGTGCAGATCGCCGGCGTGGCCGAGCATAGCGTGGTCGTGACGTCGTATGACCTTATGCGGCGCGATATCGACGAGTACGTCGAGCGGGATTTTGCCCGCGTGGTGCTCGATGAGGCACAGTACATTAAAAATCCGCTCACGCAGGTGGCGCGCGCCGCCAAGCGCCTGCCTGCCGGCGTG
The DNA here is from genome assembly GCA_958450865.1 of uncultured Collinsella sp. GTDB lineage: Bacteria > Actinomycetota > Coriobacteriia > Coriobacteriales > Coriobacteriaceae > Collinsella. The sequence continues at coordinate 75,065 of CAUDNY010000001.1, read as the reverse complement.
CGCTTTGCCCTGACGGGCACGCCCATCGAAAACCGCCTGTCCGAGCTCTGGAGCATCTTCGACTTTTTGATGCCGGGCCTTTTGGGGACGCGCGAGTCGTTTGCCAAGCGCTTTGAGAGCCCCGTCGAGCATGCCGAGGGCGATAGCGCCGCTCGCCTGCAGGCGCTCGTGTCGCCGTTTGTGCTGCGCCGTGTTAAGGAAGACGTGGTGGCCGACCTGCCCGAGAAGATCGAAGACACCGTCATGGCGCAGCTTACCGGCGAGCAGCGCAAGCTCTACCTGGCCAACCAGGACCGCATCGCCCAGCAGGTGCAGCACCGCGAGGCTGGGGAGTTTAAGAAGGACAAACTCAAGGTGCTCGCTGAGCTCACCAAGCTGCGCCAGATCTGCTGCGACCCGCGTCTACACTACGAGGATTACAAGGCGGGGAGCGCCAAGCTCGATACGTGTATGGAGCTCGTGCACGGCGCACTCGACGGCGGGCATCGCATCCTGTTGTTCAGCCAGTTTACGGGTATGCTCGATATCATCGGTAAGCGCTTGGCCAAGGAGGACATCGCCTTCCTTAAGCTCACGGGCGCTTCGTCTAAGGAGAGCCGCGCCAAGATGGTCGCGCAGTTCCAAGCGGGCGAGGTTCCGGTCTTTTTGATTTCGCTCAAGGCGGGCGGCGTGGGCCTTAACCTGACGGCGGCCGACGTGGTCATCCACTACGACCCGTGGTGGAACGTGGCAGCGCAGGACCAGGCGACCGACCGCGCGCACCGTATTGGCCAGCAACATACCGTGACCGTGTACAAGCTCATCGCCAAGGACACGATCGAGGAGCGCATTATGCAGATGCAGGAGTCCAAGCGCGACCTGGTCAACAGCGTGCTCGGCGGCGACGGCATCTCGTCGGCGCTGTTTACCCGCGAAGATGTTCTGGCGCTGCTGGGCGGCGACGGGCGCTAACCCGCTCGGGTGGGGCCGCCAGGGCGGATAGCGCACGCTGCCCCATCGTCCCCGCCCGTTATGTGTTCATTTGCAATGCCGTGGATGGTTTGTCTGCCTTTGGGCATAAGAACCATCAAGAACATTGGCACGTCAGCAAAGGAGAACATCATGGCGAAATTCTTTAAGGACCCCGACGGTAAGCTCATTGCCGCCCTTGGCAACGACGTTGCAACCCCTGCCGGTTGCACGGAACTGACCGCAAACACTGAGGACGCGGCGCACGAGAAGCACGTGCCTGTTGTCGAGACCGAGCGCGACGGTCACGTGATTCGCGCACGCGTGGGCTCGGTCGAGCACCCCAGCCTGCCCGAGCACTACATTGAGTGGATCGCCCTTGAGGCCGAGGGCCGCTTAGAGGTCCATTACCTTGAGCCCGGCATGAAGCCCGCGACGTTTTTTGCCGGCGGTTCCAAGACCGGTACCGTCTATGCCTACTGCAACCTGCACGGGCTGTGGTCCGCGACATTCTAGGAGCGCGCCCCCGCTCGGGGTATCATAGCTAGCATATGCACATGCGAGCGCCGACTGCATTATGCGGCCGGCGCTTTTACTACGACAACGATGGTTTACGACGGAAAGGGCTGAGCCATGAAGCTCGCGCTTGCACAGATCGATATGCGCCTGGGTGATATTGAGGGCATTTGCGGCCGCATCGAGGACCAGGCTCGTCTGGCCCACGAGCGCGGGGCGCGCGTGCTGTGCGTTCCGGCTCCGCTCTTTATGGGCGCCATGCCCGGGGGCCTGGTGGGCACTGCCGACTTTGAGCACGACATGCTTGCCGGCTTGACTGGTGTCGCCGAGCGTATCCAGGAGCTTGACATGATCTGCATCGTGCCCGCGGCGGTTTCGTTTGAGGGCCAGCCGCTGCTCGACTACATGATGCTCAAGGACGGTCATGTGGTGCCGGCGCGTTCGAGCATTGCCCTGCAGCGTGGCGAGAACAACGACACGCGTTGGGCGCCGCCGGTGTTCGACGTGGACGGCGTGCGCATCGCCGTGATTTTTGACTTGGACCGCGAACTCGAGATGTTGCCGACCGGTGTTGACCTCATTGCGTATTTCCAATTCAACGCGTTTGACATGACCGACCGCGAGACTGCCGCCATTGCCGCCGTTCGCAGCGGCGCCTACCGCAAGATCGCATCCAAGCGCAGCGTGTGGTTTGCCTGCATGGCGCCGGTCGGTGCCTATGACGAGTCGGTGTATACCGGCGGTTCGTTTGTGCTCGACGACTGCGGTCGCGTGGTGGCCCAGGCGCCGTGCTTTGAGGAGAGCCTGCTGGTTCAGGAGATTCAGCGCGGCGTGATGCTCGATGCCCTGGAAGATCACGAACTGCCCGAGTTCCGTTCCGAGGAGTGGCTGTGGCAGGCGCTGGTGCTCGCCGTGCGCGACAACGCCCGGGCCCACGGTGCGTCGCGCGCCGTGGTGGCACTCGAGGGCGACTTGCCGTCGTCCCTGCTGGCGGCGCTGGCCGTCGACGCTCTGGGCCCACGTAATGTGATTGGCCTGGTGCTGGGGCGCAACCGCATCTTTACGCCGGCGCAGGAGGAGGCCGAGGCTGCTCGCTGTGCCGCCGTTCGCGCCATTGCCGAGCGCCTGCATATTCGCACGGTTGAGCGCGATGCGCCGGATGCCGCGCGCGTGCTCGACCGCGATGTGTCGGCGGGCGACGCCGAGCGCCTGCGCTCTCGCACGCTGGGCCTCATGCTGGAGGACACGGCGCTCGAGCTGGGTGCGATGGCGTTGAGTCCGCTGTCCAAAACCGAGTACGCGCTGGCGGCGCCGGCGCTTTGCGGCGGCTACCAGGGCGATTACGCGCCCTTTGGCGATGTGTACCTGTCGACGCTTGAGTTTGTGGCGCGCGTGCGCAACCGCACGTCTGCCGTGGTGCCCCAAGAGCTCGTGACGCTCAACGCGGTGGAAGATTGTATGGAGCGAGTGCTGGCGCAGGCGCTCTCGACGCTCGACGGTCCGGTCGATATGCTCGACCGCGCGGCACAGCTGCTCGGCGGGCTCGAGCCGGGTGAGGTCGATGGTGCGCTCGAGTCGCACGTGGACCGCAATCGATCTTTCGACGACATCCCGATGGCCGCTGGCAAGCCTGAGGCCTGCTCGCTGCTGCTGATGCTCGTGCGTCAGGGCGAGGCCGCCCGCCGCATGCTGCCGACGGTGCCGATCGTCTCTGCCCGTTCGTTTGCCGAGCGCGCCTGGCCGTACATGCTTGCGTGGTCCGATCTGGGGCTCAACGGCAAGGAGCGCATGACGGTTGATTCGCTGGCGCGCGCCGAGGTGCGTCGCTTTGCCGACGACGATACGAGTGACCGTATGCGCGGTGAGATGATGGGCATTTTGGGTGAGCTGCTGGGTATTTCGCCCGAGCAGATGGAGGAGCTGCGCTCTGAGGACGGTCAGCGTCGTTTGCACGAGGGCATGAAAAAGTTCGAGGGCGAGGTTCAGGACGCCATCGATAAGATGATGGGCGGCCAGGGCGGACCGCAAGGTGGTCCTCAGGGTGGCCCGATGCCGCATCCGCCGGTTGATCCCCGACAGTTCCCATTCTTCTCGCAGAACTAAACTGGGGATGGGATTCGCTCTCAACCCCGATACTTCAACTAAGCATCTTGACCCCGTTGTGTTATTCTAGAACAGACGTTCGTGAATGATGCTCGGGGCCTTGCCTTGTGCTGTACTTGTGACGAGGGGAGGTTGGCTTGGTCATTTTGGGTATCGACCCCGGTTTGGCTCATACGGGTTGGGGGATTATCGAGGAGCGGCGTGGCGAGGTCCGCTGCCGTGCCTATGGCTGCATCGAGACCAGTGCCGGAAGTCCGCTCGCGGTGCGCCTGTCGCATATCGCCCATGACCTTAAGGATGTCGTCGAGCGTTATCGACCCGATACCGCTGCCATCGAGAGCATCTACTTTGGCGCCAACGTTCGTTCGGCCATCCCCACGGCACATGCCCGCGGCGCTGCGCTTGTGGCGCTTTCGGAGTGTGCGCTCGAGATTGGCGAGTACACACCCATGCAGATCAAACAGGCTGTTGTGGGCACCGGAGCCGCGGACAAACGGCAGGTCGCGTATATGGTTCGTACGCTCACGCAGCTCGACCACGACCCGCATCCCGACCATGCCGCCGATGCCCTGGCCTGTGCCATCTGCCACGTAAACCTCAGCCGCACCCGCGCCCTTACCGGTGGCGAGTTCTATCAACAGAGAGGAACCGGATACTGATGATTTCCCAGCTCCACGGAACGCTTGTCGAGGCCACGATGAGCTCTGCTGTCGTCGATGTGTCGGGCGTTGGCTTTGAGCTCGGCATCTCGGGCAGCACTGCGGCCACGTTGCCGACGCCCGGCGGCGAGGTCCGCCTCTACACGCGTATGCAGGTGCGCGAGGACGCCATGACACTTTTCGGTTTTTCCTCAAAGGATGAGCGCACGATGTTCGATCGGCTCGTGTCCGTCTCGGGCGTTGGCCCGCGCTTGGCGCTCGCCGTTCTTTCCACCTATACCGTGGGGCAGCTGTATTCGCTGGTGATGGCCGAGGACGACAAGGGCATGGCCAAGGTGCCCGGTGTGGGCAAAAAGACAGCTCAACGTCTGATCCTGGAGCTCAAGAGCACCTTTGCCAAGGACAAGGGCTTTGTCCCGGTCGACGTGATTCCAGGCCAGGTTGCGATGCTCGTGCCCGCTGCTGTTCCCTCGGCCATCGATGATGCCCGTGCGGCGCTCCTTTCCATGGGCTTTAGCCCGCAGGAGACCGATGTTGCCCTGAGCGGGTATGATGCGCAGAATATGCGTGTCGAGGATCTGCTCGGCGCGGCGCTTAAGCGACTCGGAATGGATGCGTGATGTGGGAAGCCGATGACTCTCAGGACCTGTGGGCGACGCCCGGCAGCTCGCCGGCGGCATCCATGACGCACGGCGAGCGCATGGTGGGCTCGGAGCTGACGGCCGAGGACCTCGATGTCGACCGCACTTTGCGCCCCCAGCGCCTGGACGATTACTGTGGCCAGGAGCACATCAAGCAGAGCCTGCGCGTGTTGATCGAAGCGGCGCAGAGCCGTGGCGAGACGCTCGACCACGTGATTTTCTCGGGTCCTCCGGGCCTGGGCAAGACCACGCTGGCTACCGTTATCGCCAACGAGCTGGGCGCTCAGATCAAGACCACGAGTGGCCCCGCCATCGCGCGCACGGGCGACCTGGCGGCCATCCTTACTAACTTGCAGCCGGGTGATGTGCTGTTTATCGACGAGATCCACCGCCTCAACCGTTCGGTCGAGGAAGTCCTGTACCCCGCGATGGAGGACTTTGCCCTCGATATCGTGATTGGCAAGGGTCCGGCGGCGCGCTCGATTCGCCTGGATATCCCCAAGTTTACGCTGGTAGCAGCAACGACCCGCTCAGGCATGTTGACCGGCCCGTTGCGCGACCGCTTTGGCATTTCATATCGCCTGGATTACTACACGGTCGAAGAGCTCGCGCAGATTGTGACGCGCTCGGCAACTATCCTTGGCGTGGCGATCGACCATCCCAGTGCACTTGAGATCGGCTCGCGTTCGCGCGGCACGCCGCGTCTTGCCAACCGCCTGCTCAAGCGCGTGCGCGATTACGCACAGGTGCGCGGCAACGGTCCCATCGAGCTCGATATCTGTCGCCAGGCTCTCGAGTTCTTCGAGATCGACGAGCTCGGCCTGGACTGGATGGATATTCGTATCTTGGAGACGCTTGCCAAGACGTTCTCCGGACGTGCCGTGGGCCTGACAACGCTTGCCAGCGCGGTGGGCGAGGACCCGGGAACGCTCGAGGATGTCTATGAGCCCTATCTGCTGCAGTGCGGCTTGATGATTCGCACGCCCCAGGGCCGCCAGGCAACGCTTCGCACCTTTGAGCACTTAGGAATTGAACCGGCCGTTTAGGACGGGTTTGTAGGCTATCGCTGAGCATTGGATAAACATATCGTCGTTTGTCGGTTGCGGGTGCTTTACTATTGCGCGCCCGTGCTATGCTGAATTGGTCTTTTTCTCATTCGGTAACGAAAGGACCGTCCATGCCTACTGACATCGAAATCGCACGTTCCGTCACACCGCTGCCCATTACCGAGGTGGCCAAGAACGCCGGTGTCGACGTAAAGCACCTGATTCCGTACGGCTTCGACAAGGCTAAGGTCGACTACTCTCTGCTTAATGAGCCAACTGATCACCAGGCCAAGCTCGTCCTCGTGACCGCCATCAACCCCACGCCTGCGGGCGAGGGTAAGACCACCACGACCATCGGTCTGGCCGATGGCCTGCGCCGTCGCGGCGTCAAGAGTGCTGTGGCCCTGCGTGAGCCTTCGCTCGGTCCCGTCTTTGGCGTCAAGGGCGGCGCTGCCGGCGGCGGCTGGGCGCAGGTCATCCCCATGGAGGACATCAACCTGCACTTTACCGGTGACTTCCACGCTATCGGTGCCGCTAACAACCTGCTGGCCGCCATGCTCGACAACCATATTCAGCAGGGCAACCAGCTCGGTATCGATGTTAAGCGCATCACCTGGAAGCGCGTCGTCGACATGAACGACCGTCAGCTGCGCCATGTCATCGACGGTATTGGCGGCAAGGCCCAGGGCGTGCCGCGCGAGGACGGCTTCGATATCACCGTTGCCTCCGAGGTCATGGCAATCCTGTGCCTGTCCACGAGCATCAATGACCTCAAGGAGCGCCTGGGCGAGATTGTTGTCGGCTACAGCTATGCCGGCGAGCCCGTTCGCGCCCGTGACCTTAAGGCTCAGGGTGCCATGGCGGCCCTGCTCAAGGATGCGCTCAAGCCCAATCTGGTGCAGACGCTCGAGGGTACGCCCGCGTTTGTCCACGGCGGTCCCTTCGCCAATATTGCCCACGGCTGCAACTCCATCATGGCCACGCGTATGGCGATGCGCTTTGGCGATGTCGCCATTACCGAGGCCGGCTTCGGTGCCGATCTGGGTGCCGAGAAGTTCCTCGACATCAAGTGCCGCATGACGGGCGTTCGCCCCAGCGCCGTCGTGGTCGTCGCGACCGCTCGTGCGCTGAAGTACAACGGTGGCGTCGCCAAGGCCGAGCTCAACGAGGAGAACCTCGAGGCACTCAAGGCCGGCATGCCCAACCTGCTGCGTCACGTCGACAACATACAGAACGTTTATGGTCTGCCCTGCGTAGTCGCCATCAACCGCTTCCCGACGGACACCGAGGCCGAGCTTGCGCTCATCGAGTCCGAGTGTCAGAAGCTCGGTGTCAACGTTAAGCTTTCCGAGGTCTGGGCCAAGGGCGGCGAGGGCGCGCTCGAGCTTGCCGATGAGGTCATGCGTCTGATTGAGCAGCCGAGCGAGCTCAAGTTTGCCTATGAGGACGGCGCCGATGTGGCCGACGCTCTTGAGGCCATTGCCACCAAGGTCTACCGCGCCGACGGCGTTGACTTTACGCCGGCCGCCAAGCGCCAGCTCGCCGAGCTGCGCGAGAACGGCTTTGGCAACCTGCCGGTGTGCGTGGCCAAGACGCAGTACAGCTTTAGCGACAACGCCAAGGCCCTGGGCGCTCCCGAGAACTTCCGCATCACGGTGCGTGAGCTCAAGGTTTCCGCCGGTGCCCACTTTGTGGTCGCGCTGACTGGCAGTGTTCTGACCATGCCGGGCCTGCCCAAGGTCCCCGCGGCTGAGAACATCGACGTCGACAACGACGGCAACATCACCGGCCTGTTCTAAGCCTGTTGCCCCTAGCTGCCTGCCTGCCCCGCCGTGCCCCCAAGGCCCGGCGGGGCTTTTTTATCCTTAGGCCCGCGCATGTCTTGTAGATACCGACGGACTCTGCCCATCATAGGCTTTTGCGCGGGTAGAATGCATGGATAACTTGAGGCTCACACGCGACGGAAAGGAATCGTTGCATGGATCAGGACAAGACAACCGTGATGGGTGGCTACGGTTCCGCGCAGGCTGGCGATAGCGCCGATGCGACCCGCGTTGTTCCCAACCTCGGTTATACCTACCCCGCCGCGACGCAGCCTTCTGTCGAGCCCACCCGGGTTATGGGCTATGGCGACACGGCGCAGGATTCTTGCGCTGCATCTTCGCAAGGCCCCTATGGCAACGCAGCTCCGGACCCGTTTGATTATGCGTTGCAGGATTCTTATGCCGCTTCGACACCGAATCCCTATGATGACCTGCCGCAGAATCCCATTCCGCAGCCTCAGCAGACGACGTATATGCCTCGTACGGCGCAGCCTCGCTACGAGTCACGCGAGCCGTATCGCGAGTACCCCAAGTCGATTCCGCAATATGGCGAGGACGAGGAGAAGAAGCCGTCGCGTTCGTCGAGCGTGATCAAGAAGATCCTCATCGTGCTGGCGATCTTCTTTGCGCTGTCGGTTGTGTTTGCCATCGTGTCGGGCATGCTCAACAAACGAGGGAGTTCAACGGCCGATACCGCTGCCGAGCAAACCGAGTCCGCTTCGTCTAGCACCGTCGATCTGAGCGATATCCCGGGGCAGTACTGGTCCAACGCCAAGAAGCTCCTTAAGTCGCGCGGCGCCGATCTTTCGAATGCCGTGGTCCTGACTGATGATGGCTCAACGCCCGTCATCGATGCCAACTGGATCGTTACTTCTGCTTACTATAACGACAGCGGCAACCTCGAAATTCAGCTCACGCACAAGAACAGCTCGGGCAACTCGTCCGGCGGCCAAAGCGGTACCGACAGCTCGAGCTCCAATACGCTGGAGGACTTGAGCAACAAGGCACAGGAGTTGGGAGACAAAGCGCAAGAGCTGGGCGACACGGCGCAGAACCTGGGCGACACCGCTCAGAACCTGGGTGATATGGCGACGGATGCCTGGAACGCACTGCAAAACGGCATCTCGGGCGCGCAGGGAAACTAGCTGTTAAGCGGGCTACAGTTGCTCGGCCGGACGCTCGGGCGAGCTAAAGCCCGAATCAAACGTGACGACGCACGAGACGTCGGGCCGGCGCTCGTGCACGATGCGCGTGACGAGCTCCAGCAGCTCCTCGTCGGATATGTCAAAGCCGTCGGGACGCACCAGGTCAAGCGAAACGAACCCGTCGTGCTCGTGCAGGTCGTGGATGGAGAGCGCGGGGTCGATCTGCATGACGCCGCGCTTGACCCAGCCGCGCAGGTCGTCGCTGGTGGTGGCGATGGGGTCACAGTGCAGCGTGATGCCGATGCCCATCTGGCGCTTGATGTCGTGCTCGATGGTGTCCAGGATCTCGTGGTGTTCAAACGCGTCGCCCTCGCCGGGCATCTCCACGTGGGCGCTGGCAAACTGACGACCGGGGCCGTAGTCGTGCACCATCAGGTCGTGTGTGCCCAAGACCTGCGGATAGGACATGATCTTGTCGCGGATTGCCTGGACGAGCTTGGGGTCGGGCGCTTGTCCCAGCAACGGGCTGATGGCGTCGCGCACTAGGCCCATGCCGCTGATGCAGATGAAGATGCCCACACCCAGGCCTGCCCAGCCATCGAGGTCAAAGCCGGTCGTCTGCGAAATAAGCGCCGCCATCAAGACCGAACCCGAGGTGATGACGTCGTTTTTGGAGTCCTGTGCTGTGGCAATGAGTGTTTCGGAATCGATACGGTTGCCCAGCGCGCGGTTGAATGCGGCCATCCAGAATTTGACGAGCATGGACAAGACGAGAGCGGCTAGGGAGACCAGCGTGTAGGCGGTGGGGGAGGGCTTGATGATCTTGGTGACCGACTCGAGGATCAGGTTGATGCCGACGGCGCAAACCAGGACGGCGACGAACAGACCGGCTAGGTACTCGTAGCGGCCGTGACCATAGGGGTGGCCTTCGTCTGCCGGGCGGCTGGCAAGGCGGAACCCGAGCAGGCTCACGATGTTGCTCGAGGCGTCGGAGAGGTTGTTGAAGGCGTCGGCGATGAGCGAGACAGAGCCGGCGAGCAGGCCCGCGATGCCCTTGGCCAGGCACAGGGTAATGTTGAGGCCAATGCAGATGAGGCTTGCGGCGAAGCCCGCGTTGGTGCGGCAGGAGGTATCGACCGGCTCGCCCTCGCTGCCGGGAACAAACGTATGTACCAGCCGATTTACAAATAGCATAGCGGTCGTCCTCACAATCATGTTTAAGGGGATAGTGTAGCTCGCGCGGGGGCGCCGTGCACCGATGCTCAGAAAATGCGGCAATAGTCTGCCGGTGCTAACGAGCGGGCCTTCCCGTCTGCCTGGGTGGTCCATTTTGGGCCACATGGGTATGGGCATGTGCCAGTTTGCTCGACATACTTAATGTCGACAGCCCCTGTGCAAAGGAGGACGTTTCCATGGACGAGATGTTTGCCATTAAATGTCAAAACTGCGGCGGCCCTATGTACTCGCACCAGGCTAAGCGCAGCTTTGAGTGCGCCTATTGCGGCGCGGTCATTCCGTGGCAGGCGGACGCCGGAGAGCCCAAGAGCGCTTTGGGCATTCGCCATACGCCGTTGACGGTGGTGGATGGACTGCTCAAGCTCACGCATGTGTCGCAACTCGAGCGCCCGGAGGACCCGGACTGGTATTTCTTCAATTCGCACTGGCGCAATCAGTCGGTCCTGGAACATCTGCTGTGGGAGGATCGCGGCACGGCGCAGGAGTTCCAAGAGGCCACGCATGTGAGCATTCCCTGCCCCTTCTGCGGAGCGTCCTTTGAGGGTGAGTCAACGCAGCGTGTGTTTGAGTGCCCGTCCTGCGGCAACAAGATCGGCATTGCTGACCTGCTCAAGCCCGGTACGTTTAGCAAGCGCCTGACCTTGGGCGTGGGTGCGGAGTATGTGCCGGAGCAGGGTATTCCATGCGAAATCTCGCCGCAGCAGGCGCGTGCCAACGCACTGCAGCTGGTGCGTCAGTACCCCGACGCCTTTGCCGGGCACGATGTAGAAGATGCGATCCAAAACGACATGATGCTCTTCTACTTCCCCATGGCGCTCGCGGATTTGCGCATGATGGCGAGCTTCCCGGGCAAGGGCCTGAGCAAGGAAACCCTGGTGTACTACGAGGTGCTCGACTGGGCGTATCCGCGGGCAAACTATCTGGATGTTCGCCTTATGGGCATTTTGGAGCCGTGGGACTTTGCCAAGGTTGGGCCGTTTGACCCGGCCATGCAGGAAGGTGACTTTCGCGTTGTCTCCGTCGATGCGTCTACCAAGGACCAGGTGGTCATTGATAAGTTGGCGCTCGACATTGTCGGCAACGATGCCGAGGCAGTGCTTGGGCTCAATAAAAAGAGCATCCGAACCTGGGCGCGCAAGGCCCGCAAGCATAAGGACGGTCTGGTGATGGTGCCGGTCTACTTTGTCGATCGTCCGGCGACGGACAGCCGCGACGGCGAGCAAGTGCGCATCGCTGTGAACGGCCAGACGGGCCGCGCGGCCGCGGTGGTGTTTAGCGACAAGCGCGAGACGCATGTCGTGGCGCCGCTCAATCCGAGCGTGATGCTGTCGAGCGAAAGCACCGTGCACGCCACGCCCATCGAGGTCAAATACGTTAAATCGCCCTTCCTATACCAGATCGTGCACAGTGGAGGTGGCGAGCAACCGCGTCAGGTGGCAGCGGTCGCCGAGGGTTCTTACCGAGAAGAAAAGCCCAAACGCCGCGGTCTGCTGGGTGCGCTATTTGGGAAGTAGGGGAGTAGCGCCGGTTGTTGCCGTAACGTGATGGCCGAGGGTGCGGGGCGGCTCTCAGGAGTGCGGGCTGCCGTCTGATTGTTTGAGGGTGCCAGATGTAAATAAACAGTGGAGCGGCTGCAAAAGAGCCGCCCCACCGGGTAAAATCAGGTTGTGCCGCGGAACCCGCTCCTCAGTCGGTCAACTTTGGAAGCGCGGGCAACGCAGGTATTATCGTCTAAAGGGCCGGGTGCAACCGGCCCTTTGCATGACTCCCTTCGCTATCCGTTACTGCTTATATTCCCGCCAGATCGAGTAGAGGTTCCGGACGATGCCGGTTACATACATCGAGAGGCGCAGGATTTCAAGAAACAAGTTCATAGGCTTCACCCCAATCAGAGATTAGAGCGTTGCCCGCAGGCGGATTCCGCGGCAGGCATAATTCTACCTCACGGGCCGCGGTGGAGGATAGCCTGCCCCCTGGTTTTGAGCAGTGTCGATCTAACGGGCGATCAAACCTCTAGTACTCTTTGAATTGAGCAAGCATCTGCCCGAAGAAGCTTAGTTCGGATGGCTCATAAATGATCGAACCGCCGTCCGCGGTCCTGTAGACCCCGCAGGGGAGGTAACGCCCGTCGGGGAGGATATAGAGGCTAGCTTCTTCCTTCAGTCCTACTGGAAATAGCGGAATCCCGTTTTCGTCCACTTGGAACTCGTCTATATTTGCGACCTTCCTCTCCATGATGCCTCCTGCCTTATTTCTTGAATGGCGCCCTAAAACAGGCAGCTCTCAATCAACTCTTTACCGCGCAGGGTGTCGACCCACTCCTGCGGGATGGCCTCGATACCGTATACCGTGCCGGCGAGGGCGCCGGCGACGGCTGCGGTGGTGTCGGTGTCGTCGCCCAGGTTGACGGCGGCAAGCACGCAGGCTTCGTAGCTGTTGGTGTTCACAAAGCACCAGGTAGCGGCTTTAAGCGTGTCACGCACGAAGCCGCCGGAACTGATTTCGTGCTCGGGCGCGCTTTTTAGCTGCAGCGCCCACGAGGGGAGCGCGTCGCTCATCACATCCCTCATCAGCTCGACAAATATGATGCATGCGTCGGTCGACGTTCTGTGGGCGTGCGTAATTGCGGAGACCTCGCGGATCTCGTTGTTCGTCGCATCGGTGAACGCCAGGGGAGCGATACGCATGAGCGAGCCGTTACCGTTGTCGCGCTCGCCGGAGCCTCCTTTGCCGGTGTGCAAGGCGCGGGCGGTCGTGCCGCCGTAATCGAAAACGCCGTCGATTGTATACACGTCACGGGCAATCCAGCCGACGAACTTGTCGCGCATGTCCGCGGTGTCGATGTGCCCGAGCTCCCTAATCGAGTCACAGGTAGCAAGCGTCATGGACGTGTCGTCGCTCCAGGTGCCGTCGGGCTGCCCATGCGTGCCGTAGCCGATCATGTCCGTGCATTTGAACGTGCCGCGGGGCCTAAACTCGTAAGGAACGCCCAGCGCGTCGCCGACGGCAAGCCCATAGATGCAGTCGCGCAGTGTCGTTTTCGGTCTGTCTGTCATGGAGCGCTCCTCTTATGTCGGGGGATATGAAACGCCGTCGGGGGTATCGGTCGCAACGTGCTGCTACCCTTGCGCTTCGCCATTAGTCGCTTCGTTGATGGCGCGGTACTCGGCACTCAGCTCGCGCGCCAGCTCTTCCTTGCTTGGAAGATACGGCAAGTATTTGGCGGCAAACACTTGGTCGTTGTCTTCGGGCAGCGTGTACTCGACAATCGAGTCGCTTTTGTCCGCGCAGAGCACGATGCCTATAGGCGGATTGTCGCCTTCGTTCATGAGCTCGCGCGTGTAGTAGTTCACGTACATTTGCATCTGGCCCAGGTCCTGATGCGTAAGGTCATCGGTCTTAAGGTCGATAAGCACGAAGCAGCGCATCAGATAGTTGTAAAACACAAGGTCAATATAGAAATGGCGCCCATCAAAGGTGATGCGCTTTTGGCGCGCCTCGAAAGCGAAACCACGGCCAAGCTCCAGCAGGAACTTCTGAAGATGCGTGATGAGCGCCTGCTCTAGATCGCTCTCGCGAAACGCAGTATCGTCCGAGAAACCTAAAAACTCCAGTACATATGGGTCACGGATGATATCCTCGGGGCGACGAGCCGGGGCGCTCTTTTGGATTTCCTGGGTGACGGCCTCCTTGTCCTTGCTGGCAAGCAGGCGCTCGCGGAACATGGTGTTGATCTGGCGCTCGAGCTGACGCGTGCTCCAGCGAGAATCGGCACATTCGTTCATGTACCATGTTCGAGCATCAGGGTCGGTTATACGCGATAACCTGCGGTAATGTGTCCAATTCAATTCGGAACGCAGCGCGTTCCGAATTGGGAACGCAAGATAAAACTGACGCATGTATCTTAAGCTTCTGGCGTTGAAGCCTCTGCCAAAATCCTTAGTCAATCTAACGGCAAGTTCGTCGATCAGTGCATCGCCATACTTGGCGCGCTCCTCTCCGCCCTGTTCATCAACAATACTCTTGCCGATCTCCCAATATGCCTCAACCATCGCAAAGTTAACGGCGGTATAGGCCTTGTCGCGAGCGGCGTTGAGAATCGAGGAAACCTGCTTGTAAAAAACTTCTGGCACGATTGCCGATTCCCCGCGGTTTGCCAGTTCACTCATCAATATCGCCCGACTTTCCTCTTGAGGACGCATCTTTATTGCATTTAGTTTAAAGACTCGTACGGACACGAATCGCTGCGCTGTCTGGCAACTTCGCATGGGGGCCTTGCGGTGACTAAAATTTGGCAATAGAGACAGTTTTCACGAACCCCATGGGAGTGACATACATGGACAACAACACCTTGCTGTTTCAGGACAAGGGCTCGGGTAGGTTTAAAGACGTCAAGATCTACCCCAACCGTATCGAGGTGCTCAGGAAGGGCACTTTCGGCGGCAAGCACACCGAGATTGTCTATCTTAAGGACATCACGGGCGTCAATAGAATCAAAGGCCGTGATGTTTTTCTGCGCAATCGACTGTTGACCGCTTGCGTCTTTAGCCTGAGTAGCCGTGCGAAGGCCCAGGAATTTGTGAACGCGCTGAACATGGTGATGTAGCCGATAACGGCGTTCGGTCCAAGGTAAAAATCGGGGCGCAGAACGGTATTCTGCGCCCCGATTGAGTTGATGCGCCCAAAAAACTGGCTTGCCTATTCGTTAACGTCCTCGGTATTGTCGCGGTCACTGGCAAGCATTGCTGCGCCGGCGACCGTCGTCGCTACGGCGGCGGCAGCGAGCCCGGCGGCAACGCCAGAACCGTCGCCCGTGTTGGCGAGCTTTCCGCCCGAGCTCTTGCCCTGGTCTCTCTTGTTGCCCTTGCCGTTCTTGTCGGCGCTGCCTGCGTTGGAACCCGTGCCGCTGCCGTTGCCGCCCGCACTGCCCGAGGCCGCTACGGTAAAGCTTGCGGCTCCGTCGCTGGCGAGCGTGTAGTTCTGCGCCGCGTCGCCCAAGAGACCGTTCACGCGCACCCAGTACGTTCCTGCGGCAAATGTTTCGCCCTCGGCCATTGCCGTGCCCGGAGCGCCGTCCGCGTCGTGCACAAACTCGAGCTGGGCCGTGCAGGCATCGGTTTCGAGCTTGCCCTCGAGTGATGCCGCAATCTTGGCGCGCACGTCTTCGCCGGCCTTAAGGCCTTCGAGTCCCTCAAAATGGGGCGTCAGCGCGCGTGGATCGATATCGATGGGCACAGAGCCCTGCAGCCCCGTAACGGTCTCGTTGCCCAGGGCGTCGACATCCACGTATTCAATGGCAAACGCATGGCCCGAAGCTGTCGCGTTGAGCGCGTTGCTGCTGTCAGCAAGGCGGAAATGACCCTCGCCAACGGTCTTGCCATCTTGGAATGAGGCATCGCTCAGCGAGTCGCCGTACGTCATGCGCATGCGGGTCGGGAGATAGTACGGGAGATAGTACGAAGCCGTCTGCTTGTGCTCCGTATCGTAATTGCGCTGGTAGATGCTCCGGGCCAGCGCCGCATCAACAAAGTCGGATGCGATGATGCCAATGTGCTTGAGGTAATCTGACTTTGTATCCTCGGTGCCGCTGGGGTTGATGTACGGGCTCTTATACAGATGCTCGTTGACTACTCGTGCCGAGGTAAAAGGATTGCCTCCGTGCGACAAGCCCGTGCAGCTGGTGTAGTTGATAGACCAGCAGCGCTCCAGGACTTGCTCCTTGGCCCCGTTATCGTCCTCGACATCTACCTCGTTGCGCGTGCGCCCGGTCGTTTCCTTCAGCGCATTATCGACCCAGCTGAGCTTGTCGGTTCCCGTGAGTTTGTACTTGTCCTGGGCGTATACCTTGGTGCAATAGGGCTCTTTGTCGCCTGTTTCCCCCGCGGCTTCAAAGCCCCGCGCGTCTTGGACGAGACACATAGTGGCGCTGTCGGAGTGAGCCTTGATCTTGTCATCCCATTCGGTAAGGTCGAGGCCCCACGTGTGGCCGCTTACACTGTTGCCGGCGAGCCTAAATCGACGCAGCAGAACGATCTTTCCGCGCACCTCGTGTAGCGCGGGGATTCGGCTCGACGTATAGAACAGTTTGGGGTTGTCGTCCAAAACCTTGGCGAAAGCCGTCGTAACACTTTCGTCGGTAGCCTCGTCGTTGCCTCGTGATACAAGCATGATGAGCGCTTCTGTCGGGTTTTCGTTCAAAAACGTTTTGAAGTAGCCTATGACATCGGAAAGATGCATAAAGTACGCGTCTTTTTTGAGCAGGTAGTAATCCCCGTGGTCGATACCGGGGTCGTCGCCCTTTCCGAGCCGGATATCAAAATAGCGAATGCCTTCGAGCAACTGCGTGGGAATGTAATCCTGCTGGCATTTTACTTGCGAGGATTGGGGCTCAGTGTCGTTGTCCACGCTGCAGGTGCCCGAATCGTGCGTACCCGGGATGCTCAGCTCGTCGAGGAACTTGTTGTCGTCGACGTATTTCATCCAACATGGCCCATCGACGTAGCTGCTGTACGTGATCCAGTCGAGGCTGCTAACCGTGGCATCGTTCTTTTTCATGTCGTAACCGATAAGTTCGAGCTCCCACGGAATGCTCTTACTCTTATGGCAGATCTTATTGTTGTCCTGGTCTTCGCCGTTCGATTCTATTGCCAGGTACTTAATGTCTTTTTTCTCGGTTTCTTTCTCGACCGTGCGGTCTCGGATGATATAGGTTCCGTTTGATTGACGCTCGAACGCAAAAGCGCGGCTGGGCTTGTTGTCATACTCGCCGCCCCATACGTGGATGACCTTTCCATCTTTGTCAGAGTCGTCGTCGACCGACCAAATGCTGTAGCCCGTCTTTTTATGCTCTTCGAAATTGAGCAAGGTGCGGATAGCATACCAGTTTGTATCGTCATTCTTGGTCGTTACGTTCTCAAGGATGAGCTTGCTGGACGTGCCGTCGTTAAACAGGTGGCAGACGTTGCCGCGAACGTTGCCGTCTTGGTTGACGCTCGCGGTGCGAAAATAGCCCGCGGGGCGAAGGCGAATGACGAAATTGTCGAGGCTGTCCGACGGTGCGGGTGTGTTGTCTGCAAATGCCGCTCGCAGGGGAATGCCCGGCGCTGCGGTTTCGGGCAGGCTTGCAAGTGGTGACAACGCCGCAAGCCCTAGGCCCAGCGTAAACGCTCGGCGGCTGATGGCATGGTGTTCGGTCATAACTTCTCCATTCGCAGAGTGCGGTTATGCGATAGTTTTGGTCACTATACTGCCCAGATGTTTAAAGATGCTGGTTTAATTGTCTGCGCGGCGCAATAAATCGGTGGGCGGACGTGTTGGGGTGTTTGTCGTTTTCGTACTGTTGCCACATTTGGGGCGGTTCCGGCGTCCGGCATCCTCGCGTTCGTCGGCTACAGGCATAAGAAAGGGAGGGTCGGTTTACCGGCCCTCCCTTAGTACGAAACGCTGGGGCACCGTCGCTTGTTTGCACTGCGACCGTGTTTCCCGTTGCGCTCGCCAGTCGCTTAGCGCTTGATCTCGATATCGTCGAGCTTGACGTCCATGGCCTCGGTCTTGGCCTTGGCAATGTCATCGGCAAACTCCAGAGACTTCATCATGGTCTCGACGGCGTCCTTGTGCTCCTCGACATTGTCGATGCTCACGTAAACGCTGCCGCCGCCTGCTTCGGTGAAGTACTCAGTCGTTACGCCGCCCGAGTGTGTATAGGAAGCGTTGCGCCAAGTCTTGCCGTTGTACTTGACGGGATCATTCTCGGTCCACTCAAAGTTGGCCTTCCATTTGGCCTCGTAGTCGAACAGCTCGTCAGCGTTCTTGTCAGAGTCGAAGACAGGGATGAAGCGATCGCTGGCGTGCTCGCTCTCGGTGAACTTAAACTGGGCCCTGTCGGCGGTGTCGCCGGCAACGTCGGTGATCTCGACGCCCTCGGGCACCTCGACCTTAAACCAAATGAAGTCGGTCCTCATATCCACGGCTGGCTTTTCTGCGCCGCCGCCACCGCCACTGCCGGTAGCGCCGCCGCTTCCGCCGCAACCCACCAGGGCAACTGCGGCAAAAAGACTCATGCAGAGGGTGAGAATCGCAAAGGCCTTCTTTTTCATGGTCGTGTCCTCCTCGATCTGTAACCGCCCATGGATTACCTGCCTTTACTGTACGCGTGGGCGGCTCGCTAGGGTGGGCCATGTGTCCCATTCTGAGGGCCGGATTTGCGCCGTTAAGTGGCAATATGCTCGGACGCAAAAGAGGGGAGGGCCGATGCTGTCGGCCCTCCCCGGGGTTGGGTGCCCGTTGTTTTAATGGGGCGCGTGTACGCGGGTGCGCATAGGCACGTGCGGGTGTCCCGTTACTTGATCTCGATGCTCGAAATCTCGACTTCGCGTGCCTCGGAAACTGCCTCTTCCATGTCATCGGGGAACTCGATGGAGTTGAGGAGCGCCTCGGCTTCTTTCTTGTGCTGGTCGAAGTTCGAGATGAGGACGTAGACGCTTCCCGGCTCAACGTCGGTAAAGAGGAGGGTTGTGATGCCACTGTTGTCCTCGTACGTTCCGACGAGCCACGTCCTGCCGTTATACTCGACGGACCCGCCATCCTTCCACTGGAACGTATCCCCCTTCTTTTCCGCCTGGTCGGCGTGGGATTCCTCGGCAGTCAGCGCTTTTTTCCAAACGGGGATAAAACGATCGGCCGAGGCGTTCTCGTCTTCGGGGAAGGTGAGCTGGACCCTGTCGGCATTCTTGCCGGCGGAGTCGCTTACGCCGACGCCCTCGGGCATCTCGACCTTAAACCAGATAAAGTCGGTCTTCTTGGCGACGGGGGTCTTTTCCTTGCTCTCGCTCTTGGAGGCGCTGCTGCCGCCCGATGCGCTCCCGCCGCAGCCGACAAGGGCAAACGCGGCAAAGAGGGCGATGCAAAGGGAAAGGATCGATAGGGTCTTTTTCTTCATGGTGGCGTCCTCCTTGTCTGCCAGGGACATCGTGTGCCGCGGATCGCTGGGGCGGCGGTTGCGCGTGCACATGATGACTTTGTTTGCTGTGCGGTGATTCCTCCATTCGTCGTCCGGTGCCGTGATGAGCGTTGCCCCAACATGGGGCTCCTTATCTATATGTATGCCCCAGTTGCCGTCGTCCGGGAGTCTCGAAAGGTGGGCCATGTGTCCCATGTTTGCGTTGCTGTCGCCTATCGTATGCCATAGAAATCCGCGATGGCCAGGTGCGCTGACGCCCATGTGCTTATGGGCTAGACTTAGCACCATTATGTGATCGATGCGGTCGGTCGGCGGTTGCCGCTCGACCGATGTATATGACTTGAAGGTGCATGTGTATGAGCCAAGAGATGATGGACAAGACCTGCCGCGGGTTTGCCGAGGCGCTGGCCGCGCGCGAGCCGGTTCCCGGCGGTGGCAGCGCGAGCGCCTTTGTGGGCGCGCTGGGCGCCTCGCTGTGTGGAATGGTTGCCCGCTACGGTGCGGCCAATCCCGCGCTTGCTGATCGTGCGGATGACCTGACGCGTGCGTTTGCCCAGGCTGATGAGTTGGCCCAGGAGCTTGTCGAGTTGGTTGCCGAGGACGTTCGTGCCTATGGGCAGGTGTCCGCGGCGTACGGTATTCCGCGTGACGATCCGGCTCGAACGACCGCGATTCAGGATGCGCTGCATGTGGCCGCTATGCCGCCGTATCGCATTATGGATGCCTGCGGGCGTGCGCTGGCGCTGCTCGAGGACATGGCCGACAAGGGTTCGCGTCAGCTGCTGTCCGATGTGGCGTGCGGCGCCGTGTTCTGCCGTTCCGCTATGCAGGGCGCGAGCTTGACGCTCTTTGCCAACACCACGTCTATGAAGGACCGGGCGCGCGCCGAGGAGCTCGAGACCGCGTGCGATGAGCTGCTCGACACGTGGTTGCCGCGCGCCGATGCGCTGGCGCGCCGCGCCGCCGACGCTGCAAGGAAGAGAGGATAGCCATGGCTGAACTGCTGAAGGGTGCTCCCGTCGCTCGCGCTTTGACTGAGGAACTTGCTGCTCGCTGCGCAGCCCTGCGCGAGCGGGGCGTTGTTCCGACGTTGGCTATCGTGCGTGTGGGTGAACGCGAGGACGACCTATCCTACGAGCGCGGTGCGCTCAGGCGCTGCGAGAAGGTTGGCATTGAAGCTCGCCGCGTTTTGCTTCCCGCCGATGTTTCGCAGGACGAGCTGTTGGCGGCCATCGAGGACATCAATTCCGACCCCGCTGTTCATGGCTGCCTGATGTTCCGCCCGCTGCCCGCCGGCCTTGACGAGGACGCGGTTGCCTCGGCACTCGATCCCGCCAAGGACGTTGACTCCATGACGCCGGCTTCGCTGCTCACCACGCTTTCGGGGCGCGGCGAGGGTTTTGCCCCCTGCACAGCCGAAGCCGTGCTTGCTTTGCTGGATCATTACGGCGTTGAGCTGGATGGAGCTAAGGTTGCTGTGGTCGGTCGATCTCTGGTGATTGGCCGTCCCGTTGCCGCCATGCTTACGGCGAGCAATGCGACCGTGACGACGTGCCATACGCATACGCACGACCTTGCTGCCGAGTGCCGTGCTGCCGACATTGTGGTTGCCGCCGTTGGACGCGCACGTACGATTGGCGTGGATGCGGTTCGCGAGGGCCAGACGATCATCGATGTTGGCATTAATTGGGATGAGGCCGCTGGCAAGCTGGTGGGTGACGTCGATTCTGATGCTGCGGAGCCGGTCGTTAACGCCATCACGCCCGTGCCGGGCGGCGTGGGCGCTGTGACGACGGCGATCCTCGCCAAACACGTGATCGAAGCGGCCGAGCGCGCATCGAAATAGGCGTTTTGGGCTGTTTGAGGGGTTAGTTCTATACCCCGTGGACAAAAAATGCCAAATATGAGTACTGTTGCCAAGATAGTCACATATATTTTAGGTCAAATAGGCTCTCTAACGATTTTTATTATCGATAGAGAGCTTATTTTATTGGACCTATGAGGAATTACATCATCTATTTTTTGAACAAATGTAGACTTTCGACACCCATACGTAGCATAATTGCTGTTACTAAATTGGTGACAGTACTCATATTTGGCATTTTTTGACCACAGGGGTTGCCAGCGCCGCGGTTTCGCCCTTTCTGCGCCGAAGCGATACACTGTTATCGTTTGATTTCTTCGCTCAAGGAGGATGCGCATGCCGTGCACAACGATTTTGGTTGGTAAGAACGCGAGCTACGACGGGTCGACGTTGGTTGCTCGCAACGAGGACTCGTCCAACGGGGTGTTTGAGCCCAAGCGCATGCGCGTGGTGCATCCCGACGAGCAGCCGCGCGTCTACACGAGCGTCCTGAGTCACCTGACCGTTGAGCTGCCCGATAACCCCATGCGCTACACGAGCGTCCCCGATGTTGTCCCGGGCCACGGCATCTGGGCCGAGGCCGGTTTCAACGAGCTCAATGTGGGCATGTCCGCAACCGAGACGCTCACCACCAACGAGCGCGTTCGCGGCGCCGACCCGCTCGTCGACTACGTGCCCGCCAAGGGCAACGAGGGCGAGGACGGCTATGTTCCGGCGCAGCCCGGCGGTCTGGGCGAGGAGGACATGGTGACCCTGGTGCTGCCATATGTCAAATCCGCCCGCGACGGCGTACGCATTCTGGGTGACCTGCTCGAGCGTTATGGCACCTACGAGAACAACGGCATCGCCTTTAGCGACGTGGACGAGATCTGGTGGCTCGAGACCATCGGCGGTCACCACTGGATCGCCAAGCGCGTGCCCGATGACGCTTATGTGACCATGCCCAACCAGCTGGGTATCGATAGCTTTGACCTGGATGACGCCGAGGGCGCCCAGGCCGACCACATGTGCTCCGCCGACCTGCGCTCCTGGATGGCCGAGTGGCATCTGGACCTGACGCTGGGCGTCGAGGGCGACGGTCCGGCCGCGGTCTTCAACCCGCGCGAGGCCTTTGGCTCGCACAGCGACAGCGACCACGTCTACAACACGCCGCGCGCCTGGTATATGCAGCGCTGCCTTAACCCCAGCGATGTGTGGGACGGTCCCGAGGCCGACTACACGCCCGAGAGCGATGACATCCCCTGGAGCCGCGTGCCTGAGCGCAAGGTGACCATCGAGGACATCAAGTACGTGCTTTCGAGCCACTACCAGGGCACGGAGTACGACTGCTACGGCAGCAAGGGTACGCCCGCCACACGCGGCGCCTATCGTCCCATCGGCATCAACCGTAACAGCCAGCTCGCCGTGCTGCAGCTGCGCCCCTATGCGCAGCCGGCCTACCGCGCCGTGCAGTGGATGGCCTTTGGCTCCAACTCGTTTAACGCGCTGGTTCCGCTGTACGCCAACGTCGAGACCATGCCCGAGTATTATGCCGACACGCAGGCTCGCGTGACGTCCGAAAACTTCTACTGGGCCAACCGCCTGATCGGCGCGCTGGCCGACGTCCGCTTCCATGAGTGCGGCCGCGCTGTGGAGGACTACCAGGAGAAGGTCGGTGGCATGGGCCACAAGCAGATCCATGACGTCGATGCTGCCGTAGCCGCTCTGCCCGAGGCCGAGGTACCTGCCGAGCTTGCACGCGCCAATGAGGCCTTTGCCGAGCGTGTTCGCGTGGAGACCGATGCTCTACTGGGCAAGGTGCTCTACACCACGAGCTGCGCCATGAAGAACTCTTTCGCGATGAACGACAACGTGAGGTAGGGATTTCCCGTCGATTGAATAGCGCTAAAACGCTTTGTCGCTTTCGCTCAATCTTGGGTACAAGAACGCCAATGCAGTTGTTTGTGATTGGAGACAACCATGGTTATGAAACTCGATCAGCTTGTTAACGGCGCCATTAACGTGGGCTTTGGCGCTGCCGCCGTTGCTGTCGAAGGCGGCAAGAAGGTTCTCGACGACCTTAATACCAAGGGCGAGCAGGTGCGCAAGGACGCAGGCGCCCCCGATATCGCCCGCAGCGTGTCCGACATGTTCGAGCAGGCCGGTGGCACCATCTCCGACCTGACCGAGCGTCTGGGTATGCAGGGCGAGACCGCGGCCCAGCGCGTGCTTGACGAGCTCATCCTTGCCCGCGTCCGCGTCATGACCGCCCCCGAGCGCGCGGCCTTCCTGGCCCATGTGCGCGACATCGTCGATTCGGTCGAGGACAACGTAACCTCGGTGCCCGTCGAGTCTGTTGAGCCCGACGATGCGAAGGATTCCGAAGAGGCCGAGTAGCAGCGCAGATGGCAGATTCCACCACCGATTACAACAATCTAGATCCCTTGGGTGACGAGGCGGCGGTTGTCGATGAGGTCGACGCCGCCGTCTCGGGCGCTCGCAAGAAGCCGCGCGCTGTCGATATGGTGCCAGAGGAGCCCGACGCGATGGCGCCGGACGAGGAATACCAGCTCACGCCGGCGGGTCGTCGCGAACGCATTGGGCAGATTGTTCGCCTGGTCAAAAAGTACCGCGTGTGGGATAACCTCACGCCGGTTCGTTTGCGCCGCCTGCTCGAGGAACTCGGCCCCATGTTCGTCAAGATGGGGCAGATTCTGGCCAACCGGTCCGAGATTCTGCCGCAACGCTTTTGCGACGAGCTGCGTCGTCTGCGCTCCGACGTGGAGCCGGTGCCGTACGAGGTCGTACTCAGTTGTCTGGAAGAAGAATACGGCCTGCGCCTGGGGGAGATGTTCGATGCGATCGACCCCAACCCGCTCGGTAGCGCGTCGCTCGCGCAGGTGCACCGCGCTCGTCTGGTGACGGGCGAGGACGTGGCCGTCAAGGTGCAGCGCCCCGGTGCGCAGCAGGTTATGGCACAGGACATCGATATCATCCGCTCGGTGGTGCGTATCGTTTCCAAGTTCGTCAACACCGATCAATTCGTTGACCTGCACGGCGTAGTCGAGGAGTTGTGGACCTCGTTTCGCGAGGAGACCAACTTTTTGGCCGAGGCCAAAAACCTCAACGACTTCTACGAGTTCCATAAGAGCGTTCATGGCGTGACGTGCCCTAAATCCTATCTGGACCTGTGCACCGAGCACGTGGTGGTTATGGACTACGTCGACGGCATTTCGATCGCCGATCCTGAACGCTTGGTGGACGAGGGCTATGACTTGGAAAAGATCGGTTCCGCGATTGTCGAGGACTACTCGACGCAGGTGCTCGATGACGGCTTTTTCCATGCCGACCCGCATGCGGGAAACATTATTCTCAAGGACGGCATCGTTTACTTTATCGACTTGGGCATGGTCGGACGCATGTCGAGTCACGATCGCGGTATCGTCAAGGACATGATTTTCGCCGTGGCCGAGGGTGACGTGCCCAAGCTCAAGGATTCGCTCATGCGCTTCGCCGTGACGCGTGGCGACTCGGCTGAGCTCGATCATTCGGCCTTTTTGTCCGATTTGGACTTTATCGTCGCAGACTTTGCGGGCCTTGACCTGAAGGATCTGGATATCGGCGAGTTTTTGACCTCGCTGTTAAACCTGGCGCGCAAAAACGACGTTGAGCTGCCGAGCGTGGTAACGATGTTCGCCCGCGGCATGGTGACGCTCGAGGGCCTGCTGACTGAGTATATGCCCAACGTCAACATGATCCAGATCATCCAGACGCACATCAAAAACGAGAAGAGCACCTATGCGCGCGTGCGCGACATGGGACGCGATCTTGCCGCGAGCAGCTATCGCGCGGCGAAGGGCTCGCTCGAGGCGGCCGAGTATCTGGGCCTGGCTTCGCGCATGCTCACGCGCGGCCAGCTTAAGGTGAACACGCAGATCATGAGCAGCGATAAGGCGCTGCGACAGCTGGGTGGAATTATCGACCGCATGTCGATGGCAATTGTGATCGCCGGTCTGTTTATCGGTTCGTCGGTGGTGTACTACGCGCGCATCGAGCCGGTTGTGTTTGGCATTCCGGTCATTGGCTTTTTGGGCTACGTGAGCGCGTTGGTGCTGGCGCTTATGCTGGGCCGCAATATCTGGCTCAACAGTCACGGCGGCAAGCACTAGGGGCTGCGGTCACCGTATTTTCCTATCGCAAATAATAGCTTTTACCTTGGGCTTCGCCTGCGTGCGAGGCCCTTTTGCGTGATACCATACTGACGGTAATAATCGATGGCATAGATGGTGGTGCGGAGACGCACGAATGCGCGGTTTTCCTGCGCGTTTGGGAGAATCGGGGTGCAAGTCCCCGGCTGTACCAGTAACCGTAATTCCTCTTGGCTCGGGATGTTCGCGTCGCAGATCGGACGACGTGCCCGAGTCGTTAAGGTTAAGTCGGATCGCCTCCCATCTTGCATGCGGCTGCGGCGTATGCCGCCGGCGTGCATAGGGCTCTGGAGGGAAGGGGGACCCCGATGGGGGAACTCGAGCGCAACATGCGCGATGACGTGGGGCAGCCTCAAGGCAACGCTCCAAGTACAGACAATGGGGGACAAATGGATATGTTTGAGGACGAGCGTGAGTGCGCCTCGTTGCATCGCCGTGGCGCGATTGCACGCGGTGTAGCTAAGCGCGGTCTGGTGGCATTCCTGGCCTTCGCGATGGCCTTTGGCACCACGCCGGCTCAGCTGTGGGCCGAGGGCGCCGAGGGCATTGCCGAGGCTGTGGCTCAGGCTGCGACGCCGAGTGAGGACGCAGCGCTTGCGGGCGGTGCCGCTGAGCAGAGCGGCGCCGAGGTTTCGGATTCCGAGGGCGCGCCTGCAGCTAGTGCCGCCACAACAGAGGCGGCAACTGGCGACGAGGGCTCGGCGACGGGGGAGAACCCTACCGCGAGCGAGCAGTCTTCGACGGCATCCGCTGGCCAAGCAGGATCTGCCGCCGTGGCTGCCGTCCAGACGGAGAGCCCGACAGAAACCGGCGATGTCGCCAAGAAGCAAGTCGAGGTCTCGTTCTCGATTATCGGCACCGATGCCGACGGCAAGGCTCAGACCTGGGTGGCACCTACGCAGCTCAAGCTCGACGAGGGCGCGACGGCTGCGGATGCCTTCATTAAGCTGCAGGAGAAGACGGGCTTCAAGGCGGACTACGATCCGAACACGGCATACGGGTTCTACCTCAAAAGCATCACATCCCCGAGCGATGGCCGCACGCTTGCCTACGATCCGACGACTTATGCCTTCTGGCAGCTGTTTGTCGATGGCGCGTCTTCCTCGGTTGGCGCGAGCAGCGTCAAGCTCACCCAGGGGCAGAAGATTGAGTTTGCCTATACGGCTGGTAGCTCGTCCCCTGTCGTTAAGGACCAGCTTGCCGCAAATGTGACCGTCATTGGTCGCGATGCCCAGGGCAAGACTCAGACTTGGGTCGATAACGCGCAGTATGTGGTGACGTCCGGCTCGAGCGCACTTGACCTTACGAAGGTCGCGCTCGAGGCGAATGACATCGACGCCGTTGCTGCGGGCTCCTTCATTCTGAGCCTTAAGTACAACGGCGTTGAGCTGGGTACGCCGCTCGATTATTCGACCTATTGGCAGCTGTTCATCAACGGCAAGTCGAGCGACTTCACGGCAGACAATGTCACCATTCATGCTGGCGATACCGTTACGTGGTTCTACGGTGGCTGGGGCGACCAGTTGCCCTCTGATTCCGTCCATGCTTCCGTTCAGGTCCTCGGTAAGGGCAAGGACGGCAAGCAGCAGGTTTGGGCCTCGACGGGCCAGGCGAGTCTCAAGGCAGGCTCTACTGCCAAGGATCTCCTTGAGCAGACCGGCCTTACTCTCGATGCTGGCGAATCGCCTTGGGGCTGGTTCCTCAACGGCATTACTTCGCCGTTCGATGGTAAGTCCTATGGCTGGGATGCTGCGACTAATAGCTATTGGCGCTTCTACGTAAATGGCAAGTTCGCCGACGTTGGCGCCGGTGCCTACAAGCTCCAGGAGGGTGACGCCGTCACCTTTATGTATGGTGCTGACGCCGATGCCCTCCCCGGTCAGGTTCTTGGGTCCGTCGATGTTATCGGTCCCGATGCCAACGGCAACAATACTCGCTGGGGCTCGGCAAGCAATGTTTCTCTGCCCGAAGGCTCTACGGCCCAGAACCTTATCGAAGCGGTTCTGAAGGCAAAGGGCGTTACGTACAGCGGCTCCCAGAGCGGTGAGTACTGGTTCCTCAATTCCATCGACTCGCCGTTCGGAGGCAAGACGTACGGCTATGATGGTGCGACCAATAAATACTGGCATCTGTATATCAATGGAGAGCCCTCCTTACTCTGCGCCAATCAGATTACGCTCAAGAGCGGCGATAAGGTTACGCTTGCCTATACAACTGATAAATCGCCCATGCCCGATCCCGACAAGATTGTCGTGGACCCGAGTGCGACGACTCCTGATTGGGATGCCGAGTGGGCCGGCTACGGCAACAGTGGCAACGGTTCGACCGTAACGGATGCCAAGACGCCTGCGCAGGCCGCTGGTCTTAAGTGGGCCTTCGATTGGAAGGCCGAGTCTGGCCAGCAGTATGCCAACTGCAGCGAGCCTGTCATCGCTAACGGCTTTGTGTACATCGCGACCGAGAACGAGCTCATTAAGATCGATTCGTCCACGGGCAAAAAGGTTGCCTCTGCGCCGCTTGCCTCCAAGGTGAGCTATACCTCTCGTCCGATCTATACCAATGGTCTTATCATCGTTCCGCTCAACGGCGGTGCGGTCCAGGCGATTACTGCAGACAAGCTGATCTGCAAATGGCTGACGCCTGGTTTGACGGACTTGACGCAGAGCTCCTGCACCGTCGTTTCGGACGGCGAGTACGTCTATGTAGGCTCGGTCGATATTTCGTATGACGAGAATTACAACGCGACCTACGGCAACGGCTCCTTTGCGCGCATTAAGATTGCCACGGGCGAAGTTTCTTGGCGGAACATCGACCCTGCCGAGGGCTATTACTGGACTGGTGCTGCGCTGACGGATAAGTACGCCATTGTTCCTACGAGCGCGGGCACGCTTAAGTGCATTGATAAGACGACGGGCGATGTCGTTTCGACTATGAAGCTCGGCGCTCTCGCGAACGCCGACTGTGTCGCCGATCCGTTCAATGGTTCGACCTTCTATCAGATGACGCACGATGGAAAGCTCCATGTGATTTCGCTTTCGGCGAAGGGCGTACTAAGCGAGCAGAAGACGGTCGACCTGGGTCTTACGAATAACATGAGCTCCCCGGCGGTCTCTGGCGACAACTTGATTGTCGGTGGGCAGACGGCTACTGGCTCTGCTCTGGCTCTCTATAATCTGAAGACCGGTAAGACCACGATGGTCACCGCTGCTGACGGTAAAGAACTGCCGGCCGGATTTAACGGTATTGCTGCTACTCCGCTGGTGAGTGTTCAGGGCGGCAAGACCTATGTGTACTTCACCGTTAACAGCGCGGATGGCAAGGATTACGTCAACTACTCTGCTGGTGGTGGCGTGTATCGCTATACGCTCGGCGATGCAGAGGCGACGCAGATTTATGATGCGGCTGGCCATTACCAGCACTGCGACTCTCCGGTCATTGCCGATGCATCTGGCAACCTGTACTACATCAATGATTCGGGTACTCTGTTCAAGCTGGGGGCTGTCGAGTCTTGGACGGTTGCCTTTAATTCCAACGGCGGGTCTGCTTGCGACACTAAGTTCGTTGCTACGGCCGACGGCAAGCTGGTCAAGCCGGCCGATCCGACGCGCGATGGCTACACTTTCGGCGGTTGGTTCACCGATGAGGCTTGCACGCAGGCGTATGACTTCAGTACGCCGGTGACGGCCGATCTGACACTGTATGCCAAGTGGACCAAGAATGCCGTTAACCCTGGCGGCAATGGCGGTTCTGGCACTAATGGTGGCAACGGTGGCGCTGGCAACGGTTCCGGTGCTGGCACGGGCACGGGTTCCGGCTTCGGCACGAAGGGCCAGCAGGCCGGCGGCGCTATCGCCCCGGGTCATAAGCCGACGACCAAGACGACGGTGTCGACCAAGACCGAGACCAAGGACAACAAGTCCGACAAGAAGGACACCGATAAGTCCGATAAGAAGGACGAGAAGAAGTCTGACAAGAAGTCTGACAAGAAGGACAACAAGTCCGACAAGAAGTCCGATTCCAAGTCTGATACGGGTGCTGCTTCCACGACCACTGCTAAGAAGTCCTCTAGTGCTTCCGAGCAGGAGACTGGCACCAACCCGCTCGCCATTGTTGGCGTTGCCGCCGGCGTCATCGGTCTCGCCATCGTCGGCGTGTTCGTGTTCACCAAACGTCGGTAGGTGAGGGCTGTGTCCAATAAATCCAAGGACGCTGACCCCAAGCAACCAGATTCCTCGTTTATCCAGCTTGATGATGCAAAGCAAAAGGGCGCCGCTTCGGCGGCGTCCGCCCCACGGCGTAAAGCGCTCCTTGGCGTTCTGACTGCCGCGTGCGCCATTCTGATCGTCGTCTCGCTGGGCTTCGTCCATCCTTCCGAGAGCGGCGCCTGGTCCATCGACTGGATCATTCAGACCGTGACGGGGGAGAGCGTCGTCACCAAGGACACCAAGGCGTCTGGCTCGACTACGACTTCGGGCGAGGCCAGTTCCGAGAGCTCCAAGTCATCGAATGATGCAAAAGACGAGTCCAAGGGTTCGAACGACGCCAAGGACGATTCCGAGTCTTCGGACAAGGAATCGAATAAAAGCTCGGATAGCAAGAAGTCTGGAGATAAATCCGCTGCCCAGAATACGGGAGCCGGCGATACTTCCAATGTGTCTGGTGGTGCTTCTTCGGGCGGCGGTCAGTCGTCTGATGGAGCCTCCAGCTCTAATGGCGGAAGCGCTCCCTCGGGCGGCCAGGGCGGCTCGCAGGAGTCCAACTACGTTACGGTGACGGTTTCGGTCACATCGAGCGCCGTGGGCAATCCTGTGTCTTCTGGCGGCACCTTTACCTTTAACGAAGGCGCCACCGTTTACGATGCCCTGTGTGCGCTGGGCCTTTCCGTCAACGCACATGGCTCGTCGTACGGCACGTATGTCTCCGCGATTGGTGGTTTGGCCGAGAAACAGTACGCCGGCACGAGCGGCTGGATGTACTCCGTCAACGGCACAACGCCCATGACGGCCTGCAGCAACTACGTTCTCTCCAACGGCGACAGCGTGGTCTGGTATTACGTTACAGGCTAGAGGCTTCGACATAGCGCGCCAGACGGGCGGTTCGGACAGACATCCGGGCCGCCCGTTTTTCAAGTGAATGGGACTGGGTCGCCGGGTCTTTCGGCAAACAAAAAAACCGGTTGGAATGGGAATTCCAACCGGTTATACATTCAAGCAAATAGCGAATCGACTACGACCGTGCGCCCTCGAGAAAGAAGCGACGGCTGAAGTAGTTGTACCAGGTGACAAGGAACGTGGCGATGGCCTTCATGGCCTGGTAGCCGATGCTCAAAAACGTGACGCCCACAAACATGTATAGGTCGTTGAGGCCCAGGCCGATCACCGACAGGATGGTGAAGATCGTGAACTCGCGCTTGCGGCTCATGCCCTCGCGGTGGTCGAACACATACTTCATGCTGAGCCAGTAGTTGACCACGACGGACGTGGTAAACGAGACCGTGGTGCTCATCAAAAAGTCGAGGTGAAACAGCTCGACGAGCGCAATGAGCATACCCCAGTCGATGCCAAAGGAGATAAGACCCACGACAGCGAACTTGAGGAACTGCTTGGTATGAGGTTGTGCCAGTGCCTTGCGCACGTAATCACATCCAATGCGTTGATGAATCGAGCAGAGGATACTTTAGAGCTTTTGCAAGGGAAGCGTAAGGTCTTTGCCAAGAACTATACGAACTCGCCAAATTTTCAAGAGCTAATCCGCAAACGTTGAAAATTTGCCCGTAAACGAGCAATGCCCACGAACAACACAGCGCTCGACGCGCGTCATCCGTGGGCATTGTAAAGCTGTAAGGTTGCGAGTTACTTGGTCTCATCGCCTTCCAGGAAGATCTTTCGGGTCACAAAGTTGTAGACCATGACAAGCGCGGTGGCGCAGATCTTGGCGATATTGGCCTCGAGTCCCAGGCCAGCGTTGAGTGTCAACACGATACCGTCGTTGAGTGCCAGGCCGATCACGGACAGCACGACAAAGATAATGAACTCGCGACGGCGGCTCATGCCTTCCTTGTGCGCAAACACGTATTTCATGCTTGCGAGGTAGTTAAAGATGAGTGAGATGATAAAGCCGCTGGTGTTGGCGATTAGGATGTTGAGGCCCAGACCGTAGTGGAGCAGATTCATAATGCCAAAGTCGATAACCGTGGCAATGACACCGACGACGCCAAATTTCATGATCTGCGCAAGGAGCTTTTGCATGGTACCTGCCTTAAGCTGGCGCCGAAGCGCCGCGGGGATGACAAACTTGGCACAGTTTAGCCAATCCCCGCGGGTGGGGCTAGGCGCGCTCCTCGATAGCACCGTTTCTATATGCATCGAGCAGCTGGCGCAGGTCCTGGATCTGGCTGCGGATCTTGGCTCCGGAATCGGTGTCGCTCACCATGCGGCGACGGTCTGCTTGGTCAAAACGGTTGGTCTCGCTCTCGATGTCCACGTTGCGTGTGAGTGCCTCGGCAACCGTCGTAAAGGCCCGGTGCGACTTGAGGCGGCAGCCGCGCGAGCTCGAGATGAGCGTATAGCCGGCGATACCCGTCTTGGGATGGTAAGCGCGGCAGAAGCCGCCATCGATGACCAGCAGCTTGCCCTCGGCGCGGATGGGCTGCTCGCCCTTGGTGGTTTTAACGGGCGTGTGGCCGTTGATGATGTGACCGGTCGGTGAGCATGCCATGGGCGCGACGCCAAACTCGCGCATGATGTCGTCGCAGACCGAGGGCGACTTGGTAAGCGTAAAGTACGGGTCCATCGGCTCGACCCAGGTGCTCTTATCGGCGATATAGGCGCGCTCAAAGGTACGCACCAGGCGTCCGCTGGCGGGTGAGTTAAAGCCGATCCACAGGTACCACATCCAGTCGAGGGCGTCGCGGTCGCCCATGCGCCAGGCGCGGCGGGCGATGTGGTCGCAAAAATCAAGATAATCGCGGCCAGCGTGCCAGGTGCCCAGGCAGTTCATGCTGCTAAAGGTGCCGTCTTCGTTGAGTGGCACGCAGCCGTGGAAGAGCAGGTTGCCGTTGGCGACTTTGTACATCGAGCCGTGGGAATAGAGGAAATCGATATGGCGATGCAGGTGATCGGCGGTGACAAACTCGGACACGAGCTTGTCGATGATGTGCTGCTCCTGAGACGTGAGCGTATAGGGGTCCGCCGGGTCGACGGTGGGGAAGTCGTTGGTCGTGAGCGGCCATACGCTGCCGTCGGCGAGCGTGACCGTGCCGGTGTCGTGATCGATCTTGTCGAGTAGCAGGCGGTCGGTCATGTCGAACTCGGGGTGGCGCTGGATAATCTGACCCTCGAGCTTAAAGAGCAGCACGTTGATGGCCTTGATCAGCGGGGTGATGGACTCACCGGCGGTGTAGGTGGCATCGGCAAAGGCGACAAGCTCACGCAGCGAGATGCCGTAGTCGTTCTCCAGGATCTCGTAGTTGTCGTAGCGTAGGTTGTTGCGCAGCACCGTGGCGATGCAGGCGGGCTCACCGGCCGCAGCGCCCATCCACAGCAGGTCGTGGTTGCCCCACTGGATGTCGAGTGAATGGTAGGTGAGCAGGCGGTCCATAATCTTGGCCGCGCCGCCACCGCGGTCGAAGATGTCGCCCACCAGGTGCAGGTGGTCGACGGCCAGGCGCTTGATGAGCGAGGCAAGCGACTCGATAAAGTCGTCGGCGCTTGCGGTCTCCAGGATGGACTCCACGATGCGCTCGTGATAGCGCACGCGATAGTTGTTCTCGTCCGGGTGCGTGTGCAACAACTCGTCGATGATGTAGGCGTAATCGCGTGGGATGGCCTTACGCACCTTGGAGCGCGTATAGCGGCTCGAAAGCGACCGGGCAACCATGATGAGCTGGTCAAGTATCGTCTTGTACCAGGTGGGCGAGTCCTCGCGCTGGCTGCGGACCAGCTCGATCTTCTCGCGCGGGTAGTAGATGAGCGTGCACAGCTCGCCCTTCTCGTCAAAGGAGAGCGTTTCGCCAAAGATTTCGTCGACATGCTCGCGCACGACGCCCGAGCAGTTGTTGAGGATGTGCATAAAGGCTTCGTACTCGCCATGCACGTCGCTCATAAAATGCTCAGTGCCTTTGGGCAGGTTGAGGATGGCCGAGAGGTTGATGATCTCGGTAAACGCGGATTGCTCGGTGGGAAACTGTCTCGACAGCAGGCGCAGATACTTGAAGTCTTGCGGATTGCGATCGAATGCGACCATGAAACACCTTCCGATAGGGCTGGTAAAACTGATAAACAGCGTCAAACGTTTATCAGTATGCGCCGCTTTTGTTTCGATTGGGGATGGGCGGCCGAATTGTTAGCCGAACGGTTTGGTAAATCGATTTAGTGGAGGTAGATATGGCGGTTGAGTGGAGACGTGGGGTCGTTTTTACAGACGTATGCCTCCGGGATCGATAGAGATGATGACGGTAAAGATGTTCACCATCTTTGGCTCTATTTGGTAAATAGTGGACATTTGTACCGTATTTATGCTTGCTGTGCGATAATTTTTATAACTATACGTAAGGAGCCTCATATGAGTGATTTTGTCCTGACCTGTGAATCCGCCGCCGATCGAACTCGGGAGTTCTTTGAATCGCGCAATATCCCTGTCGTGTGTTTTCATTACGAGATCGACGATGTTGTCTATACGGACGATCTGTATCAGTCGATTACGCCGGACGAGTTTTTTGCCCAGATATCCGCGGGCGCCATGCCCAAGACGTCTCAGGTGAGCGTGGGTGAGTACGAGGAGTTTTGGGAGCCGCTTGTTGCCGAGGGTAAAGACGTGCTGCACCTGACGTTGTCGTCGGGTATTTCGGGTACGTATGGCTCGGCTTGCGTTGCGGCGCAGATGCTCGCCGATCGCTATCCCCAGGGCGGCAAGGTGCGCGTCATCGATTCGCTGGCGGCGTCTTCGGGCTTTGGCCTGCTGGCGGAATGTGCCGCCGACGTGCGCGATAGCGGGGCTTCACTCGACGAGACGGCTGCCTGGATCGAGGAGCACAAGCTCAACCTGCACCACTGGTTCTTCTCGACCGATCTGTCGAGCTACCTGCGCGGCGGTCGCATTTCGGCTGCGAGCGCGATCATCGGCACGGCGCTTAAGATTTGCCCGCTTATGACGGTCGATTGCGAAGGTGGGCTGTCGCCACGTGAGAAGATTCGCACTAAGAAGCGCGCGATTTCCGAGATGGCTAAGACCATGATGGCACACGTGCAGGACGGTGCGGATTATTCGGGTAAGTGCATCATGTCGCACTCGGCGTGCCGCGAGGATGCCGAAGCAGTTGCGGCGCTGATCGAGGAACAGATTCCGCAGCTTAAAGGCAAGATTGAGATCAATAACATCGGTACTCTGATTGGCTCGCATACCGGACCTGGTACGGTGGCGCTCTTCTTTATGGGCGACAAGCGCGTGGATTAGTTTGCCCCATCACATCGCTGCATGATTGCTCAAACGAAAACGGCCCGCCTCACGTTTGTGGGGCGGGCCTTGCTGTTGGGGGTTAGCGTTTCTTTCCGCGGAAGAAGAAGCCGTGCAGTGACGGCTTGAGGCCGCGGTTGGCGCGATGCTCCTCGACGCGCTCGTGGATCGAAGCGACGCGCTCGATGACTTCGTCGGGAATCGGCACGTCGGGATTCATGTTCTCGACCTGGCTGACCTCGGCGGCGGAGACCTGGTCGATAATGGGCACATCGTCGTGCGAGATGACAGGTGTGGCGTCTTCCTTCATCTTGCGATAACGCTGCATCATGTCGGTCTGTAGCTGCTGGGCCGAAGGCGGCGTCCAGATGATGGCGTTGGCGCCGGCGGCGATGGTTTCACGGATGCTCTCTGGCGTCTTGCCGCCCGGCGCGATGAGCGGCAGGTTGGGATAGTGCTTGCGCAGCTCGCGTAGGACCTGGGGCGTGTTCTTGCCGGCGGCGATGTTGAGAATCTTGGCTCCAGCGCGCACCTTGGCGTGGGCATCGTCGTCGCAGCGAACGACCGTAGCGATGACGGGGATGTCGGCGATGTTGGTGATGTGCTCGACCATCTCGGCAGTAGCGGGGGAGTTGACCACGCAGCCCGCCGCGCCCTGCATCTCGGAGACGGCTGCCATCTGCACGGAGCGCTTACCGGTCGTAGTTCCGCCGCCCACGCCTACAAAGACCGGGCACTCGGCGACGGTCAACAGTGCCTGCGTAATGGCCGGCTGCGGCGTGAAGGGGTAAACGGCAAAGACGGCATCGGCGTTGGAGTTGCGGATGACCGCGACATCGGTGGTGTAAATGAGCGACTTGATGCGGCGGCCGAAGAGCGTGAAGCCGCTGGCCTCCTCGATCTCGTCGGGCATGCGAAGGGCAGCCTTGCGCAGACGTCCGTCGATGGGCAGGGGCTCCATAGGGAGCAGGCCGTTGGGCGTGACGGCTACCTGGGGCTCGGTGAACTCGTCTGCGAGCTCGACCTCGGAGAAATCGACCGAGGCGACGATGTCTTCGTGAACTTCGGCGGGCACATCGATGGGAGCTTGGTCGTTTGCCGCGGCAGGCGTGTCGAAGGAGCTGGTGCCGACGAAGGCGTCGACGCGCTCGTTTAGATCGTTGAGGGTATCCATGGAGGCTCGATTCTATGTGATGACGGCCGGCAGGGTGCCGGCAGCGTTGTGCTTGCTAAATCGTTTGACGAGTTGATTTTTCCCCGCCGCGTCCCCCGTTAGACCGAAGGGCGGCGAACGTGAAGGAGCTGTGGTGGCGGGGATCGAGGTGCTATCTTGAAAGTCCCGTTTAAAAGAGAGGTGACGCGGTATGGAATTGACAGCAATGTTGGGCTCGATTGGCCTGTGTGTGGGCGCAATCGTTGCCGCCGCGGTCATCTATTTTGTGGTTACGGCCATTAAAGGCAAAAGGGCCGAACGCAAGGAGCGCGCGATGCTTAAACAGCATCGCGACCAGCAGGGCAAACGCGCACAGAGATAGCTTGTTGAGTTTTGGATCCGTGCGCTAGCTGCGTTTTCGGATCAGGGCAATGTAGAAGCCCTCAAAGTCGCGGCTAGGCGGAATGGTGAGCGTGCCGGGCATACCGTTGGCGACGGACGAGACGTGGCTGGCGGCGATGGCCTCGGTGAGGGCGTTGCACTCGATGCGTGGCTCTTCGCCAACTTCCTGAGCACGGCGCGTTTCACTTTCGCTCGGCGTGCCGTCGAGGGGGATAAGCTCGCAATCCATGTGCTTGTCGAGGGCCTCTTGCAGGGCGTCCTCGTTTTCCTGCGGCAAGATCGAACAAGTCGAATAGACGAGCGTGCCGCCCGGTTTAAGGGCTCCCATGGCGCGGTCCAGAAGTGCTCGCTGCGAGCGGGCACACTTACTCAGCAGCTGCTCGGTCAGGCCGCGCAGGCTTTTCTCGTTGCCGCTGATGACGGTGCCCGTGCCGGTGCAGGGGGCATCGAGCAGGATGCGGTCAAAGCGGAAGAACTCGTCGAGCTCGCGTGCGTCGATGCGCATGACGGGCACGTTTTTTGCGCCTTGGCGGTGGAGGTTGGCTTCGAGCTTCTCGGCGCGGGGAATGCTCATCTCGCAGGCGGTAAGGTGCGCCTGGCCCTGCGTGAGGGCGGCGATCTGCGTCGTCTTGCCACCGGGGGCCGCGCACATGTCCAGGATGTCCTCGCATGCCTGGGCGCCCAGGACCAACGGCGGCATCATGGACGACAGACTTTGCAAGTAGATCTTGCCGTCGCGGTAGATGTCGAGGTCCCACAGGTCGGAAACCTGGGCGTCGGGCAGGATGAAGGCGTCTGGGTACCAGGCGACGGGGTTGTGGGCGATGCCGGCGGCATCGAGCGCCGCAGCGATGTCCTCGGCGGTTGCCTTGAGCGTGTTGGCGCGCAGCGTGACCGGGCGTGTGACCGCGGCGCCGAAGCCCTTGATCATGAGCTCGGCATCGGCGGGCGCATAGGCGCCGGCGACCGTGTCGACCATAAAGCGCGGCAGGTCGGCGGCGCAAGGAAGGGCGGCAAGCTGGTCGGAAAGCTCGGTGGCGGCAAACTGCCTGAGCTTGAGCTCGGCCTTGACCTGCTTTTTCTGCTTACGACGACGCGGCTTGGACATCCGTCTTTCCTTCCCATTCCATTACATGTCGAGTGTTTAGTACTGGCTCTCGTGCTTGCTAAAGAAGTCGAAGCGCGGGGGTAGCGGCTTTACGCGGTGCTCGCCGGGCTTCTCGCCCAGGCTCTCCACAAACTCATCCGTGGAGGCGAAGATGTTATCCCAGCTAAAGAAGGCGACCGGGTCGATGTCGAAGTACTCACAGATGAGCTCGCAGCCGGCCGGGACGATGCCGTGCATCAGGACGGTCGCCACGCGCAGCTCGGTAAAGGCGTCGACGAGGGCCTGCGTCATTGCGGCGTTGGCCGGCTCGCCCTCGAGCTTGTTGGCGGCCTTGGAGGCGTCGCTCCAGCGCTTGTTGGCGGCGCGCAGGTAGTCGTCGCACACGGCAAGCGCGCGGTGCGTCTCGAACTTGTACATGGCCTGCTCAAAGGCGAGGGCTGCCTGCTGGGCGGCTTCGACCACGGTGTCAGAAGCGGCACCGGCGGGGATGCAGCCGTTGCGGTAGGGGCTCTCGTCGCCTTCCTTGACGGCGACGCCGTAGAAGCAGCTGCGGGCCAGACGGTTGAACACGCCGGTCAGCAGCGCGCTCTCCTTAAGGGCCGGGTCGATAACGCGCTTGTCGTCGCAGGCGCGTACCTCGTTGCCGTCCTTGTCCTTGCCGGTCACACGCGTGTCGTATGCCTTGGGGCTAAAGCTTACCGGCTTCTCGGACAGGCCGAGCGACAGCCAGTGCGCACGCATCTGCTCGCAGGTGTAGTGGTTGAGCAGGTCGTCTGCCGGCGGAGGAGGCGTCTGCGAGGACGAGCTGGCCTTTTTGCCCATGTAGAGCAGGTGGTAGCAGGCGCTGACGGTGCTCTGCGTGAGGTCCCAGCCCAGGGCCTCCCACATGGCGGTCTGCGCGATGCAGTAGAAGTAGATGTTGTCCTGACCGATAAACTGGTAGATCTGCGCGTCGTCCGAGCACCACCAGTCGCGCCAGTCGAGCGAGCTGTGCTGGTAGGTGGGCGCGGGGACCTGCGTGGAGTCGGCAGCGGGCTCGCCCATGAGGGCGGCATCCTGGGCGGCGACGCCCTCGGTCACGCCGGCTGCCTTGGCATCGCGCGCGAGCACGGTACGCGTATAGCTGATGGGCGCCCACAGGCTCTCGGGCCAGCACCAGCAGGTGACGTCGGAGACGCCATCGACCTCGGGCACCGGAACGCCCCAGTCGATGTTGCCGGTGATGCGGAAGGGCACGAGCGCCTTGCCGCTGCGGAAGCGCACGCCGCCGTTGGCGAGCACCGCGTGGGCGTCGTCGCGCTCCTTCCAGCTGGGGAAGGTGACGGTAAAGCTGCTCTTGTTGCCCTCGGGCTCCAGCACGGTGTGCTCGGGAAGCTGGTCCTCGACGGCGTCGAAGGCCTCGCGGAACTTGTTCTGGATGTAGAGCTGAGCCGGCAGCAGCCACTCCTCCATGGTCTTGGAGACCACGGAGCGAACCTGCGGGTTCTGGGCGAGCTTGGCGGTGTAGGTTTTCATGAAGTCGAGGTAGGCCGGCAGGTCAAAGTAGAGATTGTCGACCGGACGCAACTCGGGCACCTCGCCGGTGAGCTGGCTTTTGGGCGCGATGAGCTCCTCGGGCTCAAACTGGTGGCCCAGATCGCACTCGTCGGCATAAGCCTTCTCGGACTTGCAGCCCTGGATGGGGCAGCGGCCGATGACCTGGCGTCCGTTGAGGAACGTGCCGGCCTTGGCATCGTAGAACTGCAGCGTGGAGCGCTTGGAGATGGTGCCCTGCTCGTGCAGGCGCTCGATAATCTCGGCAGTCACCTCGTTGTGGATCTGGGCCGCCGGCTCAAGGCCCGAGCCGCCGTAGATATCGCAGCTGATGTTGTAGTTGTTGAGGGTCGCGGCCTGGCGGGAGTGATTGGACTCGACATACTCGCCGATGGACTTGTCGTAGCCCTCGTTCTCCTTGAGTTTGCGGTAGCTCTCCATGATGGGCGAACCGTAGCAGTCGGTGCCCGAGGTGAAGATGACGTTTTCGCGGCCCAGGCGGTCACGCAGGAAGCGGGCGAAGAAGTCGGCCGGGACAAAGACGCCGCCAACGTGGCCAAAGTGAAGGCCCTTGTTGCCGTAGGGCTCGCCGGCGGTAACGATGGCGCGGCGAGGCCAGCTGGGACGGTCGTTCATGGAGTATTTGGATGCCATGGGACTCCTTCGCATATTGTAAGAGCGCGGCCGGGCGCAAGGCCTGGTGACGCGGTGGTCAATTCGTGCATATCGTTCGACATTATCGCACATGCGGACGGGTACGTGGCAGGGGCGCTATCCTAAGATGCTATGAATGAGATTTCCAACATACATGCGTTTGAGGACGAGGATTTTCTACACGCTTGCTTCGTGTGGGGCATGGTCGTGCTTGGCGCATTTGCCGTGTGCCTGGTGCCGGTGTTTATGCTGCTGGGTGGGCCCGCAGATCTGGATGCGGCTGACGCGGGCGGTTGGACGGCGGTCTTGGGCTGGCTAGTCGGCTTGAGTGCGGTTTCGGCGGCGTCATTTGCCGTGCACGAGCTGGTGCACGCGGCGTTCTTTAAGCTGTTTGCGCCCGTCGGTGCTCGGGTGACCTTTGGGGCAAATCTCGAAACCTGCATGATTTACGCTTGCGCCGAGGGCGTTGTGTATTCGCGTGCGCGGTACATGGTCATTTGCCTGGCGCCGACGGTTGCCTTGACGGTGGCGTTTGCCCTGGGGTTTGCGTTCTCGGACTATCCGCTGCTGTGCTACCTGGCGGCTGGTCTGCACTTGTCGGGCTGCGTGGGCGATTGGTATTACGTGCGGACCATCCTGCGCGACCGCCGCATTGTCGCCTGCGAGGATACGTCCTTTGGCGTGCTCTTTTTTGGGTGAGGAGATGTCGATGAAGTCGTTGTTGCTGCATGCGTGCTGCGCACCATGCTCGCTTGAGCCGGTTCGCCTGCTGCGCGAGGAGGGGTTTGAGCCCACGATTTGCTGGACCAACCCTAATATTCAACCTCACGATGAATGGCAGCGCCGCTTGGACGAGCTGCGCCGGTGGTGTGCCGACGGCGACATCGAGCTCATCGAGGCCGAGGAGGATCGCGAGCGCTGGGAGGCCGGCGTGGCCCCGCTGGGTGCCGATCGGCCCCGTCGCTGTCGCTCGTGCTATGCCCTGCGCTTGGCCGAGGCGTGCCGCGTGGCCCAGGAGCGCGGGTTTGAGTTTGTGGGCACGACGCTCGCCGTCTCGCCGTATCAGCTGTTCGATACCTGCAATGATGTTTTGGAGCGTCTGGCTGCCGCCCGCGGTCTCACCCCGGTGATTCGCGATTTTCGCCCGTATTATCCCGAGGCTACGCGCCGTTCGCGTGAGCTGGGCATGTATCGGCAGAATTACTGCGGCTGCCGTTTCTCGGCGGTCGAGGCGGCCATGGATCGCGCCCGCATCCGCGACGAGCGCAAAGCCGCCAAAAAGTAGTTCATTTGGGCTGGGACTTTGAGCTGTCTGTGCGGTACGGTCGTTTTTGGGAAAGTCGATTTAATTAAGCGTGTGATCGTGGCTCGCTTGATACCAAACGACGACTCCTATGATTCTAATCCTCCGTTTGTTAAACATCAGATCCGGACTTGCTGTTGCATATGAATGGGACGACAGCACAATCATGTCGTTTCCTTCTGCAAATCGCCTAATTACCGGTGTTTTACCGTCTGCGAGCGCCAATACAGCACAGCCGTTCCAAGGCTTTGCGGTGGTATCGACAAGTAGCAAGCTGCCGGGAGGGTAAATGCGGGACATTTCGTCGCCTTTGATTTTAACGAAAACGCTATGTGGGTGACGTTTGGCTACGTCTACAGGCGCGCAAGCATTTTGTTGGCCGTGCGTGATGCGGCGCTTTTGCGATTCGATATCGATGACGGGAAATGTGCCCTCCATTTCGTGGATAGCAGGGTCTTCGTCGGTGACGATTCTTTTATTTGCGAGCTTTACAGCCAAACCGTTTTCCTCGCCAACAAGTTCATCGCGGGTGCAACCGAAGAGCGCTTGTAACTTTTCAATATAGCGCTCACGGGGGGCATACCGACTTTTTTCCCAACGACAAACGGTCTCTTTAGATACCCCCAACATCTCTGCAAGTTGCGCCTGACCAAGATGCTCCATGGTGCGGAGTTTACGAATATTTGCCCCGAAGCCCATGGCTATAGATCCTCTCGCCACAGAGGGAGGCATAGACAGTTTGTGCCACCATAGCCTTTGGTGAGTTCGTCAATGGATAGCGGGAATAATTCCATTCCTGCTTTCTCAAGCGCTTCGTTGGTCCAAACGTTTTCTTCATATACGCATAGTTTTCCTGGCGAGAGCGCAAGGATAGACGTTGCGTTGTTCCGGCGTTCTCTTTCGTAGGCGGTTTGATTCCCGCCTCCGCAGTCAATCACTTTTATTGGTTCGCAACAGGCTGCAGAGAGTATTTCCGGAATCGTGCGATCGATAGGAGTGATCGTAAGGCCCCTTCCGGATCGTTTTAGTTGAATGCTGTATGCATCAACGGCATTGCATATCTCACGATCGATGAGGAACGCGTCGTGATCAATTCTACTTATGAACGTATCGAGGTGGATACGCAGCCCGTCAGAGGGGACTCGAATCGCAATTAGCTCGGTGGTCTGGAATTTATTTGAGGTCAGGAGCTCTTTGGCAAGTGACTCGACGGCGGCGGGTTCAGTTCGGTCAGAGATTCCAACTAATATTGTCTTAGCACTGATAACAATAATGTCTCCGCCTTCTATATGGTAGCTACTCCTGTTCAAATCACATATTGGAGTTTCTCCCATGATCTTGTGGTGGGTGAATATCTGCCGGTATAAGGCGACCTCACGATCACGCTCAGGCCAATACATATGATTTAGGATGATGCCGTCTCCGACTACCACAGCAGGATCACGAGTGAAAAAAAGCGTGTTGAGGGGATTGACCAAGAGCGAGGCGGGATCAAATTGCTCGTGCACGAGCGCCCGTAGTGTTTCCGACTGGTTTGAACATAGCTCAGTGTCTCCAAAGCGAATGCCGTTAAGTACTATATTCACCAATTCCTGGGTGTTCTTAGCGTTCTCAAACAGCTGGGTTATTGCCTCGAGGAACTCTCTGCCTGTTGCCCCGCTGCAACGGAGGTAGTCATCAATAAAATATTTAAGTGATTGGGGCTCAGTTTCAAGTGAGTCTTCGAGAAGGTCCCTAATTTCAATGGTTTCTACGCCATGCTTCTCAAGCAATTGAACCATGGAATCGTGCTCATACATTGCTTTGTCGAGGTCAAAACGACCGCTCCATTTTCGCAGGGAGAAAACTTGGCTGAAGTCGGCATCAGGGTAGTTTTGTGTTTCAGCTCCTGGTCGATGGACAAGTACGGCTTTTAAATGACCGATTTCATTTGTTATGTGTATGCCTTGCATGCCTGTCTCCTGTCCTGCTGGTTTTTATATAAGGCTAAGGCAGGTTCCTTGTTGTGTTGCGGAAAAGTTAAAAGACGTATGTAATTGACAAATAACATCAATTTAAAATATCAGATTGATTAATAACGTCACTTTAGCTGCCGTTCATAGGTGAAAAGCGACACGATAGCGATGGTTGCCCGACCACCGCTGAGCAACCTCATACATTTATGGTGCCAGCTGGATAGATGGGAAAAGGAATGAAGGAGGAGATATGGCAGCGGAAAGTTCGAAAGGCATCAAGCAGTTCAAGGTCCCGCACGTATATGCGATCATCTTTGCACTTATGGTCATCTTCGCTGTTCTCACGTGGATTGTTCCCTCTGGGTCCTATCAGCGTCAGGAGGTGAACGGTCGTGAAGTCACTGTCGCAGGTACGTATGAGCAGAGTGAAAAGACATATATTGACGAGGAAACCGGGGATGAAGTAGATCTCAGACAAGGTGTCTTCGATGTTCTTCAGGCTCCAACGCGCGGTATACAAGAGGCAATTGAGGTCGTTGCATTCATCTTGATTGTGGGCGGTTCGTTTCAGGTTATTACTAAAACGGGCGCTATCACGAGCGGAATGGGTCGTGTCGTTCGCCGCTTTAAGAACAAAGACATTCTAATTATTCCTATTGCGATGGTTCTCTTTGCATTGGGCGGAACGAGCTTTGGCATGGCGGAAGAAACTCTCCCGTTCTTTGCGATCTTCATGCCAATTATGATGGCTATGGGCTTCGACTCGATGACGGCGTTCATGGTCGTGTTCGTTGGAGCGCGCACGGGTTACATCGCCTCAACGATTAATCCGTTTAATGTTCTCATTGCGCAAGGTATTCTTGGTATTCAGGGCAACCCCCAGCTGTGGCTGCGTATGATTGCCTGGGTTGTTTTGACCGCCGTTGCAATTACTTGGGTTGTCCTCTATGCACGAAGGGTAAAGAAGAATCCTGAGTCATCGATCACATTTGAGGATGATATCGCCAAGAAAGTCGAGTTCGCTGCCGATGAATCTGCCCTTGATGCGGAATTTACGGGTCGTCAAAAAGGCGTGCTTGCGGTATTTATCGCTGGAATGTGCCTTATCATCTGGGGACTTGTGACCCAGGGCTGGTATATGAACGAGATTTCTGCGGTCTTTTTGGCCATGGGCTTGTTGGCTGGTGTTATTGCGGGCTTTAGTCAGGACGTCATCGCTCAGGAATTTGTTGCGGGTATCGCTGACTTTGCTTTCTCGGCAATTGTCGTTGGACTTGCGCGTGGCATCCTTGTCATTGCCTCTGACGGCATGATCATCGATACCATCCTCAATGCGCTCGCCACTGGTCTGGGCGGCATCCCGGCGGTTCTCTTTACTACGCTTCTTTATGCGGTTGAGAACCTCCTGGCGATCCTGGTTCCCAGCTCATCTGGCCTTGCAGCACTGACCGCTCCCATTTTTGGACCTTTGACCGAACTCATGGGCCTTAATCCCGAGGCTGCCGTGTGGGCTCTCTCCATGGGTAGCGCGACGATGTCTTTGATCTGTCCTACTAGCGCCATTCTTGTAGCGGGTTTGGGCGTGTGCAAGATCAAGCTTGGCCAGTGGTGGAAGACCGTTTGGAAATTCTTCTTGGTCGTGTCGCTCATCAATATCGTATTCGTAGCAATCTCGGGACTTATTGCCCTGT
This sequence comes from uncultured Collinsella sp., assembly GCA_958450865.1. Classification (GTDB taxonomy): domain Bacteria; phylum Actinomycetota; class Coriobacteriia; order Coriobacteriales; family Coriobacteriaceae; genus Collinsella. The sequence continues at coordinate 30,686 of CAUDNY010000001.1, read as the reverse complement.
AGGTTTCATGGCTGAAATGGAGTAACAGGAATGCCTAAAGGACTGAATGTACACAGCGAGATTGGTAAGCTCAAGAAAGTTGTGCTTCACCGCCCCGGTCGTGACCTTGTGAACGTAAAGGCAGAAGAGTTCGAGGATGTCTGGATTCACGACTGTTTCTATCTTGATGTGGCTCAAAAGGAGCATGATGCCTTTGCGGATCTTCTGAGGAGCGAAGGTGTTGAAGTTCTCTATATGGAGAAACTCGTTGCTGAAGCGCTGGATGCATGCCCCTCGGCTCGCGCTGAGTTTACCGATACATTTATGGCTGAGAGCGGAATTGTCAATCCTATGCTTGAGCAGGCTGTTCGTGAAAAGCTCGACGCTATTTCAGATTCGTATCAGTTTGTACTTGAGGCTATGGGGGGGTATCGTTATCGTGACCTTGAGCTGCCTCGCGTCTCGACTACGCTTAGCATGATGGATAATGAGGATGCGAAGCCCGATGATTTGGTGTTGAAGCCTCTTCCGAGTTCATATTTCTCTCGCGATCCTCTTGCTTCTGTGGGCAAAGGCGTTCTGCTTCACCATATGTATTGGAAACAGCGAGATCGTGAAGTGCCCTTCTATGAAGCGATTTTCAAATACCATCCCGATTATGCAGGGACTCCGATTTGGTACGACCATAAGAATCCCTGGCATATCGAGGGCGGTGATGTGCTTAACATTAACGCTCATACCTTGGCTATTGGAATTAGCCAGCGAACTGAGGCGGCTGCGATTGAGGAGCTTGCAAAGAATTTGTTCTGGGGATCTGGGAATTCTGAGATCGATACCGTTTACGCTATTAAAATCCCCAACGGCTATGCTTACATGCATCTTGACACCGTTTGCACCATGGTGGATTTCGATAAGTTTACAGTTTATCCCGGTATTTTTGAGACCCTTCGTGTTTATCGTCTGACTCGTGGTGACTCTGAGGGAATGGTCGCTGTTCAAGAGATTGATGACACGCTTGAGCATATTCTTGAAATGGCTACTGGCGTGGAGAAGGTGCAGCTTATTGAGTGCGGTGCCGGCGATATGGTTGAGGCGTCTCGCGAGCAGTGGAACGACGGGTCGAACACTCTTGCCGTTGCTCCTGGTAAAGTCTGTGTTTACGAGCGCAATGTTGTCACAAATGATGAGCTCTACAAGAACGGTTTGGAACTTTTGGTCGTTCCCTCCGAGGAACTGTCCCGCGGTCGTGGCGGCCCGCGCTGCATGAGCATGCCCTTCTGGCGCGAAGATATTTAGTTGCAAATCCACTGTGATAGGAGATGGCGAATATGGGTGTTAATATCGCTGGTCGCAGTTTTCTGAAGCTGCTTGATTACACGACGGAAGAGATTGAGTATCTGCTTGAGCTTTCTGCTAACTTCAAAAGCATGAAGCGTGCCGGTGTTCCGCATAAATACCTTGAAGGCAAGAATATTGTTTTGCTATTTGAGAAGACTTCCACGCGTACTCGCTGCGCCTTCGAAGTTGGTGCACTTGACCTTGGCATGGGTGTAACTTATTTGGATCCGGGCTCGTCCCAGATGGGCAAAAAGGAGTCGATTGAGGACACGGCTCGCGTCCTTGGCCGCATGTATGACGGAATTGAATACCGCGGCTTTGAACAGGCGAAGGTTGAGGAGCTTGCTGCAAAAGCTGGGGTTCCCGTTTGGAATGGGCTGACTACTGAATTCCACCCGACTCAAGTGCTTGCCGATATTCTGACCATGCGTGAAGAGTTTGGAGAGATTAAGGGCAGGAAACTTACATTTTTTGGTAAGGCGGCCGGAAACGTCGCCGATTCGCTCATGGTCATTTGCGCTAAGCTCGGCATTAACTACTGTTCTTGCGGCCCAATCGGGGGAAATTCGGAGGGGGCTACATCCTATGATCCTGAACTCCTTGCAGAATGTAGTCGTATTGCGGCCGAGCATGGATCGACGATTACCATTACAGAGGATATTGAGGAAGGCGCTCGTGATGCCGATGTAATTTACACGGATGTTTGGGTTGGCATGGGTCAGCCCGCAGAGCTGTGGGAAAGCCGCATTAAGCTCATGTCGCCGTATCGTGTGACCGCTGAGGTGATGTCTATGGCAAAGCCCGAGGCAATTTTCCTCCACTGCCTTCCGAGCTTTCACGATACTAATACTACTGTTGGTGCCGAAATTGCTGAGAAGTTTGGAGTCACCGAAATGGAAGTCACGGACGAGGTTTTTGAGTCCGATAAGTCTCGTGTTTTCCAAGAAGCGGAGAATCGCATGCATACGATTAAGGCGGTGATGTACGCAACGCTTAAGTAGCGGGGCGCTGAGAAAACAGTCGCAAATCTGTTTGCCATACTATATTTCTCTCAACAAGCTGATAGGATACAGGGGAGAATGATGCGCGCGTCAGTCGATTTTTTCGACTGACGCGCTTTGTGAAAGAGGCAAAGATGCGTACCGATGATTTTGACTACAACCTTCCTGAGGAACTGATTGCCCAGGCTCCTGCCGAGCCTCGCGACTCCTGCCGCCTGCTGGTGGTGGATCGCAAAGGCTCCCAGGCGGGGAAGCCGCTGGAGCACGGCGGTACCGTTGAGCACCGCATCTTCCGCGACATCATCGACTATATCGAGCCGGGCGATGTACTCGTCATCAACCAGACGCGCGTGATGCCGGCCCGCCTGATCGGTCGCAAGGCCGGCTCGGGTGGCGTGGTCGAGACGCTGCTGCTCAAGCGCCGTGAGGATGTGGATCCGCTCGGCCATGTGTGGGAGTGCCTGGTCAAGCCGGGCAAGCGCCTGAAGCCCGGTGCTCAGATTGAGTATCGCGCCGGTGGCGCCCATGCGCCCGAGGGGGCTCCCGTGGTGCTGACGGCCGAGGTCATCGACTTTGTCACCGATAGCCGCGGTGGCCGTCTGGTGCGCTTTGAGCCGGCCGGTTGCAATGCCGCCGGCGACCCGTGCACGCTCGACGAGGCCATCCATGCTGCCGGCCACGTGCCGCTGCCGCCCTACATTACCGATTACGAGGGCGACCCCGAGAAGTACCAGACCGTCTACGCCATGAAGGAAGAGCACTCGGCTGCCGCTCCCACGGCGGGTCTGCACTTTACGCCCGAGCTTATGGCTGCCATCGAGGCCAAGGGTGCCAAGTTTGCCGCCGTCGAACTCGAGGTGGGCATCGATACCTTCCGTCTGGTGGAGGAGGACGACCCCACGCAGCACGTGATGCACACCGAGCGCTACCACGTGTCGCAGGAGGTTGTCGACGCCGTGCATAAGGCTAAGGCCGAGGGACACCGCGTGATTGCTGTCGGTACCACCGCAGTGCGCTCGCTCGAGAGCGCCTTTGACGCTGAGGCACCGGTGTCCGATCCGGCCGTGACGGCGCGCTATTTTGAGGGCCGCGAGGACGGGGCCGATACACTTGGCCGCGGTGACATCGTGGTGCGCGAGAACGCCACGACGCAGCTCTACCTCATGCCCGGATCGACCTATCACGTGGTCGACGCGCTGATCACAAACTTCCACGTGCCGCGCTCCACGCTCATGATGCTCGTGAGCGCGCTTGCCACCCGCGACCAGATCATGGATGCCTACGCCGCTGCTATCGAAGAGTGCTACCGCTTCTTCAGCTTTGGCGACGCGATGCTCATTTGTTAGTTACGCGGTTCTACGAACCGCGTAACCAGTTGACGCTGCAAACCCGCCAGAGCTGCAATCTGCCTTTCAACTTCGGCGGCATGACCAAAAGGTCAATGCCGCCTCGTTTCAAGGCACCTTGCTCGCTCTGGCGGGTTTTCGCTGACTTTGCCAAGGCATCGGCGTCACCGTTGTTGGCACTTGGGGACGTTCCTTTTGTGCCGGCACTTGGGGACACTCCTTATGTCAAGAGATTGGTGCAGGAGGGATAGGTTGCCTTGCGCCAATCTAAATAAGTTGCGGTGAGATAGTTCTTGAATTGGCTTATTTGATGGCTAAACAGGAACTATCTCACCGCAACTGCGTTGAGCGTTTTTTGGCAGCCGGTTTACTTGCTTGCGAACAGCCAGACTAGGATGATCACCAGGATTGCGGCGACGATGCAGACGATGGCGCCGGTGAATTTGATGCGTGAGTCGCGGGTACGCTCGCGCACCGCGTCCTCGGTGGCCTCGAGCTGGGCGACTTCTCGCTCGGTCTCGGCGTGTTCGGCTTTGTCTCGGGCCAAGGACCCTGCAAGCGACTCAGTGATCTCTGGGTGGTCGTGCACCTCGGTCGCCTGTTCGATGATCGACTGCGCATGTGCGGCATCTGCTTGGGCGTTGGCGATGGTCTGCTCCTGGTCGCGGCGTGCCTTGTCCTCGGCAGTGATCTTCTCGCGCAGTTCGCGCTGGCGCGTTGCAGCGGCGGTTTTTGCGGTCTGCAGCTCGTCGCGCGCGGCATCGGCCTCTGCCGTCACGGCCTGATGGGCTCGCTTAGCGTCGGCGATGGGGGCTTGCGCCTGTTCGACGGCCTGCTCGGCTGCGGCAAGCGAGTGCTCAAGATCGGCGGTGATGCGCGGGACATCTTCTTCGGCTTTACGCAGGGCATCTGCCGTGTCGGAGATCTGCATCGAGAGTTCGCTGGTGCGCACCGTATAGTTGGCGGGATTTGCCGAGGGATTGCGTTGCAGCTCGGCGTACTCATGACGCAGCGTCTCGAGCTGGGCGCGCGTGGCGTCGACGGTTTGTTGTGCGGCGGCGATGCCGGCGTCTCGCTCTGCCTTCACCTTGTCGCGGATGCGCTTGGAATCCTCAAGACGTCGAACGAGGCGGTTGCCAGTCTCGCGTGAGCTCGCCTCGCGGGCCTCCACGGCGTCGAGCGCGGCCTTCAGGCGGAGCTCAGTCGCGTCATCCTCTGTCTTCATTTGTTCGAGCTGACCCTTGAGCTCTGTCGCTTTGGCGGCGTGGGCATCACGGTCAATCTCGGCGGCCGCTGCAGTCTTTTGGGCCGTGGCAATCGCCTGACGCTGGTCGGCGACGATCTGGTCGTAGCGGCCAGCGATATCCTGGCGCGTCTCGAGCTCCTCGGCCTGATCGGCAATGCGCTGCTCAAGTTCGGCCAGGTGGGCGCGGGCATCGGCAAGTGCCTTTTTCGCGGCGTTCATCTCGCGCATGGCCGAGGCGCCCTGGGCAATAAAGGTGCCCACGGCGTTCGCGGTGTTCGAGACAGCGGTCCCCAGATCGCGGTTCGCGGCAGGGGAGTGCGAGGCGGTCGGGCGAGCGGTGTCAGCAGCATCCGCATCGGCAGCCTGCGGCACGGCGATATTGCCGGTGCCGCCCTCGACCACAGAAAAGCCTGCTGCGTGCGGGTCGACCGCATCGGCGCCAATCGTGGGATGCTCGAGCTGCAGAAACGAGGGCATGGTGCTGCCCTGGTCGGCAACCGGAGTCTCGCCGGGTACAAAGGTCGAGGCCGCCTCGGCAGCCTCCTCTTCCTCGGCGTCAACGTCAGCGTCGGCCACGGCGTCTTTCATCGCTTTGACGGCATCCATCATGGAGTCCATGACGGCGTCGAGCTCTTCTTCCGAAGACACCTCGATAGGGCCCGCAGCTTGCGGAGCAGCATCCTGTACGGGGTGGTCGTTCTGAGCGGGCGCATCGTCGTTTTGCTCGCCTGCATCTTCGGCGCCGGGGGTTTCCGCCGTAGCGCTTTCGTCTAAGATGGGGTCGTCGAGGCCAATATCATCGCAGGTCACAGCGTCAGCATCTGCAGTGACGTCTGCGGAATCATCAATATGCTGTTGAGTCTGGGGGTCCAGCTCGTCTGTCATAGGCATGTGCTCCTCATCGTTGTTTGTCACCCTATGATAAAGTCTCGCGCCGACATCCCGCGCGCTGCAGCAAAGTTTCAAAACGTGTTCGATGGCTCGCGTCGATAGCAAAAACTCGGCCACTTTATCCAGTTTGTACTTGACAATCCCTTCGCCGAAAGACGTTATGCCGTTCGCCTGCCGAGGCCTTTTCTTTTCACTTGAACCCGTTAAAGTTGCATTTCAGCTTTTGTCGCGTTTATTTGGATGCGCGCAGTCGGCGGGTGCGCCCGTCGCGATTTGAAAGGACTTTATATGGGACTTTTCACTGGTAAGACCGTGATCGTCACCGGCGGTGGCAAGGCCACGCTCAAGGACGGCTCCGCTGGCTCCATCGGCTACGGTATCGATATCGCTTTTGCCAAGGAGGGCGCAAACCTCGTCATTACCGGCCGCAACGTTGCCAAGCTCGAGGCTGCCAAGGAATCCCTCGAGGCCGAGTACGGCGTCAAGGTTCTGCCTGTTCAGGCCGATGTCTCGGCTGGTCAGGACAACGAGGCCGTCGTCCAGAACGTCATCGACAAGGCTATTGAGGAGTTCGGCCGCATCGACGCCGTCGTCAACAACGCTCAGGCCAGCGCCTCGGGCGTGACCATTGCCGATCACACCATGGATCAGTTCAACCTCGCCATTTACTCTGGCCTGTATGCCACCTACCTGTACATGCAGAAGGCCTATCCGCACCTGAAGGAGACCAAGGGCTCCGTGGTCAACTTTGCTTCGGGCGCCGGCCTGTTTGGCAACTACGGCCAGTGCAGCTATGCCGCCGCCAAGGAAGGCATCCGTGGTCTGACTCGCGTTGCCGCCAACGAGTGGGGCAAGGACGGCATCAACGTCAATATCGTTTGCCCGCTTGCTTGGACCGCCGCGCTCGAGAACTTCCAGGATGCCTATCCCGAGGCGTTCAAGGCCAACGTCCACATGCCGCCGGCTGGCCACTACGGCGACGTCGAGAAGGAAATCGGCCGCGTTGTCGTTCAGCTCTGCGGTCCCGACTTTAAGTATATGAACGGCGAGACCGTCACCCTCGAGGGTGGCATGGGCCAGCGTCCTTAGGGGTTCCGCCGTTCTACCGAACGGCGGACCGGCCGACGCTGCGCGGGCCGCATTTGGACAATCTGCCGTTCAATTTCAAGGGCGCGACCAGAAGGTCAGCGCCCTTTCATTTCACGGCACCTTGTCTCAAATGCGACCCGCTCGCTGACGTTGCCAAAATATCGGCGTTGCCGTGGCTGGTAAATAGCTCCACTCATCGGGGACGTACTTAAATGAGTGCCCGCAGAATGAAAGTGGATAATCTCCCGTTTTTGGGCTGTGCTTTGGGCAAAAGTGGGAGATTATCCACGCTCATCCGGTAAGCGTCCAAAAATCCACGCTCATTTGCCGTGTCCCTGCCGTATCCTCCTCGCGCCAGTTTCTGTCGAGTCGGTGCTTCTTGCGGGTTGCCCGTATAATGGTTTGCGTATGAACCGCAACCAAGGAGTTCCAGTTTATGGACCAGAACCTTTTTAAATTCGACCTGATCGCCGAGGACCCGACCACGCACGCGCGCGCCGGCGTGCTGCATACCCCGCACGGCGACATCGAGACGCCGATCTTTATGCCCGTGGGCACCAAGGCAAACGTCAAGGGTATTCCCACCGAGACTGTCAAGAAGCTCGGCGCCCAGATCGTGCTCGCCAATACCTATCATCTGTCCATGCGTCCCGGCGAGGATACCATCGCCGAGCTGGGCGGCCTGCACAAGTTCATGAACTGGCACGGCCCCATCCTCACCGACTCGGGCGGTTTCCAGGTCTTCAGCCACAACGATGCCGTCAAGCTCACCGATGAGGGCGTGCGCTTTATTGTCAACGATTACGACGGCCGCCACGTGTTTTGGACGCCCGAGGACAACATGGAAATCGCCATGAAACTCGGCTCCGATATCTGCATGCAGCTCGACCAGTGCCCGGGCTATCCCGCCACGCGCGCCTACGTTGAGCGCGCCGTTGAGCTGTCGAGCATGTGGGCCGAGCGCTGCTATAAGGCGCATACCCGCGATGACCAGGCGCTCTTTGGCATCGTTCAGGGCGGCATGCACCTGGATCTGCGCCTGCGTTCGCTGCGCCATCTGGAGGAGTGCGGCGACTTCCCGGGCTATGGTATCGGTGGCTATTCGGTGGGCGAGGATCACGAGACCATGTTCGAGACCCTGGCGCCGCTCGTGAGCGAGTACATGCCCAAGCATAAGCCGCGCTACCTGATGGGTGTCGGCAACCCCACCACGCTCGTACGCGGCGTGGGCGTGGGCATCGACATGTTCGACTGTGTGCTGCCGACGCGCACCGGTCGCATGGGTACGGCGTTCTCCAGTGAAGGTCGCCTTAACTTCCGTAACGCGCGCTTTGCGCACGACGACGGCCCCATCGACCCCACCTGCACCTGCCCGGTATGCACGGGCGGCTACAGCCGCGCGCTCATCCGTCACATGGTCACGCAGAAGGAGATGCTCGGCGGCATTCTGCTGTCGATGCACAACATCTACTACCTGCTCAACCTGATGCAGCGCGCCCGCCAGGCCATTATCGAGGGCCGCTACGGCGCGTTTGTGAGCGACTGGATGAACAGCCCTGCGGCGGTGGACTACTAAGAGCGACAGACACGCTTGCAGAGCGTGGGCACGGCAATGGTCGAGCGCCAGCCGGTCGTCACATTCGCTGACACCGGTTGCGCGACCGCTGACCGATAGCTTGCAAGTGCTTGATGCATCGTGGGTACCATACCGAATAGTTGATGTTCGGGCGGGTGTTTGACGCATGGCGTCGACCCCGCCCGCTTTTCTTTTTCTCGATAGGAGTACCCATGATTAAGAATGAGAACGTCGAGGGCGAGCCTGCCTACGACGAGACGTACCGCCGCGGCCCCGTGGTCATGCGCGGCCCCATGATTCCCAAGGACAACACCTACGCCAACCTGCTGGCGCCCGAGGACTCGACCGACTGGTTGCACACCGACCCCTGGCGCGTGCTGCGCATTCAGGCAGAGTTCGTTGATGGTTTTGGCGCACTTGCCGAGCTTGGTCCTGCAGTGACCATCTTCGGCAGTGCCCGCACGCCCAAGACCGATCCGCTCTACAAGGCGGCACGCGCCGTTGGCCGCAAGATCGCCCAGCGCGGCGTGGCGGTTATCACCGGCGGTGGTCCCGGCGTCATGGAGGCGGCCAACAGGGGAGCGGCGAGCGCCAACGGCAAGTCGGTCGGCTTGAGTATCGAGCTTCCGCACGAGCACGGGCTCAACAAATATGTGAACCTTGGCATGGACTTCCGTTACTTCTTTGTGCGCAAGACCATGTTCGTCAAATACAGCTCGGGCGCTATCGTGTTTCCCGGTGGCTTTGGTACGCTCGACGAGATGTTCGAGGTGCTCACGCTGGTGCAGACGCACAAGGTCAAGCGCATGCCGCTCGTGCTGGTGGGCAGCGAGTACTGGCAGGGCCTGTTCGACTGGCTCAACGGTCCGGTGATGGCCGCCGGCATGATCAGTCCGCTCGATCCGGATCTGGTACACATTACCGACGACCTCAACGAGGCCGTTGACATTGCGCTCAGCGGGCTGATGTAGATCAATCGTGCCCACGCGACATGAATACGCATGGCAATCTGATGTTATCTAACATCAGATTGCCATTTATATTGGGTATACTGGTGTAAAGGGCGAGGGCGAGGAGGTCGCAAATGTCTACAGCAACAGTTAAGCCTACGACGGTTCGAATCGAAGAGGGGCTCAAGGAGCAGGCGACTGAGTTCTTGGATTCGGTCGGCCTCAGCCTCAATTCCTATCTCAATCTTGCCGTTCGGCAGCTGGTAAATCAGCGAAAGATTCCTTTTGAGATTGTAGGAAGGGCGGAGGTGCCCAACGAGGTGACGAGGCGCGCCATGGTGATCGCCGAGGCTCATGAGCTGGGGATTTTGCCGGACGATAGCCTGTCATTCAATAACGCTGATGAGCTTATGTCATTCCTCGATGAGGAATAGCGATGTTCGAGATTAAAGTCGAGGCTCAATTTAAGGTGGACTACAAACGAACGATGCGCATGCATCCGCAGCTAAAAAGTGAGTTTAAAGCGGCGGTTGCAGAGCTTGTGGCTCATGGGTCACTTCCGGCGGAGTATGGCGCCCACGAGCTCTCAAACCCGGGCGGAAACTACAACGGCCACATCGATTTCCACCTATCCGATGGCTTGGTCGATGTGGTCGTTCTTTATCTTCCCCATAAGACTAACCCAGTGATTAGGCTGGTGAGAATGGGCACTCATCAGGAACTGTTTCAGGGTCCGCTGGGCTGATCGCCGATTTCTAAGTTGCGGTGGAATAGGGATTGATTGGCGGCTAATAAGCCAAAAACAGTCCCTATTCCACCGCAAGAGGTAAAGGTGCCCCTAGTGGATGGGCTGGTAGCGGGGGCAGTAGCTGATGGCGATGGCATCGACGCCTACGTGGGTGGCGATGGTGCAGCCGATGGGGCCAGTGCCGGCGTCTACGTAGTCCTGGCCCGCGAGCGCCTCGTTGACAAGTTCCTGCTCCTCGGCGGCGCCAGTCGTGAGCACGCGCACGCTTGAGCCCGAGTGCTCGTCCAAAAACGCGAGGCAATCTGCCATGGTGTTGGCGACGATGCGCTTGGCGCCGCGGCCCTTTTTGATTGCCTTGATCTCGCCCGATTTCCACTCCGGCGAAACGGCCAGGCGAATGTTGAGCATCTGCGTCAGCTGGCCGGCGAGCTTGGGGGCGCGGCCGTTTTTGACCAGGTTCTCGAGCGTGCGGGGAATCAGCAGCAGGTGGGCGTCGGGCAGCGTCGCGCGGATCTGCGCCTCGGTCTCGTCCAAGCTGCGGCCGTCCTCGCGCATGGCAAGCGCGTACTCCACCAGCAGGCCCTCGGCGCCCGAGCCGGTGCGCGAATCGATGCAGCGCACGTCGAGCTCGTGGGTCTCGGCGACCAGGCATGCGTTGGAATAGCAGGCGGACCACTCGCTGCACAGCGAGATAAAGATCGCGCTGTCGTGGCCATCGGCGCGTACGCGGCCAAACAGCGCCTTGAACTCGCCGGCGCTCGGCTGCGAGGTGTGCGGCAGCTGCTCGGAGCCGGCCATGCGGGCGACGTATTCCTCGGCGGTAATCTGCACCTGGTCGAGCAGGTCCTCGCCCTCGATAATCACATGCAGCGGAATCACGTAAATGCCGAGCTCTTGGGCACGGGCGGGGGAGATGTCCGACGTGGAGTCGGTTATGATGGCAAAAGACATAATTGCACCTTTCGTTGGGGCGCGGCAGCGCCGCCTTCTGAAAGCAAAGTGCGACAAGTATAGTGGAGTTGCTCTACATTGCTAGGTTCAATTGTTGAATAGTCAACAGTTTGAAGCGGTGGTGTGGAAATCATCAACTGGGGAAGAAGGGTGCCGATGGCGGCATTGCAACTTTGCGAGCGGCCGGTTGTGCTGTTCGATTTTGACGGCACGGTGGCCGATACGGGTCGGGCAGTGATGACCTCGACGCGCAAGACGCTGGCTGCGCGCGGGTTTTCGGAGACGCAGATGGGTGATCTGCGCCGCATGATCGGGCCGCCCCTGTGGAAGAGCTTTCACGACTTTTACGGCTTTTCCCGCGAGGAGTCGCTTGTGGTGGCCGATGAGTACCGCGCCTTTTTTGATGAACTGGGACCGGAGGAGTATCCCGTGTTCAATGGGGTCCCCGAGCTGCTGGATGGGTTGGTCGCCCAAGGCAAACGTATGGCCGTGGCGACGTCGCGCATGGAGGCCAAGTGCATCGACATGGTGCATGAGCTCGGGCTCTCTCAGTTTGAGGCGGTGATTGGCATGAATCCGCCGCAGGGACGCGAGACCAAGGCCGATTCGGTCCGCGATGCCCTGGCGGCGCTCGGCGCGACGGCCGACGATGCCGTGATGATCGGCGATCGCTTTAACGATGTGGAGGGCGCGCACGCAATGGGCGTGCCGTGCATCGGCATCTATTCGGGCGCGGCGGCGCCGGGCGAGCACGAGGCGGCGGGTGCCGATGCGGTGGTGCACTCGGTGGCCGAGCTTGCTAAACTTTTCGCTATCTAATGACGTAATGTGAGGGGCGAGCGCGCTCGCCGCTCATTGGTAAGGAGGTCGTCCATGAATCAGGTGGAGCAGAGCGTTGCCGAATATGTCGACGAGGTCTGGGAAGATGTCGTCGCCGATATCGAGCAGCTGGTGAGCTATCCGTCTGTGGCCGTTGCTGCCGATGCGGAGCCCGGTGCGCCGTTTGGCCGCCCGGTCCGTGATGCGCTCGATTGCGCGCTCGGCATTGCGCAAAAGCTCGGCTACCAGACGAGCGATGACGAGGGCTTTGTGGGCATCGCCGATATTCCGGGTCGCGGCGATAAGCAGCTCGCGACTATCTGCCATGTGGACGTGGTGCCTGCCGGCCCCGGCTGGAATACCGACCCATTTGCGATGGAGCGTCGCGAGGGCTGGCTGCTCGGCCGCGGCGTGATCGACGACAAGGGCCCGGCGGCGCTGTCGCTCTACGCTGGCGCTTATCTGCTCAAACACGGCATCGTGCCGCGCTATACCTTCCGCGCGCTGCTGGGCTGCGATGAGGAAGTGGGCATGTCCGACGTTCACCATTATCTGGAGAACCACGCAGACCCCGACTTTCTGTTTACGCCCGATGCCGAGTTCCCGGTCTGCAATGCCGAGAAGGGCCAGTTTGGGGCGACATTTGTGAGCTCCAAGATCGACGGCGGCCGTATTGTGTCCTGGAGCGGTGCCGAGGCGAGCAACGCCATTCCGTCGCAGTCTATCTGCGAGCTTGCGATTGACGCCGATGAGCTGCCGGCACCGGTCGAGAACGCCGACCGCCTGGAGATCACAGCACTCGACAACGGACATGCCCAGATTTTCGCCCACGGCATTGGCGGTCATGCCTCGATGCCAGAGGGAACGATCAATGCCGTCGGCCTCATCGTGACGTATCTGCGCGAGGCCGAGGATGCGTTTGGTGCGCGCGACGAGCGCCTGCTGAGACCTGCCGAGCACGAGTTCGTCAAGTTCCTGGCTTTTGTGCATGCGGACGCCTATGGCCGCGGCTTGGGCATCGATGCGACGAGCCCCGCGTTTGGCCCGCTCACCTGCAATCCCGGCGTCATCCGTGTGGTGGATGGCCACATCGAGCAGGTCATCGACGTGCGCTTCCCCGACAGCACGAGTGCCGATACCATCCGCGAGCAGCTCGATCCGCTCGTGGGCCGTTTTGGCGTGACGTGCCGTGTGGGTCGTGCGAAGGTGCCGTTCTCGGTCTCTGCCGACGATCCGGCCGTGAAGGCGCTTATTGATACCTATAACGAGTTTACGGGCAAGCATGCTGAGCCCTTTGCCATGGGCGGCGGCACGTACGCGCGCAACTTTGCCCGCGCCGTCTCGTTTGGCCCCGAGGAGACCGGTCTGGAGCTGCCCGAGTGGGGCGGCCAGATGCACGGTCCCAACGAGTGCGCCAACGAGGAACAGCTCAAGCAAGCGCTCAAGATCTACATCGTGGCAATCTTACGTTTGAACGAGCTTGAGCTTTAAGGCTGCGGCGTTTTAACAACTTAGCACCCCTTTCGTCCGGGCTTTTTAAGTTGCGGTGGAATAGTTCCTAGAATGGGCCATTTGATGGCCAAGCAGGAACTATTTCACCGCAACTTTGTTTTTATTGGTGTAAAAGGCGGGTCATGCTTGGTGGCGGGTTTGTTATTCGTTTGTAAAGCCGAGCCGCGCTTGCGGTAAGGGTCTATCAGATGCCCGTAAAAAACCGCAGTTGGCGCGGGCGCTGCCCGGTCGGGGCCGTATCTTTCCAAACAGCAAAGCGGGCGGGGTGCCCGCGAGTCGCATGTATGAAAGGAAGATCATGCTCGATCAGGCTTATTCTCGTCGTCAGTTCCTCGGCCTCGCTGGTGGTCTTGCCAGCATTGTCGGTCTCGGTCTCGTTGGTTGCGGCGGCTCCGGCGAATCCGACGCCGCCGACAAGGGTAGCGCCGCTGCTGCCGAGTCCGTCTCCGGCGAGGTGACCTACGACGGCGCCTCCTCGTTCCAGGCTCTCGTCGAGGCCGCTGCCGAGAAGTTCATGGATGCCAACCCGGACGTCTCCGTCTCCGGCTCGGGCAACGGTTCGGGCAAGGGCCTGACCGCTGTCGCCGCCGGCACCGTTACCATCGGTAACTCCGACGTCTTCGCCGAGACCAAGCTCGAGGCCGACCAGGTCAAGAACCTCGTCGACCACGAGGTCGCCGTCGTGGGCATGGGCCCCATCGTCTCCAAGAACGTGACGGTCGACGACCTGTCCCTCGAGCAGCTCAAGGGCATCTTCTCCGGCCAGATCACCAACTGGAAGGAGGTCGGCGGCGACGACGCCAAGATTGTCGTTCTCAACCGCAAGGCCGGCTCCGGCACTCGCGCCACCTTCGAGGCCGCCGTCTTTGGCGACGAGGCCGTCGACTTTAAGGGCGACGCCGAGCTCGACAAGTCCGGCGACGTTCAGACTCAGATGGGCAGCACCGACAACGCCATCTCCTACCTGGACTTCTCGCACTTCGATGACTCCAAGTTCAACGCCATCATGGTCGAGGGCGTCGAGCCCAAGAGCACAAACGTCACCGACGACTCCTTCAAGATCTGGGCGACCGAGCACATGTACTGTGCTAAGGACGCCGACGAGGCCACCAAGGCCTTCCTGGAGTTCATGCTTTCCGACGACGTCCAGGGCAAGCTCGTCGAGGAGCAGGGCTTTATTCCCGTTTCTGCCATGAAGGTCGTCAAGGACGCCAGTGGCAAGGTCTCCGCTAAATAAGTAATCGCCCCCGGAAAGGTTTGCAATGGCAAAACAGCTGCCAAAGCGCGAGCTTGAGAACGTGGGCCTGGGCGTCACGGGTGCGTGCGTAGCGCTCGTGACGCTTGTCGTTGCCGCGCTCATCTTTATGGTCGCCCAAAAGGGCCTCTCGGCTTTTTTCAAGGACGGCGTCTCGATCGTCGAGTTTTTTACCGGTACCAAGTGGGACCTGGCCAACACGGCCGAAAACGGCCTGCCCTATACCGGCGCCCTGCCCCTGATCGTCACCTCGTTTGCGGTCATGGTGCTCTCCACGCTCATCGCACTGCCCATCGCCATCGGCTCTGCCATCTTTGCGGTCGAGATTCAGCCTAAGTTTGGCTCCAAGGTTTTTCAGCCGCTCATTGAGCTTTTGACCGGTATTCCCTCGGTCGTCTTTGGCCTGATCGGTTTTCACGTGGTCGTCGGCCTTATGAAGAGCGTTTTCCACGTGAGCACAGGCCTGGGCATCTTGCCCGGCGCCATCGTGCTGGCCGTCATGATTCTGCCGACGATGACCACGCTTTCGGTCGATGGCCTGCGCGCCGTGCCCGATAGCTACCGCCAGGGTTCGCTCGCGCTGGGCTACACCCGCTGGCAGACCATCTGGCACGTGGTGCTCAAGTCCGCCATGCCGTCGCTCATGACCGCAGTCATCCTTGGCATGACCCGCGCCTTTGGCGAGACGCTCGCCGTGCGCATGGTCATTGGCGGCATCGAGGCCATGCCGACGTCGCTGCTGTCGCCGGCGTCTACCATCACCACCACGCTCACCACGTCCATGGCGGTCTATGCCGAGGGCTCGGCCCAGGACGACGTCCTGTGGGCGCTCGGCCTGCTGCTGATGGGCATGAGCCTCATCTTTATCCTGATCATCCATCTCATTGGCCGCAAGGGGGCGAAGGCTCGTGGCTAGCACGCGCATCCATATCGACGAGGCGAGACTCGGGCGTGTCCAAAGGCAAGACCGTATCGCCACGGGCGTGCTGACGGCGATTGTCGCCATCGTCATGCTTATCGTCGTCTCCATGGTGGCCTACATCCTGTTCGAGGGAATCTCAACGCTGTTCCAGCCGGGCTTTCTCACGCAGCCCGCACGCGCCAACGGAACGCAGGGCGGCGTGCTCTACCAGCTGTTCGACTCGTTCTATCTGCTGCTGATTACCCTGATCATCTCGGTGCCCATCAGCCTGGGCGGCGCGGTCTTCCTAGTTGAATACGCGCCCGACGGTCCCATTCGCGACATCGCCTCGACCGCCATCGAGACGTTGTCTTCGCTGCCCTCCATCGTCGTCGGCATGTTCGGCTTTCTGGTGTTCTCGGTGCAGCTGGGCTGGAAGTACTCCATCATCTCCGGCGCCGTCGCGCTCACCATGTTCAACATCCCCATCCTGGTGCGCGTGATTCAGCAGGCGCTCGAGGACGTGCCGCAGGCCCAGCGCGATGCGTGCCTGGCCATGGGCCTCACTCGCTGGGAGGCCACACTGCACATCCTGATTCCCGAGGCCATGCCCGCCATCGTGACCGGCATCGTGCTTTCGGCCGGCCGCGTGTTTGGCGAGGCCGCGGCGCTGCTCTTTACCTCGGGCATGAGCTCGCCGGTCCGCCTCAACTTCTTGAGCTTTAACCTGTCGAGCCCCACCTGCGCCTGGAACGTGTTCCGTCCCGGCGAGTCGCTGGCCGTGCACATCTACAAGATCTATGGCGAGGGCAGCCCCGAGGCCCAGCAGATCGTCTGGGGCACCGAGGCACTGCTGATGATTTGCGTGCTGCTGTTTAACGTAGTCGCCCGTATCGTGGGCAAGCAACTGGCAAGGAAGATGACGGCCGAATGAGCGATATGAATGCAACGCCCGCAACCGAGGCGGCCACGTCCGACACCCAGGACTTTCTGTCGAGCGTGGGGGAGAGCGAGAGGCGCGTGCGCGTGAGCGGCAAGGCCGTGAGCGACGAGGTCGTGCTCTCCGCCAAGGACGTCAACGTGTACTATGGCGACCACCATGCGCTGCACAATACGTCGCTCGACTTCCACAAGGGCGAGATCACGGCGCTCATCGGGCCTTCGGGCTGCGGTAAGTCGACCTTTTTGCGCAGCCTCAACCTGATGAATCGCGAGATTCGTGGCTGCCGCGTGGAGGGCGAGATCAACTACCGCGGGCGCAACGTGAACACCAAGACCGAGAACACCTACGAGCTGCGTCGGTCCATTGGCATGGTGTTTCAGCAGCCCAACCCGTTCCGCAAGTCCATTCGCGACAACATCACGTTTGCGCCCAAGCGCCACGGCATCACCGACCGTGACGAGCTCGACCGCATGGTCGAGGAGAGTCTGCGCGGCGCGGCGCTGTGGGACGAGGTCAAAGACAAGCTCGACAAGAGCGCCTACGCGCTTTCGGGCGGCCAGCAGCAGCGTCTGTGCATCGCGCGCACGCTGGCGCTCAACCCCGATGTGATCCTGTTTGACGAGCCCTGCTCGGCACTCGACCCCATCTCGACGCTGGCGATCGAGGACCTTATGTCGTCGATTGTGGCCGAGCGCGCCATCGTCATCGTGACACACAACATGGAGCAGGCGTCGCGTGTGTCCAACCGCACGGCGTTCTTCTACATGGGCGATATGGTCGAGTACGACGAGACCGACGAGATTTTCCAGCGGCCCAAGGATAAGCGGCTGAATGATTACCTCACCGGCATGTTCTCCTAGTCCGGGACATGCTTGAGGCCCGCGGTGGCCACGGTCGCCACGGGACTGATTGGAGAGGCGGGTCATCTCTTGCGGGAGATGGCCCGCCTTTTTGCTCTGCGACCGAAGCGACCACCACAAAGGGGACAGGCACCTTCGTGGTGGTTTGGGGTGGGGCTCGCTGCTATCATGGACAACGTTGAATTTCTACGAAGGAGCAGGGCATATGGCGATTCTTTTGGGATGCGATTCCGTCAGCCTAGAGTTTCCCACCAAGCATATTTTCGATAGCGTGACGCTCGGCGTGGGCGAGGGCGACCGCATTGGTATTGTCGGTAAAAACGGCGACGGCAAGTCGACGCTGCTGAGTGTACTCGCCGGCACGCTGGAGCCCGACGACGGCCGCGTGACGCATCGCCGCGGCACCACGATCGGTCTGCTCGGCCAAAAGGACCAGCTTGCCGACACCGATACCGTGCATCATGCCGTTGTGGGCAACACGCCCGAGTACGAGTGGGCGTCGAGCCCCCGCACGCGTCAGATCCTCGCCGGCCTCATTAGCGATGTGCCCTGGGAGGGCATGGTGGGCGAGCTCTCGGGCGGTCAGCGCCGTCGCGTGGACCTCGCGCGCCTGCTGATCGGCGACTATGACGTGCTCATGCTCGACGAGCCCACCAACCACCTGGACATGCGCACCATCAACTGGCTTGCACGCCATCTTAAAGCTCGCTGGCAGCGCGGTCAGGGCGCCATGCTCGTGGTCACGCACGATCGCTGGTTCTTGGACGAGGTCTGCACCAGCATGTGGGAGGTCCACGACGGCCAGGTCGATCCCTTTGAGGGCGGTTACTCGGCATACATCCTGCAGCGCGTGGAGCGCGACCGCATGGCCGCCGTCACCGAGGAACGCCGCCGCAACATGGCACGCAAGGAGCTCGCGTGGCTGAGCCGTGGTGCCCAGGCGCGCTCCACCAAGCCCAAGTTTCGCGTGGATGCCGCTCGCGAACTCATCGCCGACGTGCCGCCCGTACGTGACGAGTTGGAGCTCAAGCGCCTGGCGGTGAGCCGCCTAGGCAAGCAGGTCATCGACGTGGTCGACGTGGACGCCGGCTATGCGGATACCGATGGCGCGCCCAAGCAGGTGCTCACCGATGTGACCTGGCTCATTGGTGCGGGCGACCGCTATGGTCTTTTGGGCGAGAACGGTGCCGGCAAGTCCACGCTGCTCGAAGTGATTCAGGGCAAGATCCCGCCCCTGCGCGGTCGCGTGAAGATCGGCCAGACGGTGCGTTTTGGCGTGCTATCGCAGCAGCTCGAGGAGCTCGAGCCCTACATGGGCGACACGATCCGCGAGGTGCTGAGCAACTATAAGAAGTATTACGTCATCGACGGCAAGGAGACCTCGCCCGAGAAGCTTTGCGAGCGCCTGGGCTTTACGACGCAGCAGCTCTGGAGCCGCATCGGCGACCTTTCGGGCGGCCAGCGCCGTCGCCTGTCGCTGCTGCTGACAATCCTGGACGAGCCCAACGTGCTTATCCTGGACGAGCCGGGCAACGACCTGGATACCGACATGCTGGCGATTGTCGAGGACCTGCTCGACGGCTGGCCCGGCACGCTGATTCTGGTGACGCACGACCGTTTCCTCATGGAGCGCGTGACCGACCAGCAGTGGGCGCTGCTTGACGGTCATCTGACGCATATGCCCGGCGGCGTCGACCAGTACCTGCGCCTGTGCAACGCTACCGCCGAGGGCGAGCCCGTGGGCGCGCCGAGCGCCAAGACCGGCACGTTCGACACCGGCGCCGCAGCGGTTGCGGCCGAAAAGCCCAAGACGAGCGGGCAGCCCAACGGTCTTTCCAACGCCGAGCGCCAAAAGCTCCGCCGCGAGGTGAGCTCGCTCGAGCGCAAGATGGAGACGCAGCGCGCTCGCGTGGAGGAGGCCGAGGCTGCGATGGCGCAGGTCGACCCCACCAACTACACGGCGCTGGGCGAGCAGCAGGCAAAGATCGACGAGGCCCACGCCGCCATGGACGAGCTGGAGATGGCATGGCTCGAGGCGAGCGAAAAGCTCGAGGGCGAGGAGTAGACGAGGATGATCAAAGCCGCGTTTTTCGATATCGACGGCACGCTGCTGAGCTTTAAGACCCATCGGATTCCGGCTTCGGCGCAGCAGGTGCTCGGCAGCTTTCACGAGCGGGGGATTGCGTGCGTGATCGCCACGGGCCGTCCGACCTACCAGATGCCGGACTGGCTGTTCGACTTGGGCTGGGATGCGTACATTACGCTCTCGGGCCAGCACTGCTTTGATGCCGAGGGGGTTTACCGCAGCTGTCCGATTGATCCGGACGACGTTGCGGTGATCGTGGACCAGGTGGCCGAGGGGCGCTACGACTCGCTGTGCATGCAGGGCGAGAACTCGTTTGTGAACCGCCTGTCCGAGCGCGTGGTGACGGCCGGCAGCAACGCGGGAATCGTCTACCACGAGGAGCCGTTTGAGCATGCCTTTGATGCGCCGGTTTACCAGTTCTGCGCCTTTGTGGATCCGGCCGACGAGCATATCGTGACCGATGCCGTGTCGCATTCGCTCACTACGCGCTGGTGCGACCTGTTCTGCGACATTATTCCGGCCAATGGCGGTAAGGACCTTGGCGTGGCAGCGACGCTGGAGCGCTTGGGCATCGACGCGAGCGAGGCGATTGCCTTTGGCGATGGTGAGAACGACCTGTCGATGTTTTCCGCCGTGGGCACAAGTGTGGCCATGGGCAACGCGCAGGAGACCGTGAAGGCCGCGGCGACCTACGTGACGACCGCCGTGGACGACGACGGCATCTACAACGCCGCAAAGCACTTTGGGCTGGTGTAGCTGCGGATTCGGCACTTGAGGACGTTCCTTTTCTGCCGGCAGTCGGGGACACTCCTTGCGGGGCGTGTCCCCATGTTGTGTTCGCCCGGCGCGTTTTGTGAAACACGGTTAACTTTTTAGTCAAAGTAGTAAGACATGGGCAACTTTTGCGGTAAAGTAAGCCAAGGAAAGTATCCAAAGGCTAACTAACAATCATCGCGAAAGGCGGCCCATGGCCCTACGTGAATCTGGAGAAGACTATCTCGAATCTATTTATGTGCTCTCGGAGCGCCAGGGCGTCGTTCGCTCGATTGACGTTGCCGAATACCTGGGCGTAACCAAGGCGAGCGTCTCTAAAGCCATGGCGACGCTGGAGAACAACGGCTATGTCGAAATGGGCAAGCGCGACGTTCATCTGACGGAGCGTGGTCTGGAGGTCGCTCGCCAAATGTGGGAGCGCCACTGCTTTTTCGTGCGGTTGCTCGAGGAAGCAGGCGTTTCGGCGGATGTTGCGTCGCAAGAGGGCTGCCACATGGAGCACTGCCTGAGCGAGGAAAGCTTCGAGAAGCTAAGATCGATGCTGAGACGGGACAGCGACCGGGACCAGTAGCACCGCCAGCTAAGTCCAACTCAGACAAGGAACCCCGCCAGCAAGCGATGCCCAAGAACCACCAGCAACGTCACCGCAGGTCCCGACGGGGATGTCCCCTCCAAAACATTCCGCAGGCAAGTGGCCCCGTTGTCCATAGCTCCGTAGGAGCAGGACAACGGGGCCACATTTGCCGAGGACGTTTTGGAGGGGACATCCCTGCCGGGACCGTCCGAGTACAAGCTACAGGTTCTTGACACCCATCGCGCGCATGGCGTTCAGGATGGCGATGATTGCCACGCCCACGTCGCCAAAGACGGCAAGCCACATGTTGGCGATGCCGAGTGCCGCGAGCACCAGGATCAGCAGCTTAACGCCCAACGCAAAGATGATGTTCTGCCAGACGATCGACATGGTCTTGCGCGCCACGCGGATCGCGCGGGAAATGTTGGACGGTTTGTCATCCATGAGCACCACGTCGGCGGCCTCAATCGCGGCGTCGGATCCCATGGCGCCCATGGCAATGCCCACATCTGCGCGCGTAAGCACAGGCGCGTCGTTGATGCCATCGCCGACAAAGGCGAGCTTGCCCTTGCCGCTTTCGGCCGCGAGCAGCGCTTCAACACGCTCGACCTTGTCGCCCGGCAGCAGCTGCGCGTGGAACTCGTCGAGGCCGAGCTGCTTGGCCACCGCAGCAGCCACTTCCTCGCGGTCGCCCGTGAGCATGACGGTGCGGTTGATGCCAGCGGCGTGCAGGTCACGGACCGTCTGCTCCGCATCGGCCTTAACGGTGTCTGCAATCACGATGTGGCCGACATACACGCCGTTCACGAGCACGTGGAGGATTGTGCCGACAACCTCACAGTCCGGTGCTTCAATGCCGGCCGCGGCGAGCATCTTGGCGTTGCCGACGACGACGTGCTTGCCGTCGATGGTCGCCGTCACGCCGTGGCCCGCGTCATTAGTGGAATCCGTCACGCGCTTGGGGCCGAGCTCGCCCTGGAAGGCAGTGCGTACCGACTGCGCGATGGGGTGGTCGGAGAATGACTCGGCGAGGGCTGCGACCTCGAGCAACGATTGCTCGGTATAGCCTGCCTCGGGGTGTACCGCGACGACCGAGAACGTTCCGTTGGTGAGGGTGCCCGTTTTGTCGAAGACGACGGTGTCCACATCGGCGAGCGTCTCGAGGTAGTTTGAGCCCTTGATGAGAACACCTAGCTTGGAAGCGCCGCCGATGCCGCCAAAGAAGCTCAGCGGCACGCTGATCACGAGCGCGCACGGGCAGCTGACGACGAGGAAGGTCAGGCCGCGTAGAATCCAGTCGGACCAAGCGCCAGTCACCAGGCCGCCGCCGAGTGCGAGCACCGCTGCCGCGCCGGTGACGGCGGGGGTGTAGACGCGGGCAAAGCGCGTGATGAAGTTCTCGGTGCGTGCCTTCTTTTCGCTGGCATTCTCCACGAGCTCCAGGACGCGCGCGACGGTGGACTCGCCAAAGGGCTTGGTGGTGCGCACGCGGATGAGGCCCGTCATGTTGATGCAGCCGCTGATGATATCGTCGCCGGTCTTGGCGGGGCGGGGGACTGACTCGCCCGTGAGCGCGGCGGTGTCGAGCTGGGTCTCGCCCTCGACGATGACGCCGTCGATAGGCACGCGCTCGCCGGGCTTGACCACGATCACGGTGCCGACGGCGATGTCATCGGGAAAGACCTGTTCGAGTGCGCCGTCGGCTTGCTCGACGTTAGCGTAGTCGGGCGCGATGTCCATCATGGCACTGATCGACTTGCGGCTCTTGCCCACGGCGTATGCCTGGAACAACTCGCCGACCTGGTAGAACAGCATGACAGCGGCGCCTTCGGCCATGTGCGGGTCTGTATCGGGGAAGAGCACCATGGCAAACGCGCCGATGGTTGCGACTGCCATAAGGAAGCTCTCGTCGAAGGCCTTGCCGCGGCGGATATTATTGAATGCCTTTTGCAGTACGTCGTAGCCGGCAATCAAAAACGGCACGAGGAACAGCACAAAGCTGGCGTAGATGTCGCCCGGGGTGCCAAATGCGGCGGTGAGGGTGCCGAGCTCATCGAGGGCGTACACCACGGCAAAAATGCCCAGCGCTACCAGGATGCGGTTGCGCTTATGCTCGAGCGACTCTTTTTTCTTGCGCTTTTTCTTTTTCTTTTTGGGGTCGGCAGTGGCCATGACTCGTATCCTCCCAATTGAATGTATGAACACTCGCTCATATAATTTCGCGAGCAAAGGCCGCGGCAAGCGCGGCCTTGCAGGCTGGCGTAAACCTGGGCTAGAGAATGATCTCGCAGTCCGGCTCGGCGTCGGCCGTAAACTCCACGACGCGGTTGAGCACCTCGTCGAACTCGGTGTCATCGGCCTCGAGCGTCAGCTTCTGAGTCATAAAGTTGACGGACACGGATTTGACGCCCTCGAGCTTGGCCAGCTCGTCCTGAAGCTCGCGCGCGCAGTTGGCGCAGTCGATCTCGTCGAGCTTAAACTGCTTTTTCATGGTGGGTTCCTTTCCCTGTTTTGCGGCTTGGGTGCAGGCCGCGCTGGTACCGTGGTTGGTTGCTATTCGCAGATATGGCTCATGCCCTGGTTGAGCATGGTGTAGACGTGATCGTCGGCAAGCGAGTAGAGGATGTTGCGGCCGTCGCGGCGGAACTTGACCAGGTGCGACTGCTTAAGCGTGCGCAGCTGGTGCGATACTGCCGACTGCGAGGTTTCGGTCGCCTCGGCGATGTCTGCCACGCACAGCTCGCGGCCCATGAGGGCATAGAGAATCTTGATGCGCGTGGTATCGCTGAAGACCTTAAACAGGTCGGCGAGGTCGTAGAGAAGTTCCTCGTCGGGAAGGTCCTCGGGCGAGCAGGTGGTGGGGACGATCGGCTCGGTGGTCTCGATGTCGGTTTTCGTTTCATCAGTGTGGTCGCTCATTGCAATATCCTTTCATATGAACATGCGCTCATATAACTTATTTCCGATTATATGAGCGCATGTTCATATGTCAATATCGTTTAGGTAATCCGTCGTACAAAATGATGAGGAAAAGCGGACGAGATCCCGGACCAAGCGGTTTTGATAGGTGATGCCGGGGTGGGTGCCCCTGCGCCGTGCAAAAATTGGAGTATTCTGCAACTATAGGGGGTCCGTTAATCTATTCCAGGCCAAATAAAGCCGCTCAAGAGTTATCCAAGGGCGGTAAACAGACAAGGTCTTCCTCAAATGTTGCCTAACGTTCCCGTTCGATAGCGTTTTTGTTTCTCATTTGGATTAACTTGTGGGTGCTGGAGGGCCGACCCTGCTGAATACTCGCAATTTTGCACATCGCTAGGGTACCCACCTTGTTAGTCGGTCTAGCTTCCGGCCCCGAAGATTCTGCCCTCGGGCGCGAGGCTGCTTATTTGGGCAAATGATGGGCTGTCGGATTCGACAGTCTGCATGTCATCGATTGCCGGAACTTCATTTATTGTCGGGTCATCCAGCGCGATACCTTCGAGTGTTGCTTTTTCGAGGTCGATTCGTTGACGATCTTCGGAATCCTGGCGAAGCTGTTTCTGAATTCGCTTTTTCTCTTCTATAAACCTTCTGAGCACAAACTGTCTCAGGTCCTCTTGCATGATTTGAAAGTCTTTTGGCAGACGCGAGGGGCGTATGCCCTCTTTCCGTTGGATCGCCTCCATGACCCTAACGAAAGCGCTAGCATGCATAAAGGAATAACGACTGACGGTGATGATTCCGTATCCCATGGACGCAAGCGCATTCTTGCGCTCCTCATCGATGGCGCGGTCTTCTTCCGCGTCATGATAAAACCCGTTGTATTCAATGTCTGTGCGAGATTTCTTTAGATACGCATCCATAAAGAACTTATTGCGTCTCGTGAGATTCTTTGCGGCAGCGGTGACCTGCACCTCGTAATCGGTCTCAATTCCCTTAATACCAAGCCCTCCTTCGCTTTTGGGCAGCGTTAGCATCATGACAAAGGCCGTTTCCATAGGAGACCGGCATCCGTCGCGCACATATTGGATCGCCTTTCGGGCAAGGGCCAGACCGTCGCATCTGGTAATGGAATTAAAGAACTGTTTTAACCTCTCGGTCGAGGTGAGCGCGAAACGCTCGATATAGGAGGTGGAAGAGTCGGTTCCAAGGGAGTAAACGCCGCACAATTCAAAGTAGTACTCCACCAGTTCGCGAAAAGGGAGATAGGTGGCGGCCTGAAGTGCGCAAAGCTCAACGCCAACAATAAAGATGCCATCTTTGAGCTCTATAAAGCGTGAGTTCGAGAATCGTTTTGACGAAACGTGGCATTGACAGTTCAGTGCATAGCGCGCATTCCTGCGATCAAACACCATTACCTCGAGGCAATCATTTGCGTCGAGAGAAACATCGTGTTTGGTGAGCCATTCTGCGGCTGCGTCAAGGAGCGTTCCGGTGGGACATGATCCATAAATCGCGGCAGGGTTACAGGGCTCGGTGTCTTTCGCAGACGCCGAATGCGCGGCCTGGTAGACCGCTTTTGCAGTGGTATGTGACAATACGATACTCATGGTATATATCGTGTCAGCTAATGCCGTGTTGATGGCGCTGAGTGGGAAAGTCGTTTTAGGGGCCTAACCAAATGCTGTCCAAAAGCTTGACGCAATTATGGGTTGGCACGCCTAAAATCAATGTTATCGCAGCTTAGCTATAGCATATAAAAACTCAATTGCTGCACATTTGATATCGATGCATCACCATCCGACAACGAATTACGTGTCGGGAATTGGCCGAAATCGTTCAAAATGAGGGTTCAGTATTTGTGATGGCAGATCTATCTGTGGAACGTAGGGCGGCCCCGCTGTGGTGTTTCCCGCTGCGAGGCCGCTCGTGAGCAAGTAGTGTTTGTCGCAGGCGTTGCTATTTCGCGAATAGGTTCTTGAGGTTGAACTCGGCCTGTACCGTGCGGAGCATGAGGTCGGTGTCGTCCAGACCCAGATGCTGCTCGTTGGCGTCGGGCGCGAGGGTGCCGCGACGGCGTGCCCAGTTCTCGAGCGCGGCGGGGGCGGACTCGCGGGGGAGCGAACGCACGTCGGCGTCCAGGCTGCGGCAGATCTGGCGCGAGTCGATGACGATGATCTTACCCGCGCGGCGTGCCTCGGCGTAACCGTCCAGGTGAATCTTGAACCAGCTGTCCTCAAAGGCGGCGTTATGCGCCATGTACGGGTACTTCTTCATAAGCTTGAGCAGCTGCTTTTGCAGCTCCTTGTTCTCGCGGAAGGGCGTTTTGCCGTCGATGTCGTCCCAGGTAATGTGGTGGATATTCGACAGCGGCACATCTTCGCCGCGGTAGATGTCGGGCAGGCCGCAGTAGTGTGCCTCGGCGTCATGCGGGACGGCGTCGCTGGTGAGCTCCATGATCTCCCAGCCCACGTTGATGATATAGCCGCGCTCGGGTGCACGGCCGGTGGTCTCGATGTCGATACCGAGCACGGTGCCCTGGATGGGCTTGCGGGCGTAGGCCACGCCGAGCGCGTCGCGGTCGCCGCGGATTTCGCGCATAACGGACGCGGCGGTGCGCTTTTGCATCTTGCCGATGGCGGCGCAGGTGTCGGCATCGGACAGGCCGCGCGAGAGCGTCGCGGGCGTCACGTTGCGCAGGCGTGCCTCGCCAATCTGGTCGCAAAGGTCGCGGTTGCGGTCGGCCAGGTCGCGCACGGTGGCAAAGTCGAAGCCGGGGTCGTCCTCGGCAGTAAAATACTCGGTCTC
This sequence comes from uncultured Collinsella sp., assembly GCA_958450865.1. Taxonomy (GTDB): domain Bacteria; phylum Actinomycetota; class Coriobacteriia; order Coriobacteriales; family Coriobacteriaceae; genus Collinsella. The sequence continues at coordinate 4,120 of CAUDNY010000001.1, read as the reverse complement.
GAGCACCTTGAGGGCCTCTTCGCCCTTCTGGCGTTCGGACTCCATGGCGCCGTGGTCGCCATAGATAAACATGGGAATAAACGGCTGGCGCTCGTATTCGAGTGCTTGCGAAACGTTCATAGGCTGCTCCTTGGACGGGCCGCGTCGCGCGGCTCGGGGTTACTGAGTTGTGGCGAGATGATAGTTTACCATGGGCAACTATTGGCACCGCGCCCGGGACAACTACAATACCCTAGTTGACCGCTAGGACTTTTACAATGCTGCCGAAAGACACGAAAGGTTCCATCCTTCATGGATTTGCTGATTGATATTTTGCTCGACGCCGGCAAGGACACGCTGTCGCTGGTGCCGTTTTTGTTGGTGACGTATTTGGCCCTCGAGACCTTGGAGCACGTCGCGGGCGACCGCGTTAACGGGGCCATCAAGCGCGCCGGCGCCACGGGTCCCGTGGTTGGCTCGCTGCTGGGCATGGTGCCGCAGTGCGGCTTTTCGGCAATGGCGGCCACACTGTACGCCGGTCGTGTCGTGACCTTGGGCACGTTGGTGGCGGTGTTCCTTTCGACCTCCGATGAGATGCTGCCGCTGTTGCTCGCCGAGCAGGTGCCCGTGCAGACCATGGCGATGCTTTTGGCTTCGAAGGCACTGATCGCGCTGGTCACGGGCTTTATCGTGGACGCCGCCATTCGCGGCCTGCGTCGTAACGCTCGCGCGCATGCGGCGATTCGCCGCACCGTGCTGGGAACCGCGGCCAACCCGGCCCACGTGAATTGCGCGCACGACGACCACACTGGCGGTGACATCATCGACGAGGTGGCCGAGGCGGGCGTGAGCGCCGACCACATCCACGAGCTGTGCGAGCGCGACCATTGCGGTTGTGATGAAGACGAGGACGAGCACGAACACGGACATGGCCACGATCACGGTCATGAGGGCGAATATGAACACCATGATGGTCACGGTCACTCCCATTCCCACGAAGGGACGCCTGTCCTGTCGATTATCCGCAGCGCCATCTCCCACACCGTGCAGGTATCGGTATTCATTTTCCTGGTGACGCTGATTCTGGTTGCCGTGCTCGAGACGTTCGGCGAGTCCGCAATCGAGCAGTTCCTGCGCGGCAACGAGACGCTTGCGGTCCTGGGCTCGGCACTCGTCGGCCTGATCCCCAACTGCTCGGCCAGCGTCGTCATCACGCAACTGTACCTGGAAGGCGCGCTGCAGCTGGCCCCGATGCTCGCCGGCACGCTCATTTCCGCCGGCGTGGGTTATCTGGTGCTGTTCCGCACCAACCGCAGCGCCCGCGAAAATGCCGTGTTCCTGATTATGATGTACGTCATCGGCGCGGGCTGGGGTCTCATCCTTTCCGCCTTTGGCCTCTAAGTAGATGTTTGGGATAGGCCGTAAAAACTGGGGTATACCGTAAAATCTACCGCCATGACTTGGGCGTTGGATGCGCGTCAATCGCCAAAACAAAAAGGTAGATTTCCGGACATGTCCCAAAAATCTACCTTGGTTAGCGCAGCAGCTCGGTGAGGTTGCGTTTAAAGCGGGCGCGGTCTTCGCTGGTAAATGCCGCCGGCCCGCGAGTGCGTCCGCCGGCGCGGCGCACCTTCTTTTCCTCGTGGCGAATAAACAGCTGCATGTCGATGGTTGCTTTGTCGTAGACGCGCCCGCGCACACCGATAGCGGCGGCATCGCGCCCGAGCACCATGCTCGCCAAGCCAATGTCCTGCGTCACGACCACGTCGCCCGCCTGCAGGCGTTCGACAATGGCAAAGTCGGCGCTGTCGGCGCCCACGCTCACGTCGAGCGTCGTGACCCAAAAGCCGCGTCGCGCGTGCTCGGCATCGCGCGGGTCATCGCGGCGAATGTGCCGTTCCAGGTTTTGTGTGCTGTTGCCGGCGATAACAACGGCGACGCCCGCCCGCCGCGCGCAGTCAATCGACTCGCGCGTGACCGGGCAGGCGTCTGCATCGATAAAGAGCGTTCGCGGCATCTAGTGCACCAGTTTGCCAAATTGAATAGCGCGAACAATCAGCGTTACGCCAAACACCAGCAGCGCGGCGCCGCTAAAGATGACGAGCATCTTGGCCGACCACAGCGGATAGATAAACACGAACATGCCGGCGATGATGGAGAGTGCGCCGCTCAGGATGGCGAGGGCACGGTTGGACGAAAGCTCGGACTCCAGAATGGACATGACACCTTCGACAATCCAGCCAAAGCCGGCCACGATAACCACCATCGTGGTGAGCGTCGCGGTCGAGAAGGCCTGGTTGCGCAGGATTATGACGCCGCCCAAGATAATGAGTAGGTTGGAGATGATGCTCGTCACGCGCCAGCCGGTGGGCAGCAGCGGCTCAAAAATGGCAGTGAACAGTCTGATGGCAGCAGTGATTACAAAGTAAAAACCCAGGACGGTCGTCAAAAAGACGAGGGACTTGGCGGGTGCAAAAAGCAGCGCGATGCCAGCAATGAGCGCCACGACGCCCGTGATGGCGTAGATCCAGCGTACGGCCTTGACGGCTTTACCCGCCATGCTTTTCTCGTCAAATCCAAACTGGCTCGATTTTTGGTCATCGTTCTTAAAGATGCCCATAATGTCTCCTTTCCGTGCGGCGTAAGCCTTGATCGTTACAACCAGTATCCCCTAAGGGCGCTGACGTATGGGTCGGGGAGGGCGAAACGTAACCCAAAGGCCCCGAATTGTTTCCGTTGTTCCCCACGTCGCGATTTTCTATTCAACAGGTGTAGAACATTGCAGCCCTGTTCGTTATTGCCTACGTTTTAGGTTAGATTTTCCTAAGGACAATTGGCTTGTATTGGGGGTCCCTATGAACGAAGCAGTTCCCGCAGCGCCGGTAAGCGCAGAATCGATGGCAAAGCAGGGCTGCGAAAAGCTCGGTCTGGAAGCGTTTGATGCGCTGGTCCGTCGTGCCCGTACGTGCCGTCGCTTTGACGAGTCCATGCGCGTGCCGCGCGAGTTTTTGCTCGAGCTGGCGGAACTGGCGCACCTGGCTCCCTGCGGTGCCAATGCTCAGCGTCTGCGTTTTCACGTGGTGAGCGGTGCCGAGGATTGCGCGCGTGTATTTGACGAGCTCGCATGGGCCGGCGCACTTGAGGACTGGCCGGGTCCTGCCGAGGGTGAGCGCCCGACCGGCTACATCGCGATTCTTGCCGAGCGCGCCGTTCCGGGCAAGCCCGCCGCTCCCATTACCGAGGTCGACACGGGCATTGCCGCGCAGACGATGATGCTCGCCGCCCGCAGCGCCACGCCCGAGGTGGCAGCCTGCATGTTCAAGGCCTTTACGCTCCACGCGATCGATGCCATGGGGCTCGATAACGACAAGTATGAGCTCAAGCTGATCATGGCGTTTGGCATTCCGGCCGAGACACAGGTGATCGATGCGATCGATTCCAACCCCGACGGCTCCATCAATTATTGGCGCGACGAGGCGCGGGTGCACCACGTACCCAAGCGTCCGCTTGCCGACGTGCTGCTGTAGTTGTGCGTCGTTGCGGTGCAATCCGGCGGCAAAATCACCACAAAGGCTCCTGTCCCCTTTGTGGTGGTACGAGGGGAGGGTGTGTGGCAGATCTGTATTTGGTGCGGCATGGGCAGACTGAGCTCAATGTGCAGAGCATTTTGCAGGGCTGGCACGATTCGCCGCTTACGGCGCGCGGGCGCGAGCAGGCGCTGACGGCGCGTACGGCGTTTGCGGCGCGTGGCGTGGCCTTTGATCATGTGTATTCCTCGCCGTTGGGCCGGGCGCGGCATACGGCCGAGCTTATCGTTGGCGAGGGCCGTTCCATTGAGCTGGTCGATGACCTGCGTGAGTGGCATTTTGGCTCGCTGGAGGGCACATCAAATCGCGAGATGCCGCCGCAGCCCTGGGGCGATTATCCGGTGGCCTTTGGCGGCGAGTCGGAAGTGCGGCTTCAGTCGCGCATGGTCGCGGCGCTGTCCCGCATCATGGCCAGGCCGCAGCACGACTGCGTGCTGGCGGTTTCCCACGGCTCAGCGTGCCAGGAGTTTCTTGAGTATGTGACTGGCGGGGGAGAGCTACCCGACAACGGTGCCGTGCTTCATTTTGGCTATTGCGACGGGGCGTTTTCGCTC